>NZ_JASERT010000001.1:1542500-2855210 GCF_030027245.1 Asticcacaulis sp. EMRT-3
GGCAGCGAGGCGACCAGCGCGCCGAAAGCCGGCAGGCGCTTGGCGATTTCCGACACCGCCGCGATGATCGCGCCCGACACCAAAGCCTTGATAATCAGATACAACATGGGGCCTCTTTAATATTGCGCCGTGACGGCAAACACATCCGTTACGGATGGTGAAGCGTACATATCATACAGCCTGTTCCGGGCACATCCTTATGAGGCCGATATGCGCAAAGCTTTTCCGTTTCTGATCAGTGCCGTCCTGTTGAGTGGCTGCGCCAGCGTGCCGTTGGCCGTCGGCCCCGCCGCCCAGACGCCCACCATCGACATGGCTCATTATAGCGGCACCTGGCTGGAAATCGCCCGTCATCCGATGTGGATCACCAATAACTGTGTGGCTGGTTACACCACCTATACACCCGGCACCAAACCCGGCGAGGTCGCCGTTGAGGATGGTTGCCACGACCACACGCCCGATGGCAAGCTGAAGGTCATACATGGCCGCGGCGTCTTGCGGGATGCAGGCGCGGGCAATGCACAATTAAGCGTACACTACCCCTTCTTCATCACCTTCAACTACTGGACGCTGTACGAAGCGCCCGATCATAGCTGGTTCATCAGTGCCGATCCGAAAATGCACAATCTGTGGATCTACAGCCGCAACGTGCCTTCGGATGCCGAGCGCGCCGTGATGGTGCAGAAGGCGCAGAGCCTCGGTTATGATGTCAGCCAGCTTGAGTTCCCGGCGCAATAGAGCGTTTCCCCAAAAAGTGGTTCCACTTTTTGGATAAGCCCCATTTTTCTGGATAAAGGAAGAGTGACAAAATAAAGACTTATCAGCGCTTAAGCCGCATCTCGCGCGTGATCACCTGATCGAGGGTTTGCAAAAACTGCGAGCGGCTGGCGGCGGAAAAGGGCGGCGGCCCGCCGGTGATTTCGCCGGTCGAGCGGATATGCTCCATCAGGGCACGCTGGGCCAGAGCCGCACCGATACTGTCGGGCGTAAAGGCGCGGCCATTGGCGGCGATGGCGTGGGCGCCTTTTTCCAGCACCCGCCCGGCCAGCGGAATATCATTGGTGATCACCACATCGCCCGCTGCCACCTGATCGGCGATCCAGTCATCGGCAATATCGGGCCCGGCCTCGACGATCATGCGCCGGATGGCGTCCGATTTCGGTATCTGGATGAAGCTGTTGGACACGACGAAGGTGACGAGCCCATAGCGCGCCGCCACCCTATAGGTTTCGTCCTTCACCGGGCAGGCGTCGGCGTCGATATAGAGGGTGATGGCCAACCTATTCCGTCTCTTTCTTTCGTTCAGCCAGTTTCGCCAGCACCCGACCGCGCCCCTTGGTCAGGGCCGTCACCACACCGCGCCAGGTGCGGATCTCCTGCTCGGTCATCTGCGCCCGGTTGAGCACCACACGCAGGTTGCGCACCATCGACTCCTTCTTTTCCGGCGGAAAGAAAAAGCCCGACGCCTCCAGCTCGTCTTCGAGATGGCCATAAAGCCCGTGCATGTGCTTCATATCGGCGGGTTCGTCGAAATTCTGCGTGAAGGCGGGCTTGGGCGCATCGGTCACCTGCAAGCGCCATTCGTAGAGCACGATATTGACGGCCTGGGCCAGGTTGAGGCTCTGAAAGGCCGGATCGACCGGAATGGTGACAATGGCGTGGCAGAGCGCAATATCGGCGGTTTCCAGCCCTGCCCGCTCGGCCCCGAACAGAAGCCCGGTGGCCATATGCTGATGCGCCTGCCCCCAGCTTTGCGCAGCCGCCTGACGCGGAGTGATCACCGGCAGAAGGGTTTCGCGCGGGCGCGCCGTGGTGGCATAAACATATTTCAGATCGGCGGTCGCTTCGGCCACGGTGGCGAACACCTTCGCCTCATCGAGCGGCCATGCGGCCCCCGACGACATGGCCCAGGCGCGTTCCTGCGGCCAGCCGTCACGCGGCGCCACCAGACGCAGTTCGCGCAGACCGAAATTGGCCATGACGCGCGCCACAGCGCCGATGTTTTCGGCCATTTGCGGGCGATCAAGGATGACGCACGGCAGGGTTAAGGCCGGATCAAGCGGCGGGGCGGGGCGGGAGTCTTTCATAGGGGCGGCTTATAGCGGCTGCGGCGTTCAGGTCAAATACTGAAGTTTTGGCTTGACTATTATCTTGCAAACCCCATACTGAAGTCATCACTTCATAATGGAGACACCATCATGACCGAAGCCGCCGTCCACGCCACCTTCGTTATCGAAAAAACCTATCCCAAGCCGCCCGCTCATGTGTTCGCCGCCTTTGCCGATCCGGCGCTGAAGGCCCGCTGGTATGCCCGTAATGGCCTCGACATGGATTTCCGCGTCGGCGGCCATGAACGGTCAAAAACGGTGATGGGCGATGACACGCCGTTTCCGGGTGCGATCCTCACCACCGAAGGCCTGTGGCTCGATATTGTGCCCGATGCCCGCATCGTTACCGGCTCGAACATGGCGATGAATGGCCGTGTCTTTTCTTCATCGCTGCTGACGTTTGAATTTGCCGCCGAAGGCGACGGCACGCGCCTGACCGTCACCCATCAGGGCGCTTTTTTCGAACACGCCGATGGATCAGACATGCGCGAACATGGCTGGCGCGCCTTGCTGGATAAGCTGGGAGACGCTCTTTGATACCGGATGTGGCGCGCGTCTTTTATGCTCTCGGCGATCCCACAAGGCGCGCGCTGGTCGAGGCCGTGACCGATGCGCCCCTGTCTGTCTCCAGACTGGCCGAGCACTTAGGCGTCACCCTCACCGCCGTCGGCCAGCATGTGCAGGTGCTGGAAGAGGCGGGCCTCGTCAAAACCGAGAAGATCGGGCGCACCCGCACCTGCCAGCTTGATCAGCCCGGTCTGGAGGCGCTCAAACTGTGGATCAGCAACCGCCGCTCGCCGCTGGAGCAGAAGCTTGACCGGCTGGGCGATCTGCTGGACGGTGACGCCTAAAAACAGCCTAGAAGCAGAATGCCGTTTGCGTACCTTTCCCTTCTCCCCTCATGAGGGGAGAAGGTGGCCTGAGTGTAACGAAGGCCGGATGAGGGGCTTAATTCACAGAGTTTACGCCCCTCACCCGGTCGTTTTCGCTTTGCTTAACTCCCGTCCTCTCCCCTCATGAGGGGAGAGGGAAGCGTTTCGATTTCAATGCCCCCCGCCTCACGGGCCAGTTTGCCGCAATTGAGCTATTTGCGCGCACCGCCTTTTCGTTTATAGGGCTTGCGTTAGCCGCCCGCTCTGACCCTGTGTGTCTTGCGGGCAGGCTCTGGCCCCTGCAAAAGGACATTCCCTCTATGGCGAAAATCAAGGTTGCGAATCCGGTCGTCGATCTCGACGGCGACGAAATGACCCGCATTATCTGGCAGCTTATCAAGGACAAGCTGATCCACCCCTATCTCGACATCGATCTGAAATATTTCGATCTCGGCATGGAAAACCGCGACTTAACCGACGATCAGGTGACGATCGACGCCGCCGAGGCGATCAAGCACTATGGCGTCGGCGTCAAATGCGCCACCATCACCCCCGATGAAGCCCGCGTGGAAGAATTCGGCCTTAAGAAGATGTGGAAGAGCCCGAACGGCACGATCCGCAACATCCTGGGCGGCGTTGTCTTCCGCGAGCCGATCATCTGCAAGAACGTGCCGCGCCTCGTGCCGGGCTGGACCCAGCCGATCATCATTGGCCGCCATGCTTTCGGCGACCAGTACAAGGCCACCGATTTTCTGGTGCCCGGCGCTGGCAAGCTGACGATGAAGTTCGAAGGCGATGACGGCACGGTCAAGGAATATGAAGTGTTCAAATTCCCCGGCGCTGGCGTGGCGATGGGCATGTATAATCTCGACGATTCGATCCGCGATTTCGCCCGCGCCTCGTTCGGCTATGGTCTGGCGCGCAATTATCCGGTCTATCTGTCCACCAAGAACACCATCCTGAAAGCCTATGACGGCCGCTTCAAGGATCTGTTCGCCGAAGTCTTCGCCGCCGAATATGCCGATCAGTTCAAGGCCGCCGGCCTGACCTATGAGCACCGCCTGATCGACGACATGGTCGCCTCGGCGCTGAAATGGTCGGGCGGTTTCGTCTGGGCCTGTAAGAATTATGACGGCGATGTGCAGTCCGACACGGTGGCGCAGGGCTATGGCTCGCTTGGCCTGATGACCTCGGCCCTCGTCACCCCCGATGGCAAGATCATGGAAGCCGAAGCCGCCCACGGCACGGTGACGCGCCATTACCGCCAGCACCAGAAGGGCGAAGCCACCTCGACCAATTCGATGGCCTCGATCTTCGCCTGGACGCAAGGTCTGGCGCACCGCGCCAAGCTGGACGACAATGCCGAACTGGCCAAGTTCGCCGCCACGCTCGAAAAAGTGTGTATCGACACGGTCGAAAGCGGCTACATGACCAAGGATCTGGCGCTGCTGGTCGGCGACAAGCAGGGCTGGCTGACCACTGAGGGCTTCCTCGACAAGATCAGCGAAAACCTGACTCAGGCGATGGCGTAATTCGTCATAATTCGTCATAGGGGGGGGACGATCTTTCCCCCATTTGCCCCTTTTAAAGATAAGAAAGCCGCTCCTAATGGGGCGGTTTTTTTATACGTCAGAATAGCAAGCAAGAACCCCCACCACCGCTGCGCTTACGCTTGCGGTCCCCCTCCCCATCACAGATGGGGAGGTATAAGAGGCGGTCATTAGAGGCCACATCAAGAATGGCTCGTGGTGGTGGGGTGTCTTGCTGGTTTAAGTCTTCACGCCTTGACGCTGCGCCGCTGCGCTGAAATAGTCCGGCCAAACACACGGAGTTGAAACGATGCAGGTCATGGGACACAAACGGACATGGACGGCTTCGCTAGCCATTGCGGCACTCATGCTGGCCGGTGCGGCGCAGGCAGAAGCGCCCTTATCCCTGACGACCGGCGGGCGCGTTGTCCACACTGACAATGGTTACGTCTTTCAGTGGCCCGGCGTCTATTTCGAGGGCCGCTTCAAGGGCACCGCCGCCACGATCCACTTCGCGCCCAGCCATGATATTTTCAACGTCTATCTCGACGGTCTGAAGACCCAGACCGTGCTGGCCTCGGCCACGCCCATCGTCGAGCTGAGCGCGCCAGATGGCGACCACCTTTTACGCATTGAGCGCGCCACCGAAGACCAGACGACGCCCGCGCACTTTGACGGCGTGACCGTACCCGAAGCCGCCGATGCCCTGCCCGCGCCCGCACCACACACCCGCCAGATGGAGTTCATCGGCGATTCCTACACGGTCGGCTATGGCAATTCGTCGCCTAAGACGGGCTGTACACGCGAAGAGGTCTGGGCCAGCACCGACACCTCGCAGGCTTTCGGGCCGTTGACCGCCCAACATTACCATGCCGACTACCAGATCAACGCTATCTCCGGGCGCGGCATTGTGCGCAACTATAATGGCTCGGCGGGCGATCCGGTGCCGGTGGCCTGGCCCTATGTCCTGTTCGACAAGCAAACAAAGTATAACGATCCCGACTGGAAGCCGCAGCTCATCGTGATCGGACTTGGCACCAATGACTTCACCACGCCGCTGCATCCGGGTGAAAAATGGCCGACGCGCGATGCGCTGCACGCCGATTATGAAGCCACCTATGTCAAGTTCGTGCAGGATTTGCGCGCCCGGAACCCGCAGGCCAGCTTTATCCTGATGGCCACCGATCAGGTGGACGGAGAAATCCAGTCGGAAGCCAAAAAGGTTATGGCCACCTTACAAAGCAAGGGGATGCGCCGCATCGCCTTCCTGCCGATGAATAACCTATCGTTCGGCGGCTGCGACTCCCACCCCACCATCCACGATGATAAAACCCTGTCCGACGAACTGATGGCCTATATCGATGCTCACCCGGAGATCTGGCAGGGAAAATAAAGGGCTTCATGCGTCTCTTTCGCTGTGATCATTGCGGCAATCCGATCCATTTCGATAATCGGGTCTGCCTGAACTGCGGGTTCCGCCTCGGCTTTGTGCCCGAAGCGCTGGGGCTTTACGCTGTCACCGCCGATCCGCGCGTGGCCGAGCGCTGGCGGCGCGTCGATGAACCGCAATTCGTCTATCGCTTTTGCGCCAATGCCGCCTGGGACATCTGCAACTGGCTGGTGCCCGAAGACGAGCCTGAGAATTTCTGTCAGGCCTGCCGCCACAATGGTCTGGTGCCCGACCCCAATACCGAGCTGGGCCTGAAGCGCTGGCGGCGCATCGCCGAGGCCCAGCGTCATCTCTTCTATTCCTTCCTGCGCTGGAACCTGCCCCATCCGACGCGCCGCGAAGACCCGCAAGGCGGGCTTTTGTTCGATCTCAAAAACGACGAGATTACGCCCGATGGTGCCTGCAAGCCCGCTGTGATCGGTCATGACGAAGGCCATATCGTCATCCGCAACGCCGAGGCCGATGACCTGACGCGCGAACAGCAGCGCGAGCTGATGAACGAGCCCTACCGCACCCTGCTTGGCCATTTCCGTCACGAAACGGGCCATTTCATCTGGAATAAGCTGGTGCGCGATCAGAACAAGCTCGACAGTTTCCGCGCCATCTTCGGTGACGAACGCGACGACTATGCCGAGGCACTGGAGCGCCATTATCACGAAGGCCCGCCGCCGGGCTGGGGCGATCATTATATCAGCTTCTACGCCACCACCCATCCTTGGGAGGATTTCGCCGAATGCTTCGCCCATGTGCTGCACATCGTCGATTCGCTCGAAACCGCCCATATTTACGGCATCGCCCTGGCCCCGATGGCCCATACCGAACTGGCGGCGCAGGCCGGCTTCGATCCCTATACGGTGCTCGATTTCGACCGCATCGCCGAGGTGTGGATCCCGCTCAGCCTGGCGCTCAATTCGATCCACCATTCGATGGGCGAACGCGACCTTTATCCGTTCATCCTGACGCCAGCCATTCAGGCCAAGCTCAAATATGTGCATAGTCTGATCACAAGGCAGGTGTGACATTTCCAGCAAGGGGGACGCCATGCTCGACCGCCGCGCCCTGCTCGCCAGCATTGCCGCTGCGGGTCTGGCCGCCGCTCTGCCGCGCGCGGGAGCGGCGCAAAGCCCGCCTTGGTCGGCCCTCGTCGATCCGATGATCGGCACCGGTGGTCACGGCCATGTCTATCCGGGCGCGACCGTGCCGTTTGGCATGGTGCAGCTCTCGCCCGACACCGATAATGCCCGCTGGGACGCCTGTTCGGGCTATTATCACGACGACGCCACCCTGCTGGGCTTTTCGCACACCCATCTGTCGGGCACGGGGGCCTCCGACATGCTCGACCTGCTGGTGGTGCCGCAGGTGGGCGCGGTGAAGCTCGATCCCGGCACGCTGGCCAAACCCGCAGGCAGTTACCGCACGCGCCTCGACCACACGCACGAAGTCGCCGAACCCGGCTATTACAGTCTTCTCCTGCCGGATGAAGGCATACTGGCCGAACTGACGGCCAGTGCGCGCGCCGGTATGCACCGTTACAGCTTCCCCACCGGCAAGGACGCCAGTTTGCTGATCGACTGGGCGCATGGTTTCCGCGATGCCCCCGAAACGCCGACGCGCATCGCCACGGCCAGTCTGGAACTGCGCGACGCCACCACGCTTGTCGGCGCGCGGCAGGTGCAGCAATGGGCCTATGGCCGCTGGATCTATTTCGCGCTCAAACTGTCGCAGCCGGTCACCTCCGTGGCTTTTTTCAGCGACGACACCCCCGCCGTGGCGGTCACCACGCTCACCGGCCGACACCTGAAGGTGGTGCTGAATTTCGGTCAGAGCTTAGAGCGCATCCCGAAAAGTGTGACGCACGTTTCGGATCCAGATGCGCGTAAAAACAAAAGCTTAGAGCGCCGATCTGATCCAATCAGACCGGAACACGCTCTAAGCCAGCCGCTGATCGTCAAGGTGGGGATTTCGGCGGTCGATATAGACGGCGCGCTGCAAAACCTGCAAGCCGACATGCCCGATTTCGACTTTGACGGCTATCGCGCCAAGGCGCGCGCCGCCTGGGAGCCGATGCTGTCAACCATCCGCATCGACACACCCGACCGCGACGCCCGGCGCATCTTTTATGCCGCCATGTATCACGCCCATCTCGCCCCCACCCTCTTCTATGATCAGGATGGCCGTTATCGCGGCATGGACAGCGCGGTCCATACTGTCAACGACCCGCTGACGGGAAATGTGGCGGCCAATTTTTCAACCTATTCCCTGTGGGACACCTATCGCGCCTGGCACCCGCTGATGACCATCATCGCGCCCGATCGCGCCGCCGGTTATGCCGAAAACCTGATCGTCATGGCGTCGCAAAGCCCGTCCGGCCCGTGCGTCTGGCCTTTGCAGGGCATAGAGACATCGTGCATGATCGGCTGGCATTCGGCGGTGGTGATCGCCGAAGCGATCCAGAAACGCCTGCCCGGCGTCAATGCCCAGGCGGCCTGGGCGCAATACCGCCCACTGGCCTTCACCCGCCCCTATCCCGGCCTGCAAACCTATCGTGATCTGGGCTATATTCCCGCCGATCAGGAAAGCCAGTCGGTGTCCAAGACGCTGGAATACGCCTATGACGACTGGGCGATGGCCCATATTGCCCATGCGGCCGGAGCCGATGAAGATGCCCGTGCCTTACGCGCCCGCAGCGGCAATTACCGCAATGTCTTCGACCCGACGCTCCAGTTCGTGCGACCGCGCCTGCGCGACGGAAGCTGGGCCATGCCGTTTGATCCGCGCAGCATGGGCCATGATCCGAAACGCTGGTGGGACTATACTGAAAGCAATGCCTGGCAGGCCACCTTTCTCAATCAGCATGATCTTTACAGCTATATCGGCCTGTTCGGCGGCGACGCGGCCTTTATCGCCAAGCTCGACGCCCTGTTCGAGGCCGATTCCAGCCTGCCCGCCGACGCCCCGCCCGATATGGACGGCATGATCGGCCAGTATGTGCATGGCAATGAACCGAGCCACCATATCGCCTATCTCTATGCCTATGCCGGTGCGCCGTGGAAGACGCAAATGCGCATCCGCCAGATTCTGAAAAGCCAGTATCGCGCCGCGCCCGATGGCATGGCGGGCAATGAGGACTGCGGCCAGATGTCGGCCTGGTATATATTGTCGTCGCTCGGCTTCTATCCGGTCGATCCGGTCAGCGGCGTCTATGTGTTGGGCGCGCCGCTGTTCCCCTCGGCCAGCATCGCCCTGCCCGGTGGCAAGAGCTTTCGCATCACCTCAAATACCAGCGACCGCCAGCTCTATATCCGCAGCGTCACACTGAATGGACGCCCGCACAGCCGGTCGTGGATCAGCCATGACGAGATCATGGCGGGTGGTGCCCTGCATTTCAATATGGGCGACACGCCAAACACCGCCTTCGGCCAGGCCCCCGCCGACCGGCCGCCTTCGTTTCAGCCGCTGTAAAGTTTTACTGTGCAACGAGACACCTTACGTCCCCTCTCCCCACATGTGGGGAGAGGGTGGTTCGCTTGCGAACCGGGTGAGGGGCATTCCACCAAACATAGGCCCCTCACCGGTCGTCTTCGCCTCGCAGGGAAAAGGGAAGTTTACCGAACCCCATGTTCAAGACGTTCAGAACCCCCCTCAACCACAGTTGGATTTTTCCGGAAATCTCGGTTAGTCTTTCGAATCGCGGAACCCTTGTCCGTGCGTATCCGGGGTCTGGCCTTGCCTCAGTCTCTCCACCCCCTCGTCCTGAAAGGACGGCAGGCGTTTCAGGCCGGTGACCACGCCGGCGCCTTAAGCCTGTGCAGTATGCGCCTCAATGAGGCCCCCGAAGACCTGCTGGCCCTCGAACTGAAGGCGGTGATCCTGCAAGCACGCGGCGACCTGAAGGGGGCTGAAGCCGTCATGCGTCAGGCCATCGCCTGCGATCCGGCCTGCGACTGGGCGCATAATGACCTGACCCGCCTTTTGCACGCAACCGGCCAGACGGCGGCGGCGGAGCAGGCGGCGCGGGCGGCGGTCATCGCCTGTCCGGACGACCCGCAGGCCCATATGCAGCTCGGCGTCCTCTTTGGCGAGCGCGACGATCTGGCCGCCGCCGAATGGCATAACCGCCGCGCCCTCGAACTGGCCGGGCCGCACGCGCAGATCCTGATCCATCTTGGTCTCAACCTCTATCATCAGGGCAAGGTCGATGAAGCGCTCGATGCCCTGCTGCGCGCCCATGCGCTGGAGCCGAAATCAGCCATCATTATGGCGCATGTCTCGCGCTGTTTCGAGGCGTGCCGCGACATGGCCGACGCCTATCAGTGGCTCGAACGCGCCGAGGCCATCGCCCGCACCACCGGCGAGGATTTCACGCTTTTGCGCGCCCTCTATCTGGCCAATGGCGATCAGCCGCAGGCGGCGCTCGACCTGATCGATGCCGCCAAAACGCCGCTGGCGGGCCCGGCCCAGCTCGACCGCGCCCGCCTGCTCGACAAGCTGGGCCGCCACGATGAAGCCTGGCAGGCTTTTGTCAGCGCCAAGACGAAGCTGGCCTCTGAGATGCGGCTTGGTTATGACGCGGCGGCGGTGCAGGCGGAATTTGACGGGCTGAAGCGGGTCTTCACACACGACACCCTGATGCGCCTGCCGAAAGCCACCCAACGCAAGGATGTGGCCCAGCCCGTCTTCATCCTCGGGTTCCCGCGTTCGGGCACCACCCTGATCGAGCAGATGCTGAGCGCTCATCCCGATGTGGCGGCGGGTGGCGAACTGCGCTTTGCCCATGCCTGGCAGGAGATGATCCGCGCCAACCTGCCCGGTGATCAGCCATTTCCCGACAAGATCACCCAAACCCTGGCTGCCGATCTGCGTCATTTCCCCGGCCTGATGCGCGACGACTATCTCAACCGCGCCAGCATCAGCGGCCTCAGCACGGGCGTGCGCTTTTTTACCGACAAGATGCCGCTCAATGACGTCTATCTGCCGCTGATCCGCATCGCCTTTCCTCAGGCCGCCGTGCTGCGCATGGTGCGCCATCCGCTCGATGTGCTGTTGTCGATGCTGTCGCACAACCTGACCCACGGCTATGAGGCGGCCTACAGCCCCGATACCATCGCCGACCACATGCTGGCCATGCACGCCCTCAACCGCCACTATGACGAGGCGCTGGAAACGCCGGTCATCACCGTGCGTTATGAGGATTTCGTCGCCGACCAGCGCGGCCATACCTTACGCATATTAGGCCAGCTCGATCTCGGCTTCCATGAGGCCTGTTTGCGCTTCCATGAGAACCGCCGCCACGCCCCCACACCGTCTTACGCGCAGGTGACAAGACCGCTCAATAACCGCTCCATCGGGCGCTGGAAACCCTATCGCCGCCACCTCGAACCGCTGATCGACAGGCTGGCGCCGCTGATCGAAGAGTTGGGCTATCGTGCATAAAAAAGCAGGCCCCGTCTGCGGACGGGGCCTGCTGATAACTATCGCTGCCTTGGGCAAGGTATGTCTTAGATGACTTGGGTTTGAATCGCTGTCTTCCCCTCTCCCCTTAATAAGGGGAGAGGACGGGAGCCTGAGCAAAGCGATGGCGACCGGGTGAGGGGCCAATCTTGATGTAGCCACCAAGCCCCTCATCCGGCCTTCACTCCGTTCAGGCCACCTTCTCCCCTTTTTTAAGGGGAGAAGGGAGTTAGAGCGCTTTTCGATCTGATATAATCAGATCGGCGCTCTAAGTTTTTGTTTTATCGCTCTTCCTTATCCAAAAAGTGGATCCACTTTTTGGGGAAACGCTCCAAGCGATGCAAACAAATATCATCATGACCTAGTATTTGAAACGGAAGCCCGCATAGAAGGTCTGGCCGTAATCATAATAGGCGCGCGGGATGCTGGGATCGCCGACGAAGTAGTAGAGCTTGCTGTCACCCAGGTTTTGCGCCTCAAGCGAGAAGGCGATGTGATCGGTAATATTGTAGCTGACCGAAGCATCCAGGCTGCCGTAATCGTCCTGCCACATGGGCGTGGCGCGGTCGATACCCGACTGGAACTTGGAACGGAAATTGTAGGCCAGACGCGCCGACAGCTTCGAGTTTTCGTAGTACACAGTCGCATTGTAGGTGTACTTCGAATTGCCATCGATTGCACCGCCGCCCTTGGCCTTGCCGTTGGAATTGGTGAAGTTCAGGATATAGCCAAAACCGTCCGCCAGAGGCTGTTGCAGCGACACTTCATAACCGGTGTCGGTGGCCTTGCCGCCATTGGCCGGGCCCGTCAGGGTAAAGTCGTGGCCCGCCGGGTTCAGCACGTCCGTATAGAAGCCGGTAAAGGTGTTGGTGGTGATATAGTTCGAGAAATCAATATCGAACAGGGTCACCGAGAACAGCGATTCCGGTGCGAAGTACCATTCGACACCCAGATTATACTGCGCCGCCTTATAGGGGTCGAGGTCGGGGTTGCCGCCCGCCGTGCCCGTATAGTTGGCGTCGTCGAGATAATAGGCGCCAGCCAGTTGGGCAAAGCCCGGACGGGTCATGACTTCCGAAGCGGCGGCGCGGATCACAACGCTGTCGGTCGCCTTGTAGTTCAGCGTGGCGCTGGGCAGAATATCCCAGTAGTCGTGCTTGGTATCGACCTGTGCATAGGCGCCGAAGACCGACGGCGTGGTCGGCGTGTCTGGCGTAACATTGGTCGTGTACTGGATCGAGGTTTCGTTGGTGTGGACGGCGCGAACACCAACATTGCCGCTCCAGCGATCATTGCCGAGCTTGGCCATCAGATAATAGGCGTCGGTCTTTTCATGCACGGCGAAGGAGGCCGGAGCATAGAAGCCGAACACGCGCCCGCCATTGTGGGTGTCTTCGTAATTATAGACAGCCGCCCCGCTGGCATAGGAATAGCCGGGAATATCGCCGAGATCGGAGCCGTAATTGTCAGGCGTGACGCCACCGTCAAACACCGTGGCCAGATTGACGCCGCCAGCGGAATTGCCCGCCCAGCTATAGGCGATGTCGTCAAGACGGCGGGTGTGGTCGGTGTAACGCGCGCCAAACAGAATATCCTTCAGCACGCCCATATCGGTGGCATAGTCGAAATCGAGCTTGCCATAGGCTTCACGATCCGGCGACTTGACCTTGCCGCCCCACGACCAGCTATACTGGTTGTTGAGATAGGCCGCCGAGGTGCGGTCGGTCGGCTGAGGTCAGATAGGTCAGGCCGTCCGCCGGGTTCGTGGCGGTCGTATAGCTGCTGGGCGTCACTGTTTGCAGCTTCGATCCCCACATCATGAAATTGTGGTTTTCGTTATCCGCTTTCAGGTGCGTATAGAGGCCGGAAAAATCCAGCTCGAACGTATCGGAAGGCTTCCATTGCGAGGCGAAGTTCACGCCTTCGCGGGTGCGCTGCTGGGTGAAATAGGCCGAACCGATCAAAGACGGCACCTGCACGGTCTGGCCCGAACCGGCAAAATTCGTCTGGGCGCCGTAACCGAGGATTTCCTGGCCATCGCGGCGGAAATCACGCTGCTCATAATAGGCGCCGACCAGAATGCCGAAGGTGTGGCTGTTATTCTTCCACGAATACATGCCCGAAACCTGGGGCGTGGTCTTGTCAGGGCGCGTCGCATAAAGGGCCTCGACCGAGAAGGCCGCCGTATTGGCAGGCAGGTCGAGCGGCTGGCGCACATGCACATCGACCGTGCCGCCCATGCCGCCTTCGGGCAGGTCAGCCGAGGACGACTTGATCACCTGAATCGTGCCGACCACTTCGGAGGGCAGCATGGTGTAGTTGAAGGCGCGCCCGCCGCCTTGCTGATCGAGAACAAACCAGTCGCCGGTCGCCATATTGTGACCGTCGAGCAGGGTCAGGTTGAGGTTGGGATCGGTGCCGCGGATCGAAATATGCTCGTTTTCACCGAAGCCACCGCCCGCCGCTGTACCGGTGACGACATTGACGCCCGTAGCGCGCGACAAAGAGTCGGCCACGTTCTTGTCGGGGAACTTGCCGATGTCCTCGGCGGTGATCACTTCTTCAACGCGGTCGGAATTGCGCTTTTGCCGAAGCGATGTCTGAAGCGATTTGCGGATGCCGGTCACGATGATCGTGGTCGAATCCTCCGTGCTGGACGCTGGTTTAGCGGCAGCGTCCTGAGCCTGCGCCGCCGTGGCGGCCAGACCCATCGACAGGCTCAGGGCCAGGCTGGCCGCAGCGCTTGTCATGAGAATATGGCGTTTGAACTTCATCTGTAGTCTTTCCCTATTCGTGCCGCCTGCGACAAAGGCGAGCCCCAAAACCTTTAGCGAATTGCCGCATATTAAATTGTGGGCAGGCTGACCGATAAACCGGTATAGTACCAGTGAATACCAACCTAGTACCTGCTACGCCACAAGTGCTAGCTTTGGATATGTCAAACTGTCAACATAAAACTGCAACATATGGGATTGGTACGTAATCGAGCCGCAATTGTGACATAAATATCTCTGCCATTATCGTATAATATCTATATAATTCCTTGTTTTTATAAGGTCGGCACCCTGCACGTAGAAATTTTGCTCAGGCGATTGCAATTTGTCGGGAACTAGGCCATACCACTTACATAAATTGGTACTATAAAAGAGGGGAACCTGAAAAATGCCCAGCCAGCCCGCTGCCACCGCACCCGCAAAAACCCCGTGGGGATCGGTGCTTTTGTTCTGCATGTTGTTCTTTGTGTTCGGCTTCGTGACCTGGCTGAACGGCCCGTTGATCAGCTTCGTCAAGCTGGCCTTCAACCTGACCGATGTTGAGGCGTTTCTGGTGCCTTCGGTCTTCTATCTGTCCTATTTCTTCCTGGCCCTGCCCTCGGCCTTTATCCTGCGCAAAACCGGCATGAAGCACGGCATGGCGCTGGGCCTGCTGATCATGGCCATCGGGGCTGCGGGTTTTGGCCAGTTCGCCACCATGCGCATCTTCCCCGGCGCGCTGGTATCGCTGTTCGGCATCGGCATGGGGGTGTCGCTGCTGCAAACCGCCTCTAACCCTTATATTTCCGTGCTGGGGCCTATCGAATCGGGGGCGCAGCGCATCGCCATTATGGGCCTGTTCAATAAGGGTGCGGGCTTCATCGCCCCGATTCTGGTCGGCACGCTGATTCTGTACGGCATGAAGGATTTCGCCGATCAGGTGGCCGCTGCCCCCACCGCTGCCGCCAGGGAGGTTTTGCTGAACGCCTTCGCCGCCCGCATCCATATCCCCTATCTGATTATGGCAGGTTTTCTGGCCTGTCTGGCAGTCTTCACCTGGTTTTCGCCCCTGCCTGAACTGGGCGACAGCGCCAATCCCGATTCGGGCAAGGGCTCACGCTTTGCCTATATCCAGATGCTGTTCGGCTTTCTCGCCATCTTCTTCTATGTCGGGGCCGAGGTGCTGGTGGGCGACGGCATCACCACCTATGCCAATGGCTTCAACCTGCCGCTCGACCAGACCAAGTTCTTCACCTCCGGCCCGCTGGTCGGCATGATCGTCGGCTATATTATCGGCCTGATCGCCATTCCGCGCTTCATCAGCCAGGAAAAATACCTGACCTGGTCGGCGGTGCTCGGCATCGTGCTGGCGGCCTGCGCCTTTTTCACCAAGGGCTATGTCAGCGTCGGCTTCGTGGCGGCTCTGGGTCTGGCCAATGCCATGATGTGGCCCGCCATCTTCCCGCTCGGCATCCGGGGCCTGGGCAAGCTGACCGAGTTCGGCTCGGCCCTGCTGGTCATGGGCATTGCCGGTGGCTCGGTCATTCCGCAGGCCTTCGCCCACCTGAAGGACGCCTACGGTTTCCAGCTCGTCTATGCCGTCCTGCTCATCCTCTGTTACGCCTATGTTTTGTTCTTCAGCGTTTTCGCAGGCAGGCGCGGCAAACAGATCGTCGCCGACCGCGCTGCCGCCGACCTCTGATCCTCCAACACACAGGCTTGAAAGCGTTAAAAACAACCTTCTGTTATGATCATCTCCATGAACACTTCTGAAACCCACCCGCGCTTTTTTGCCGGAGTCGATGGCGGCGGCACCAAATGCCGGGTGCGGGTGCGCGACGCCGCCGGTCAGCTTCTTGGCGAAGCCGAAGGCGGCCCTGCCAATATCCGCCTTGGCCTCAATATGGTGTGGGCCAATATTCTGACCGCGCTGGAAAAGGCCCTGCATCAGGCAGGCGAGCCTGCGCCGCGCTGGGAGGATGTGGCTATCGGCCTCGGACTGGCCGGGATTGCCGACGCCGCCGATGTGGCGCGCACGCTCACATCAGGGCCGCGCTTTGCCCGCTGCCAGGCGGCGTCTGACGCTCACACGGCCTGCCTCGGTGCGTTTTCGGGGCGCGACGGCGCGATCCTGATCTCCGGCACGGGCAGCGCGGGCTATGGCTGGGTAAGCGGTCAGGCGCATCCGGTCGGCGGCTGGGGTTTTGAGGTCTGCGACTATGGCTCCGCCGCCGATCTGGGCCGCGAAGCCATCCGCATGACCTTGCAGGCCTATGACGGACTGGCGCCTTCCAGCGTCTTCACCACCGCCCTTCTCAGCCATTTTGGCGGCCACCCGGCGGGCATCGTCCATTGGGTGACCACGGCCAGTCCACGCGATTACGGCGCTCTGGCCCCGATGATCATGAGCCACGCCAACCAGAATGACAGCGTGGCCGTGGCGCTGGTCGAAAAACAGGCACAGCATATTGGCCGCTATATTGCCCGGCTCGTCGAACTGGGTGCGGCGAAGGTGTGCCTCGTCGGCGGCATGGCCCCGGTGTTTACGCCCTGGCTGTCACCGGCGGCGCGCAGCGCTCTGGCCGAGCCCGAACATGATGCGCTCGATGGCGCTATCCTGCTGGCCAGGGGGGCTTCCAACGGCCTTGAGGATGATGTGCCGCATCAGTCCGGCCCGAAAAGGACAGGCACATGACGGCGCTTCTCGAAATCTGCGTCGATAGCGTGGCGGGCCTTCACGCCGCCTGCCAGAACGGGGCCGACCGCATCGAACTGTGCGCGGCCTTGAGCGAAGGCGGGCTGACACCGTCTTACGGCTTGATGAAGCTGGCCGCTGCGGCTGACCTGCCCATCCGCGCCATGATCCGTCCGCGCGGCGGCGACTTCACCTATCATAATGATGAACTGCGCCTGATGCTGGATGACGTTTCCGCCGCCGCCCATTGCCGACTGGCGGGCGTGGTGTTCGGGGCCAATCTGGTATCCGGTGCGCTCGATGAGGCCGTACTCGGCGAACTGTCCGTCCATGCCCGCAGCCTGATGCTGGAGGTGGCGCTGCACCGCAGCTTCGACCTGACGCCCGATCCGCTGGCGGCGCTGGAAACCGTTATCCGGCTGGGTTTCAGCACCATCCTGACCTCTGGCGGGGCAGGCCCGGCTGTCGAAGGCACGCATATGCTGAAAAAGCTGGTGCAGCGCGCCGGGGGCCGTATCGAAATCCTGGCGGGCGGCGGCGTCAGCGCCGACAATGCCGATGCCCTGCTGGCCACCGGCGTCACCGCGCTCCATGCCTCGTGCGGTGCAGCCCTGCCCACGCGCGAGGATCGCGCCACACAGCTCGGCTATGTCACGCCCGGCCAGCGTGACACCGATCCCGTCCGTGTGCGCGCCTTGCGCGACCGGATGAACCTTTGGAATGAGGAGGCTGCATGAGCCCGCCCGATACCGATGTCCTGACCGCGCCCGTCTCGTTTGCCGATACGGTGGGCCGCCTTGCCAAGGACGACCCTGCCCCGCTCTATCTCCAGCTTCAGCGCGTGCTGCGCGACGCTATCAACAGCCACCATCTGCGTCAGGACGATGCCATTCCGCCCGAACGCGATCTGGCTGACGATTTCGACGTGTCGCGCATCACCGTGCGCAAGGCGATTGACGGACTGGTCAGTGAGGGCCTGCTGACGCGAAGGCGGGGTGCCGGCACCTTCGTTGCGTCGCGCGTTGAAAAAAGCTTCTCGAAACTGTCGTCCTTTTCCGAGGACATGCTGTCACGCGGGCGCAAACCCCATTCGGAATGGGTATCGAAAACGCCCGGCGCGGTGACGCCCGAAGAATCGCTGTCGCTCGGCCTGTCGCCCGGTGCGCTCGTCTATCGTTTCCAGCGCATCCGCTATGCCGATGGCCAGACGATGGCGCTCGAATATTCGACCATTCCCGGCTATTGCCTGCCCGCGCTCGATCTGGTCGTCAATTCTCTGTACGACGCGCTGGAAAAGACCGGCCATCGCCCGGTGCGCGCCCTGCAACGCCTGCGCGCCGTCGCCTTCAATGCCGAACAGGCCGAACGGCTGGGCGTCAAGCCCGGCGATCCGGGCCTGTTCATCGAACGCCGTGGGTTTCTGGCCGATGGCCGCGCCGCCGAATTCACCCAGTCCTGGTATCGCGGCGACGCCTATGATGTGGTCGCCGAACTAAACGACATCAGCTAAATCGCTTGTTTTTTAAGGAATAGTAATGCCCTCCCCGATCCTCGCTCCCGCCCGGCCTGACCAGACCCTGATGTTTTCAGAGGCCTCCGAAGGCGGCGCTGCGGTCGAGCGTTTCCTCACCCACAACCGCGATGCCCTGGCCAGACTGGCCATGCACTTAAAGGCCAGTCCGCCCGCATCGGTCACCACCGTGGCGCGCGGCTCATCCGACCACGCCGCTACCTATGGCAAGTACCTGATCGAAACCCTGACCGGCGTGCCGACCTCAACCGCCGCCATGTCGATCTCGTCCATCTATGCCGCGCCGGTGGCCAAAGGCGATACCCTGTGCATCGCCATTTCGCAGTCGGGCCGCTCACCCGACCTGCTGGCGACCGTCGAAGCCCACCGCAAGGCCGGGGCCTATGTGGTGGCGCTGGTCAATGATGAGAAAAGCCCGCTCGCCGCTCTGGCCGATACGCTGCTGCCGCTGAAGGCCGGTGCGGAAAAATCGGTGGCCGCCACCAAATCCTATATCGCCTCACTGGCGGGCCTGGCCGCCATCGCCGCCGCCTGGGCCGGTGACGAAGCCCTGACGGAGGCGCTTTACGGCCTGCCTGACAAGCTGAAACAGGCGTTTGATCTCGATTGGTCGGCGGCCATTCCGGCGCTTTCCGGGGCGCGCAACCTGTTCGTGATCGGGCGCGGCTATGGCTATGCCGTGGCGCAGGAAGCGGCGCTGAAGCTGAAGGAAACCTGCGCGCTACACGCCGAATCATTCTCAAGCGCCGAGGTCAGGCACGGCCCGATGGCCATTGTCGGCGAAGGCTTTCCGGTGCTGGCTCTGGCCACCTCCGATGCGGCGGGCGATGGCGTGCGCGACGTGGCCGCCGAATTTGCCGAGCGCGGTGCCCATGTCCTGCTGGCCAATGCCGAAGGGGCCATCCCTGGCACCGTGCATCTGCCCGCCCTCATCGCCCATCCGGCGCTGGAGCCGATCCTGCTGATCCAGAGCTTCTACCGTCTGGCCAACAGCCTGTCGCTGACGCGCGGCCTT
The DNA here is from genome assembly GCF_030027245.1 of Asticcacaulis sp. EMRT-3. Taxonomy (NCBI): domain Bacteria; kingdom Pseudomonadati; phylum Pseudomonadota; class Alphaproteobacteria; order Caulobacterales; family Caulobacteraceae; genus Asticcacaulis; species Asticcacaulis carbonis. The sequence goes on from NZ_JASERT010000001.1 coordinate 1,561,905, forward strand.
GACCCCGACAGCCCGCCCCACCTCAACAAGGTCACGAAAACCGTATGACAAGCCTTACCTTCATCCATGCGCGCATCGTGACGCCGGACGGCGTGATCGAGGGAAGTTTAAGCTGCGCGGGCGAAACCATTACCGCCATCAACGGCCCGCCCGCCGGCGAGATCATCGATGCCGAAGGCGGCTGGCTGCTGCCGGGCTTCATCGACACCCAGGTCAATGGCGGCGGCGGGGTTTTGTTCAATGACGAAACCACGGTGGAGGGCATTGCCGCCATCGGCCGCGCCCATCGCGCCTATGGCACGACCGGCTTCCTGCCGACCCTGATTTCCGACGAACTGAGCGTGATCGATTCCGCCATGCGCGCCGCCGAACAGGCCATCGCGGCGGGCGTTCCCGGCGTTCTGGGTATCCATATCGAGGGGCCGTTCATCTCGAAACAGCGCAAGGGCATCCATAATCCGGAGATGTTCCGCACGCTCGACGCCGAATCGAAGGCCCTGCTCAAGAGCCTGAAAGCCGGTCGCACGCTGGTGACCTTAGCGCCGGAAAACTGCACGCCGGAGGACATTGCGGACTTACGCGCTGCGGGCGTGATCATCGCGGCGGGCCATACCAATGCCACCTATGAGATCACAAAAGCGGCGCTTGCGGCGGGCGTCACCGGCTTCACCCACCTGTTCAACGCCATGTCGCCCATGCTGCACCGCGCGCCCGGCGTGGTGGGAGCGGCGCTGGAAAGCCAGACGGCCTTTTGCGGCCTGATCGCCGATGGTCACCATGTGGACTGGCCGGTGCTGGCCATCGCGCTGCGCACCCGCCCGCACGACCGCTTCATGCTGGTCACCGACGCCATGCCGACGGTCGGCTCGGCGAATAAGGTGTTTGTGCTCAATGGTCAGGACATCCACGTCGAAAACGGCGTCTGCGTTGGCCCCGATGGCACGCTGGCCGGCTCCGATCTCGATATGGCCACGGCCCTGCGCAATATGGTGACGCATGTCGGCGTCAGCGTGGCCGATGCGGCCCTGATGGCGGCTTCGGCCCCGGCGCAGTTTCTGGGCCTGGGCGCATCGCGCGGGTCACTCGTGCCCGGTCAACGCGCCGATCTGGTCTGGCTGGATGACAAACTGGCCGTCAAAGGCACCTATATCGGTGCGCGCGCCAGAGAAGGTCTGGCGGCGGAATAAATCTCTACCGCCTGCGATAGGAAGAATAGAAAAGAGGCTTTGCAAGGAGGAATGAATTGCAATCCTCCTTCCCCGTTTACGGGGAAGGTGTCAGCGCCGGAGGCGATGACGGAAGGGGGGCAAGATTTAGAAATTAGAAGCCGTCTTTATGCGATAATATCGGGGCGTATCTTATCTTCGATCTTGGCGATCTGGTCGCGCAGGAAAAGCTTCTTGCGCTTGAGGCGGGCGATGAGGATCTGGTCGGGCTGCGGCACAATGGTCAGGGCGTTGATCGACTCATCGAGATCCTTGTGCTCCTGACGCAGCAGGGCCCATTCAGAGCGAAGCTTGACCAGTTCGGCGCTGATCGGCAGTTCGCGTACCGAAGGATCGAGGTCGTCGGGCTGGCTGATCACCTCGTCCGGCACCAGTTCCAGCCGGGTGGCATCGCCTTCGCTGCGGCCCGCCACGCGGCGCTCCATATCGCCTTCGGCCTTTTCGACCAGATGCAAACCATCCTTGCCACGCAAGCTACGGATATTGCTGTCATCGTGCATGATCGGGCCCGACCCTCTCGGCTAAAAGATTGAAGCTAAAGGACAAAGATGCGGGCATCATGCCGCGGAACGTCCACCATCATAGCGCAAAAAATCACGCTTGGCCAGAAAATCCCCCTGTCATCAGCGCCTGCGCCAGCCGCGCCAGACCGGCTTCGGGCAGGCTTTCGCTCCAGCCCCCCGCCACCGCGCGCAAAGCCGACATAAGCTCATGATTCAATATTGATTTTTGAGTGTCGGCACCTTCGACCAGCGCCGCCAGCCGCGTCATCAAAGCGCGTTCGGCCTGCAATTCCGCCGCCTTGACCACGGCGCGCAACGGTACTCTTTCGGCAGAATCGCCCTCGCTTACGGGTGTTTTCAGGCGGCGACGGGCGGCCCGCAGCGGCAGAATCACCACCTGCCAGTCGCGCGCCAGCAAAGCGGCGGCTCCGGCACGATCGACAGCCGCAGGCCCCGCCCAGGCCGCCCATAACAGCAGCGGCACGCACTGATCATGGGCGTCCTGTAAATCGAGGCAGGCCTCGGCCACACCCTCCGCCGCATAGGCCTTCAGCGCCCATTTCCAAAAGTCGTCAGAGCCATTTTCAGAGCCATTTTCAGAGATGGGCATCCTCGCCCCAGCGTTTCATATCCGTATCAATGTCAAACAAGTCCAAAGCCCGCGCCACGCTCTGATCCACCATCTCGTCAAGGCTTTGCGGGCGGGTATAGAAGGCCGGCACGGGCGGGGCCACGATAGCGCCCATCTCGGTCACCGCTGCCATGCTGCGCAAATGGCCGAGGTGCAGCGGACTTTCGCGCACCATCAGCACCAGCCTGCGCCGTTCTTTGAGGCACACATCGGCCGCGCGTGAAATCAGCGATGAGGTGACCCCCGTGGTGATCTCGCTCAAGGTCTTGATCGAGCAGGGGGCCACCAGCATACCCAGGGTGCGGAAAGAACCCGAAGCCACCGCCGCGCCGATGTCGCCCGGCCTATAGACCACATCGGCCAGCCCCTGCACATCACTGAGGCTGAGGTCGGTTTCTGCGCTCAGCGACAGGGCCGCCGCCTTGGAAATCACCAGATGCGACTCAATGCCCGCTCGTTTCAGCATCCGCAAGGCCGAGATGCCGTAAACCGCTCCGGACGCGCCGCTTATGGCGACAATAAGACGTTGATTAGATGATAATTTGTCCATTTTGTCGCTTCATTTTGTTTAACGCCCCATCAACCGTAAATCTCTCGAATCCGTGATCAGTTGTAATGGTTTGTGATTCTACATTCCCCTCTTGCGGGTGTTCCCTGATGGGGTCGGACAAAGGGTCCGGCAGTGAGAACCGAAGGATAATGCCAATGACTATCGAAGCGAGAGTTCGCGAACTCGACCATCGTCATCAATCCCTCAAAACCATCATTGCCCGCGAGGAACGCTCGCCCTCCGTTGACTCTCTATACGTAAAGGAGCTGAAGCGGAAGAAGCTTAAGCTCAAGGAAGAAATCGAACGGATCAAGGTGATCATGCGACAGGAACACGATCAGGCGGTACTCCAGTGAGCGAGGGGGTGATCGCATAATATCGTCACAGGTGCCGCGCCGGTCTGGCGAGGCCCGAAAAACTCCGGAAGCCGAAAGGTTTCCGGAGTTTTTTTGTGGCGCAAAGCTTATCGCTTCGCCGCCTTCATGGCTTCGGTGATGGCCACGGTTTCAAGACTGACCGTGATGACGCGGGCCAAAAGGTCGATTACCTTGTCCTTGTAATCGGCAAAGCGGTAGGTGTTGAATTTCTCGCGGATGGTGGCGTCTTTCGGCGTCTTTTCCTTGTGCTGATCCAGCACCCAGTCGATAGCCGAACGGTTGCCGAGGCGGTAATCCCAGGCGGCGCGCGGGATGCCGGTCAGCTTCGTTTCGGAATCGAGCGTGACGACGCCATTGTCCGGGTCGGATTTGAGGATGACGCGCGGCGTCACGTCTGCCGTTCGCGCCTTTTCATCGGGCACATCCATGCGCTCAAAGGCAAAAGGTGGCGCGCTCTCATAGCCGATATGCAGGTCGAGCAAGGTCTGGCCCCAGTCACGCCACTGGCCGAAATCATCATAGAGCGGCACGCGCGGGAAATCGCGCTTGAGATTAAGCGCATATTTTTCCCGATAGACCGGATCGTGCAGCACGCCATAGCAATAGGCGAAAATGTCGTCCTTGGTCACCGCGCCCTTGCCGTAGTTGGCCTCAAACTGTTTCAGCCCCCAGTCGGTGATATTGTCGAGCCGCTCGCCTTCGGTCGTGTAGCGGTAGCGGGGAAGGATTTCTGTTCCAGCCGCAGCTCCTACTAAATGTAGATCCGGTATAATATCAGTCGCCATCACCATAAACGGTTTTTGCGCAGTAGGGTCTGTAAACGTGATGGCAATATTATTTTTAATCTCACGCTCTCCGAAATATTTAGGTGTAAGATATACCATCTCATTTAGCTTAACACTGTAGTAAACCTTCCTTCTGTCGAAAGGCCTATATAAACAATCTCTTATTATTCCGTCATTTAATTTATATGCAACGCCTTTATTTAAATTTTTCTTTACGGAACGCGTCCATTTGATTTCACTATCGAAAACTGCTCCCGCACTATCTTTCCTCTCGTTTTCATATACGTTTATTAAGTAATTAATCTTATCGGAGACGGACTTTTCACTGTATCCATAAACCCACTCGTCCCTATTCGTTACGACACCTAGGGAATATGACTTAAACAAAGCCCGATCTTGTGACTTAGAATTGTTCGATTTAGTGGCTTTAGAAGCAATAGAAATTTCACTTCCATATGAGTTTTCTGGATTATTTACCCAATATCCATCTTCACTTGGTTCTATAAGTTCCCATTTTACATCAGACGCTTTTCGACTACTTACCCAAGCCAGCTTGTTATCCTTAGAAGAATTTTCGGGTGGATATGCGTAATATATTTGAGCATCAGTCTTTTTCTTGGAATTTACTTGCTTTTTAAGCAAAAAACTTATTGCAACACCCGTACCAATATCGAATACGTTTCCGCCACTTGCGATCCCACTTCCTTTGTAATCCCCGCCGAGATCGACGACATAAATGTCAGCGAAATCCTTGGCCACCGTCTTGCGGAAGCCGTCGAAGGTGCGGCTGTCGATAAAGGAGCGGTTGGTGATGAAGGCCAGAACACCGTCCTTGTTCAGCCGGTCCGAGGCCCAGCGGAAAAAGCGCGCATACATATCGTACAGCTTGGTCTTCTGCGCGGTCGAGGCCTTGATATAGGTGTCCTTGATGCGCTGATCGATGCGGGCGTATTCGCGGTTCTTGTTGTTGTCGTTCTCGTTCTGCTGATTGGCATTATAGGGCGGATTGCCAATAATGACGCTGATCGTCTTTTCGTTCTGGCGCTTGACGCGGGCGATGTTTTCGTCCGACATGGCGCCGAACAAATCGTGCTGGTGGCCGGAATAGATGCCAAGCGCCGCCACATTATCGAGCGTATCGACAAAGCACAGGCTGGGATATTCGGCGAACTGGCCCGAGATCGCCGCATAGGTGGCTTCGATATTCAGATTGGCGACATAATAGGGCAGGATGGCCACTTCATTGGCGTGCAGTTCGTGCTTGTACTTGTGCGCCAGCTTATCGGGCTGGCCGCGAAAATGCTCCAGCAGTTCGCAGATAAAGGTTCCGGTGCCGGTGGCCGGATCGAGAATTTGCACATCGCGGTCGATCAGCGAACGGTGGAAGTGTTTTTGCGTCAGCCAGTCCGCACCCTCGATCATGAAGCGCACGATCTCGTTGGGCGTATAGACCACGCCCAGCCGATCAGCCGCCTTGGGATTATAGACCTTGTAGAAGTTTTCGTAGATCACCTTCAGGAAGGTCTGCTTCTCGTGGTGGCTTGAGATCAGCGCTGCATTGGAATTGATGGCCGCATAATAGGGTTGCAGGGCGTGCAGGGTTTCGCGCTTGACCGCGCCGGTGAAGAACTGGCTCTCCAGCCCGTACAGGGCTTTGGCGATATTGTTTTCGCGGTGAAATTCGCCGTCCTTGAAGACGTGCGAGAAGATTTCCTCGGTCAGGATGTGCTGGATCAGCATTTCGCGCACATCGGTGTCGCTGACCGACGGATTGATGGTCTGCTTGGCCTGCGCCAGAAAGGCGGCGGCGGCGGCCTGAAAGGCGGCATTTTCGGCATAGGCGGCGTCGATGCGGCTGCGTAAAGCTTCAAGCACCATGGGCAGATCGGTCTTGAATTGCTGCACCGCCTTGCGGAAGTCCTCGATCTCCGGGCGCTCATAGGCGAAAAAGCGCGTCAGCAACCGGTTCAGTTCCGCCACATCGGTCATGGCGGCGCGCATCACCTCGGTGCGGTTCTGGATCAGCACCGCCGTGTGGGAGTTTTCAAAAACGATATTGTCCTGCGGGTAGCCCTTGGCGAACTTCTTGCGAATTTCTTCATCCAGATCGTCCGCCGTGTCCTTGGCTTCCCAGTAACCGAGCGGCACACGCAGATCATGCAGGATCGTGCCGTCGGGGATCACGCGCGTCTTCTGGTTCGATTCCACCGCCAGTTCGGCGAGAAAATGCAGGTTTTTCTGACGCGACCACGCCTTGAGCAAATCCTTGAACGCTTCGCGCACCGTGCTTTCGCTTAAACTACCGGAGAATTTCTTCACCCGGTCAAGCTCGGCCAGAAACTGGTTGATCAGAATTTCGCTCAAAATTTGATTCCCCCGCGAACGCGCAGCACACGCAACAGCCTTACCATAAACACGTAACGACCCAGGGGCTAGCCCACCTTCACCGTGCGGATCGAGAACTGGCTGACCAGCTTGGACACGCCCGGCATGGTGGACAGCACGTCGCGGTGAACATCCTCATAGGACAGGCTTTCGCGCAGCACGATCTTGAGCAGATAATCGGCCTCGCCCGACATCAGGTGGCATTCCTCGATAGCGGCGCAGGCAATCGCCGCCTTCTCGAACTTCTCAAAGGTTTCGCGGCGCTGGTCATGCAGGGTGACATGCACGAACACCGTGCCCTGTTTGCCCTGCACATTGTCGGCGATGACGGCGCGATAACCGGCGATCACGCCCTTCTGTTCGAGAATTTTGACGCGGCGATGGGCGGCGGAAGGCGACAGTCCGACCGCCTGCCCCAGATCGGCCGAAGTGGCGCGCGCATCCTGACGCAAGACCCTGATCAGTTCGCGGTCAAAAGAATCCAGATCGGAAAATTTATCGCTGCCAGCCATGCTTGTGAGAATATATCCATCAGATTGCCAGTTCAAGTCATATAATTTCCAGAATTTCCCGCAGGCTTAGGATCATACTGATTTCATTGGGTGCTTTTTTAAAAGGACGATCACGATGAAAATCAGCGTGCCCAGGGAAATCAAGAACCACGAATACCGCGTCGGTCTGGTGCCGCATTCGGTGGCCGAACTGAGCCATCAGGGCCATCAGGTGTTCGTCGAAACCGGGGCCGGCGCGGGCATCGGCTTTTCCGATGACGACTATAGCGCCGCCGGGGCCACCATCCTGGCCACGCCGGAGGAAACCTTCGCGGCGGGTGAGCTGATCGTCAAGGTCAAGGAGCCGCAACTGGCCGAATGTGCGCGCCTCAAAGCTTCGCAGACCCTGTTCACCTATCTGCACCTGGCCGCCGACAAGCCACAGGCCGAGGCCCTGATGCGTTCAGGTGCCACCTGCATCGCCTATGAAACCGTCACCGAGGCCGAGGGCGGATTGCCGCTGCTGCGGCCCATGTCGGAAGTGGCCGGGCGGCTATCCGTGCATGTCGGGGCCACCTATCTGCACAAGGCGTTCGGCGGACGCGGCGTGCTTCTGGGCGGCGTGCCCGGCGTGGCCCCGGCGAAGGTGGTGATCATCGGCGGCGGCGTGGCGGGCGTCAATGCCGCCCAGATGGCGGTGGGGCTGTCGGCGGATGTTACCCTGTTCGACATCAATGCCCATAAGCTGATCGGGATCGACCAGATGTTTCATGGCCGGGTGAAGACCGCCTTTTCTTCCAGGGCCGCTTTGGCGCAGGCCTTGCGCGAAGCCGATCTGGTCATCGGCGCGGTGCTGATCCCCGGTGCCGCTGCGCCCAAACTGGTGACGCGCGCCATGCTGAAAACCATGCAGGCCGGGGCGGTTCTGGTCGATATTGCCATCGATCAGGGCGGCTGTTTTGAAACCTCGCACGCCACCACCCATCAGGACCCGATCTTCATCGTCGATGGTATCGTCCACTATTGCGTCGCCAATATGCCGGGGGCGGTGGCGCGCACCTCGACCCTGGCGCTCAATAACGCCACCCTGCCCTTTGTGGCAAAGATGGCGCGCATGGGGGTTTCGGCTGCATTGGCCGCCGATCCGCATCTGATGAACGGGCTGAATGTGGCGGGCGGCCAGATCACCTGCCAGCCGGTGGCCGAGGCGCTGGGCCTGCCGTTTGCGGCCTGAAAAAATTTTCAGGCTCGCCTGATCCAACTGCGCGGTAGCGGCGTAATCAGATCACCAACCCAACCAGCAGCGGCGCCGCTCTCCCCCTGTCCCCCCCAAAGTGCGGCGTCCTTACGCCCGGAACCTTTCCCCCCCAGGTTCCGGGCGTTTTTTTATGCACTGCGGCATTTTTCCATTGTGCCTGCCCCGTTCCACATGAAACTGTCATGACTGCGTCGTAAACAGCGGGTGCGGAGGACGCCATCATGACACGCATTTTTGTTTCCAAGACCAAGATCCGACTGCTGGCCAGCGCCTTCTGTCTGGCCCTGAGCTGGGCGCCAGCCCTGTATGCCCAAACGGCAGCCCAGACGGCACCTGCGGCAGCCAAGCCGCGCAATGTCATCATCTTCGTGGCCGATGGCCTGCGCTATGGCATTGTCAATCATGACACCGCCCCGACCTTCGCCAATATTCAGACAAACGGCGTCGATTTCCGCAATTCCCACGCCATGTACCCCACCGTCACCACGGTCAATGCCTCGGCCATCGCCACGGGTCATGGTATTGGTGATACCGGCGAATGGGCCAACAGCCTCAAACTGCCCAGCCTGCCCGTCGCGCCGAACCAGACCGTTCACGGCATGGAGGACGATCTGGTGCTGAAACAGACCAATGCAGCTTTTGGCGGCAATTATCTCGACGAGATGAGCCTGTTGCATCTGGCGCGCGACAACGGCTATCAGACCGCCGCCATCGGCAAGGAAGGCCCGATCCTCATTCAGGACATCGACGCCGCCGACGGCAAATCGACATTGATTTTCGACGATTCGACCGGCAGGAAAGACCGCGCCGTTCCCCTGCCCGCCGATGTGATCGCCGCCATGCAGGCGGCGGACATCGCCGTGCAGGCGCCCGGTCGCGGCACCAATGGCGATACCGGCAGCGATACCACGCCCGGCACCCAAATGGCCAATATCGAGCAGCAGCCGTGGTTTGTCGATGTGGCCACCAAGGTGGTGTTGCCGCGCTTTGCCGCCACGGGCCAGCCCTTCGCTCTGGTGTACTGGTCGCGCGATCCTGACGGCACCCAGCATAATCAGGGCGACAGCCTGAACAGTTTCTCGCCCGGCATCAATGGCAAGACCTCGCTGGCCGCCGTGCGCAATGCTTCGGACAATCTTCAGGCCCTGATCGATGAACTGAAGACGCTCGGCATTTACGATAATACCGACATCTTCGTCACCGCCGATCATGGTTTTTCGACCATTTCGCGCCAGTCGAAGACCTCTTATGCCGCCAGCCTGGCCTATCCCAATGATACGGTGAAGGGCTTCCTGCCTGATGGCTTTATGGCTATCGATCTGGCCCACGCCCTGAACCTGCCGCTGGCCGACAATAATGGCCTGCCGATCAACTATACCCAGGGCTTCCACCCCAAGGGCATGGCTCGTCTGGGCCCCGATGCGCAAGCCCCCGAAGCGACAGTCGTTGAAAGCGGCGGCTCCGACCTGATCTATCTCGATCCGAAAACGGCCCGCACATTAGCCCCGCGCATCGTCAAATTCCTGACGACACAAGACTATGTGGCGGCGATCTTCGTCGATGACGGCCTGGGCACCATCCCCGGAGCCTTGCCGATGAGCGCCGTGGGTTTAGAAGGGTCTGCGCGCACCGAACGGCCCGCCATCTATGTCAGCTTCGCCGATTTCGCCCTGCCGTCGTGCGTCAAAAAATGGCATGATCCAGAGATCTGCTCGGTGATGGTGTCCGATACCAACCTGCAACAGGGTCAGGGCAATCATGGCGGACTGACGCGCGCCAATACACGCAATTTCATGGCCGCCACCGGCCCCGATTTCAAAACGGGCTTTATCGATAACTCGCCCGTTTCCAACGCCGACATCACCCCGACACTGGCCCATATTCTCGGCTTCAGCCTGCCCTCGAAAGGCGTGCTGAAGGGCCGGGTGATCAATGAGGCCCTGACCGGCGGGCCCGACGCCACGCCTGCCACCGCCCATGTCACGCGCTCGCCAACCACGCCGGGCGGTTTCGTCACCGTGCTGGAAAGCCAGACCATCGGAGATGAAACCTATCTCGACGCTGCCGGAATGCCGGGCCGCGTGGTGGGGCTGAAAACCACAAAATAACCGGCTAGAGCGCACTTCGATCTGATAGAATCAGATCGGCGCTCTAAGCTTTTGTTTTGACGCGCATCTGGATCCGAAACGCAGTTCGGCGTCAGCCAAAAGTGCGTCACACTTTTCGGGATGCGCTCTAGAGCGGTCTGCATTCTGATTGAATCGGTCAAAGGAATGCAAACCGCTCTACATTTTACGTTTTTCCGCATCTCGCATTCAATTTGTAATACCAACCTCAGTTAATCAGCACTCTTTGGCCCATTCTCGAATTCCGAGGGACATTATCCTCCACGGTTGATCGATGAGCTTGTTCCAGGCTTCGCAACAGAGATCGACAATGTCCTCGTAGGAGTTGAAGATGCGATTTGAAAGCCAGTTTTGGCGCATAAATTGCCATACGTTTTCGACAGGGTTGAGTTCCGGCGCCTTCGACGGCAGGGGTAGAAGTGTAATGTTGTCGGGGACGACGAGTTTTCCCGACGTATGCCACCCAGCCTTGTCCAGGATGAGAACGGCATGGCATCCCTTATCGACGGCGGCGCTTATTTCATCAAGATGTTGCGCCATGGCAAAGCTGTCGCAGAACGGCATAATCATTCCCGCGCCCTTTCCTTTATATGGGCAAATGGCACCGAATATGTAGGCTGACTTGGTGCGCTGATCTTTCGGCGCACTCGGTCGGGTTCCGCGCAGGATCGTGCCCCAGGGCGTGGTGTAATTGAGCGCTTGGCATCAATGACTTCCGGACAGGTCCGGGTTTCGCTCAGTTTGCCACGGCTGGCATGCTGAGAAGTGGATCATCGCTGAGTTGTGCGATGGTTTCAAGGGTAATGTAGCGTCCGCGCTGAACCGCCCATTCGTCATTTTGTTCGAGCAGGATGGCGCCGACCAGTCTGGTGATGGCATCGTCGTTTGGGAAGATGCCCACGACATCGCAGCGACGCTTGATTTCGCCATTGAGCCGTTCAATGGGGTTGGTTGAGTGCAGCTTGATGCGGTGTTCCTTCGGGAAGGTCATATAGGCCAGGACATCGTGCTCAGCCTCGTCCATGATCGTGGCCAGCTTTGGCATTTTGGGCCTGAGCTGGTCGGCGACGTTTCGCCATTGGGTACTCGCCGTTTCCGCCGTCTCCTGGGCGAAGGCCGTGCCGATGAAGGCAGAGACGACGCGTCGCCCGCTCTTGCCGGCATGGGCGCAGACATTGCGCATGAAGTGAACACGGCAGCGCTGCCAGGTGGCGTTGAGAACCTTGGAGACGGCACCCTTGATCCCGATGTGGGCATCAGAGACCACAAGTTTGACACCACGCAGGCCCCGGCGTGTCAGGTTGCGCAGGAACTCTGCCCAGATCGGTTCGGCTTCCGAGGTGCCGACCTCCATGCCCAGCACTTCACGCCTGCCGTCGCTGTTGACGCCAACGCAGATGATGACGGCGACCGAGACGATACGGCCGCCCCGGCGCACCTTCAGATACGTAGCGTCAATCCAGATGTATGGCCATTCCCCTTCAATGGGGCGGTTCAGGAAAGCCTTCACACGGTCATCGATCTCTTCGCACAGCCGACTGACCTGACTCTTGGAGATGCCGCTCATCCCCATCGCCTTGACCAGATCATCGACAGAGCGCGTCGAGATACCCTGAACGTAAGCCTCCTGGATCACAGCCGTCAGTGCCTTCTCGGCCACGCGCCTGGGCTCCAGGAAACCCGGGAAGTAACTGCCTTTACGAAGCTTCGGGATCCGAAGCTCGACCGTGCCTGCGCGTGTTTCCCAGTCTCGGTCACGATAGCCGTTGCGCTGGACCAGCCGGTCGCCGGTTTTCTCATGGTAGCCGGCACCGGTCATGCCGCTCACTTCCAATGCCATCAAGCGTTCAGCCGTGAAGCTGATCATGTCGCGCAACAAATCGCTGTCTGAGGTCTTTTCAACAAGCCCTTTCAGGGCCATCATATCGTCGGTCATCGGTGTTCTTTCGTTCTGGAATGAGTGTCGCAACCCAAACCTATCCGAAAATCACTGATGACCAACCCGCTACGCTAAGGCTCGCTTTGCCCTTTTGAATGGGCAGCGAGCCATGCGCTACGCTCTTACCCAGTTACACCACTCGCTGGGACACGACCCCGCGCAGGGCCCAGCGCCGTGTTATCTGGGTTTTCTGGCCAAACCTTGCCTCATCTTGAAACCAAACTTCTACGTCAGTTCCTTTTGGGAGCTTCGATTTGATCTTTGCCAGTTCGGTTGGGAGTTTTTTTTAAATTCTTCAAGGGCATATTCATTCTGAGCGTGATGCTTGGGGCGAGCCGATAACTTGCGATAACCGAGCTTTTTTAGAACGCCCCCCAAGGTATTCTCGGCCATGGATATCCCATATTCATCGTGGATCCAGCCCACCAGATCAATCAGGCGCCAACGAACGACACCGTGAATGGCGGGGATAGGGCCGGCCTCGACCATACGGATCAAGGCCTGCTGTTGCGCGTCATTCAACTTCGGCGCGGCCCCCTTGGCCTTGCGGTCAAATAGGTAGTCTGGACCGCCATCATTGAAACGTTCCACCCAGTCTCGAAGAATTTGAACGCCACATCCAAGGGTTTTAGCGGCTTGCGAACGGCTTCCCCCATCATAAACCACGGCAAGCGCTAAAAGGCGACGAGCCTGGTTGGCGTCACGGCTATGACGCGCAAGACTGCGTAAACCCGCAGCATCAAAATCGTTTCTCAGTTTCAACATCTCGGATACCTCCCAGGCACCCAAGGAATCATGCTTCGCGAATTTACAAACTCACAATTGAGTCATCGATAGGCGAGATTGGTATAAGTCAAATTAAACGCTCGTTGCTCTAGCACCACATCTTTTTATTGGACAATTTCACCCCCGCAAAACATAGTAGCCGGAGAAACCTATAAAATGCCGGGACGGAAAGAGCATGGCGCGTGCGCCCACTATTCGCCGCATCGGGGCTGACGAGCTGGAGATCGTGCGCGAACTGGCGCTGATCATCTGGCCCAAATGCTACCGCAACATCATCGGCCCCGACCGGGTGGACGCGATGCTGGCCGTTCTCTATGCCAGCGAGGCACTGGAAACCGAGATGCGGGCGGGCCATGTCTTCTGGCTGGCGCGGGTCGGCGCGCTGGATGTCGGCTATGCCTCCGCCTGGCTGGAGGGCGAGCGCCTGTGGCTGAAAAAACTGTATGTGCGCGATGATTTTCGCGGCCACGGCCTCGGCAAGGCGCTGATGGAGACCGCGCTTGAGCATTTTCCGGCGCGCGAACTGGCGCTCAATGTCAATAAGGACAATGCTCCGGCCATCGCCTATTATCAGCGCAGCGGCTTTCTGATCGAAGCCGAGGTGCCGGTGCGCATGGGGCCCTATGATTTTACCGATTATGTCATGTGCAAACGTCTGTAAAATTCATCAGTAAGCTTAATTTTGCTTTAACTATACCCGCAAAGCGAGAAAATAAGCTCCATAACAAACCCGTTACCGTGCATTTAACAACTTAACCGCGCACCGCGATTATGTTATGCACAGCCATGCGTCAGTTCCGCCGCATCGCCTGATTAAGGCAATTGTGATCATCTGACAGCACATTATTGCCGGATCGGGCATAAGGCGGCCCTAATTTCGCAAAATTCGAGGTGTTTACTGCTGCAAATACAATGACCTCCTGATTCCATACCCAAAGCGGAGCCGCGCCATGTCCTATTCTCCCCGCTGCCGACTTGTATCCGCCGACGAACTTGAGATCGTCCACGAACTGGCCATGCAGATCTGGCCGAAATGCTACCGCAGGATCGTGGCACCCGATCAGATAGACGCAATGGCCAGTGCCTTGTTCGACTCTGACCGGCTGGAAGCAGACATGCGCGAACGCGGCCAGTGTTTCTGGCTGGTCAGCCTGGCCGACCGTGAAGTCGGTTTTCTGTCGGCCAGCCTGAAGGACGGATGCCTCCATATTTCGCGGCTCTATGTCCTGCCCGAATATCGCGGCTGCGGGCTGGGCAAGGCGCTGATCGAGGCGGCTCAGGCGCATTTTGGCCCCGTCAACCAACTGTCGGTCACCGTCAACAAAGACTATACGCCCGCCGTCGAATTCTGCCTGCGCTCCGGTTTCAATATCGCCTACGAACTGCCGGTCAATCTCGGTCAATACGGCTTCATCCAGTATGAGATGCAGAAAGACCTGCGCATCCATGCGAAAGCCGGCTGATCTTCAGGCGTTCCTGGATACCTCACCACTTCTTCTTTTGCCCGCCTTAAATTTGCGCTATGACATCCCATATGAGTGATCAGGGGCAGATTTATGCCCCGATACATCGACACAGGGGAGCCCTCATGAAATTCACGCGCATCATCGGTTTTATCGCGGCCTTGAGCCTTGTCACTGGCCTGGCGGGTTGCGGCGTCAACGCCATCCCCACCAAGGAAGAAAACGCCAAGGCCAAATGGTCGCAGGTGGAAAACGAATATAAGCGCCGCGCCGATCTGGTGCCGCAACTGGTGGCCACCGTGAAGGGCGCTGCCGCCAATGAGCGCGGTATCCTGACCGATGTGATCAATGCGCGCGCCTCGGCCACCAAGGTCAGCGTCGATGCCTCAACCCTGACCGATCCGCAGCAGTTCCAGAAGTTCCAGCAGGCGCAGGATGGTCTGTCCTCGGCGCTCGGCCGTCTGATGGTCATTCAGGAGCGCTACCCCGATCTGAAATCGAACGAGGGCTTCGTCACCCTGCAAAGCCAGCTTGAAGGCAATGAAAACCGCATCGCGATCGCCCGCAAAGATTATAACGACGCGGCGCAGGATTTTAACACCACCTTGCGCACCTTCCCGTCGATCATCTGGGCCAAGACCGTCTATTCTGGCTCGAAACCGATGCAGTATTTCACCGCACCGGCGGCTGACGCCAATGCCCCGACGGTCGATTTCTCGACGGCGGGCACCGCGACCGCTTCGCAATAAGCCGACGTGATGGCTTTATCTGATCCTGTGAGGGCATGGCGGTCGTTCGCGGCCGCCCTTTGGCTCGGCTTCGCCACCCTTCTATGCGCGGCCGGTCTTATGGCGGGTCAGGCCCATGCCGACCCGACGTTTCCGGCTCTGGCCGGTCAGCGCGTCGTCGATGACGCCCATATCCTGTCCGATGCCACGAAACAGGATCTGACCCTCAAGCTGCAAGGGCTGGAAAACGCCACCACCGATCAGGTGGTGGTGGTCACCGTGCCCGATCTGCAAGGCTATCCGATTGAGGATTACGGCTATCAGCTTGGCCGTTTCTGGGGAATCGGCCAGTCGGGCAAGGTTGAGGCTTCCAATGGCCAGACCTACAAGGATAACGGTATCCTGCTGATCGTGGCGCCCAACGACCATAAGGTGCGCATCGAGGTGGGTTATGGCCTCGAACCGGTCATGACCGACGCCCTGTCCAGCCTGATCATCCGCCACGACATCTTACCGGCCTTCAAGACCGGCGATTATAATGCCGGCGTCGAGGCCGGAATCGACGCCATCATCCAGCAATTGTCGCTCGATCGCGGCGTGGCCATTCAAAAGGCGCAAGCCGCCCAGGCACAGGCCGCAGCCCCCCAGCATGGCGGACTGCCCCTTCCGGTCATCATCTTCATCATCATCCTGATCCTCATCTTCTCACGCGGCTGGCTGCCCTGGCTTCTGCTCGGCAGCCTCATGGGTGGCGGCGGACGCGATGGCGGCTTTGGCGGCGGTGGCGGTTTCGGTGGCGGCGGGGGTTTCTCCGGCGGCGGCGGCGGTTTTGGCGGCGGCGGGGCATCAGGAGGCTGGTAATGGGCAAGCTCAATATTGATCACGCCCGCATCAATGCGGCCATCACCCGCGCCGAGGCCACGACATCGGGTGAAATCACCTGCGTGCTGAAGGCCAGGGCGATGGACTATGGCGAAACGCCACTGGCCTGGGGCTTTGGCACGGCGCTCGTCCTGCCGCTGATTCTGGCCCTGTTCGGCATTAGGGTTGACGAACTTGTGCCGGTGCAGGTGGCGGGCTGGCAGGCGGCGCACGCCACGCTGGCCAGCTATAATCACCTGCAAAACCTGGCCATCTATGGCCTCTTTCAGTTGCTCATCTTCGGGGTGGTCTATCTGGTGGTGCGTTTCACAGCCCTGAAACTGTGGCTGACGCCCAGGTCGATCAAACACCGCAAGGCGCGTGAAAAGGCGACCGAACAATTCTATGCGCGCGGCCTGCACAAGACCGAAAGCCACACCGGCGTGATGATCTTCTGCGCGCTGGAAGAACATTTCGTGGCGGTGATCGCCGATTCCGGCATCCATGCCCGCGTCGATCAGGCCCTGTGGAAAGACACGGTGGCGGCGCTATTGAAGCATATCAAGAAAGGCGACCTGACCAGCGGCTTTGAGGCGGCGGTGGCCCTGTGCGGCGACGCCCTGACGCAGCATTTTCCGGCGGGCGCTGAAAACCGCAACGAATTGCCCGATGTGCTGATCGAGATATAATTGTTCTAAAAGAACTCCCCCTGATTTCAGGGGGAGGTGGCGCATCGCGCCGGAGGGGGTTAATCCCCGGCGAATAACCAAGCGGACTTTAACCCCACCCTCCCCCATTCGGGGGCACCCTCCCCTGAAATCAGGGGAGGTTAAACGGTAGCGAGCCATCTATATGCACGCCGATTAGAGCGGTTTGCATTCTGATTGAATCGGTCAAAGGCATGCAACCCGCTCTACATTTTACGTTTTTCCGCATCTCGCATTCAATTTGTAAGTCAAATTAAATGCTCGTTGCTCTAGCCCTTCCACTTCCGGCCATATGCCGCTAAACACGCCGCCCCTTTCCGGTTCAGGCGCTTTTCATGTCCCGTCCTTTCTGCGGTATCGATTTCGGCACGTCCAACTCCGCCGTGGCCTTGGGCGCAGGCGCAGATGTGCGCCTTGTCGCGGTGGAAGGCTCCGCCGTCACCCTGCCCTCGGCCCTGTTCTTCAATAGCGAAACCGACGCCATCGCCTTCGGGCGCGACGCCATCGCCCAATATCTCGATGGTTATGAAGGCCGGCTGATGCGGGCGCTGAAATCGATCCTCGGCTCCAGCCTGATCGGTGAAACCACGCAAATCGGGCGCGGGCGCAAGGATTTCCGCAGCCTGATCGGCCTCTATATCGCCCATCTGAAGGCGCGCGCCGAGGCGGTGGCGGGCGAAACCATCGAGGACGTGGTGCTGGGTCGGCCTGTCCATTTCGTCGATGGCGACGAGGTGGCCGACGCCCGCGCCGAGGCCGAACTGCGCGGCATTGCGCAGGCGCAAGGCTTTACAAACATCGGCTTTGAGTACGAACCGTTGGCGGCGGCGCGCCACTATGCCGAAAACCTGACGCGCGACGAGATCGTGCTGGTGGTTGATATTGGTGGCGGCACCTCCGATTTTTCGGTGCTGGAACTGGGCGCGCACCAACGCCGCATCCTCGCCAATGCCGGTGTCCACTTAGGCGGCACCGATTTCGACACCCGCCTCAGCCTCAATACCGCCATGCTGGACCTTGGCTTCCGCGACAAGCTGAAAAGCGGCCTCGATATGCCGGGGCTTTATTATCACCAACTTTCCACCTGGCACCTGATCAACTTCCTCTATACGCAAAAGGCGATGACCGGCATCCGGCAGGTGCATCATCTGGCCGCCGACCGCGCAAAAACAGCGCGACTGATCGAGGTGATCGAAAAACAGGCCGGTCACGCCATCGCCAACACGCTGGAAGCCGCCAAGATCGCCCTGTCGGACACCGACACCACCGTGGCCGATTTCAGCGCCATCTCCACAGGCTGGCGGCGTGAGATCAGCCGCGAAGCCCTGATCGAGGCCGTTGCCCGCGATGTCGCGCGCATCGTCGCCACGGCGGTGATGACGGTCGAAGAACGGGCGGGGCTGGCGGCCGACCGCATCCAGACCCTGTTCATGACCGGCGGCTCGACCGCCATGCCCGGTTTTGAAGCGGCCATGCAGGCGGCCTTTCCGGCGGCGCGCATCGCCTATGGCGACCGGTTTTCGTCGGTGGCCAGCGGTCTGGGTCTGGCGGCGAAGGAGCGGTTCTAGGATCATGCCTGTCACGCCTTATTTTCCCTTCTCCCCTCATGAGGGGTTTGACGGCAACAAAACGCATGTCGTTTTGTCCGTCATGGGTGGCCTGAACACAGTGAAGGCCGGATGAGGGGCTTGATGGCGACACAAAGATTGCCCCTCACCCGGTCGCCTTCGCTACGCTTGGTTCCCGTCCTCTCCCCTTAATAAGGGGAGAGGGGAAGGAGAAATTTCCGCTTGCTTTTATCTGCATAATTTTGTATCAACGCGCTAACACACTACTACGGTGATACATGGCGCATCCCAAACCCGGCGCGGAGGATATTCAGGCCCTGGCCGAAGCTCTTCTCGGCCTGCAAACGCTCGAAGAGGCGCAAGCCTTTCTCGACGATCTGTGCACGCCGTCGGAACTGCGCGCCTTCGCCGAACGCTTCAAGGTGGCGCGGCTGCTCGATGAGGGCCAGCTTAGCTACCGCGAGATCGCCCTGCGCACGGGTGCCTCGACCACCACCATCACCCGCGTCGCCCGTTACCTGCGCGATATGCCTCATCAAGGTTACCGGCGCGTGCTGGATAAGTTAAAAGCCCCTCAAGCGCCGGGCGCAGGCTAAAGCCTGCTTGGCTCGCGCCAAAGGGCGCGGCGGGCGGTCGCCCTTGCCGAAGCCAAACGGCTTCGGAGTACGAAACATTGAAACTGAGTGATTACACCATGACTGAATCTCGCCTCCGCATCGCCGTCCAGAAATCGGGCCGTCTGGCCGACCGCTCGCTCGAACTGATCGCGGGCGCGGGCCTGCGCGTGGTCAAGGGCGCTAATGAGCTTTTGTACCGCATCGAAAACCAGCCGATCGACCTTCTGCGCGTGCGTGACGACGACATCCCGACCTTCGTGGCCGATAATGTCGCCGAACTGGGCATCGTCGGCCTCAATGTGCTGGCCGAACACTTCCCCGATCAAGACCTCGAAGACATGATCGTGATGCGTCTGGGTTTTGGCGGCTGCACGCTGAAAATCGCCGTGCCCGCCGAGGCCGACTATAGCGGCCCGCAATGGCTGGAAGGCAAACGCATCGCCACCTCCTATCCGAATATCCTCGCCAAGTGGCTGAGGAATAATGGCGTCACGGCAGAGATCGTTGAGATGCGCGGCGCAGTCGAAGTGGCCCCGCGCATGAAGATCGCCCACGCCATCTGCGATCTCGTCTCCACCGGGGCGACGCTCGAAGCCAATGCCATGAAGGCCTGCGATCTGGTGCTGAAATCGGAGGCCGTGCTGATCAAGGCCCCGCACGCCCCTGCCGCCGAACTGGAGCATACCTATGATATGCTGGTGCGCCGCTTTGATGGCGTCACCGCCTCAACAGGTGCTAAATATGTCATGCTCAATGCGCCGCGCGTCCATCTGGATGAGATTATCCGCATGATCCCCGGCGCCGATGCGCCGACCATCATGCAACTGGCCGGACGCGACGATGTGGTGGCGGTTCATGCCGTCTGTCAGGAAAGTGTTTTCTGGGACACGCTCGACAAGCTGAAGGCAGCCGGGGCTTCGGCCATACTGGTCTTGCCGATTGAAAAGATGATGAAATAGGAGGAAGCAAGATACCCCCCCACCACGCCCTACGGGCGCGGTCCCCCTCCCCAAACGCTTCGCGTTCAGGGAGGTATAATGATCTTTCTTATACCTCCCTGAAATCTCTGATTTCGGGGAGGGGGACCGCACGAGCGCAGCGAGATGTGGTGGTGGGGCGTCTTTCTTATCGCAAACGATGAAAACCTTTATCTGGAATGATTTGAGCGCCTCGGAGCGCAAGGTCGCCCTGGCCCGGCCGGAAAACCGCCGCGATCCGGCGGTGCTGGAACGGGTGCGCGCTATCTTTGACGACATCGAAACGCGCGGCTTTGCGGGCCTGACCGACTGGGCCGTGCGCCTCGATGGCCACGCGCCGACCCGCATCGCGCTCGACACCCAAACGGTCGATGCCGCCCGCGCGCAATTATCAAGTGACGATCTGGCCGCCATGGAACTGGCGGTCGAAAATGTCCGCGCCTTTCAGGCTGCCGAACTGCCGCAAACCGGCCCGGTCATCGCGCCGCAGCCCGGCCTCAGCTTGCAACGCCTCTATCGCCCGATCACCACCGCCGGTCTTTATGCACCGGGCGGCACCGCGCCTCTGTTCTCCACCCTGATCATGACCGCTGTGCCCGCGCTGGTGGCCGGTGTGCCCAATCGCGTCTGCATCACCCCGCCGTCAAAAGACGGCTCGATCCATCCGATGATGATCGCGGCGGGCGCAGCCTCTGGCCTTGACGCCGTCTGGCGGGTCGGCGGGGCGCACGGCATTGCCGCCCTGGCTTTGGGCGTACTCGAAGGCGTGCCTGCCGCCGACAAGATCTACGGCCCCGGCAATAAGTACGTCGCCGAAGCGAAAAGATATGCCACCGAGCGCGTGTCGGGTCTGGCCATCGACATGCCCGCCGGGCCTTCGGAACTGCTGTGCATCGCCGACGATACCGCCAATGTGAAACTGGTGGCCGCCGACCTGTTGTCTCAGGCCGAACACGACGCCGATGCTCAGGTCATTCTGGTGGCCCTGTCGCGCAGCATGGCCGAGAAGATCGAGGCCGAGGTGGCCGTTCAGGTCGAGCGCCTGCCGCGCGCCGCCATCGCCAGGGCTTCGCTCGATCAGGCGCGCGCCTTCATCGTGTCGTCTTTGGCAGAGGCCGCTGAAGTGTCCAACCTATATGGCCCCGAACACCTCGCCATCCAGATCGAAGATGCCGATGCGATCATCCCGCAATTGACCGCCGCGGGCACCATCTTCGCGGGTGCTTATGCTGCCGAAACCTTTGGTGACTATGCGGCGGGCCCCAGCCACGTCCTGCCTACCGATGGCGCGGCCAAGGCCTATGACGGTATCACGGTGCGCTCATATCTGACCAGTTTTGTGGTGCAGAAGGCGACCCGCGCAGGGGCCGCCGCCATCGCCCCCGCCGCCGCCCGGCTGGCGCGCCTCGAAGGGCTGGAAGCTCATGCTTTGGCGGCTGACTTTAGATTGGAAGTGTAGATATGGCCCGTCAAATGATCGCCGCCACGCATGGTTGTTGCGCTACCGCTTCGCTGCTTGAGCGCAGGGCGGCTGACTTCCGGCTGGAGGTGTAGGATGGACGTAAGAACCCCCACCACCACATCTCAGCCGCTACGCGACTTCGTGCGGTCCCCCTCCCCAGTAAACTGGGGAGGTATAAGAAAAAATGCACCTTCATCTATACCTCCCCGGCTTGCCGGGGTTTGGCAAAGCAAAAGTACAGCTTTTGCAAAGCCAAGGGACCGCGCCCGCAGGGCGGGGTGGTGGGGGTTCTTGCTTTCCAACCCGACAGGCGGAGCTGCTGCCCATGTTTAACTCGCCCTTTTCTTCGCTGAACGCCACGGGTGCCGGACTGGAATCCCTGCCGCCAACGCTTGAGCCCTTGCAAGCGCGCATGGCCGATGTTTACGGCGTCGAGGCGCACAATCTGATGGTGACGCGCGGGGCCTCGCACGCGCTCGAAATCCTGATGCGCCGCCTGCGTGTGCATGGCCATGAATTTGTCTGGGGCGCGCCCGATCCTTATGTCGAGGCACTCGGCACCGTCTATAATCTGACCGTGCGCCAGCCGCCCGCTACGGGCACCCTGCCCAAGGGCGGCGGCCTCTACCTGATCGACAATCCCGCCCAAAGCGATGGCCGCGTCTGGGACATGGTGCGCGCCCGCACCCTGGCGGTCGATATTTTCCCGGCCCTGCTGGTCATCGACGAAAGCTATTGCGATGCCTGCGCAGGCGGCAGTCTGGCTGGGCTGGCCGTGACCGAGCCGAATGTGGTGGTGCTGAAAAGCCTGTCCTTCCTGTTCGGTCTGGGTGGCGCCCGCGTCGGGGCGCTGATCGCCACGCCGAAAACCCTGCAAGGCCTGTTGCGCTATTGCGAGCCCAACCCGCTGCCGACGCCTTCGATCCGCGCCGCCGAAAGCGCTCTGTCGCCGTCTCGCAGCCTTAGCGTGGCCGCGCGCATCGCCACTCTGCGCGCCGAGCAGACCCGCGTGAGTGAAGCGCTTAACCGCGCCGCGCAACTGGATGGCTTTGATCTGCACGATGGCCCGTTTGTGGTACTGCATCCGAAAGATGCGGGCCTCACCGCCACCGCTTTGAAGCGCATGGGGCTGACGCCGCAGGTCACCCCTACCGGCCTGTTGCTGGCTCTGGGCGACATCGCCGCCAATAACCGTCTGCTGACCGCGCTCGATGTGGCCCCCGAAGGCAAACCGCCACGCATTGGCGAAGTGCTGCGCGACACCAAGGAAACCAAGATCGCCGTCACGGTCAATCTGGATCAGCCCAAGCCCGTCGCCCTCCATACCGGCGTCGGCTTCTTCGACCACATGCTCGATCAGGTGGCGACGCATGGCGGCTTTTCGCTGCAACTGGCCTGCGAGGGTGATCTCGAAATCGACGCCCACCACACGATCGAAGACTGTATGCTGGCCTTCGGTCAGGCGCTGAAACTCGCGCTCGGCGACCGGGCGGGGATGGCGCGCTTCGGCTTTGTGCTGCCGATGGACGAGACGGAGGCGCACGTCTCCGTCGATCTCGGCGGCAGGCCCTTCGCCGTCTTCAAAGGCCATTTCGATGCCGACCATATCGGTGATTACCCGACCGAAATGACCGCCCACGCCTTCCGTTCGCTGTCGGAAACCCTGGGGGCCGCCGTGCATGTCGAGGTCGAGGGCGGCAATGACCACCACAAGACCGAGGCCTGTTTCAAGGCGCTGGGCCGCGCCTTGCGCCAGGCCACGCGCATCGAAGGCGACGCCCTGCCCTCCACCAAGGGCATGTTAGCCTAACCAGGGGCACAGCCCCTGGACCCATAAATTATTGGATTGTAAAATGACCGGCAACGGTACTGAAATCATTGTTATTGAAATCGGCTGCGCCAATACGGCTTCCGTGCTGTTCGCGCTGGAACGGCTGGGGGCCAGGGCCACCCTGTCCTCCGATCCGGCGGAGATTGCCGCCGCGCAAAAGGTGGTGCTGCCCGGCGTCGGTGCGGCGGGTTTCGCCATGCACCGCATCCGCGAACTGGGGCTTTATGAGGCTATTCGCGGCGTCACCGCGCCCCTGCTCGGCGTCTGCCTCGGCCAGCAATTGCTGTTTGATAGTTCCGACGAAGGCGATGTCGAATGCTTAGGCCTGATCCCCGGCCGGGTGACGAAGATGGAGGCCACGCCCGAATTGGTGGTGCCGCATATGGGCTGGAACCAGCTTGCCGTCACGCGCCCCGATCCGCTCAACGCAGGCGTGCAGGACGGCGATTATGCCTATTTCGTCCACTCGTTTGCCTGCCCGGTTACTGAACATACGCTGGTCACCTCAACCTATGGCCAGCCCTTCGCCGCTATGGTGCGTAAAGACAATGTCTGGGGCTGCCAGTTCCACCCGGAGCGCTCCTCCACCGTCGGCGCCAAGATACTGGAGAATTTCGTTCGCCTTTGATTTAAAAGAACCCCCACCACCCCGCCCTTCGGGCGCGGCCCCCCTCCCCGGCCTAGCCGGGGAGGTATAAGAAAAGACATTTCTTCTTATACCTTCCCACTTTAGTGGGGAGGGGGACCATAAGCGAAGCGAATGGTGGTGGGGGTTCTTCCTTTTCACCCTAAATGTTTGATTTTACAGTCCTATGATCCTTTATCCTGCTATCGACCTGATCAAGGGTGAATGCGTCCGTCTGGCGCAAGGGCGCTTTGACGCCGTCACCAAATACGATTCCGACCCGTTCAAACGGCTGGCACTGTTCAATGCCGAAGACGCCCGGTGGGTGCATATTGTCGATCTCGACGGCGCGAAAGCCGGATCGCCGCAGCAGCACGAACTGATCGGGCGGCTGGCCAAGGCGTCGAAGGCGAAGATCCAGACCGGCGGCGGTGTGCGCTCACGCAAACACGTCCAGACCCTGCTCGACGCCGGGGTTTCGGCCGTGGTGGTCGGTTCGGCGGCGGTGAAAAACCCCGAAGAGGTGCGCGGCTGGCTCAGCGATTTCGGCAAGGAACGCATCACGCTGGCGCTGGATGTTTTGCCTACGAAGGACGGCGATTTCGACGCCGCCCTGCACGGCTGGGTGGAAGGTTCGGGCATCTCGCTGTGGGACGTGCTGGACTATTATCCTGTCGGGACAGCCCAGCGCATTCTCGTCACGGATGTGTCGCGCGATGGCATGTTGATGGGGCCGAATATGGAGCTGATGCGCCGTCTGCGCCAAAAGCGCCCCGATCTCGAAATTCAGGCATCGGGCGGCGTGAAATCGGTTGAAGACCTCTATGATCTCAAGGCGCTGGGCGTGCATGGCGCGATCGTCGGCAAGGCGATTTACGAAGGCCTGATCGACCTGAAGGCAGCTTTGAATGTCGGCTAATATCCTCTCATCCTCCCCTGTAGCGCAGCGTACGGGGGAGGTGGCGCGGCGACGTCCGCGACGGAGGGGGCCTTCCCTGCCGTCCCTATGCCCCCTCCGTCAGCGACTTCGCCCAGAGGCTCGCTCTGACACCTCCCCCGCTGCGCAGGGGAGGATCGAAATATCTTTTGGAAAGCACTCCCCATGTTAGCCAGACGCATCATCCCCTGTCTCGATGTCAAGGACGGCAAGGTCGTCAAGGGCGTGCAGTTTGTCGGCCACGAAGTGCTGGGCGACGCCGTCGATATGGCGCTGCGCTACCGCGACGAAGGCGCCGACGAACTGGTGCTTTACGACATCACCGCCTCCTCGGAAGGTCGCACGGTCGATTATAACTGGGTGCGCGATATTGCCCGCGCCCTCGATATTCCGTTCTGCGTGGCCGGTGGAATCCGCACTGCCGAACAGGCCGTCATGTGCCTCAGTTCGGGGGCCGATAAGGTGTCGATCAACTCACCGGCGCTCGAACGCCCCGACCTGATCAACGAACTGGCCGAAATGGCGGGCTCGCAATGCGTGGTGGTTGGCATCGACAGCCGCGAAATAGCCCTGCAAATCTCTGGCAGCGATAAGGGTGCGTTACAGGCAGGGGAAGAGGATTTGCAAAAACAAAAAAGCACCGACTATATCGTCCACCAATATTCTGGCGATCCCGACAAGATGCGTACCGTCGGCCGTCGCACGCTCGACTGGGTGGTGGAGGCGCAAGGCCGGGGGGCGGGCGAGATCGTGCTGAACTGCATGAATCAGGACGGGGTGCGCAAGGGTTACGACATCCAGCAACTGCGGCTGGTGCGCGATTTGCTGCACATTCCGCTGGTCGCTTCGGGCGGGGCGGGTGCGCCTGAGCATTTCAGTGAGGTGTTTGATCAGGCCGATGTGTCCGGCGCGCTGGCCGCTTCGGTGTTTCACAAGAAAATCATTGCTATTCCCGATCTGAAACGCGATCTTCGCGCCGCCGGAATAGCCGTCAGATTGTAAAGTCAATTAAGTAAGAACCCCCACCACCCCGCCCTCCGGGCGCGGCCCCCCTCCCCAGTCAACTGGGGAGGTATAGACATTCTTATACCTTCCCAACGTGTTGGGGAGGGGGACCATGAGCGAAGCGAAATGGTGGTGGGGGTTCTTAATCCTGAAAGCGCCGAACCATGTCCGAATCCCACACCCTGCCCGATCCGCTGACCCTCGCCGATATTGAGCGCATCGACTTCAATAAGGACGGCGGCCTCGTGCCTGCCATCGTCCAGCACGCCGATACGCTGCAAGTGCTGATGCTCGGCTATATGAATGCCGAGGCGCTGAAGGCCACCTTGCAGGGCGGGCGGGTGACGTTTTACTCGCGCTCGAAGCAGCGCCTGTGGATGAAGGGCGAAACCTCCGGCGACACGCTCGAACTCGACCGCGTGCTGGCCGATTGCGACGAAGACGCCCTGCTCGTCTATGCCCGCCCCAATGGCCCGACCTGCCACACCAAAACCACCTCGTGCTTTGGCCATGAAGATGCACCGGGCATCGGTTTCTTAGGCAAGCTGGCCTCTGTGGTCAGCGACCGCGCTAAGGCCCCGCCCGCCGATTCCTACACCGCCCGCCTGATGCAGAAGGGCCTGGCCAAGATCGCCCAGAAGGTTGGCGAAGAAGGTCTGGAAACGGCGCTGGCTGGTCGCTGCGGCGATGATGACGAACTGCATTCGGAAGCCGCCGACCTGCTTTACCACCTGTCGGTACTGCTGATGGCGCGTGGCACGACGCTCGAAAACGTGCTCAATATCCTGCGCGAACGCCATACGGGGCGTTAAAAGGATACCCTCCGTCGGCTGCGCCGACACCTCCCCATTTTCATGGGGAGGTGGGATGTGCCGTCTTCCCCCTCCTCCCTGCGCCCAATCTTCCCTGGGCGTGGGGAGGTGGCAGCGAGCGAAGCGAAGGTGACGGAGGGGTATCGTCTCTAGAGCGGTCTGCATTCTGATTGAATCGGTCAAAGGAATGCAACCCACTCTATATTTTACGTTTTTCCGCATCTCGCCTTCAATTTGTAAGTCAAATTAAACGCTCGTTGCTCTAATCGGCCAGCCCCTTGCCCAGTCCTTTCAGTATGTCGATGCGCTGATCGGTCGGCATATCACCCAATAGTCCGCGCAGGGCTTGCGGCAAATGATCGGCCACCGGATCGGACTGGTGGAAGATGAAGTGATCGAACATCGCCTTCCACGCGCGGTTTTGACCCGGCGGCAGATCGCGCACGGCCAGCAGGGCGTGGATCAGCGCCTGCATGGGCTGAGGCAAATCATCCGCCGGATTCCACCAGTAATTGACCTGCATGTTGAAGGCTTCATCCGACATGACCTGATGCCACCACATATAGGGCACGAACAGGACATCCCCCGGTGCCAGCTCGGCCACAAGGCCCGCCGCCAGCGCCTCTTTCAGGCGCGGAAAGCGCGTAAAATCGGGCGCGTCAATATCGGCCATCGAAGTCGGCACACCCGAAATCGTGTGGTCGAGCGGCCCCATATACAGGTTTTTCGTCTGCTCCGGCGGAAACAGGATGAAGCGCTTTCGCCCCGCCACCATGCAGACCAGATTGTCATACAGATCGAAATGGGTTGCCGTGACGGCGCGATTGCCGATCCAGGCGCGCGGCGCGGCCTTGATCCCCGGCAGGCGGTTTTCGGCGGCCAGTTGCGGGAAATAGAGATCAAGGGGCGCCGACTGGATATAGAGCCGCTCATCGCCGCCGCAATCCCCAGCCAGCTTGCGCAGCCGCTCCAGCGTCATGGCCAGCGGCACAGAGGCGCGCTGGAAGTTGAAGCCCTGTCCATCTTCGCCATAAAAGAAACGACCGTCGCCGCCGGTCTGGCGCAGGGTTTCCACCGGCTTTCCGGCATCAGCCGCCTTCAGACAGTCGATCAGCGCATCCACGGAAGGCTGACGCACCAGCGGCCAGCCGGCCACCGCGCCCTTGAAGACCAGCGGCGTTTCCAGCCCGGCCACGGCGGCGGCAATGCCTTCGCGGCCTATATCTTTGCGGGTGTCAACAGGCGCAAAAGCGGTCACGAATACTCTTCCTCTGCTTAGCTTGCCAAAAGCACGGTAACCCAAAAAATCCTTCCCCTCTCCCCATCTTTATGGGGAGAGGACGGGAGCTGAACGGAGTGAAAGCGACCGGGTGAGGGGCCATGACGACCGTCGGCCCGATACCCCTCACCCGACGTTCTGCGGCTTCGCCTTGCTCGTCGTCCTCTCCCCATCTTCATGGGGAGAGGGGAAAATAAGCTGACTCCCTAGCCCAAAAGCGAACCACCGGCAATGTTTGCAGCCACAGCGCCTGCCATTACAGGCTTCGCCTCTGCGGGGGGAGAAACGTCATGCTGAAACAGGCGCTCTGTCAGGGTGGCGTCCTGTCCTTCGTCTTCAACCTGCTGGGCCTGCCAGAACCCGTTTTGCAGGTGCTTTTCTATAAGGTTCGGCTTTATCGCCGCCATCATATTGGTTTTATATAATTTTTATGTGATCTGGAACCTGTCCGCCCCCGGCCAGCCCCGCCATAATAGTTTTGGCCCGGAACCTGGCGAAGCGGCATGAAGTGCGGGTTTGTTATCCGCTTGGCTACAAAAAGCTTTGCCATTCTTCACGCCAAAGGATAGCTTTCGCCTGACGAGGGAAACCCTTCTTATATCTCAGAAAATCGGGTCTCTCGCAAAATCTGGCTGTTCGGCTCCGGCAGCGGAGCTTCGGGAAAGAGTGCATGAAATCGAGACGTCCGCCACTGAACCTCACCGAGAGAGCGAAAAGCCGCGCCCGTCAGGACGAGGCGATGACGGACGCGAACTCCGGCGAAGAGGGTGACGATATGGAAGACGACGCCGAAATGGAGGCTTCCGACAGCGACCCCGCCGACGATATTCTCGATGCGCCTCTTCATCCATCCGTCACAGCACCAGAGGACACGAAGGCCGCCGCCAACAAGGATTTCGCCATCCCCGAACCCTTCACCGTTACGCCCCCACCGCCCGCAGCGCCGCCGGTCAGGGCCGAAAAGCCCGTCAAATCGCCTGCCCGTAAGGAAACCCGCGACCTGACCGCGCAAAAGATCAGCCCCGAAGGCGTGCTGAAAACCACCGGTATGCCCCCCTTCTATTTCTGGGGCGCGGCCACCTTTATCAGCCTGTTATGGGGCATGGGTCTGGTGGCGTTTGCCCTGGGTGCGCAAAGCCACCTGACCGCCTTTGCCTACCAGCCCTTCACCCTGGCCATACTGGCCCTGTTCGCCCTCTTCCCCATCGGTCTGGTGTTTGCCTCGGCCTTTGCCCTGCGCAATGCCGCCGCCCTGGCGCGCGAAGCCCGCCGCACCGCCCAACTGGCCGACGCCATGTCGGCCCCGGCTCTCGTGGCGGCCTCCGAAACCGGCAGTCTGGTCGAGGCTCTGCGCGCCCAGGTCGATCATGCCGTGCGCGCCGTGCGGCTGGCCCATGCCGACATCAGCGAACTGTCCGGCCGTCTCAAAACCGAAACCGACCGTTTGCAGGACGCCGCCCAGATCGCCCGCACCAGCACGCAATCGATCACACGCTCTTTGCAAAACGAACGCGAAGCCATTGCCGCCCTCAGCGAAAGTCTGGGCGCGCAGGCCAATGGCATTGTCGAGGCCACCGAACGGCAGGCGCGCATGGTGGCCGATGCCTCCGATCTGGCCCAGACGCAGTTGCGCGAAGCTGAGGCCAGTCTGGCCGCCAGCGCCGGTCAGATGATCAATGCCGCCGCCGATGTGTCCAATGCGGCGCGCACCGCCAGCGAGGATCTCGACCGGCAGACCGTACGGCTGGAAACGGCGGGCTCCGGCGTGTCCGACCAGATCCGCAGCGTCGAGGACGGCCTGTCACAGCAGCGCGCGGGCCTCGTTTCGGCGGCGCTTTCGCTCCGCGCCGATCAGGAAGATTTCGCCGTCCATATCGAAAACCAGCGCGCCCAGCTCACCGAGGCGCTGACCATTACCCGCGTCGCCACGGTCGATCTCGGCGAAACCTCGGCGCGCGGCATCGATGTTTTGCGCGACATCCTGGTGCAGGCGCAATCGCATTTTCAGGCGGTCAATGCCGCCGCCGAGAACGAGCGCACGGCTTTTGAAACGCGCATCCACGCCACCTTGTCCAATATTTCGATCATGGCCGCCGATGCGCGTGACGATCTGGTCGAAGAAACGCGCCGCTCGCTCGAACAGCTCAATATCGCCGCCACCGAGGCCAGACGCGCCGCCGGTGACGCCGCTCAGACGGCGCAGATGCGCGTCGATCGCCTCAACGAAACCATTTTCGAGGCCAGCAAGAAGGCCGATGAGGTGTTCGACGCCCGCTTCGCCGCCGCCCGCCGCCTGATTGAGGATTCCGCCGAACTGATCTCCAGCGCCGGTGACCAGACGGCTCAGCGCCTCGACGCCAGCTTCGTCCATACGCGCGAAACCCTGGCCGAGGTGCACGCCGCGCTCAATGAGATCGCCGGCAGCGCCGACAGCTTGCCTGCCGTGGCGCAGGCGCGCATCGCCGACATCCGCAGGAGCGTCGAGGAGGGTATCGCCGCCACGATGGCCGCCGCCAAAAAGGCCGCCGAGGAAACCGAGGCCGTCGATGCGGCCTTTCAGGATCGCGTCAAACGCAATTATGACATGCTCAACGAAGCCGTGCGGCTGATGGGGGTCATTTCCGGTGACAGCCCGATGCACGGCGCCCTTTCCACCGCCGAACCGCTCGAATTGCAGACGCCCGCCCGCGAGCGCGACTATGGCCGCACCTTCGGCAGCCGCCGCGAAGCGCCCGCCCCAACACCCGCTCCTGCACCGGCGCAACCCGTCGGTTCGCGCCTGCGCCTGTCGCCGCTCGGCGCCGAAACGCGCCCGGCCACGCACCCACCCGCCGCCCAGCCGTCCCAGCCCAGTCCGCAGCGCGGTCAGGAGGGCTGGTCGTGGCGCGAACTGCTGGGCGGCATGGAGGGCCGCGAACAGCCGAAAACCGCCGCGCAAACACCTTCCACACCCGCGCCGCACCCCCCGCCCGACCCGGAATTCGACAGTCTCGATGAGGTGATGGCCGCCGAAATCAGCGCGATGGGTATCGACGCCACCGCCCTGCTCAGCCGGGCGCGGCTCGATGAAACCGTCGCCGCCATCCTGGCCGAAGACAATGAAGGGGCCAGGCTGGTGGTGCGCCGCGTGGCCCCCGCCGCCATTCGCCGCCTCAATCGCCGCCTCGTATCGGATGCCGTTATGCGTCAGCAAGCGACCGATTTCATTGGCTATTATGACCAGCAGGTCAATATGGCCCTGATGGCGCGCGACAAGCCGCAGGCGCTGGGCGAACTGTTCGGCAGCGCGGGCGGGCGCGCCTATCTGTTGTTCGACGCCGCCATCAGCGACCTGATCTGATCCCATGCGCCTGATCCTGCGTGATGAAACCTTCCCGATCGCCGGGCGTTTTACCATAGCACGCGGCTCGAAAACCGAGGCGCGTGTCCTCTATGTCGCGCTCGAAGATCAGGGGCATCAAGGTCAGGGCGAGGCCGTACCCTATGCGCGCTATGGCGAAAGCCTGGAGCAATGTCTTGCCGATCTCGAAGCCGTGCGGCCCCGCATCGAGAGCGGCCTGACGCTTGAAGACGTTCAGACCCTGCTGCCGCCCGGCGCGGCACGCAATGCGCTCGATTGCGCCCTGTGGGATCTCAATGCCAAGCGTTCCGGCATTCCGGCCTGGCGCACGGCGGGACTTGCAGCGCTCAACCCGCTCAAAACCGCCTATACTTTGAGCCTCGATACCCCCGAAGCGATGGCCGAACAGGCCGCCGCCCATGCCCGCCGCCCCCTGCTCAAGCTCAAGATCGGCGGCCCCGGTGACATCGACCGGGTTGCGTCTGTGCGCGCCGCCGCCCCGAAAGCGCGCCTGATCGTCGATGGCAATGAGGGTTTGAACTTCGACGACCTGACGAGACTGGCGCCCGATCTGAAGGCGCTCGGCGTTCTGCTGATCGAACAACCGCTGAAGATCGGCGAGGACGAAGCCCTCAACGGCTATGATTGCCCGGTCACTCTTTGCGCCGACGAAAGCCTGCATACCCGCGCCGAACTGGCCCGCTGCGTCCGGCTTTATAAATGCGTCAATATCAAACTCGACAAGGCGGGCGGCCTGACCGAGGCCCTGGCGCTGAAACACGAGGCGAAGGCGGCAGGGCTTGAGATTATGGTCGGCTGCATGGTGGCCACCTCGCTCTCGATGGCCCCGGCCATGCTGGTGGCGCAGGGCGCGGACTATGTTGATCTCGACGGCCCGCTTCTGCTGGCGCGCGACCGCGAACACGGGCTGGAGATCACCGGCTCGATCCTGCATCCGCCAAAGCCTGAACTTTGGGGCTAAAAGCTATTGTAGCTCAGCACGTTTTGCGGCTTAGTAGGAGAAACCTCAAGCCCGTTAAGACATGACCGATTCCGTGAAAACCAAAAGCGCGCCGCGCGGCCTCTATCCCGACATCGCCCCCTATGATGCCGGCCATATGCCGACCGGCGGCAAGCATCGCATCTATTATGAGCAGTGCGGCAATCCCGAAGGTCTGCCCGTGGTGGTGCTGCATGGCGGGCCCGGCGGCGGCGTGTCGCCCAATCTGCGCTGCTATTTCAATCCCGATGGCTATCGCATTATCCTGTTCGACCAGCGCGGCTGTGGAAAATCGACGCCGCACGCCTCGCAGGATATATCGCTCGACGACAACACCACCTGGCATCTGGTGGCCGATATTGAGGCCCTGCGCCAGCGTCTCGGTATCGAGAAATGGGTGGTGTTCGGCGGCTCATGGGGCTCCACCCTGTCGCTGGCCTATGCGCTCAAACATCCCGACCGCGTGCAGGGCCTGATCCTGCGCGGCATTTTTCTGGTGCGCCAACAGGAGCTGGACTGGTTCTATCAGCAGGGCGCCAGCCAGCTCTATCCCGACCTCTGGGAAGGCTTTCTGGCACCGATCCCCGAAGCCGAACGCGGCGATCTGTTGAGCGCCTATGTCAAACGCCTGAACGGTGCCGACAAGACCGAGCGCATCCGCTGCGCCCTGGCGTGGAGCGGCTGGGAAGGCGATACCCTGTCGATCGATGGCCCGCCCGACGCCGCCTCGAAATTCTCCGATCCCGATTTCGCCGTGGCTTTCGCCCGCATCGAGAGCTGGTATTTCCAAAATGGCGGCTTTTTCGAAAGCGATAACTGGGTGCTGGACAATATCGACCGCATCCGCCACATCCCCGGCTGGATCGTGCAGGGCCGCTATGATGTGGTCACGCCGATGACCACGGCCTGGGATTTGCACCGCGCCTGGCCGGAAGCGAAGTTCAGACTGGTCAAGAAGGCTGGTCATTCATCCAGCGACCCCGGCATTCTGGAAGGGCTGGTATCCGCTGCCGACGAAGCGCTGACCCTGCTGGTAAAGTAGGTTTTTGGCCGAGGAATGAAGCTCCGCAAAGCCATAAGCACGAAATCTGCGCTCAGCGCCTTCTCTATTCGGCCAAGTAAAAAGCAAGATTTGAACCACGGAAAACACAGAAAACACGGACTTAAGGCCCTTGACCCTGTTCTGAGTCGCCCCCCTATGCCTTGATGCCGCGAAGCGGCGATCCGCGTTTTCCGTGTTTTCTGTGGTTCAATTTAAAACGCTTCACGCCGTCACGGGGCAAAGCCTTACTCAAATCTTGAAAAAATCGAGGCTTGCCGTGGCAACTCCTGATAGCGGTGAACGCGCACGCCCAGCACCATGCCGAAACCGGTCATGATCATCAGCATGGCCGAGCCGCCATAGGACAGGAGCGGCATGGGCACGCCGACCACCGGGAACAGCCCCATCACCATCGCGCCATTGATCATGACGTGGATGGCGAAGGTGGCCGTCATGCCTGCCGCCAGCAACCTGCCGAAATGCGAATGCGATACCGAAGCCATGCGCAGCGCCATCAGGATGATCACGCCGCACAGGAAAAAGACGGCTAAACCGCCGATAAAGCCCAGTTCCTCGCACACGGCCGACATGATGAAATCGGTATGTTTTTCGGGCAGGAAGTTAAGCTGGCTTTGCGAGCCCAGCCCCAGCCCCTTGCCGAGCAGACCGCCCGAACCCATAGCGATCTTCGATTGCAGGATGTGGTAACCATCGCCCGATGGATCGGATTCGGGGTGCAGGAAGGTCAGGATGCGTTTGCGCTGATAATCGTGCAGCACGAAATGGAAGGCCAGGGGCACGGCCGGTATCATGGCCGCCAGTCCCAGCGCGATCACCTTCCAGTTCAGACCGGCCAGCACCATCACCGTACCACCGATCAGCACGATCATGATGGCCGTGCCGAGATCGGGCTGTTTCATGACGATGGCCGCCGGCAACAGGATAAGTCCCGCCGGGATCAGCAGTTTCCACGAAAAATTGGCGTCCTTGGCCGAGCATTCATGATAAAAACGCGCCAGCGCCATCACCAGGGCCAGCTTCATAAATTCCGAAGGCTGGAAAGGCGGCAATGGCCCCAGATCGATCCAGCGCTGTCCGCCCATATGCACCGAGCCGATCATTGCCGTCAGCACAAGCAACATCAGCAGCACCGCATAGGCCGGATAGCACAGCCACAGCCACATGCGCAGATCGACCAGGGCCAGACCGAGCATCAGAATCAGACAAACGGCAAAGGTGATCAGTTGCTTATAGGCCCAGGGCTGCCAGCTCATGCCATCTGCGCTGTACAGGATCATGATGCCGATCCCGGTCAGGGCCACCAGCAGCGCCACGAACAGCCAGTTGATCTGCATCAGCTTGGAATCGTAGCGCTCACGCTGTCCGGGGCGGGAAAGGGCGGAATCGGCCATCGCTATCTCACAATTTCGTATCGGTGCTGCCGCCCGCCGTGGCGCCTGGCGCGTCGCTTGTCGCGTCACTGGGCGGGGGCACGGCGTCAGGATCGGTGGCGGCGGCCTTCGAGGCGGCGGCCATACCGGCGCGGTCGATTTCGGTCGTATAGGGCACGGTGATGCGCTGGCGGATTTCGGGATCCTTGATCAGGGCCAGCCGCATGATTTCGCGCGCCTTCGGGGCCGCCGCCGTCGAGCCCCAGCCGCCATGCTGCACCACGACGGCGCAGGCATAGCGCGGTGCATCGGCCGGCGCAAAGGCCACGAACCAGGCGTGGTCACGCAGTTTCCAGTCGCCGACCGCGCCGTGCGCGCCGCGCCCGCCCTTATAGCTGTAGCCTTGTGCCGTACCGGTTTTACCGGCCATCTTGATCGGCCCCAGGCCCAGATCGGCCACGCCTGCCGCCGTGCCGCCCGCCCCGGTGACATCCGCCATCGCGGCGCGGACAAAATCGATATGGGCCGGATTGACCGGCAGATCGGGCACATCATCGCCCCGTTTTTGCTCAACCCCACCGATGGATTTGACCAGGCGCGGCAAAATCGCCTTTTTACCATTGGCCAGCCGCGACACCATCACGCAGTTTTGCAAAGCATTGACATTGGTATAGCCCTGGCCGATGCCGAAGCTCGGCGTTTCGCCCGGCCACCAGCGCGTATTGGCCGGATTGCTCTTGGCGAAATAATCCTTCTTCCAGGCTATGGTCGGCACCAGACCGGCGCGCTGGCCGCTGATGCCGATGTCGAAAATTTCGCCGAGGCCAAACTTGTTGGCCACCGCCGCCACCTTATCCGGCCCGCCCATGCTGAGGGCGCACTGATAGAAATAGATGTCGCACGAGGTGACGATGGCCTGATGCAGGTCAAGCGCGCCATGCGCCTGATCGCAGGAGAAGACATGGCCGCCGAACGACCAGTGGCGGTTACAGACATGGATGGTGGCCGGATCATAGCCGTTTTCCAGCGCCGCCGTCGCCACCATCGTCTTGAAGGTTGACCCGGGCGCAAAGGTCGAGCCAATCGCCTTGTCGAGCAAAGGCAGGTGGTCGTAATCGGCCAGCAGCTTATAGGTTTCGCTCGAAATGCCGGAGACGAACAGGTTGGGATCGAAGCCCGGTGACGAGCTCATGCACAATATATCGCCGGTGCGGCAATCCATCATCACCGCCGCGCCCGATTCCTCGCCGAACACATCGACGGCGCGCTGTTGCAAATCGGCGTCGAGCGTCAGGACGATGTCCTCACCCGGCACGGGCGGGATCGATCCGGCGGGGTCTTCCTTGACCACCTGACCGCGTGCATCGACCTCGACCTTCTTGCCGCCCGCCTTGCCGCGCAACTGGTGGTCATAGGCTTTTTCGATGCCCTGCTTGCCAATACGGAACGAAGGATGGTGCAGCAGGCTGGGGTCGGCGTCTGGCAGGGCCAGTTCGCGCTTGAGATCCTTGTCGTTGATTTTCGACACATAGCCAACGACGTGCGAAAAGGCGCCGCCATAATAATAGGCGCGCAACTCGTCCATATCGGCCACCACGCCCGGAATATCATTGGCGTAAATGCTGACGCGCGAGAAATCATCCCAACTCAGGTCGGAGGCCACCACGGTTGGCACCGAACGCTGGTTCTGGTTGATGTCGCGTAAGATGCGGCGGCGCGAGGCGGCCGTCTGCGGCAGGATATACGACACCTGATCGAGCGTGTCGTCAATGTCCTTGACCTCATTGACCTCGATCATCACGCGGAAGGACGGCCGGTTACCGGCGATCACCTTGCCGTTGCGATCGAGAATCTGGCCGCGTGGCGGCGGAATGACGCGGAAATTATACTGATTGCCCGCCGACAGCTTGGCGTATTTCTGGCCTTGCAGGATTTGCAGATGCACCAGCCGTCCGGTCAGGGCGAACAGGCCGAACGCCGTCACCCCGCCCATCAGGAAGGCACGGCGATTAAACGTGCCCTGGCGTTCATTGACATCGGTGAAAACAATGGAAGGTTCAGCCATGCCCTGCCCTCACATGAATCTGACATCTGCGTGGAGGTATTTTTCCAGCAGTATCAGAACGAAAGGAAATAAAAGCGTGGTGGCGAACATCTGCTCGACCACGCCCCACAGGCGCGGCACGGCACCGGCATCGAGCGTCATCATCACCGTGGCCAGGGTAAAGAACAGCAACTGGCCCAGCATGAAAATGCCGAAGATGAACAGATTGTCCTGACCGGACAGATAGCTGCGCAGCATCAGCACCGCGCCATAGACCAGCATCAGCGGCAGGGTCCAGAAACCGAGCGGTGCGCCCCAGAACATATCAAGGAACAGGCCGAGCCCGGCCAGAATAAACGGCACGATGAAGGAGGGCCGGATCAGTCCCCAGGAAAAGGCCAGGATGAAGGGCGAAACCGGTTCGGGCAGATAAAAGCCGAACGGTTGCCAGGCGGTGGCCAGAACGATGGTCAGGGCCAAGCTCAACAGGGCGGGCACGATGATCCAGTCCCACGGCGTGATGATCCGCGCCGCCACACCCCCGCGCAGGCCCGCATTGACCGGCCCGCGCGCCGACATGACGCGGCGTGCGCCCGCAGCCTTTTTCATACCGGGAACCGACGGCATACGCATCACGGCTATTCCTGTCCCGCCGAGGCGGGCGGCACGAAGGGCTTCAGCTCCGGCGTGACCGGCAGGGCTTCGGACGCCGCATGGTGCGAAGCGCTGGCCGAGCCCGAAGCCGCCTTGCTGGCGGCAGGTTTGCTGGCGGATGGCCGTGGCGCAGACGCGCTGGCCGAACTGTGCGGCACGGCGGGCTTCGGCGCCACCGGCGTTTTCACCGGAGCCACCGGCGCGGGCGAAGCGTGAGCCGGGACGGCAGGCGACGGCTTTGCAGCCTCCGGCGCGCTGTCGACAGCGGCATGAGACGCCGCAGATCCCGATGCCGCAGCCGACGACCCGGCCACCTGCGGCAGGGGTGGCGGCGGCAGCAGATCGCTGATCGACGGTGTGCGCAGCAATGTATCGGCATTGGGCAGTTGTGAGAAATCCTTATAAAGCAGGACTTTAACGAAATCGATTGGTGCACGGTTGGCATAGAGGCGCACCCGCCATACGCCATCGACGCCCTTGACCGTTTCGCCGACGGGCAGGCCGCGCGGGAAGACGCCGCCATCGCCTGAGGTCAGCACCTGATCGCCGGGACGCACCGTATCCTTGCCGCGCACCCATTCCAGCTTGGGATAGCCACCGCCATCGCCGCTCATCATGGCGCGGCC
The DNA here is from genome assembly GCF_030027245.1 of Asticcacaulis sp. EMRT-3. NCBI lineage: Bacteria > Pseudomonadati > Pseudomonadota > Alphaproteobacteria > Caulobacterales > Caulobacteraceae > Asticcacaulis > Asticcacaulis carbonis. The sequence continues at coordinate 1,599,931 of NZ_JASERT010000001.1, forward strand.
ATCGGAACGCAGGATCATGATCGGCACATGGCTGGAAATATCGGTCACCATCAGCACGCGGCTGACGTGAGCCGATATGCCGACCACGCGGCCAATCAGTCCCTGATCGGTGATGACCGGATTATCGAAGCGGATGCCGTCCTGCGAACCGGAATTGATCAGGCGGTTATTGGCGAACGGGCCGCGCGATACCGAAACCGAACGCGCCGTCACCATATCGACCGGCGGATCGGTGCGCAGTTTCAGCAGCGATTCATAGCGCGTATTGAGGTCTTTCAGTTCGGTATAGGCGTCCCGATACTGGTTAAGCTCGGCCACCTTCTTCTTGAGCAGGCGGTTTTCGCGCACGGCGAAGAAATAGTCGTCGATCCAGTTGGTGCCGTCGCCCATCTTGTGAACGGGCCATGACAGGACATTATTGACCGGCCCTGCCGCCGCATCGAAGCCTGAGCGGTTGCCATAGGCCGTGGCCTCGTCCTGACCGCGCCGGTCGCCCAGAAACATCAGCGCCGCCCCGACGCAGATCACCGCCACCAGCCCCATGACCGTCCAGGTCACCGGCAATTTCAGATGCTCGAAATGCTTATTATTGTCCCCGTAAGACACGCGACCTGATTCCCTTCAGCGCATCCCGAAAGCGCAATGCACTTTCGGATTCAGACGCGCATCATAACAAAGATTAGAGCGCAACGACCTGCGGGTGGAAAGTCATTTTGCCCATCGGAGAGCGTCACAAGAAAAGTCTGCGCGATTCGCCTTAACAAGGGCTTATGCCGGAGACTTGCGTCCATTTTGTGGACATGGTGCAAAAACTGCGCCGAAAAAGCTCTTATGGGCTGACGGTTCCGATCAGATCAGCTCATCGTGGCGTCGAGAATGCCCTTCATCCAGCGCGGATGTTCCAGCACGCGCCCGCAGCCGATGGCCACGCATGACAGGGGATCCTCGGCCACCGATACCGGCAGGCCGGTCTGGTCGCGGATTTCGACGTCGAGGCCGCGCAGCAAAGCACCGCCACCGGTCAGCATAATGCCCTTGTCGGCGATGTCGGCGGCCAGTTCGGGCGGCGTGGCTTCCAGCGCCACCTTGACCGCATCGATGATCTGCGCCACCGGTTCAGCCAGGGCTTCCGCCGCCTGACGCTCAGAGATGCGCACTTCGCGCGGCACGCCCTGCATCAGGTCGCGGCCCTTGACCTCAATATACATGCCCTCGCCATCGTGTGGCACGCGCGCCGTGCCGATGTCTTTTTTAATGCGTTCGGCGGTGGTTTCGCCGATCAGCAGATTATGGTTGCGGCGCATGAAATTGGTGATCGCCTCGTCCATCTTGTCGCCGCCGACGCGCACCGACTTGGAATAGACGATGCCCGACAAAGACAGAACCGCCACTTCGGTCGTGCCGCCGCCAATATCGACCACCATCGAACCGGTCGGCTCATGGATGGGCAGGCCCGCACCGATCGCGGCGGCCATCGGCTCGTCGAGCAGGCCGACGCGGCGCGCCGAAGCATTGAGGCAGGAATCATTGATGGCGCGGCGCTCAACGGCGGTGGCGCCCGAAGGCACGCACACAATCACCTTGGGGTTCACGAAACCCTTGCGGTTATGCACCTTGCGGATGAAATGCTTGATCATTTCCTCGGCGACTTCGAAATCGGCGATCACACCGTCACGCATCGGGCGGATGGCCTCCATATGGCCCGGCGTACGGCCCAGCATCTGCTTGGCCTCGATGCCGACGGCATGAACCACCTTGCGGCCGCCGACATTGCGCAGCGCCACCACCGAAGGTTCATTGAGCACGATGCCGCGCCCTTTCATATAGATCAGCGTATTCGCGGTTCCCAGGTCGATGGCAATATCATTGGAAAAACTGCCGAAGAAGGATTTTAGCATGGACGATAACTACCTTGGGGCCGCGCGAGGAGGGAAATTCGGGAAGCCGGACGATCCGCTGTGCCAGGCCAAGAGCGATGAAAAGGCCTGGACTCAGCTTCTGTGCGCCCGGATGACCTCACTTGCCCTTAACTGAAAGCAATTTCAAGGCCCTAGACAGGCCCCATGTCAAAAAGATAGTTTCAACTCACAAGGGATTTTTTCAAGCAATTGAAAACGCTTGATTATTACATATATCCGGGTTGATGATCACAGAAAATGTCATTAAAGACCACGGCTTAGGGCCGCTTGCCCTGCTCGGCCCTGTGGCGGCCACGCTCATAGACCTTGCGCGCCGCCAGCATGACGCCCAGCCAGACCACGGCCAGACCGGCCATGACCAGCGCCATCTTCCAGTCCCCCCCCTTTTGCAGCGAGCTGTAGGACGAGCCAAACAGGGTCACCAGCGCCGTCTTGGGCAGGACGCCCAATGCACAGCCGGCGAGAAAGCCCGGAAACGAAGCGCGCGAGGCGCCAAAAGCCATATTGACGACGATAAACGGCGCCGAAGGAATATTGCGCACGATGAACGAAGCCGTAAAGGCGTTGCGTCCCAGATAGGAGGACAGACGATCTAGCCGTTTGCCGCCCCATTTCGTCAGCAGGCCCTGCCCGGCGAAGCGCCCCATATAAAAGGTCACCACCGCCGAGATCAGGGTGGCGACCCACGAATAAACAAAGCCCCACACCGGCCCGAAAGCCACGACGCAGGCGGCGATCAGCACGAATTGCGGCGCGCCGAACAGGGCCGATACGCAAAAGACCAGACTGACAATGAGCACAGCCAGCGGCGAATGCCGGTAGGTGGCCATCCAGTGTTCGAGATCTTGCGTCACCGCCTGCCCCCAGGGCGATTTGCCGATCAGGAAGACCACAGCCATCAGCGCCAGCAGCAGCAGGCTGGCCCAGACGGCGCGCACGGCCCTGGCGTCGAGATTGACGAAAAAGGACGTAACACGCCGCCATATATGTTGAAGCTTGTTGTGCATTGCACACTTTATCGTTTGGAGGCTAAACTGATCCGTCCATAGCACCGCTTTTGCGGTGATGGCACCGAAAATTACGTCCTGTCGTCAGGCTGAGCCGGAAACTGGAAACAGATGCAACGAGGCGCGTTGCCTGAGCCGCACATGCCCGCCCCTCATGAGAGATTTTTGCAAAATGAAGACGGAAGAGAGTTGGACAAACGAAACGGGGCGCGTAAAGAGAGGCCTGCATTTTTCCTCGGGCCCCGATCCAAGGGCCGTTCAGCAGTCGAGCAAACCTATGGCCAATTTTTCCGAATCCGATACCCTGAAGCGCATCAAGCCTTCGCCGACACTGGCCGTTTCCGCCAAGGCGCGTGAACTGGTTCGCCAGGGCAAGAAGGTCATCGGTCTTTCTGCCGGCGAACCCGATTTCGACACGCCGGAAAACATCTGCGACGCCGCCATCAAGGCGATCAAGCGCGGCGAAACGCGCTATACCGATGTTGACGGCATTCCCGAACTGAAAGCGGCCATCGTCGCCAAGTTCAAGCGCGAAAACGGCCTTGATTACAAGACCACGCAGGTTTCGGTGTCGCCTGGCGGCAAGCCCGTCATCTATAATGCCATGATGGCGTCGCTCAACCCCGGCGACGAAGTGATCGTGCCCGCCCCCTACTGGGTATCCTATCCCGACATGGTGCTGCTGGCGGGTGGCACGCCGGTCATCGCGGTCGGCGAAATGGAAACCGGCTTCAAGCTGAAGCCCGAAACCCTGGAAGCCGCCATTACCGACAAGACCAAGTGGCTGATCCTCAACTCGCCGTCCAACCCTTCGGGCGCCGTCTATACGGCCGATGAGCTGAAGGCGCTGGGCGAGGTGCTGAAGCGCCATCCGCAGGTCTGGATCCTGACCGACGACATGTATGAGCATCTTTTGTTCGACGGCGTGCAATATGCCACCATCGCCCAGGTGGTGCCGGAGCTTTATGAGCGCACCCTGACCATGAACGGCGTGTCGAAAGCCTATTCGATGACCGGCTGGCGCATCGGCTATTGCGCGGGCCCTGAGCCCCTGATCAAGGCCATGTCGAAGATTATCTCGCAATCGACCTCCAACCCCTGCTCGATCGCCCAGTGGGCGGCGGTGGAAGCGCTCAATGGCACGCAGGATTTCATCCCGAAGCGCGCCGCCATCTTTAGTAAGCGCCGCGACCTGGTGGTGGCCATGCTCAACAATGCCAAGGGCATTGAATGCCCCACGCCCCAAGGCGCGTTCTACGTCTATCCGTCGGTAGCGGGCTGCATCGGCAAGCAGGCCCCTTCGGGCAAGATCATCGAGTCCGACGAGGATTTCGCCGGTGAATTGCTGCAACAGGAAGAGGTCGCCGTCGTTCACGGCGCGGCTTTCGGCCTGTCGCCCTTCTTCCGCATCTCCTACGCCACGTCGGAATCGGTGCTGACCGAAGCCTGCTCGCGCATACAACGCTTTTGCGCCAGCTTGAAATAAGCTGACGCGGGCAACGCTTTTGCGCCAGCTTGAAATAAGCTGACGCGGGCAACGCTTTTGCGCCAGCCTGAAATAAACGGGCAGGCTCACGAAAAGACGCGACTTGACAAAAAAACGGCGGCAGAGCCTTCTGTCGCCGTTTATAATCCTGAAGCGGCGGGGGCCGAATCTCAGGGCCGGGTTCCGGGCCGGGTCATTGGGGGGTAACCGGCGTTCGTGCGATCCGAATGCCGGGAAACGTGGAGATACAGGTCACACATGATGCTTCACCTGCTCTCGACCTGGCTGGTTTCACCTTTGATCCTGCTGATCGGATTCGCGGCGGCGATTGTCGTGACGACAGCTCTGTCATGGCTGGTGATGCGCGGAGGCCCGATTGATTGCCCGCGCGAACGCGGTGCCCATGACCAGCCCACCCCGACCAGCGGAGGTCTGGCTATGATCGGCGGTACGGCGCTGGCCGTCGGGCTGGTCGTCTGGCTTTTCGGCGCGCAGATTCCGGGCGGCGCGCGTGACGGTTTGCTGCTGCTCGCCTTCGCCAGCCTGATGGGCCTGTGCGGGGCGCTCGATGACGTGTTCGACCTGCCAGCCCGATTGCGGCTCGGCTTTCAGGTCGTGCTCAGCCTGGCCTTTTCCAGCCTTTATCATGTCACCCAGCTCGATTTTGGCCCCGGCCTGATCCTGAACCTGCCGGTCTGGGTGAGTATCGCAGGCAGCACCCTCTGGCTCGTTCTCGGCATCAATGCCATAAATTTCATGGACGGCGCCAATGGTCTGGCCGTCGGCAGCCAGACCCTTGCGCTGGCGGTGTTTGCCTTGCTGATCCTGCTGCTGGCCCCCCTCAGCCCGATTGGGGCCTGGCTCGGTTTGCCGCTGGTCATCGCCGTCTGCGCTATCGGTGCGCATCTCGGTTTTCTGCCGTTCAACCTGCCGCCGGGCCGCACCCGTCGCGCACTCGCCTTTCAGGGCGATGCCGGTTCCTTGTTCGGCGGGGCCCTGATTACCGGCCTCACCCTGATGGTGCGCGCTTACGGCGTTGGTTCGGTGTGGATCGGCGGCTTCGTGCTGGCGCCTTTGCTGGTCGATGTGGTGCTGACCCTGATCGTGCGTGCCCGTCATGGCCAGAATCTGATGCGTCCGCATAAGGAGCACCTCTATCAGCTCTGGCTGCAAAAGCGCGACCCCAGCCATCTGCGGCTGGCCTGGCGAATCTGGCTCCTGATCGCCGCCTCCAGCGGGGTGGGGCTGGCAGCCCGGCTGATCGACTGGCGTTACCATACCGATATTCGCTTCATTGCCCTGGCCTGCGTCCTCGCTTTTTACAGCCTGGGCTGGATGCGCCTGCGTGAACGTCTGCTGGCCGCCCCGGTCAAAGGCACGACGGCTGTCAGCCAGGCCTGATTCAGACGTTTGATTTCAGGTCTGGTCTTCGGGATCGACCCGCCCGCGTCCGGCCTTGACCGTAGCCCGGATCGCCTTTCCCACCAGCCGACGCTGCACCGAACCGCGCGTCGGCTTGGTTTTGATGCGTGGCGGCGGCGGCGGTTCGGCGGCCTTTTGCACCAGTTCGACGAAGCGCTGCAATGCCGCCTTGCGGTTCATATCCTGCGTGCGGTGGGTCTGGACGAACAGCACCAGCTCGCCCTCCTGCGTCACCCGGCGGCCGCCTAATCTGGTCAGCCTCTGCTTGATGTCGTAAGGCAGGCTCCAGTTGTTGACGATCGAAAAGCGCAGTTCCACCGCCGTCGAAACCTTGTTGATATTCTGGCCGCCCGCGCCCGAGGCGCGCACGAAGGTTTCGTGCAACTCATCGTCAGGTACAGAAAGGCGCGGCGTGATATAGACCATGCCGCGCCCTTATCAGAAAAATTAAGCTCTGTCCGGATTCGCGTCAGGGCGAGCCGAGAATGGCGCTTTTCGAGCAACGGAGCGGAGCCTACCGTGCTCAAGGAGCAAAGCGTTCGCACACCTTAAATGTGTAGGTGAGCACCGGAAGCGCAGACAAGCGCCAATTCGCAGGCCGCCCTCACGCGAATTCTTTAAGCTAAAGAGGCTTTCAGCATCCATAGATGCTTCTCATGCGCCGTGATGCGCTGGGTGCACAGGTCGTTGGTGGAAATATCGCCCGCCTCATCAGCCATTTCGGCGGCCTTTTTCAGCGTCGCCACTGTGGCTTCGTTACCGGCCACCAGATCCTTCAGCATGGCATCCGCCGAAAGCGACGGATCGCCGTCCTTAATCGAGGTCAGGTTGCCGAAGGCGTCCGAACCCATCGGCGCAACCTCGCCCAGAGCGCGGATGCGTTCAGCGATCTCGTCCACCGAAGTCCAGATTTCATTATATTGCTCTTCCAGCAACAGGTGCAGGCCACGGAAATTAGGGCCGCGCACATTCCAGTGGTAGCCATGTGTCTTCTGATAGATGGTAAAGGTGTCAGCCAGAACCTTGGACAGTTCGTGGGCCACGGTCTTGTTGTGATCGACGCCGGTTTCTTTCGCCATGTGAATGCTCCTTCTGGACGGTGATGATGCCCATCAATATGACGCCGACCTGTAAGGATTCAAGGTGTATCGCGGCCAATAATCACCGCATTTCTGGTATGTCTGCACAGGCCGAAAAAGGCGCCCGATCACGGCTGTTGTCATAAATCGTGATGATTTTACGACAAAAGCATATTGCATCATACGCCGCAGTGACTATTTTATAGCTACCTTATGCTTAAATTGAGCATAAGTGATGACTGCCCCGCCCACGAGCCGTCTTAAGGAGCCGCTCATGCTGGATCAAGCCCTGCCGCTGGACTTCACCCCTGAGGTGGAAGCTGAAACCCGTGCGATCCATGCCCGGCTGAGCGGCAAGGTGTCGCCGCTGGAATGGCAGATTCAGGCCCCTTTGATCGCCGCCATCAACCGGCTGAAGCGCGAAATGAACGCCGTCATTCTGGCGCACAACTATATGACGCCCGATATTTTCCACGGCGTTGGCGATTATGTTGGCGACTCACTCGGTCTGGCGCGCGAAGCGGCCAAGTCCGACGCCGCCATCATCGTGCAGTGCGGCGTGCATTTCATGGCCGAAACCTCGAAGATTCTGGCCCCCGAAAAGACGGTGCTGATCCCCGATCTGCGCGCCGGCTGCTCGCTGGCCTCATCCATTACCGGCGAGCAGGTGCGGCTGATCAAGCAGCGCTATCCGGGCCTGCCGGTCGTCACCTATGTCAATACCACCGCCGATGTGAAGGCTGAAACCGACATCTGCTGCACCTCGGCCAATGCGGTTCAGGTGGTCGAACATATTGCGCGGCAATGGGGCGTCGATACGGTCATCATGCTGCCCGATCAGTTCCTGGCCAAGAACGTCGCCCGCCAGACCGACATTAAAATCATCGTCTGGGCCGGAGCCTGCGAAGTGCATGAACGCTTTGATGCCGAAGATATTGCCGAGGTGCGCAAGGCCCATCCCGGCGCGGTGGTGCTGGCCCACCCGGAATGCCCGCCCGATGTGATCGCGGCGTCGGATTTCACCGGTTCGACCACGGCGATGAGCGACTATGTAACGAAAAACAAGCCCGCTCAGGTGGTGCTGATCACCGAATGTTCGATGGCCGATAATGTCACCGCCGATGCGCCGGGCGTCGAATTCCTGCGCCCGTGCAACCTCTGTCCGCACATGAAGCGCATTACCCTGCAAGGCATTTATGACAGTTTGCGCCTGCATCAGTTCGAGGTGACGGTCGATCCGGCCATTATCCCGCGCGCCGCCCTAGCCGTGCAGCGCATGATCGACATGCCGCCGCTGGCAACCCCCGCCCGCTACGACATGGTCAAGGCAAGGCATCATGTTGATGTGGAAATGATCTCGTAATTGTCCATCTACAAACTGTAGCGCCCCCTCCGGCGGGACTTCGCCCGCCCCCTCCCCCGCTTCTCAGGGGAGGATCAGAACCACCCCTTGATCCTCCCCTGCGAAGCGGGGGAGGTGTCAGCGCGAGGCTCGAAGAGCCGGTGTCGCTGACGGAGGGGGCAAGCTTAAGGAGGCCATCATGGCCGAAGTCTATATCCATAACGGCCCATTGATCATCGGCGCAGGTCTGGCGGGCCTGTCCACGGCTCTGGCCTGCGCGCCGCATAAGACGCTGGTGTTGTCACCGGTCAGCCTCGGTCAGGCCTGTTCGTCGGCCTGGGCCCAGGGTGGTATCGCCGCGGCGCTTTCCGCCGAAGATTCCCCCGCCGCCCACGCCAGCGACACGCGCAATGCCGGTGCCGGGATCGTCGATGATCTGGCCGCCCTCACCCTGACTGAGGCGGGGCCCGCCACCGTGCGCCACCTCAATGATCTCGGCGCGCCGTTTGACCGCACCCCCGAAGGCGGCTTTGTGCTCAACCGCGAAGCCGCGCACGGTCTGGCTCGCGTGGCGCGCGTCGGCGGCGATCTGGCCGGCAAGGCAATCCTCGAAGCCGTGGTGCGCGCCGTGCAGGCCGCGCCGCATATCGAAATCTGGGAAAACGCACAGGCGCTTGGCCTTATCAAATCGGACGCTAAAACCGTCATCGGCGCTTTGATCCGGCGCGGCGATCAGGTGATCGAAATCTATGCCCCCGCCGTCATTCTGGCCACGGGCGGTTCGGGCGGGCTTTACGCCGTCACCACCAATCCGGCGGCCCTGCGCGGCGAAGGCATGGCGATGGCCGCTCTGGCGGGGGCCGAGATCGCCGATCCCGAATTCGTGCAATTCCACCCGACCGCGCTGAAATTCGGCCTCGATCCGGCCCCCTTGGCCACCGAAGCCCTGCGCGGCGAAGGCGCCACCCTGATCGACACGCATGGCCGCCGGTTTGCTTTCGACGACCACCCCGATGGCGAACTGGCCCCGCGCGACATCGTGGCCCGCGCCGTTTTCACGGCCGACAGAAACGGCGGCGCGTTCCTCGACGCCACGAAAGCCATCGGCGCGCATTTCGCCGAGGAATTCCCGACCGTCTTCGCCTCGTGCATGGCACAGGGGCTCGACCCGCGCGTAACACCCATGCCGGTGGCCCCCGCCGCCCACTATCATATGGGCGGCATCAAGACCGATATCGACGGGCGCACCTCGCTTCACGGCCTCTATGCGGTCGGCGAATGCGCCTCCACCGGCGTACACGGCGCTAATCGTCTGGCTTCCAACAGTCTGTTAGAGGCCGCCGCCTTTGGCGAACGCACCGGTCTGGCCGCCGTCGCCGGTCTGGCCGCCGATTTCAAGCCCGATCCGGCCGATGCTATAAAGCCCGCCGTGCCGCCGCAACTGCCGCCGCAAGACCTGCAAACTCTGCGCGACGCCATGAGCCTTTATGCCGGTCTGGTGCGCGACGAAGCGGGCCTGAAGACGCTTCTGGCCCTGATCGACCAGCTTGATCAGGCCCATCCGGGCGCCCTGGCGCTGGTGTCCGCACGCCTGATTGTCGATTCGGCCTTGCATCGGCGCGAGAGTCGCGGTTCTCATTACCGCAGCGACTTCCCGCACACCGAAACGACGGGCAAGCGCACCTCTACGGACTGGAACGCTGTGAAACCTGCCTTGCCACTTTCACCATCGAGGGAACCCGCCTGATGAACATGACCGGACTGCCTGACCTTCTGATCGAACCCGTTGTACGCGCAGCACTTTTGGAAGATTTGGGAAGGGCCGGTGATGTGACGGCAGCGGCGGTGATCCCGCCCAAGGCGCGCTTTCAGGCCGAATTCCGGGCGCGCCAGACCGGCGTCAGCGCCGGTATCGACTGCGCCCGCCTCGCTCTGGAGATGATGGATCCGCACATTCGCTTTGAGACGCTGCTGCCCGATGGCAGCGCGGTCAAGCCCGGCGATGTGATCGCCCGCATCGAGGGCAAGGCGCGCGCCATACTGGCCGCCGAGCGCGTGGCGCTCAATCTGCTTTGCCATTTGTCGGGCGTAGCCAGCCTGACCGCGCGCTATGTCGAAATCGTCGATGGCCTGCCTGCCAAGATCGTCTGCACGCGCAAGACCCTGCCCAATTTGCGCGGCCTGCAAAAACATGCCGTGCGCTGCGGCGGCGGACATAATCACCGCTATGGCCTCGACGACGCTATCCTGATCAAGGACAACCACATCGCCATCTGCGGCGGGGTGGAGGCAGCCATGCAGCGCGCCAAGGCGGGCGTCGGCCACACGATGAAGATCGAGATCGAGGTCGATTCGATTTCCCAGCTCAAACAGGCCCTGCCCTTTGGCCCCGATGTGCTGCTGCTCGACAATTTCACCATCGATATGTTCGCAGAAGCCGTGAAGCTGGCAGCCGGAAAGACCCTTCTGGAGGCGTCCGGCGGCGTCAATCTCGACACCGTGCGCGCCATCGCCGAAACCGGCGTCGATGTGATTTCGGTGGGCGCGCTCACCCACTCCGCACCCAATTTCGACATCGGACTGGACGCGGTTTAGAATCTCAGACGCCGCCCTTGACGAAGCTTAAGCGCGACACATACTGGCTCAGAGGCTTATCGACCAGAGCATCAAACACAAAGGCCGCCGCGATGGCCAGGGCGACGCCAAAGCCCCACAGGCCCCATTGCGCCGCCGTGCCCAGTCCGAAATGGCTGACCAATTTGGCCGCCAGCCCGAACCAGATCGCCCCCACCAGCGAATGGACGAGAAACAGCGCGAACGAAGCCCGTCCCATGCGCTGAGTCACCACGGTTTCGCGGAAGGTGACCCCGCCCGAAACCGCCAGAACCAGCGCCAGTAAGGCCAGCATCAATGTGTCGAGGCCGAAATTGCGCGGCAGCAGGCATAAAAGCGGCAGGGCGATCAAGGCCCCCACCGCGCCCAGCCAGAAAACCGCTTTCGATGTCGTCAGGCCCGCTGTAGCCCGCTCGATCAGGCTGCCGATCACGAACAGCGGAATGGCGCGCAGCAGCCCCCATTCAAACGGCACATCAACATAGGGATGGTGCACCAGCAGCAGGGCCAGCAGATCGGCCCCGGCCAGCACCAGCACTGCGATCAGCGCCATCTGCCAGCGTTTCAGCCGGTAAACATAGGGCACGTAAAAGCTGAACAGGCCATAGCAGACCAGCAGGGCCGAGATCGTCCAGGTCGGCACATTCCACGAGGGCTCTTTGAACATGCCCCAGCCATGCACCATGAAGGCCTGCGCTATAAAGGCAAAAACGCCATATTTTTCCGGGTGTTTCGGCGTCAGCCCCACCGCTGCCGACAGCATGACGAACGCCCCGAAGGCGAGCAGCACCAGAATATGCGACGGCCACAGGCGCGCAAACCGGCGCAGGAAGAAGTGCGTGCGTCGCATGTGCGAATGCACCAGCCGTTCGCCATAGGCGCGCATCAGCACATAGCCCGACAACATGAGGAAGAAATCGGTGGCCAGCCAGCCTTGCCGGAAGACCGGCAGCAGGGTTTCCAGATCGCGCGGCGCCGTACTGCCATAGTGGAACAGCAGGATGAACAGGGCGGCGAGAAAGCGCAGCACATCAAGCGACGCGCCGCCGGTGCGCTGCGTTACGGGTCTGTTCGACACGAGGCCGGGAGAGGAGAATAAAAACGGCTTCACGCGAAGGAGTTTAGGCCAAAGCTGTTAAAATTTTTTTGGGATGCGCTCCCAGAGCATCATGCCAAAAAGTGGGTGCCACTTTTTGGAAAAACATGATGCGTAAGCAAAGACTTAGAGCGAGATGACGAGTCTATCTAAAGTCATCTTGCTCTAAAGTCAGAATCCCCACCACCACGAGCCATTCTTTGCGCGGCATACCCATGAGTCGGCTCGCGGTCCCCCTCCCCAAATTTGAAGGCAAATTCGGGGAGGTATAAGATAAAGTCTAATTATACCTCCCCATCTTCGATGGGGAGGGGGACCATCAAGCGTAGCGCAGATGGTGGTGGGGGGTCTTGTTCTTACGACCCCGAAGGCGCTGCCGAAGCCGAAGAGGTCGCCGCCGTGGCGTGGGCCGCCTTGCCCGGCTTCATGAACTTGACCAGCACGCGCTGACCGATCAGGAAGGGGGCCTGATCGGCGCTGACCACCACCTCGACCACGCGCTCGTCGGTGGCTTCATTGGCCCCGTCCGACAACAGCTTGCGCGCCCCGAACGTAGCGGCGATGCGCAGCACCTTGCCTGTATAGGTCTTGGCCGGGTCGTTTTCCGAAACGATCTCAGCCTCCTGCCCGACATGCACGTCGGGGATGGCGCTTTCGGTAATTTCAGCGCGCACAATATGCGGAATGGCCGGTTCGATGTCGAACATGTCCGACACATTCAGCGTCGAGGCCCCGGCGCCGGGATTGGCGTAGCGGCGGATGATCTTGCCATCCATCGGAGCACGGATAATGGTCAGTTCTTCATTATATTGCGCCTGCGCCAGTTGCGCCCGCGCCGTCTGCACGGCGGCCAATTGCGAATCAAGCGTGGCCTTGGCGGTGTCGATGGCGTCGCGCGCCTCATCGAGCTTTTGCTTGGCGACGAAATTCTGCGGGGCCAGCGGGGCCAGACGGTCATATTCGCGTTGGGCCGTGCGGATATTGACCTCGGTCAGTTGCTCGGCGGCCTTCGCCTGCCCCACCTGAGCCTGTGCCGTCTGGACGGCCAGCCGCTGGGCGTCATCTTCCTGACGGGCCAGTATTTCGCCCTTGGTGACCGAATCGCCTTCCTGCACATAGACATCGCGCACCGTGCCCGGCGCGCGCGCCGCCACCTGGATTACGCCGCCCTCGACATCGACCTTGCCATTGGCGATGGTGGCGTAGGGGCTTTCCGGCACGGTGACCGCCGCCTGTCCGCCACCCTTGCCGCCGGGCTTCATATGGCAGGCGCTGACCGACAGGGTGAAGATGGCGGCCAGCGTCAGGGTGGCGGCATAGGTGACGGTGCGAGACATGTGGTTTCTCTGTAAATTTATTTGTCGGGGCAAAAATTTAAGCCATAGCCGGCGGCTCAGAGACCATATGGTCGCTTAAGATATGGCCGTCTTCCATGTGGATGATGCGGTCGGCATAGGCTTCGAGGCGCGGATCGTGCGTCACCACCACCACAGCGGCGCCGCGTTCCTTGGCGGCCTGATGCAGCAGCTTGATCACCACCTGACCCGATACCGAATCGAGCGCCGAGGTCGGCTCATCGGCGAAGATCAACGACGGCGACTTGGACAGGGCGCGCGCAATGGCCACGCGCTGCTTTTCGCCGCCCGACATTTCCGACGGCCGTAAAGTCAGGCGATGGCCTAAGCCCACCGATTCCAGCACGGCGCGGGCGCGCAGTTTCGCTTCGCCATGCGGCACCTTGCAATATTTCAGCACCTGCTCAACCTGCTGGGTGGCGTTGAGCGACGGGAACAGGTTGAAGCCCTGAAAGATGAAGCCGCAGTGATCGAGGCGGAACTTGTCGATCTTGCCGCGCTTCTTCTTCCACAGGTCTTCACCCAGCGCCAGAACGCTGCCCTCATCGGGTTTCATCAGGCCCGACAGCGCGGCGATCAGGGTCGATTTGCCCGACCCCGACGGCCCCATCACCATCGTCACCTGACCGTGCCAGGCGGTGAAATCGACGTTTTTCAGCACCTGCTGTTTGGTCTTGCCAATCTTGTAGCTCTTGCCGAGCTGTTTGGCGTCGAGTGCCAGTCTGGGCGCTAATTTGGGTGCATCGCTCATCGCAGCAGATCCGCAGGCTGGCTTTTCTTGAGGACGCCGAGCGAGAACAGGCCCGACAGGATGGCGATCAGCAGCAACACCACCGCCACCGGAATATCGATATAGAGCGGGAAATCCATCAATATGCCAAAGCTGTGAGCCAGCAACGCCACCCCGCCCACCAGCACCACGGTCAGCCCCAGCCCGGCAATCCCCACCCAGAAGCTCAGCTCCATGATGATCCAGCGCAGCGAACCCATCGAAACACCCAGCGCGCGCAGGCCCGCAAATTCCTTGATATTGGCCAGGATCGCCGCCTGAAGCGTCTGCCAGGTGATGACAATGCCGATAAAGATGCCGACCACCACCATGAAGCCGACCAGAATAGAAATCCCGCCCTCTTTCAACATGCCGCTTTCCGACACTTTCGACAGGTCTTCGCGCGTCCAGGCCTTATACTGGCCATTGCCCATCTTGTTCAGCTCGGCCACCACCTGTTTGACGCGCGATGGATCCTTGATGCTGACCAGCAGCGAGCCGACGCGCGGGCCGTCCTGCACGATGTACAAAAGCTTGGCCGTCTGGCTCGACATGAAGACCATCGAATTGAACATCGACGGATAGTCGTTGGTTTCGCCGCGCACATAGACGGTCATGCCGTTCATCTTGGCCTTGTCGCCGATCTTGACGCCCAGCTTGCCCTCGCTCGACTTGTCGATCATGATGGCATAGGGCTCAAGGATAGTTTGCAGCATCTGCTCGTTGAAATCGGTCGGCACGGTGAGCGCGCCCGGCGTCGGATCGATGACAATGACCTGGACGCCGCCGCTTTTGGCGGGTTGCCCCGGCTTAGGAAAATTCGACCAGCCCGCCCAGCCACCGCCCAGCGGCATGACACTGAGCACATCGGGATGCTGATAGATGGTCGGGATAATGCGGCGCGGCAGGCCGTTGGAATTGCCGAACAGGCCCTGAGCCGTCGGCGGCAGCACCATGATCTGGGCCGGTGAACGATCGATGGTGGCGGTGAACGCCTTGCCGACGCCCAAAAACATGCCGGTCATGGCCAGCACCAGCAATCCGGCGACAGCCAGGGCGATGATGGCGGCAAAATAGCGCCGCCATTCAAAAATCAGCGTTGATAAGGCTAGTGACACACATCCCCCAGTGGCTGACGCGAAACGCATCCGCCAACATCTACAGGTTTATTCTAAAGGCCGGATTAAATCACCGCAAGGGGCAACACCGTTCACTTTACAGCTAGCTACAGCCCACCGGCGCGTAAATGCGCAGCCCTGAGCCAGATCATAGCCGGCAAGCGAAGCGGGTATCTCTATACCCGCGAGCGCAGACTTGCGCCACCTACAGCCCACCGGCGCGTAAATGCGCAGCCCTGAGCCAGATCATAGCCGGCAAGCGAAGCGGGTATCGCTTATACCCGCGAGCGCAGAGTGCGTATGAGGTGGCCAGGGATGCGCATTTACAGGTCGTCTTTGGCGGCGATGAAGTAAGCCGCGCCCGTCCAGACCGAGATGATGGCGGCGGCCCAGATCAGCAGATAGGCGGCGGGAAAGACCCATCCCGCCCAGGCGGCGGGCAGGTCGAAGGCCGACCAGCTTTGCGCCAGCAACAGGCTGCCCAGCGCAATCAACTGCACGGTGGTTTTGATCTTGCCCATGAAGCTGACCGGCACCTGAACGCCTTTTGCACCCGCCGCTTCGCGCAAGGCGCTGACGGCGAATTCACGAAACAGGATGAAGGCGGCGGGCAGGTCGAAATAGGGATCGCTGGTTTGCAGGGCGAACAGGCCGAGAATCGTGCCGCACACCAGAATCTTGTCGGCAATCGGATCGAGAATCGCCCCCCAGCGGCTTTCGGCGTGTAATTTGCGCGCCAGCATCCCATCGAACAGGTCGGTAAGAGCGGCGATGACGAAGATATAAAACCCCCAGCGCTGCATCCCGAACAGCATGTCAGAGGTGGTGTTGAGGAACGGAATCCCGCCCGCCGCCCCGGTCAGGAGGCAGAACATCACCACCCCGGCGATCAGACGGATCAGGGTGAGGATATTGGGGATCGGGTTGACGGATTCGCCGGTCATTGAGTCTGCCTGCTGCTGGGGGCCTGTTGGCGGCGCATATTAGCCATCTAAACCCGGCGGCCAAGCCTTTTATCCGATTTGGAGTCACGAAAGCGGCACAGCCCCCGCAGCGGCGCGCTCAATCGCCATGAAAGAAGTCATAGATCTTCTGCGCCATCGCCTGCGAAATGCCATCCACCTTGACCATATCCTCGACGCGCGCCTGCGACACCTCTTTGCCGGAGCCAAAGGCCGCCAGCAGGGCGCGTTTGCGCACGCTGCCGATGCCGTCGATTTCGTCGAGCGGGTTTTTGGTGATGGCGGCGTCGCGCTTCTGTCGGTTGGCGCCGATGGCGTAGCGGTGGGCCTCGTCGCGCAGGCGTTGCAGATAATAGAGCACCGGCGATTTTGGCTCCATCATGAAGGGCAGCCTTCCAGGCATAAAGAAGCGCTCCAGCCCCGCATCACGGTCGGGCCCCTTGGCGACGCCGATCACCGGAATATCGTCAATGCCCAGTTCGCCCATCACGGCCAGCACGGCGTCAAGCTGGCCCTGCCCGCCATCCACCAGCACCAGATCGGGCCGCCCGAAGCCCTTCTGATCTTCCGGCAGATCCTTTTCGCGGATCAGGCGCATGAAGCGGCGGCGAAACACCTCGGCCATCATGGCGTAATCATCGCCCGGCACGGTATCGAGATCGCGGATGGTAAATTTGCGGTACTGGCCTTTCAGAAAACCTTCCGGCCCGGCCACGATCATGCCGCCCACCGCATGGGTGCCGCCGAGGTGCGAATTGTCATAAACCTCGATGCGCGTGGGCGGGTTTTCCAGACCGAAAACCTCGGCCACGCCGCGCAGCAGTTTTGACTGCGCGCCCTGTTCGGCCATACGACGACCCAGGGCCGCGCGGGCATTATTGAGCGCGCTTTGCACCACATCAAACTTGTCGCCGCGCTGCGGTCGCGTCACCGTCACCTTGCGTTCTGCGCGTAAGCCCAGCGCCTCGGCCATCACCTCCGGCTCATGCAGATCATGCGACAGCAAAACCAGCTTCGGCACCTGACGATCCTGATAAAACTGGCCGAGAAAGGCATCGAGGATAGTGCCTGCATCGTCCTCGGCATCGACGCGCGGGAAATAGGCGCGGTCGCCCCAGTTCTGACCGGCGCGATAGAAAACCACCTGCACGCAGGCCGCCGCGCCCTCGTTAAACACGGCAAAGACATCGGCCTCTTCGTCGCGCAGGTCCACCGATGACGACATCGAGACATGGTTAAGCGCCCTGACCCGGTCGCGCAGATGGGCGGCGCGTTCAAAATCCATCTCGTCCGAAGCGGTCATCATCTCGGCGGTCAGGCGCTCGATCACACTGCGGCTCTTGCCCTTGAGGAAATCATGGGCCTGCTTCGCCAGCTCCTGATAGTCGTCGAGCGCGATTTCGCCGGTACAGGGGGCCGAGCAGCGCTTGATCTGATGCAACATGCAGGGCCGGGTGCGCCCGGCATAGACCGCATCTGTGCAGGTGCGCAGCAGGAACGCCTTTTGCAGCGTGTCGAGCGTGTGATTGACCGCCAGTGTCGAGGCGAACGGGCCGTAATAATCGCCCTTGATGGTGTGCGCGCCGCGATGCTTGGTGATCTGCGGCGCCTCATGATCCTTGCGCACCAGAATCTCGGCGAACATCTTGTCGTCGCGCAGCAACACATTATAGCGCGGCTTCAAAGCCTTGATCAGACGCGCTTCCAGCAGCAGGGCCTCGCCCTCGGTCTGGGTGCGCAGCAGAACCATTTCGCGCGTCAAAGCCACCATGCGGGCGATGCGCTGGGTGTGGAAACGGCCTTGCGCATATTGCAACACGCGCTTTTTCAGCGACTTGGCCTTGCCGACATACAAGACCTCGCCCTCGGCACCCAGCATCCGGTAAACCCCCGGCTTATCGGGTGCCAGAGCGGCCTCGCGGCGGATCAGGGCCGCGCCGGTCAGAATCGCGTCTGCGGGTTCAACTGTATCGTCCTTATCCATATCCGCCTTTTAGCATGACTCGCGGCGCATATATGGCGTCGATACAGCGAATGTCACCTCCACCGCCGCGACGGGCGCAAGGCTTGGTAACATTTAAGCCATCACACGTCCGTGATTGTGATTTTGCATTTGCGGGCCAATGCCGTAAAGCCTGCCTTCATGTCGTTTTTGTCACTTTTCCCCGCCCTCCTGCATTCCGTCAAGACGCCCGCCCCGGTCGCGCCCCAAGGCGTCGTTAAACCCAAAGGCGAAATCCGCGCCCTGACGGGCCTGCGCGGCATCGCCGCTCTGTATGTGGTGTTTTTCCACGCCAATGGCCTGCACGCCTTTCCATCGCTGGTGCGGCCCTTCGTCCATCACGGCTATATGGCGGTCGATCTGTTCTTTTTATTGTCGGGCTTCGTGATGGCCCTGACCTATGCCGACATGTTCCGCGACGGTTTCAGCCTCAGCAATTTCAAGACCTTCATCCTGCTGCGGCTGGCGCGCATCTATCCGCTCTATCTGCTCGTTACCCTGATCACGGCGGTGCTGATCAGCACGGTCTTGTCGTCCACCTATCATTTCGACGATAATGTGCTGCGCGCCCTGCCCTATAATCTGACCCTCACCCATGTCTGGGGGCTGGCCTATGCCATTGTGCCGCCGTCATGGTCGATCAGCACCGAATGGGCGGCCTATCTGCTGTTTCCGCTCAGCATCATGGTGGCGATGTGGCTGCCGCGCCGCTATGCGCTGGCGGGCGTGGTCGCGGCCTTCGCCATCCTGGCCTCCGTGGCCTTCGGCCCCTACTGGATGACACGCCACCATCATATGCACGGCCAGCTCGATGTCGTGCATTCCTATGCGCCGGGCACCATCCTGCGCTGTTTGGCCTCGTTCTATATCGGTCTTGTCGCCTTTCGTTTCCGTCATCGGATTCCCGCCGCCGCCGCCAATGTGGCGATGGCGCTGGCGCTGATTTTGCTGTGTTTCCGCAATACCGACCTGTGGCTGGTGGCGGTGTTCGCCGTGCTGATCATGGGCCTGAGCCATGATCAGGGCCCACTGGCGCGCCTGCTGCAAAACCCGGTCATCTACTGGCTGGGGCTTGTTTCCTATGCGCTCTATCTGGTGCATGACCTGATCCAGAAGATCATCCTCAAATCCATGCCGGCCTGGGGCGTGGGCGACAGCCTGTCGCGCAGCTCATGGGTGTGGATTTCGATCGCCATCTCGCTGGCCGTGGCGGCCGTGGCCCATTACGGCTTTGAAAAACCGTCACGGCGCTGGGCGCGCGGCCTGTTCACAAAACGCGACAGCGCCGTCGTGGCCGCACCGGCGGAATAGATCACCACAGCGGATCGGGCGGAAAGCCCATCAGCGCTTCCTGAATCCGCCTGAGCGAACCGGCATTGATATTGTCGGGCAAGGCATCGAGCGCGAAAAAATCGACATTCTTGATCTCGGCGTGCGAGGTCATGGCGCAGGCCTCAAAATCATCGACGCGGAACACCAGCACATGATCGCCGGGGAAAAAGCGCTCATTGGAATGAACTGACAAGAGTTGCGGCAGGCCCACCGGATTGACGCCGGCTTCCTCGCGCAGTTCACGCGCCACGGCCTCATGCGCCGTTTCGCCCGTATCGACGCCGCCACCGGGCAGCCACCAGCCTTCGAGATAGGTGTGTTCTACCAGCAGAACGCGCTTATCCTTATCGACCACCAGCCCACGCACACCTAAGGTCTTGCCGCGCGTCGTGCGCGACCAGGCGAAAAAGAACGGCCTCGAATAGGGCTCGACGATGCGCTTCCAGTCTTCCATGCCGCGATGTTGCCGGTTTTTTTCAGATAGGCAAGGGCGGAAATTTCAATAATGCTACGCGCCACCTCACCATGCAAAACAGGCTTGCCCCCCGGCCCGGCTGAGTTTAACACCTAAACACCATCCTTTGCGGAGTCGCTCCATGCTTGCCATCGCTATTTTCGCCGTCTTCCTGATCGTCATCGGCCTGCTCAACGTCGTCGATTTCGGCCGCGTTGACTAAGACCGCTCCCAAAACGGCTCTCGTTACCGGCGCCGCCAAGCGCATCGGCCGCGCCATCGCCATCGCCCTGGCGCGTGAGGGCTATAATATCGGCGTCCATTATGGCCGTTCGCGCGACGATGCTTTAGCGCTGGTCGCCGAACTGGAAGCCATCGGTGTGCGCGCCTGCGCCTTACAAGCCGATCTGGCCGATGTCGCCACCATCAACCATCTGATCGACGATGCGCGCGCCAGCCTCGGCCCCATCGACGTGCTGGTCAATAATGCTTCGGTCTTTGCCGATGACCGCGCCCGCAGCCTGACGCTTGAGTCGTGGCGGCTGCATATGGATACCAATCTGCTGGCCCCCGTGCTGCTGGCTCAGGCCTTCGCGGCGCAAGCTAATCTGCGCGCCGGTGCCTCGATCATCAATCTGATCGACCAGCGCGTGCTGAAACCCTCACCGCCCTTCTTTTCCTATGGGCTGTCGAAAGCTGGCCTGTGGCACGCCACGCGCACACTGGCGCAGGCCCTGGCCCCCGCCATCCGCGTCAACGCCATCGGGCCGGGGCCGACGCTCAAATCGATCCACCAGTCCGAACAGGATTTCGAACGCGAATCGCGCGCCACCCTGCTGCGCAAGCCCACCTCACCCGAAGAGGTGGCCGAGGCCGCCCTGTTCCTGCTGCGCGCCCCCAGCGTCACCGGCCAGATGATCTGCGTCGATTCCGGCCAGCACCTGACCTGGAAGACGGTCGATATGCTGGATTTGTGATCCGTATATCGTATGAAAGCCCCCTCCGGCTCAGTATATCCTCCCCTGCAAAGCGGGGGAGGTGTCGGCGCGAAGTCGCCGACGGAGGGGGCAAAAAAGACGCCTGGCATTACCCATATGTTCGATCTTTAAGGCCTGCTTTTCAGCTTTTCCCGCACATAACGCACAATCCCCTCACTGACATCATGCGCATCCGCCATAATATCGGCGGCGGCGATCCGCATTGTCTCGATACCCTGCTGCGCAACCCATTGATCGCGCAGATGATCGCGTTGCGGTCTGTCTTCGCGTTCATGAATTTGCCCGTCCACCTCGATAATCAAACCCGCTTTCGCGCAGTAAAAATCAGCGATATAGGGGCCAAGCGGATGCTGGCGGCGAAAGGCAAACCCCTCGCGGGAATGCCCTTTCAGGCCGATCCATAACAAGACCTCGGCATGGGTCATCTGCCTGCGGAAATGCCGCGCCAGTTTAATTTTCGCACCTTTGCGCATAAATGCCCCCTCCGGCTCGACAGGCTCGCCACCTCCCCCGCTTCGCAGGGGAGGATAAAATGGACTGATCCTCCCCTGTAGCGCCGCGTACGGGGGAGGTGGCGCGGCTTGTCCGCGACGAAGGGGGCAAAACCGCCTTACCGCCGCCTGGTATTACCCATCAAACCGCGGATCAACTGACCGGCGATGGCGATGCCCACCGAACGGATGATCGGCACGGCCACCGACGACACGCTTTTGACCATCTGGGCCTGCGCCTTTTGCCGCGCCTTTTCATCGGCCAGCTTCTGGCGCTCGACCTCTTTTTCGGCCTGTACGGCGGCGCGCTGGGCGGCCTTGTCTTCGGCGCTGGGCGGCGCAGGCGGCGCGGAAGCCGCCGCAGCGGCCAGCCGTCCGCTCAACACCTCAAACGCCGATTCCCGGTCGATCGCCTTGTCATAAACGCCTGACACCGGGGAGGCGGCGATGATGACGGCGCGTTCAGAATCGTTCACCGGCCCCATGCGCGAAGCGGGCGGACGGATCAGGGTGCGCTCGGTCACGGTCGGCGTGCCCTTGGCGTCCATCAGCGACACCAAGGCCTCACCCGTCCCCAGTTGCTGCAAGACCTCCAGCGTATCAAAGGCCGGATTGGCGCGGAACGAATCAGCCGCCGATTTCAGCCCCTTCTGCTCCGAAGGCGTATAGGCGCGCAGCGCGTGCTGGACGCGGTTGCCCAACTGGCCCAGCACCGTATCGGGCACATCGGCGGGATTTTGCGTGATAAAATAGATGCCGACGCCCTTGGAACGGATCAGGCGCACCACCTGCTCGATCTTTTCCAGCAGGGCTTTCGACGCTTCATTAAACAGCAGATGCGCCTCATCAAAGAAAAACACGAGGCGCGGCTTATCGGGATCGCCGACCTCCGGCAATTGCTCGAACAGTTCCGACATCAGCCACAAAAGGAATGTCGAATAGAGCTTAGGGCTCTGCATCAGCTTGTCAGAAGCCAGCACATTGACATAGCCCTTGCCGGAAATATGGGTGCGCATCAGGTCTTCGAGCCTGAGCGCCGGTTCACCGAAAAACTGCGCCGCGCCCTGATTTTCGAGCGTCAACAAATTGCGCTGAATGGTGGCGATGGTGGCGGGCGACACCTGACCATAGGTGGCACCGATGTCTTTGGCATTGTCGTTGAGATATTTAAGCATGGCGCGCAGGTCGTCGAGATCGAGCAGCAGCAGGCCTTCCTTATCGGCCACGGCAAAGGCGATATTGAGCACGCCTTCCTGCACATCATTGAGATCGAGCAGGCGCGCCAGCAGAAGCGGCCCCATTTCGGAAATGGTGGCGCGGATCGGGTGACCCTTCTGGCCGAACAGGTCCCAGAAAACCACAGGCGCAGCGGCGGGCTGAAGATCAAGACCAATCTGTTGGGCGCGCTCCAGCACCTTGTCATTGAACTGACCGGCCACGGCAATGCCCGACAGGTCGCCCTTGATGTCGGCGGCGAAGACCGGCACGCCTGCATCCGAAAAGGCCTGAGCCAGAATTTGCAGGGTGATCGTCTTGCCCGTGCCGGTGGCTCCGGCCACAAGGCCATGCCGGTTGGCGCGATTATAGAGCAGGGTTTCGGGCAGCTTGTCGGCATTCTGCGCCTGCCCCACAAAAGCACCGGTTGAGTCTGCCATGATCACGCTCCTGTATGATATGAAGTACGAATTACCGCATCGGCGCGATACGCGCCAGATGCGGCGTCAGCCAGTTGCGAATGTGTTTGCGCATCGGCATTTCGAAAAAGCGAAAGCTGAGCCAGGCCAGCCCCATCGCCGTGCCCATAAAGGCCACGAAGGTCAGGGGCGAACCGAAAATATGGGCGCGCGCCGCGAAGGGCCAGTGGGCCATCACCAGCATGATGCTGATCTGCAAGGGAAAATGGATCAGATAAAGCGAATAGCTGATGTCGCCGATCCAGGCGATACGATGCAGGCTGTCCGGTTTCAGCCACGCCGCCTGCCACAGATTACGGCGCAGGCCGAAATAGACAAGGGTGAGCGGGATCAGGCCGTACACAAAGCCTTCGGTTGACAGGGCCGCCGTCAGGCCGAAACCCTGCGTCCTCAGCCAGTGACGCGCGGGATGCCACAGGGCGTCATAGGCGCAGATATAGGCCAGCAGCCACAGGATCGGCAAACAGGTGACCAATGCGATTTCGGCCCGCCTGCGCCAGGTTTCGCGCTGACGCAGAGCTTCCACCGCATACCAGGCCAGTCCGCCCAGAAAGAAACTCGGCAGGCCGCGCACGAAATCATCGGTCGGGTCAGGATGCAGATATTTGAACACCAGACCCGCCACCACCAGAGCCATCGCCGTCCAGACCGAGTTGAGCCGGAAGCGGCAGAGCAGGAAGAAGACGACATACAGGAACACCTCGACCGAAATCGACCAGCTTGGCCCATTGAACGACTGGTTGGCGTGGGGCCGCCACTGATGCACCATAAACAGGTTGAGCACGAAATTGATCGGGCCATTATGGCTGTAGATGAAATCATGGCCATAGACGGTATGAAACGCCCACTGGATCAGGGCCACGGCGATAAAGGTCATGAAATATAAGGGATAAAGCCGCGCAAACCGGGCAATGAAGAAGCTGCGCAGGCCGGTCTGGCGCGTCGAAATGGCCCCGGAATAGAGCCAGAAAAACACATAGCCGGAGATCGAGAAAAACAGCTCGACGAAGAACTGGCCATAGACATAGACCGGCATCAACACGGTATGAAACGGCATGTCGTGATAATCAAAACCGGCGGCGTCCGAGATCAGCAGGAAGTGCTTGTAATGGAAGGTGACCACCATGAAGGCGGCCAGACCACGCAAAATATCCAGCTCGTAGAACCGGCTTTCCGTCACTTTCGGGCTGTCGCCGGAGCCGGTCAAAACCTTGCGCTCCTAGGTTTGACGCTCGACACTATAAACAGCCAGCGCCTCAAGCGCCGAACGCCACGGGCCGGCTGCAAAACCGCTGAGCGCCGCCAGCGCCGCATCGGCATAGGCGCGCGCCGTCTTGCGCGCCGCATCAAGCGCGCCGGAACTGTGCATCAGGCGCTGGGCGTGGGCGAAATCACCGGGCTGTTGTTCGCGGCGGCCAATCGTCCGTTCCCAGAACGCGCCTTCGGCACCTTGCGTCGCCTGCATGGCCAGAATCAGTGGCAGGGTGGACTTGCCCTCGGCGAAGTCGTCACCGGCATTTTTGCCGAGCGCATCCGCCGAGCTTTCATAATCGAGCACATCGTCGCGGATCTGAAACGCGAGGCCGAGATTGAGGCCGTAATCATAAAGCGCCTGAATCTGCGCATCGCTGGCCTTCGCCGCCACCGCGCCGCTTTCCGAGGCCGCCGAAAACAAGGCCGCCGTTTTCGACGAGATGATTTCGATATAATCGGCCTGGCTGAGATTGAGATCAAACGCCTTGGTCAGTTGCATCACCTCGCCCTGGGTGATGACCGCAGATGCTTTTGACAAGATGCCGAGCGCCCGCAACGAACCGGTTTCGACCATCAGCTCAAAAGCGCGGGCAAACAGGAAATCGCCGACCAGCACCGAGGACGGTGCGCCCCAGATCAGGTGGGCGGCCACCTTGCCACGGCGCAGGGATGAGGAATCGACCACATCATCGTGCAACAGGGTGGCGGTATGGATGAATTCGACCGCCGCCGACAGATTGTGGTGGTGACGGTTATCGGTGCCACACAGACGCGCCGCCGCCACGCACAGCAGGGGCCGCAGGCGCTTGCCGCCCGCCGAAATCAGGTGTTCGGCCAGGGCCGGAATGGTCGGCACATCCGACTGCATACGGTCGGTGATCAGGGCGTTGATGCCGGCCATATCGGCGTCGCACAACGCCACCAGCGCCTGAACATCCGCCTTCGGCGCCACCGCTGCATCGGCTCCGGCGCGCACAGTATCGAGATTGGCCGAATCCAATGCGTTAACTCCTGACATTCACGCTCCGCCATAAACCGCCTTGACGATACAGGCAAGGCGTCACGATACTATTTAACGTTTAGGTTCGCCGGAGCAACAGCTTGAAATCCACTATTTTATCAGAAATCTCTCCAATATGAGCGAAACCACCGCCAAAACCGCTCTGCCGACCACCCTGACCCATCTGCTGGGTCAGAGTGTGCGCCTGATGCAGCCCGCGCGCGGCTATCGCGCTGGCATGGATGCTGCCCTTTTGGCCGCCGCCGTGGCGGCCCTGGCGAGCGAGCGCCGCGCCGCCAGCGCGCTCGAACTGGGCTGCGGCGTCGGCGGGGCACTTTTGTCGCTGAAAGCCCGCGCCCCGCACCTGACCCTCACCGGCATCGAGCGCGAACACGATCATGCCGGACTGGCGGCGCATAATGTGGCGCTCAACGGCTTTGAAGATGTGCGGATCATCACGGGCGACATCGCCGGCGGCTTTAAAGCATTCGGGCTGAATCGCTGTGACATCGTGTTTTGCAACCCGCCCTATTTCGACGATCCGAACGCTTTACGCGCCCCCGATGAGAACAAACGCGCCGCCTGGATGGCCGATGACGGCTTGCAGGCCTGGCTCGATTTCGCCACGGCAGCGGTGCGCGATGGCGGCCATATCGTCTTCATTCACCGCGCCGACCGGCTGGCCGACCTGCTCGGCGGGCTGACCAGATGCGGCAGCTTCATGATCAGGCCGATCCTGCCCTTTGCCGATAGCGACGCCAAACGGGTGATCGTGCGCGCCCAGCGGCTCGGCAAGGCCCCTCTGCGCCTGCTGGCGCCTCTGGTGCTGCATGATGGCGGCGAACGCCAGCACACAGATACGGTCGAGGCTATTTTGCGCGGTGAAGCAGAATTTTCGTGGTGATGGCAGCGGCCAGCACCCGCGCCCCGGCCATGCTTAAGTGCTGGCCGTTGAAATAGAGGACGCCGATGCGCGCCGCATAGACATGGCACAGGCGCTCATCACAAAAACTGTCGGCGGGGCGGATCAGCCTCATGCCGTGCGCCGCCGTGAAGCCTTGCAGTTCGGCGGAGATGGCGGCGTGGGCGGCATCGAAAGCGACCCGCGCCTGCCCCAGATCGCGCGGATCACGCCCCAGCCGCATGTACAGACCGACAGCCGAGGGCGGGTCGAAATTATAGACCGGCAAGGGTGCGATGATCACCACCGCCTTCCCCGCATGGCTGAGATCGAGCGCGCTCAGTTCCAGCCCGCCAGTCATGGCCGCCGCATCCGCATAACGGTCGAAATTGGCGATCAGCACCACGGTCTTGATCGCCGGATCGGCCTTCAGATGCAAGAGCGTATCGGCATTATGGGCGCGGCAGGCCGGATTATAGGCGATGCGAAAACCGAGACTGGGCGGGCAGGCCGAAGCCGTGATCTGACGCACGCCCATGCCGCTTTCACCCAAGGCCTCGGCCAGTTCGACGCCTTCCGAATCGCCCCAGACGGCCAGCGACGCCGCACCTTTCGTCCCCAGAACACAGGTGTCAGCATAGGCGCGCTGCGCCCCCGTCGCCAGATGGCAGCGCTTGCGATCAGGGCTGAAATCCTGCGCGGCGGCAAGGGCGGTTTGTTCGCGTAAGGAAAAGCGCTGCGGCAGGCCGTGACCGGCGAAAATCAGCAGGCACGGCAACACCGACGCGGCCATCAGGGCGGCGGCAAGGCCCCACAGGCGACCGCGCGGCCAGGCATATTTCAAAGCGGGCTGTTCGATAAAACGCCAGCTTAAAAAAGCGATGGCCAAGGCCAGAACCAGCGCTGTCACACTGACCCACAGATGCTCACCCAGCACCATGCGGCCATAGACCAGCAGCGGCCAGTGCCAGAGATAGAGCGAATAGGAAACATTCCCTGCCATCACCAGCGGCGGGGCGGCGATCAGTCTGTTGCCATAACCCTCGGCGCTGATCAGCAGACAGGCCGCGCCGAGGCAGGGCGGCAGGGCGTACAGCCCCGGAAACGGCAGGTCGGCGTTCAGCAGGGCCAGACTGGCCACGATCAGCACGAGCCCGGTCACGGACAGCCAGTGCTGGCGAGCGGGCGTGGCGGCGTAAGTCTGCAAAGGCAGGCACAGGGCGCCGATCAGAAGCTCGAAGGCGCGCGTGGTCGGCCAGTAAAAGGCGGCGTCTCCCGGCGTCAACATGGCCGCCAGCAGAGACAGCAAAGCCAGCCCCGCCAGGATCGGCCACAGGAAGCGGGCCGCAAACCTTCGGATCACCAGCAGTATTACCGGAAAGGCGAGGTAAAACTGCTCCTCAACCCCCAGCGACCATGTGTGCAAAAGCGGCTTGAGCGAGGCTTGCGTGTCGAAATAGCCGCTCAGATGCGCAAAAGCGAAATTGGAGGCGAACAAAGTGGTGAAAAACTGCGTATAGACCAGTTCGCTCAACAGCCTGGGCGGCAGGATGATCAGACCCGCCGCCAAAACGGCGAAAAGCATCCCGTAAAGCGCCGGAAACAGCCGCCGGATGCGCCTTTTGTAGAAGTCGCGCAGGCGAAAAGACCCGCCTTCCATGCCGTCCAGCAGGATGCGCGTGATCAGGAATCCGGAAATGACGAAGAAAATATCCACACCGGCAAAACCACCCGGCACCGCGCCGCGAAAGGCATGAAAGCCCAGCACGGCCAGAACGGCCACACCGCGCAGACCCTGAATATCAGCGCGTTTTGAACCGGTTTCGGTCATGTCTGACCTTGACCCGCCGCTTCATCCAGATCGCGCTTGGTGCGGTCGAGCAGATTGTCTTTCAGAGCGGCGCGGCGCGCCAGCAGGTCGGGGCTGCCCGCGTCGTAATCCTGCATCAGGCGGCGGACAAAATCGCCCGACTGCACCGATTGCAGCACGTCCTGCATGGCGGCGCGCGACGCCTCGCCGATCACGCGCGGGCCGGTCAGATAGGCGCCATATTCGGCGGTGTTGGAGATCTTGCCAAAGCCCTCTGACATGCCGAGTTCCCACAAAAGATCGACGACCAGTTTCAGCTCATAACAGGTTTCAAACCACGCCACTTCGGGCGGATAACCGGCATCGACCAGGGTTTGAAAACCATTGCTGACCAGTTCGCGGGTGCCGCCGCACAACACCACCTGTTCGCCAAACAGATCGCTTTCGCATTCGGCCTTCATCGTCGTTTCCAATATGGCCTTGCGCCCGCAGCCGAGCGCCGCCGCAAACGACAGGCCAAGCGCTTTGGCCTGCCCGCTGGCGTCCTGCTGCACGGCAAACAGACAGAAGACGCCCTCGCCTGCCACGTAAATATCACGGATGCGCGGGCCGATCCCCTTAGGCGACACCAGCAGCACATCGACATCCTCAGGCGGCGTCACCAGCCCGAAATTGCACGACAAACCGTGGGCGAAAATCAGGGCCTGACCCACGCGCAAATGCGGATGGATCTCGTTGGCAAACAGGTCGCGGTGGGCTTCATCTGAGGTCAGGATGACCAGCACATCGGCCCATTCCACGCCTTCGGCCACGGTCACCACATCAAAGCCGTCGCCCTCGGCCTTCGCCCGCGTGGCTGAGCCGGGTTTGAGCGCCACCTTGATTTGCGTCACGCCGGAATCGCGCGCATTCAGCGCCTGGGTGCGCCCCTGACTGCCATAGCCGATCACCAGCACACGCTTTGAGCGGATGATCGCCAGATCGCAATCCTTGTCGTGATAAACGGGTAAAGACATGGCGGGCTCCGCAAAAGAATCGTTCAATAGCGTTCGTTTTAGGCTATTAAGAAGGCCCCCTCCACCACTTCGTGGTCCCCCTCCCCATGCCTTCGGCACAGGGAGGAGAGGCAGGATCGCCTTTCTCCTCCCTGTCTTTGATGGGGAGGTGGCGTCGAGCCCTTAGGCGAAGACGACGGAGGGGTCTTTTTTTCGACGGAAGCACCATGTTTGATCACCCCGAATATCAGTATCTCAACCTCGTCCACGACATCATGGACAATGGCGTGGCGCGTTCGGATCGCACCGGCACCGGTACATTGGGCCTGTTCGGACGTCAGATCAGGTTTGACCTGTCGCAGGGCTTTCCGCTGCTGACCACCAAGAAGGTGCATTTCAAGTCGATCGCGGTCGAGCTTCTGTGGTTCCTGCGCGGCGACACCAATGTGCAATATCTGCACGATCACGGCGTCACCATCTGGGATGAATGGGCGGATGAAAACGGCGATTTAGGGCCGGTTTACGGCAAACAGTGGCGTTCCTGGGAAGCCCCCGATGGCCGGGTGATCGACCAGATGAAAAACCTGATCGACAATCTGAAAACCAATCCCTATTCGCGCCGCCACGTCATCTCGGCGTGGAACCCGGCTGAGGTGGATGAGATGGCCTTGCCGCCCTGC
This sequence comes from Asticcacaulis sp. EMRT-3, assembly GCF_030027245.1. Classification (NCBI taxonomy): domain Bacteria; kingdom Pseudomonadati; phylum Pseudomonadota; class Alphaproteobacteria; order Caulobacterales; family Caulobacteraceae; genus Asticcacaulis; species Asticcacaulis carbonis. Next base: position 1,629,710 of record NZ_JASERT010000001.1, read on the forward strand.
CACTGCCTGTTTCAGTTTTTTGTGGCCGATGGAAAATTGTCCTGCCAGCTTTATCAGCGCTCGGCTGACATCTTTCTGGGCGTGCCGTTCAACATCGCCTCCTATGCCCTGCTGACCCATATGGTGGCGCAGGCCGTCGGGCTGGAGGCCGGGGATTTCGTGCATAGTTTCGGCGATGTTCACCTCTATACCAACCATATCGAGCAGGCGAAAATCCAGCTTGAGCGCACGCCCTTTGCCTTCCCGAAACTGGTCTTGGCCCCCAAGACCGACCTGTTCGGCTTCGACTATGCCGACATCGCTATTGAAGATTACCAGTCGCACGGCGCGCTGAAAGCCAAGGTGGCCGTATGACGTATAATTAGTAAAATAATTTAACCAAAATTTACAAAAAAAAGATCATTCCCCCACAGAATCGCAGCAAGCAATTTGTTAACGCGCTGTTAATTGGAACTACTATGCGTTAATATATGATTCATAGATTGAAGGAATGAATGATTATGTCGCTAATTAGCGTCATCGCAGCGATGTCGGAAGACCGAGTTATCGGGAAAGACAATCGGCTGCCTTGGAACATAAAAAGCGACCTTGCCAATTTTAAAAAAATTACACTGGGCAAGCCTGTTATCATGGGGCGAAAAACCTTTGAGTCCCTTCGCGCGCCCTTACCAGGGCGTGAAAATATTATCATTACTCGGGATCCGTTTTTTACTGCGGAAGGCATTAAAGTCTTTCGGTCCATTGAAGACGGTTTAAATTTTGCCCGTGACATTCCTGCTGATGAAATTATGGTAATTGGCGGTGAACAAATTTTCGAAGCCACTTTAGATACGGCAAATAGGATGTATCTAACTGTCATTCGTCAAATTGTTGTCAACGGCGATGCGTTCTTCCCTGAATATGACACGGCTCAATGGCAACAAATTGAGACAAAAGATTTAGAAGAGAACGTAACATTTACAGTTTATGACAAGATTAAAGCCGCCTAAACTATCAATTTTTGGCTTTGATCATTCGCTACTGAACGTAGCGAATGATTTATCGCGTATAATACACTCGCTATGTCCTATTATCACTGATGATGACACCTGGGATTCGCTGCCGAAAAAGCCGCTGCCGGGGCGGCTTAATCTTGTCCTGTCGCGCGATCTGAAATTCGAGGCCGAGGGCGGCATTATCTGCTCCACCCTGCTGGAGGCCATCGACATCGCCCGCGAACAGGCGGCTGATGACGGCGTCGATGAGATCTGCGTCATCGGCGGGGCTAATATCTATGGACAGACCCTGCCGCGCGCCGACCGGCTCTATGTTACCCATGTCCATGCCGATGTGGAGGGCGACACGCATTTTCCCGCCATTGATCCAAAGGTCTGGAAGGTGGTGCGCGAAGATGCCCACGCAGCCGGTGAAGGCGACGACTACGCCTTCACCGCCACGGTTTATGAGCGGGTTTAAACCAGGGTCGCCAGCAGCTTGCGGTCAAAGCCGTGGGTGTCGCTGAGGCGGCCTTCACGCGCCTTGGTCACCCATTCGGGATCGGCCAGCAAGGCGCGCCCAACGGCGACCAGATCGAATTCACCGCCATCGAGGCGCTTCAGCAGAGCATTGATGTCGGTCGGGCTGGAGACTTCGCCGCCAAAACCGGCAATGAAATCACCCGACAGGCCAACGCTGCCGACCGTGATGGTGGGCGCACCGGTAATCTTCTTAGCCCAACCGGCGAAATTCAGCTCGGAACCCTCGAATTCCGGCTCCCAGAAGCGGCGTTGCGAACAATGCAGAATATCGACACCCGCATCGATCAGCGGGGTCAGCCATTGTTCCATCTCTTCGGGCGTTTTGGCGACCTTCGCATCATAGGCGGGCGATTTGAACTGCGACAGGCGCATAATGATCGGGAAGTCCGGCCCAACCGCCGCCCGCGCCGCCTTGGCGACCTCGACACCGAAGCGCGTGCGTTCGCCCACCGTGGCGCCGCCCCATTGATCGCTGCGTTTATTGGTGCCGTCCCAGAAAAATTCGTCGATCAGATAGCCGTGCGCACCATGCAGTTCGATGGCGTCAAAACCGATGCGTTTGGCATCACCCGCCGCGCGGCCAAAGGCGGCGATGGTGTCGGCAATGTCAGTCTCGCTCATCGGTTCGGCGATCTTTTCACCTGCAATGCTCAGGCCGGACGGTGAATCCATCGGCGTCGGGCGGTAGTCGGGATTCTGGCCATAGACAATGCCGGTATGCCAGATTTGCGGGGCGATCTTGCCGCCCCTGGCGTGCACCGCCTCGACCACCTTTGCCCAGCCGTTCAGGCCCTCGCCGTAAAAATTGGGGATATTGGCTTCGTTTTTTGAGGCCGGACGCTCAATCACCGTGCCTTCGGTCAGGATCAGGCCGACGCCGTTTTCGGCGCGGCGCTCATAATAGGCCGCGACATGCTCATCCGGCACGCCACCGGGCGACATGTTGCGGGTCATCGGGGCCATGACCACGCGGTTGGGCAGGGTCAGATTTTTCAGCGAAAACGGCGAAAACAGGGTGTTGGATGACATGTGGGCTCCATAACAGAAAACGTATCTGTTGCTGATATGGTTTCGCCAGCGCCAACTGCAAGGCAATACTCCCGCATTGCAGCAAATAAACCGCTTACGCGCCGAGTGCCGCCATCACGGCCTCGGCGATCTTACGGAACCGGCCCGCCATCTCGCCTTCGGGTTCCAGCGCCGTCAGCGGGCGGCCCGCATCGCAGCCCTTGCGCAGGGCCGGATCGAGCGGCACTTCGCCGAGAAACGCCACGTCCAGCGCACCCGCCATCGCCTTCGCGCCACCGCGCCCGAAGACCTCGATCTCGCTGCCATCGGGGCCCGTCAGATACGCCATATTCTCGATCACGCCCAGCACCTTCACCCCCGTCTTGCCGAACAGGGTGACGGCCCGCCTGGCATCGGCCAGCGCCATTTCCTGCGGCGTGGACACCACCACCGCCCCGTCGATCAGGGTCTTTTGGGTGAGCGTAAGCTGCACATCGCCCGTGCCCGGCGGCAGATCGATCACCAGCACGTCGAGCGGCTCCTCCGCCGTGCCCCAGCGCGTCTGGGTCAGCAATTGCGTCAGGGCCTGCGAGGCCATCGGGCCGCGCCAGATCATGGCCTGATCGGGATCGACGAGAAAACCGACCGAATTGACCTTCAGCCCAAAAGCTTCAGGCGGCACCATCAGCTTGTCAGCGCCAAATTCCGGCGGCTTGGACAGGCCCAGCATGACGGGTGCGGACGGGCCGTAAATATCGGCATCGAGCAGGCCGATTTTCAGGCCCAGTTGCGACAAGCCGATGGCCAGCCCCAGCGACAGGCTCGACTTGCCGACCCCGCCCTTGCCGGAACCGACAACGATGACATGCTTCACATGGTTGGGGCGGCTTGAGGCCACCGGCGCTTTCGGGCGGCTGTCCTCGACCGCGCGTTCGGACAGCTTGGCCGAGGGGGCCTTGCCCGCCTGCGGGGCCGCCGCCATTTCCGCCGTCAGCACCACCTGTACCTTGCCGACACCGGGCAGGGTCTTTAAAAGCTTTTCCGCCGCCAGCCGCACCGGCCCATATTCGGTGACGCGCGCTTCGGGCACTTCCAGCATGAAGCCCGTGCGTTCGGGCAGCACGATCAGGGCGCGCACCATGCCGGCCTCGGCAAGACCCTTGCCGCTCATCGGATCGGTAATGGTGTTGAGCGCGGAAAGCACCTGATCGCGGTCAAGAGGGGGCATGGACGAACCTTCGGGGACTGTCTAAAACGGGCATTCCTTAGGCCCATTGCGGGTCGGTTAAAAGACCTAAAGCTGCGATGAGCGCATTTGACGCCCCCCTTTATCTGCTGGCCGGCCCGACGGCTTCGGGCAAGTCGGCCAAAGCCCTGGCCTGGGCGCAAAGTACGGGCGGCACCATCCTCAATGCCGATTCGATGCAGCTTTACGCCGACCTGCCGATCCTGACGGCGCGGCCTTCGGCGGAAGATGAGGCGATGGCCCCGCATGTGCTGTATGGCGAGATCGGGCCGCAAACCCTGTGGTCGGCGGGCGAATGGCTTCGGGCGGCCAGACCCTATATCGACGCTGCGCTGAACGGCGGGCCGAAGCTATGTATCACCGGCGGCACCGGCCTCTATTTCAACAGCCTCATTCATGGTCTGGCCGAGATTCCTGAGATCGGCGACGAGGCCCGCCAGCAGGCGCGCCGCGCTTATGAAACCCTCGGCGAGGCGGCTTTCCGCGAAACCCTGCGCCAGCACGATCCGGCGGCGGCCACGCGCATCATGGCCCATGACCGCCAGCGCCTGACGCGGGCTTATGAGGTTTTCCTGCAAACCGGCGTGGCCTTGAGCGACTGGCAGGCGCGCACCCGGCCCGAACTGCCCGACGGTTCCTACCATCTCGAAATCCTCGATCCGCCGCGCGATCAGCTCTATGCGCGCTGCGATGCGCGTTTGCAGATCATGCTCGATCAGGGCGCGCTCGATGAGGTGCGCGATCTGGTGCAGAGCGGCCTTGCACCAGACTGGCCGATCATGCGCGTGCTGGGCCTTAATGAGCTTTCCGCCCATCTGCGCGGTGAGATGACACGGGAAGACGCCCTGAAACTGGCCCGTCAAAAGACGCGCAACTATGCCAAGCGGCAGATGACCTGGTTCCGCAATCAGTTCGGCTAAACCTCCGCGTCCCCCCCTTGCCGAAACAGACGCATGCGGCTAGATTTTGCGCATCAGGGGGGACTTCATCATGACATCGACAACCGACCGCCGTGCGTTTTTGACTGCCAGCAGCGCCATTGCCACCTTCAGCGCCCTGCCCGGTCTGAGCCTGCCGCGCCGCGCCCGCGCCGACACAACCAAACCCGCAGGGCCGCCCGATGTGGCCGTCTATGCCGGTTCGCCGCTCGTTGATCAGATCGCCCTGTCGCCGGATGGTCAGCGCATCGCCATCGTCTCGCAAAAGGGCGATAACAAAATACTGATGCATTTCGACATCAATAATCCGCAACCCAAAAGCCTGAGCCTCGGTCAGAGCAAGGTGCGCGGCCTCTTCTGGGGCGATAATGCCCATGTCGTTCTGATCGATTCCCAGACCACAGCCCTGACGGGCTTCGCAGGCTATCGCCATGAATTCAGTCTGGCACACAGCATCAATATCGATACCGGTGAAGTGGCAGGCCTCTATGATAATATGGGCGGTTTCTACAATGTCGTCCTGGGCAATCTACAGCGCATCAAGACCCCGGATGGCTATCGCGTCACGGCCTCAAATTACCGTCTCCATACCGATGACGGAACAACCTCGGTCTATGATGGCAAGCTGTACCTGTACAGTTTCAGCCTGGACAAGGCACCGGCGCACAGGATTTGCGACGCCTCTCAGGAAGCGACGGGCTTCGTCGTCGGGCCGGACGGAACCCCCATCGCCTATGACGAGCATATCGATCTCCATAATGAATGGAATCTCTATATCAACGGCACACCGGACAACAGATCGCCCGCCTTCCGGCTGGCCTACAGCATGAAGGATCCGGTTGACCTGCCCAGCGCCGAGGGCATTGGCCGCGACGGTCAGTCGGTCGTCGTCTTCTTCAACAAGGGCGATTACGAAGGGCAGTTCCGCGAAATCTCGGTGGACGGAAAGGTCAGCGAGCCGCTCGACCCGCAGGCGACGCTGGACCGCGATGCCCTGTTCCATCCAGTAACGCGCCGTCTGGCTGGATTTCGATATTACGACGACTGGCAGCGTGACGACTATTTCGAACCCTTGCTGAAAAAGCTGGCTGAGGCCCTGCCGCAGGTCGTCGATCCCGGCGACCGCGTCAGGATTGTCGATTTCGCCGAAGACCCGCGCAAGATGCTCATCTATAGCGAAAGCCCGCATAATGCCGGAACCTATGCCTTCATCGATTTCAGCACCGGTGCGGGTTCGCCGATTGCCACCAATTATGGCGACCTGCCCACAGAATGGATCACGCAAAAGCAGCCGATCGACTACAAGGCCGCTGACGGGCTGGACATCCATGCCTATCTGACCGTACCGCCCGATGTCGTGATGAAGGGTCGCCCCCTGAAAAACCTGCCGCTGATCGTTTTGCCGCATGGCGGGCCGTGGGCGCGTGACTATGTTGACTTCGACTGGCAGGCGCAGGTGCTGGCCTCACGCGGCTATGTGGTGCTGCAACCCAATTATCGCGGCTCCAGCGGCAATGGCCGCGCCTTCATGGATGCAGGCAATGGCGAATTCGGCCGCAAGATGCAGACCGATCTCTCGGATGGGGTGCGCCATCTGGTCGTGCAGGGGCTGGTCGATCCGAAGCGCGTCGCCATCCTCGGCGCGTCCTACGGCGGCTATGCGGCGCTGGCGGGGGCCACGATGGATACGGGCGTCTATAATTGCGCCGTCTCGGTGGCCGGGCTGTCCGATGTGGGGGCCTTCGTCAGCTATCTGCTGGAATCGACCAATAATATCGACACGCCTGCCATTGTGGCGTGGCGGCAGGTGCTGGGCGACAAGTCGGGCTGGGACGACATTTCACCCGTACATCAGGCCGCCAGGGCTTCCTGCCCCATTCTGCTCCTGCACGGCACTGACGACACCGTGGTGCCGATCAACCAGAGCCAGCGCATGGAAAGCGCGCTGAAGGCCGCGGGCAAGACCGTCACCTTCATCACCTATCAGGGTCAGGACCATTGGGAAACCATTGGCTCGACGCGCATAGAGATGATGAAGGCGGCGCTCGACTTTCTGGAAAAGTACAATCCGGCTTAGGGCGAAAGCTTAGAGCATTGTCACCATAGCCGCGTCGTCGTCCTGCGTGACCACCTGCAAGGGGTTGCGCAGGCCATAGACAAAAGGATCGGCGGTGATTTCGAACACATCGCCGTCCTGGGTACGGACGCCATCGGCAAACGACGCCGTCGAGGTGCCGAAGCAATGGACATGGACATCACCCGGCTGGCGGAACAGGCCGTATTTGAAATGATGATGTTCGAGATTGGCCAGGCTGTGCGACATATTGTCTTCGCCGGTGGCGAACGGCTTTTCCCACACCAGCTCATTGCCGCGCCAGATGCGCGCCATGCCCTGCACATTGTCGGGCAGTTCGCCGGTCAGCAGTTCCACGCCGATCGAGGCCGGACGCAGCTTGGAATGGGCCAGCCACAGATAATTGTGCTTTTCGGTGACGTGATCGGAAAACTCATTGGCGATGCAAAAGCCGAGGCGGTAGGGCTTGCCATCATCGCCGATGATGTAGATACCGGCCATTTCCGGTTCTTCGCCGGCGTCTTCGGCAAAAACGGGCGAAACGAGCGCCGCATTGGGCCCGGCCAGCGTATAGCCATTGCCCTTATAAAACCATTCCGGCTGCACGCCGGTCTGGCCCTCGGCGGGCTTGCCGTCCTTCAGCCCCATCAGGAACATGCGCATCGTGTCGGTCAGGTTTTCCTCACCCGACGCCGCCGCCTCATGCATCCGGTGGCGGCTTTCGGCCGATCCGAGGTGGGTCAGGCCCGTGCCGGTGACGTGCAGATGCGCCGGATCGGGATGATCGACCGGGGCCAGCACACGACCTTCGGCCAGGGCCAGGGCCACGTCTTCCGTCTCGCCCAGACCCTGTTCGGCGACCTGTGCGGCCAGACCGCGCCCGGCGGCGATAGCCTTGCGCGCCAGGTCGTAGGTGGTGGCGACGCCCTCAATGATGCGCGCCGAACCATCGGTCTCGGCGGCCAGAAGACGGCGTTCGCCGGAAGGGGTGACAATCTGGATCAGACGAAGGGACATGAGACTTTCCTGTGTGGCGTGTGGCTACTTAACTCAGACAAAATATGGGCGACCTGCATGGCTTTGTAAATTGACTTTGTCAAACAGGCAATTCAGTGGCATGACTGCGACATGAGAAAAGCCGAAACTTTCACCGCCGATGTGACCCAGCCCATGTATCAGGGCCGCCTGCATGGCGCACTGGCCTATAAGCTCGGTGTCGATATTCTGCGTGGCGTCCATAAATCGGGCGACATCCTGCCCAATGAAATCGATTCGAGCGCCAATCTCAACATCTCGCGTTCGGCCTACCGCGAAGCCATCCGCATCCTGGCCGCCAAGGGCATGGTGGAAAGCCGCCCGAAAACCGGCACGCGCGTCACCGAACGCACGCGCTGGAACCTGCTTGATCCCGAAGTGCTGGGCTGGATGTTCGCCACTGAACCCGATCCGAACTTCATCCGCGCCCTGTTCGAGTTGCGCCTGATCACTGAACCGGCCGCCGCCGAACTGGCCGCCGCACGCCGCAGCGAAGAACAGGTGGCGCGCATGGGGGCGGCGCTGAAAATCATGGAACGCGACACGCTGCAAACCGAAACGGGACGGCGCGCCGACCTCGATTTCCACCACACCCTGATCGAGGCCACCGGCAATGAGGCCCTGGCCTCGCTGACCAGTTCGATCGGTGCCGCTGTGAGCTGGACGACGCGCTACAAGGCGCGCCAGAACGCCCTGACGCGCGACCCCGTGCCTGATCATGTGCTTGTTTATGAGGCCATTGTCAAAAAAGATACCGGCGCGGCGCGCTGGTGCATGGAATCGCTGATCCGCATGGCGCATCAGGATACCGTGCGCGCGCTGGGCTGACACAGGCGATGCAAGACTTAAGGGCAGACATGATAAAAATCTATTGTCTGACTAATTTCACGGGTCTATGAGTGGTCGCATTCCGCGCCATTTCAAAAAAGCTGGCCCATAAAAAACCCAGGGAGGGATAATCACATGATGAAACGCCTGATGACGGCTGCCGCCTCTATCGCCCTAAGCGCCATGATGGCCCACACGGCGGGCGCGGCCACGGCCACCAAATCCGTGTTCGGCACGCTTGCCGACGGCACGCCCATCGAAGGCGTGACGCTGAAGAACAGCCACGGCCTGTCGGCCCACCTGATCACCTATGGCGCCATGTGGCAGGCCATGCACGTGCCCGACCGCAACGGCAAGATGGCCGATATTATCCTGGGCTATGACACCATCGGCGAATATGTGGCGCGCAACCAGTATTCCGGCATGATCGTCGGCCGTTACGCCAACCGCATCGCCAAGGGCCAGTTCACGCTCGACGGTAAATCCTATCAACTGGCGATCAACAATCCGCCCAATGCCCTGCACGGCGGCCCCACCGGCTTTGAAGTGCGCGTCTGGAAGATCACCCATATCGATGCCGGCGGCGCGGGTAAGCCCGCCAGCGTGACGATGGAATATGTGTCGAAGGACGGCGAAGAAGGCTATCCCGGCACGATGACGGTCGATGTCACCTATACCCTGACCGACTCCAATGATCTGAGCATCGGCTACAAGGCCACCACCGATGCGCCGACCATCATCAACCTGACCAACCACGCCCTGTTCAATCTCGAAGGCGTCACATCGGGCCACAGCGCGCTCAACGCCACGGCGCAGGTCGAGGCCGACACCTATCTGCCGACCGACAAGACGGCGATCCCCACGGGCGATTGTGTGCCGGTCAAGGGCACGGCCTTTGATTTCACCAAACCCGCCGACATCAATGCGCGCGCCCATGACGGCAAGGATCCGCAGATCCTGATCGGCACCGGCATCGACCACAATTTCTGCCTGCGCGGCGGCGTGACCAAAACGCCGAAGCTGGCCGTCACCATGATTGATCATGTTTCGGGCCGCGGCATGAAGATCTTCACCACCGAGCCCGGCATCCAGTTCTATACCGGCAATTTCCTCGACGGCATCACGCCGGGCAAGGGCGGCGTCACCACCCGTCAGGGTGATGGTGTGGCCTATGAGGCGCAGCACTATCCCGACAGCCCCAACCACCCCGATTATCCGTCCACCCGCCTCGATCCGGGCCAGACCTATACCCAGACCACCTCCTATCACTTTTACACAGTCAAGTAGCATAAATGACCGACAAGCCTGCCTCCAAGCCCGGCCTGCGCTCGCGCGCCTGGTTCGATAATCCCGCCAATGCCGATATGACGGCGCTCTATCTGGAGCGTTACATGAATTTCGGCCTGTCGCTGGAGGAGCTTCAGTCTGGCAAGCCGATCATCGGCATTGCCCAGACCGGCTCGGACTTAAGCCCCTGTAACCGCCATCACCTCGTGCTGGCCGAGCGTATCCGCGCCGGTATCATCGAAGCGGGCGGCATACCGCTGGAATTTCCTGTCCATCCGATTCAGGAAACCGGCAAGCGGCCTACGGCGGGGCTTGACCGCAACCTGGCCTATATCGGTCTGGTCGAGGTGCTGTACGGCTATCCGCTCGACGGGGTGGTGCTGACCATCGGCTGCGACAAGACCACGCCTGCCTGTCTGATGGCGGCGGCCACGGTCAATATTCCGGCCATTGCCCTCAGCGTCGGGCCGATGAACAATGGCTGGTACAAGGGCGAACGCACCGGTTCGGGCACGATTGTCTGGAAGGCGCGCGAACTGCTGGCGGCGGGCGAGATCGACTATAAGGGCTTTATCAAGCTGGTCGCCTCGTCCGCACCCTCCACCGGCTATTGCAACACGATGGGCACGGCCACCACGCTCAACTCGCTGGCTGAAGTGCTGGGGATGCAACTGCCCTATTCGGCGGCCATTCCGGCTCCGCACCGCGACCGTCAGGAAATGGCCTGGCGTACCGGCAAGCGCATTGTCGATATGGTTCACGAAGACCTGAAGCCTTCGGACATACTGACCAAAAACGCCTTCATCAACGCCATCCGCGTCAATTCAGCCATTGGCGGTTCCACCAATGCGCCGATCCATCTCAATGCGCTGGCGCGTCATATCGGCGTCGAACTGAAGGTGGAGGAGTGGCAGACCTATGGCGAAGACCTGCCGCTGCTCGTCAATCTGATGCCCGCCGGTGAATATCTGGGCGAGGATTACCACCATGCCGGCGGCGTGCCCGCCGTGGTGCGCCAGCTTCTCGATCAGGGCCTGATCGAGGACGCCCTCACCTGCACCGGCGCATCGCTGGCCGAAAACTGCAAGGACGCCGAAATCGAGGACGAAAAGGTTATCCGTCCGTATGGCCGGCCGCTGAAAGAACGTGCCGGTTATCGCGTGCTGTCGGGCAATCTGTTCACCTCGGCCATCATGAAGACCAGCGTAATTTCCGAACAGTTCCGTCATCGCTATCTCGATAATCCGGCCGATCCGATGGCCTTCGAGGGCCGCGCCATCGTCTTCGACGGGCCGGAGGATTACCACCACCGCATCGATGATCCGGCGCTGGCCATCGACGAGCACTGCATCCTGTTCATGCGCGGCGCAGGGCCCATCGGCTATCCCGGTGCCGCCGAGGTGGTCAATATGCGCTGCCCCGACTATCTGATCAAGAAAGGCGTCACCTCGCTGGCCTGCATCGGCGATGGCCGCCAGTCGGGCACGTCGGGCTCGCCGTCGATCCTCAACGCTTCGCCCGAAGCGGCGGCGGGCGGCAATCTGGCCATTCTGAAAACCGGCGACCGGGTGCGCGTCGATCTCAATAAGGGCACAGTCAATGCGCTGATCTCGGATGAGGACATCGCACAGCGCCGCGCCGAACTGGAGGCGGCGGGCGGCTTCCAGTATCCGGCCAGCCAGACGCCGTGGCAGGCCATGCAGCGCCGCACGGTGGGCCAGATGGATACCGGCGCGTGTCTCGAAGACGCCGTGCCCTTCCAGCGTATTGCCCAAACCATGGGCTTGCCCAGAGACAATCACTAGAATGTCGATGGGCTTGCCCAGAGACAATCACTAGAACCATAAAAGCCGCGCAAGTCTGACTTGCGCGGCGGTTTAGTTTTGATCTCGCCAAAGTGCGAATATTCCTCGTTTGATCGCAAGACCCGGATGCGCGACAAGAGGGCATGAGCACACTGACCGACACTCTTCTTCTGGCCCTGGCGGGTGGCGCGCTGATCGGCGCAGCGGCGGGCGGACTGTATCTGACCACAGGCCGCATCGCGGGCATCAGCGGTATCTTTGGCAATGCCGTATTGCACAAACCACAAGCCTGGCGCTGGCTGTTCGTTGGCGGCCTCATTGTGGCCGGACTGATGGCGCGTCTGTTCGGCATAGCGCCGCACACACTGGGCTCAGGCCCCTTCATTCTGGCCGTTTCAGGCCTGCTGGTGGGCTTCGGCACGCGCCTTGGCAATGGCTGCACCAGTGGTCATGGTGTCTGTGGCCTTGCCCGTCTCTCCCCGCGCTCACTGGTGGCCGTGATAGTCTTCATCGCCACGGCGGCGGCCACCGTCTTCATCGCGCGCCATATCGGAGGTTTGTCATGAAGCTTTCGTCTAACCTCTGGGCTCTGGTCTTTGGCCTGCTGCTGGGCGGCGGCCTGATCGTGTCGGGCATGACCGATACGGCCAATGTCAAAGGCTTTCTCGATTTCGCCGGACACTGGCGTCCGGCTCTGGCACTCGTCATGGGCGGGGCTGTGCTGGTGGCCCTGCCTTTGTTCCGCCTCGCCGCCGTGCGTGGCCGAACCATGATGGGTGCAACGCCGCCGCAACGTATCGACGCACGCCTGCTGATAGGGGCGGGCATCTTCGGTATCGGTTGGGGCCTGAGCGGCATCTGCCCTGGCCCTGGTCTGGTCTGGCTTGGCATCGACCCGCTTCAGGCCGCGCCCTTCATCATCGCCGTGCTCGTTGGAGCTGGTCTGGCTGACCTGCTCGATGCACGCCGCGCCCTTGTGTCCGATACCGCGCCTGCGCCCAAGACCCATTGATCCCAAGACCCAGTGAAGATGGGCTTGTCAGGGATGACAGGCCCATTTTCGCGTCAGGCGCGCCGAACCAGCCGCAGGATAAGGATCAGCACAGCCGCGCCAACCGTAGCGGTAAGGATGGTGGCCAAAATCCCCGTGCCTATATGGATATGCAGGACTCCGGCCAGCCAGCCGCCGATAAAGGCCCCCAGTATCCCGACGATGATGTCGCCGATCAGGCCGAAGCCGCCGCCCTTGATCAGGGTGCCTGCCAGCCAGCCGGCCACGGCGCCGACCACGATCCAGATAATAAGGCTATGCGTATCAAGGGATAAATTAAGGTGATGCGCGTCCATGACGGTCTTTCCGATAATGAAAGGGGCCGCATGTGCGACGCCATTATTAAGGATAACCTGAAAGCAGCATGTTACCAAAGATCGTTTCTTTATTTATCGATGACCGCGACCGTCTTTGATCTTGCGCGCACCGGTAACACCGCCTAGCTTCGCGGCATGATCGACAGACTAACCCGCCTTCCCCACACCCTTGCGCGGCGGCTGAACCTGCCGCAAACCGCCACAGCCCCCTTCTGCCCCAGCGAAGTGCAGGGTGTGATCGCCGTCCCCGACGGACTGAGCCGCCTGAAGCGACTGATGCTCTATGCCGGGCCGGGGCTTCTGGTGGCAGTCGGCTATATGGATCCCGGCAACTGGGCCACCGACATCGCCGCTGGCGCGCGCTTCGGCTATGATCTGCTGTTCGTGATTTTGCTGTCCGGTCTGGCCGGGATTCTGTTGCAGATGCTGGCGGCGCGTCTCGGCATCGTGGCCGGACGCGATCTGGCGCAGGCGTGTAGCGCCCATTATCCGCGCCCCGTGGCGCTGGGCCTGTGGCTGATGGCCGAACTGGCGATCATCGCCACCGATGTGGCCGAGGTGCTGGGCGCGGCTCTGGCCATCAAGCTTCTGTTCGGCCTGTCGTTGTGGCTCGGCATCCTTTTGACCGGCCTGGACCTGGTGATCGTGCTGGGGCTGAAGGGCAAGGGTTTCCGCCAGGTCGAGGCCATCATTCTGGCGCTCGTCTCCACCATCGGCCTGTGCTTCGTCATCGAACTGTTTCTGGCCCACCCGGACGGCACCGCCATCATGGCGGGTCTGGTGCCCGATCTTGGCCGCCTGCGTGATCCCGACGCCCTCTATCTGGCCATCGGCATTATCGGGGCCACGGTCATGCCGCATAATCTCTATCTGCATTCCTCGATCGTCCAGACGCGCCAGGTGGCGCCGGGTGAGGACGGGGTGCGGCGCGCCCTGCGCATGGCGTCGCTCGACACGGTGGTGTCGCTGGCCATCGCCATCTTCATCAATGCCGCCATTCTGATTCTGGCGGCGGCCACCTTTCACCTGCATGGCCGCAACGACATCGCCGACATCGCCGACGCCAAGGCCCTGCTCGCCCCCCTGACCGGCGCGGCGGCAGCGGGCCTGATCTTCGCCATCGCGCTTTTCGCTTCGGGCCAGAGCTCCACTTTTACCGGCACCATTACCGGTCAGGTGATACTGGAAGGTTTTCTCGACCTGAAAATCCCCTGCTGGCAGCGGCGCGCCATCACCCGCATACTGGCGCTGATCCCGGCCCTGGGCGGAGTTTTGTGGCTGGGCGATGGCGGCATTGGTCGCCTGCTGGTGCTGACCCAGGTGGTTTTGTCGCTGCAACTGCCCTTCGCCATCTGGCCGCTGATCCGCCTGACGCGCAATCGCGGCCTGATGAAGACGCATCGTGCGCCGCTGTGGATGGCGCTGGCCGCCTGGGGCATTTTCGCCGCCGTCGTCGGGGCCAATCTGTGGCTGATCCTGCACATGATGGAGGGCTAGGCACGCCTCCAGCTTTTTAGGTGTATTTATTAAGAATTGCGGGTACAGTTTAATGCGATAATGGCGACGTCAAAGGGGATATTTCATGTCGATCCGCGCACGCATTATGGCTTTGATGGCGTGTTTTGCCCTGATGGCCCTGGCGGTCACCGCGCTGGGTCTGGCCACGATTTCCGATTACAACCGCATGATGAAGACCTATGGCCACGCCTACGAAAATGCCTGGCGCGGCGAAAGACTGAACCATCTCGTCTCCAATGTCGTCATGGATTCACGCGGCATCTATCTTGCGCGCAATGCCGAGGAAAGAGACAGTTTCGCCACCAATCTGCGCAATAATCTCGATGAGGTCGAGCGTCTGCTGGCACAGTGGCGGGCCGACGCCACGCCGCAGGAATTGCAAAAAATGCAACCGATCCTGAATCAGGCGCAGGCGTTTATCGTGGTGCGCCGCGATGTGATCCAACTGGCCTTTTCCGGCCAGCAAAGCGCCGCTGAAAAGCGCGGCGTTGATAGCCGTAACGACCGCATCGCCTTCCAGAACAATGTCGAAACCCTGGTCAATGTGATGCGCGACGACCTCAAGGTAACGCAGGCGCAGGTGGACCGTTACAGCCATCGCCGCGCCGGGGAGTTTCTAATCGCCGCGCTTGTCGGCATTTTCGTCATGATGGGCCTGTCCTTGTGGATCGTGGCGCACTTTATCACCCGACCGCTCCAGGATGTGGCTTCGGCCATCATCAAGACATCGAAGGGTGATTATGAGGTCGCGCTCAATGAGCATCAGGGGCAGGATGAGGTGTCGAGCGTCTGGCAGGCTCTGGCCGTGCTGAAGGCGCGCGCCATCGAAGCCGAGCGTCTGGCGGCGGCCCAGCGCGAGGCCGAGCATCAGGAAGAAATGAAATTGCGCGAAATTTTGCTCGATTAGCGCTTGCCCCTTCCCCACCGGGCCGGATGCGCCTATATTGGTAATGTCCGGGCAACCGGACTATGGGGATAAACGCCCACGTAATAAGCGAACTGGACCCGGGTGCGATTCCCGGCGGCTCCACCATCTTCTTTTCCGCCATAGCTGTGGTGGAAATTCATGGGGCCGATCAGCATCGACAGGCGTGTAAAGGTGAAGCTTTCCCCCGGCATGGGCTCCCGCGATCGGCCCATTTTTTAACTGCGAACGATAACTTCGCTCCGGAATATGCTCTTGCTGCGTAATGCAGCGGAGTCATCCGAACCAAACTCCTGACGATTAGCCTCGTCAGGCGGGGCCCGCTGGACGCCTGGCAACAGAAGTCCAGCACTTTTCCAGACAGTTTACAGGCGTCCCAACACCCGACCAGGTGTCGGCGGTTTTCCGCCGCCCGCGCGGAGGCTTTGTGCGAAGCGCAAACGCCGTGAGCGGCAACATGTCGCCTGGCAAGAGAAACCTGTCACCTTTCCCTTTATCAGCCGTGCGCCTGTAACGCCCGACCGGGCGGCGTTCAGGTGCATCACGCTTAAAAGACAGGATTTAACCACGGAAAACACAGAAAACACGGACATCTGGATAGGGCGACATCTATGACATCGGTATCCGGGATCGCAACGCGCAGCCCTTTTCTCGATAGGATGCGCCAGGGGCGAGACGATAGATTTCCGTGTTTTCTGTGTTTTCCGTGGTTGAATAATGGGCAACCGCGCTTTTCACCCGATCTTAAAAGCGGGGCTCTATGCTGTCGGCATGAAGCCCAATGCCTCACCTGACAGCCCGCTCAATACCCTGAACGCCGCCGCCCCGGCTGTGCTGGCTCTGGCAGTCTTTGCGCTGGTCATGTGGCTGCCGCCGCTGCTCAATGACGGCGATACCTGGTGGCACCTGGCCGCCGGTGACTGGATGCGCGCCCACCACGCCATTCCGCGCAGCGATCCCTTTTCGTGGAGCTTTGCCGGTCGCCCGTGGCAGGCGCATGAATGGCTGAGCGAACTGATCCTGTCGGCGGCTTTTTCTCTGGCCGGATGGCAGGGCGTCATGCTGCTCACCGCCGCCGCCTTTGCGCTGGCCGCCGGGCTGTTGATGCGCGCCGCCGCCCGACATCTGCGTGGCTTACCGCTGTGGCTAACCGTGGGCGCGGGCCTGAGCCTGTGCGGGCCGCACCTGCTGGCGCGACCGCATATTCTGGTGCTGCCGCTGATGGTCTTGTGGATCGATGGTCTGGTGCGCGCCCGCGAAAAAGGCCGTGCGCCATCTTTCTGGCTGTTGCCGCTGATGATCGTGTGGGCCAATATGCACGGCGGCTTTCTGGTCGGTCTGGTGCTGATCGCGCCCTTCGCCGCCGAGGCCTGGTTAGAGCGCCGCACTCTGCGTATGGCACTGGGCTGGGGCGGGTTCGGGCTGGCGGCGCTGGCCTGCGCCCTGGTCACGCCGTTTGGCGTGCAGGGGCTGATCTTTCCGATCCGGCTGATGACCATGAGCCAGGTGGACGGCATCGGCGAGTGGGGGCCGATCCTGCTGCATCCGCTACCGCCGATCCTGATCGTGGCGCTTGGCTTCATCATTGTCTGGTGGCGGCAAAAGCCCAAGATCGGTTACATCCGCGCCCTGCTGCTGACCGGGCTTTTATATGTCAGCCTGCGCCATCAGCGCCATGAGGTGATTTTAAGTGTGGTCGGCATCCTGCTGCTGGCCGAACCCTTGGGGCGCAGCTTTCTGACCTCGCCCGCCACGCGCCGACGCACACCGCCCTTCATCCATGCCAGCCTGATCGCACTGGCCGTCGCCGCAACGGTCATCCGCCTTGCCGTGGCCACGCCCGAACCGGTCAACCGCGCTGAACCGTCCGCCGCCATCGCCGCCATCCCGCGCGATCTGGTGCAAAAGCGTGTGTTCAACGCCTATACCTTAGGCGGTTACCTGATCCGCGCCGGTATCCATCCCTATATCGACAGCCGCGCCGACATGTATGGCCCGGCCTTTCTGGCCGCCTATGGTCAGCTCATGGACGATCCGGCACCTCTGGCGGGTTTTCTCGACCGCGAGCATATCGGCTGGACGATTCTCATCCCCGGCACGCCCGCCGCCGAAGCCATGCGCCATATGCCCGGCTGGAAGCGGCTTTATGCCGACCCGCAGGCGGTTATTGATGTGCGCGGTTAGAGCGTTTCCCCAAAAAGTGGATCCACTTTTTGGATAAGGAAGAGCGATAAAACAAAAACTTAGAGCGTCGATCTGAGTCTATCAGATCGAAAAGCGCTCAAAATCCCAACGGCTTTTTTACGGACAGGGCCATTTTTCGGTTTTGTTTCCACCTGACCATGTTAAGTCTTGAAGCGCATATCTCTCGCCCCAAGCCTCTGTGAGTACCGTCCAAGCCTATGTCTGAAGAACCGATGATCATCGATCAGATGGATTATGCCGGAATGACCCAAAACGCCCTGCGCGGCGTGATCCGGCAGGCGCTGCAACGCGCCGACGACCCGGAGGGCCTGCCCGGCGAGCATCATTTCTACATCACCTTCTTAACCCGCGCGCCGGGGGTTTCGATCCCGCCCGACCTGCTGGCGCGGTATCCGTTCGACATCACCATCGTTTTGCAGCACCAGTACCGCGACCTGCGCGTGGCCGATGATTTCTTCCGCGTCACCCTGGCCTTTGGCGGCGCGCCGAAAATCCTGACCGTGCCCTATGCGGCGATCAGCCGTTTCCATGACCCCTATGCCCAGTTCATGCTCGAATTCGAGGTCGATGATCCGGCCTCGCTGACCCAGGACATTGAGGATCCCGAACGCAGCGACGACACGCCCGAAGCCCCGGCAACGGCCAGGGCCGACAATGCGGCCTCGCCCGATGACGATGGAACGCCCAAGATCATTTCGCTCGACCAGTTTCGCAAAAAATAGTTCGGTTTTCGCCAAAAAAGCGCGACGCTGTGCGGCAGAATCGCCTAGATTCATGCTGATGCGAAACCCTCCATTATGGACGGCCAACAGGGGCGAGGGCGAATCATGGTCTGGCGTTTGAAGAAATGGCCCGGATATGCGGCAGCCGGTGTCCTGCTGACCGCCAGCCTGATCCTGGGCGCCGGCCCGGCTATTCCCCAGACCAGCTCGCAGACCAGCTCTCGGGCCACTTCACCGGTCAGTTCGGGCGCCAGCCTGCCCCCAGAGGCCGAACTGCATCCGTTTATCCCGCCTAAGGCCGCCGAACCGGTGACCAGCCGCGCCGCCGCACCCTCGCATATCGCCAGACCACCTGCGCCAAAACCTGCTGCGCCAAAACCCACGGGGCCAAAGCCTGAGCCACGGCCCGCCGCCCCAGCCACCGCCGCGCCGCCTGCGCATCCCGTGCCCTATCTGGCCACCACCACGCCTGCCTCGCAAGCTGCCCCGCGGCCCGCCGCGCCCCATGCGCCCGCCCCCGCCAAAGCGGCGGCAAACCCTGCGTCCACCAGCCCGGCTGCCACTCCGATCAGCGCCGACGACATCGAAACCTTCACCGATTCCGTGGTGCGCACCCTGATGCAGCGCGATCATGTGCTGGGGGCCGAGGTGGCCGTGGTGCAGGGCAATACGCCCCTGCTGATCAAGGGCTATGGCTATGACCGGCTCAATCCCGCCCGCCGCGTCGATCCCGATTCCAGCCTGTTTCGCCTCGGCTCGATCAGCAAGGTCTTCACCTGGGTGGTGGCGCGCCAGGAAATCGAAGCCGGACGCATCAACCCCAATGCCTCGATCGGCGATTACCTGCCGGACGATCTCTATAATGAGGATCGCCGCTACAAACCGATCACCCTCAATAATCTGATGGATCACACGCCGGGCTTTGAAGATACCAGCCTTGGCCATCTGTTCACGCTCGATCCCGCCCGGCTTGAGGGGGTGGACAGTTATTTCCGCATCCATCGTCCGCGCCGCGTGCGTCAGCCGGGACAGTTTTCGTCCTATTCCAATTACGGCACGGCGCTGGCGGCGCGCGCCCTCGTCCAGACCGCCCACGCCAAAGACGTGCCGACCCTGATGGAGGCGCGCGTCTTCGCGCCGCTCGGCATGGACCACACCACCCTGCGCGAGCCCTATCCCGCCGACGGCCTCGATGCCGACGATTTACCGGCCCCGCTGTCGCCCGCTCTGACGCAGGCGCTTTCAGACGGCTTTATCTGGGACGGGGCCAGCTACGCGCCCCAGCCCTTCGATCACGCCATTGCCCTGTCAGGCGCGCTCGGCGCGTCTTCCACCGCGCAGGACATGGCCAAATTCATGAGCCTGATGCTGGATGGCGGCCAGACGGGCAACGGGCCGGACGGCATCCAGCTCTACAATGCCGCATCCGCCAAAGCCTTCCGCACGCCGATGCTCAACATGCCCGAAGGCTATAATGGCTGGGCGTCGGGCCTGATGATCCGCCAGTCACCTTCGGGCTTCACCACCTATGGTCACGGCGGCGCTACCTTGTGGTTCAACGCCAATATGATTCTGGTGCCGCAACTGAACCTTGGTATCTTCATCGCCACCAATACCCAGACCGGCGGAGCCCTGACCGCCAGCTTCCCCAACCTGCTGCTCGATCACCTCAATGGCGATATTGTCAAGCCGCCGCTCATGCCCGCGCCCGATATGGCCTATGCCAATCACCGCGACTATGACCGCGCCATTACCGGCCAGTATGTGTCGAGCCGCCGCGCCTATGGCGGGCTTGAGGGGGCGGTGACGCGGCTGATCAATACGGTGGCTGTCAGCATCGACCGCGACGGGCGGCTGGTTTTGAGCACGCCCAATGGCCAGTCGGCCTTCGTGCCGGCCAGCGCGCCCGGCTTCTATGTGCAGCAGGACGCCGAGGATCCCGGCCCGGCGTCGGATACCGGCGGCCTCCACTTCCTTTTCAACGCCGCGGGCACCCACGTCACCGCCTTTGAGACGGCCAGCAATCTGGCCCGTTATGAGCGCGTCGGCTGGGTGCACAGCCCGCAGGTGCTCGGCTGGCTGACCATCGTGATGGTGATGTCGTGCGTGGTGACGCTTCTGTCGCTGGCGCGCACGCCGGCGCGGCATGAACATCCGACGGCGGCGCAAAACCGCGCCACCTTCCTGTCGGTCGGACTGGCCATCATCTGGCTGGTGGCCTTGTTCATCTTCCATAGCTGGCGCGCCGGACTGACCGATGATCCGGGCTCGCTATTTACCCGCTGGCCCAGCGGGTCGGTGCGGCTGGCCTCGGCGCTCGCCTTCTTCGCCGCGCTGGCCACACTGTATCAGGCGGCCACCTTCTATTTCGTGGTGTCGGAAAATGGTCGTCACGGCGATGGCTGGCCGGTGTGGCAAAAAATCGCCCACGGCCTGCTGGTCGGCTGGTGGCTGTTTTACAGCGTGGTGCTGATGCTGTGGGGCGCCCTGGAGCCGTGGAGCTGGTAGCCCGGCGGCGGGGCCTTTCGGCGTCAGCGCCTGAGCGGATAAACGCGGATATTGATCTGTTCGCGGTCGCCCGGAAAGCGTTCGACCAGCAGGCGCGCCACCTGCGAATCGTCATGAAACACAAAGCCCTTGATGGCGTCGAGCAGGGCCTTGGCGAGATTATCGAGATCCATCATCGGCGGATCGCCGATATGCTCCATGCGAATATCGACGCCGTAATCGCCCCAGGCCGGGCGGTTACCGCGCCATTCCTTGCGGAAAAACTCATAGACCAGCGGCTTGTAATAACGGCCCTGCGTCGAGAGGCCGTCAATGACGATTTCCAGCCCCTCCGGGGTTTCGCGCGCCTTCACCTTGCCCGCCGTGATCCAGTCGCTCACAATCTGGCGCTCACAATCTGGCGCTCATGGCATCACGTCAAGCCGCGCCAGACCGCGCACGCCCGGCACGGCGCGCCAGTCCGCCGGGCCGTTTTCGCGCAGGCGCAGATGCGGGAAGCGCGCCAGCAGGCGGCCAATCGCCAACTGCCCTTCGATACGCGCCAGCGGTGCGCCGATGCAGATATGGGCACCGGCGCCGAAAGCCAGGTGCGGATTGGGCTTGCGGCTGATGTCAAAGCTATGCGGTTCAGCAAAGCGCGCCGGATCGTGATTGGCCGCCAGCAGGCTGACCACGAGGGCGTCGCCGCCATGATAGGGACAGCCCTTGATCTCGCCCTCATGCTTGGTGAAGCGCGCCGTATAGGAGATCGGCGGTTCGAAACGCAGGATTTCCTCGACCGCGCCATTGATCAGGGCCGGATTTTCGGCGATGGCGGCGCGCGCCTCAGAATGGGTCAGCAAAAGCCATATGCCATTGCCGATCAGATCGGCGGTGGTCAGGTGACCAGCCACCAGAAGCGCAAACAGATTGTGCAGGATTTCATTGTCGCTGATGTCCGCGCCCGCGCTTTGCGCCGCCAGCAGGTCGCTGACCAGATCGTCGCGCGGCTCGATACGGCGGGCCGCCATCAGGTCGCGGTAATGGCCGAGAATGCCGCGACGGCCTTCGAGGGCCAGCTTTTCCTGATCGGCGGATTTGGTGGGGTCGAAGGCCAGTTGCCCGCCTTCCGTCCAGCGCTTCAGGTCGTCGAAGCTCTCTTCGGGTGAGCCAAGGATACCGCCCAGCACACGGATCGGAATCTGGGTGGCATAGTCGTTGACCGCATCGAAACCATCACGGCCCTGCAACGTATCGAGGCGCTCATCGATAATGTCCGCCACACGCTTTTGCGCCTTGGCGGCCCGCTTCAGGAAAGCTTCGGCGACAATGCCGCGCACCCGGCTGTGATCGTCGCCGTCGAGGGTGAGCATGGTGTCGTGACGACCATATTCGGCCTCGACGGCGGCATCGAGTTTGCGCACATTGGCGATGACCGGATTATCGGGGGCGGCATCATTGAAATTGCGTGAAAACTGCGGGTCGCGCAGCGTATCGCGGCCATGACGGTGCGCCGTGATCAGCATGGCCGGGATCATGCCATCGTGCTCGACCGGGCGCTCGGCGCGCTGCGGATCGAACAGGGCATGCGGATCGGCGCGCATGGCGGGGTTCAGTTCGGAATATTCAAACAGAAGCAGACGCGGCATGGAAAAGGCCGGTTTCGGCTCGTTCGGCATATTATGTAGTCTCCTTAGGCCTTCGCCTCTGCACAATCTAGGCCCGCTCCACAAAGCTGTCGATGACCTTTTTGTCACCACTCGTCTCAAAATGGACAACAAGCTTGTTGCCATCCTGTTCGGTGATGTGGCCATAGCCGAACTTCATATGGAAAACGCGCTCGCCGAGCTGGAAATTCTTGGCAGACGGCTTGGGCGCAGGCGTGGGACGGTGCGGCGTCGATTTGGGTGTCAGCCGCGACATATCCACGCCGGACACATGACCGCCGAATTCGTCCGAATTGGGGCGGCGGGCATGGTTGGGCTGATGACCCGCCGCATAATTTTCACGCGACCAGCGATCCTGTCCGCCCGCACCGCTGGATTGCCAGCCCGATGACTGATAACCGGTCTGCGACACGGCCTCGACATTCTCAATCGGCAGCTCATCGACGAAGCGTGACGGCAACTGGTTGGTCCAGCGGCCATAGACCTGGCGATTGGAGACAAAGCTGATGCGCGCCTGCTCACGGGCGCGGGTAATACCGACATAGGCCAGACGGCGCTCTTCTTCGAGGGCGCGCAGGCCATTTTCGTCCATCGAGCGCTGCGAAGGAAAGACGCCCTCCTCCCAGCCCGGCAGATAGACGACCGGAAATTCCAGCCCCTTGGCGGCGTGCAGCGTCATCAGACGCACCGAAGACGCGCCATTGTCGCGTTCCAGATCCATGACCAGAGAGACGTGTTCAAGAAAGGCGGCCAGATCATCGAAGGCCTGCATCGAATCGCCGAGTTCCTTCAGGTTGTCGAGCCGCGTCTGGCCCGAAACCTTATCGGCGCGCTGCATGTCCTTGTAGCCGGTATCGGTCAGGATCATGTCGAGCAACACATCGGCGGCCATATCGGCGGCGCGCTCACGCCAGCGGTCATAGTCGCGTAAAAATCCGGTCAGAGGCGTTTTGGCGCGCGACGGCAGTTCGTCGGTTTCGATCAGATCGCGCAGGCCCGCCATCACCGAAACCCCGGCCAGACGCGCCTGTTGCAGCAGCTTTTGCACCGTGGCGTCGCCAATGCCGCGCTTGGGCACATTGATGATGCGCTCAAAGGCCAGGTCATCGTCGGGCGACTGGATCAGGCGCAGATAGGCCAGGGCATCGCGGATTTCGGCGCGTTCGAAAAAGCGCGGCCCGCCCACCACCGTATAGGGGATTTGCAGCATGACGAAGCGCTCTTCGAAGGCGCGCATCTGAAACGAGGCGCGCACCAGAATGGCCATGTCGGCATAGGCGCGACCCGCTTTTTTCTGGCGCTCGATGTCTTCGGCGACGAATTGCGCTTCCGCCGCGCCGTCCCACAGCCCCTGCACCTGCACCTTGTCACCGCCTTTAAGATCGGTGAACAGGGTCTTGCCGAGGCGGGCGGAATTGGCCTTGATCAGGCCCGAAGCAGCGGCCAATATATGCTGGGTGGAACGATAGTTGCGCTCCAGCCGCACAATCTTCGCGCCGGGATAATCGCGTTCGAACTTGAGGATATTATCGACCTCGGCGCCGCGCCAGCCATAGATGGACTGGTCGTCATCACCGACGCAGCACAGGTTTCGGGAGGCCGAGGTCAGCAAACGCAGCCACAGATACTGGGCGACATTGGTATCCTGATATTCATCGACCAGAATATATTTGAATCTACGGTGATAGGTTTCGAGAATATCGGGGTTTTTGGTCAGCAGTTCGAGATTGTGCAGCAGAAGATCGCCGAAATCGCAGGCATTGAGGATGCGCAGGCGATCCTGATACATCCGGTAAAGCTTAACACCGCGCCCGCCGGCGAATTCTGTTCCCTCATCTGATTTGACCTTGTCGGGCGTCAGGCCCTTATTCTTCCACTGGTCGATATGCCAGGCGAACAGCTTGGGTGGAAAGCGTTTCTGGTCGATGCCCTCCTGCTCGAACAGGCCTTTCAGCAGGCGCACCTGATCGTCATCGTCGAGGATGGTGAAGCTCGATTTCAGCCCCACCAGCTCGGCATGGCGGCGCAGGATCTGTGCGGCGATGGAATGGAAGGTGCCAAGGCTCGACAGCCCTTCCGCCGATGCGCCCACCAGAGCCAGGGTGCGTTCGCGCATTTCGCGCGCCGCCTTGTTGGTGAAGGTGACGCACAGGATTTCCCACGGTCGCGCCAGACCCAGAGCCAGAATGTGGGCGATGCGGGTGGTCAGCACGCGCGTCTTGCCGGTGCCAGCGCCTGCCAGCACCAGAACGGGGCCTGACACGGCGCGCACAGCGGCTTCCTGTTCGGCATTGAGGCCTGCAAAAAAATCGGGCCGCGCCGTGGCCAGCTCGCTGAGCTTGGGGCCGTTCGGAACTGTAGGCGGAGAGGTTTCCATCCGCCTCAGTTAATCCTTGTCGCCGCCCACGCCAAGGGACAAACGCAGAACGTCAACAAAAATCGACACACCGAAGCGAGGCATGTGGCCACAGGACGGAGTCTTTTCGCGTAACACTGTTACTTAAAGTGCGCGAACCGGCATCCTCCGAGCCTCGATCAGACCTTTTTGCGGCGTAGGGCAGCCCCCTTCTGGCACCAGGCCAGGGCTGATAACCGGCAAAAAGACGCGAGCAGACTTTCGCCGCGCCGCGAATCGAGTTCGGCGATCAGGGCAGCGAGGCTGAGCTTACGTTCTTTCGCCATCATTTCGAGCACGGCCCAGAATTCAGGCTCCAGCGCCACGGACGTAGCGTGGCCAGCGAGGTTGACGGATCGTTTTTTTAGACCTGGCATTGGTTTTCCTCCGGTTTCGGAAAGGCTTGCCCCCTGACTAAATCGTATCAACACCCCCGACGCTATCGGCACTGGTTATATAACCGACTGAATATACGGTATTATAAAACCACATACTCATATTGAACGGTAATCAGAAACCATTTACTGATAAGCGTCAACTGTTTTTGCTGTCATCCGCCCCTGCAATTCTGCCGGCCTCAAAACGCCGCTCTGTGTTTTTCTGATTTTCTCGTGCATCTTTTTTTAGATGCACCGGCATTCCGTACAGAATACGGTTTTCAGCCGCCTTCTCAACACGCCGTTGTTTGTCACGCGCCTTGCGGGCCTTATTGAGATTGATCAGCTCCGCCATCTCCACTCTCATCCTTTGCTCGGAAAGTATAACCATCCGGATAGGGCTTTATACCCACTTGCGCAGCCCAGAATCTATTTGGGTGCAAGTTTGTATAAAGCATTATTTGCAGCTCAAACGCCGCCATTTCTTTTAAGAAGAATGGGCTCCTCGCATAAGCTCGACGGCCAGTCGGCCTTGCCAAGCCGCCATGAGTCAAGGTCATCGCAGCTTGGTACAGGTAAGCTTTGGCCGTTTGGAAAGTGTTCGCATACGGCAAATAAAATAGCCATTCGCTTTCTCTTTCCGTCCGTTGCCTTCATTATAAATCCAATACCGGTTTAAATCCATTCGGCATCACTTAACCGTGTTAGGATGGTGGCGGGTCGAAATTGCCGGTGAAACGCCGCGCAAAACCCTTATAATCGTCTGATCCTTTGTGCGGAGCGCGGCATGACCCTCATCCTCAATTGTCTCTGGCTGTTTTTCGGCGGCTTCGTGGCGGGCTGTCTGTGGCTGTTTGGCGGGCTGATCCTGGCCTGCACCATAGTGGGCCTGCCGTGGGCCTTCGCCGCCTGGCGCATCGCCGGATTCGTCTTCTGGCCATTCGGACGGCGCATTGTTGACCGTGAGGCATGGAACGGCAAGCCCGATGTCGGCACGGGTTGCCTGGGACTGGGGCTCAATATCATCTGGTTCGTCTTCGCCGGCTGGTATATTGCCCTGGCCCATGTGCTGATCGCTATCCCCGAAGCGATCTCCATCATCGGCATTCCTTTTGCATTCAAGGATTTGCAGCTCGCGCAACTGGCTCTGGCCCCCATCGGCAAGCAGATTGTCGATGCCGAGTGAAGCGGGCGGGCGTCACTTCACCTATTGATACAGTTTGTAGCAAAGCGGTTGGCCAAGACCACCCTGCATTCGGATAATTTCCGAAATTACCGCAAAAATGTGAGAAATTTTACCATCTTGCGCTGCGGCGCGGCACTTTAGCGTACGGTGCAGCAATTTTTTACGAAATACACGATTAACGTCTTTTAATAATTTGAATATATTAAGTATTTTTCTTTCGATCACGGAAATGTGTTAATTTGCACTGCACAAAAAACACCTATATCCCTGCCTGCGCTCAGGCGCATAACAGGAGATAATCTCATGACTTCCACCACTTCCGCCGTTTCGGCCCTCGTTGCTTTTACCGCTTTCATGGCTCTGGCCCTGCTCGGTATCGGCCACATCTAAAACCGCCAGACATATCTGACGGTACAGGGACTAAAAAATAAAAATAAGGCGCGGCGAGCCACTGGCTCCCGCGCCTATTTTTATGCCTCAAAAGGCCGAAAGCCTTAGGACGGATCGACATTCGACCCCTTGCGGAAGAAAGTGACCCCTTGTCTTGAATACCTGTGTTTAGCCCGGATGCACCATATTCTCCGGGCGGACGATCTCGTCGAATTCTTCATTGCTGAGGTATCCGCCGCCGACCGCTTCTTCGCGCAGGGTGGTGCCATTCTTGTGGGCGGTCTTGGCGATCTTGGCGCAGGCGTCATAACCCAGGCGGCCATTGAGCGCCGTCACCAGCATCAGCGAGTTTTCGACACCCTTTTTGATATTGTCGAGGCGCGGCTCGATGCCGACCACGCAATGATCGGTGAAGCTGACCGCCGCATCGGCCATCAGGCGCACCGATTGCAGGAAATTATAGGCCATGACCGGATTATAGACGTTCAGCTCGAAATTGCCCTGCGAACCGGCAAAGGTGAGCGCGGCATTATTGCCGAAGATCTGCACGCAGACCTGCGTCATCGCCTCGCACTGGGTGGGATTGACCTTGCCCGGCATGATCGACGAGCCCGGCTCGTTTTCCGGCAGGGCCAGTTCGCCCAGACCAGCGCGCGGGCCGGACGCCAGGAAGCGGATGTCCTGCGCGATCTTGAACAAAGACGCCGCCACCGTATTGATAGCGCCGTGGCTGAATACCATCGCGTCATGGGCGGCCAGGGCCTCGAACTTATTGGGCGCCGTGGTGAATTTCATGCCGGTGATGGCGGCGATCTTGTCGGCCACGCCTTCGGCAAAACCGATCGGGGCATTGAGACCGGTGCCAACCGCCGTGCCGCCCTGCGCCAGTTGCATCAGCTTGGGCAGGGTCTGCTCGATACGCTCGATTCCGTTGGTCAGTTGCTGGGTGTAGCCGGAAAATTCCTGGCCGAGCGTCAGGGGCGTGGCGTCCTGGGTGTGGGTGCGACCGATCTTGATGATGTCCTTCCACGCCTCGGCCTTATCGTTGACGGCATTACGCAGGGCTTGCAGGGCGGGCAGCAGGCGGTGGACGATCTCCTCGGCGCAGGCCACATGCATGGCGGTCGGGTAGGTGTCGTTCGACGACTGGCTCATATTGACATGATCATTGGGGTGGACGGGCTTTTTCGTGCCCATCTCGCCGCCCATGATTTCGATGGCGCGGTTGGAGATCACCTCATTGGCGTTCATATTCGATTGCGTGCCCGAACCGGTTTGCCAGACAACCAGCGGGAAGTGTTCGTCGAGCTTGCCTTCCATCACTTCGTTGGCGGCCTGCACGATGGCGGCACCGATGGCGGGATCAAGCTTGCCCAGCGCCATATTGGTTTCGGCGGCGGCGCGCTTGACAATGCCTAAGGCCCGCACGATGGGCAGGGGCTGCTTTTCCCAGCCGATCTTGAAATTACCAAGCGAACGCTGGGCCTGCGCGCCCCAGTATCTGTCGGCGGCGACCTCGATGGGGCCGAAGGTATCGGTTTCGGTACGGGTGGTTTTGGTCATCAAGGCTGTCTCCGGGGACGGGTGTGGCATTTCGGAGCTTGCAAAACCGGCTTCGCCTGACGGACGAGGCTTTTTTCCGCCAAAAAGACCGACAGCGCCGTGCTTTCAGCTCCTTACGATTACGGGCGTTTCCTTATACCCTGACCCGGAAAAGGCCAAGAAAAAACCCTCCCGGCAGGCACCGGAAGGGTTTGTTTTTGATGGGCCGCGCTGAAAATCAGCGGGCGCCGAACAGACGCGCCCAGAAACCGGGCTTCTTCTTCGTAGCTTCCTGCGCCTTGCCCGTGGCCTCATGCGCTTTGGCAGCGACATCTGCGGTAAAGGCATCGGCCTTTTTGGCGAAATCCTCGACGTGCGGCCTGGCCTGCTCGATGGCCTCCTCGACGCGCGCCTGAGCCGAAGCGATGGCGGCCTCGGCCTTCTTCTCAATATCCTTCAGCGCCGGTTCGGCAGCCGTCTTGATCTCTTCGATCTTTGCGGCGGCGGCGTCACGCGCCTCATTGATCGAGGCCTTGGCGGATTCGGTGGCCGCATCGACGCGGGCGGCGGCGCTCTGCTTAGCCTGGCTTGCGGCGGGGCGGGTGCGCGATACCTTCTGGGCGGCGGCTTTTTCGATCTTTTCGACCTTGGCTTCCGCCGCCTTGGTGGCGCTGGTCACGCGGCTCTTGGCGGCAGCCGCCGTCTTTTTCACGGCCTTTTCAGCCTTGGCTGCGGTCGTCTTCACGGCTTTTTCCGCCTTGGCCACCCCGGCCACGACCGGCTTCTTGACATCATCGACCACGGCCTTTGAGACAGCGGCGGCCTTTTTCACAGGCGCTGCTTTTTTAACAGCCGCCGCCGGTGCTGCTGCGGTTTTCGCCGCAGGCGCCTTGCGGGCAAGGGTTTTCTTCACACCGGCATCCGCCGCAATGTCCGCCGCCGGGGCTTTCGCATCACCCGAAGTCGATTTTTTGGTAGCTCTCGCCATCGTCTGTCCTTAAATGCCTGTTTTCCAGATAACCGCAAATCTCATGCCGAGGTTATCCGAATCAGTTCGCTGAATCAATTAAAGCCGTTATAATTCCTTACCGCAGGCCCCCATGACCTACAATCCTCAACAAATTATCGCGCGCGGACCGCGCTCCGTCTCGGAAGCCGCCGCCGCCGCCATCGATGCGGACGAGTTGCTGGAAGGCACCACCTATTCGATCCTTGAGGAAGATGAGGATCACGATGTCTGGCGCATCGACGCCTTTCCGACCGCCGAAGACGAGGACGAACGCCTGCAAACCGTGCTGGCCGGTTTCCCGACCTTAAGCGTCAAAGTCGATGCGCTGGCCGATGCCGACTGGCTGGCTATGGCGCTGTCGGGCCTGCCGCCGGTGCGCGCCGGGCGCTTCTTCGTGTACGGCATCCATGATCATGGCCGCACCCCCGACAATACGGTCAATCTGCGCATCGAGGCCGGCGCGGCGTTTGGCACCGGCCACCACGGCACCACGGTCGGCTGCCTGATCGCCTATCACGACCTGCTGAAATCCCACCGCTTTGACCGCGTGCTCGATGTCGGCGCAGGCACGGGCGTGCTGGCCATCGCCGCCGCCAAAACCGGTACGCGCATCGCCGTCGGCACCGACATTGATCCGATCTCGGTACGCATCTCCAATGAAAACGCCAAACTCAATCAGGTCAGGGCGCGCTTTGTGTACGCCAGCGGCCTTGATCACGGCCTGGTGCGGCGCGATGCGCCCTATGATCTGGTCTTCGCCAATATTCTGGCGCGGCCTCTGGTGGGGCTGTCGATGGCCATTCGCGGCGCGCTGAAGCCGAAGGGACTCGTTATCCTGTCAGGCCTGCTGCGCACCCAGGAACGCTTCGTCAAGGGGGCCTATCTCAGCCACGGTTTCCGGGTGGTGCGCCGCATCCACCGTGACGCCTGGTGCACACTGGTGATGCAAAAGATCTGAGGCGCAGACGGCGGGCTTGCATTTGTATGATTTTTTGGCATGATTCCGCCCTCATATAAAAACAGGGAGAGTTGCCCATGCCTATTTCACGTCGCAGCCTGATTGCGTCCTCAGTCGCACTCGGTGGCCTCATGGCCGCCCGCGCCGCCTTCGCCGCCGATGCGCCCGCCACCGCCGCCGCGAAGCCACCGCTCGTCCTCTATGATGATGGCCTGCAAAACGGCTGGCAGGACTGGAGCTGGGGCACCACCAACCACCTTCAGATACCGGCTGGCAATGTCAAGCCGATCAAGGTGGAGGGCGGGGCCTGGTCGGCGCTCGATCTGCACCATGACCCCATGTCCACGGCGGGCTACACCAAGCTGACCTTCTATATCAATGGCGGCGTCGAGGGCGGACAGACGCTTGGCGTTCACGTCAAGACGCCCGATGGAAAGTCGCCGCCCTCGACTTTCACGTTCAAGCCGGAGGTCAAAAAATGGGGTATTGTCGAGGTGCCGCTGAAAGACATCGGCGCCGAGAACACCACCATCGCCGATGTGTTTATTCAAGGCGGGGCCGATCCTTACAAGCCCTATTATATCGACAAGATTCAGTTCGAATAAGAAGCGTTTGAAACGCTGGATGGCGGGGCTATATAGGGAGGGACATTCTCCCGGAAAGCCTCGCCATGACCGCCGACACCGCGCAAAAATCCGACTATTTTCAGCATTACGATGTCACCACCTCGCCGGAGCAGGGTGTGCGCCATGTGGCGGCGCTGCGGGCGCAGATGAACGCGCAGGGGCTCGATGCTTTTATCGTGCCGCATGAGGACGAGCACCAGAATGAATATCTGCCCGACGCCAATGAGCGGCTGGCCTGGGTATCGGGCTTCACCGGGTCGGCTGGGGCGGCGATCATCTTTATGGACCGCGCCATTCTCTTTGCTGACGGGCGCTACACGCTGCAATCGCGCGAACAGACCGATCCGTCCGTCTTCACGGTCGAGGACTATCATGGCGGCGCTGTGGCCGACGCCATCGCCACGGCGCGCCCCGGTGCAATTATCGGCTATGATCCCCGCCTGACCAGCCCGGACGGCCTGAAACGGCTGAATGACGCCGCCACGCGCACCGGCATGACGCTGAAGGCCGTGGACCTTAATCCCATCGACATGGCGTGGGGAAAAGCCCGCCCGGCCCAGCCGATGGCCCCGATTGTGGCCCAGCCGCTTAAGCATGCGGGCGAAGCGTCCGCCGACAAACGCGCCCGTATCGGCGACGCCCTGAAAGCCAAAGGCGTGGCTGCCGCCTTGATCACCGCGCCATCGTCACTGGCCTGGCTGTTCAATATTCGCGGCGGCGATGTCATCCGCTCGCCCCTGCCGCTCGGTCAGGCCATCCTGAAAAGCGATGGTTCGGCGGAACTGTTTGTCGAACCGGCCAAGATCAGCGATGGGCTGGCCGCATGGCTGGGCGATGAGGTGGCGCTGAAAAGCCCCGATGCGATCACAGTCCGCCTCGCGGCCTTCTGCGGCCAGCCGGTGCTGATCGACGGCCAGTTGTCGTCGGCCTATTGGCTGGAAGCCATCCGCGCCGCCGGGGCCACGCCGGTGATGGGCGAGGATCCGTGCCTGCTGCCGCGCGCCATCAAAAACGCCGTCGAGATCGCGGGCACCAAGGCCGCCCATATCCGTGACGGCGCCATGCTGACCACCTTCCTGCACTGGCTGGCCACGGAGGCGCAAAACCTGCTGCCGACCGAGATCGAGGCCGCGCAAAAACTGGAAGCGATCCGCCGCCGCATGTCGGCCCAGACCTTCGGCATCGCGCTGCAAGACCTGTCGTTTGACACGATTTCCGGCTTTGGCCCGCACGGCGCCTTGCCGCATTACAAGGTCAATGTGCAGTCCAATCTGAAGACGGCGCACGGCAATCTGCTGCTCGTCGATTCCGGCGCGCAATATCTGGACGGCACCACCGATGTGACGCGCACTGTGGCCATCGGCACGCCTAAGCCTGAGCATAAACACATGTTTACGCTGGTGCTGAAAGGCCATATTGCGCTGGCCACGGTCAGGTTCCCGGCGGGCACGACGGGTACGCACCTCGACGCTCTGGCGCGGCAGTTTTTGTGGGCCGAGGGCTTTGATTACGACCACGGCACCGGCCACGGCGTCGGCGTCTATCTCGGCGTCCACGAAGGGCCGCAGCGCATCTCGAAAGGCTTAAGCGCGCAAGGTTTGCTGGCTGGCATGATCGTTTCCAACGAGCCGGGTTTTTACAAGACGGACGATTACGGCATCCGCATTGAAAACCTGCAATATGTCACCGAAGCCACGGTGCCCGAAGGCGGCGAGCGCGCCATGCTCGGCTTCGAGAACCTGACATGGGCCCCCATCGACCGCGACCTGATCGATGTCGCCATGCTCAGTGCGCCCGAACGCGCCTATATGGACGCCTACCATGCGCAGGTGCTGGAAAAGGTCGGGCCGCTGGTGTCGGCGGAGGTGAAGGCGTGGCTGGAAGGTGTGTGCGCGCCGCTTTAGTTTATTGGCGGCTTGTTCGTTTTGTGGTAGGTTTAAACTATGAAAATGGAAATCATCAAGGCGCGTAAAGCCGGGGCCAGGCCCAAGACGGTAGCGGTCAAGACCATCATCAATGATGATGGCGAAAAAAGCCGCGTCTATTCGGTCAGCAGCAACAGCCCCAATCTCGGCGAAGACCTGCTATATGTTTTCAAAAAAGGCGTTCAAAAAGCGCGTGAGGAAAATCTACGCCTTTTCGGCTCCCGCTCAGGCAAGTAGGTGTTGCCCGCAAGCCTGCCGCAACCGGAACTATGGATTATCGCCGGACCCAATGGCTCTGGGAAAAGTTCGGCCTATGGTCTGCTGACGATGGATTCGCCTAAGAATTCCGTATGGATCATCAACCCCGACATACTGGCGAAGCGCATCGCCGACAGCGAAGCTCTGGAACTCGATCCTGCCAATCTGCTGGCGGTGCAACGGATCGAGGCATGGCTTTATGCGTCGGTCGAAGCCTATCAGACCGTTGGCGTCGAAACCGTGCTTTCCAGCCCGAAATACCGGCGGCTGGTAGAAATGGCCAGGGAGCGAGGTTTTCAGATCAACCTGATTTACGTCTATCTGAAAACCGTTGAACTGAATATTGAGCGCGTCCGGCTGCGGATCAAACGCGGCGGCCATGATGTGCCCGAAGACAAGATACGTGCAAGACGTAGCCGCTCTTTCGAACAACTCGCCTGGTTTTTCGACATGGCCGACAAGGCGTATATTTTTGATAATTCCGAGGCCGATCCCAAACTGATCGCCTCCAAGACAGATGACGGTTTTTCGGTCGATAGCAGCGCCATCGCCGAAATCATGGACGCCGTCTTAGCCTCCGCGCCGGAATTGAAAGACCTGCTGGAACGACCTGCCGACGGTTTTCAAAAGCTCTAACCCCGGCCATACAGCGGCATTACCGACGCCATCACCGTGACGAACGGCATATTGGCTTCGGGCGGCATCTGCGCCATGTGCAGCACGGTTTTGACGACATGGGCCATCTCCATAAGCGGCTCGGGGCGGGTGGCGCCATCGGCTTGCAACACGCCCGTGGCCATGCCCGCCGACATATCGGACACCACATTGCCGATGTCGATCTGCGACCCCAATATGCCAAAGGCGCGGCCATCGAGGATGATGCTCTTGGTCAGGCCGGTGACGGCGTGCTTGCTCATCACATAGGGGGCGGCGTGGGGGCGCGGCGCATAGGCCGACACCGAGCCATTATTGATGATGCGCCCGCCCTGCGGGTTTTGCGCCTTCATGACGCGGAAGGCTTCGCGCGCGCACAGCAACATGCCGGTGACATTGGTGTCGATCAGGTCGCGCAGAGCCTCGACCGGCAGTTCATCAAGCGGCACGGCGGGCGCGCTGCGCCCGGCATTATTGAACAGAAGATCGACCCGCCCGAAACGCGCCACAGCCGCATCGAACAGGGCGGCGACGGCGTCAGGATCACGCACATCGCTGGCGACGCACAAGCTGTCACCCGCGATGTCAGCGGCGGTCGCTTCAAGCCTGTCCAAATGACGGCCCGCCAGCACCACGGCGTAACCGGCCCCGGCCAGACCCAGCGCCACGGCACGGCCAATGCCCGAACCGGCCCCAGTGATAATGGCGGTCTTCATCCGGCCCCCCCTGCCATGTCCAGCCATTCGTCCT
This sequence comes from Asticcacaulis sp. EMRT-3, assembly GCF_030027245.1. Lineage (NCBI taxonomy): Bacteria > Pseudomonadati > Pseudomonadota > Alphaproteobacteria > Caulobacterales > Caulobacteraceae > Asticcacaulis > Asticcacaulis carbonis. The sequence continues at coordinate 1,664,410 of NZ_JASERT010000001.1, forward strand.
CGCTCAACACGGCCACGCCCAGTTCGGCGGCTTTTTTGAGCTTGGAGCCTGCGCCGGGGCCCGCCACCACATAATCGGTCTTGGCTGAGACTGAGCCTGACACCTTGGCCCCCAGCCGTTCGGCCTGCGCCTTGGCCTCGTCGCGCGTCAGCTTTTCCAGCGTACCGGTGAAGACGATGGTCTTGCCGCTGACAGCATGATCACCGGCCACGACCTCGGCGTCTTCGACCGTCACCTGCGCCTTGAAGCGGTCGTACATCTCGCTCTGGTAGGGGTGAGCGAAATAGCTGATCACGGCCTCGGCCACCACGGGGCCGATCTGGTCGAGATCACCCAGATGCTGTCTGGCCGCCTCATCGCCCTGCGCCGCCGCCGTCATGGCCGCATGAAAATGGCTTTCGGAGCCATAGGCGCGGGCCAGCAGACGCGAGGTGGTTTCGCCGACATGTTTGATGCCAAGCGCCGCGATAAAGCGGTCGAGCGGCAGGGTGCGACGATCATCGATGGCGGCGAACAGCTTGTCGATGCCAGCAAAGGCGCGATTTTCGTCGGCCAGCGCCTTATCTGCGCCCTGACCGCTTTTTTCGCGGCGCTCGGCGGACTGGCGCTTGCGTTCCTCCAGCACGGCGGCGCGCACCTGATCGGCGCGGGCGTGCAGGCGGTAGATGTCCGCCGGTTCGTCGAGCAGGCCTGAGCGATGGAAGACTTCGATATTGCTTTCGCCCAGCCCCTCAATATCAAGCACGCGGCGGCTACAGACATATTTCAGATATTCGACGCGCTGGTGCGGGCAGGCCTGATCGCCCGAACATTTGCGCGCCACCCCCTCCTCGCCCCTGGCATTGGCCTCGCGCACCACCTCGGTTTTAAGCGGACACGGACAGATGACGGGAAATTCATAGGCTTTCGCATCGACAGGGCGCGCCTCCAGCTCAACGCCGACGATCTGTGGTATCACATCACCGGCACGCTGTAACCGCACAAGATCACCGAGATGGATGTCCTTGCGGGCGATTTCGTCGGCATTGTGCAGGGTGACATTGGTGACCACCACCCCGCCGACATTGACCGGTTCCAGCCGCGCCACCGGCGTCAGCGTGCCCATACGGCCAACCTGAATATCGATGGCGAGAAGCCGCGTCAGCGCCTGTTCGGCGGGGAATTTGTGCGCGATCGCCCAGCGTGGCGAGCGCGACACGAAGCCCAGACGACGCTGCCAGTCAAGCCTGTCCACCTTATAGACCACGCCGTCAATATCGTAGCCCAGTTCGGCGCGCGTCTTTTGCAAGCCGCCATAAACATCGAGCAGGCCTTGCGCCCCCGTAACGCGCACGGAATACGGATTAACGATGAAGCCCCAGTCGCAGAATTTTTGCAGGGCTTCAGATTGACTGGCGGCAAAGTCCTCGCTGACCTCTCCCCAGGCATAGGCGAAGAAATGCAGGGGCCGCGCTGCGGTGATACTGGCATCAAGCTGACGCAGCGCGCCAGAGGCCGCATTGCGCGGATTGGCGAAAATCTTGGTGCCCGCAACTTCGGCCCTGGCGTTCATGTCGGCGAAAGCGGCCAGCGGCATATAGACCTCGCCGCGAATCTCAATGTGTTTAGGCCAGCCGGAGCCATGCAGGCGATGCGGAATGTCCTTGATAGTTCTAACGTTTTCGGTGATGTTTTCGCCGGTTCGGCCATCGCCGCGCGTGGCGGCGCGCGTGAGTATGCCATCGACATAGAGGATCGAGCACGACAGGCCGTCGATCTTGGGCTCGGCGGCGAAAGCCACCGACTCGTCGTCCGGCAGTTTGAGGAAGCGGCGGATGCGCGTCTCGAAATCTCTGACATCTTCCGACGCGAAGGCATTGTCGAGCGACAGCATGGGCACGCCATGCGCCACAGGGGCGAACTTTTCCGAGATCGGCGCCCCCACCAGAGCCGTCGGGCTATCCGGCGTTTTCAGGTCAGGAAAATCGGCCTCCAGCGCGCGCAGGCGTTTTTCGAGCGCATCATAATCGGCGTCCGTCAGTTCGGGCGTTTCCTCATTATAATAGAGGTCGCGGTGATGCTGAACCTGCGCCGCCAGTTCGGCATGGAGGGCGCGGGCATCGTCTGGGGTCATGCTGGCCAAGGCGGGACTTCCTGTTCGCGCGGTTCAAACATATCTGGTGGCGCGATAGCATAGTCAGCCACGATGCAGCAACCGGTACGCCGCCTTCCCGCCACGCCCTTACTCCGCCGCCTGAACCGTGATTCGATCCGCAGCTTTCAGACGCTGGGCCGCCGCGCGTGCTTCCGGCGTGATTTCCGCGCCCGACAACATGCGCGCCAGTTCTTCCAGCCCCTGCGCAGGCGTCAGCACCTGCACGGTGGAGCGCATCGCGCCGTCGTGTTCGGCCTTGCTGACCTTTAAGTGCTGATCGCCGCATGCCGCCACTTGCGGGCTGTGGGTGACCACGATCACCTGAGCGTTTTTCGCCAGTCGCTTGAGACGCAATCCCACCGCATCGGCCACCGCACCACCCACGCCCTGATCGACCTCATCGAAGATCATGACCGGCGTAGCCGCCTCTTCGGCACCTTTCGACGCCATTTTCGAGGCAAGGGCCGCCTTGAGCGCCAGGGCAAAGCGCGCCAGTTCGCCGCCCGAAGCGATAGCGCTGAGATTGCCCCAGTCGGCACCCGGATTGGTCTTGATTTCAAACGCCACCGCATCGCCGCCGCCCGCGCCATAGCGCTCAGGCTCCAGCGCCGTCACGCAGACGCGGAAACGTGCCTTGTCGAGCTTAAGCGGCCCCAATTCGGCCATTACGGCCGCACTCAGGCCCTCACCCGCCTGTTCGCGGCGCGCCCGCAAGGCTTCGATTTCCGCATCGAAGGCCTGTTGCGCGGCGTGGATGGCGATGTTCAGCTTGCCAAGATGGGCGTCGAGATCTTCGATTTCATTGAGCGCATGGGCGATGCGCGCCCGTGCCTGCGGCAGGTCTTCGACCAGAATACCCAGCTTGCGCGCCATAGCCCGCAAGGCGAACAAACGTTCCTCACAGCGATCCAACTGGCCCGGTTCGACATCCATACTGTCCGCGGCCTGATCCATCAGGGCCATAGCCTCATCGGCGGCGATCAGGGTACGATCCAGCGCATCGGCGGCAGCGGTCAGGCGTTTCAGCACCTCGTCGTCCGATGTGGCCCCGGCCTGCATGGCGCGGGTGCGGGCGTGATCGAGGGCACGAAACGCCTTGGCCAGACGCTGCGATAGCTGATCGCCGCCCACCGCATCGCGCGCCTCGCAAATATCTTCGAGCGCACGCTCCGAGGCCCCCAGCAGAGCGCGCTCCGAGGCCAGTTGCGCCTCTTCATTTTCCTGCGGATTAAGCCGATCCAGTTCCTGCAAACGCTGGGTCAGGGTTTCCAGTTCGGCCTTGTCGCCCTGAGCGCGCTTCAACAGGTTGCGCTGTTCGTCACGCAGGGCTTTCAGCGCCTTCCAGGCCGCCGCCACGCGCTGGCGTTCAGGCCCCGTCTGGCCATAGGCGTCGAGCAGGCCGACATGGGCGCGCACATCAAGCAGCCCGACGGTTTCATGCTGGCCATGCACTTCCAGCAGGCCCTCGCCCAGCGCCTTGAGCACGGCGACGCTGACCGGCTGATCATTGACGAAGGCTTTCGAGCGGCCATCGCGCGTCACCACGCGGCGCAGCAAAAGCGTCTCGCCCGGTTCGAGCAGCAGCCCCTTGTCATCGAGAAAGGCATAGAGGGGGTGGCTGGCGGCCAGATCAAACTCGGCCGCCACCGAAGCCTGAGATGCGCCTGCGCGGATCAGGCCGGTATCGGCGCGCGCCCCCGTGGCCAGGCCCAGACTATCGAGCAGGATCGACTTGCCCGCCCCGGTTTCCCCGGTCAGGACGCTCAGGCCGGGCCTGAGATCGAGTTCGAGGCGATCAACGAGAACAACATCGGAAATGGTTAGGCGGGTCAGCATAATATGGCCCCGGCAAATGCGAACATTTGGAGAACATGATGCAAAAAATAGTTAAAGTCAATCCGTGTAGCCGTATCTCAAAAAATCGTGGCTATATAAATGCGAAACATATGCTTGGGTCTTATCTGTCAGCCTGCTCGTAATTCCAGTCCCCAAGGTCTGCGAAGACTCCAGATGCTGATTAAATTCCGTTTTCAAACCAAGATACTGACCGACCTCCTGTACATCATCGTGAAGATTTTCATATCTGATGATGTAATCCAGAGGCTCATCAAGAATATTGCCATAGACCTGCCCTGCAATATGGTGCGGTTTTAAAATATTTTTACGGTCATAGAATCGATAGTCGCATTCCAGTACAACATCGCTGCCGAAAAGCTTGTGATATTCAGAAAAATCGATGTTTCCCTGAGAGTCAAGGTAAGTTCCGAAATAATCCATATATTTTAAAGACGATAAAACGCGCGTGTATGGATTTCGGACAACAGAAAATTTAAAATACTCATTCCAGTATTCTGAATAAATTTCTTTAGCTTGACTGGCAATTACATGCTTTGTACTCGATTCTACATACCACCAGTCCTGACCACCTATCCAGGACTCGATACTTGTACCAGCACAACGTGGAATATGTATAAAAATACATTTATGATCATGCGAAATCATACACGAACCTAAAAAAGAATCATCGTGAGCCGGTGACTGTTAATGCATACCGCATCACAGTTTGTCAGACCTTTGGCCGCATAAAGCCCAGCCAGCTCTTCTTCTTGGTGACGTCGGGTGCCTTAGGCCCCTTTTTGCCTTTGGGATCGGGTTTGACATCGGGCTTGGTGCCCTTGTCGGTCAGCAGCTTGTAGGCCGCCGCATACCAGCGGTCGCCCGGATAATTATAGCCCAGCACCGCGCCATCGCGCTTGGCCTCCTCGTCCAGACCCAGCATTTCATTGGCCTCGACCAGACGATACAGGGCCTCAGGCACATGGCTGGTGGTCTGGTAGTTTTCGACCACGGCCTTGAAGCGGCCTATAGCAGCCAGGGGCTGATTATCGTTCAGATACCAGCGCCCGATGGCCATTTCCTTGCCCGCCAATTGGTCATGCACCATGTCGAGCTTGACGCGCGCATCCTTGGCATATTCGCTGTCGGGATAGCGGCGAATCACATCGGTCAGCAAGGCCTGCGCATTAAGGGTGAAGCCCTGATCGCGGCCAACATCGACGATCTGCTCGAACTGGCAGATGGCCTTCATATAATAGGCGTAAGGCGTCAGGTCGCTGCCGGGATACAGCTTGATGAACTGGTCGGCGGCATCGGACGCATCGTCATATTTGTCGGCCTGATAGTCGGCATAGATGGTCATGACAATGGCGCGGCGCGACCATTCCGAATAGGGATGCTGGCGCTGGACTTCCTGGAAATACAAAACAGCGTCCGCCCAGTTTTTCTGATCGAGATTCTGCATACCGGTATTATAAAGCAGTTCAACCGGGCGTTCTTCGTAAACGAGGTGCTCCTGCTTCGACTTACCGGCGCAGGCCGTCAGGCCAGACACGGAAACACCGGCCAGCAACACGACAATCGCCGTTTTTTTGAGAAGACCCGCAGCGCTCACGTTTACATCCTCTTGTTTGCGCAGAGCCCGGAAACACCCGGCACCGCGCTCATCCTGATTTTGAGGATACATCTACACGAGCCATCCCGGCCCGCCAACCGAATTCGGTTAATCAGATCCGTGTGGCGCGCTGGCCTCAGCCGACCTTAGCCAGGGCTGGCCCGCGCGAAACCACACGGTAGGCATCCGGTTGCGACAATAGGGCACGGACCAAGGCATTATTAAGGCCGTGACCGGCGCGGATTCCTTCAAAGCGGCCAAGAATCGGCATACCCAGCACATACAGGTCGCCGATAGCATCGAGCGCCTTGTGGCGCACGAATTCATCGGCGAAGCGCAGCCCGCCCTCATTCATGATATGATCGCCATCGATCACAACGGCATTGTCGAGCGAGCCGCCGCGCGCCAGACCGGCAGCGCGCAAGGCCGCCACGCCATCGAGAAAGCCGAAGGTGCGCGCCGCCGCCAGTTCTTCGCGGAAGGACTGTTCGGTGACGATCAGATCGACGGCCTGATGACCGATCGGCGTGCCGGGAAAATCGATTTCAAAGCGCACTTCGAAACGGTCGGCGGGCAGAAGCGTGGCGCGCTTGTCGCCCTCGGTCACTTCAACCGGCTTAAGGATTTCGATAAAGGATTGCGGAATTGGCTGCGGGCGGAAACCGGCCTGATCGAGCAATTGCACGAAGGGCTCAGCCGAACCATCCATGATCGGCACTTCCGGCCCATCCAGCTCGACCACCACATTATCGATGCTCAGCGCCGCAAAGGCCGCCATCACATGCTCAATCGTCGATACAGAAACACCGGCGGCATTGGTGATGACCGTGCCGAGTGTGGTTTTGGTGACATTATGCGCCAGGGCCGCTACCCGGTTATCACGGTCGGAGACGTCGCTGCGGACAAACATCACGCCCGTGCCGGCAGGCGCAGGACGCACGACCATGCGCACGGCAATGCCCGTGTGCAGACCCGTACCGGCGATAATCGCGGCATGGGCCAGGGTCTGTTCATTCTGATCAGGCAACATGATAACTTCAATCCCTAGGCATTTTTACGGCTGGCTCAAAACGCGGCGCAACGCAAAAACAAAAATGCGGGCGCATTTCTGGCCCGCATTCTGTATATATTTTTAGGCCTCGCCTCACAAACGAACTTGTATTTCCGTTTGTAACGCTTTGCTTAATGAGGATTTAATTGGCAAGGCGTCTTAAAAAAGAAGGAATTTCAAGATCGTCTTCCGCTTCCATAGCGGGCTGGATTTCCGAACGCGCCGCCGGGTTCAGATTACCTTTCGCCGGTGCGGGCACATAGCGGTCAGCCTCTTCGCGGCCATCCCGGCCAGAAGCTTCGGCGGGCGCCTGAGGTGCTGCGTAAGGGGCCGACTGACGCTGCGGGAACAGGCCGCGCCAGAAAGATTCACGCCCCTCTTCCTCACTGGCCAGGCGCGTCGGCTGCGCGGCAGGACGCTGCACCGGAGCTTGCGGAGCCGGATTGGCATAGCTGGCGGGGCGCTGGATCGCCGGGCTGGCGGGGCGCTCAGCATAGGAGGGCTGGGCCACCGGGGTTGATTGCGGCATGACGAAGTTGTCGTCTTCCACCGAAGGATCGACGATCCGCGAAATAACACGCTGCTCGGCGGGTGCCGCTTGCGGTGCAGGCGCAGACTGAGTCGCGGGTGCTTCGTTAAACAGGCTGGAACGCGGCGTCGCGGCGGCGGCCTGAACGGGTGCGTACGAAGGCGTCTGAACCTGCGCTGACGGAACCGGGGCGTTCTGGCGCATTTCGGCGACCTGCGGCACGGGGGCCGGCTGCGATGCGTGTGCGGGGCTTTCCTGACGCGCACCATAACCCATGCCGAAGGTCGGGGCGGGAGTCGGGGCCTGGGTCTTGGCGGGCGTGGTGAGTGGCGTTTGCAGCGCCACCCCATCCATACCTGTCGCCACGACCGATACGCGCAACTTGCCTTCGAGTTGCGGATCAAACGCCGCGCCGAAGATGATGTTCGCTTCGGGATCGACTTCGGAGGAGATAGCGTTGGCTGCCTCATCGACCTCATGCAGAGTCATGTCGAGGCCGCCGGTCACATTGACCAGCACGGCCTTCGCGCCCTTCAGCGAGGTTTCATCGAGCAGCGGATTCTGGATGGCGTTTTGCGCCGCCAGCAGGGCGCGGTCTTCGCCCGAAGCCTCGCCCGTGCCCATCATGGCCTTGCCCATATCGGACATGACCGAGCGCACATCGGCAAAATCAAGATTGATCAGACCGGGCAGCACCATCAGATCGGTGATCGAACGGACACCGGCGTGCAGCACCTGATCGGCCATGCCGAAGGCTTCGGCAAAGGTGGTGCGCTCATTGGCAATGCGGAACAGATTCTGGTTGGGGATGACGATCAGCGTATCAACATAGCGCTGCAACTCGCTGATACCGGCATCGGCCAGACGCATCCGGTGACGGCCCTCAAACGTGAAGGGCTTGGTGACCACGCCCACCGTCAGGATACCGCGCTCGCGGGCGCATTTCGCAATAATCGGTGCTGCACCGGTGCCGGTGCCGCCGCCCATACCGGCGGTGATGAACACCATATGGGCGCCATCGAGATGCTCGGCGATTTCGGCGGCTGATTCCTCAGCGGCGGTCATGCCCACTTCGGGATGCGCGCCCGCACCCAGACCTTGCGTAATGCCAACGCCCAGTTGCACCCGCGCTTCGGTGCGCGAAAACTGCAATTGCTGGGCATCGGTATTGGCGACGACGAACTCGACGCCTTCGAGGCCCGCCTCGATCATATTATTGACCGCATTGCCGCCAGCTCCGCCTACACCGAAGACAACGATACGCGGTTTCAATTCTGTTGCGCGTGGCGCAGAAAGATGAATAGCCATGGCTCTAGGATCAACCTTTCACAATCTCATCCCACTTCGGAAGGCAGCCTTAAAACTGCGCCTCTTTATATAGTGACCTATGAGACTACGGTTATGCTTAACGAATGATTACCCGATAGCTTGAGTCGCGGGGATTTGAACCCGTTTTGGTAATAAATTTTAAGATTGATTACCGAAGTGTGACCAGATGACTGAACAATGAGTCCAAAGGGAGTCGCGGCGCAGAAAGAGTGCCGTTAGGGTAGAAAGCTATTGCGAATCAATATGGTGACAAAATACCTAAAGATTCGCCTTCAGCCAATCAATCACACGCATCACCAGATTACCCGAACCCGAAGGCGCGTCGCGCGGGCCTATCTTGGCGGTCATGATCTTGCGCACCGGCACCACATCGCGCGGGCCGTAAAGCGTGCGCAGGATAACGCCTGATGTGGCGGAAAATGACGGCCCCGACGCCGCATCGCCCAAATGAGGGACTCTACGTGGTTTGCCCAGGCGCACCGGACGATCAAACACACGGATGGCCAGTTCGCGCACACCGGCCAGTTGCGACGCGCCGCCGGTCAGGACAATGCCCGCGCCCGGCTCGATATGGACGCCCGACGCCTTGATCTTTTCGCGCAGCAGCTCGAAAATTTCTTCGACGCGCGGCGCGATAATGCCCTTGAGGATTGAGCGCGGCACCACGATCGGCGCGCCACCACGATCATCGCCGCGCGGCGGGGCCTCGACCGTCTCGCGGTCTTCGTTGCTCGACGCAATGGCAGATCCGTGCAGGGTTTTCAGCCTTTCGGCCCCGGCCAGGGTGGTGGAAAGGCCGCGCGCGATGTCGGCCGTGACGTGGCCGCCGCCGACATTCAGGCAATCGACATGGATCAGTGTGCCGCCCGCGAAAATGGCCGCCGTGGTCGAGGACGCGCCCATATCGATGCAGATGCAGCCCAGTTCCTTTTCGTCTTCTTCGAGCGCCGCCACAGCCGAGGCCAGCGGAGCCGACACGATGGCGTGGACTTCGAGATGGGCCTGCGAAACGCACTGATTGATATTGTTGAAGACGTTGTCGTCGATGGTGACGACCAGCAGTTCGAGGCCAAGGCTGCGGCCGCTCAAGCCACGCGGATCGCGCACGCCCGGTTGCTCATCAACGCTCCACGCCACAGGCAGCAGGTGAATGGCGCGACGGTTGGGGAAGCGCACCTGCGCCAAAGCCGAGGCGATGGCACGGTTGAGATCAAGGTCGGAGATCGGCTTTAAGCCCAGAGACACCTGCGCCGATACGCGATGCGAGGCGCAGCCCGCGCCGGGCACAGTGACGCGCACGCCCTGAATGGACACCTTGGCCATAGCTTCGGCGCGTTCCACCGCCTGGGCTATGGCCTGAGACGCGGCCTCCATATCGATAATCGCGCCTGCGCGTACGCCGCGCGACTGCACATAGCCAACCCCGGCGACGCGGATCGAGCGATCAGCCTGACGCGCCCCTTCCGGCCGCATGATGAAGCAGCCGATCTTCGACGCGCCAAGGTCAAGCGCCGCGATCAGACCAGAGGCGGCAGGCGGCCTGACCTGACCTGCGCCGGACGTACCGGTGGCCCAGTCGGTCTTGCTGACCGGCTGTATGTGCTGGGGGCTGACGCCGCGTTTGGCGTTCTGACGGTCTTCGAATCTGGACATGAGCTTCTACTCGGATCAGATCAGGTTGCAGGGGTAGCGGTTGCCGGATGCGACGGGCGCGCTTCGAGCGGCACGACGACAAGGGCGGTGGGGTCTAAGAGGTCGATTTCGGCAAGGCCCTGATCGAGCACGCGCTGCTGTGCGATCAGCACATCAAGGCGACCAAGAGCCTGATCCTGATTGAGGGCAGGCAGCTTGATGACCGTGCCATTCTTCAGGATGATGTTCCAGCGGCGCGTATCGACGCGCTGAAGGGCAAAGATACGCTGATACAGGTCGGGACGCGCCTGCACGAGCTGGATGATGTCGGAGGCTGTTTCATTGGCGCCTTCGCCGACGATCAGCGGCAGATTGGGAAATTTGACGGCATTGGCTTCGGGAATCACCTGGCCGGTATCATCGATCACCTGCTCGCGGCCATTATATTGCCAGACGGCCAGACGCGGGCGCTCCACCACCGACACGATCAGCGTATTGGGAAACTGGCGATGGATGGTGGCCGACTTGACCCAGCCGACATTTTCGACCGCCGCCTGAACGGCGCTCAGATCCATGAAGACGAAAGGCTGGCCACGATGGAAATCGAGCGCTTTCTTGATGTCGGGCGCCGCCTCATCGGATACACCCGCCAGACGGACATTTTCGAGTTTGACGCCTAAGGACGCCATGCGGTCATCGGCAAAATTGAGCATGGCCCGACCTAATGCCTCGGCGCGATGCCCGGTCAGCAGCACGGCAGCCAATAGCCCGGCGATCACCAGAACCGCCAGCCAGCCCGTCAGTTCGCCCGGCATGGGAACGGCACCGAGCAGACGCGATTTTCCGGCCTGCGGCGCGCGCCCCTTGCCCGCGCGCCGCAGGCCCGCCGTTTTGCCCGCCGCTTTACCAGCCCCCGCTGACTGAGCGGAAGATGCTTGTCGTCTGCCACCACGAACGACAGCGGGCATATGCGCCTCCGGTTACTCAAAATCGTTACAGGGAGCCGGGAAATCGGGTGCGCGCTCAGCCGCCGTCCGGCGCGCTGATCGATCGAATTCCCTGACTGGTTAAGCGCCCATAAAAGCCAGAACGACCTTAACAGACTGATAACGAATCGGGCCCGTCGTAAGATTTTGGTAGGGATAATTGCAAACCTGTAACCGCGCACCGGCTCAGAACGGATCACGGATTCCGCATGTCCAGGTATAAAAAAACCGGAGCAGATGCCCCGGCTTTTCTATACGGATTTTGCCAGCCCTTATTCGGCCACCACCGGCACGGCGGGCGCGGCAGCCGCCTCTTCCTTCGGCGCTTCCGTTTCGGGCACAGCCGAATTGGAGCTGAGTTCGATGGCCACGCCGGTTTCTTCGTCGCGGACGATTTCCTCGCCATTCAGGATCTTGGCGATTTCATCACCGGTCAGGGTTTCAAGATCGAGCAGGGTTCTGGCCAGACGGTGCAGGCCATCGAGATTTTCGGTCAGGATACGCTTGGCCTCTTCATAGCCGACATTGATCAGGCGCTTGACCTCATCATCAATGATCTGCTGCGTCGCTTCCGACGTATCGCGGCCAAGCGCGCCATATTCATCTTCGCCCTGCTTGTAATCGACGAAGCCCAGCTTGTCCGAAAAGCCCCAGCGCGTCACCATCGACTTGGCCAGGCGCGTGGCGGCCTGAATGTCCGAAGACGCGCCGGACGTGATATTGTCCTTGCCCATGATGATTTCTTCGGCGACGCGACCGGCCATCATGATGGCGAGGCGCGAGGTCATCTGGGTGTAGTTCATGGAATAGCGGTCGCCTTCCGGCAACTGCATCACCATACCCAGCGCCCGGCCACGCGGGATAATGGTCGCCTTGTGCACCGGATCGGCCTGCGGGGTTTTCAGCGCCACGATGGCATGGCCGCCTTCGTGGTAAGCCGTATTGCGCTTTTCGTCTTCCGACATGGCCATCGATTTGCGCTCGGCCCCCATCATCACCTTGTCCTTGGCGTCTTCAAAATCGCGCATGGTGACCAGCTTGCGATCCTTGCGCGCCGCCATCAGGGCCGCTTCATTGACCAGATTGGCCAGATCGGCACCGGAGAATCCCGGCGTGCCGCGCGCGATCACCTTGACATCGACATCGACGGCCAGCGGCACCGGCTTCATATGGACGCGCAGAATGGCTTCGCGCCCGGTCAGATCAGGATTGGGCACTGTCACCTGGCGGTCGAAACGGCCGGGACGCAGCAGCGCCGAATCGAGCACGTCCGGGCGGTTGGTGGCGGCGATCATGATGATGCCTTCATTGGCCTCAAAGCCGTCCATCTCGACCAGCAACTGGTTGAGCGTCTGTTCGCGCTCGTCATTGCCACCGCCATGACCGGCGCCGCGATGGCGACCGACCGCGTCGATTTCATCGATGAAGATGATACACGGCGCATTCTTCTTGGCCTGTTCGAACATATCACGCACACGCGATGCGCCGACGCCGACGAACATTTCAACGAAATCCGAACCGGAGATCGAGAAGAAGGGCACACCCGCCTCACCGGCCACAGCGCGCGCCAGCAAGGTTTTACCCGTACCCGGAGGGCCGACCAGCAGAGCGCCCTTGGGGATCTTGCCGCCCAGCTTCTGGAATTTCGACGGATCTTTCAGGAAATCGACGACCTCCTGCAAATCTTCCTTGGCTTCCTCGACACCGGCCACTTCTTTAAACGTGACGCGGTTCTTGTGCTCGGTCAGCAGGCGCGCCTTTGACTTGCCAAAGCCCATCGCCCCGCCGCGTCCGCCGCCCTGCATCTGGCGCATGAAGAAGATCCAGATGCCGATGATCAGCACCACCGGCAACAGCGTGGTGACGATGCTCATGAAGATACCGGCGCGACCCGACTGGATGGCCAGTTGCACGCCCTTGGCCTGCATCTCGTTCTGCAATTGCTGGCTGTCATAGGGGATGGTGGCGTGGAAATCCTTGCCGTCGGCCAGCTTGCCCCTGACCTCGTCATTATGGATGGTGGCCGATTTGACCTGTCCCTTTTCGACCGAATTCAGCAGATCGGAATAGATCAGTTCGGTCGTGCCGCCTCCATCCGCCGCCAGCAGCGGGCCGGATTTCATGTGCATAAAGGAAAAGACACCGATCAGAAGCGCCAGTATGACGCCGATAATCGCCATTGACCTCAAATTCATGCAATTCAATCCTTAATTCAGCCCTTTCGGGTGGCCCCTCCACGGGGCTCTTTACAAACCTATCCCCCATATAGGGAGAAATACAGCGCTTCGCCACACGCCTTTTTCAGAACAGATCAAGTTCGCTCTCTGCCTTGACCGCGCCGATGGCCGCCAGAAAGCGCGGCATGACGAGTCCCGTGACGGAAAGCGCACCTGAATCTGTGCCATTGCTGTCAGGCATTGCAAGAAGCGGGCCTGACTTATCGATCACCGGCAGGACAGGACGCAAGGCGGCGGGCAACCGGGTCAGCCTGCGCTGATCGGATTTCGACAGATGCGCGCGCAGGCCATCCGCAGGGCTTAAAGTGGCTGTGCCCGCGCCTGTCAGTTCAAACCGGCCATCCCAGATAAGCGATCCGGTTTCGTTGACGGTGGCGATGGGTCGCCTGTGCATGTCACCGGCATCGCGCACCAGATGGATATGGCCGTTTTCCAGCCAGACCCTGGCACCGCAAAGTGTGGCGACGCCGCCCTGTTGCAGATTTTGCCACAGATGCGCGGTCTGGCCCTGGCGCGGCAACTGGTCGCGGCCACCGGCACACACCGCCGCCATAGCCAGGATACGACCCTGCCGGTCTTCGCCCAGCCCCGCCAGCCGCGCCGCATCGAGCCGGATCAGGCCAAGCGCACCCCAGCCCTGCGGATCATACAAAAGATCCGTCGGCAAGAGTCCAGGTTCTGATGGCGGAGTCATTTCAGCATCGCAAGCCGTCATATCCTGACGCATACGGGCGCGCAGCGATTGCGGATTGTCATTGGCCGGGTCATCGATCCAGCCGAGCCCCTGCGCCCTCAGCCAGTCACGCAAAGCCGCGCGGCGCACGTTCAGCAGCGGGCGATACAGAAACAGTCCGCGCCCCTGCGGCCAGACCGGCGACGGCGACCAGATACGCGGCGCACCGACATTCGATCCCGCCGCACGCATGGCCCGCGCCTCGATGACATCATCCGCCGTATGGCCCAGACACAGGACGCGGCAGCCGCGCGCCCGCGCGGCTTCGGCCAGCAAGCCATGCCGCGCTCTGCGCGCCGCCGCCGCCAGTCCGCTAGACGGCTTGGCGTCACGCCATTGCAAGGCTGTGAAACCGGCTCCCAGTTGCGTGGCCTGCGCCGCCACCTGTTCGCTCCAGCCGGTCGAGGCCGGGTTGATACCGTGATCGACGCAAAAAACCTCAAGCGGTCTTTGCCCCCACAGAGCCAGACTCTGCAAAAGCGCCAGCGAATCGCCACCGCCGGACACGGCGACGCCCAGCGGCCCCTCACCGTTCAGGCGTGTGGCAAAATCAGCCAACAGGGCCTCAGGCGTAAAATCCTTCGCCTCGGCCTGGCTCAGGAACACTTGTCCTTGGCTTTCAAGTCCTTCGACAGGGCGCGCGTTTCAGCCGTGGCCGCCCTGGCATACACCTTGTCGAACTGGCTGATCGCCGCGCAGGCATCCTTGGGCCGGTTGGCATCGGACAGGACACCGGCCAGCCGCACCGTAGCCTCAGGCGCCCAGGAGGTTTTGGGCCAGCCTTTCAGGGCGGTGGCATAGGCCGCGATCGCGCCATTGACGTCAGATTTCATGGCGCGCAACTGGCCAAGGCGGTACCAGGCTTCGGGCAGTTGCGTCGCTTCCGGCCAGGTGGTGGTGAAGGCCTCAAAAGCACGCTCGGAATCATCGGTCTTGCCGGAGGTCATGAGATTAAAGGCTTGCTCAAAATCACCTTCGGCGCTGCCGGTCGTTGGCGGCGGCGGCGGCGGCGGGGCCAGTTGCGCGTCAATATCCTTCAGATGGGCGTCGGCCAGATCGGCGCGCTTGATCAGGGTATCGGTGCGCGCGGTCAGGGCCGACACTTGCTGGGTCAGGAGCTGGTTATTGTGCTGAGCGTCTTCCAACTGGCCGGTGAGCTGGGTCACGGCCTGATTGAGCTGATCCTGTTTGCGCGACAGGCTATCGACCGTGGCTTGCAGGGCCACCACTTCGGGATCAGGCTCGATCAGGATCGGCGGGCTCGACTTGTTCTCTACGTGTTGCACCGAGCGTTCGAGCTTGCGCACATTGCGATCAAGGCGTTGCAGCTTCTTGGCGTCCCAGACGGTCGAATCCGTCGGCGGCTGAGTGGGATTGTCCTTGTCGTCGTCATCGCCGCCGAAAATCTGGGCATGGGCGCTGGCCGGATGCAGCACGATCGCCGTGCCTCCCGCAATGCCGACGCTCATCACCGCCAGCGACAGGCCCGCCATCAGGCGGACGCGCCAGTTTGCACAAGGTTGCGTTACTGATCCCACTGCCGACATGAAGCCTACCATCCTGCGCTCTAAAAGACCGGGCGCACCAGCCCTTTCAGGCCAGACGCATTGCTAACTGGCTAGAGCGGTTTGCATTCTGATTGAATCGGTCAAAGGAATGCAAACCGCTCTATATTTTACGTTTTTCCGCATCTCGCATTCAATTTGTAAGTCAAATTAAACGCTCGTTGCTCTAGCAACATAGTCGGGCTGAAATAAGACGTAAATGATTAAATACGGGTGCGGCTTTATTGCGAAGCCGCCAGCTTGTCATTGATACCCAGCCGACATTGTCATCGAGCGGAGCTTTCTCAAAAATACCGGGCTGAAAAAGCAACACGCTCCCCACCTTACGGTCAGGGAGCGTGCGTTTCATTCAAAACTTGCGCAGATTATTGCGCCAGATATTTATTGAGCGCCCGATACCAGGGTGGTGTGGGCGTTGCGGTTCTTGGCCCAGGCGGCTTCGTCATCGCCCGGATCGATCGGCTGCTCCTTACCGTAGGAAATGGTGGAGATGCGGGCCGGCACAACGCCATGTGCGGTCAGGAAATCGGCGACAGATTGCGCGCGGCGGGCACCAAGGGCAAAGTTATATTCGCGGGTACCGCGATCATCGCAATTGCCTTCGATGCGGATATTGACCGACGGATAACGCACCAGCCAGGCAGCCTGGGCGGCCAGGATGCTCTGGGCATCGGAGCGGATGTCGGAATGATTGGTGTCGAAATAGACGCGGTCGCCGACATTAACCACAAAATCCTGTTGCGAGCCGGGCACGATACCGGGCAGCGGCGCTTGGGTTACCGGCTGCGGAGCGGGGGGCGGCGGCGCCGGCGGCGGGGCCTGCTCAGCGACGGGCGGCGGGGCGGTTTCCACCGGCTTCGGCTTACTGGCGCAGGCGGCCACCGAAGCGAGAATAAAAGCAGCGGCGGCAATTCGAACGACAGGCTTTGTCGATACCAGCATGGTCTTGGTCCCTTTCACCAGAATATATGTCAGCGCACAATCGCACGGATATGTGACGGCATTATGCGCACCTTTTTATAAGAAAACGATTATATGCCTTTTGGCTTTTGTCAAACGCCAAGCGACACATTTTATCAACAGGCTTCTTTTTTCTGCGCAGACGGCGCGATACGGTATTTTCGGCATGGTGCGCCGCAATCCTATACCATCCGCTGCAACTCCGGCGACAGAGCTTTTTTTGCTCTGCCCGCCTTAATTCCGGCCTAGTTCAGCCGAGGTGACCAGGCCGGGTCGGATGCGCCACCCGGATAGGGCCCATGTTTCTAAAGTGTGTGCCCTATCCTTACTTCAGCCGAGGTGACCAGGCCGGGTCGGATGCGCCACCCGGATAGGGCCCATGTTTCTAAAGTGTGTGCCCTATCCTTACTTCAGCCGAGGTGACCAGGCCGGGTCGGATGCGCCACCCGGATAGGGCACGGGTCTCTCAATGCGGCCCGTGACCTCCACCGTCCACAGAGACGGCAGGCCGCTCGGCGGTTCGCGGAAGAACATGATATAACGGCCATTGGGCGCCCAGGTCGGGCCTTCCTCCAGATAGGACGAGGTCAGCAGCTTGCTGTTGCTGCCATCAGGGTTCATCACGCCAATCGAAAAACGGCCCCCCGCCTGTCGCGTAAAGGCGATCTTATCGCCCTGCGGACTGAAGACCGGCGTTGAATACTGGCCGCCGCCAAAGGTGATGCGGTGAACATTCGAGCCGTCGGCATTCATCAGGTAGATTTGCGGCGAACCGCCACGATCCGATGTAAAGGCGATCTGCGAGCCATCGGCTGAGAAGGAGGGCGAGGTATTGATCGCCCCGCCGCTGGTCAGGCGCGTGGTGGCGCGCGTGCGCAGGTCCATGACATAGATGTTGGTCGCCCCGCCGGTCGAGACGCTGTAGGCCAGCTTGGTGCCGTCGGGTGAGAAGCGCGGCGCAAAGGCCATGCCGTGAATCTGGCCCACGGCTTCCTGACGATTGGTATCGAGATTATAGATATAGATGCGGGCGGAATCGGCGGTCAGCGACATATAGGCCACTTCCTGCGAATCGGCCGAGAAACGCGGCGTCATCACCGCCATCGCGCCATCGGCCACCGGCAGATAGGAGGCATTGGCCCCGTCCTGATCCATAATGGCCAGATGGCGGACGCGGGCATTGCGCGGCCCGCTTTCGGCCACGAAGACGATGCGCGTATCGAAATAACCTTCCTGACCGGTCAGTTTTTCATAGATGGCATCGGCGATCTTGTGCGCCACACGCCGCCAGTTTTCCGGCGTGGCGGTCAGGGACTGGCCTAAGAGCTGGTTTTGCGAGAAAATGTCCCACAGGCGAAAATCGACCTGCAAACGGCCATCGGCATCGACAAAGGCGTGGCCAGAGGTCAGGTACTGCGCGTTGATCGTTTTCCAGCTCTGCCAGGTCGGCTGCACGCTGACATCGAGATTGGTTTCGATAAAGGCATTGGGATCGATCGGCGCGAAATAACCGGAACGCTCAAGATCAGCCGACACCACCTTGGAAATCTGCGCGCCGAGATCATTGCCCGTGGCGTCCTTGCCGAGAATTTCGATGGCGATGGGCAGGGGCTGGATATTGCCCTGATCGACCGTGCCGGTCAGGCCCTGCGCAAGAGCCGCCGCCGGAGACGTGGCCAGAGACGTGGCCAGAGACGTGGCCACGGCCACGCCGCCCAGCCCGCTCAGCACAGCCGTGCGGCGCGTCAGTTTCATCGCTTGGGGAGTCGTCTTGATCATGGCGTAGCTCCTTGTCTGATCTGGCTTCCTGTCAGCAGGTCTGCGGGGCATCATTGCCCCTCGCAGGCCTTTTCCGCCAGGAAGGTGAAGGTAATTTTCTGCCCATACATGCTAACCGGCAAATCTGTCGATTTCTCGGCAGCGTTATTGACCGCCGCCATCGCCAGGCTGGCACCTGCCTGCCAGACGGGATCGCTACGGCGGTTCACCCAGGTGACCTGCAAGGCGCGGCCATTCGGAGTCAATACGAAACTGATTTCCGGATTGACATCGCGCGAGCCCGGCACATCGCAATTGAGCAGCCAGGCGTCCTGCAATCTTTTGCCCAGCAAGGCCAGGGCCTGTTTCTGACCGGCATCGGCCGGGCCGGAACCGACCGCCGACGCGCCGGTCGTGCGGTGCGTATTGGCCCTTGCCTGTTGCCGCGTCGGCGATTTTGACGGGGCGGCGGCCAGTTGCGCCAGAGCGTTGAGATCGAGCGTGGGCTTTTGCGGCTTGGCGGGCTTGGGCGGCACCGGCTTTTTCAGGCCGTTCTTGTCAGGCGGCGCGGGCTTGGGAGGCGCGGGCTTGGGGGTCGGCTTTGGCGTGGGCTTCGGCGCAGGCGTCACGGCCTTTTGCGGCGTGGGCACGGGCAAGGGCGGGGCCGGTTCAGGCTGGGGCGGGGTCGGCGTTTCTTCCGGGGCGGGGATCGGCGATGGCGGCAGGACGGCGTGCTGATCGACCGGGGCCTCGGCCTGTTCGCGGCTCGGAATCTGCGACACAATCTCGACCGGCACGGCGGCAGGCACCAGCGGCTTCTGCGTGCGCACCCAACTGAACAGGAAAAGCGCCAGCAGACCCGCGTGCAGCAGGAGCGAGATCAGAAAGGACGGCCCGAACTTCTTCATGCGTTTACGGCGTCACCGCTGATGAAGCACCGACAGTCTGGCCCACATTCTGACCTTGCGCCTGGCTCATGGTTTCGGTGAGCAGGTTGATCTTGACGAAGCCCGAGGTGGACAGCCTGGCCATCACCTTGGCCACGATGTCATACGAGGCCGCGCCCGCCGCGCGCACATAGACCGGCTTGTCCGTCTCGCCATTGGTGATGGCCAGCAGGCGCGGCGTCAGTTGCGCATAGGAGGCCGGATCGTCATTGACGAACAGATTGCCTTTTTCATCGATGGATACGGTCAGAGGATCCCCCTCGTCCTTCAGCGCGGCGGCCTCGGTCTTGGGCAACTGGATCTTGATGCCGGAGGTCAGAAGCGGGGCCGAGATCATGAAGATGATCAGCAGCACCAGCATGACATCGACCAGCGGCGTGACATTGATTTCCGACAGGGCGGCGCGGCGTCTGAGGCGGCGATTGCTGCGCCTGCCGCCACCACCACCACCGGCGCCTGATGCTCCCATAGCCATGCGAAAGCTCCCTAGTTGCCGAGCTTATCGCCGATGCGGCGGCTCAGCGACACCATCAGCTCATCGGCGAATCCTTCCATGCGCCCCGAAAAGCGCGCCACGCGGGCATTGAACAGGTTGAAGCCAATATAGGCGGGAATGGCGGCGAAAAGCCCCATCGCCGTGGCCGACAGGGCTTCTGAAATGGCCGGGGCCACCGTGGCCAGATTGGTGTCGCCGGCGCTGGCGATAGCGGCAAACGAATTCATAATGCCCCAGACCGTGCCGAACAGGCCGACAAAAGGCGAGGCCGTGGCGATCACCGCCAGCAGGCTCAGGCCCTCTTCGATCGTGTCGGCCTCAAGGGCCATCGTCTGGTTCAGTTCGCGGTCAACCTGCGAGATCAAAAGATCGCCCTGGGCCGGGCTTAAGCCCTTGCCCTTATAGTCCTTCCACGCCGAGGTGACGATGACCAGCAGCTTCTGGAAGGCTTCCTTCGGCTGGGTGCCGAGGCCCGCGGCGATGTCGTCGAGCGCGCGACCGGTGCCGAGCATGGCCTCGAACTGATTGGCCTCGCGGTTAACGCGGCCCAGCGCCAGGGTTTTTTGCACGATAATGGCCCACGACCACAGCGAGGCCAGGATCAGCAGCGCCATCACCGCCTTGACGACGATGTCGGCGTGCATGAAAAGCTGGACGAAGCTCAGGGTGCCTTCAAGGCCACCCGAAGCCGAACTGACGGAACCTGCGTCCATGCGCACCCCCTATATACGATGAATCCGAATGGTGAATCTCTAAGCGCCGCACCTTGCAACAGATTTGACGACATTTCTATGGCAGGCGGTTGTAATTTGCCGTTTTCAGCCGTCTTTTTCGTTAACGGCGCAGGCTGAGATCAGAGCTTGCAGGTGCGCAGGCAGGCGTTTCGGGCGGCCCTGCATATCGATGCACACCACCTGCACCTCGCCCTCGGCCAGCACCTGGCCGTCGCGCTCCACCGCTTGCTTCAGGGTGAAACTGGCGCCGCGCACCCTGATCAGGCGGCTGCGCACCGTGATCATCTCATCGATGCGGGCCGGGGCGCGGTAACGGATATGCAGATCGGCCACGGCGAAGGCCAGCGGAACATCTAACGCAGCAAGCTGATGATGATGGATGCCGATCAGGCGCATATATTCCGAACGGCCGCGCTCGAAATATTTGAGATAATTGGCGTGATAAACGAGGCCCGAAAAATCGGTGTCCTCGTAATAGATGCGCACCGGCAGGTGATGTTCATCGTCTGATATATGGCCGGAAATATCATTCATCCCGCTGTTGTAGCGATATGTGGCGCAGATTTGAACCACGGAAATGAGCCTTTTGTCATCCGGCCCTGCCCCGGCAGCCGGAGTCGCGTACCCGACCAGAACACAAGTGGTTTCACCTGATTTTATTTATGGAATTATTGTTAAGTGTGAGGTCAATCTAATTTTATCGGTATAATTTTACATTTATCCTTTCCCTTCACTTTCACAGGAGGTTGTTATGGGTAAAGGTATTCTGTTGTGGCTGCTCGGTGTACCGATTCCGGTGATCATTCTGCTTGCTCTCTTCTTCCACGGTTGAGGTCATCATGAATATTTCATCGGATAAGGATGGCCCCAACTTCGAATCTTCGTCTTCGGGCATCCACTGGTCGTCGATACTGGGCGGGGCTGCGGTGGCCGCCGCCGTCTCGGTTATGCTGATCCCGCTCGGATCGGCCTTCGGGCTGGGTTCGTTTTCGGTCTTCACCGCCAAACCCGACACCGCCGTGGTCTTCACGGTCGGCATGGCCATCTGGCTGGTGGTGATGCAATGGATTTCGGCAGGTCTGGGCGGCTATATCGCCGGACGTTTGCGCGTCAAATGGGCCGATCTGCACAGCGACGAGGTCTTCTTCCGCGACACGGCGCACGGCTTCATCGCCTGGGCCGCCGCCACCCTGCTGACCGCCGCCCTGCTGGCCGGGGCCGGAGCGTCTGCGCTTGGCACCGCTGGCAAGGCCGCCGCTACAATGGTGCCGGGCATGGACTATTACAGCGATATGATGTTCCGTGGCTCAAGCGCCCCCTCTCCCGAAGCCACCGCTGAAGCGGGCCGCATTCTGGCCCATGATCTGAAAGACGGCAGCGTCAGCGACAGCGACAAGGCCTATCTCGACAGTCTGGTGGCCGCCCATACGGGACTGGACACCACCCAGGCCGATCAGCGCGTCTCCGCCACACTCAATGACATCGAAGCGGCGAAGCAAAAGATGGCCCAGACCGCCGAAGCCACGCGCAAGGCGATGGTGGGCTTCTTCACCGCTCTGTTCATCTCGCTGCTGGTCGGTGCCTTTATCGCCAGCGTTTCCGCCGCTATCGGTGGTCGCCTGCGCGATCAGGTTTAGCGGCTGTTTCAGGCAAATTGGGACGGACGGGATGGCCACATCCCGTCCGTCATCTCGCCTTACGGCGTATCGCGGTAGCGGCAGACATCCTTGCGCATGTCTTGGCGCACTTTCGGGCCCTTATGGGTAAATTCAAGATAGCGCCCGGCCCTGCCATGATCGGGCCACGCCGCCAGCCCCTCGCCTGCCGGTTCCCCGGTCTTGGCGAACTGCGTCCAGTAATCGAGAAGCGGCGGCCAGTGCGCATCGTCCATGCCGGGAGGCTGCGGATTCATCACAAAAGCCAGATCCGATGAATGGTGCGGCGGGCCTTCGCCATGCCCGGAACCAATATCTATGTCGAGCTGATATTCCCAGACCGGTTGGCCCGCCTCGGTCATGCGATCGGCCACCCAGGTGGACGGGCAGCGCATCATCAGGTCGGTGGACAGAGCCATCGAGACGGGCCCCAGCAGCGGATCATCTTTCGGCAGCTTTTTGAGCTTCACATCGTAAAACTTCATCATTTTCGGCGCATGTTTGCCAAATTCACGCACGATGGTGGAATAGACGGCGTCCTGACCGCCATGCAGGCCCAGTTCCTGCGCCACCGTGCCGATGATCAGCGGCACCTGCGCCGCCTGATGCTGGCGCAAGACATCGGCGGGCGGGCGCGTCAGCACCTTGCCGTCGATCACAGCCTGCAACCAGATGAAGCTGTCATCGTCGATCGCCACGGGCAACTGGTCGGCGGCGGTCTGTAGCTGGTGCGCGGGCACGGCGCGTAAGGCCGCCAGCGCCGCATCGCTATCGGGCGCGGCACTGGTGTAGAATTTCGCCAGATCGACACCCATCGCTTCGTTTTGCGCCAGGGTGCGCACCGGCAGGCCGAACTGCGGCGGGCCGCTTTCCTCGATGGCTCTGGCGAACAGGCCGCGCGCATCCGGGGCCACCAGCAACAGACCAACATCCTGCGCACCGGCGCTCTGGCCGAAAATCGTCACATTGGCCGGATCGCCGCCGAAGGCCGCAATATTGTCGCGCACCCATTGCAGGGCCTTGATCTGGTCCATCAGGGCGTAATTGCCGCTATGGCCATCCTGTTCGCGGCTCAGGGCCGGATGCGACAGGAAGCCGAACACGCCAAGCCGATATTGCAGCGACACAATGATCACGCCCTTATCGGCAAATCCGGCCATGACCGTGCCTGCGCCACCCCCGGCGCGATTGGCCCCGCCGTGGATATAGACCATCACCGGCAAGGGGGCGGACGGATGCAGATCGGGCGTGCGGATGTCGAGATAGAGGCAGTCTTCCGAGGATTTGGCGGCCATATCGGTCTGCCAGCCATAGTCGTTTTGCAAACAGGCGGGCGCGCTGTCGGTTTCGTGGCGGACACCGCTCCACGGCGCGGGGCTTTGCGGCGCACGCCAGCGCAAGGGCCCCACTGGCGGGGCGGCAAACGGCACGGCGCGGAAGACGTAGGACTGATCGGGCAGGCGATCCCCGGCCAGTTGACCACCTGTGACATTTAGCACGGTGTCATAAGCGTGGTATGGCGGATGATCGGCTATGACGGGATCTGGAACAGGCAGGACGGGATCTTGCACAGGAGGTTCGACAGTCGGCGCGTCTAGCCTTGCCGGGGTTTGTCGCGATGTCCTATGCGCAGACAAAGGCGCGCCCGGAACCACCATATGAAAGCGGCCATGTGTGGTCTGGCCGCCCGCAAAGGCGAAGGTGGGCAGGACGGCAAGGCCCGCAACCAGGCCAATGGCCAGCCCGCGCAGGCGTCTCACGCCTTCTTCTCATGCTCAGGGGCATGAATCGCTTCCGCGCCCAGTTTATGGCCCGGATTTTGGCCCTGAGCCCACAGATAGGCTGCGCCGCGCACGCCCGATGAATCACCCCATTTGGCGGGGGCGATTTCGGCCTGCCAGCTATCGGAGAAAACATAGGGCCTGATCTTGCCGGGCAGGCGATCATAGATTTCCGGCACATTGCTTAAGCCGCCGCCAAAGACGAATATATCGGGATCAAGCGTATTGACGATGACCGCCATGCCGCGGCCCAGACGGTCGAGCATCCGCTCAAACGCCGCCTCCGCCTCGCCATCGCCCTTGCGCATGGCGTCGATAATCTCTTCGCCTTTTAATGTGCGCCCGGTAGCGGCGTGGAAATCACGCGCGAAACCGGTGCCCGACACCCACATTTCCAGACAGCCGTGCTGACCGCACCAGCATTGCGGGCCGGGCACCTCGTCGAGCTTCGGCCACGGCAGGGGAATATGGCCCCATTCGCCTGTGACGCCGTTGGCGCCTTCCACCAGCTTGTGATCGAGCACAACGCCGCCGCCGCAACCGGTGCCGACGATGATGGCGAACACATTGGCATGAACGCGCGCCACCCCGTCAATCGCTTCGGACAGGGCCAGGCAGTTGGCGTCATTGGCCAGCCGCACGGGGCGCTTCAGCGCCGCCTCCAGGTCTTCGCGGAAGGTCTTGCCGTTCAGCCAGGTCGAATTGGCGTTGCGCATTACGCCGGTGCGCGGCGAAACGCTGCCCGGCGCGCCGATACCGATGGTGGCCATATGCCTGGCCAGTTCGGGATGGCTGGACTGGGCTTCCTTTTCCACCTCGGCGATCAGGTCGCAAACCGTAGTCAGGGCGTCGGCATAGTTGCCGGGATTGGGCTTGCGCTGCCGTGACAGAAACTTGCCGTCTGAATCGAGAACAGCCGCCTCGATCTTGGTTCCACCGAAATCCACGCCAACGTAAAGCATTTCTCATCCCGCGGCGACGCGCGCCGTCTGTTGTTCTTATAATGAAAAACGGCTCCCGGCAGGTGCCGGGAGCCGCATAGGCAGGTTTAGTGCGCCGAAGCGATATCTTCCTCGATGGCGTGAACCGGTGCCTTCTTGGCGGCCAGGGTAAACCACAGGACGTAGAGGTAGCAGATCAGCGGCACGACGAAGGCCAGCGAACGGGCCCCGACGGGGAAGTGGGCCAAGAACTGGTCAACGGCCCAGCCATAGAGCAGCGAGATGAAGCCGCCGCCGCAGATGGCCATGCACATCAGGCCTGACGTGGCCGAAGCCGGAGCCGAAGAACGCTCGAGGGTCAGGGTGAAGATGGTCGGGAACATGATCGAGTTGAACAGGCCGATCAGAATGGCCGCGATGCCGGGCACAAAGCCCATCGTCAGGGCCGTCTGATAACCGAACACATTGACCGTGCCGCCCAGCGGCGTGGCCGGCATGTGGAAGGTGAAGATGACGACGAGGCACAGGATCGCCGCGCCGAGCGCCACAATGGTCAGCATGGTGGTGGCCTTGATGAAGGTCATCAGCCACGAACCGATAAAGCGGCCGAACATGGCCATCAGCATGAAGATCGGCCCGACATAGCCGGCAATCTGCGACGGCACATTGAGGATCTGCGGCTGTTCCAGGAAGAAGATCATGCCCGAAATCACGCAGACCTCAGCGCCGACATACAGAAAGATGCCGAGCGAACCGAGATTGGCCCATTTCGAGCTGAAGGCCTTGAAGGGTGATTCGACGTGCAGGGCCTTCTTCGGCGAATGGGCGGCAATGGTGTTGCGCACCAGAAAGACGGCCAGGGTGAAGACGGCGAAGACAACGGCGATCTCAAGATAGACATTGGTGACGAAGTGCAGACCCGCATCCTTCATGGCCTGGGTCGGCACGACATCCTTTTCGAACAGCGGGCCTTTCAGCAGGAAAACAGCGCCGAACGAGCCGCCGATATAGGCGCCCATCGAGTTGAAGGCCTGCGACAGGTTGAGGCGGAAGTGCGAACCCTGCGGCTTGCCCATCGCGGCGATCAAAGGATTGGCGGCCACCTGAAGAAGGGTGATGCCCGAAGCGGCGACAAACAGGCCAACCAGCACGGTGACGAAGGTGTGCGAATAGGCGGTAGAGAAAGCGATCAGGCAGCCGGCGATAATGCCGATCAGGCCCAGAATAATTGAATTGGCATAGCCGTACTTGGCCAGATACCAGGCCGACGGGATCGACATGACGCCATAGGCGATGAAGAAGGCGAACTGGTTGAGCTGGGCTTCGAGATTGCTCAGATGATAGATAACCATCATCGATTTGACGAGCGGATCGACCAGATTGGTGACGAAGGCCCAGATGAAGAAGAGCGCCGTGACGTAGAGGACGGCCAAGATGAGGCCTCCACCACCGGACTTGGCCTGAGGAGCCGTTGCGGAATCGGACATATTACCTGCCTGTGTGTACTGTTATGGGCGAAAGGGTGCGCTACCTAGCCTTCGCCAATTAAATAAATCAAATTGCAAAAAGCGTGTTTCGACACATCCTGCAAGCCCAAAAGCCTGACTACCCGCCGAAATCGCGCCTGTGCGCGCTTTTTCTGTAACCCGGAATAAATAGTCCGACAAGAGATACCACCCGCCACGAGAGCCCCTGACGGGAATATAGGGGCCCGATGCGATTTTAAGCGCCCATTAAGAGCCGGACAGGCAGAATGGCCATGTCTCGCGGACAATATTCGACAGCGCTGTCATCGTTTGCGGCGCAACGTAAAATTCACTTGACCATGATGGAGAATAGAGGCTTTGTCGCACGCGAAAACGCCCGCCTTAGCTATAAAACGGGTGTGCCCGACAATCCTCATCGCCAGTCTCAAAACTAAGCTTTTGAATTGTCACATAAACTGTGAGTCTAGATTTTGAAAATTCTTCGCCGCCGCAAAACCAAGATCGTCGCCACCTTAGGCCCCGCCAGTTCCAATGCCGAGATGCTGGCCCAGCTTCATCAGGCCGGTGCCGATGTGTTCCGGCTGAATTTTTCGCATGGCAGCCATGAGGATCATGGCCGCAATATCGAACTGATCCGCGCGCTCGAAGCCAAGACCAAACATCCGATCGGCATTCTGGCCGATGTGCAGGGGCCTAAATTGCGCGTCGGCCGGTTTATGGGCGGCGCCGTGGTGCTGACCAATGGCCAGCCCTTCCGCCTCGACCTCAACCCGACGCCTGGTGATTCGCGCCGCGCCAATCTGCCCCACCCCGAAATCATCAAGGCCGCCCAGATCGGTTCGAACCTGCTGCTCGACGATGGCAAGCTGAAGCTGCGCGTGACGCATGTGCGCGAAGATCATCTCGAAACCATCGTCGTCAATGGCGGCCGCCTGTCCGACCGCAAGGGCGTCAATGTGCCCGACGTGGTGCTGCCCATCCCAGCCCTGACCGAAAAAGACCGCGCTGATATGGAATTCGCGCTCGAAAATGGCGTTGAATATATCGGCCTGTCCTTCGTGCAGCGTGCGGAAGACGTGATTGAGGCGCGTGAACTGATCCGTGGCCGCGCCTGGGTGCTGTCGAAGCTCGAAAAGCCGCAGGCGCTCGATAATCTTGACGAAATCATCCGTCTGTCTGATGCCGTCATGGTGGCGCGCGGCGATCTCGGCGTCGAACTGCCGCCCGAAGAGGTGCCGCTGGCGCAAAAGCGCATCGTCAATGCCGCCCGCCTGATGGGCAAGCCGGTCATTGTGGCCACCCAGATGCTCGAATCGATGATTTCGGCCCCTACCCCCACCCGCGCCGAAGCTTCGGACGTGGCCACCGCCGTATTCGATGGTGCCGATGCGGTCATGCTGTCGGCTGAAACCGCCGCCGGTCAGTTCCCCGTCGAGGCCGTCACCATCATGGATCGCATCGTCGCCCGCGTCGAGCAGGATGACGGCTGGCGCGGCCTGACCGACCGCCGCCGTCCTGAGCCGGAAAAATCGACCTCCGGCGCCATCGCCGCCGCCGCCTCTCAGGTGGCGCAAACCATCGGCGCCGTGGCCATTGCCGCCCTGACCAATTCGGCCAATACGGCGTTGCGCGTGGCGCGCGAACGCCCGACCGCGCCGATTCTGGGCGTCACGCCCAATATCGAAACCGCCCGCCGTCTGGCCCTGACCTGGGGTGTGCATCCGGTGATCGCGCCGGTCACCCATTCGATGACCGAAACCGTCGCCGTCGTCACCAAGCTGGCGCGCGCGGAAGGCATTGCCGAGCCGGGTCAGGATCTGGTCATCGTGGCCGGTATGCCGTTCGGCAAGTCGGGCTCGACCAACTCCCTGCGTGTGGCGCGTGTATCGCGCAGCAATGCCGAGGAAGCCGAATTCGTGGACGACAAATAGGCTTGTCTGACCGTTGACGACAAGACAGGCTCCGTATTCTGGCGGAGCCTGTCTTGTATGTGCCCTATTCGATATATGCCGGCGCGTCGATACGCTGGCCCACCAGCATGGCGTCGGCCACGATGCGCAAGGGTGAGAAGTCGGCGTCGCTTTTTCCCGCACGGACAAGATCGTGGAAGTGCTGATAAAGCCCCGGATATTCGGCCTCTTTTTCTTTGATCACCACCCGACCGTCGATCTCCATTTCGGTGCCGCCCATCGAAAGCGTCAGGCGCTCGCCCGCCGCTGATTCAACGAAGATGCTCCAGGTCTGGATGCCGGTTTGCAGGAAGTCGTATTCGGCGCGGATCGGCAGACCGGCCTCGGTGGTCATGTCCATCTCGACCTGAATCGGCGCGGCGCAATTGACCGGCACATGCAGGTCGGCTTTTTTGACCAGCACCGTGTCGGGCAGGATGCGCGTCAGGATCGACAGGGAATTGATGCCAGGATCGAACACCCCCATGCCGCCCGCCTCGAAAATCCAGGTCTGGCCGGGGTGCCACTGACGGACATTTTCCTTCCAGTGGATGGTGATGTTTTTGATGGCACGCTCGACGATCCATGCGCGCGTGGCTTCCACCGCAGGCGCAAAACGCGAATGCCAGCTCGCCAGCAGCGACACGCCTTTTTGCGCCGCCATCACCTTGATCGCCTCAGCCTCGCCCAGTGTGGCGGCGGGCGGCTTTTCCAGAAAGACATGGCGGCCCATCCCGATCACCTGTTTGGCGATGGCGTGCCTGATCTGCGGCGGGGTGCAGATGGCGATGGCCTCGATTTCGGGATGCGCCGCCATCATGGCACCGAGATCGGGATAGGCCACAACGCCTTCGGGGCGGGCGTGCGGCGAACAGCCAGCCACCAGTTCGAGCCCCGGATTGGCGTGTATCGAGGGGATATGCTGATCCACAGCGATCTTGCCAAGGCCGATCAGGCCGATTTTCAGCGGGGCGGTGGATCCCATAGTGCGCTTCCTTTGGTGAGTTTCGGGAGTTGGTGTTTCGGGACTTATAAATTATAATATAATTTGATCAAGGCTGTCGGGTGAGATCATCTTCACATCGCGCAGATAGGAAAACTTGTCCATGCGGCTGCTTTTTTTGCTACACCTTCTTTTGTCAGACTATTGCCAGAGCCTGCGGCGGAGTGCAATCTCTCGTTAAATTTCATATTTGACCAATTTGTTCATATGTGATCAGAATGTAACCGACACGGCAACAGACCGTTCCAATAAGGGGCAGGAAATGACGACCGACGAAACGGCACCCAAGGGCTTCAAAGCCTTCTGGCCAGTGATTTTGATCACCGCCCTGTTCTTCTTCTGGGGCGTGGCCAATAATCTCAACGACATTCTGATCCCGCAGTTCAAGAAGGCGTTCGACCTCAGCAATCTGCAATCGTCGCTGGTGCAGTCGGCCTTCTATATGGGCTATTTCCTGTTCGCCCTGCCCGCAGGGTTTCTGATGCGCCGTTTCGGCTACAAGGCCGCCGTGCTGACCGGGCTTTGCCTGTATGCGCTGGGGGCCCTGCTGTTCTGGCCAGCCGCCGAAGTGCGGCAATATCCGTTTTTCCTCGGTGCCTTATTCGTCATCGCTTCGGGTCTGGCCTTTCTGGAAACCTCGGCCAATCCGCTGATGACCGTGCTCGGTTCGGAAAAGGGCGCGGCCTTCCGGCTCAATCTGGCGCAGGCCTTCAATCCGCTGGGCTCGCTGGCCGGTATCTGGATCGGCAAGACCTTCATCCTGTCGGGCATCGAAAAAATGAGTTCAACCGCCGATTATGTCCGTGAAGCGAAGGCCGTGCAGATACCCTATCTGGTCATTGGTCTGGCCGTTCTGGTCTGGGCCGGGCTGGTGGCGCTCAACCGCTTTCCGAAGGCGGCCACGGATGACGATTCAAAGGGGGCTATCCACGATCACGATGAGGCGCAGTTGTCACCCTGGCAGGCGGTCAGTGGCCTGTTCAAATACCGCCACTTCCTGCTCGGCGTGGCGGCGCAGTTCTTCTATGTCGGGGCGCAGGTCGGCATCTGGAGCTATGTGATCAAATACGGCCAGTCCGAACTGCACATGATCGATAAGACCGCCGCCAACTATCTGACCTATGCCCTGACCGCCTTTTTGATCGGACGCTTCGCGGGCACCGCCCTGATGAGCGTCATCAATCCGGCGCGCCTTTTGACCGGCTTTGCCGTCATCAATATCGGTCTGGCCGCCGTGGCGGTGTTTGTCGGTGGCCAAACCGGCCTGTGGGCGCTGGTGGCCGCCAGCTTCTTCATGTCGATCATGTACCCGACCATTTTCGCCACCGCCGTGCGCGGCCTGGGCCCCCTGACGAAAACCGGCTCGTCCCTGCTGGTCATGGCCATTGTCGGCGGCTTCATCCTGACCAATCTGATGGGCTATATTCTCGATCACGGCAGCGCGCGTCTGGCCATTATCGTGCCTCTGGCCTGCTTTGGCGTGGTGGCCCTGTACGGCCTGACGACACCAAAACTGGCCGGAAAACCGGAGATGGTCGCGGCATGATCGACGCCCACCACCACCTCTGGCAGATCGGACGCAACGGCCATGACTGGCCGGGCCCCGACCTGCCTGACATCTATCGTGACTTTCTGGCTGAGGATTACGCCTCCGCAGCCTCTGATGTTGAGGGCACGGTGCTGGTGCAGTCGCAGGCCTCGGAGGTCGATACGCTGTGGCTGCTGCAACAGGCCGCCGCCATGCCTGTGGTGCGCGCCGTCGTCGGCTGGACCGACATGGCCGCACCCGATGCGGCTGAGCGAATCGCATGGCTGGCGGCCCAGCCCAAATTACGCGGCCTGCGCCCCATGTTGCAGGGATTGTTCGAAGACGACTGGATTCTGCGCCCTGAGCTGGAACCGGCGCTCGACGCCATGCTGGCCCACGGCCTGACCTTCGACGCTTTGGTGTTCACGCGCCATCTGCCGCCTATTGCCGAACTGGCGCGGCGCTGGCCCAGGCTGAAGATCGTCATCGACCACGGCGCCAAACCGCCCATTGCCCGCGCCCAAAGCCATCCGGCTGAGGTCGCCCGCTGGCGCGAGGAGATCGACGCCGTAGCCGCCCTGGCCAATATCGCCTGCAAACTGTCCGGCCTGATCACTGAGGCCGCGCCCGGTGCGCCGTTCGAGGCCGTGCGTCCGTTCGCCGATCATCTGCTCGATGCTTTCGGGCCGATGCGCCTGATGTGGGGTTCTGACTGGCCGGTGCTCAATTTACGCGCAAGCTGGCAGGCATGGCGGCACTGGACGCATGACTGGCTCTCCGATAAGCCAGACGCGACACGCACCGCCATCTTCAGGGGTGCCGCCCGCCAATTTTACGCCCTTTGACCGGATATCCTCCCATGCCCGAAACTGAAAAAACATCCGGTAAGTACCGCGCGCCCGCCCTCGAAAAAGGGCTGGATGTCCTCGAACTGCTGGCCAGCGCCAAGACGCCGATGACCCTGTCGCAGATCAGCGCCCGACTGACGCGCTCGGTCAGCGAACTGTTCCGCATGGTGCAGGTGCTGGAGGCGCGCGGCTATGTCGGCCTGTCGCCCGCCGGCGATGGGTTTGAGCTGACCAACAAACTGTTTTCACTGGGAATTTCTCGCGGCCCCAGCCAGAACCTGCTGGCCAGCGCCCTGCCCCTGATGCAGGCTTTGAGCGAAGACACGCGCCAGGCCTGCCATCTGGCCATCGTTTCCGACGACCGCATGGTGGTGATCGCCCGCGTTGAAGCGCCCGGCGATCTCGGCTTTTCGGTGCGTATCGGTTATCAGCGGCCGCTGGCCCACTCCACGTCCGGCCTTGTCATCTACGCCTTCCAGAAGCCGAAGATCCGCGAACAGTGGCGCGCCTTCCTGCGCCCTGGCCTGACGCAGGAGGAATGGGCGGTGTTTGAAACCCAGTCCGAACGCGCCCTGGCTCAGGGTCATTTCACGGCGAAAAGCGAATATATCGACGGCATTATCGATCTTTCGTGCCCGATTGCCAATGATGCCGGGGTCATTGCCGCCCTGACCATGCCCTATATCCACGTCCATGACGGACTTACCCAGAGCGAGGCTCTGGCCAGACTGAAGGCCACCGGCCAGCTCTTGAGCAAGGCCCTCGGCGGATGAGTAACGGCGCACACCTAAGCCCCTTCATCCTGCTCCATGCCGACGACAATGTGCTGGTCTGCCGGGAAAGCGCGCCTGCCGGTGCGGCCTTCATAATTGATGGCGAAAAGGTGAGCTTAAGCGAAGCTATTACGGTCGGTCACAAGATCGCCCGCCGTGATCTCAATCCCGGCGACAAGGTGATCAAATACGGTGCGCCGATCGGCTCAATGACCGCCCCTGCCTTACGCGGCGCGCATGTTCACATGCACAATATGCAAAGCGATTATCTGTCTTCCCATACCCGAGAGGCCACAGGCCATGTCCACTGACTATCCCGCGTTTCCGGTTTTCGACGGCTATCTGCGCCGCGATGGCCGGAAGGGAATCCGCAATATCATCGTCGTCGGCTATCTGGTCGAATGTGCCCATCATGTGGCGCGCCGTATCGTCGAAATGCCGGGCCACGATGATGTGCATCTGATCGGCTTTCCCGGCTGCTATCCCAATTCTTACGCCTACCGCATGATGGAGGCCCTGACCACGCACCCCAATGTCGGCGGGGTTGTGCTGGTCAGTCTGGGCTGCGAAGGCTTCAACCGCGAAGACCTGAAGCACCATATCGCGGCGTCGGGGCGGCCGGTCGAAACCTTCGTCATCCAGCAAAGCGGCGGCACGCGCGCCACGATTCAGGCAGGCGTGGCGGCAGTAGAACGCATCCGCGCTCAGGCAGCGCAAACCCCGCGCGTGGCAATGGATGTCAGCGAACTGGTCATCGGCACGATCTGCGGCGGTTCGGACGGCACATCGGGCATCACCGCCAATCCGGCGGTCGGGCGCGCCTTCGACACGCTGGGCGCGGCGGGCGCGGCCTGTATTTTTGAGGAAACCGGTGAGCTGGTCGGCTGCGAAACCATCATGGCCTCGCGCGCCATCACGCCCGAACTGGGCGCGGAACTGATGCGCAGCGTGCAGAAGGCCGAGGCCTATTATACGGTGATGGGCTATGGTTCCTTCGCACCCGGCAATGCCGAGGGCGGCCTGACCACCCAGGAAGAAAAATCGATGGGGGCCTATTCCAAATCAGGCTCGGCGCCGATTGTCGGCATCCTCAAACCCGGTGATCTGCCGCCTTCGGGCGGGCTGTACCTGATGGATGTGGTGCCTGATGGCGAGCCGCGCTTCGGCTTTCCCAACATATCCGACAATGCCGAGATCGTTGAGCTGATCGCCTGCGGGGCGCACCTGACCATCTTCACCACTGGACGCGGCAGCGTGGTCGGTTCGGCCATTTCGCCGGTCATCAAGGTGTGCGCCAATCCCGAAACCTATCGCCGCCTGTCCGACGACATGGACATCGACGCCGGACGGATCATGGAAGGCCGCGCCACGCTCGATCAGGTCGGGGCCGAGATTACCGATCTGGTCATGCGCGTCGCCGCCGGTGCGCGCACGGTATCCGAAGAGATGGGCCATCAGGAATTCATCCTGACCTACAAGACCTTCGAACCGGTCGGCCCGGCTTGCCTGCCCCTGCGCGGGTAAGCAGGCTTTTTAGCAGATCAGACGCCGCATGGCTCGCCCAAACGTGGGCGGCGTGCGGTCGCACT
Organism: Asticcacaulis sp. EMRT-3; assembly: GCF_030027245.1. NCBI lineage: Bacteria > Pseudomonadati > Pseudomonadota > Alphaproteobacteria > Caulobacterales > Caulobacteraceae > Asticcacaulis > Asticcacaulis carbonis. Next base: position 1,698,506 of record NZ_JASERT010000001.1, read on the forward strand.
TGCCAAGATTCAAAAAAATTTGAATCTTGGAAATTATGGAGAATGAAAACATGGGTCGTCTGACCGGCAAAACCGCTCTGATCACCGCCGCCGGGCAAGGCATTGGCCGCGCCACCGCCGAAGCCTTCCTGCGCGAAGGCGCGCGCGTCATCGCCACCGACATCAATCCGGCCACGCTTGATCTTGACGGCGCGCAATGCCTTCCGCTCGACGTGACCAATGCCGATGCCGTCAAGGCCATCGCCGCCGAATTTCCGGAAGTGGATGTGCTGTATAATTGTGCGGGCTGCGTCCATGCCGGTACGATTCTGGAGTGCGACGAAGACGCCTGGGCCTTTTCGCTCAATCTCAATGTGACGGCCATGTACCGCATGATCCGCGCCTTCCTGCCGTCCATGCTGGCCAATAAAGGCGGCTCGATCATCAATATGTCGTCAATCGCCTCGTCGGTGAAGGGCATTCCCAACCGTTTTGCCTATGGCGCCACCAAGGCCGCCGTCATCGGCCTGACCAAGTCGGTGGCCGCTGATTTCGTGACGAAAGGCATACGCTGCAACGCCATCTGCCCCGGCACGGTCGAGACGCCGTCCCTGCTGCAACGCCTGCGCGATACCGGCGATTTCGACAAGGCTTACGCAGAATTCACGGCGCGGCAGGCGATGGGACGCTTTGGTCGCGTCGAAGAGCTGGCGGCGCTGGCCGTCTATCTGGCGTCGGATGAATCGAGCTTCACCACCGGTCAGGCACATATTATCGACGGCGGCTGGGTGAATTAGCCTTTCGCCGCCGTTGCAACATCCCTAAATAGACGGCGTTAAAGGAACCTCCCCCATGACGCCGCCTGATACCCTGTCCGTCCATTCCGCAGAGCCTTTGCTGCACATCCGCGATGCCTCGGTGGTGCGCGGCACCCGCGCCCTGATCGACCATTTAAACCTCGATCTGATGCCGGGCCAGCACACGGCGATTCTGGGCCCCAACGGTTCGGGCAAGTCCACCCTCGTCAAGCTGATCACGCGCCAGCTCTATCCGCTGGCGGGGGGTGAGGTGCGCATCTTCGGTCAGGATCGCTGGAACGTGGCCGAGCTGCGCAGCCTGATGGGCATTGTGTCGTCGGCCATGCAGCTCGATTTCGACGCCCATCCGCCGCTGGAGGCTTTCGACTGCGTGGTGTCGGGCTTTTTCGCAGCGCGCGGCCTGTGGAAGAACCATAAGGTGACCGACGAGATGCGGGTGCGCGCCACGGAAGCCCTGCACAGCGCAGGGGCCGCCCACCTGACGGGCCGTGATATGTCGAGCCTGTCCACCGGCGAAGCGCGCCGTGTGCTGATCGCGCGCGCTCTGGTGCATCGTCCCCGCGCCCTGTTGCTCGATGAACCGTGCGCCGGTCTGGATCCGGCGGCGCGGCGCAGCTTTCTTGAATCGCTGCGCGGTGTGGCGGCCACCACCACCCTGGTGCTGGTCACCCACCATATCGAGGAAATCCTGCCTGAGATCGGCCATATCGTCATGCTGAAAGACGGTCGGGTGTTCCGCGAAGGCGACAAGGCCGATCTGCTGACCAGCGATGCCTTAAGCGCCCTGTTCGGTATGCCGGTGGCCACCCGGCAGCGCGGCCTGTGGTATCACGCCACGGTCGATTGAATCTTCGCCCCCGGCGTCATGCTCATCGGCACGACACGCGGCCTTTCGGGCACGACCGGGGCTTTCAGCAAGGACACAAAGTCGTCGCGCCAGCGCGACACGTCGCTCTTTTGCACCTTGTCCATCAGCAGTTCCCAGCGGGTCTTGCGTTCCTTGAGCGGCATGGACAGCCCCTTGCGGATCGCTTCGGCCACGTCTTCACGGCTCATCGGATTGACGATCAGCGCCTCCTTCATCTGCTCGGCGGCGCCGGCAAATTCCGACAGCACCAGCACGCCCGGATCTTCGGGCGGTTGCGAGGCGACATATTCCTTGGCGACCAGATTCATGCCGTCGCGCAAAGGCGTCACCAGCCCGACATGGGCCGAGGCATAGATGCCCGCCAGTTCATCGCGGCGATAGGGCCGGTTGACATAGCGCAAAGGCACCCAGTCAACCGTGGCGTGGGCGCCGTTGATCTGGCCGGAGATCGTATCGAGGCGTTCGCGCAAGTCCTGATAGGCGTCCACCGCATCGCGTGAGCGCGTGGCGATTTGCAGCATGAAGACCTGGGTGTGCAGGTCTTCATATTTGTCGAGCAGGGTTTCATAGGCCGAGAAGCGCTCTTCCAGACCCTTGGAATAGTCGAGCCGGTCAACGCCGAGGATCATCTTGCGCCCGGCCTGACTGGTGATCATCAGCTTGCGGAATTCCTCAGCCTTGTCGCTTTTCAGCGTTTCGGCGAAATCGGCGGCGTCGATGCCAATCGGGAAGGCCTTGACGCGCGTGGTCTGGCCACCGGCGCGCACAATGCCGTTATCAAAAGCCTCGGCTTCGAGATCGTGAATGACATAGTCGTTGAAAGCCTCGGCGTCGTCCTCGGTCTGGAAGCCGATCAGATCGTAGCTGAACATCGATTCAACCAGTTCGGCGTGGCGCGGCAGGGTGTTGAGGACGCGCCGCGTCGGCCAGGGGATGTGCAAAAAGAAGCCGATGCGGTTCTTGACGCCGCGTTTGCGCAGTTCGCGGCCAAGCGGGATCAGGTGATAGTCCTGCACCCAGATGATGTCGTCGGGCCCGATCAGCGGCAAAAGCGTTTCGGCGAAGCGCGTATTGACGCGCTCATAACCCTCATCGAAGCTGCGCTCATAATTGACCAGATCGGTACGGTAGTGGAAGAGCGGCCACAGGGTGCGGTTGGCATAGCCGTTATAATATTCCTCACGATCCTGTTCTTCCAGATCGAGCAGGGCGACGGTGACCCCGCCCACCACCTGCATCGACATCTGGCCGGTATATTGCTCGACCGTTTCGCCGCTCCAGCCGAACCACAACCCCTTATCCTCGCGCAGGGCGGCAGATAAGGCCATAGCCAGACCGCCAGAGGTGCCGACGCCGGTATCGGCGGGCGGATTAACGCGATTGGAAACAACGATCAGACGGCTCAAAGCTTGTACTCCAGCAGCAGATTTTCAGTAAGAAGCAGATCCTGCAACCATTCGATGACGGCAACGGACGACTCCAGACGATATTGCGCCCGCGACGGACGGGGCGGGCCGACGAGTATGCCGTAACCGCCCAGATCGACGGCGGCGCGGAAACCATCCTCGTCGGTCAGGTCGTCGCCGACAAAGACCGGCTGGAAACCGGAAAAGGGGGCCTCATCCATAAAGGCGGCAAGCGCCTGCCCCTTGTCAGCCCCCAGCGTGACCAGTTCGGCGACGCAGGTGCCGAATTGCAGCTTCAGGCCGGTGGCGCGCGCCAGTTCCATCGCCAGCGCCTGCACATCGGCCTCGGCCTGCGGGGCGTTACGATAATGCAGGGCGACGCTGAGCGGCTTGTGCTCAACCAGCACGCCTGGGCGGGTTTGCGCGAAATCTTCAAAGGCCGCCGTCGCCACCCTGACGCCCGGATGCGGCGGCACCGCCATGACATGGCCACGCGCATCGCGGCGTTGCAGGCCATGACTGCCCGCCAGGCACAGCACCTGATTATCCAGAATACGGTCGAGATCAGAGATCGAACGCCCGCTGATCACCGCCAGACGGCCATGCAGGCGACGGGCAAGCTGATGCAGCAGGCCATTGCGCTGCGAATCGGGGCCAACGCCCTGCGGCACATCCGTAAAGGGGGCCAGCGTGCCATCGAGATCGAGAAACAGGGCGATGCGATCAAGCGGCAAAGTCATGGGCAGGTCGGAGGTTGGGCCGGTACTCATTTTACCGCGCCCCCTTTACCGTATTGCGCACCGCACAAAACTGTCATCGCCACACCGCTCCTCTTGTTACAGACGCGCCCCTTCAGTTGAAGCTGATCGAAACCTCACATCTCAAAAGCATTAAACCCTAGCATTTAGAATAATTTTTAAGAAACCGAATAGATGTCTTGAAAATAAAAAAACCATAAATGCAAAACGGCAAGATAGTGACAAGGTAGTCGCCGAGACTCAATATGTCCAGACCATAACCTATGTTTTGCCGTATTCTCGCGTTTCTGTGATGCATCGCACCATATTTCGTGAATGGATCGTATGAGGCGATTGATGGTAAGCCATGCACTTGATCATGAAGGATGACCGCACTTGAACCCGTCCGACTCGCTGCCTCCGGCGCAACAGCCCGATCTCGATCTGGCCCCCATCGGCAATTGCAACGCCACAGCCCTGATCGACCGGCGCGGGCGTTTCGTCTGGTCATGTTATCCGCGCATTGATGGCGAACCGGTCTTTTCGGCCCTGCTGGAACCGGCCTGCGGCGGTTCGGAAAAGGCCGGCTACTGGGCCATCGAAATGACCGAGCTTAAGGAGATCCGGCAGGCTTACATCCGCAATACCGCCGTTTTGCGCACCGAAATGGAGGACATCCACGGGGCGATGCTGGAGGTGTTCGACTTCGCGCCGCGTCTGTATAATCTCAACCGCACCTACCGCCCGTGGGCCTTTTTTCGCATCGTGCGCGCGCTGAAGGGTACGCCGCGCATCCGCATCCGCATGACGCCCACCGGCCATTATGGCCGCGAACCGGCGCGCGAAACCTTCGGCTCCAGCCATGTGCGCTATACCTGCGGCAACCACACCCTGCGGCTGACCACCAATGCGCCGCTCAGCTATCTTGGCGACGGGGATGCACCGCCCTTCCGGCTGGAGCAGCCGCTGGCCTTTCACCTCGGCCCCGACGAGCCCTATCCCAGCGATGTGCTGGCCGATGCCATGCACATGATGCACGCCACCACCCAATACTGGCAGGCCTGGGTGCGCACCCTCACCCTGCCGCTGGAATGGCAGGAGGCGGTGATCCGCGCCGCCATCACGCTGAAAATGTGCGTCTTTGAAGATACCGGCGCCATCGTGGCGGCCATGACCACCTCGATCCCCGAAGCGGCCAATACCGGGCGCAACTGGGATTACCGCTATTGCTGGATTCGTGACGCCTATTATGTGGTGCGCGCGCTCAATCGCATGGGCGCGGCGGACATGCTGGAATCGTATCTCGTTTACTTACGCAATCTCGTTGATATGGCGGCGGGGGGGCATGTTCAGCCGCTCTATTCGGTCGGGCTGGAATCAAACCTGCCTGAGCGTATCGCGCCCGACCTCAAAGGCTATCGCGGCATGGGGCCGGTGCGCGTCGGCAATCAGGCCTATGAACATCACCAGCACGATGTCTATGGCCAGATCATCCTGCCGCTCACCCAGTCCTTCTTCGATCAGCGCCTGTTGCGCCTCGGCACCGAAGCCGATTTCCGCGCCATGGAAAAGGTCGGCGAGCGCGCCTTTGCGGTCTATGACCAGCCCGATGCCGGTTTGTGGGAGTTCCGCACCCGCGCCAGTGTCCATACCTATTCGGCGCTTCTGTGCTGGGCGGCGTGCGACCGGCTGGCCAATGCCGCCGAACGCCTGCACCTGCCCGACAGCGAAGCCCTGTGGACCGAGCGCGCCGCCATTATCCGCAAGGCCATCGAAGACAAGGCGTGGAACGCCGAACTGGGCATTTTCGCCGGTTCCTTTGGCGGCAGCGAGGTCGATGCCAGCCTGTTACAACTGTTCGAGCTGGGCTTTTTGCCCGCCGATGATCCGCGCTGCGTCGCCACCTTCAAGGCGGTGGAGCGCCAGCTTCGCAAGGGCGACAACCTCTATCGCTACGCCGATCCTGACGATTTCGGTACGCCTGAGACGGCGTTCAACTTCTGCACCTTCTGGTATATCGAGGCGCTGTACATGCAGGGCGAGATCGACGAGGCGCGCCGCCTGTTCGAAGCCATACTGGCCAGGCGCACCTCATCGGGTCTGCTGTCGGAGGACGTGCAGGTCGAAACCGGCGAATTATGGGGCAATTTTCCCCAAACCTATTCTCTGGTCGGCCTGATCACCTGCGCCACCCTTTTGTCGAAACCGTGGACGACGATACGCTAGAGCAACGAGCGTTTAATTTGACTTACAAATTGAATGCGAGATGCGGAAAAACGTAAAATGTAGAGTGGGTTGCATTCCTTTGACCGATTCAATCAGAATGCAGACCGCTCTAGAGGATCAGCCCACCTCGTCGATGAAGATGCAGGCCAGGCTCTGGTCGAAATCGTGCAGGGTGTCGGCATATTCGAGTTGCGTCATGCGCTGGCCGGGCACGCCCATGCGATAGGCCCAGAAGGAGGCGATATGGGTGAGGATGCCGACGCGCTCGCCCAGTTCGAAAAACAGCTTCGGCCCTTCGAGCAGGAAGTGGCGAAAAGGCGCCGGATTCTGGCCCTCGATCAGGGCCAGATAGGCTTCGTCATAATGGAGCAGGCTCTGGCCGACATGATCGAGCGCGGTCAGGATGCGCTGTAACAGGCGCGGGCGCACCTCGTCGAGATAGGCCTGCAAGGCCTTATCGACCATGCCCGACGCCCGATATTTCATCAGATTGTCGATCAGCGCGCGCAACTGGTCACGCAGTTCGAGATTGCGCCATTTGAAATAGAGAAAGCCGCGCCACGAAAAAATGCCGTCGCTGAACTGGCTGGAACTGAGGCGCAGCGTGTCTTTCAGCGGCTCCAGTTCGTGATCGAGCCGGTCAGCCAGAATCTTGTCAGTGAAGCGCATGGCGGCATGGCTCTGGCCACCGGTAAAGGCGATATTGATCAGCCGTTCGATCTCGGCATTGGCAAAGGCGATCATGGCGGCGATGTCGCCATTGGAAATCTTCAGATAGCAGCCCGCCGGTGATATGCCCTGCCGCGCCAGAGTTTCACGCAGGATGAACGGATCAAGCGACGGCAGGCTGTCGAGCAGGCGCAGCACTTCGAGATCGCGCTGGCCCGACACCTCCATCACATCGACAAAGGCGCGCATCTGCTTATCAAAGCCTGTCTGATTGACGAACAGGGATTCGCCGCCAAGCCGCAGATCCTGGCTTTCGAACGGCAGGATGATCTTGGTGGCCGAACGCCGTGGTTTGCCGAACAGTCCCACCTCATCGGGCCTGAGGCTGTGCTTGATCAGGATCGCCTTGTTGAGCTTGGGATTGTGAAAAAACGGCTTCAGCGCATAGTCGGGATCACGCGCGCAATGAACATAGACATGGTTGAGATTGAGGATGCGGCTGGTCGAGGCCGTTTCCGAAATATTGGCCAGGTTGCGAAAATCGCGTGAACGGCGGGCGGCGCACATTCAGGCCTTACTCCGCCAGACAGGACAGGCTGTCCTCGAAATCCATCAGCACATCGGCATAGTCGTTCGGATCGAGCAGGCCGAAATAGTCGGTGCGGCTCATCCGATAGGCCCAGAACGAACTGATATGGCCGAGAATGGCCACGCTCTCGCCCAACTCATAAAACAGGCTTGGCCCATCGAGCAGGAACTGACGGAAAGGCCCCGGATCGCCGCGTTCCACCAGCGCCCCATAGGCGGTGTCATAGATGTTGAGCGTGCGGCCGATGCTGGTAATGGCGGCGACAATGCGCTTCACAAGACGCGGACGCACCTCAGTCAGATATTCGGCAATGGCGGCTTCAGGCTTGCCGCGCGGCTGATATTTGGCCAGCCCTTCGATGACCCCCCTCATCTCTTCTTGCAGTTCAAGATACCGCCATTTGAAATAGAGGAAGCCGCGCCACGAAAAAATACCGTCGGAAAAGGCTTCATCCGACAGGCGCAGCGTCATTTTGAGCGGCAAAAGTTCGCGGTCGAGTTCATTCGACAGGATCTTGCTGGCCAGCTTGACCGCCGCTCCGTTGACCGCCTCACCAAAGGCGACACGCACCAGTTTCTCAATCTCGCTATTGGCGAAACCGATCATCTTCTGCACATCGTGCGGCGAAATCTTGAGATAGCAGGGGGCGGGTTTGAAACCATTGCGGCCCAGAAGCTCGCGCACCAGAAACGGATCGAGCGACGGGATCGAATCGAGCAGGCGCAGAATCTGGATGTCGCTGTCGCTGTTGATGTCATCAATGCCTAAAAAGGCGCGGCAGAAGGCGTCAAAGCCGACCTGTCCGACAAAGACCGAACTGGCCCCCAGTTTGAGATCGCCGGGATCAAAGGGCAGCACCACCTTGGTGGCCGTGCGACGCGGACGGGCAAACGCATCCTGCTCATTGGCGCGCAGGGTATGTTTGATGATGATGGCGCGATTGAGCCGGGTGTCGCGGAAGAACGGCTTGGCCAGATAGGCCTTGTCATTGGCCGAGGACAGATAGATCTGCTAGATCTGCGACAGGTTAAGCACGCGCGAGGTCGAGGCCGTGTCGCCCAGATTGGCCAGGCTGCGCACATCGCGGCCTTGTTTGGCGGTCTGGCCGGTGACCGGACGGGAACTGCTATTCAGCGATGGTGAGGCTGGACGCATAGTAAAAAGCTCAAGAGATGGATTGGGCGGCAGGGCTTTACGCGACTGGGTGCCGCTCAGACATTCGGGAGCGCGCCGATCAGTCTTGTTGCTTTTCAGGGTGAAGCCTCACCACCCCGAACGCACAACTTAACCTGTCATTATTTATGAAACTAAACCGTAAATAATATGTCACCATTTACCGGGCCACAGTGTTGGTTTGCAAAAAAAACCATCATAGGGCCACGAAAAGAATTTGGCGGCCCGCCCTTGACTCAACCGTGGGCCGGGACTACCTCAAGCGCGCTGTTAGCACTCGATGAAACCGAGTGCTAACACCCTCAATTGCAACTCAACCGGAGAGAATCCCATGAGCTTTCGCCCGTTAGGCGACCGTGTTCTGGTCAAGCGCGTCGAAGAAGAAGCCAAGACCAAGGGCGGCATCATCATCCCCGATACCGCCAAGGAAAAGCCACAGGAAGGCGAAGTTGTCGCCGTTGGCCCCGGCAATCGTAACGACAAGGGCGAGCAGGTTGCGCTCGACGTCAAGGCCGGTGATCGCGTCCTGTTCGGTAAGTGGGGCGGCACCGAAGTCAAGATCGACGGCGAAGACCTGCTGATCCTGAAAGAATCCGACGTTCTGGGCGTGCTGACCAAGTAAGGTCGCGCCACATCCTCAAATTTCCGCAACCATAAAGGAATACATATCATGGCTGCCAAACAAGTTCTGTTCGGTTCCGACGCGCGCGAAAAAATGCTGCGCGGCGTCAACATCCTCGCCAATGCTGTCAAAGTGACCCTGGGCCCCAAGGGCCGCAATGTCGTGCTCGAAAAGTCGTTCGGCGCGCCGCGCTCCACCAAGGACGGCGTGTCCGTCGCCAAGGAAATCGAACTGGAAGATAAGTTCGAAAACATGGGCGCGCAAATGATCCGCGAAGTCGCCTCCAAGACCAATGACAAGGCCGGTGACGGCACCACCACCGCCACGGTTCTGGCTCAGGCCATCGTGCAGGAAGGCCTCAAGGCCGTGGCCGCCGGTATGAACCCGATGGATCTGAAGCGCGGCATCGACAAGGCGGTCAGCGTCGTGGTCGAGCAGATCAAGAGCGCCTCGAAGAAGGTCACCACCAACGGCGAAATCGCTCAGGTCGGCACCATCTCGGCCAATGGCGATGTCGAAGTCGGCGAAATGATTGCCAAGGCCATGGAAAAGGTCGGCAATGAAGGCGTCATCACGGTTGAAGAAGCCAAGACCGCCGAAACCGAGCTGGATGTCGTTGAAGGTATGCAGTTCGACCGCGGCTATCTGTCGCCCTACTTCATCACCAACCCCGACAAGATGGAAGCGGTTCTCGAAGACCCGTACATCCTGGTGTTCGACAAGAAGATCTCCAGCCTGCAACCCATGCTGCCGATCCTCGAAGCCGTTGTGCAATCGGGCCGTCCGCTTTTGATCATCGCCGAAGACGTTGAAGGCGAAGCGCTGGCCACCCTCGTCGTCAACCGCCTGCGTGGCGGCCTGCGCGTTGCCGCCGTCAAGGCACCGGGCTTTGGCGACCGCCGCAAGGCCATGCTGGAAGACATCGCCGTCCTCACCAAGGGCGAAGTGATCTCCGAAGACCTCGGCATCAAGCTGGAAACCGTGTCGCTCGACATGCTGGGCCGCGCCAAGAAGGTCACCATCACCAAGGAAAACACCACCATCGTGGATGGTTCCGGTGAAAAGGCCGACATCGAAGCCCGTGTCGCCCAGATCAAGAAGCAGATCGAAGAAACCACCTCGGATTACGACAAGGAAAAGCTGCAAGAACGTCTGGCCAAGCTGGCTGGCGGCGTTGCCGTGATCCGCGTCGGCGGCTCCACCGAAGTGGAAGTCAAGGAAAAGAAGGACCGCGTTGACGACGCGCTCAACGCCACGCGCGCGGCCGTTGAAGAAGGCATCGTTCCGGGCGGCGGCACGGCCCTGCTGAAGGCTTCGCTGGCGCTGAAGGGCCTGGAAGGCATCAATGCCGACCAGACCGCCGGTATCGCCATCGTGCGCAAGGCCATTCAGGCTCCCTTACGTCAAATCGCTGAAAATGCCGGTGTCGAAGGCTCGGTGGTTGTCAATGCCATTCTGGCCAATGACTCAGCCACCTACGGCTTCAACGCCCAGACCGAAAAGTACGTCGATCTGGTGGCCGATGGCGTCATCGACCCGGCCAAGGTCGTGCGCACGGCGCTGCAAGACGCAGCTTCGGTGGCGGGCATCCTGATCACCACGGAAGCTGCTGTGGCCGAAGCCCCCAAGAAGGACGCTCCGCAAGCTGGCGGCGGCGCTGGCATGGGCGGCGGCATGGGCGGCATGGGCGGTATGGATTTCTAGTCCTCAACGGGAAAGTCCCTCGGCTTCGCCTCGGTGTACTTTCCCATTGGCCCCATATCGTGAGACGTTTTTCGGGCCAAGCCCTGTAAAACGTCTCACATGTTACATGGAAAGAGCGGGTCGCAAGACCCGCTCTTTTTTATATCAGGAGGGAAAGACTATCCCTTCGTAACCCTTTTGATCCAGTGTACAGTCTACCAGTTCTAAAAACTTTCCTTTAGTAAGGCCGACCTGCTTAGCCATTTGACCCAGTAGAGAGTCTCCAATGGTTTTATAGCTGGAACCATGACTCATTTTGGTGCGCTTTGTAGTTTTCTTACCTTCAAGGTTTGTATAAATATAATAATGATGGTCTCTATCATCTTTATAAAAGCCTTTACGCAAAAGCGCTGCTTCAATATCCGCGCGCTCTCTAGTCATGAACCTACCTTGAAATAGGAGTTTAAGGAAGCTTTCAATGCAATTGCATCCGGCGCAAGCTCATCATCTGACGCGCACGCATAGTTACGCCAAAGAACATCTAATTCTTCTAAAATAGCTGAACGTATATGGCCATAGCTTTCGCTAAACACGTCGACACCTAACAATGGATTTTGATACAAAAAAAGCCGAGTTTCATGATCAAAGGCAACTAAAATTGCCATAGACCTTGAAGCAAAAACTTTATGTTTTCCCGATTGAAATTCAGATATTGGCTCTAAGCTGGGCTCAACTTCCACTACTGAGCTAAGTTCACGAAAACCCGTGATATCTCCAGCGTTATTAAAATTGGGATAGCCAACAAGTTTTAGACGCTTTCTAACATTGGCTTGAAGCATAGGTTCTAATGGAAGCGGGTAATCCATACGAACAGCCCTACTCTGAGCAGGCTTCAATATTAAAATAGTTTGCCCATAGTTTATTGTTTGAACTTTGCCAACGACCTCCTCCGATCCGGAATCTGGAACTGGCCCAGATCGAATATGGCTTATAATCTTTCGAGCACGGTCGGCTTTAAAGGTAAAAGGCCCTCTACTTCCAGCTCGGACAGTCACATCTAGTCCACTGTCCTCGTCAGGAATTAGCCCACTCGCAGCATTTGCCAAAAACCATCGTTCTCGGGGATCAGGCAATACTTGTGCGACGAGCTCGCCGTCACCGCTATCAAACGCTTTAAGCGCTGCTAAAAGTTTAGTACGAGCCGAAAAAGCAGCGGGAGAAAAATGACCTGATTGAGAAGCAATGTTGAATGGTTGTAAATGGCTGCCAAATTTAGGAGCTTTACAAATTAATGAGTACTCTCGCTTCACCTTTGCGGTAGCCTTCAACCGCTGCCCAAGTCCTCTACCTTCAGCTCGCATACCAATTATCAACAGCATGCGTTGAAGAGCAGTTAGAGAGTTAATCACAGCGTCAGCAGGGGCGCCCCTAAGGCGCTTTACTGGATCACCATCAAACTTTAGCTGGATGTCGTCAGGTTCCCCGTTCATCGTAATTTTTTGATCTCTTGTCATTTCATCTGCACTTTGAATCAGCCCGACTTTCCACGCAAGAGAATAAATTGACCATCGGTGAAAACAGACCGCTCACTCGTAAGGATTGTGTTAATGATATTAAGAAAGTCAATCATCCGGGGATTTCGTTTATGGCACATCAAATGTGAAAATATTCACGCCCGCTTACTATGGTTCTCCACATATTCCCGCAGGGCGCGGTTGATGCGCGTCTGATAGCCGTCACCGGCATCCTTGAACCGGGCCACCACGTCGGCATCGAGGCGCAGCGATAACGGCTGCTTGACCGGTCTGTACAGCATCCCTCGGCGCGCGCCTTTCTTATACCTCCCCAGCTTGCTGGGGAGGGGGACCATAAGCGCAGCGAACGAAGTTCCGCGCAGCGAATGGTGGTGGGGTTTCTGGCTTTCTTCCCTATGGCAGGAGCCGTTTTCGGAAATATCGGCCAGAACCTGCTGATCGATTCCGACCTTTTAAGCAAGAAACCCCACCACCACGCCGCAAGGGCGGCGCGGTCCCCCTCCCCATCGAAGATGGGGAGGTATAAATAGTATGGATACCCCCTTCCTTATACCTCCCCGACTTGTCGGGGTTTGACGCCGAAAAACGATCCAGTGAATCGTTTTTCAAGTCATGGGACCATGAGCGAAGCGAACGAAGTTCCGCGCAGCGAATGGTGGTGGGGTTTCTGGCTTTCTGCCTTATGGCAGGAGCCGTTTGCGGGAATGCCGGTCAAGGCCTGCTGATCAATCCAGACATATTTAAGCAAGACACCCCACCACCACGCCGCAAGAGCGGCGCGGTCCCCCTCCCCACCATAGGTGGGGAGGTATAAGAAGCGTTGAATCTCTTACTTGCGCTGCGTCGCCAGTTCCGCCGCCAGCAACCGTATGCCATCCGCCGCGCCCTCAGGATCACGATAGACCTCTGGTGCGGGCAGGCGATAAACCTGCAAGCCATTTGCCCTCAGATAAGCCTCACGCACGGCGTCCTTTTGCGCCTGTTCCGGTGCGCTATGCACTGCGCCATCGACCTCAATCACCAGTCGCGCGCGGAAGCAGTAAAAGTCGAGAATATAGGGGCCGAAAGCGTGCTGGCGTTTGAAGATGAGGCCATCATCAAGACGCAGCTTCAGCCTTTCCCAGAGCAGCCATTCCGGGCCGGTCAGGGTTTTGCGCATCTGACGGGCGAGCGCGATTTTTCGCTTCGGTGTTGCGGTCATGGCCTGAAAGTAAGACACCCCACCACCAACGCGCAAGAGCGCGTCGGTCCCGCTCTCCATCAAAGATGGGGAGGTATAGACGGTAACGGTTTCTGATAAAGATGCAATTAGCCCCTTCACGCAGCGCGGCCCCGCCCGTATAGATTTAGGCCCTTCTGAAAAGAGGTTGTGCCGCATGACCACCGCCACCCAGGCCGAAAAACTGACCAATATGGCCACGCAGGTGATCCACAGCGCGGCGCAGGATTATTACGTCTTCATCATCGTGTTCCTGCTGGCCTCGGCGCTGATCGTGCCGCTGGCCCAGCGCTTCAAGGTGTCGAGCGTACTGGGCTTTTTGCTGGTCGGCGTGCTGATGGGGCCCGATGCCCTGGGCCGCCTCAGTCACTTTCTGCCGGGGCTCGACGCCTTTTCGATGATCCGCACCCACGCCGTGCATCGTTTCGCCGAGCTGGGCGTGGTGTTCCTGCTGTTTTCCATCGGGTTAGAGCTGACCTTTGAGCGCTTAAAATCGATGCGGCGGCTGGTGTTCGGGCTGGGGGCTTTGCAACTGGTGCTGTCAACGGCTGTGCTGGCCGTGGTGTTTTTCATGATGGGCCGCAGTCTGGTGGGGGCCATCCTGCTCGGCATGGCGCTGGCGCTGTCGTCCACCGCCGTCGTCATCCCCGTGCTGGCCGACCGCAAGGCGCTGGCCACCGCCTCCGGGCGCAGCGTCTTTGCCGTCCTGCTGGCGCAGGATCTGAGCGTGGCGCCGATCATGGTCACCGTGGTGATCCTGACCGGCGCGTCCGATAACGGCCAGGTGGGGGTGCAGGGTCTGCTGGCGCTGATTCCGGCCCTGATCGGCATGGGCCTGCTGGTGGGCGGCGGGCGCTGGCTGTTGCGGCCCCTGTTCAAATCGGTGGCGCGCACCAAAAGCCGCGAACTGTTCATGGCCGCCTGTTTGCTGGTGATCCTGCTGGCCGGACAGGTGGCGGTGATGACCGGCCTGCCGATGGGGCTGGGCGCCTTCGTGGCGGGGGTGCTGCTGGCCGAAACCGAATATCGCCGCGAGATCGAGGTGATGATCGATCCGTTCAAGGGCCTGCTGCTCGGCCTGTTTTTCGTCACTGTGGGGGCCCGGCTCGATTTCGGCGCGGTCATGGCCCGCCCGGAACTGGTGCTGGGGCTGGCGGCGGGGCTGATCGTGCTCAAGGCACTGGTCGTATTCCCGCTGGCCAAACTGTTCGGCCTGACGACGCGCAGCGCTATTGAGACAGCGGCGGTGCTGGGGCCCGCAGGCGAATTCGCCTATGTCATCATTGATGAAGCCATTGGCCGCCACGTCATCCCGGCCAGCTTCGGCCAGGCCATCATCCTGTCGGCCACCTTGTCTTTGTTTTGCGTGCCGGTGCTGGCCGGGCTGGCGTCGCGCCTCACCGCCCGCATGGCAGGCCCGCGCGAAGCCGCGCCCAGTGAGGCGCCCGACGTGGTCAGCGCCGATGCGCGCGTGCTGGTGATCGGTTTTGGCCGCGTCGGCGAACTGGTGACCGACATGCTGCGCGCCCACGACATCCCCTTCACCGTCATCGATTTCAACCCCAAGGTCACACGGCGGGCGCGGATGCGCGGCGTCGAGGCCTGGTATGGCAATGCCGCCATGCCGGAATTTCTGATGCGCGTCGGGCTGGAACGCGCCCGCGCCGTGGTGGTGACCGTATCGAACGCGGCCTTCACCGAGGATGTGGTGCGCACCGTGCGCGGTTTGCGCGACGACGTGCATATTATCGCCCGCGCCCGCGATGCCGGTCATGCCTATCAGCTCTACCGGCTGGGGGCCACCGACGCCGTGCCCGAAACCATCGAGGCCTCGCTGCAACTGGCCGAAAACACGCTGATCGATCTGGGCGTGCCGATGGGACTGGTTCTGGCCAGCGTCCACGAACAGCGCGATGTCTTCCGCCGCCAGTTCGGCGTGCGCGGCGGTCAGGCGGCCAGTTTGCATGGTCACCCGCTGAAGGGTGAGGCGTGAACGATTAAGGCTTGCCAAGCGCGCGTGGTTTTTCTACCCCTAGAGCGGTCTGCATTCTGATTGAATCGGTCAAAGGAATGCAACCCGCTCTACATTTTACGTCTTTCCGCATCTCGCATTCAATTTGTAAGTCAAATTAAACGCTCGTTGCTCTAGGCCAAGCAGATCAGGAGTACAGCGTGACGCAACCGACCAATAATCGACGCGGTGTTCTGGCCACGGGACTGGCCGCAGGTCTGGCCCTGGTGGCCGCCTCCGTCGCCGCCTGTTCGAAAAAGGCCGCGCCGCCGCCCGCGCCGCCTCCACCACCACCGCCACCTCCGCCGCCCCCTCCACCGCCGGAAACCGTCACGGTCAGTTTGATGACCGATAAGGGCGAGATTGTGATCAGGCTGGAAAACAAGAAGGCGCCGATCACCACCGGCAATTTCCTGAAATATGTCGATTCCGGCAAGCTGAACGGGGCCGACTTCTGGCGCGCCGCCGATTCCGGCCCGTCGGGCTTTATTCAGGGCACGGCGCTTGGCCCCACCTTCCCGCCCATCGCCCATGAACCGACCAGCCAGACCGGTCTGTCGCACACCAATGGCGCGATCTCGATGTCACGCTTCGCGCCGGGCACGGCTACGGCCGATTTCGTCATCTGTGTCGGCGACAATACCTATATGGATGCAGGCCGCTCCGGCTCGACGGACAAGCTGGGTTATGCCGCCTTCGGCCACGTCATCAAGGGCATGGATGTGGTGAAAAGCATATTGCACGGCAAGATCGATCCGAAAACCCCGCCGCAGGGCGGCTGGGCCGGTCAGATGCTGCTGCATCCGGTCAAGATCATCTCGGCCAGGCGCGTGTCCGAGACGCCGGATACGGGCGCGACATCGGCGTCGGCATAAATAAATTACTTCATAAGAAAATAGGCCACTTTAGCAGTTTCTATTATTCAGACTTGCCCCACCATACAATATATACTGAAAATTGCTTGTCTAGCTTGTCTTTCAACGTTCCGCCATCACTACGGTAGGTTCTGCCTCTGGCTTTCTTTTCTGCATGGTATTTGTTACATAGAATATTTTCCGGATCGTTGAGAAGCATGGTAGATCTTTGCAAATACTCTTCTAAATCCAGAGCAGTTTTGTGATTTAATTTATCAGATAAAACGACAAGGTGTTCAAATCCGTGCCTTCGATATTGATCAGCTTTTGTGCCGCAAGGAAGAGATGTCCATCCGATTAGATATTGATCTACGGATTTGCTTGAAATAATAGATTCAATGGTGTTGAGGCATATTTGTGCGCGATTTTTAATTTGTGACATTAAACTCTCCATTCGCAGAATACTTAAACGCTAATTTAACTAAACTTGACACCACCTACTTCTCGCTATCGTGCGCTTCCAGACGGGTGCGTAACGAATCGATCTCGGCGAAGAAGCGCTTGCGCACCTCGCTGGCGAACGGATTATCGCGCTCAATCGACAGGAACAGCTCGTCGGAATCGCCCTGCACCAGGCCTACGCCCTGCATCATCAGGTCGTAGGAGCGCGTAGTATGGACGGTGGGCAAAGGTTCCAGCCCGCTCAACACCTTGGCGATCAGGTGGGTTAAGCCCTGCACGGCGGCCAGGGCGCGGTCGTGCTCCTCCGGCGTGGCCAGCGACACCTTGAGATCGAGCGTCTTCTCGAAAAAGCGAATAATGCTGGCCAGATGGCGCACGCGCACCGGACAGACGACGATTTCGAGATCGTGGATGCCCTTGCGCGCCGATTGCGGCCCGAAAAGCGGATGGGTACACAGGATGGAGGCGTCCGCCGGCATGGCGTCGAGCAGCCAGCGCGCCGGCTTCATCTTGACCGAACCGACATCAATGATCAGGGCGCGCGGCGCAACATGCGGCGCAATCGCTTCGGCCAGCGCCTTTAAGGTGCGGATCGGCGTGGCCAGCACCACGTAAGGACAGGCCGCCGCCTCTTCGAGGCTGACGAGTGTCACATTATGGCGGCTGGCGAATTTGCGCGCTTCCGGCGACGGATCATGGGCGTAGATGTCGAAATAGGGCGACAGGTGCCGGACGATCAGGCGACCGAAGGCACCTAAACCGAACAGGCCCAGTCTGTGGACTTTTTTGAACACGCTCTGTCATTTCCGTCAGCAAAATCAAAGCCCGCCCGTACCACGAATTAGGCGTGGTGGCGAGGCGCAAATACCGCCCGGCCCTGACCGACCCTATCTACCACCAGCCGGAATGCTTTTTCTTGCCCTTGTCGTCGCGCCTCTTGTCGTCATGGCTCTTATCAGCGGCGGCCAGTTCCAGCGCCACCTGCGCCGGTGTCTTGGCCAGTTCGTCAGGTGTGATGAAGCCATCGTGATTGCGATCCAGAATAGCAAAACGCTGATGGGTGGCGGTCAGCCATTCCTCGGCAGAAACGCGGAAGTCGAAATCGGCGTCGGCGGCACGGATCGGCTGCGGCTCGTCAATCAGGCTGTATTGCGAAGCGCCCAGGATCTGCTTGACATACTTGCCGCCATTGGGGCTGTCGTCCTGGCTGGTGTCCATGTCGGGATCATAGTCGTGATGCAGCACCTTCGGCTGCTGGATACGCGGATCGACGTGCTGGATTTCCGGTGCGATGATGCTTTCATAGCGGCTGTTTTCCGGGCTGGAAATATAGCCGTCATGATTGACATCCAGTTCGGCGAAGAAGTTCTGCGCGTCGGTGACGAATTCATCTTGACTGATCTTGCCGTCATGATTGGTATCGGCGGCATTGAACCATTCCATCACCGGATAGGGCTTGCCCGCGCTTGCGCGAAACGGCTGGCCGGAGGGCGAAAAGAACACATTCAGGTTCATGACATCGAGATAGGCCTGCGCGGTGGCCGGCAGGGCGGTGAAGGCGGGCACGGCGGTCAGGCCCAGCAGGGCGACGGAAAACGAAATCGACGAAAAGCGCATAGGCGGATCTTTCGGACAGGGAAGGGCCATCATGGAATTGCGCGCAACTTAGCGGTGGCGGGCCGGATCGGCAAGAGGCTTGACAGGCAGGAAATTCTTGCCCGGTCAATATTTCCCTGAGTAAATTTTGCTTGCTTTTATGTAATCATGGATATATTGATCTAACATTCATTCCAAAACATAGATTTAATTTTGTTATTTTGGTTGCATTGCTGAAATATTTATTAAGTTAACACACTATTAACTTGAATTATTTTCCATGCTATTGCCCGCGAACAGATTTCGGGTTCCAGCAAGGAGAGTCTCATGCAAATCAGCAGTTCGGCGAGCCCCAGCCTCAGCCAGTTGCTGGCGCAGGTGCAGTCAAGTCTGAGCGCGACATCGGGCAGTTCAGAC
The DNA here is from genome assembly GCF_030027245.1 of Asticcacaulis sp. EMRT-3. Classification (NCBI taxonomy): domain Bacteria; kingdom Pseudomonadati; phylum Pseudomonadota; class Alphaproteobacteria; order Caulobacterales; family Caulobacteraceae; genus Asticcacaulis; species Asticcacaulis carbonis. The sequence goes on from NZ_JASERT010000001.1 coordinate 1,717,370, forward strand.
AGTTCGGCGGCATCTTCCGCGACCACGACCGCGACCACGGCCACCACCGCTTCCACCTTCAGCGAAAACCCCGACTATTTCATCAGCGCCCTGTCTTCGAAAATCCTCGAGGGCCTGACGGCGATGCAGTCGCAAGCCTCCACATCGGCTTCATCGACCTTGAGCAGTATCGGTGGCGGCCATCATCACGGCCATCACCATATGCATATGCCATCTGGTAGTGACGGCACATCCAGCCTCAGCGCCAGCCCCGCCTCGCTGGCCGATACACTTTTCGCCAGCATGGACACCAATGGCGACGGCTCGGTTTCGGCGGCTGAAAAAACCAGCTTCGATCAGCAGATGGCCGCCGGTGGAACCACCAGTGGCATGGGCGGCGTCCAGGGTGCATCATCGACGCAGGACACCTCCTTGCTGGATGCCCTGTCTTCGAGCAGCACGTCAGGCAGCGGCAGCACAGCTTCCGGCGCGTCAGACAGCCTGGCCAGCCTGATGCAGCAATTCATCCAGGCCGTGCAAAGCTATTCCAGCACAGCCGCTTCCGGGATGACCGCCGCTTCGATGATCACCTCCATCGACGCCTGATTTATGACAGGCGGTGGGCGGACAGGATGGTGACCGGTCTGGCCAGGATTTCGTCAGGCCAGTCACCGGGCGCGGGCTTGGCTTTCGAACGCGGCGCGTGCAGGATTTGCTTCACCACCGCCATGCCCGACACCACATGGCCGAAGGCGGCATAGCCCTGATGATCGGGCGTGGCATTGCCGCCGGCATCGAGATAGGTCATGTCGCCGACACAGATGGTAAATTCGTTCGACGCCGTGCCGACGGCATAGCGCGCGGTCGAGACTGTGCCGTCGGTATGCGACAAATGGGTCTGGCTGGTCGGCTCGTGCGGGATCGGCGGAAAAGTGCGGTCGCCGCTGTTGAACTGGATGAAACCGGCCTGGCCCGCGGACACGGCGCGATAAAAACTGCCGCCATCAAGCTTGTGGCGGTCAACATAGTGCAGGAAATTGGCCGTGGTGATCGGCGCATCCTTGCCGTCCAGTTCGAGCACGATCGGCCCGTCCGAGGTATCGATCTCCACGCGCACGCGGTCGGGCGGCACATCAAGGCCGATGGCCAGCCGCTTCGGCGGCGGTGCGGGCGGCGGCGGCGCTTTTGACGCCGGTTTCGAACAGGCGGCCAGCAACAAAACGAGCCCCGCCAAGGCCCAAAACCGCCGGTTCATCACGCCCCCTGCTGGCAGGCGGCGCGGATCAGCCAGTCGATCTCGCTTTCCAACTGGCTCAGCGGTACGGCGATCAGGCGTTCTTCCAGCCCCAGACTGATCACGCCATGCACGGCGGCAAACAGGGTGCGCGCCCGCACGCTGAGGGCCTCGGCGGGCAGATCCGGCATGAGAACGGCCAGAGGCTCGGCAATATGGCGAAACAGCCGTAGCTGATCCTCATTGGCCCATTCCGGCACCACTGAGCGCACATGGGTTTCAAACAGCATCCGCCATAGCCGCAGATTTTCACGCGCAAAAACGAGATAGGTTCGGGCCACCTGACCCAGCCTTTGCAGGGCTTGCGCGGGCGTGGTCATCGGCAGGTGATCGCTGGCCTCAGCCGCCGCCGCGCCAAGGCGCGACAGGGTACGCGAATTGACCCGCAGCATCAGATCGTCCATGTCGGCGACGATGTTGTAAAGCCCGCCCAATGCAATGCCGAGATCGGCGGCCAGATCGCGCGCCTTCAGGCTGGCCACGCCCTCGGCGCAGATGCGCGTTTCAGCGGCGCTAATCAGGGCTTCCAGTTGCGCCTGACGGCGGTCGGTCGTGCTTTGGCTGGGGGGCTTGACCATCATATCCTCAAAATAATTTTGAACAGAGTTCACTTTTGTATTGAACGGCGTTCAATTATGCGCTACATCGTAATTGTGAACAGCGTTCATACCATCGTTCGCCTCGATTATGAAGCGCTGATTTCACACTCAGGCGTCGCATGGCTTCTCGCTTAAGCTCGGGCGGCCAGTCGGCCATCGGGGGGCGCGGGGGTGAAAAGGGGCGAAGGCGGCGCAATCCGTTTTCGCCCCGGCTCCCTTGCCACCCAATTTGCAAAGGATAACCACCGTGAAGGGTTTTATCTATACACTGGTCAGCGCTCTGGCCCTGACCGGCTGCCTGTTCGCCGTTGCCGGTTTTGCGCAAAATCCCGCCAGCCTGAACAGCGCCGCCGTCGGCAATGACCTGCCCGCCTTTTTGCATTATCACCCCACCGATGGCGCCAGCACAGGCGGCAAGGTGCGCGCAGCCATGAGGCTTGATCATGTCCAGCCCCGATAAGCGCGTGCGCATCAAAAGCCGCTGGCTGGTGGCAGCAGGCGCTTTCCTGCTGCTGGCCACATTGACCAGCGTTCTCGGCGTGGTTCTGTTCGCGCCCGCGCCATCAGGCGAAGCGCCGCTGGCCCTGCCCGATCTGCTGCATGGCGGCACGGGTACGGGCATTGCCGCCCTGCTGATCATCGCTCTGGCGCTCAAACTGGCGGGCATCCTGATCGCAGCCACCCGCACATGGCAGAAGCGCAAACAGTAACCGTCGCTTCTACCAGATGCGCACGCGCTTATCGGGTGCCACATAATAGGCGTCACCCGGTTGGACATCAAAGGCCTTATACCAGGCATCGACATTGCGCGTGGCCCCGTCGGCGCGGAAATGGGTCGGCGAATGGACATCGGCGGCCACCAGATATTTCATATAGTCGGGCTGGTATTTCGACTGCCATATCTGGGCAAAGCCAAGATAGAAGCGCTGGTCGCCGGAGAAGCCGTCGATTTCAGGTGGGGTCTGCCCCTTCAGCGCGATATGGTAGGCATCGTAAGACACCAGCAATCCGCCGAGATCGGCGATATTCTCGCCCATCGTCTGGTCGCCCTTGACGTGAACGCCCGGCACCGGCTCATACTGATCGAACTGCGCAGCCAGCGCCTTGGTCTGGGCCTCGAACTTCGCCGAATCTTCCGGCGTCCACCAATCGACCAGAGCACCGTTACCGTCATAGTGACGGCCCTCATCATCGAAGCCGTGGGTGATTTCATGGCCGATCACCGCGCCAATGCCGCCATAATTGACCGCCATATCGGCCTTCGGATCGAAGAAGGGCGGTTGCAATATGGCCGCCGGGAAGATGACCTCGTTGCGCGTCGGTGAATATTCGGCATTGACCGTTTGGGGGTACATGCCCCAGTCATCCGGGTCGATCGGGCCGTCAATCTGCGAGACGCGGTGCGCCCATTCAAAGGCCGAGGAGCGCTCGATATTGCCATAGAGATCGTCCGGCTTGATCACAAGCGCGCTGTAATCGCGCCAGTGATCGGGATAGCCGATGCGTACGCCGAATTTCGACAGTTTTTCCAGCGCCTTTTCCTTGGTGGCCGGGGTCATCCAGGTGACGTTTTGCAGGCGAATCTTCATGGCCGCCAAGAGGTCATTGACCAGCGCCACCATCGTCGCCTTGGACTGCGGCGGGAAATATTGCGCGGCATAGGCCTTGCCCAGCACTTCGGGCATATTGTCATCGACCGTGCCGACGGCGCGCTTCCATAGGGGGCGCTGTTCCTTGACGCCATACAGATCCTGCGAACGGAAGGCGAAGCGGCGGTTATAGAAGCGATCCGACAGATAGGCCGAGGCCTGATCAACCGTATGGAAGGCTTCCCAGGCTTTCAGCGTATCGAGCGGCGTGGCGGCGAAGATGGCGGCGATCTTCGGGAAGGCCGTGTTTTCGGCCACGATCACCTTTTGCGCACGGGCGACACCCGCCCCCTTGAAGAAGGCGTCCCAGCCAAAACCGGGCGCATAGGTATTGAGATCGTTCAAAGCCATCGGATTATAGGTCTTGGTGTCATCGCGGCGCTGATCCAGCGTCCAGCTCACCTTGGCAATCTGCGTTTCGAAATCGACGATCTGATGCGCCGATGCCGCCGGATCAGGATAGCCGCTCATGGTCAGCATGTCGGTAATATAGACCTCATAGGCCTTCAGCTTATCGGCATAGGTGGCCGTGAGGTAATAGTCACGATTGGGCAGGCCCAGGCCCGCCTGACCGATTTGCAGGGCATAGAATCCGGGGCGCTTGGCGTCGTCATAGACCGACAGGCCGAACAGGGCCGAGCCGAAGCGTCCGGCGGTCGAGCCCATATAGGCGGCCATCTGCGTCTTGTCGGTGATCGCCGCTATGGCATGGAGTTCCGGCTGCAAAGGTTTGGCGTCGAGCTGATTTCTCAGATCGGTATTCATGGCGCTGCGATACAGGTCAGCGATTTTCAGGTCTTCGCCGCTCAGATCGCTGCGCGCCGCCAGGCCGGTGACCAGCAGCTTTTCGCGCAGTTCCGACAGATCGGCCAGCTTGTTGAAGCTGCCATAGCCGGGCTGATCGCCGGGGATCACCATCGCTTTGAGCGCCTTGCCATTGGCATAGAGGTAGAAGTCATTGCCCGGCCTTATCGAAGTATCCATGCCTCCGACGTTAAAGCCCCACGGCCCATAGGACTTGCCAAGCTCGGCCATCTGAGCGGCGTCCGTGCCGCCGTCCGGGCCACCGGCGGTCAGATCGGCCATCAGGCTGTGCGCGGCATAGGGCTGGGGCACGTCATGCGACACCACCTCAGCCTGAACCGGCAGGCCTGCCATCAGCGGCAGGGTGAGCATAACCGAGCTTAAAAGCGTGTTGCGGAGACTGCGCATGGAATATCCTTTTGTGATCGGACAATATCTGAGGATGATGAGCCGGTAGGTGCCAAGCGTATCATGACGGTATTTAGAGACGGGCCAGCAAAATACGCAACGGTTGCGCTACAAAATAACAGGCTGATGTCGTTTTTTTTGCGGCCACCTGTGATTTGACACCGGTGTAGAAATTATCAGACAAATGGCCGGATCAGAGCATAAAAAAACCCGCTGGAGATGATCTCATCCAGCGGGTTTTTGATTTTATTTTAAGTGAGCGTTTCCTCCCCGAAACGCCGGGAACTGACTTCCTCTTAACCGGGGAAGTTCCGTTCTCTTGGAGCCGTAAAAACAGCTTTTCGGCGCGGGTGTCAACTCATTTTCCATCACTGCGTCAAAATTATTTCGCACCTTCAACAAACCGGTTTCAGCCTCAACAAGAATGCTGTGAGGTGGGGTCAAATTTGACAGCGCTGTCAATTGCTTTCTATGATGGATTTCAAGTGGTTAATGGCTTCGGCACGCGGCAAATTAACCTGTCCGGGCCGCCCTTCTCGCCAGGCCTTATTGTCACTAATTTGCAACGCTAAATCCCGGCCCAAATCGAGGTCTTTTATGGTAACGCTACCAGATTTCAGCTCGTCCTCACCGATCATAGCGACAGCCGGCGACAGCCGGCGATCGGCGTATTTCATCTGCGCCTTCATGCCGGAGCGGCCAAGATAGACTTCGGCGGGAATACCGGCGGCGCGGATTTCGGCGGCCAGCTTGAAATATTCGCCCATATCGGCTTCGGAGAAGTTGATGATGACCACGGGGCCGCGCAGTTTTTCGGCCTTGTGGTCGGTCAGCGCCAAAGCCGCCGCCAGACGCGACACGCCGAACGAAAAGCCGGTGGCCGGCACGGACTGGCCGGTGAAGCGCGCCACCAGATCATCATAACGCCCGCCGCCGCCCACCGAACCGAAGGCGACCGGCTGGCCTTTTTCATCGCGCGTTTCGAGCAGAAGTTCGGCCTCAAACACAGGCCCTGTATAATATTCAAGCCCGCGCACAATGCCGGGATCAAAGACAGCCGCGTCTTCGGCCACGCCCATCGCGGCCAGCGCCGTATGGATACGGCCCAGATCCTCAACTCCCGCCTGCCCTTCCGGCGAGGCCGACAAGACATTGGCCAGACGCGCCAGCACACCTTCGCGGCTGTCGGCGCCGCCGGCCAGCACAAAATCGAGCACCGGCTGAATGGCGGCTTCGGGCAGGTTGGCACCCTTGGTATAGTCGCCGCTGTCATCCTTGCGACCCGCGCCCAGCAACAGCGCCACGCCTTCAGGGCCGAAGCGATCCATCTTGTCGATGGCGCGCAAAACGCCCAGTTGCTGGCCCGGATCGCTCACGCCCAGACTGGTCAGCAGACCATTGAGCAGTTTGCGGTTATTGACGCGCAGGCGCACCGGCACATCCAGCGCCTTGAACCCGGCCACGGCCAGGGCGATCATTTCGGCGTCGGCCTCAGGGCGGTCGGAGCCGACAATATCGGCGTCGCACTGCATGAATTCACGCAAACGCCCCGGCCCCGGCTTTTCATTGCGAAAGACGGAGCCGTAAGCATAGCGGCGAAACGGCTTGGGCAGGGTTTCCCAGTTTTGCGCCGCAAAGCGCGCCAGCGGTGCCGTCAGGTCATAACGCAGGGCCATCCACTGCTCGTCATCGTCCTGAAGCGCGAACACGCCGACATTGGGCCGGTCGGAATCGGGCAGAAATTTGCCCAGCGCATCGGCATATTCAAAAGCCGGGGTTTGCAGGGCCTCGAAGCCGAAGTCTTCATAGACTTTCGACACGGTGCTGATCAGCCGGCGCTCGATGGCGATCTGCTGGCTGCGCTTGTCGGCAAAGCCACGCGGGCTGCGCGCTTCGGGGCGGAAGGTATCGGGGGCGGGGGGGACATTTTCGCTCATGTGCGGCGATTAAACCAAGGCGGCGCGGCTTACAAGCCTCGTGTGGATAACGACGCCCGTCGCTACATATATCATGGCGCAATCCCTTTTTCTGACGAGTGTGTCAAAATAATGCGCGAACACTCTGTTAATTGTGGCAAAACGGTGTTATCATCAAGCTCCCTGATGAGGAGGATAAACTATGAGCAAGCATTCTCATGCCGCGGAAAATTTTTCGCATTTTGTTGTGGCCATCGTCATCGTGGCCCTGGCTGCGGCTGTTATTGTCTGGGTTGCCACCAATTTCCATTCGGATCAGTGCCCCGCCGGTATTCCCTGCCACCCAGGCGGCCAGCCGACCCAGGTGCATTACTGACGCCTGAAGTCCTGACACCACAAAGCCAGACCTGAACTATCCGGTCAGGCCGATAAGGGATGGGCTATTTTTCCTCTGGCCGCCTGTTTTACGGGCTGTATACGCGGGCGTTAACCCATTCCCGCCGAAAATCTGCACAATACGCTCCGATTCGTCAGCAAGGAGCGCAGGCTATGGATTGTTCGGTTGTCGTGGCCCTGGTGTTGAGCGCAACCGCGCCCGTTCACGCGATGCCAGCTTCGCCCGGTTGCTCGGCGGTGATGGTGCGCGTGGCCGATGCGCCTGCGCCGCCCGCCAGTGCAGCCCCCCCTGCGGCGACCAGCAAAATATCGCACGAGCCCTTTTACGGCGGCCTCGTCAATGACGCCCGCCAGTTGCGCGCCGAAACCAAGAGCTTCAATCTCAAGCCCAGCCTGACCTTGCTGAAAAGCGAGCGTTTTACGGTCTATGCCAAGGCCATCCGCAACCTGTCGGCGGGTGATCTGAAGGGCCATAACGACCTGAAGATGCGCGGCACCGACAATGACCTGAAATGTATCATGCTGGGCGTTTCGCGCGACCTGATCAACAAGATCAATGACATCGAAGCCGCCAAAACGGATGCCGCGCTTGGTCAGGCCCTGACCAATATGGATCTGTTGCTGCGCGACAATATCGCCGTCATCGTCACGCCCGAAACCGTCGCTTCCGGCCTCGACTGCGTGGCCGAGTTTGGCAAGGACGCTTAGACAAGCCGGGTTTTGGGCCACGAAAGGCACGAAAACACGAAAAGTATTGAGCCTGATGGCAAAGGTTTGTGGTGCCCGACCTTCCCTTCTCCCCTTAAAAAGGGGAGACGGTGGCCTGAGTGTAACGAGGGCCGGATGAGGGGCTTGGCAGGTACACCAAGACTGCCCCTCACCCGGTCCCCTTCGCTGCGCTTGGCTCCCGTCCTCTCCCCACAAGTGGGGAGAGGGGGACGAAAGCGATTCTAGAGCGGTTTGCATTCTGATTGAATCGTTGAAAGGAATGCAACCCGCTCTACATTTTACGTTTTCCCGCATCTCGCATTCAATTTGTAAGTCAAATTAAACGCTCGTTGCTTTAGATAAAATCACCCCACTCCAGACTTTAGCTATTTTCGTATTTTTTGTGGCCAATTCCCTACGTCGCACCGTCCTCGATCACCCGTACCACATCCGGCGTGTGCAGGATTTGCGGCAGCACGACCGGCGCGGCCTGATGCGCACCGTAATAGACATAGAGTGGCACGCCGGATCGGCCATACAGGCTTAAATAGTGCGAGATTTCGGCGTCCTGATTGGTCCAGTCACCGACCATATAGACCGTGCCCGTATCCTTCAGCGCCTTTTGAAACGCGGGCGTTGACAGAACCAGCCGTTCATTGACCTTGCACGTCACGCACCAGGCCGCCGTCAGATCGACCAGCACCGGCTTGCCCTGACTGCGCAGGGCGGCCAGAGTCCCCACATCAAAATTCTGATGTGCCAGAAGACCCGTCGGCACGGCGTCCGGCTTGTCAGCACGCGGCAGGCTGGCGGCAAACAGGCCGAGCACGATCCCCGCCACCAGCACCACCGGCCTGACCCAGGACGGCAGATGCAGGCGCAAAACGGCAATGATCACCAGCGCCATCGCCAGACCGAGCAGCACCAGCCCGCCGATCTCGACCTGCTGGGCGAAGACCCAGACCAGCCACAGAGCGGCCAGATACATCAGCACCGACAGGCCGTGCTTGAGGCGATCCATCCATTTTCCGGGCCGTGGCAGGGCTTTCGCCACGCCCGGCACATAGGCGATCAGGAAGGTCAGCGCTACGAAAGGCAGGGCGAAACCCACCCCCAGAGCCACGAAGATGGCCAGGGCGACCAGCCCGCCCTGCGCCAGCGCCACGCCGATGGCTGTGGCCATGAAGGGCGCGGTGCAGGGTGCTGCCACCACCACGGCCAGTACACCGGTCAGGAAGGCCGACAGGCGCGGGCGGTTCTGTGTGTTCAGGCCCGCGCCGCCCAAACTGCCACCGAGATTCCCGGCCAAACCCTGTAACGAACTGCCGATCTCAAACAGACCCGACATATTGAGCGCCACCAGCAACATGATCAGGCTCAGGGCGGCGGTGACATAGGGCGACTGCAATTGAAAGCCCCAGCCCAGCGAAGCCCCCAAGGCGCGTGCACCGATCAGTATGCCCGCCAGCGCCACGAAGCTCAACACCGCCCCCGCGCCATAGACCAGCGCCTCAGAGCGCGCCAGCCGCGTATCGTGATGCGCCCGCGACAGGCTGAGCAGCTTCATCGACAAAACGGGAAAAACGCACGGCATCAGATTGAGAATCAGCCCGCCGGTAAAGGCCGCCAGCATGGCCAGCAACACACCGGTCAGCGAGGCGGCGGGGGCGGTGGCCACCGGCGCGCCCAGGCCGTGCATTCCCGGCAGCAGCGGGCCGCGTTGCAGACTGACGGTATAGGCCGTGCCATCGGCGAATTTCAGCACGCCGCTCAGATCGCCCGGCGGCAGATCAGGCCCCGCCGCCTTGACGCGCAGGGCAAAGCCATCGCCGCCGACATCGGGCGTCTGGGCATCGGGCGCGCTGACCACACCCGACTGCAAAGGGAAGAAATAAGCGCCGCGCGGATCATCGAAATGCGGATCGTAGCGGTCGGTGAAGCCCAGTTCGACCGTGCCATTTTGAAGAGCGATGCGTCCCGGCTGAGCGGCGGTTTGCGGCAGGCGTTTTTGTGCATCGACCAGCGCCCCGGCATCCGGCCCCGGCGAAATCGCTCCCACCTTGAGATCGAGCGCCACATCGAGGCTTTCCGGCACACAGACATCCGAACAGACGAGAAAATCGATATGGGCCTTGAGCGGCAGGGTATCGCCGCTCTTGAGCTGTGAGGCATTATGGACGTGCATCAAAAGCGTGGTCTGGCCTTCATAACCGTAAGACATCAGACCGAAGGCGGGCAGTTTTTCCGGCGTCGGCCACTGGATGGCGTCCACCGTCACCCCGTCGGGCAGGTTCCAGTGAAAGGTGGGGGCCAGTCCGGTATCGCCCGGATTGATCCAGTAGGTGTGCCAGCCCCTGGCGGCGGTGTAATCGAGGCCGATGGTCACTTCGCCATCCTGCGGCACCGTGGCCGAGGCGGCGATCAGGCGGGCCTTGATATGGGCCGACTGGCCATCCGCCGCCTGCGCCGGCAAGGCCGATACCAGCAAAAGCGCGAAAAACGTCAGAAGAACTTTAAAACCCGCCGCGATCCGCACACGTCACCTCATCATTGCCTGTGGCTCTATACGAACCCAAGCGGCATTTGGTGACAAGTTATTTCGCGTATTTGTTTTTTGGCGCGCGACCCTACAGATCGAGATCGAGCTTGCGCGCTAAACTGAGAATCTCATTGCGCAGGCTGCCATTGGATGAACTCATCAGCTTTTCAATCGACTTGCGGGCATTGTCGCGGTCGAGGCCCAGAATCATGCGCTTGACCTGGCCGAGGCCTGCTGGCGGCATGGACAGGCGGTTGAAACCGAGCGCGATCAACACAAAGGCTTCGAGCGGGCGTCCGGCGATTTCACCGCACACCGATACCGGCGTGCCCGATTCCTCCGCCGCCTTCTGGATGGCCGACAGGGCGCGCAGCATCGGCGGCGACAGAGGATTGTAGCGGTCGGTCATCTTGGGATTGGTGCGATCCGCCGCAAACAGATACTGGGTCAGGTCATTGGTGCCAACCGAAGCGAAATCGACCAGCGGCAACAAAGCATCGAGATGGAACAAAAGCGACGGGCATTCGATCATGGCCCCGACGCGCAGCAGACCCGGCAGGGGACGCCCGCGCCTTTTGGCCCAGGCCATTTCAATATCGACCATTTCGCGCGCCTGACGGAACTCGTCGATCGAGGCCACCATCGGGAACATGATGCGCAGTTCGCGGCCCGCCGCCGCCGTGATCAGGGCGCGCAACTGCATGCGCAGCAGGGCCGGACGATCCAGACCCATGCGGATGGCGCGCCAGCCAAGCGCCGGGTTTTCCTCGCGCTCCATCTCCATATAGGGCAGGATTTTATCGCCGCCCAGATCGAGCGTGCGGAAGGTGACCGGACGTTCGCCCGCCCCGTCCATGATGCGTTTGTAAAGTTCGGTCTGGCGGTTGAGGCGCGGCAGGTCGTCCGACACCATGAACTGGAATTCGGTGCGGAACAGGCCGATGCCTTCCGCTCCCGTCTCGTTCATGATCTCGATGTCGAATTCCAGACCGGCATTCATCAGCAGGGTGATGCGCTGGCCGTCCTTGGTGATGGCGGCCTGATCCTTGATCTTGACGAATTCGGCGCGGCGCTGGGCGCGCACATCCATGCGGGCCGCCGTCGCGTCGATGATGTCAGGACGCGGGCGCAGATAAGCTTCGCCGGTTTCGCCATCGACAATGACCGTATCGCCCTGGGATACGCGGTCGCGCAGATTTTGCAGCCGCCCGACACACGGAATTTGCAGGGCGCGCGCCACGATGGCAGCATGGTTGGAGGCCGAGCCTTCTTCGAGCAATATGCCCTTCAGCCGCTCGCGGTCATATTCCAAAAGATCGGCAGGGCCTAAGTCACGCGCCACCAGAATGGCGTTGTCCGGGATGGAACGCCGCGCCGTATTCTTGCCCGCCAGCACGCGCAGCAGGCGGTTGGCCAGGTCTTCGAGATCGTGCAGGCGTTCGCGCATATAGGCGTCGCGCGCATTGTTGAGACGGGCGCGCTGTTCGTTACGCACGCGCTCGACGGCGGCTTCGGCGGTCAGACCGTTGCGCACCGCCTCAACCAGATTGCGCGTCCAGCCGCGGTCATGGGCGAACATGCGGTAGGTTTCCAGCACATCGAAGGTGGGCCCGGCCAGGCCATGCTGGCCCTCGAACATCTGGTCGATCTGCTCACGCAGCTTGTCAATGGCGCCGAGCAGACGCACCTCTTCGGCGGCGGCGTCGTCACTGAGCAGGTGTTCGGGTGTGACCGGCACCTCATGCAGCACCACGACGCCGAGCGTCAGGCCGTCGGCGAAGACCGAGCCTTTCAGCCGCTCCGAGCCGGTGGGTGCCAGCTCGATGTCCTTCAGTTCCTCAAGGCCGACCAGTTCGCCCGCCGTGACGATTTCGGCCAGCACCATAGCGATGATCTGGAGGTCTTCGACCTCCTCGTCCTCGTATTTGCGCGCCGCCATATTCTGCACGACCAGCACGCCGATGGTGCGGCCGCCGCGCAACAATGGCACGCCGAGGAAGGATTTAAACGGGTCTTCGCCGGTTTCAGGCCGATAAGAAAAGCTGGGATGGCTGGGCGCGTCCATCAGATTGAGCGGCTGGCCCAGCCGCGCCACCTCGCCGACCAGACCTTCGGACAGCCGCATCCGCGTCTTGTGGACGGCGTCGGCATTCAGACCTTCGGTGGCGAACAGTTCCAGTTCTTCGGAGGTGCGGCGCAGGTAGATCGAGCAGACCTCGGCCACCATAGACGAGGCGATGATGCGCACCACCGTATCGAGGCGGGCCTGAGCCGACTGGCCCTCCTCCATCGTCTCGCGGATCTGGCGCAGCAGGCCGCGCTGGCCGCGAACGGCGAAACCGAACGGTTTCGTGCCTGTCGGAGTTTGTCCCGTCACCGAGCCTGCCTTGACCAATGGTTTCCCCCTTTTTCGCCCTCGCCCTGCTTGAGAGGACGCGCGCGCCGCTTAGAGTGTGTTGCTTTGACGCCGGTGTCTAGTCGCAAGGCACGGGCTTATGCAAGTCACGATGGGGTTATTATCACAAGCCATTAACAGTCTGAAACGATCCGCGAGCCTCAGCCGATTGTCTCGACAAAGCCGATCTCACACGCCGCCCCAGATTAACGACTGGTTTTAAACGCCGATCTTGTCCAGCCCATAGGCGGCATGAAGGGCGCGCACGGCCAGTTCGGTATAGGCTTCGTCGATCAGAACGGAAATCTTGATCTCCGAGGTCGAGATGACCTGGATATTGATGCCCTTTTCCGACAGCGAGCGGAACATGGTTTCGGCCACACCGGCATGTGAACGCATACCGACGCCGACGATTGAGATTTTCGACACCGACGCATCGAGGCGAATGTCGTCGAAGCCAATTTCCTCGCGCGCGTCCTGCATGATCTGTACGGCCCGCTCCGCCTCGCGGCGGCCCACCGTGAAGATCTGGTTGGCATAGTCGCCCGAACGCTTTTCCGACTGGACAATCATATCGACATTGATATTGGCGGCGGCCAGACGGCTGAACACGGTGGCCGATACGCCGATCCTGTTGGGCAGGCCCAGAAGGGTGATCTTGGCCTCATCACGGCTGAAGGCCACGCCGGAAACGATATGCTTTTCCACGATTTCTTCCTCGTCGCACACGATGGTGCCTTGATCTAAATTTTCGCCCGGCTCGACAAAGCTGGACAGGACGCGCACCGGCATGCGCTGGCCCATAGCCAGCTCGACCGAGCGCGTTTGCAGAACCTTGGCGCCCAGAGACGCCATTTCCAGCATTTCCTCAAACGATATTTTCTTCAGGCGGCGCGCCTTGTTCTCGATGCGCGGATCGGTGGTATAAACGCCATCGACATCGGTATAGATGTCGCAGCGCACGGCCTTGATCGCCGCCGCCACGGCCACCGCCGACGTATCGGAGCCACCACGGCCCAAGGTGGTGATACGGCCCGATTCGGTGACGCCCTGAAAGCCCGGCACCACCACGATCTGACCGGCATCGAGCGCGGTTTCCAGCTTGGCGGGCGGAATATCGACGATGCGCGCCTTGCCATGCACATCAGACGTGATGATCGGCACCTGCCAGCCCATCATGGTGACGGCATCATAGCCCATATTGCGCAGGGTCATGCTGAGCAGACCGGCTGTGACCTGCTCGCCCGACGCCACGACGACATCATATTCGTCGTCGCTTTCCATGGCCTTGCCACTTGGTTTGCCGGCCTCATCGGTCCAGCCGACCAGCTCATTGGTCTTGCCCGACATGGCCGACACCACGACCGCCACACTATGACCGGCATCGGCCTCAGCCGCCACGAGGCGGGCGGCTCTGCGGATGCGTTCGAGATCGGCCATCGACGTGCCCCCGAACTTCATCACCAAACGCGTCATGTCTTCACTTTCTTTGCTTTACTTTAGCTCAGACGCCGCCATTCCCTTTTAAGAAAGAATGGGCTCCTCGCATAAGCTCGGGCGGCCAGTCGGCCTTGCCATGCCGTAGCATGGAAATGCCTTCACGGGCTTGCCCTTGAAACTTGCGCGGCCTATCTAGCGATGTCAGCGTCCTGCTGCAAGGAATTATCCACCGGGTACGGTGAGAAATACGGTGCGAAATGTCAGAAAATCCAACCGGCTCCCTTACAGATGAAGCTCCGGCCCACGGCGACGCCACGGGTTTTTCGATTGATGCGCGCGAGGTTGAGCAGTTTTCGGCCCTGGCCGCCAAATGGTGGGACACCAAGGGCGCATTCGCGCCGCTGCATAAATTCAACCCGACGCGGGTGAAATTTATCCGTGAAACCTGCCTTGAACATTTCAGCCTGGCCCCGCGCGAGCGCGCGCCTTTCACCGGCCTGCACCTGCTCGATGTCGGCTGCGGCGGCGGCCTGCTCAGCGAGCCGATGCACCGCATGGGCTTTAACGTTACCGGGCTTGACGCCTCGGCCAGGAATATCGGCACGGCGAAAGCCCATGCCGATAGCGGCGGGCTCGACATTCGCTATCTCAACCAGACGGTCGAGCAATTGGCCGCTAATGGTGAGACACTGTACGACGTGGTGCTGACGATGGAGGTGATCGAGCATGTGGCCGATCCCGAAGCCTTCCTCAAGGTGTGCGCCTCGCTGGTCAAACCGGGCGGCATCCTGTTTGTGGCCACGCTCAATCGCACGTTGAAAGCGCACGCCCTGGCCATTGTCGGGGCCGAATATGTCCTGCGCTGGGTGCCGAAGGGTACGCACGACTGGAAAAAATTTCTCAAACCCGCCGAGATTCATGGCTTTCTGGCCGATACCCGGCTGAAGGCCGAACCAGCGGTGGGCGTCAGCTACCATCCCCTCACCGGCCAGTGGGCCTTATCAGAGGATACGGATGTCAACTACATGGTGGTGGCCACCTATCCCGCCAGCGCTGCTTTTTAGCCTTTGAACCACGGAAAACACGGAAAGCACGGATAGACACAACGCCGCTCTGGCTAAACAGTGTCTGTGTTTGGCGACATCGAACTACCTTTCCGTGTTTTCTGTGTTTTCCGTGGTTCCACCTTTCCTCAACGAACAAGTTTAGCCAATGACCACACTCGTTAAAGCCTGGACCGGCGCGCAAAAGCGTCTGAAAGCCGCCGGAATCGACTCGCCAGCCATCGATGCCCGCCTGCTGCTCGAAGCGGCCAGCGGGGCGACGCGCACCGACATACTGACCGATCCGCACCGCGAGCTGACGCCCGAACAGGACGCCACGTTTGAAAGCTGGCTTAACCGCCGCGAAAAGCGCGAACCGGTGGCGCGAATCTTAGGCCGTAAGGGCTTCTGGAAGCTGCTGCTCAATCTGTCAGAGCATGTGCTGATCCCGCGCCCGGAAACCGAGTGCATCGTCGATATGATCCTGAAAGCCAGCCAGCCGGGCGACGCCTTTTCTATGGCCGATCTCGGCACCGGTTCGGGCGCGATCCTGTTGTCGGTATTGAGCGAACGGCCCGCCGCCCGCGGGCTGGGCACCGACATCAGCGAGGACGCTCTGGCTGTGGCGCGCGATAATGCCGCCAATCTGGGTCTTGAGGGCCGCGCCGCCTTCCTGCGCACCTCATGGGGTCAGGGCCTGCATGATGGCGGCTTTGATTTCATCGCCTCCAACCCGCCCTATATTCGTTCGGATGTGATTCCCACCCTCGATCCTGAGGTGAAGAATCACGATCCGATGCTGGCACTCGATGGCGGTGAAACGGGTCTGGAAGCCTATATCGCGCTGGCGCCTGAGATTTTCCGCCTGCTGAAAACGGGGGGAAAAGCGTGGCTGGAAATTGGTTTCGATCAGTCGGAAGCCGTGGAAAACCTCATGAAATCAGCGGGATTTGCCGAGGTGGTCACCTATCTCGACCTGTCCAACCTGCCGCGCGTGGTGACAGGCTACAAACCCTGACATAAAAATCCGCTTGGCAGGAGCCGCAAGAGGCGCTAAGCATCTTATGTCTTCATCCCCCCGCGAGCTGCAAAAGACCCCTGCCAAGGGTTTAAGCCGTTTCATCGCGTCAGGGACGTGCGAAAGCGTGAGAGATAAATGGGGCAAAACTGACCCCTGCGCTTTTCCGACAAGCCAAGACACAAGCAAGGTCGATCACCGCCACAACACACGCCATTATCCGGCCCGCCAAAGCGGAACCTTGCCATCCCAAGCACAATCGCCGCCCTGCCCACATTCAGGCGGCGCGTAGAGAGACGTAAGTTATATGAAAGACTTTCGGGGCATGAAACGGCAACGCAGCCGTAACCGCAAACCCTCGGGCAATTCCAATAATCCCAACCGCGCCTACGAATCGAACGGGCCGGAGGGGACGAAGGCGCGCGGTAACGCCCAGACCATCTACGAAAAGTACCAGCAACTGGCGCGTGACGCCAATTCGGCGGGCGACCGCGTGCTGGCCGAAAACCATTTGCAGCACGCCGAGCATTATTTCCGCCTGATCCGTCAGATGCAGCCGCAGCGTCCGGTGTCCGAATTCGTGCAGCGTGACCCCTTCTCCAACGGCTTTGACGATTTCGACGACGAGATGGACGCCGAAGCCCAGGACAATCAGGAGGCCGAAACGGCTTCCGAAGACGCCTATGCCGATGAGGGGCGCGGCGACAACCGCTCTGAGAACCGCGCCGACAACCGGGATGGCCGTGACAACCGCGACCGTTACCGTAACGACCGCAACGGTAATGACCGCAGCAATGGCGACCGGGGCAATGGCGACCGGGGCAATAATGGCCGCGACCGTAACCGCGACCGCGACCGCAACGAACCGCGCAGCTTCGAGCCGCGTAACAATGAAGGCCGCACGCCTGAACCGCGTAGTGGCGAACCGCGTGCCACGGAACCGCGCGAAAGCGAGTTCGACGCCGACGGCAATCGCCGCGAAACGCGCCGCGAACGCTATGAACGCCGCCGCGCCCAGCGTCTGAATGAGCAGGAGCAGGTTCTGAATTCAGCGCCGGGCTTCATCGCCTCCACCGAACCGCTGGGTGGTGCGCCGCGTCCCGCGTATTCTGAAACCAACCGGGCCGAAACCGCACCGGAAACCGTGGCCGCCGAAGCGCCCGCCGCCCGCGAACCGCGTGCCCGTCGCGCCCGAACCGAAGACGACGCCTCGCACCTGCCCGCCTTCCTGCGCGCACCCGTGCCAAGCGCCGCCGCCGCCGCCGAGGCGGAAGACGCGCCGGCCAAGCCGAAACGCGCCCGCCGCCGCAAGGCCGAAGACGAGGTCAGCGCCGAACAGGCCTGATGCTAGAGCAACGAGCGTTTAATTTGACTTACAAATTGAAGGCGAGATGCGGAAAAACGTAAAATGGAGAGCGGGTTGCATGCCTTTGACCGATTCAATCAGAATGCAAACCGCTCTAAAAACCCCTCCGGTTTCGCCGGAGGGGTTTTTTATTGCGCGGGACGAATTCCCCTCTCCCCTCGTGAGGGGAGAGGACAGGAGCGAAGCAAAGCGAGCGCGACCGGGTGAGGGGCGTTCTTGATGTACTCGCCAAGCCCCTCATCCGGCCTTCACTCCGTTCAGGCCACCTTCTCCCATTGTCATGGGGAGAAGGGAAAGGCAGGCGGCACATCCCTCCTCCCTATCGAAGATGGGGAGGTGTCGGCATAGCCGACGGAGGGTCACTTTTTAATATTTCTTACCTAATTCAGCTTCTTATCAAGCTGTGCCGGTCTGGTTTCCGGTACGGGTAAGGCCCCGTCCTTCACCCCGCCGGGACTGCTGACCGGCAAGGGGGCCACCGGCACACCCTCTTCCACCAGCGACTTCACCTCATCCTGCGTTGCCTCGCCATAGATGGGCCGGTCGGGGGCCAGGCCATGATGGATGTCGCGGGCCTCGCTGGCGAAATCGCCACCCACATAGTCATGCGTTTTTTCAACATGCTGACGCAGGCGGTGCATGGCCTCGGCCACGGCGCGCTGCGTTTTCGCTGCTGTCTCGTCGGCCTGTTTGCCGGTGCGCACCATCGGGGCCATGATCGCCTTGCTGACCATGACGGAGCCGCACATCGGACATGCGACCAGCCCTTTGGCGGTCTGGGCATCATAGCCGTCAGACGAATCAAACCAGGCCTCGAATTCGTGCCCGACATCGCATTTCAAAGCATAACGGATCATGTGGAATAATCCCGGTCGTGCCGAAGCTGCGGCAGGGCCTGACGGGCGGCGGCCACTTCGCCGAAATCGAGCGTGGCTTCCAGAATGGCCGGATGGTCATGATCAAGCCGGGCAATCACCTCGCCCCACGGACTGACCACCAGCGAATGGCCATAGGTGGTGCGGCCGTCTTCGTGCAAGCCGCCTTGCGCCGGGGCCAACACGAAGGCGCCGGTTTCGATGGCGCGGGCGCGCAGCAAGACCTCCCAGTGGGCGCGGCCCGTCGGCACGGTAAAGGCGGCGGGCACAGCGATCATAGGGACGTTTTGCCGCGCCAGCGCCCGGTAAAGATGGGCAAAGCGCATGTCGTAACAGACGCTCAAGCCCAGTCCACCCCACGGGGTCTGGGCCACCACAGCCCTGTCGCCGGGGCGCATGGTGGCGCTTTCGCGGTAGGATTTGCCATCGGGCGTATCGGCGTCGAACAGGTGAATCTTGTCATAGCGCGCCGTGATGTCGCCATGACCATTGACCAGCAGGCTGCGATTGGCATTGCGCGGGGCGTCCGGCCTTTCGGCATCAGACTCGGCCTTCACAATCGCCGAACCGATCAGGATCGGCACGCGCAGGCCCTTGGCCAGTTCGCGGATACCGGCAATGAACACATCCTCATCTTCAGCGCCCACCACCTGCGCCTTGCGCTCATGGCGGCTCTCGACCAGATTGGCGCATTCGGGCAGCAGGATGAACTGCGCGCCATTACCCGCCGCCTTCAGGATCAGCGGGCGGGCGTGCTCAAGCGCGCGAACCGGATCGGCGGGGGTGCGAAGCTGCACCAAGGCGAGACTGAGCACCGTGTCGGCCATCGCGCGTCCGGTTCAGACCGCCAGCAGCGGATCAAGCCCGCCGCGTGAATCGAGCGCCACCAGATCATCGCAGCCGCCGACATGCAGATCATCAATAAAGATTTGCGGATAGGTATAGCGGCCAGAGCGCGTATTCATTTCAGCCCGTAAAGTGGGATCGTTTGACGCCACGATCTCATTGAAGGCGACGCCCTTCTTTTCGAGCAGCGACTTGGCGCGCTCGCAATAGGGGCAATAGGGCTTGGTATAGATGTCGATCTTGGCCATGAACTCAGCATTCGCAAAAAGGGTAAAAGGTCACTTACATATAGAGATGTAACAAGCGGATTTAAAGAGCTTCCGCAGGTACGGCGCGCGCCAGCACACAGACATCGACCGAAGCCGCCCCGTGGCGCAGCAATTCCAGCGCGCAGGCCTTCAGCGTGGCCCCCGTGGTGAAGACATCATCGATCAGCACGACGCGCCGGCCCGCCACCCGCTTTTGCCCGTCAGGTGAAAGCGCAAAGGCGCCGCGCACATTTTCCCAGCGCGCCTGCGCCCCCTTGCCGCGCTGATTGGTCATGCGGGTGCGGCGCAGGGCGTGGGCCAGATAGGGCCGCCTGACATGACGCGCCACCGGACGGGCCAGTTCGGCGGCCTGGTTATAGCGCCTGTGCAGCAGGCGTAAGGGATGCAGCGGCACCGGCATGATCAGATCGGCCTCAGCCAGAATATCTGCGCCAGCGCGTTCGATCCAGCGCGTCAGCATGGGGGCCAGATCGAGCCGGTCGCCATGCTTGAAGCCGAGGATCAGCGCTTTCGAGGCGTCATCATAGAGGCAGGCCGCCCGTGCCCGCCCGAACGGAAATGGCGTTTCGCTGCAAAAGCGGCACAGCGCGCCCTCGCCTAGCCACAGCCCGCCATCGAAAGGCCGGGCACACATCTCGCAGCCGTCGTGGTCGAGGAAATGCAGGCGTGACCAGCGCCGTCGGTCGAGCCCGGCGCCGCCGGCCAGTTCGGCTGCGGCTTCGGGCATAAGATCAGATTGCGGGGCGTGCGACGGCAGTATCTGGTGCGGAAAGATCGCGTCGATCAGCCGGGCGACAGGGGCGCGCAGATAGGCCAGGCTCAGGCGATCGGCGAGATAGGCCTTAACCTCGGCGCGCAGATGACCTAAATGATGTTTCAGTTTCCGCATGTGAGTTTTGCCCCCCTGATGTCCGACCCAACCACTACAGCCGCCAACGCGCCACAAAGCGCAACCCGGCTTTTTGATCGCGCCTTACTGGCCCATCGTCTTGATCGCGCGGCCAAGGACTTTGCGCAAGCGCAATTTCTGAAGGATCGCGTCTGCGAGGACATGCTCGACACCTTGGCGGCGATCAACCGTGATTTTCCGCTGGCCCTCGATATAGGGGCGCGCGGCGGCGTTTTTGCGCAAGCTCTGGCGAATTCACCGGTGGCCAGCAAGGTGGGGCTGCTGATCGAGGCCGATCTCTCGCAGGCCATGACGGCGCAAGGGAGAGGCGCGGCCCGACTGGTGATGGACGAAGAGGCCCTGCCGTTTGGCGATGACAGCCTCAATCTGATCGTATCGGGACTGGCCCTGCACAGCGTCAATGACCTGCCCGGCGCTCTGGTGCAGATACTGCGTGCGCTGAAACCCGACGGCCTGTTCATCGGGGCGCTGTTTGGCGGGGAGACGCTGACGGAATTGCGCGCCTGCCTGATGGAGGCCGAGATCGAGCTGCGCGGCGGCTATGGGCCGCGCATCGCACCCTTCGCCGAATGCCCTGACCTGATCGACCTTCTGAAGCGCATCGGTTTTGCCATGCCGGTAGTCGATTCCGACCGGGTCAGCGTGTCGTATGAACATCCCTTGCGGCTGATGAACGATCTGAAGCGCATGGGCGAGAGCAATGTGCTGATCGAACGCCCGCGCACAGGTCTGAACCGGGCCATTTTGCTGCGGGGTTCGGAGCTGTATTTCGCGCGTTTCGCCGATGATGAGGGCCGCATCACCGCCACGTTTGAGATCATCACCCTGTCGGGCTGGAAGCCGCACGAAAGCCAGCAAAAGCCGCTGCGGCCCGGATCGGCGAAAATGCGGCTGGCCGATGCGCTGGGTGTGCCCGAAGGCAAGCTGTAGGGCGAGATGGTTTAAAGTAAGAACCCCACCACCACTTCGCTACGCTTGTGGTCCCATGACTTGAAAAACGATTCACTGGATCGTTTTTCTGCGTCAAACCCCGGCAAGCCGGGGAGGTATAAGAATCGCGCTTTTTTATACCTCCCCAGTTTTACTGGGGAGGGGGACCGCACGAAGACGCGAAGCGGCTGAGATGTGGTGGTGGGGGTTCTTGCTTGATAAAACTCTTGCTGCGGCCAGCAGCTTACATCTGTCGCTCAGAGAAAATCCTGCAAATAGGCCACCAGAGGCGCATCGGCGGGCGGCATGGGATAGTTGCGCATATCATTGGGGCGCACCCATTTCAGCGCCTCATGCTCCACTTTTTGCGGTTCGCCCTCCCAGCGCCGGATCAGAAACAACGGCATGAGCAGGTGAAAATCATCATAGGTGTGCGAGGCGAAAACAAACGGCGCCAGGCAGGCCTGTTTGACCGTGATCTTCAATTCTTCGTGCAATTCGCGGATCAGAGCGATTTCCGGCGTTTCGCCGGGCTCGACCTTGCCGCCGGGAAATTCCCACAGCCCCGCCAGTTGCTTGCCCTGCGGCCGCTGGGCGATGAGCACGCGGCCTTCATCATCGACAAGGGCGGCGGCCACGACAAGGACAGTTTTCAACGGCGGAAACTCCCGATAAACACATTTTCGCCAAGCTCTTTTCATAATTGCGACGGTGAGAAAACGAAAAAGCGCACCGGCAACACATTTTTAGCTGATTTGGCCGCAGCTTCGATTCACCCCCCCTCTTTATATTGTTCCTGCCATGACCAGTTTTCACGCCCCACCTGATCCTTCCCGCCGCGCCGCGCTTGGCCTGATGGCCGGCGGCCTCGCGCTTGGCTCGCTGGCCGCCTGCAAGCCCAAGCCGCACAAACAGGTTGCCGTGGCTGAAAAGCCCGTGCCGCCGCTCAAGCGGGCGATCCAGCACTGGCCGACGCTCGACGCCCTGGGCGACCGGATGGTCAAGCTGCGCTTTACGCCCGGCGTCAGCCTGAGCGTGATGCACAAGGGCACCTTGCTCTATTCGCGCGGTTTCGGCGATTCCAACATGGCCGACAACAGGCCTGTAACGCCGCAGACCGGCTTTCGCATCGCCTCGGTGACCAAGCAGTTCACCGCCGCCGCCATTCTGGTGTTGCAGGAACAGGGCAAGCTGTCGGTGCATGATAAGCTGTCACGCTTCCTGCCCGATTTTCCGCAATCCGAGCGCGTCAATCTGGCCCAGATGATGAGCCATACCTCCGGCATGAATGATTATCTCAATCACCAGAGGCAGAGCGTTCTGGATGAGGCACAGCACCGCGATTACACATCGCCGGAACTGTTCTCGATCATCGCAGCGGTGCATCCGCCCTATTCGGCACCGCCGGGCACGCGCTGGCTCTATTCCAACTCGGCCTTCAGCCTGCTCGGCATCGCGGTCGAACGCGCGTCGGGCATGAACCTGGCCAAATTCTGCCAGACGCACCTGTTCGAACCCGCTGGCATGGCGCAGACCTCGATCGATGAATCGTGCACGGCCTTTACCGGCTGCACCGGCTACAGGCCCAATTTCCGCGCCCACACGGGCTTTGATACCATCCTGCCGATTTCGCCCACCTTCGGCGGCGGGGCAGGCGGCATCGCTTCGACCACCGAGGATCTGGCCCGCTGGCATTCGGCCCTGCTCGGTGGCAGGATCCTGAAGGCGGCCAGCCTGAACCAGATGATCACGCCGATGTTGCTCAACAGCGGCAAACCTGCCTGGGAAGTGGTCGGCCCTGAACGGCTCAATTACGGTTTCGGCCAGGGCATCGGCAAGCTCGATGGCCGCACCTTCATCGCCCACGGCGGGCGTCTGAACGGTTTCACCAGCCATTTGCGCAGTCTCGTTCACGAACAACTGACCGTGGCGGTTTTGTACAATTGTGATGGCACGGGCGTGCCCGGTTATACCAATGCCCAGCGCGCCCTGCGCATCGAGGCCATGCGGCTTGGTCTTGACAAGATCAGCAAGGCCTGATGCCACAGCCCGTTTCAGGCATATGGCTTCAGGCAATGGCCGCCGACGGCATGGCATAGGCTTCCACCGCCCTTTGCAGGGCGCGGAAAATATCGAGCCACGGCTCGCTGCGCGATGACAGGCGCGACAGGCGATCCAGATAAAGCCGGATCGGTTTGGCCGCCTCGTCCGTCTCGCGCGTTTCAACGTGCGGCAACAAATGCGCCCGCAACAGGCGAAAGGCGGCGTCACGGTCTTCGGGCTGGCGCGCCTCCATGACGCGGCGCATCAGAATGGACAGGGACGGCAGATCAATATCGGACGGGCGCATGGGAAACTCGCTTAACTGACAACAGGTGGCACTGAGAACAGATGGCGCGCAAATTAGCAGGCGCTCCATAAGAATGCCGCCACAGGTCTGACGGGATTTATCAGGAAGTCATAAGGACAAAGCGACCGGTCATTGATCTTTTCGTTCGTTTTCACCCTGATGTGCGCCCGGCGGCGGGCCGCGTCCGTAGTCGCCGCGCTCGTCATGGCCATCGCCTTGCAGGCCCTTCTGACTTTCCGGCTGGGCATAGCCTTCGCGTTCAGGGTGAGTGTCGTCGATCCCGATGTCTTGTGCGCCGGGCTGGCTACCGGCATGGCGGCGTATTCCGTCCTGCCGGTCACGATCATCATTGAAATGATGCGAAGGCGCGGGTGTGGCACCTTTTGGCTGGTCACGACGGGCGGGCTGGTCAGCGGGATCGGCCATGCCAAAGCCGCCGATACGGTTCGGGTCGTGGCTTTTGCCCGTCTGCTGCCCCGTCTGCTGTCTGGCCTGCTGTTTGGCCTGACCCGGCTGATGCGGCGCAGGCCGAGCGCCTTGCGCCGGACGGCCCTCTTGTCCGCTGTTTATCGCCCGGCCCTGCGGGGTGATGCTATCGACATGATGCACAGACGGTTTTGCGGCGGGTTTACGGGTTCGGGACATAAAACGCTCCTGCGGCTTTCATAAGCACACCCTATCCTGCCTGCCATAAACGCGGTGTATGAGTTGGGGCCTGTGTGACAAAGGCGAGGTAAGCGGCGCATGGCCAAGCCTATTGAAATCTTATGCCGCAGGATGGAGGCTGGGCCATCATCACAGCCATAAGGGAAACGCATCATGACACTGACTGTCCGACTGGAAGGCTTCGAGAATGGCGCCGCCATCCCGGCGCGTTTTGCCACCTGCACCGCCGATGGTGCGGGCGGGGTGAAACCCGGCGGCAATCTCAGCCCGGCCATCCAATGGGAGGGCGCGCCCTTCGATACCCAGTCCTTTGCTTTGATCGTGGTGGACCGCGATGTGCCCGCCGATTTCGGCCCGGCCAATAAGCCCGGTCAAACCATCGCCGCCGATGCGCCGCGCCAGAGCTTTTACCACTGGCTGGTCGTCGATATTCCGCCCGTCATCGCCCGCATCGAGCCCGGTGCCCCCGCCCCCGGCCAGGTGGGTCGCAACAGTTTCGGGGCGCGCGCTGCGGGCCATAACGGCTATGACGGCCCCTGCCCGCCCTTCAATGACGAGCGCCTGCACACCTATCGTTTCATGGTCTATGCGCTCAACGTCACCAGCCTCGATCTCGACGAAGGCTTTACGGGCGAAGAGGCTGAAAAGGCGCTGGCCGGTTATGTGCTGGCCGAGGGCGAGGCCACCGGTGTTTACACCACAAACCCTGAACGTGTCGGCTAAGGATCAGACGCCCAAAGGCCAGCCGTCATTTGTAGATGGCGGCCGGCTTTTGTTATATCTGAGACGATGCGGATCAGACCACTGCGCCGTGATGCAGCGATTTGGGGCGCGACCTGGAAGGCTTGTCGTACATATTGCCCGGCAGGGACGGATAGGCCTTCATGTCGCGCTTGACGGCGGCCATATCGTCGGCCAGTTGCTGCGCCTGAGCTTCATTGAGGCAGGCCCTGGCCTTCTTCCAGACCTCGCTCTCCTCTTCGGCGACGTGGTGGCTGACGGCGTGCTTGAATTCGCCGAAGGTTTCGATCCACGATTCATCGTGCATGTCCAGGCCGCTCAGGCGGGAAAGATAGTCGCGGATTTCCTGATGCTCGTCTTCGGCATGATCCATCTTTTCCGCAACGGGCGGGGCAGAGGACGCCTGTTCGATGGCTTTGTAAAAGGTGACTTCCTCGCTGTCGATGTGGAGCAGAAGTTCTTTGCGTATCCTGGCGAACAACTCGCGGCGGCGCTGCATGTCGCGGTCATCAAGAAGCTGCTGCATCAGGTCGGCGACGGCGCGGTGGTCTTTCTTGATATAGTCGTAAATGTCCATGAGAGGGCTCCTGTGGGAAAAGGCTGGTGCTGGGCGTTCGCGTGTGAATCCCCCCTCATGCAGCTCCGTTTTGCGGGAGGCGCGGCCCATCATGCCGCCTTGGCGAATAAGGATAAAAGCCTGTCCGGGCCTTGCCACATAAGGCTTTTATAAACCTCCCCCGTCCTGCCTTATCCCCGCTTTACGGACACAGCCGCACTTCGCCACATCATGCTTATGGCCTGTGGCCTATAATGCCGATAAGCGCCGCCTCAGGAGGGGCTATGCAGATGATGATCACAATTTTCAAAAGCTTTATCGATGGCCTCAAGGGCAAGCCCACCAGAAAGGCCTGCCTGCGTGCCGACAAGAAGATGCGCGACAATCTCGATGAAGGCCAGATCGATGAAATGGTCGATGAATCGTTTCCGGCCAGCGATCCGCCCGCCAGCTATTGAGATTTTTGCGATAAAAAAGCGTCCGCCACGCACGCCGCTCTTGCCATCCGTCGTAATTTTGCACATGCTCACAAATGGCTGGCGGCGCTGCTTCGCATGACCAGTCCGGGCAATGCCGCCCTCAGCCGAACCGGTTTGCGCCGGTGACGGGTGGGGCGGCTTTTTTATTTTGGGCAATGCTTGCGAAAGGCCGGAACGGAACGCTGAATGAACGTTCTTATCATCGACCCCGACGAGGCGCGCGCGGCGCATGTGGCCGACGGCATCCGCGCCGAATATGCCGCTCAGGACACTGTGATCCGTCAGGGCGCGCATTTCGAGCTGCGCATGTTGCGCGATTTCGACCCCGATATGGTGATCATCGCCTGCGAAAGCCCCGACCGCGACATGCTGGAAGCCTTGCAGGTGGCCAATGAGGCCGTGCCGCGCCCGGTCGTCATGTTCGTTGACCGCTCCGATGCCAATGCCACGGCCAGGGCACTGGAAGCGGGTGTCGCCGCCTATATTGTCGATGGCTATAACCCCAACCGCATCGCTTCGATCCTGACGGTGGCGGCGCATCGTTTCAGCCTGACGCAAAACCTGCGCAAGGATCTCGACAAGGCGCGCGCCGATCTGGCGGCGCGCAAGGTCATCGACCGCGCCAAGGGCATACTGATGGCTTCGCGGGGTTTAAGCGAAGACGACGCCTACAAATTGCTGCGCAAGCACGCTATGGATACCGGTCGTCCCTTGCAGGCCGTGGCCGCCGACATCCTGGCCGTCAGCGACCTTCTGAAGCCGGGAAGCGCCTCATGAAACTGACCCTCGCCTATAATCCGCTCAATGACGCCGCCCTGATCCTGATCGCCGAGGCGCTCGGCTTCTATGACAGCGAAGGGCTGGACGTTACCCTGTCGCGTGAGGCCAACTGGTCGAATATCCGCGACAAGCTGGCCTATGGTCTGATCGACGCCGCCCATATTCTGGCCCCCATGCCGTTTGCCGCCGCCCTGGGGCAAGGGCCTTCGATGGGACGGATCATCGCGCCGATGGCGCTGGGGGCCAATGGCAATTCGGTGCTGGTGTCGTCTGAGCTGAAGCAGCGGCTCGAACAGGAGGGCGCGGTGCCGAAAACCCTGCTGGGCAGTGCCCGCCTGCTGGCGCGCGAGGTCGAACGCAGGCGCTATGCCGGGGCGGGACGGTTGGTGTTCGCCGTTCCCTTCACCTTTTCGCCGCACCATTTCATGCTGCGCCACTGGGTTGCGGCGGCGGGCCTCGATCCCGAACGGCAGATTCAATGGGTGGTGGCACCGCCCTCGCGTATGGCCGATATGGTCAAGGACGGTGTGATCGACGGCTTCTGCTCCGGCGCGCCGTGGCCGCAGACCGCGCAACGAAACGGACAGGGCGAAATCCTTTTCTCCGATCCCGATTTCTGGACGCTGAAACCGGAAAAAATCCTGGGGGTGCGCGCCGACTGGGCCGACAGCCACCCCGAAGCCACGATCGCCCTGACGCGCGCCCTGCTGCGCGCCGGATTATGGGCCAGTGACGCCGGACACCATGATGATCTCGTCCGCATTCTGGCGCGCAAAACCTATGTCGGGGCCACCGCCGAAGCCATAGAACTGGCGCTGCTCCCGCAGGAAACGCCGGGCGGCACGGGCCTGTGTCTCGATCCGCGCATCGCCACCTTCCCGTGGATCAGCCACGCCAAATGGTTTCTGGGCCAGATGGTGCGCTGGGGCTGGCTGTCGCCCGACCACGATTTCGACCAGTTGGCCCGGCGTGTGTACCGGCCCGACCTGTGGCGTCAGGCGGCGGGCGGGCTGGGCCTCAACCTGCCGCTTTTCGATGAAAAGGACGAAGGCGGCCACCCGCACGACTGGCTGTTACCGGCCAGCCCCGCCGACATCGCCATGCCGCCCGATCAGATGTTCGACGGCGGTATCTTCCGCTGCGCGGCGTCCTCGAAGATATAGATGTCGAGCAGGCCGTGATCGCCGCCCGCGACGAAAGGCTGTCGGATATTTAAGTGCGGTTGCCACCACAGGGTTGACGCGGCTTGGCGATGTTCGGCATAGACGGGTTACAGACAATCCAGCCGCGAAAGAAACGCCACTATGAAAATCACCATTTCGGGCCTCGGTTATGTCGGGCTGTCCAATGCTGTTTTGCTGGCCCAGCATCATGAGGTGGTGGCGCTCGATGTGGTGGCCAGCAAGGTCGAGATGCTCAATGCGCGGCAATCGCCGATCGTCGATGCCGAGATCGAGGACTATCTTAAAAACCGCCCGCTCAATCTGCGCGCCACCCTCGACAAGGCCGACGCCTATGCCGGTGCCGATTTCGTCATTATCGCCACCCCGACCAATTACGACCCCGACAGCAATTATTTCGACACCCGTTCGGTGCAGGCCGTCATCCGCGATGTGCTGGCCTATGTACCCTCGGCTACCATCATCATCAAATCGACCATCCCTGTCGGCTTCACCGAAGAGATGCGCGCCCAGTTCGGCTGCGACAATCTGATCTTTTCGCCCGAATTCCTGCGCGAAGGCCGCGCGCTTTATGACAATCTGCACCCGTCGCGCATCGTGGTGGGCGAACGCTCGAAACGTGCCGAAACCTTTGCCGGCCTGTTGCAGCAAGGCGCCATCAAGACCGATATTCCCGTCCTGTTTACCGGTTCGAGCGAGGCCGAGGCGATCAAGCTGTTCGCCAATACCTATCTGGCCATGCGCGTCGCCTATTTTAACGAGCTTGACACCTATGCCTCGCTGGCGGGCTTAAACACGCGCGAAATCATCGACGGAGTCGGCCTCGATCCGCGCATCGGCACTCAGTACAACAACCCGTCCTTCGGTTACGGCGGCTACTGCCTGCCCAAGGACACCAAGCAATTGCTGGCCAATTATAACGAGGTGCCGCAAAACCTGATCCGCGCCATCGTTGACGCCAATACCACGCGCAAGGATTTCATCGCGCGCGAGGTCGTGCAGCGCAATCCGAAGATTGTCGGTGTGTATCGCCTGACCATGAAGGCCAATTCCGACAATTTCCGCGATTCCTCGATCCAGGGCGTGATGAAGCGCATCAAGGCCAAGGGGATCGAGGTGGTGATCTATGAACCCGCCCTGCATGAAGAACAATTCTTCCGTTCGCGCGTCGTGCGCGACTTAAGCGAGTTCAAAGCGATGTGCGATGTCATCCTGTCGAACCGCCTGTCGCCCGAACTGGCCGACGTGTCCGACAAGGTCTATACGCGCGACCTGTTCGGCAGCGACTGACAAAAAGACACGAAGCAAGGCCCGCTCCGCCCCACTGTGGAGAGCGGAGCGGGCCTTGCGTCATATCACGGCAGCTTATCAAACTTCGCCAGTACGATGTCATTGGCGCGCATCGCCACGGTGTAATGCGCCGTGCCGTCTGGGCCAACCACAATGGTCTTGGTGCTTTCGGGCTTGTCGGTCGTTTTCGCCTGAAGATCGGCAATCTGCTGCGCGCTCAGATCCTTGGGTGAGCCCATATCGATATAGGCGCTGTCGGCGTCATTGGCACGGTAACCGGTGCGGAAGACGGTGACGATATAGCGTCCCGGCGTCAGGCCCTTCAGGTCAAACTGGGCGGGCGCGGCGTCGTGGGTCGGCAACAGATGGGTATAGGTCGGGCGGTTGCTTTTCGCCTGCACCGGCTGCTCGAAATCCCAGACCAGGGCGGTGACGTCATTCCCTTTGTGCGTCACATAGGCGGACGCATCATTGGTTTTCAGCTCATCCGGCCCCAGTTCGGCCAGATATTTATAGGCAAACCAGGCGGGCTTTCGGATGCCATCGCGGTTCATCAGGCCAAAACCGCCCTGAAAAGCGGCGGTCGGCGGGCCGGGTTCCTCAAACAGATCGGAATAGGTCCAGTAGCTCATGCCCTGCACCAGTCCCTCGGATTTTTTCAGCTTGCTGAGGATATAGGGGGCCGAAATATAGGAATCGTGTACCGGATCGCGCGGCGTATAGCTGGTGGACCATTCGGTGAAATAGAGCGGCAGGCCCGGATAGGCCGAGGCCTGAATTTCATTACGCACCTTGCGCACATCGCCGACAATCGCATCGGGCGACGGCGACAGCTTGGTATCGGACTGGCCGTTTTCATCGAGGAAGCCGCCATCGACGCCATAGGTATGGGTGGTGACGAAATCGACCGCCGCGCCCGACGCCTTGACGTGAGCGAGGAATTCCGGCACCCAGGCCGCGCCCGCCGTTGATGGGCCGCCGACGCGCAAATCGGGATCAACCGCCTTCAGGGTGCGCGAGGTCAGGTCGAAAAGCTTGAAATAGGCGTCCTGATCGGCGCCTTCCCAGAAACCGCTAAGATTCGGCTCGTTCCACACCTCGAAATACCAGCTTCGCACCTCATCCTTGCCGTAGCGCGCCTCGATATGGCGCGCAAAGGCATCGACCAGTCCGGCCCACAGCTTCGGATCGGGATGCGAGGTATTGCCCTTCCAGTAGAAGATGGTCTGATCCGAGGTCTTCATCGCTTCGGGCGTGAAACCCAGTTCGACAAACGGCTTGATGCCGATCTTCAGCAGGTGATCATAGAGATAGTCGATCTTCGTCCAGTCATAGACCGGCTGGCCATTGACGATCTTATAGGTGCCCAGCACATCATGAAAGATGGCGTGGAAGCGGATATAGCGGAAATGCAGCTCATCCTCGGCGGTCTGGAGCTGGGCCAGACTGTCATCGCGGATCAGGGTGCCCGGATAGTCGGAACCGACCGACAGATCAAAGAAATGATCGAGCGGCCCTTTTTCCACGTGCATATCGGCGGTGATATGGCGCACCGGCGTTTCGGCACGGGCGCTCAGCGGCAGGATCAGGGCCGCGCTGGCCAGCAGGGTGATGAGATGTGACTTCAACATGACTTTCCTCTTTTGTCCGACCATAGCCAAACAGAGCCGTCATGCAAGCCCTGCCAGCGCGCTTTCCTGTTATCGCTATCAAAAAACCCGGCCCAGCAGCCGCTTATCTGCGGCCTCCATTTTGCCCCTTGCATCGCGGCCATTAAGGATCATGGGCCGCGCCACCTCCCCCGCTGCGCAGGGGAGGATCATCCCTTCTCATCCTCCCTTGTAGCGCAGCGTACGGGGGAGGTGGCGAGCAAGCGCAGCGCGTCGAGCCGGAGGGGGCGGTTTCACCTCGCCGTCAACCTTCAGCCGGGCCGTACATGGCTAGCCCCTATTTCACCGGACAGGTAGCGGCGTCGCCCTCATCCGAGGCCAGCTTGATACTGGAATAGCTGATCGACAGGGCCTTACCGGAGCTGAGCGCGAACGGTACGCCCACCTTGTTCATGTCGGTGCCGGCAGCGTGCATACAGTCGAGCGTCATTTTGAGCGTGGCCCATTGCCCGACCGGTGCGGTCAGCAGCGACGAGACATCGATACCGTGAATGTGCTGCGCGTCTTCGCCCATCGCCAGCATGACCGGCCCGGCCACCGGCGCATCAAGCCGATAGGTCATGGCGAGCGTCATCTTGCCGCCCATCTGACGACTGAGATCGACCGGCTTGCCGCTGATCATCGCTTCGCCTTCGCCTGCGCCCGAAAACACCAGCGAACGACCCGCCTCCTGCTTACCGGCATCAACCGCCGACTGCTTGACGAAACCATCCGGGCTGGCAAAGGCGTCGCGGTCGCCCTTCGTCGCGCCCTTGTCGTCGCTCAGGTTCAGCGTCCACGGCGCTTTCACGCGACCGGCGTCGAAATAGTCATCGACATTGACGACATCGGCATCGCTGACGCCGGAATCTTCCGAAAGCTGCGGCACATCGCCAATATCTTCGTAGGTCAGGCCATAACCATAGGCGAACAGAGGATCATAGCCGGGCGTGCCGACATTGAGCGGGCCCTGATTGCCCTTTTTGGGCCAGGAGAAGGTCAGCTTGCCTTTGAAATCATAGCGCGGCTTGCCATTCTGGTCGCCGATCAGCACATCGGCGACGCCGCCGCCTTCCGAACCGGGCAGCCAGGCTTCGACAAAGGCGTCAGAAGCGTTGATATAGGGGTTGGTCCACAAGGGGCGGCCCGACAGAAAGACCGTCACCACCGGAATACCGGCCGATTTCAGCTTCTGGATCAGTTCGAGATCGGAGGTGTCGCCCTGCTTATAGATCAGGTTCGGACGATCACCCTGGAATTCGGCATAGGGGTCCTCGCCAATAACCACAATGGCTACGTCCGGCTTGGTGGTGTAGCTGCCATCAACGCTGAGATCGGCGCTGCCGCCCGCCTTTTCGACCGCTTCCTTGATGCCGCCATAGATGGACTGGCCATTGGGGAAGTCGGCATTGGTATTGCCTGTGCCCTGCCAGGTGATCGTCCAGCCACCGCACTGCTTGCCAATATTGTCGGCGCCGTCGCCCGCCACGAGGATATGCTGGGTGGGGTTGAGCGGCAGGGTGTGGTTTTCATTCTTGATCAGCACCAGCGATTCGCGCACCGCCTGCCGCGCCACGGCGCGATGGGCGGGGGAGCCTAAATCTTCCCAATGCCCCGCCAGAGGCCGGGTTTTCGGCGCGCCCTCATCGAACAGACCGCCCTTGATCTTGGCGCGTAAGATTCGGCGGACGGCGTCATCGAGACGGCTCATCGGGATGATGCCCGATTTCACCTCGGCCAGTTCGTGGTTATACATGCCCTTCCAGCCATCGGGGGCCATGAACATGTCGATCCCGGCATTCATGGCGGCGGGGCAGTCATCATTGCTGCATCCGGGCACCTGGCCCTGCGCATTCCAGTCGGTAATGGCGAAGCCGTCAAAATGCATACGCTGCTTGAGCGCGCCGGTGATCAGTTCCTTGTTGGCGGTCATCTTCTGGTTATTCCACGACGAGAAGGACACCATGACCGACAAAACACCCGCCTTGATGGCCGGCGGGTAACCCGCGCCATGAATGCGGGCCAGATCGGCTTCCGACATCTCGGCGTCGCCCTGATCCTTGCCGCCTTCCGTGCCGCCATCGCCTAAGAAATGCTTGGCCGACGAGATGATATGGCCGGGTTTGATACCGTCCATGCCGCCATTCACGCCTTGCAGGCCTTCCACCATGCGGCCCGCATAGGCGGCGACATCGGCGGGATTTTCCGAATAGCTTTCATAGGAGCGGCCCCAGCGCTTGTCGCGCACCACGGCCACGGTCGGGGCAAAGGTCCAGTCCACGCCCGCCAGCGACATTTCATCGGCGGTGACTTCACCGATCTTCTGCACCAGATCGGGATCGTGGGCCGCGCCCAGACCGACATTGTGCGGGAAGATGACCGCACCGACCAGATTGGAATGGCCATGCACGGCGTCGATGCCGAACATCAGCGGTATATGCACCTTGGTGGGACGTGCCGCCGCGCCGCGCCAGTAATCGTCGGCCAGTTGCAGCCATTGGTCGGGCGTGGCGCGCTCATTGCCGCCGGGCGAGGAATTGCCACCGGCCAGAATCGAGCCAATCGGATATTCGCTGAGGTCTTTCGGCGTGATGAAATTGATGTCGGCCTGAATCGTCTGGCCAACCTTTTCCTCAAGCGTCATCTGCGCCATGATCTTGGTGATGCGCGCCTCGGTGACCGGATCGACGATGCCGACTGGGGCCAGTTTCGGCCAGGCGGGATCGACCGGAATCACGGTGGATTTGGCGGCCGGTTTTTTGCCTGTCTTCTCGATCGTCTTGTGCGCGACCTGGTGCGGTTTCGGATGAACCCTGGCGTCGGCCTGCGGCGCGATCAGCCCCAGGCCCAGCAAAACGCCCAGCGCGGCCCCGGCCTTGAGAGCGGACTTCAGACAAGGGAGCGTATAACGGCGCGCGCCGCGATCGGTTTTGGACATGGGGTTTCCTTGCGTTCTTCCACAACATTGTTTTTTCACATCTGTAGCACGCAGAGTTCCGATTGGACAGCCGCATATCCCCAGACTTCTCCCGCCTGTGCGACGGGATGACGTGTCATTTATTGACAGCGCTATCAGCCAGCGTCAAGCCACACAAAGATATGGAAGCGCTGTCAGACAGGCTTTTTGCCATTCGCTTCCTATTTGCATTATTATTTATTTGACAGCGTTGTCAGATAGCGCTAAATCACAATCACCCTGTTTCCTGTTGCGGTTCGCCGTGGCGGGATTGTGTTTAGAACCACATCACAGGGGCCTGGGTTTCTTTCCCTTTTTCATAACCCTGGCCTTTGGTGGTTTTAAAGCGCCTTCTTAAATGTGGCATTATTTGGAAGGCACTGGCCTTTATACCCGATGAACCGGTTTCCGGTTTGTCGGGTTTTTTTTGCGCGTATTTAGATCTTGCGGTCGGAATCGCGGCGTTGCAGCTCGAACGGCAGAAGTCGGCTGCGCGTATGCAGACGCGCGCCCTCGCCGTTTTCGGCACGCGACAGCAAAAGATCAGCGGCGGCATGGGCCAGATCGGTCACCGGCTGGCGGATGGTGGTCAGGTGTGGCCAGATGATCAGCGAGCCGGGCGTATCGTCAAAACCGACCACCGACACCTGATCGGGCACACGAATGCCGGTCTGCTGGGCATAGGCCATGACGCCGAACGCCATTTCGTCATTGCTGGCGAAAACGGCGGTGGGCAGGTCACCGGCATCGCTGAACAGGCTGCGCGCCGCCGCCTGACCTGAGGCGAAGCTGTTATAGCCCTGCGCCATATGGTTGAGGCGCGGCTTCAGGCTGGCCTCGTTCATGGCGCGGATATAGCCTTCATAGCGGCGGTGCGATGAACCGTGTTCGGGATGGCCGCGCACAAAGCCGATGTCAGTGTGGCCGCGATCGAGCAGATAGCGCGTCATATCATAGGCGGCCTGCACATCGTCCATTTCGACATAGGCCGAGCGGCCCGGAAAGGTCGAGGGCGACACGCGCACATAGGGCACACCGGCAGCCTCGACCGCATCGAGTACCTGCCCCATATCGCACAGGGGCGGAGTCAGGATCACGCCGTCGAGGCGGATGGTGGCCAGAAGGCTGGAAATCGCCCGGCCCAGATCGGGGGCCAGACTGTCCTGCGGCTCAGACAGGACGTGATAACCGCTGTCGCGGCAGCGGCTGATCACGCCTTCCTGCATGTCGATGACATAGCTCGACGACGGATTATCGTAGAGAAGCCCGATCAGAAACGAGCGCGAACCGGCCAGCGAACGCGCCAGCAGATTGGGCCGGTAATGCAAAAGAGCGGCGGCTTCCTTGACCTTAGTGCGCGTTTCCTCACGCACATTGGGTTCATTATTCATGACCCGCGACACGGTCTTGATCGACACGCCCGCCAGACGCGCCACATCATTGATGGTGGACACCGCATTGGCGGACGTGGATGCCGGGGCGCGGAAACCCGCCTCGCCCGTGCGCTGGCCCAAACCCTTGTTCTGCGTCAAGCGCGCCGTCCCTGAAATAGGCGCGCAGCTTATCGCCGGGCGCGAAAATTGGTCTGCTAAACTGCGCTGCGGATGACAGCTTTGTCAACTGTCATCCGCCCTGTCTTTTCAGAGGTTTAAAACCGGCCCCTGTCCGGTCTTGTCCTGCAAACCATTCCGCTGCGGCTGATCAGACCTTTTTGCCAAAGGCCGCCACGGCTTCGGCCGACAGGCGGGTAATCTCGGCCCAGTTGCCCTCGGCCATCGCCCTGGACGGCGCCACCCACGAACCACCGACGCACAGGACATTATCGAGCGCCAGGAAGTCGGCGGCGTTTTTCACGTCGATGCCGCCGGTCGGGCAGAATTTCGCCTGCGGCAGGGGGCCACCAATGCCTTTGAGGTACGGAATACCGCCCGCCGGCACCGCCGGGAAGAATTTCAGATGGGTAAAGCCCCATTCCAGCGCCTTCATCACTTCTGACGACGTGGCCACACCGGGCAGCAAAGGCAGGGCGTCCTGCTGCGCCAAAGACTTGGTCAGGCCCGGAGAGACAAGAAATTTCGCACCGGCTTTGGCGGCCTTTTCGGCGTCCTTCGGCGTCAGAACCGTGCCCGCGCCAACCACGGCGTCGGGGCGTTCCTTGGCGATCAGCTTGATGGCGTCAAGGGCGCAATCGGTGCGCAGGGTGATTTCCAGCACCTTGATGCCGCCCGCCATCAAGGCGTCGGCCAGAGGCAGGGCCTGATCGAGCGACGGGATGACCATGACCGGCAGAACGGGGCCCATAGTCATGAATTTCGGGATGTCGGGATGGGTGCTCATGGGCGTTATCCTTGAAGTGAAAATCTCATATTTCCAAATCTCAATGCTCTTCGCATTGGGATTTGGCAAGGGCGACCGCCCGCCGCGCATATTTGCGCGTGAGCCTGCGCGGCGACTGAGCGCACAGGCAAAAAATGCAGATACTGGCGGTTACGCCAGTATCTGCTGATCGGTCAGGGCGTTGGCCGAACCCAGCAGGGCGGCGTAAGGGTGGATGATGATGCTCGACGGAATGGCCGCCACCATGCCCGCCATCGGGGCCTTGGCCTCCATGCGGGCGCGGAAACGCCGTTCGTCGATATGTTTGATCAGGCGCGGCGCGATGCCGCCCGCCATGAACATGCCCGACACCGCGCCGTGCGCCAGAGCCAGATCGCCGCACACACTGGCCATGATGTCGAGGAAGGCTTCCACCGTATAACGGCAGCCCTGCGCATCATTGCCTTCGAGATGGGTAATCTGGGCAGGGGTCAGATCCTGCGCCACCTCGCCACGTATCGAGGCGATGGCCTGATAGAGATTGACAAGACCGGGGCCCGACAGCACCATTTCGACCGTGACGCGGCCATGCTTCTTGCGCAGGAAGCGCAGGATTTCGCTCTCATAATCATTGACGGGGGCGAACGAGATGTGGCCCGATTCCGTTGACAGGCAATAGGGGCCAAACGGCCCGCCCACCAGCACCGAAGCGCCGAAACCGGTGCCTGCGCCCATGACGGCATGAACATCGCCGAAGCCTTTTTTCACCGGGCCGATGATCTTGGTGTCTTCGTCGGCCAGATGCGGCAGGCAATAGGCCAGCGCCGCATAATCATTGATCAGCCTGGCCTTTTTAGCACCCGCCGTTTCGGCCAGCTTGTCTTCGCGCACTTCCCAGTCAAGATTGGTGAACTTGATCGCCCCGTCCTTGACCGGCCCGGCCACCGCCACGCAGGCATAGTCAAAGTCCGGCTTTTCGCCGATCTCTTCGAAATAGGCTGTGAGGGCGTCGTAGAAATCCTTGTGATCCGAGGTTTCCAGCGACTTGAAATGGGTCAGGCGCGTCTTGCCCGCTCCTTCATGGGCCCCGCCTTCATGGCCGCCAGATTCATGGCCGCCCCCCGCCCTGAGGCTGGGGCGTTCAGCCACGGCAAAGCGGGCATTGGTGCCGCCAATATCGCCGACCAGACCACGGATGATGCCATCGGAAGAAAGTTCGCCTGTTGTGATTTTACCCGGCGGTGTTTTCACCGACGTGGTTTCGAAATGCGCTGTCATATATCTACCAAAAAACTGCGCCGCCCTGATCGGCAGGGCCTACCTGCCGACGCATGTGCGCAAAAAGTTCCCGTCCCACGCCATCGGCTTCTTGTGGCCGTTTGGCGTCTGTTCTTTGAGCAAACTCGGCGGCATTTCCGAGGTAGTCTATCGTCCCTTTTTCGCAGTCCACGCGCAACATGTCGCCGTTTTGCAGACGGGCGATCGGCCCGCCCTCCATCGCTTCCGGCGTCAGGTGGATGACACCCGCCACCTTACCCGAAGCGCCCGACATGCGGCCATCCGACACCAGGGCTACCTTGCGTCCGGCATCGAGAATCGACGACAGAGACGGCGTCAGCGAATGCAGTTCGGGCATACCATTGGCTTTTGGCCCCTGGAAGCGCACAACGCAAACAAAATCGCCTTCCGGCAGTTGCTTCGCCTTGAAGGCCGCCAGAAAATCGTCCTGATCGTCAAATACCACGCACGGCGCCTCGATGATGCGATGCTCCGGCTTGACCGCCGAAATCTTGACCACAGCATGGCCGAGATTGCCGGTGACTTCGCGCAAACCGCCTTCGGGTGAGAACGGATTGGAGACGGGGCGCAGCACGTTTTCATCGAGGCTGTGTTCGGGCAGGTCGCGCCAGATCAACTGGCCACCCTCAAGCACAGGCTCTTTGGCGTACAGGCTCAAACCCTTGCCCCAGACGGTTTCGACATCCTCATGCAGCAGGCCCGCCGACAGAAGTTCGCGGATAACAAAGCCGATGCCGCCCGCCGCGTGGAAATGGTTCACATCGGCCGAACCATTGGGATAGACGCGCGCCAGCGATGGCACCACCTTTGACAGGTCGTTCATATCGGCCCAGGTCAGGATGATGCCCGCCGCCCGCGCCATCGCCGGCAGGTGCAGGGTGTGGTTGGTGGAACCGCCGGTAGCCAGCAGGCCGACCACGCCATTGACGAAGGCTTTTGCATCGAGCACATCGGCCAGACGGTGCGGGTCTTTGGAATTTTCAGCCGTTTTGGCGGCGCGCTCAACGGCAGCGGCGGTCAGGGCGTCGCGCAGCGGCGTGGACGGATGGACAAAGGCCGCGCCCGGCACATGCAGCCCCATCATCTCCATCAGCATCTGGTTGGAATTGGCCGTGCCATAGAAGGTGCAGGTGCCCGCTGCGTGATAGGAGGCCATTTCGGCGGCCAGAAGCGCGTCGCGTCCGACCTCGCCCAGCGCATAGAGGGTGCGCACCTTGGCTTTTTCCGGGTTGGGCAGGCCGGACGACATCGGGCCGGACGGCACGAAGATCACCGGCAGATGGGCAAACGACAAAGCGCCGATCACCAGACCCGGCACGATCTTGTCGCAAATGCCGAGCAGCAGGGCCGCATCGAAGGCGTCATGGCTGAGTGCAATCGCCGTGCCCATAGCGATCACATCGCGCGAGAACAGCGACAATTCCATGCCGGGGCGGCCTTGCGTCACGCCGTCGCACATGGCCGGAACGCCACCGGCGACCTGAGTCGTCGCCCCGACTTTACGGGCAAAGCCGCGCAGCTTTTCGGGATAGTCATGATAGGGCTGGTGGGCCGACAGCATGTCATTATAGGCGGTGACAATGCCGATATTGGGCACGGAATCGAGCGCCGCCTGAAGCTTTTCATCCGGCGTCGAGGCCGCCACCACATGGGCGTAATTGGCGCAGGACAGCTTCTTGCGGCGCGGCTCATCGGCCTTGTAGCGGTCGGCGCGCTTCATGAAATCGGCGCGCAGATCTTTCGAGCGTTCGATGATGCGCTGGGTGACTTCGGCGAGGACGGGATGCAGTTCAGTCATAATCTGTATTTACCTTAGGCCGACCAGACGAAATCGACGGGAACCGGGCACTGGGCGAGGAAGGCGCCAATCGGCGAAACAAACGGATCGCTATCGCGCGCCATCGATTTTAGCACATCCAGCTTGGCCTGACCGGTGATGAAGAACACAATCCTGCGACTGGCATTGATGGCGGGCACGGTAAGGGTGATGCGCGGCAGTTTCGGTTCGATGGAGCCGTCCGTGGCGGCCACCGGCAAAACGAGACGCGGGCCGTCATAGACGGTGGCATTGATCGGATGCTGCGGGAAGATCGAGGCATAGTGGCCATCCGGCCCCATGCCGAGCAGGGCGAAATCGAACATGACGCCTTTTGGGGGCACATCGCCATCACCCAGATCGCGCAGAACCGCCTCGGCCTTGTCGGCGCAGGCCTGTTGATCATCGAGATCCTGGATCAGGCTTTCCAGCACCAGACCGGCATCGATGGCGGGCGCAAGCGCTTCGCGCATCATGCGGGTATTGGAATCGGGGCTGTCGGTCGGCACCCAGCGCTCATCGACCTGGGCCAGGGTCACCTGCGACCAGTCGAGCACGGCTTCGTTCAGGCGCTCATAGACCGGCTTCGGCGTGGTGCCGCCGCAACCGACCCACACGGCCTGACCGCGCTCGTCCAGCGCCTGTTGCAGCGCTTCGGCGATCTGATCCGCCACAAAGGCACCGGCTTCGGCCTTGTCGGCAAATTCATGGATACGCACCGACGGCGACAGGGTTTCGATCTTCTGGGCCAACTCAGTCATTCCACATGCGCCCGTCGCGGTCCATCAGCGTGTAGGCCGATACCGGCCCGACCGTACCCGCCTGATAGGTCTGCGGCTTCATGCCGACCTCTTTCCAGCGGCGGACAATGCCATCGACATAGACCCAGGCGGCTTCCACCTCATCGCGGCGCACGAACTGGGCGTTATTGCCGTTGAGCGCATCAAGGATCAGGCGCTCATAGGCGATGCGGCGGCGCGGCGGCTTTTCGCCATTCGCGTCGAAAGCGCTGGCGAGCGACAAGGACAGATCGAGCGCCTGCAAATGCATACCTTCGGAGGTCAGGCCGGGGGCCTTGTTCATCAGGGTCAGCTTGATGTCTTCATCGGGTTGCAGACGGATGATCATGCGGTTGGGGCGCGCCTCGCCGCCAAAGATGGAGTGCGGCACGGCCTTGAACTGGATGACGATTTCGGTGGCGCGCGACGGCAGACACTTGCCGGTGCGCAGGTAGAACGGCGTGCCGGCCCAGCGCCAGTTGGCGATCTCGACCTTGACCGCCACATAGGTTTCGGTATCGGACGGCGAGCCCTTTTCGGCCTCGTAACCGGCGATGCGCTCACCATCGGCAAAGCCCGGCCCGTACTGGCCGCGCGCCGTCTTGTGCAGCACGTCGTCCATCGGCTTCAGGCTTTTCAGCACCTTGACCTTTTCGTCGCGCAGGGCATCGGACGACAGACCGGCGGGCGGCTCCATCGCCGTCAGGCAAAGCAGTTGCAGCAGGTGGTTTTGCAGCATGTCGCGCACCGCGCCATACTCATCGTAATAGCCAAGACGATCCGCCGTGCCGACTGTTTCGGCGATGGTGATCTGGACGTGGTCGATCGACTGGGCGTTCCACAGGGGCTCAAACACCGTATTGCCGAAACGCAACGCGATCAGATTCTGCACCGTCTCCTTGCCGAGATAGTGGTCGATGCGGAAGATGCGCGACTCTTCAAAAGCGTGGGCAACGGCGTCATTGATCTGTTTCGAGGTTTCGAGATCGCGGCCAATCGGCTTTTCGATCACCACGCGGTTGGGCGCAGCATTGAGGCCCGCGCGGGCAATATGTTCGCAGATCGGCTTGAACAGGGTCGGCGACACCGACAGGAAGAAGACGACATCGAGATGGGCCGTATCGCCCAGTTCGGCCTTGAGTTTCGTGCCCCAGTCATCATGGGCGGCATCGAGCGCCACATGCACGATGCGCTTGCGAAAACGCGGCAGTGTGTCCTTTTCGAGATCCTTGCCGATGCGCTTTTTCACCGCCTCACCGATGCGGTCGACGCAGACCTCGGTGCCGCAATCTTCGCGCGCCACGGAAATGATACGCAGGTCCTCGCTCAGGAACCCGTCCTGATCGAGCATGGCGAGCGACGGCCACAACATGCGCATGGCCAGATCGCCGGTGCCACCGACGAGGACAAAAACGGGCTGACGATGGCCAGCGGAAGCAGACGTGTTCGACATGTACGTGTTTCAATCCCGGACTTAAAAGCTGCCCCTTACACAGGGTCTTTGTATGACAGCGCTGTCATATCCCCTGTTTTACAGAAGGTCAACCGACAATGTACGCAAGCGGCCTGCCGCGCCGCTCTTTGGCGTCATATAGGCCGATTGGACAACGGAAAACAAGGTTGATCGCGGGTAATTAACGCGCGACATCACCCCGTATTGCGCAAGCCCGACGCGATGCCGTTCTGCGCTCAAGCAGCGAAGCGGTAGCGCGACAACATGCGCTCAAGCAGCGAAGCGGTAGCGCGCCATAAATCGGTGAACGGCCATATCACCCCGTATTGCGCAGGCCCGACGCGATGCCGTTCACCGTCAGTTGCATGGCCAGCTTGACCAGCTTGTGCTGGTTGCCGTGGCGGCGGATCGACAGAAGATAGGTCTGCAAGCGGTTGAGGCTGGCCACCAGCGGACGGGCGCGTTCGATCGAGGCGCGCAGCTTTTCCTGCGTCGATAACAGATAATCGGCGCCACGAATGCGCTTGATCAGGGCCACCGTATCCTCGAACTCAAAACGGATGGTGGCATAGATGCGGTCGGCCTCGGTCTGGTCGGTGGCCAGATCGGCATAGGCGCGCGCCAGATCCATATCGCTGGAGGCCAGCGCCATCTCCATATTGGCGATAAAAACGTCGAAGAAGTCCCAGTTCAGCAT
This sequence comes from Asticcacaulis sp. EMRT-3, assembly GCF_030027245.1. Classification (NCBI taxonomy): domain Bacteria; kingdom Pseudomonadati; phylum Pseudomonadota; class Alphaproteobacteria; order Caulobacterales; family Caulobacteraceae; genus Asticcacaulis; species Asticcacaulis carbonis. Next base: position 1,759,762 of record NZ_JASERT010000001.1, read on the forward strand.
CTCGCGCAAGGTGGCGTCCGTGGTGCCGGTTTCGCGCACCGCCGCCGCAAAGCCATACCAGCCCGGCAGCATGAAGCGCGTCTGGGTCCACGAAAACACCCACGGGATGGCGCGCAAGTCCTCGATCTTGCCCGACGCCGTGCGCGAAGCCGGGCGCGAACCGATCTTGAGATCGGAAATCTCACCCACCGGCGTCACCGTGCGGAAAAAGTCGAGAAAGTGCGGATCATCGTAAACAAGTCCGCGATAGGCCTTGAAGGAGGCGTTGTTGATCGCGTCCATCACCGGCGTGAAGCGTTCTTCCAGCGCCCTGTCGTCTTCGGAAATAATGCCTTCCGTGCCGATGCCATCGGGCAATGACGACAGGAAGGTGGCGGCGGCGAAGGTGTCGAGCGTCTTGTGGGCGGTGATGGCATTGCCGAACTTGCGCGCAATCATTTCGCCCTGTTCGGTGACGCGAATCTGGCCGCCGACCGTGCCTTCAGGCTGGGCCAGGATGGCGGCAAAGCTGGGGCCGCCGCCGCGCCCGACCGACCCGCCGCGACCGTGGAACAGACGCAAGCTTACCCCCGCCTCGCTGCACACGGCTTTGACGGCTTTCGACGCCTTGTGCAGCGACCAGCGCGACGAGGTATAGCCGCCGTCCTTGTTCGAATCCGAATAGCCGAGCATGACCTCCTGCACGGCAGGTCTGCCCATCAGCGAGCGCACGGCGGGGAGGCCCAGCCAGCGCTTCATGATGTCGGGCGCGGCCTCCAGATCGCCGATGGTTTCAAATAGAGGCGACACGCGGATCATGGTGTGCGGCTGCTGACCGCCCAGCACCAGTCCCGACTGCTTCATCAGCACCAGGGTTTCGAGAATGTCGGACACCGAATCGGCCTTGGAGATCACATAGGCGCCGATGGCTTCGGGGCCATAATGGCGCACGATCCCGGCGGCGGCATCGACGATCTTCAGTTCGCGGCGCGTCTCATCGGAATAGGGGGCAAACTGCCAGCGCAGGATGCGGTTATTTTTCAGCTCGGCCAGCAGTACCGAAATCCGCTCCGATTCCGACATGCTGAGATAGTCGATCAGTTCCGGTGAGTGGGTAAACAGTTCGGCGATGACGCGCTCATGCACATCGGAATTCTGGCGCAGATCGAGCGACAACAGATGGAAACCGCACGAACGCGCCACCTGAATAAGCGAGCGCAGGGTGCGCCCCACCAGCCGCTTGCCGCCATTGGCCACCAGCGAATCGCGCATAATATTCAGATCGTCGATAAAGGTCTGGATGCGCTCATAGGCCGGGGCGGCTGGCGCCGCCTTGCCCGCGCCGCGCCGCTCATCGATGCCGAGCAAAACCTGGCGCGTACCGGTCAGGCGCGCCCGGATCCAGGCGATGGCGCGACGATAGGGTTCGTCGGCACGATGCACATCGGTATTGGCAGCCTTGCGCGCCAGATCGATCAGGGCGTCGCTGACCGGCGTCAGTTCTTCTGACAGGGTCAGTTCGGTATCGAGCTTGCCCAACTGCTCCATATAGAAGCTGAGAATCAGGCGGGCCTGTTCGCGGAAGGCATAGTTGAGCGTGGTGTCGTCAACATGGGGGTGGCCGTCGCGGTCGCCGCCGATCCATGAGCCGAGCTTGAGCACTTTCGGCAGCGGCCCGGTCAGCGGGATTTCACGGCTCCATTCGCCGTACAGCGTCAAAAGCGCCGGCAGGATCGAGCGGCTGACGGCGCTTAAGGTGTTATTGATCTCGTCCATCACCGTGATACGCTCAGGCCGGTGCAGGCGCGTATTGTAAAGCAGGGCAACGGCGCGGTAGAGGCTGTCTTCGAGCGCGCCCTTTTCCGACGGTGATCCCGCCTTTTCATAGGCCTGCAAAAGCTGGGTAATGTCGTATTCGCGCGCCACCACACTGGCGCGGCGCATTTCGGTGGGGTGGGCGGTGAAGACCGGCGAGGCGAGGATGCCATTCAGCGTCGTCTCGATTTCGGCATTATCGAGCCCGTCATGACGCGCCGAGCGGATGGCATTGACCAGTCCGATCGGCTGCATGGTGCCGTCGCTGGCCTCAAACGTGTCGATCTGGCCAAGCTGGCCGACATCCTCGGCAATGACGCTGAGCGCCGACAGGCAGGTCATGATGCGCGCCGCGTGGGCCGCCTCGGATTCGCTCAGGGACGAGAAATCGAAATCGGCGTTTTGCAAATCCTCGATCTTGGCCATGATGTCGGCGCGGCCGAAATCCTGCACGGCTTCATGCAGAAAAGCCTCAAGCATGGCGATGTGCTGGCGAGCGTGATCGAGAACGGCGTCGGTCATCATGCGTATCTCCGGTCAAACCAGCGCACAGACTTCCGCTCGACAGCGCCCTGAAACAAACATCAAGTTCAGTTCGTCCGACAGCGAGCAGGCTCTGCGTGGCCGGTTTTGTTATTTTTACCCTCGAAGCTTAGCGTCATTTTTTTGTGCACCGCAAGGCGCGGATTGATTTCTTTTGCAACTATGGTAGCGCTATAACAAATAAATACAACAGGTTACCTGGCGATTTCAGGGCGATATTTTTCACATCTGCTGCAAAGCAATACGCCCTGACGTGCTCTTATGGCTGGAAATGGGAAATATTAAACTTTTTCACTTAAGCTGAACGATCCAATGACCCGGAAGAATTCAGGGAAACCCCTATGGCCAAGGCTACATTTCATCGTCATCAGCGTGTTTATGTCGAACCCGTCGGCACCTGGGCCGTCGTCGATAAGGTCAATCCGGTTTGGGTAAAGGGCTTCAACGAGCCGGTCCGCGTCACCTATGATTGCGGGCTGGGCCGCGATTTCGCCGCCGAAGAACTGGCGGCGGAAAAGGATGTCGAAGCACTTGACGCCAATGGCTTTGAGGCCAGGGCGGCCAACTGGCGGCTGATGCGGGCGCGCAACAAATGGCAGACACCGGAAGAAAGCGCCCACCATCCTTTTCCCGGCACCTATCCGGTGATCGTCACCGACGAAAACGATTGGGGCGGCTGGCGCGTGCCGGGCGCTGAATATGAGCGCGATCCCGGCCTGATCGAAATGCAGGCCCGCCTGATCGCCAGCGCGCCGAAACTGCTCAAACTGGCGCGCGATCTGGCCGATTACGGCCGCGGCAATGCCGACATTGACGACGAGCTGATCCAGTTGGTCAAACGCGCCGAACAGGTGCGCAAGGCGGTCGAAAACGACGGTGTCGAGACGGCCAGCCCGAAGGCAAAAACCGGGGTTTAGGCTCTGTATCTGCGGTGTTTTGCCATCACGACCCTCGCATTTTTAACCACGGAAAACACGGACCGCCGCTTCGCGTCGTCACGGATGCCACATGTAAATCGAGCGGGTTGGTGATGACGCGCCCTACTTCCGTGCCATGGCCACAGGCCATGATCCGTGTTTTCCGTGGTTAAATTCCTGAAATAAAGCACCGTTCCACGCCGCGCTGAAAGAAAAATCAGCGCCTATGGGTGGCGCATCCCGCGCATGAGGCCTAAATCGGTAGAACACTGATTTCAGGCCCTTCAGGATACGTCATGCGCACAGATACGCCCCAGCCCATCCGCCTCGCCGATTACCGCGCACCCGATTTCAGCTTTCCGGCCATCGACCTCACCTTCGATCTGCACCCGACTCAGACACGGGTGAAGGCGCGCCTGACGGTGGAACGTAAGGGGCATAAGGACGCGCCGCTGGTTTTGATGGGCGAGCGCCTGAAACTGATCTCGGTCGCGCTGGATGGCCGTCCCCTCACCCCGGCCGACTATGCGCTGAGCGACGAAAACCTGACCCTCCCGAATGTGCCGGACAGCTTCACGCTCGAAACCGAGGTCGAGATCGACCCGTCGAACAATAAAACGCTGGAAGGCCTCTATATGTCGTCGGGCCGCTTTTGCACGCAATGCGAGGCGGAGGGCTTTCGCAAGATCACCTACAGCCTCGACCGGCCCGACAGCTTAAGCCGCTACCGGGTGCGTATCGAAGCGCCGAAGGCGGGTTTCCCGCACCTTTTATCCAACGGCAATCTGATCGAACGCGGCAGCCTCGATGGTGATCGCCACTTTGCCCAGTGGGAAGACCCGTTTTTCAAGCCCTGCTATCTGTTCGCCCTGGTGGCTGGCGAACTCGACATGCTGGAAGACAGTTTCACCACCATGTCGGGCCGCCGCGTGGACTTACGCATCTATGTCGATACCGGCATGAGAACACGCGCCGCCTACGCGATGGACGCGCTCAAGCGGTCGATGAAATGGGACGAAGACACCTATGGCCGCGAATATGATCTTGACCTGTTCATGATCGTGGCCGTGCGCGATTTCAACTTCGGGGCGATGGAGAACAAGGGGCTGAACATCTTCAACGCCTCGCTGCTGCTGGCCGATCCGCACACCGCCACCGATGCCGATTATGAGCGCATCGAAAGCGTGATCGCCCACGAATATTTCCACAACTGGTCGGGCAATCGCGTTACCTGCCGCGACTGGTTCCAGCTCTGCCTGAAGGAGGGCCTGACCGTCTTCCGCGATCAGGGCTTTTCCGCCGATCAGCGCGGTCATGCCGTGGCGCGCATCAAGGATGTGCGGGCGCTACGGGCGCGCCAGTTCGCTGAGGATTCCGGCCCGCTGGCCCATCCGGTGCGCCCATCGGCCTATGTCAAGATCGACAACTTCTACACCGCCACCATTTACGAAAAAGGCGCGGAAATCGTCGGCATGTTGAAAACCTGTGTCGGACCGGCAACCTACCGCAAGGCGCTCGATCATTATTTCGCCGCCAATGACGGCACGGCGGCCACGCTGGAGGATTTCCTCGCCAGCTTCTCGGCGGTGACCGGAGACAGCTTCACCGGCTGGCTCGACTGGTACACCCAGGCCGGCACGCCGCGCGTCGAGATAGAGACGGTCTATGATGACAAGGCGCGCACCCTGACCCTGACCGCGTGCCAGACCACCCTGCCCACGCCCGGCCAGCCCGACAAGATGCCCCTGCCGATTCCGCTGCGCTTCGGCCTGCTCGACCCCGATGGCGCGGCCATGAGCTACACACTGGATGGCGAAACGGCGACCGAAAGCCTGTATATCCTGCGCGCGCCCGAAACCGAGATCGTGCTGCATGACGTGGCGCAGGCCCCCGTGCTGTCGGCCCTGCGCCATTTTTCGGCACCCGTGATCCTGACCGTGGCGGAAGACGATGCGGCGGCCTTTGCGCGCTTTCGCGGCGACGCCGACCCGTTCAACCGCTGGGAGGCGGCACAAGGTTTGGCGCGTCAGTTGATCCTTGATCCGCACTTGCCGGAGGCGGGCGTGGCGCGCTTTGCCGATGCCTTGCGCGCCTGCCTCGAAGACGAGCGGCTCGACGCCGCTTTTCAGGCGCTGATCTTAAGCCTGCCCAGTGAATCCGATCTGGCGCAAACGCAGCGCCCGGTCGATCCCGGCTTTTTGCACTCAAACCGCAAGCGCTTCAAATCGGCCCTGTCGCTCAAGCTTGGCTCCACCTTGCGCGAACTCTATAATGCCGTGAGCCTGCCCAATGCGTTCAGCCCCGACGCCCATTCGGCCGGTTTGCGCGCCCTGAAAAACGCCCTGCTCGACCTGATCATGGCGGGCTATGCTGAGGCTGAAGACCGTGCCGAGCGGCTGGCTTTGGCTGAGGCGCATTTCGACCATGCCGACAATATGACGGATATGATCGGCGGGTTGTCAGCGCTGTCTTATGCAAGCAAGGAGGCTTATGCAAGCAAGGGGCCTTACGCGGGCGGCGACGCCTTTCAGAGCGCGCTCGACAGCTTCTATGCCCGCTTCCGCAGCGAACCGCTGGTCGTGGATAAATGGTTCGCCCTGCAATCAGGCACGCCCAATGCCGACCCGGCCGAAACGCGCCAGCGTGTGCGCGCCCTGACGCAACATCCCGATTTCGACGCGAAGACGCCCAATCGCTGGCGATCGGTGGTACAGGCCTTTGCCGGTAATCCCGGTGCCTTCCACGCCACTGACGGTTCGGGCTACGCCTTTCTGGTCGAACAGATCCTGATGGTGGACGCCTTCAACCCGATGACGGCAGCGCGTTTGATCGAACCCTTGAGCCGTTATCGCGTTTACGCCTCGCCGTGGCGCGAAGCGATGCAGGCGGCGCTTGAACGGATTCGCGCCACATCCGGCCTGTCGAAAAATGTGTTCGAACTGGCCAGCAAGGCGCTGGAGGATTAGGCCTTCCACCGCAAAGCCCGCATTGTTTTTTCGGTGGATGTGAGCGAAACGGAGAAATCCTTAACCAATCTTAAGGATAACCGCCCTAGATTCGCGACGTGCCGGGTCTGATTTTCCGGCACGCCCACACTTCCCGTCAGGAGAGACGATTGGCTGGCCTTGAACGTGTCAGGTTCCTGGTGGTGGACGACAACGCCCACATGATCAGCATCGTCAAAACCATCTTGCGTGGTTTTGGTGCTTTGCACGTCTTCGAGGCGCGTGATGCCACCGAAGCCTTTCACCGCCTCAAGCACGACGCCATCGACATCGTGATCACCGATTACCAGATGGACGTGCTGGATGGCGTTGAATTCGTGCAGCTTGTGCGCAATTCTTCGGACAGCCCCGACCGTTATGTGCCGATCATCATGCTGACCGCCCATTCCGAGCGCTCGCGGGTGCTGGCGGCACGCGATGCCGGTTCCAATGAATTTTGCTGCAAGCCGGTCACCGCGCTGGAGCTGCGCCGCAAGGTGGTGGCCATTGTCGATCATCCGCGCCCCTTCATCAAGACCGGCAATTATTTCGGGCCCGACCGCCGTCGCAAGATGGATCAGCATTATCAGGGCCCGGAACGGCGCGAGGGCTGGAGCGAGGATCACCAGCCGCCGCTGAACAATCGCAAGCGCCAGAGTTCCGGCAGCGCCGATGATGAGCACGTGGCCTGACGAGAATTCGGTTTATAAAACCTTAAGACTCTCGACAATAGGTTAACCCCGCGTTTACCCTTCAGGTACAGTGCGAATCATTTGGGATTATCCGTGGCGGCAGGGCGTCAAAAACAGCGCATAGAGGCGCAAGCTTCCGAATCGTCGCCCAAACCGGGCGCGTTCGCGCTTCGCCGCCCGCCGCACAAGGCGCGCTCGGCCTTCTCCATCGCCGCCAATTACAATATCGCTATGGCCATGCCGCGCTGGGTGCGCATCGGTGCGCTCAGCCTGACGCTCGGCCTGATGCTGTTTGTCGGCCTGTCCACCATGCAACTGGGCAACAGCATTTCCGCCGACCGTGACAGCGAGGGGCAGGCCCTGCTCAGTACGGCCAGCCTGCAAGCGGCGCGTCTCGATTCGCGCTTCACCGCATCGGGCGTGGCGCTGGAAGCGGCCAGTGCGCAACTGGCGACGCGGCGCGACGAACCCTTAAGCGCCACCGAGACGGGCCTCAAGCTGGCGCACGGCCATTTGCTGGCGGTCAGCGCGGTCAGTGCCGGGGGCAGCCTGCTGGCGCAAAGCGGCAGCGACGATGCCGACCTGGCCGTTCAGGCCGCCGCCGCCGCGCATCGTGATCTAGACATTGTGACGGTCGCCTCAAGGCTGGTGCCGACGCCGCGCCCCTATCTTGTGCTGCGCGGCGAAAATGGCCAGCCTGACCTGGTGGGCCGCCTCGACAATTCGCTGGCCGCGCCCGGTGACAAGGTCTTGAGTCTGCTGATCGACAGCGACGGCGTGATCGTTGAGGCATCCGATGAAAGCCTGATCGGCGCATCGCTGAAAGATGCCCTGGCCGTGACCTATGCGCAGGTGCGTGATCGCGCCGATTCGCGCAATCTCATTCAGGGCGCGCTCAAGGAAGGCGGCTTTGTCAAGATCGCCTCGGTGCGCGAAGACGCCGGGGCCGTTGTCGATAATGGCCTGATCCTGCTGCGGGCCATGCCGAGCAAACGCTTCTATTCCCCTTCCGCCGACCTGACACGCGCCATCTTTTTTGCCGGTTTCCCACTGCTGATCGGTATGCTGTTCGGTCTTCTGCTCTTTTTGCAGGCCCGCAAAAGCCGTGACGATACCTTGCAGTTTCAGGCCAATGAACAGCGCTACAAGCTGGCCGTGGAATCGGCGCGCTGCGGTATCTGGGACTGGGATCTCGACCAGAACCTCGTCTATATGTCCGATGTGACCGGTGCCATGTTCGGCTGGGGCGGCTCAGGCGTGGCCACCACCGACGAGGTTTTGCAGCGTATTGCGCCGGAACACCGCAGCGATGTTGTCAATGCGCTCGACGCCGCGCGTCGCAAGGGGGCGTTTGATGTGTCGTTCCGGGTGACAAGACCGGATGCACAATCTCTGTGGGTCGATGCGCGCGGCCAGTCGGTCAGCGGCAGCGCCGATGGCGGTTTCACGCGCTTGAGCGGCGTGGCGCTCGATGTCTCCGAAGAGCGTATCGCCCAGCTTCGCGCCCAGCGCGCCGAGGCCCGCCTGCGCGACGCCATCAATTCGGTGTCGGACGCCTTCGTGCTGTGGGACCGCAAGGGTCGCCTCCTGATGTGGAACGCCACCTTCGGTGACACCTTCAATATCGATGCGCGCTTCTTAAAACCCGGCACCACCCGCGACCTGATCGATCAGGTGATGCAGATCGCCATCCGCCGCCAGCAACCGGCCCAGGACGAGCGTGAGGGCGTGATCGAGGCCGAACTGAATAATGGCCGCTGGATTCAGATCTCGGAAAGTCGCACAGCCGAAGGCGGCCGCGTCCTGACCGGCGCCGACATCACCGCCGTCAAGCTTCAGGAAGAAAAGAGCCGCGAAAACGAGGAAATGCTGCAAGGCCTCGTCGAGAAACTGGAGCAGAGCCGCCATCAGCAGACGGTTCTGGCGCGTAATTACGAGATCGAAAAGCTGCGCGCCGAAGCCGCCAATCATGCCAAGAGCGAATTCCTGGCCAATATGAGCCACGAATTGCGCACGCCCCTCAATGCGATCAACGGCTTTTCGGAGATCATGGCCTCGGAAATGTTCGGCCCGCTCGGTCATGACCGTTACCGCGAATATGCCGGCGACATCCTCAGTTCCGGCCAGCATCTTCTGTCCCTGATCAATGACATACTCGACATGTCGAAGATCGAGGCGGGCAAGCTGACTCTGCGCCTCGAACCGGTTCTGGTCGATGAGGTGGTCGAAGACACGCTGCGTCTGGTGCGCCAGCGCGCCGAAAAGGCGGGCTTGCGGATTCGCGTCCACCTGCCGCAACTGCCGGAAATCAGCGCCGATTTTCGGGCGCTCAAGCAGATTTTGCTTAATCTGCTGACCAATGCGGTGAAATTCACCCCGCACGGTGGCACCATTACCATTTCCGCCGTGGCCACTGATGAAAACGTCCATATCCGCGTCGCCGATACCGGCATCGGCATTGCCGAAAAGGATCTGGAGCGGCTGGCGCGTCCGTTCGAGCAGATCGAGAACCAGTTTTCCAAAACCCGCGAAGGTACAGGGCTTGGTCTGGCCCTGACCAAGTCACTGATCGAAATGCACCACGGGCGCTTCGAGGTGGACAGCGTTCTGGGTCAGGGCACGACGGCGCAGATCATCCTGCCAATCCATCAGGCTTCGCAAGGTGCAATGGATGGCAAGGGCAGCCGCATCACCAGCGCCGCCTGATCGAACACGGGTTTATTGCGAAGCCTGTTCGGCGTGTTGCGGGGCACCTTGCGGCGATGACGCCACCGGCTTCTGCGGCGGATGGCCGAGGCGACCGAAACGTAAGGACGGCCGCATCACCTGACTGGAGATGAAGGCGCGTTCCTTGGGCGACATGGTTTTCATACCAACGATCAGCGCATTTTCGATCTTGCAGCGCGCGCCATCCTCGGCATTGCGCGCCTGTTCCGACAATATGGCCGCCTGGGTGGCATCGTAAGGTGCCTTATTGATGATCTGGCTGGCCTGAAGGCGCAGGGTGCGCGCACGGGCCATATCGTCCTCACCCGCCAGACCCGCGCTCTTGAGCAGGCCAAACACCTGATCACGCTCGGCGGGGGTCAGTTCCTTGATGGCGGCCCGCCAGGCATTGATCCCGCGCATGGCTTTTTCATAATGATGCATATTTTGCCGAATAACCACGGCCCCGCCGCCGATCACCGCCAGCAGGAAGATATTGACCGCCACCGAGACGCCCAGCGCCCATTTCCACTTACGCGCCGTCAATTGTTGTCTCCGTCGATAATCTGCACCTGAGCCAGCACGGTCTGGGCGCGCATATCGCCGATACTCATCAGGCTTAAGTGCGCCCCAACCGCCGCACCGGCCACGCAGGCGGCCAGACCGATACCCGTCCACAACCACGGCAGGCTTTGCGGCCTTGGCGCTGCACGACGCGGCGCGGGCAGGCTGACCACCTTATCGATGCCGGCATTCATGGCTGGCAGCAGGCGCGACAGGGCGCGCATTTCGGCCGCCTGATCGGCCTCGGCGCGCACATGCTCCGCCAGGCTGACACCACCCAGCAGGCCATCGGTGGCGCGCGCCTCAGCCAGCAAGCCATCCGCCAGATCGGCATGGGCCTGCATGAAAGCCAGGGCGGCTTCGCGCTCGGCCTGCGGCCAGCGCCGCGCCTCGGCACCATAGGCCGCCAGGATCGCTGCAAAACGGGTTTCGTCCATACGCTTGTTCATATTATACCTCCCGCCCTGAGGGTCGGGTTCTTTTATCCTGTCGATGATCGTCTTTTTGACGTGTCCGTGGCGCGTGATCGGCGGTAACATCGTTATCGCCCTGCATCAAGCCCTTCAGGCCACGGCGCGCCCGCGCCAGCAAACTTTCCAGCGCCTCGATACTGACCTCCATCATGGCCGCCGCTTCGATATTCGACAATTCCTGATAATAGCACAGCGTAATCGCCACCTTCTGACGCTCCGGCAGGCTATTGAGGGCCGTCTGCAAACGCTGCGCCGTCTGGGCCTGTTCGAGAAGCGCCGCAGGACCAGCGGCGCTGTCGATGATCTCGATGTCGTCGGCGCTGACATTATCGCGCCGCCTGCGCAGGCGATCATAGCAGAGATTGAGCGCCACCCGGTGCATCCAGGTATCGATGCGCGCCTTGCCGGGCACCCAGTCGCGCGCCTGCTTCCAGGTACGCAACAGGGTTTCCTGCGCCACATCCTCGGCCTCGCTGGCGTCACCGAGCAGGCGACGACCGAGCGACATCAGTCTGGGCATTTTGCGCGCCACAAAGACCGACAGGGCCGAGGCGTCACCGCGCGCTATGCGTTCCAGCAAGAGTTCGTCGGGATCGCTGCTCAACCTGTTCCCCGGAATAACGCTCAAATGCACAGGCCGCGCCAGCGGCGCAACGTCGCTCGAACCTTCCGGATCAGGTTCCGGCGTTATGAGCTTCAGATGCCGCATGGTTCGCGTTCCTTGCATGGAGGCCTTTAACACAGGCCGTCACCTCTGCCTATGGCCTGCCGACTTCGGAGGCTTCGATGAAGCCGTCGCCATTCTTGTCCAGGGCCTTGAATTCGGCGTCGGCGGCGGCCTTGAACTCATCGGCTGAAATCGACTGGTCGCCATTGGTATCGGCGGCTTTCAGCGCATCAAGGCGCTTTTGCATCCGTTCAGCGCCGCGTCCGCCTTTGCCATTCATGCGTTGCGCCATAGCGTCGATCTCGGCGAAGCTGATCGCGCCATTGCCGTCGGCGTCCATGCGGTTAAACATCATCTGGCGACCGGCCTCATATTCGGCGAGGCTGATCTTGCCATCATGATCCGTATCATAACGGCCCAGCATACCGAGCGGCCCGCCACGGTCGTGCCCCCCGCCCTGGCCCATGCCCTGGCCCATGCCCTGCCCCTGGGCGAAAGCTACGCCCGCGGTCAGACCGGACGCCGTCAAGAGCACCGCCACCAGGGCGGAAGAGGTCAGTGTAATACGCGACATGAGCGTCATTCCGTAAAATGCGACGGCCACCACGGCCTGTCCTTGCTGCATTCCACGGCGCAGGCGGCCACTATCCGTCGCCGGGCGTCACGATTTTCTCAAACGCCGTTCTGGCGCGGCGGCGGATAGCCTTCAGTTTCTTCTCCAGCGTGTCGAGCCTGCGCGTATGCACGGCGCGCGCCAGCTTGCGCTGAAAGGCCTCCGGCTCATTATGCGGATCGTCGAACTCGGTCAGGGAGACGCGCATCACCTGGGCCAGACTTTGCTGCACGCGCCAGGCGCTGATCAGGGCCTCGATCTCGGCTGTGGGGGCAAGGCCGGCGCGCTGCATGGCGGAAAGCGCTTGCAGCGTGCCGACGCGCAAGGGCCCGCTGGCCTCGGCATGGATCAGTTGCAGATATTGCGCAGCAAATTCGCAATCGACCTGACCGCCCACGCTCAGTTTAAAATCCCAGAACCCCTTGGCCGGGCGCTCCTTTTCCATCAGGGCACGCATGGCCAGCACGTCCAGCGCCGTTTCGCTGCGTGACCGCTGGCGGCGCAGCACGGTTTCGATCTTCAGCCGCACCAGATCAGCGAAATCGGCCGAGCTTGACCACACCACGCGGGCGCGGGTCAGGGCCAGGAATTCCCAGGTATCGGCCTCGCGCGTGTAATAGTTCTCGAACGCCGCCAGCGACACGGCCACCGGCCCCTTGGCGCCGGTGGGGCGCAGCTTCATGTCGATCTCGTACAGCCGCCCTTCGTGGGTGGGGGCCGAGAGCGAAGAAATCAGCCGCTGGGTAAAGCGCGCGAACCAGGTTTCCGGTGCCCAGGTCTTGAGGCTGGAAACGCTGGACGGATCATCGGGCAGATAGATCGCCATCAGGTCGAGATCGGAGGTGGCTGTCATCTCCATCGAGCCGAGTTTGCCGAGCGCCACAATGGCCACCTGACCGTCCAGCCGCCCGGCCTGACGCTCGATGTCCGCCAGCGCCACCGGCGCCAGATGGTTGAGACAGGCATCGGCCAGTCGCGCATAGGCCCCGCCCGCCGCCTCGGTGCTGAGGCGGCCCGACAGCACCTGCATTCCGATGCGGAACTGCTGCTCGCGGCCAACCCGGCGCAGGGCGTTCATCACCGCCTCCAGATCATCCCCGGCACGCGCAACCTCACGCGCCACAATGGCGTCCAGTTCCTCGCCGAGCGGCTCAAAAAAGCCTGCGTCGAGCATGGCGTCGAACGAGGTGGGATGGCGCGCCAGCATCTGGGCCAGGCGTGGTGAAAAGCCCATGATCTCAACGACCGTGCGAAACAGTTTCGGATTGGCCAGAAACAAAGACTGGATCTGCACCCCGGCATTCAGGGTGGCGAAAAAGACGGCGAAGCGCGTGAAGGCGATGCTGGGCGTGCCGGTTTCGTTGAGCGCCTCCAGCAGGCGCGGCACCAGCCGCGTGAACAGTTCGCGCCCGCGTTCGGAGCGCGTGGCCGGGATGCGGCCATGATGCCACGAACGGATGGTGGCCGACACCTGCTGAGGCTGGTCAAACCCCATGCGCGCCAGCGTCTTCAGCGTTTCGGGATCATCCTCGATACCGGTAAAGACCAGACTGCCGAACGAGGAGGACAGAGGCTCGTCCTCGGAAAACAGTTCGCCATAATGGCTGTTGACCAGACGAAGGGTGCGCGACACGGCCAGATCGAAGCGCGACAGGTTGGCAAAGCCCGACAGAGCGGCCACGCGCATCCGCTCATCATCGGCTTCCGGCAGTTCGTGGGTCTGCTCGTCATTGAGCATCTGGACGCGGTGTTCCCAGTTGCGCAAACGGACATAGGCCTGTTTCAGCTCCTTGGCGACCGCCGGGGCCAGATGACCGGCGCGGCGCAAGGCATCCAGCGCATCCAGCGTGCGGCGTGAGCGCAAGGACGGGTCGCGTCCACCTAAGATCAGTTGCTGGGTCTGGGCGAAAAACTCGATCTCGCGGATGCCGCCCGCCCCCAGTTTGAGATTGGCCCCCGCCGCGTCGAGCCGGTCATCGACCTTATAGACGTGGATCTGGCGCTTGATGGCGTGGACATCGGCAATGGCCGGATAGTCGAGCGAGCGCCGCCAGATGAACGGGGCCAGATCGGCCATAAAAGCCTCGGCCTCGATCATATCGCCCGCCACAGGCCGCGCCTTGATGAAGGCGGCGCGCTCCCAGTTCTGGCCCACCGATTCATAATAGTTGAGCGCGTAGGGCACGCTGACCACGGTGGGGGTGGAGGCCGGATCGGGGCGCAGGCGCAGATCGACGCGGAACACATAGCCATCGGCCGTGCGCTCTGACAGCAGGGTGGAGACGCCGCGCGCTACCCGGTCGGCAAAGCTCTGCGCCTCGACCCCGGCGGCGATCGGCAGGCGGGTAAGCTCGGCGAAAAAGGTGATGTCGATATCGGACGAATAGTTGAGTTCGCCCGCCCCGTGCTTGCCCATAGCCAGGACGAAAAGACCGGGCAGGATGCCGCGTCCGGCAGCCTCTTCGGCGGCCGGTGTCACGATCCGCCCCTTGTCGCGTTCCTCGCGCACCATCAGGGCCAGGGCGGCGCTGGTCACGGCGTCGGCGAACCGGCTGAGCGCCGCCGTGACGTGATCAAGCCCCCACACGTCGCCGAGATCGGCAATGGCGGTCAGCAGGTGGCAATCGGCCTTGAGGTGGCGCAGGATTTTGCGCGCCGCCTCCATATCGGGAACATCAACGGTCAGGGCCTGCTGCTCAATGGCCTCGACCGCCAGCAGGATAGCCTTCAGCCGCGCTTCCGGTGCGCTGATCAGGGTTTCGCGCAGGCGCTGCGGATCACGACGCATCAGTCCGGCCAGATAGGGCGAGGCCGAAATCACCGGGCGCAGGGCGGGCTCGGCCTGACGCAGCACGTCGATCCAGCCCTCGGCTTGCGCCACCTCGCGCAGCGACTCGATCACATAGTCCGGACTCGAGCCCGCCAGTTCGGGGCCGCACGGATGCAGCCGGTCGAGAAGGGAGGAGAAGAGTATATCCGCCATGACACCGCAAGAAATAACGCGCCGGAAAGCCGCGTGAGGATTTTTATAGTTTCCTTTTAAACCTGACTCGTCCCAAATACCAAGCCCGTGATGATTCCGCCCTTCCGAACCTGCAAAAAGGGCCGCAACATCCGTTACGGCCCTTCATGTACAGTGATGATCAAACGCCTATTTTTTGGCGCCGGCATCCGGCTTGAGCGACAGGGGCACCGGCACATTCTGACCACCGCGGCTGATCAAAAGCAGGATGGCCGGACGACCCGCCTTTTTCATATCGGCGACGATTTTGGCGAAATCGGCCTGTGTCGCCACCGGCTGATTATTGGCGCGCACAATAATATCGCCGGGCTTGAGGCCCTTTTGACCGGCATCGGAGCTGTCATCGACATCGGTGATCAACAGGCCGCTGACACTGGCATCGAGGCCATAGGCGCGGCGCGCATCGGGCGTGATCGGCTTGACGCTGAGGCCGATCACCGGTGCCGAACTGCTAACCGCACCAGGGGCCGAGCTGTCATCGGGCGCGTTCGGATTATTGAGGACGTCTTCGGACGGACGCAAGGCCGCCGTCACCGACAGATTGACCATCTGGTTATTGCGCATCACGCCGATATTGACCTTTTCACCGACCTTGACATCGGCGATGCGCCGCGTCAGGTCGGTCGGGCTCTTGACCGTCACACCATTGACGGTTCTGACGATGTCGCCAATCTGCATCCCGGCCTTGTCAGCGGGCCCGCCCTTATTGACCTGGGTGACATAGGCGCCGTCGAGATCCTTGATGCCGAGCGCATCGGCATTATCCTGCGTCACCGGCGCGATAGCGATGCCGACATAACCGCGCTGGATGGTAATGCCCTTCATCAGTTGCGAGGTGATCTTGGCCGCCACATCGGCCGGAATGGCGAAGCCGACACCGGCATTGCCGCCCGACGGCGTGACGATGGCGGTATTGATGCCAATGACGCGGCCATACATATCGAAGGTGGGGCCGCCGGAATTACCGCGATTGATGGCGGCGTCGATTTGCAGGTAATCGACGTAATCGGCCCCGCCTTCGGCCAGGTCACGGCCATAGGCCGACACAATGCCCGCCGTGGCGGTATTGGAGAAGTTGAACGGATTGCCCATCGCGATCACCCAGTCGCCGACGCGCGGCTTGTGATCCAGCTCAAAGCGCACGAACGGGAAGTCGGTGCCCTGCACCTTGAGCACAGCCAGATCGGTGGCCACATCGCGGCCCACCACGGTGGCCTTCAGTTCCTTATTGTTGGTCAGCTTGACCGTAATGTCGTCGGCACCATCGATGACGTGGTTATTGGTGACCACATAGCCGTCAGGCGAAATAAAGAAGCCCGAACCGGCACCGTGCACCTCCTGCTCCTGCGGCTGGCCGTCGCCCTGACCGGGGAAGCTGAAGCCCGGCAGATTGGGCAGGCCGGTATCGACCTTCATCTTGCCAGTGGTTTCGATCGACACCACGGCGGGCGACACGCGCTCGATCAGGTCGGCGAACGACATCGGCGCGCCTGCCGGCGGGGTTATCGGGGTGAGATCGGCCGTCTTCATCAGGCTGGCACCGTCAAATTTGCCGACATGCGCGCCGCCCAGACCCGAAATGGCCGCGCCCGCCACACTGGCACCGAGCGCCAGACCGACCACGCCGCCGGCCAGTACCGACTTGTTCTTCAGCATCGTTTTGAAATTCCACGTCCCCATATTCTTTACCTTATGTCCTTGTGTGTCTGCGCACGTCCCGCAAACGTCATCTGAGCGCTTCAAAGCGCAAAAACAACCTTAAAGACGCGCAAATTCCCTCAATCGCAACTAATCAAAGCGATACGGCAAAATCGTGACGTCATTCGCGGTTCTTCAGCAGTTGGTGAAGTTTTTTCTCCTCGTCGGCACTCAGCGGCGCAACATCGGGCGCATCGGGCTTTTTCCGACGTAAAAACAACAGGATAAGCCCCACCAAGGCGATCAGGGGCGGCAGACCCCACAGCAACAGATTGCTCCTGGTCAGGCGCGGACGAAACAGCACATAATCGCCATAGTGGTCATAAAGCGATGTGCGGATCTGCTGGTCGGTCATGCCATTGGCCATATCGACGCGGATTTCGCGGCGCATCTCACCGGCGATGGGAGCGTCAGAATCGGCGATGCTCTCGCTCTGACACTGCACGCAGCGCACCTCGGCGAACAGGCGTTCGGCGCGCGCCTCGTCATGCGCCGCAGCGGGAATCGTATCGGCCAGGGCCGGAGCCGCCAGCAGCAGGAAGATCAGGCCGATCAGCCGTTTCATACCCTGACCTCCGCCTTTGGTCGCGCCGCCACGCCAAGGCGCAGACGACGATCACTGAGCGACAAGACCCCGCCCAGCGCCATCAGCAGCGGGCCGAAAAAGATCAGCCGCACCCACGGATTGACGAAAAAGCGTATCTGCCAGGCGGGTTTGCCGTCAGGCCCCACTGAGGGTTCGGCCATCACCACATAAAGGTCATCGAGCGGGCGGAAACACAGGGCCACCTTTGACTGCACCTCATTGGAGGCCGGATAGAAGCGCCTTTGCGGGCTGGCCCGGCAGACCAGATGGCCGGAGGGATCGCGGATGTCGAAATGGCCGCCCTGCGCATCGTAATTCTTGCCGGTGGCCGAATAAAGACCGGTAAAACGCATATCATAATGGCCGAGATGAACGCGGTCGCCGGGGCTCATCACTTGCAGGGCGCTCAGGCGCTCATGGCCTTCCACCACCGCGCCGAGCACAAACACGCCCAGCCCCGCATGGGCCAGCATCATGCCGTAAAAGGCCAGAGGCACGCCCCTGAGGCGGCGGAATTTGAAATCCACCCGCTCGGCCAGGGTCTTGAGCGTGCCGAAGATCAGCCAGAAGCCAATCAGCAGGCCGAGGCCGAAAATGATCTCGCTCAGCCACGGCCCATGATAGAAGACGGTTCCGGTCACAGCCGCCAGAGCCGCCACGCCAAAGGCGACGGCCAGCCGCTGCACAACCCCCTTCAGATGGGCGCGCCGCCACGCCATCAGGCCTGACAGCGGCAGGATGAGCAGGGCTGCGGCCATGATCGGCACGAATACCGCCACATAATAGGGCGCGCCGACCGACATGGTCTTGTCGAACAAGGACTGCATCAGGATCGGGTAGAGGGTGCCGAGAAACACCGAGCACAGCCCTGCCGAAATCAGCAGATTATTGAGCACCAGCACGGCCTCGCGGCTGACCGGTGCAAACAGGCCGCCCGGCGACAGGGCAGGCGCGCGCCACGCAAACAGGGCAAAGCCCGCCCCCGCCGTCACGAACAGGATAATGGCCAGCAGGATGCCGCGCGTCGGGTCAAGGGCGAAGGCGTGCACCGAGGTCAGCAGGCCGGAGCGTACCAGAAAGGCACCCAGCATCGAAAAGGTGAAGGCCAGCAGGCTTAAGAACACCGTCCACGCCTTGAGCGCGTCGCGCTTTTCCATCACGATGGCGCTGTGCAAAAGGGCGGTGGCCGCCAGCCAGGGCATGAAGGAGGCGTTTTCGACCGGGTCCCAGGCCCACCAGCCGCCCCAGCCCAGTTCATAATAGGCCCAGAAGGCACCGAGTGTAATGCCGAGGGTCAGAAAGCTCCATGCCGTCAGCACCCACGGCCGGATCCAGCGCGCCCAGGCGCGGTCGATCCGGCCCTCGATCAGGGCGGCCACGGCGAACGAAAACACCACCGAAAAGCCGATATAGCCGAGATAGAGCATGGGCGGATGGAAGGCGAGCGCCGGGTCTTGCAGGGCCGGATTGAGCGACAGCCCCTGTACCGGGGCGGGATCGAGACGGGCCAGCGGATTGGAGCTGAAAAGCGTAAAGCCGGTAAAGGCCGCGCCGAGCAGACCCTGCACACCCAGCGCCTTCAGCTTCAGCCCCTGCGGCAGGTTACGTCCCAGAAGCGTGATCAGCGCGCCATAGACGAGCAGAATCGTGCACCACAGCAGCATCGAGCCTTCGTGGCTGCCCCAGGCCCCGGCGATCTTGTAGAGGAGCGGTTTTTCGGTGTGGGAATGCTGATAGACATTCATTACCGAAAAATCGGAACGGATAAAGGCGACAATCAGAATCACGAAGCTGATCAGGATACTGAGCGCCGCCGCCAGCGACACGCCTTCGGCCCAGCGCGCGATACCACGCAACGGTTTGAACCTGTCCAGCCCCACCAGCACGGCCTGCCCCAGTGCGAAGCAGAAGGCGAGAATCAGGCAGTAATTGCCGATTTCATCGATCATCGAACGCTTCTTACCCTCATCATGAAAACGGCCTGAGCGGTGCGGCCGACTGATCCATACCGGAACCGGGCCGCCATTCGCCCTGTTCTTTCAGAGCCTTTTCGACATTTTTCGGAATGTATTTTTCATCATGCTTGGCCAGAACCTGCGTGGCCTTCAGCGCACCCGACGCCTGCAAAACGCCTTCGCAGACCACGCCCTGACCTTCGCGGAACAGATCAGGCAGATCGCCCTTATAGCTGACCGTCGTGGCCTCCAGCTTGTCCTGTACCACAAAGGTCACCGTGCCGTCCGGCGCCTTGGCGATGGAGCCGGGTTTGACGAGGCCGCCCAGCCGGATGGTGCGGCCCGCCGGTACGTGGGCGGCGTCGAGCTGGGCCGGGGTATAGAAATAGACCACCGTGCCGCGCAGAGCATAGAGGCTCAAAGCCACCGCCGCTGCCAGCACCGGCGCGGCGATCAGAAACACGATGAGCCTGCGTCTGGCCCGCGCCGATTTCGGTATCCAGCCCATTATAGCGCTCCCCCAGGACAAGTGGTGGCATCGCCTGACCTTCCCTTCTCCCCATAATAATGGGGAGAAGGTGGCCTGAACGCAGTGAAGGCCGGATGAGGGGCGTGGTGGCGACACAAAGATTGCCCCTCACCCGGTCGCCTTCGCTGACGCTCGGCTCCCGTCCTCTCCCCACATGTGGGGAGAGGGGAAGAAAAGAGGTGCCCTGTGAAGTCATCCCATTCCAAGGCTTCGCTCCTTGAGCGCTTGGTGTCTCGCGCTAACGCTTCGCTCCTTGAGCGCATTATAACCCCCCCGTGTTTTCCGCGCCGACCGCCTGTTGCGAACGGGCCAGAATATCGGCGGCCACGGCGGGTTTATCGCGGTAATGGGCCTGCATAGCCTGCACCGCCCTAGCCTGTCCCGCCGTGTCGCCAAGCACATTGTAAGAGCGGATCAGCCGCGCCCAGCCATCGGGATTGTCAGGGCTGGCCTTCAGTTGCGCTTCGAGCGACGCCACCATGCCGCCGATGCGCGCCTTCATGGCGTCCGCCGCCTTTTCCGCCGGAGCGACCGCATCCAGCGCCTGCTGCACCATCGGGCGGCTGGAATCGTGGGCGTCCATCGTGGCAAGCGCGGTCGTGAAATGCGTGCGCGCCGTCTCATAATCGCCTTGCGCCACCGCCTGCTGGCCGAGATAAAAATGGGCGCGCGCATCCTGCGGATCCTGCGCCAGTGCGTGCCCGAAAGCCGCCTTGGCATCATCGGTAACATTGCCATTGGCCACGAAGGTCAGGGCCTCGCCCAGTTCCGACCAGGCGGTGAAGTGCTGCGGATCGAGGGCGCGCGCCTTTTCATAGTCCTGCGCGCCCTGATAATTATTCCCGGCCAGCATGTCGATACGGCCCATGAACAGCCAGTAGGCCGGGTCTTTGGCGTGGCTGTCACGCCCCTGACGTAAGACCAGGGCCAGAGCCTCCGGCGACAAGGCATTGGGGTCGGTCTGAGCGGTATGAGTCCAGGCTTGCAGGCGCGCCTGAAAAGGCTGGTCGGGTGCCAATGGATGACCGAACAGGCCATAGAGGCCGAGACTGACCACGGCCATGATGATCAGCGCAACAAGGCCGTAAACGGGCTTGATCTGATGGTCTGGCTGCGCGGCGTCTCCGGCCCGCAGCAGGGCGCGCCCCGCCGCCGCCTTTTCCTCACTGGCCGCCTCGGCGTCGAGATCACCCGCCGCGAACCGGCGTTCAACATCGGCGACAAAGCCCTCATAGAGCGCTTGTTCCTGCGCGAGCGGCGGGCCTGAGCGCACGGCCTTTTGCCAGACCGCGGCAAGGGCGATCAGGGCGGCGGTGATCAGGGCGCAAACAAGGGCAAGCAACAGCATCCATCTGACATAGACGATTTGCGATCAAAGAAAAGAGACTTTGCGCAATCAGGCCACGCTTCGCGCCGGTTTCAGCCGTTCACACGATGCGACACGACGCCGCGCCGTCTGGGCCTTTTCATCACCGCACGACAGGGCCATCAGGTCGGTAACCAGATCAAAGCCCCGCATGACCAGCACCATATCGGCCGGTTCGTCGCTGTTGGCCAGGCTGAGAAGCTCGGCGAACCAGGCGTCCATATAGGCTTCCAGCGCCTGCGCCACCTTGGTGTGCAGGGTCAGGAATCCGCCCATATTGGCAATGGGGCGCGCCTTGCCGATAAAGCCGAGGGTCTGGCGGATTCGCGCCTCAAGCACTGCATCGGGCAGGCGTTCGAGATCGGGCACCTCGCGCTTGATCCGTCCGTTGCGGCGCTCGTTTTTCATGATAAGCGCCTGTTCGAGCAGTTTTTCCGCGCCATTCAACGGCTGTTCGACCAGCGCGGCCAGATGTTGGCGTGCCGCCATCACACGCTTGCCCCACAGGCCGTCGCGCGACAATTCGATATAGTGTTCGAACGCCTGCAACTGGCCAAACCCCTGCGCCACCTGCTCGGCGGCCTTGTCGAGGTTATCGCCGTGGCGATCCTCCATATCATGCTTGAGCACGCCAATGCGCGCCTCGATCTGATCGAGAATACGTTCGCCAAAGATGGCCATTTCCGATTCGGCCAGAAAGCGATCCTTGGGGCGATCAGAAACCGTGGCCACGAATTTGATAATCTGCGCCCCGTCTTCGAGATTGGCGAAAATCAGTTCGAGAAAACGATAACCGCTGGCCGGATCGAGCGCCGAAGCGTCACCAAACATGACACGCAGGGCGGCGGCTTTTTCGGCGTCCATCCGGCCCAGAAATTCGGGCAGGCGCGCCAGGGTCTGGCGCATCAGCCTGTGCAGGTCGAGATAGGCGGCGAATTCGCCAACCGTCACCATATCGGTTTCTGCGCCATTGACGGGCGCTATATCCTGCGGTGCTTCCCGGCATATATCGGCCGCCGCCTTGACGAGGCGGAAAAAGACCACCGGCGTCGGGTCTTCGGTACGCAAGACGCGCAGCGCCTGCGCCGCCTCTGTGCACAATGGCGCTTGGTTTTGCTCCAGCCAGCTCCACAGGCGATACAGAAGCCAGCGCGGAAAACGCATCGCATCCAGACCATCGGCGCGCGCCTCGAACATGGGCGTGAAGGGCAGAAAAACGCTGTCACGCAGATGGCGGGTCTCGATCTCGGCCGTCACAAGGGCGCGCACCTCGATCAGCAGCGCGTCGTTCGTCATGCCAAGCGCCATTTCGAGCGAACGCAGCGGCGCAGGCGGCAGGGTGTTGATCAAACCCTTCAGCAGAGTCATGCGGCTGACAGCGATCGAAGCCATGAATGCGGGACGTCCTTGCGCGACAAGTGTCTGGTGCAACAAGTCTTGGGTAAACTGGTTAATTTTCCCTGATGAGGCTCAATCCGCCAGCAGATTAGCCGGCAAACGCGCTGTTATTTTCAATCCGCCCATGCCGGATCGGTCGAGATGCAGGGCTCCGCCATAGGCGCGCACCAGTTCATCGACGATCGACAGGCCAAGCCCCGAACCCGGCACGCTTTCATCGAGACGTGCGCCGCGCTTCAGCACCTCATCAAAGCGCGCCGCATCGAGGCCCGGCCCGTCATCCTCGATGCTCATATCGAGCATCTGAACGTCAGCATGAAATTCGGCATTGATCCTGACCTGGCGCTTGCACCAGATGCAGGCATTTTCGAGCAGATTGCCCGCGATTTCCTGCAAATCCTGACGCTCACCGCGAAAAGCCAGATGATCGGGGACGCGCCAGTCGATGATCACCCCCTTGTCCTGAAACACCTGCTCCAGCATCACGGCCAGTTCGTCAAACACCGGCTCGACCGGCGTGCGTTCGCCCATCGCCTGAGAGCGGGCGGCGGCGCGGGCGCGGCGCAGATGGTGATCGACCTGGGCGCGCATAGTTTCGGCCTGCTTGCGCACCGTCTCCGGCAAGGGGCCATCGGCGTCGCCCGCCCCTTCCTCGCGCGCCGCCGTCATCAGCACCGAAAGCGGGGTCTTGAGCGCGTGGGCCAGATTGCCAACGTGCATCCGCTGGCGCTCCACCACCTCCTGCGCATAGTCGAGAAAAGCATTGAGCTGGCGCGCCACAGGGCGGATTTCCGCCGGATAGGTCTTGGTCAGGCGCTGCTGAAAGCCGCCCTGCACATGGGAAATCTCGTCGGTCAGATCAAACAAAGGCCGCAAACCGACGCGCACCTGAATGAAGATCGCCGCCAGCGAGCCGAGCGCCAGAATGAACAGAGCCCCCGCCGTCAGCAGGGCGAAGGTGCGTACATCGTGGGCGACCGGGCTGGCATCCTCGCCGGCCATGAAGACATAGGCGTGCTGATCGACCATCGAATAGATGACCGCCACGCGCAGCGGTTCGCCCACGGGGCCGGTGCCATCATAAAAGACGCTGGTGCCGCTATGGGCCCTGGCCTGCGCCAGCACTTCGGGCGGCAGGGGCAATTGCTCGTTCCACAAAGAACGCGATGTCACGGGGGCGCTGATCTGCCCCTGCCCGTCCACCATCCCCACCTGCCAATAGAGGCCAGAATGGATAATGCTGGCGCGCGCATCAACGAAGCGGCTGGTATCAATGCCTTCAGGGTCAATATCGGTAACAGAATACAGGCTGTCGGCGATCTGGCCCACACGCTCCTGAAAGCGGTGCATGGTGACTTCATGGAAATAGGTGGTCAGCACGATGCCGGTAAGGACAAGGGCGAAGATGAACCAGGCCGAGGCCAGACGGATCAGCCGCCCCACCAGTGAATCGCGCGCGCTGACCCGCCGCCATAGCCGCAGCAAAAAGGCGTCATGGTCGCGCGGCGACACCAAGCCTGACCCGGCCTTGTTCGCCTCTGCTTGGCTCACAGGCTTTCTATCTCATCATGCAGCGGCTTGAGACGGTAGCCAAGGCCGCGCACGGTTTCGATGCGCTCCGTGCCGATCTTTTTGCGCAGACGGCCCATAAAGACCTCGATCGTGTTGGAATCGCGGTCGAAATCCTGATCATAGAGGTGCTCCACCAGTTCGGTGCGCGAAATGACGCGGTTCTGGTGCATCATCAGATAGTGCAGCAGCCGGTATTCGAGTGAGGTCAGGCGTAAGGGTTCACCGCTGACCGAGGCGCGCGCCGCGCTGGGATCAAGGCGTAAGCCGCCGCAGGTCAGAAGGGGCTGGGCATGACCGGCGGCGCGGCGCACCAGAGCGCGCAGGCGGGCCAGCAATTCCTCGGTATGAAACGGCTTGGTCAGATAATCATCGGCCCCGGCGTCGAAGCCCGCCACCTTGTCGCTCCACGCACCACGCGCCGTCAGGATCAGCACCGGCGTGGAACGGCCTTCGCGCCGCCAGCGTTCCAGAACCGAAACGCCGTCGATCTTCGGCAGGCCGAGATCGAGGATGATGCAGTCATAGGGTTCGGTGTCGCCAAGAAAATGCGCCTCTTCACCATCAGGCGCGTGATCGACCACATAGCCCGCATCGGCCAGCGACGCCTTCAGTTGCCGTGACAGGTCGGGATCGTCTTCAGCCAGAAGCAGTCTCACTATTTTTCTCCCACTATGCGGCCGGAATTCGCATCGACCAGCAGATCGACGCGGCCATGACCTGTATCGACACGCACCCAGAAGACCGATCCGCCCTGCGATCCGGCATCGAGCACCCGCCCGCGCGACCGGGCCACGGAAATAGCGCGGTTGATGCGGTCATCACGCGGCCCGGCACCACGGCCTTCGGGGGCATCGCGGCGATAGGCAGGCGGCGCATCGGGAGCATTACGGTACGCATTGTCATCGCGGCTGTCGTTCTGATGATGCCTGTCGCGATACGGATCGGCTGAGGCGCAACTGGCCCATCCGGTCGCAAGGAGCGGGCCAGTCATCAGGGCAAGACAGAAAATGAGCGCGGTGCGTTTCATAAGCTTCGGTATAGCGGCAAAGACCTGAACCTTAGCTGAACGAACATATCAAGCTTGTCAAATATTGGCTTGCTATTTGCGCCGCGCCGGCATGACCGGCGTATAATCGGCCTGCTGACGCCATTTTTCAGCCAGGGTAAGCAGTTCCTGATAGAGACCGTCCGGCATACCGCCCGGCACTTTATCGGGCAGGGCGATGACGATATGGGCGAACAGATCGCCGCGCGTGCCGCCCTTGGCCTCATAGGCGCCGCGCCCCTTCAGGCGCAGAATCGCGCCGGAATTAGAGCCTTTCGCCAGACTGACACTGACCGGCCCGTCAGGGGTCGGGGCCTGCACCTTGCCGCCCAGCAGGGCGTCGGGCAGGGAGACATACAGGTCCATATGCAGGTCATGGCCTTCGAGGCGGAAGACCGGGTGCGGTTTCAGATGCAGCTCGGCCAGGGCGTCGCCATGCGGGCCGCGACCATTCGGCGAAGGCGCGCCCTGCCCTTTCAGGCGCAGCACCTGACCGTCATGCGCGCCCTTGGGGATATTGATATCGACCGTGCGACCATCCGACAGCAAAACGCGGCGCGTATTGCCGACAATCGTATCGAGCAGGTCGATATCAAGCTTGATGCGCAGGTCGCTGCCCTTTTGCGGCGCGCTGTTAAAGCCAGCCCCGCGCCGGCCTGCTGCCGCGCCGCCACCAAACATGCCCATAATGTCGTCGAGATCGATGCCGTCGAACTGCGTACCGCCAAAGCCTGCGCCACCGCCTGCGCCAAACGGCGATCCACCGGCCTGACGCCCACCACCGGCACCGGCACCGGCACCGCCAAAACCGCGAAACGTCTCGCGGCCATCGGCGTCGATTTCGCCACGGTCAAAGCGCTTGCGCTTGTCGGCGTCCTTCAGGAAATCATAGGCCGCCGTAATGCGCTTGAAACGCTCTTCCGAGGCCGCATTGCCCTTGTTCTGGTCAGGATGCAGCTCCTTGGCCAGTTTGCGGAACGCCTTCTGAATCTCGGCATCGCTGGCGCCGCGTTTGACGCCCAGTTCCTGATACGGATCACTTGCCACTGAAATTCAACCTCCAAAACGCAGAGGTGTGTCCTACAGGCTCTCATTTCAAGGTGCAAGCGCTGGCCTGCGCCAACAGCGTCCATGCTCGTTAATATGACAATACACCGGGTTGCGATGATCTTCTTATCGCAACCCGGCAAGCGCGACTGCGCGCCCGAGCGGATGCGAGGAGCCATGCGGCGTTTGAGCTACAAAAATGCCAGCGACAAAACCGCGCCATAGCCATAGATCTGCGACATCTGCGCGATCTCGATGCGCGCCCCGGCGCTAAAACCGCCCGGAAAGTCCATGCCCTGCATCGCCGCCGCATAGACAAAGGGCGAGGCCGCCACCTCGACCGACCGCTTCAGGCCCGCATCGTCCAGCACCTGCACGCGATAGGCCTCCGCCTCCTCGCACAGGGGCGGCTCGCCCTCCCAGCTATCGCCGCCATAACGCGGCGAACGCAGCCAGCTTACCGTCAGGTCGCCAGTGCCCGTGATTTGGCCCGTGATACGCCCGTAAACCGGGGCGCGCGGCCGCAGGGCCAGTCCGCTCCAGGTGGCGCTGACATCGAGCGCGCCCCCGGCCACCGCCCCGAAACCGCGCTTACCTGTGCGGAAAAGGCGGCTGAGGCCCCGTTCCTCGCTGGACATATCAGCGCGCACAAAACCAGACGGCAGGCTGATCAGCGAAGCCCCGGCCACTATCCCCGAAGCCAGGGCCTGTTCCGACCCCCACTGGCCGCGCACCAGCCCCGACAGGCGGTAGCGATCCGTATCGAGCGCCGTCACGTTCAGATATTGCACGATCTCCCATTCACCACTGGCTGCCTGAACGCACAGGAAATTGCCGCCCGCATACAGGGTGTCGAGATCGCACGAAACGGGGGCCTCGCCTTCGAGATAGATGTCGAGAAAGGCCTGTTCGAGCAGATAGTTGCGCCTCTGGGCAGGCAGGCTGTTTAAGGCCGTGCCGATGCCCGCCTGCGCCATCACGCTGCCGCGCAGTTTCAGGCTTGAGGCACCCGCTCCGGCATAGACATCGCAGCCCAGCCACGGATCGGCGGATGGCACGAGAATGGGCCGCACATCGCTTTCATCCGTGCCGAAACACGGCAGTTCGAGCAGGATAAAACCGGTGATCAGCGTCATGGCCACGCTTGGCGGCACAGCGCCCGACAGCGACGGATCCTGCGCTGTCAGCTCGCGCGGCACAGGGGCGGGCTGCAAGGTCACGGTCGGGGTTTCGCTGAGATCGAGGCCGGTGACGCGATAGGCGGTGGCGTCGTTTTCCAGCCTGACGCCATCGCCCGCCTCGATCTGCAACAGCATCAGAGGATCGCCGTCCAGGGTCAGGGTGTGGCGCACGGTCTGGGCGGCCTGCAACAGATAGGCGGCATAGGTTTCAGCCTGACCGGCGCTCAAAACCAGCGGCAGATCCACCGCCATCTGGTCAGCGCCCGCGCGGTCGGTGCGCACCGTGACCGACTGCAACTGGTAATCATGGTCGGGGTCGTAACAGCGTAAACTCAGGCTGGCGGGCACACTGACCAGATCGCGCCGCACCTTGAGCGGGCTGTGATCCTGATAGGCCATCTGATCGAGACTCAGGCTCAGGTCGCTGGCGTGATCGCTGGCCACAAAGCGCACAACCGTGCCGCTTTCCGCCGCCTCCAGTCCCAGCCAGGCCAGAACCGGCGTCAGGGCGTCGGCGGCGGTCATCGGCTGACTGACGACATAGCCGTCAATCGCGCCCGTCACCTCGTCGAGATCGAGCTGATCGGGGCCAAGGCCCGCCTGTCCGGCCAGTTCGATCAGGATATTGCGCGCATCGCCCATGCCCACGCGCCCGTTCAGCCAGTGGCCGGTGCGCCAGTTGGCCGTATCACCCCACACATCGCTCAGTTGTGGAAAATACGGATAGGGCCGCGCGTCCCAGCACCAGACCGCCATATCGGCCAGCATCGGCCCGCCATAGACGCTGCTGACCGGATTATTCGCCGCATAATAGCTGTGAAAAGCACTCAGATAGGCGCGCTGCGCCCGGTCGTCGCGCACACCGTTTGAGAAGGGCGGAATGGCGCTTTCGCTGCTCTTCGGATCGAGGAACAGATTGGGCGCGTTCGGCCCCTTGTCGATGGCCGCACAGCCGATCTCGATCAGGCGGATCGGCTTTGATTGCGCCACCCAGGCCGTCGGCGTGGCGATGCGCACACCATTTGGCCGGTCATGATGCAGGTTCGACCACCAGCCGAAAATGTCCTTGGGCCGGAACATCCAGTCCTCACCATAGGCCCCGTCATGGATCGGTGTGCGCACCTGCGCCTCCCGATCCGCCGAACTGGCATAGTACCAGTCATAGTCCTCACCGGCATGGATGCGGCCTTGCAGATAGGCCGGATCATAGATGGAGGCGAAGCCTGCCTGCGCATCAAGATGGTCCGTGCCGTCGCGCCAGTCGGTCAGCGGCGCGTACCAGTCGATGCCAACGAAATCGATATGATCATCGGCCCACAAAGGATCGAGATGAAAGACGGCATGGCCGGTGCCATCGGCGGGCTGGTGGCCGAAATATTCGCTCCAGTCCGCCCCATAGCCGATCTGCGTGCCTGCGCCCACCAGCGTGCGCACCTGCGCCGCCAGATCGCGCAAGGCCGTCACCATCGGATAGGTATTGACCGCGCTCCTCACCGTCGTCAGGCCACGCAGTTCCGAGCCCAGCACGATGGCCGTCACCCCGCCCGCCCGCTGGCCCAAAGCCGCCACATGCAGGATGAACCGGCGCAAACCCCATTCATCGGGGCCGCTATAGGTGACAGCCTCCGCCGAGACCGTAAAATCCGCCGCGGCCGCCGTGCCCATGATGTGTGCAATATCGTCCGCCGCCGCCGCGCTCATATCGTGGTTTGAGGTGATGCGACCGCGCCACGGATAGCCCGCGCAATCCATCAGGATGAACGGGATCAGCGTCACCTGATAGCCGCGCGCCTTCAGGGCCGTGATCGCCGCCGCCACCACATCATCGGAGGGCGTGCCGCCATAGGCCGGACGGCCCTCCACCTGACTGACCAGATGGGCCGTGTCGCGCGCAATCCCCGCCACCGACCAGACCAGGGGCTCGGTGACGCGCGTGCGTCCCTCGACGCCGGGCATGATGGTGCAGGCCCCCGCATCGAGACTTGTTCCGAACCAGCTCACCACCAGATTGACGCGCTTCACATTGGGCAATTGCGCCTGCAACTGATCGAGCGCCACGGTGAAATCGGTGCGGCCATCGCCCGTATGCTGCGTCTCGAAGCTGGCGCGCGTCAGGCCCGAACGCAGGGCATTCGGTTCGGTGGCGTAGATGAATTCGCCCGCCCCCGGAATCAGGCACACGCCTTCGATCTGGCTTTCCATATCGGCAAAGGTGCCGCGCGGACGACGAAACACCTCGACCGACAGATTGGGCGGGCGGTTGCCGAAAGGGGTAATATCGAGATCCTCGAACAGCAGATAGGCGACGCCGCGATAGGCGGGCGCGCTGCCCTCGATGGCGCTGATCAGACTATCGGGCGTCTGGTCTTCCGTGCCCGGATACAGGCGGTAAGCGATCTGCGACTGATCGAGCAATTGCCCGTCGGCCCACAGGCGGCCAATGCCGTCGATCGGCCCTTCGCACAGCGCCACGGCAAACGACAGGCTGTAGCTGTAACTCTCGGTCTTCGGGCTCGATTTGCTGGCGCGCGTGGTCGAGCGGTTTTCTTTCAGCCGTGCCGCCCAGATGACCGTGCCCGCCACGCGCATCCTGCCGAACACCTGCGCCACAGGATCGCCCTGCGCGCTTTGCGTCAGTTGCAGACCGGTCAGGCGCGGCCCGACCTGCCGCGCCGGCATCAGGCTGTTGACGACGGTGCGGTCGATGGCGGCGCCAATCTGATGGCCGATAAAGCCGCCAATGGGGCCGCCCAGCGCCGTGCCCGCCGCGCTCAAAATCACCTGCGCCATATATTCCTCCGGTCTAAATCAAGGGAAAGCGGAAAGCGCCCACGACGCGCTGCCGCCAGAAGGGGTTAAGCCAGCTCTCGACCACGGCATGACCCCAATAGGCGTGGATCAGGCGCGCATCGGAGGCCGCTAGCCCGCCTGCGCTCAAAATGGCGGCGTGCTTGGCCAGCGCCCCCGGCTTCATGCGAAAGGCGATCACGTCACCGGCCTGCGCCTGCCCCACACTGACCGGCTGAAAATGCGCGCCTAAGCCCGCCAGCAGCCAGTCCTGACCGCACACCTCGGCCCAGTCCGGGCTATAGGGCGGCAGGCTTGCAGGCTCCGGCCCGACCACTTCGCGCCAGACGCCACGCACCAGACCGATGCAATCGCAACCGACGCCTTTCAGGCTCATCTGGTGGCGATAGGGCGTGCCGAGCCAGGTGCGCGCCTCGGCTACAATCCGGCTCATCGCCCGGAACTTTGGCCGCTCGATCCGCCATCGAGCACATCGCCGTCACGCGGATAGAGGGTGAGGAAATCCTCACCGGGCAAATCAGGAAAGCCACGAAAATTCAGCGTGTTGGAAAATGTGCCGTTGCAGGTGCGGTAGCGTTTGTCGCAAACCGTCACCGCCAATCCCGCCAGATCGAGCCCGCAGCGCGCATCACCGAGCGCCGCATCGCACAGAAAGCCGAACCGGCGACCGATCACGCGGTCGAGCCGTGACGCCACCCCCTCGACATGGGCCACGAACACGCCTTGCGCATCGTCGATGCCGCCCGTGGCGTCGAGCTGCGCCAGATAGCCCGCGCCCGTCTCGACATACTGATCGGGCGCGGTCCAGTCGATGACATAGGTGCGCAGTTCCGCCCCGTCATAAAGCCCCGCCTCGATGTCCGCCGCCGCCAGTCCATCGGCGCTGATAATGCCGGATATGGCCAGACTGCCCGGCTGATCGAGGCCGATGTCTTGCATCGCCGCGCCTTGGGTCAAGCCGCTCTGCGCCTGACAGGTGACGCCGAGAAACTGAATATCCGCATCGTGGTCGGTAAAGCCCAGCACCGCGCCATCGCCGCGCGTCAACAGCCAGACATGGCAAAACTTCGCCGCCCCCGACGCCAGCGCCGCGGTCATGGCTTCTGAAATATGTCGCATATTTCGCCCTTTTAATTTTTGCTGTGTCGCTCTTTCTGATCCAAAACGTGGAACCACTTTTTGGGAAAACGCTCCGCTAAACCCGGATTTCGACCATCGCCACCGCCGTCACCCGCCCGGCGTCAAAACTCTCCAGCGTCAGGTCGATGCGGTCGCTGTCGAAACGCACCGGCGTGTCGAAGACAAAGCCCGCCGTGACGGCTGCGCCTGAAGCGGGCGGCGTGGCCAGCGTCATAAGCCCGGTCGTGTCATCAAGGGTGAAGGCCGTCGTCTCGACGCCCCCCACCGCCACGCGCGCCGTGCCGGCCACCGGCTTGGCAACCGGTCGCCACACCGCGCCGTAAGCCTTGCGCAGGGCAAATTGCGCCGTCGCGCCATCGCCCGTGCCCAGAAGCTGATCGAGCGGCCCCGGCGTCAGATTGAGCGCGCAGCTTTTGCAATCGGCGAAATCGCGGAAACGAAAACCGTAAAGCTGACCCTCGCGCGCCTCGAAAAAACTGAGCAATTCGGTGGCATCGACCAGCGAGCGGATACCCGCCCCGACCAGATAATGGCGACGGCCCAAAGCCCACGGGCTGATCCGGCGCTCATAGCCTGAAGCGAGGGCGGTGATCTCGGTGCGGCGTTCAATGCCCGCGCCGGAGCCAAAGGCCAGACGCGCCGGAAACGACACTTCATGAAAACCCGACATTTATCTCACCCCCATGCGGGCGGCGCGGTTGAGCGCCGCCGCCACCTGCGCTTCGGAGCGCACCAATGCTTGCGCCCCACCCGTCACCATGACATTGACGCTGACATTCGGCCCTGCCGTACCCGCCGCCTCAATCGTGCCGCCCGTACTGGGCCGGAAGACTTCCGGGCCGCGTTCACCGACCAGATAGCCGCCGCCCGCACTGACTGGCCCACCATCGGCGCGCGCCCCCGAAAAGCTGGAAACGGCCTGCGAAATCGCCGCGCTTAAGCCGCTGCCGCTGTTGCCGCCGCCCATCGCCTGATCGACGGCGGTAATCAGGGCCGAGGCCAGTTCCGACAGGCTGATCTTGCCATCCGAAGCGGCCCTGGCCAGCGATTTGGCCAGACTGTCGCCCGCCTTTGAAAAGGCCTGATCAATGGCGTCAGCGGCGTCGCTGGCCGGGGCCTTCAGGCTGGACAGCGCCGCCGCCGTCTCGGCCACGCGGCTGTCCATGCCGCCCAGGGCCGTCGTTTCAGAAAATGGATCGCTCATTGTCCCTCATCCGGAAATTGCCGCTGCATCTCGTCGAAATCCGCCCGGTCGAGCGGCCTTGCCATCGTCTGTGGCGCACTGTTCAGCATCACCCATTCGCGCCAGCTTAAGCGCCAGAAGACCTCCGGCGTCAGGCCGATGTGCAGGGCGCGCCGCAGCATGACCGCCCACGGGCTGCTCATGGATTCATCGCCGCAAAAGCCAGCACCACGGCGCGCATGGCTTCGTTCAGGCCGATCTCCAATCCGTCCAGATCCTCCACGCACAGGGCGCGCAGCACGCTCAGCAGATCGCCCGCGCCCAGATGTTTCAGCCGTTCGGCCAAAGCCTCAAAGCCCGACACGCCGAAATGACTTTCCAGCGCCGCCAGTCCGCCCAAGCTCACGCACAGCCGCACCTCACGCCCGCCCAGCGTGGCCATCACCTCGCCACGCGCCGGGTTACACAGAAGCAAAACTGACCTCGCCCGATGAGGCCAGGGTAATGGCGAAGGTGGCCTCGCCATCGTGCTGACCGGCATATTCGAGCGCCGCGATCAAAAATGCGCCCGCGAACTGGCCAAACCCCGGCACGATGATCTGCCAGTCGCGCGCGGCCTGCGCAAAGAAAGCGTCGCGCATGGTGGCGTCGGACGCCGCATCGCGGAACACGCCCGAGCCCGAAATGGCCAGAGAGCGCACGCCGGAACCTTCCAGCAGTTCGCGCCAGCCGCCGGAATCAGAATCGGTCACCTCCACGGCCCTGGCGTTCAGTGACACGGTGCGCGCCCGCAAACCCGCCACGGTCTGATAGGTGGGGGTATCGGCTCCGTCGGAGATTTTGAGCAGCATGTCGCGGCCCTGTTGCACAGCCATTTCGGCCTCCTTGGTTTTGAAAAATACCGCCGCTCACAACGGCTCGGACACGGCCCGTAACCTCACCAAAGCGTAGGTCGTGCGCCGGTCAGCGGCGCGGAGCACATCGATGAAACTGACGCGCAGACTGACGAGCGCCTGATCGGTAAGCGTCAGCGCCGCGCCATCGAGCAGGACGCGCAGCTCGCCCGCCATCGCTCTGGCCTCTTCGCTGCCGCCAAAGCGCGACACGCAAAGCAGGCTCAGCGTCTGTTCGGTCAGGTCGCAATCGACGCCGCCAATGGCTTGCGCCTGTACGCGACCCAGGGTCACATAGGGGTAAACCGGCTCGGCGGGCGGCTGGTCATAGATGCGGGCAGGCGTGCCCAGCCACACCGACAGGCTGGCCTGCCCCGTCAGCCAGTTCAGAATGGCGGCTTGCAGGTCGCGTAACGGATCGAGTGTCATGATTTACCTCAGGAATGGAGTCGTTCGAGCCGCAGCCGCACCGTGCCTGTGGCGTCTTCGTCGAGACTGGTGATCTGCCAGTCGGCACCGCGCACACTGAGCCAGCCGCCCAGGCTCAAACCCTCCACTGAGCGGCAGAGAAAATCCGCCGTCTGGGCCACATAGGGATCGCCATCGCCGGGGGCTTGCAGGGCGGGCTTGTCGGGCTGGAAATCGCCCCAGACGGTCGCCACCAGGCTGAGGCTGCGCGTGCGTCCGCCAAACGCCGTCTCGGTTTCACTGAGCGCATAGACGCCCGCTGGCGTGCTGACCGCGCTGATCTGAAGCGGCCTCATAGATGCACCACGCGGTAAGGGGCCAGCCAGGTTTCCAGCGCGTCGCTATCCACCGCCACCTCGCCGCGACCGCTATAGGCTTCGGCCACCAGATAGAGGAGGCACAGGCGCAAAGGGGCGGGCGAGGCATCGTCAAGCACCAGCCCCGTCAGATCGGCGATGCGCGTAACCGCCGCCGCGATGAAGGTGGCGATAAGCGTATCCTCGGCGGTGTGCGACACGCGCAGGAACAGCTTGGCCTCGTCGAGCGAGACAGGATCGGCCATGGGAAATGTCCTTGAAAAGAAATTGGATCTGCAAAAGGGCCGCTTCGATAGCCAGACCTGCGGGACGAAACCTCCCTCCTCCCCCGTAGCTTTAGCGTACGGGGGAGGTGTCAGCGCGAGGCCCGCCAGGGCCGGTGTCGCTGACGGGGGCAGTCAGGCTTTAGCTGGCGGCTATCTTGAGCACTTTCAGCGCATCAAAATTCTGCACGCCGCCGCCCACGCGCTTGGTGGTGTAGAACAGAACATAGGGCTTGGCCGAATAGGGATCGCGCAGCACCGACAGACCGGCGCGGTCAACGATCAGATAGCCCTTGGCGAAGTCCCCGAAGGCAATCGGCGCGGCATTGGCGGCAATGTCGGGCATGTTCTCGATTTCCTGCACCGGATAGCCGAGCAGCAGGGGCAGATTGCCCGCAGCGGTGGCCGGCTGCCAGATATAGTTGCCGTCGGCGTCCTTGAACTTGCGGATCTTGGCTGCCGTGCGCCGGTTCATGACGAAATGCGCATTGGGGCGATACTGCGCCTTGGGGGCATAGATCAGGTCAATCAACGCACCCACCGGATTGCTGGCGGCGAAATCGCTGGCCGCGCCCGACGCCACATAGCCGATCTGGCCCCAGCTTGCCGAGGCATCAGCCGCCATGGTGTAGCTTAAGAAACCCATCGGCTTATCCGAGCCATCACCGGCCACGAAGGCGGCGGTTTCCTGAGCGGCGAAGCTGTCTTCGATTTCCGAGGCCAGCCAGTCGTCGAGATTGATATAGGCGTCGTCGAGAATATCCTGCGTGGCCGAGGGCGAGGCGTACAGCTCACCCGAAGCGAAGGTGAGCAGCGACAGCGTGGCCGGATCGGTTTCCGGGCGGCCATCGGTTTCGCCCACCCAGCCCGACACCACCGAGGCGGTCGAAACCGGCTTTTTGAAAGTGGCGGCGCCGACGCTGCGCACCGTGGCCAGCGAACGGAAGGGCGAGGCCTGAGCCAGACGGCGCTCGATATAGGTTTCGGTTTCAGTGGGCGCCAGAACGCCCGAACCGCTGCCCGACGAAAGGCCCGATTGCAGATAACCGGCCCAGGCGGCCTTGGCTTCCGAAGGCTCCGGCTGGCGCGTGTCGGCTTCCAGCATCGGGCGCGACTTCTGGCTGAGCAGGCGGTTGAGGCGCGCCTCGGCGGTTTGCAGCGAGGATTCGATGCGCTCCAGCTTGTCTTCGAGCAGACCATCGCCGCGCTTGGTTTCGATGGCGTCGAGGCGGGCGTCATTGGCCGCCTTGAAAGCCTCGAAATGGCTCAGTACATCATGCAGGGCCGCGCGCACTTCCGGCGAGGCTGCCGCCTGTTTCACTTCTTTCATTCCGTTTTTCTCCAGTTGAAAACACAGCCGCAGACACGGCTTTCTCATACCTCCCCGGCTATGCCGGGGAGGGGGACCGCGACCGTTTACGGTCGTGGTGGTGGGGGTTCTGACTTCAGAAATTACGCCGCCTGAGCCACGCTTTCGGAAAACCGCGTGATCCGCGCGCTCGGCAGCATGGGAAAGGTGACAATCGAGATTTCCCACAGCTCGACCTCGCTCAAGACCCGCAAGCGTCCGCCATCGGAAGGCCGACTTTTCTGCGTGCGAAAGCCAATCGACAGACCATCGACCACGCCGCTTCTGACCAGCGATGCCACCATGCGCGCTTCGGGCGAGGCGTCGATGATCCGCCCGCGCACGAACAGCCCGATGGCGTCTTCGCGGATCTCGTCCCACACACCGACCGGCGATCTGACCGCGTGCTGATACAGCATCCGCACACCGCGCGGGCCGGAGCGCAGCAGGCTGTCACGAAAGGCCCCCGGCACCACCACATCGTCATTCAGATCGCGCAGGCCAAAGCGCGAGGCATAGCCTACAATCGTCAAACTCATCCCCTCGCCTCCAGCTTGCTTTCAATCCGGTCGAGTGTGGCGCGCTGCGCCACCGCCTGTTCTTCGAGCCGCGCCAGCCGCTCGGCCACGCCCGCCTGCTGCTCCAGCCGCGCCT
This sequence comes from Asticcacaulis sp. EMRT-3, assembly GCF_030027245.1. NCBI lineage: Bacteria > Pseudomonadati > Pseudomonadota > Alphaproteobacteria > Caulobacterales > Caulobacteraceae > Asticcacaulis > Asticcacaulis carbonis. The sequence goes on from NZ_JASERT010000001.1 coordinate 1,796,188, forward strand.
CCATCATGTCGATGCGCGCCCCGGCCCGGCCTACCCACAACAGCACGAAGGCCGTCTGGATGATGACCGTCACCACCACCGACACCGGCACGATCTGCCACAATAGATAGGGCGTCATGTGGCGATCTCGCCGTCATGGCCGCCATCTTCATGCGCCACCGGTGCCAGACCGGCCAGATGACGGCGTTCGGCGTCGCTCAGGAAGCTGGCATTTTCCAGCCGCGACCACAGAGCGTCGCGCTCGGCGGAAAGCGCAGGCAGGGCCTCGATGTCGTTGACGATGCGCGCGCCGGGAAACTTCGCCTCCAGCCAGGCGCTCAAACCGCGCGTCGTCTTCTCGGCCAGCGGCAACACCGTATTGCGCCAGAAGGCGGCATTGGCCTCCTTGTAATTGGCGTAGGAATTATCGCCGGGAATACCGAGTAATTGCGCGGGCACGCCGAAGACGAGCGCAATATCGCGGGCGGCGGCATATTTGCCCTGAATGAAATCCATATCGGCGGGCGTCAGCGACATCGGCTTCCAGTCAAGCCCGCCTTCGAGCAACAGGGGCCGCCCGGCATTGTCTTTACCGGCATAATCGTCGGCAAGCTGCGTCTTCAGCCGGTCGAACTGATCCTGCGACAAACGCTCCGAAGCCTTGGCGCCATAGACCAGCGCCCCCGAAGGTCTGGCGGCATTATCCAGCAAGGCCTTGTTCCACGCCCCCGACGCATTATGCACGTCGATGGAAAAACCCGCCGCCTCCAGAGGCGCAAAGCCGTACCAGTCATCGAGCGGGTGCCACATCTTGAGGTGCAGAACCTTCAGCCAGCCCTCGCCATCGCGCCCGATCAGCGCCTTGCCCGCGCCGGTTGAATATTCATAAGCTTCGGGCCAGCCCTGACGATTGGGGATTACCTTCATGCGGTCGGGCCGCAGGTTCCATAGCTCAAATGGCGCCGTCTCACCCTCGGCGAAGGCGGCCTCGATATAGCCATTGCCGGAGGTTTGCAGCCCGCCATACAGTGCTTCACGCAAAGACCCGCCGCCCTGCTCGGCATTGGGCCGATCCAGCAGGCGCTGCAACGGATGGTCAGGCGCGCGCCTGCCCTCAAATTCGACCCGCAGCGGCACCGAGGCGCAGGCCTCGGAGATCATGCGGATGCAGCGATAGGCCACCGCATTTCGGGTGAAGCCCTCCACCGCCATGCAGTGATAATTGCGCGCCGTCCATACCGGCTTGCCGACGGCATTCATGGCGATCAGCGCGCCCACGGCGCTCTGTTTTTGCTCAGGCTTCATCGTCCGGCCCAACAGGCCGTTCAGAGCTTTCAACATCGAAATTACCTCATTTAATCATCCTCCCCTGCTTGCGGGGGAGGTGTCAGCGAAGCTGACGGAGGGGGCTTACTGCCTTCATAGGCGCCGCAAACTCGGTTCGACGCGGTCGGTGATCAGCAGGGCCGTCAGCGCCCAGACCAGAGCATCGGCCCGGTCGGGGCTGTGGGTCGTCGTCTCGCTGCCCAGCGCCATCAGTTCCTCGTCCAAAGCGTTAAAGCGCGCGCCCTCCGGGCAATGGCTGATCCGCCCCTGCTCATAAAGCGCCGCCACGGGCTCGGCCCGCGTCCGTTTGCCGGTGCGCGCATGAACCAGTTCAATCGGCACGTCACAACCGGCCAGGGCCAGCACCGAACGGATCATCTCACCGCCCTGATTGGCCTCGGCCACCACGCGCTGCGCCCCGAACACCGTCACCAGACCGGCCACATGCTGCGCCCATCCCAGCGGCGACAGGCCCGACACCGTGCCATCGGCCAGCACATAGCCGCGCTGTTCCAGCCGTCCGGCCACCACGATACCGCAGGCATCGCCGTGGCTCGAAGCGGGCGGATCGACCGCCACCACCACCTCGTCGAAACACGGTGGCCGCGCCCCATAGCAACGCGCCAGATCATCGGCCCGCCACAGGGCGCGGTGGTCGTCAGCCACCACCAGCCCGTCCAGTTCCTGCGCCGCCAGCCGGGTGCCGCCATACAGCCCTTCGAGACTGGTCAGGAAATCGTCCGACAGCCCCGCCAGATTGTCGCGGGTGGCCGAGCGCGTCATCACCGAACCCGTCTCGCCCATGAGGGTGCGCAGGGCCGCAATCGGTTTCGGCGTGGTGGTGACGCACAGGCGCGGCTTCAGCCCTAACCGCAAACCCATGCGCAGCATGGCCAGGGTTTCACCGGGCGCCTTCCACGCGCAGAATTCATCGGCCCAGGCAAAGTGAAACTGCGGGCCGCGCAGGCTTTCCGGGTCTTCCGCCGAATAGGCGTAGGCCACCCCGCCGCGCGGCCATTTCAGCCGCCTGCGCGACACCTCGTACACCGGCTTATCACCCGCCCCGGCCAGGGTGCGCAGACCCGAAGGCCCCTCGATCATCACCTCGCGGACATCGTGCAGGCTGGGCCCTACCAGCGCCACGCGCACGCCGCCCTTGATCAGCCCCAGCAGCCACTGCGCCCCGGCCCGCGTCTTGCCCGCTCCGCGCCCGCCTAAAAAGAGCCAGCTATGCCAGTCCCCTTCCGGCGGATGCTGTTCGGGCCGCGACCAGAATCCCCAGTCATCCGTCAGCCTCTTCATCACCTCCGGCTTGTGACGGCTGATCCAGTCCTGCCGCACGCCTTGCGGCAGCGAGACGATCGAGCTTGCGTTCAATAATGGCTTGCCAGGTTGCCACAGAGCCGGCGCTTGCGTCGTCGTGGTTTCCGTCTTGCGTTTCGTCATCCATGCCTTGCTCTCCCCGCACAGAATTTTGCGGATATATGTCCTTCATGGTCTTGCGCACGGCCAGCAGGGCGCGGGCCTGTTTCTCGACGGCGGCGTAATCGCTCGCCGCCTCATAGGCCGACAGCAGGGCCTCAAACTGCACGCGCAGCCTGTCTTCCTGCTGAAGCCGTAATTTCCTGTTGCGCCGTGCCTGCGTGACCGCTTTTCGTTCCATGCAACAAGAATAGCCCCGTGCCGTGAGGCAGGGGAGGAAAGGCCGAAACTATTTGGCAAGTCGTTGTTTTAAGAGAAATTTATTTTGCAAACCGCGTGGATATTCACGGCTGGGTCAGGTCGGCGGCGCTCTCGCGCATCACCACGCGGTGCGCCACCACCTCAAGCCGGTGCGCCCCCGGCGGGGTGCTGGAGCGCGCACCATTGATCTGGTCGAGCACCAGAGCCACGGCGCGCGCGCCGATCTCCTTCAGCGGCTGATGCACGGTGGTCAGCGGCGGCCAGATAATTTCGGAAACCGGCGTATCATCAAAGCCGGAGACAGACAGATGCTTGGGTACTTCAAGACCCAGCTTGTGCGCAGTGAACAATGCGCCGACCGCCATATCGTCATTGGCGCAGATCAGGGCCGTCGGGCGGTTGGGCAGGGCCAGCAGCCTGGCGGTCGTTTCAACGCCGGAGCGAAAGCTGAAATTGCCGCGCGCCGTGGGCACGCTATTGTCGTCAAGCCCGGCTTCCTTCAAAGCGCGCCGGAAACCGGTATAGCGTTCCTCGGCCGACAAATGGCCTTCCAGCCCCTTGATAAAACCCATATTGCGGTGACCGAGCGACAGCATGTAGCGCGTTATTTCATAACCGGCTACCTCATCATCAATGCCCACGCCTGCGGCGGCGGCCTGGGCCTCGTAGCCGGGCGCGATACACACCACCGGAGCCTTACGTTTTTGTAACTCATGCAAAAGGGACAGATCGTCGGAAAAGGGCGGCGTCAGGATCAGGCCATCGCAACGCCTGGAATCGAAAACATCGAGGATTTTCTGGCTCTTGTTCAGCGAATGCTGGTTGATGGTGTGCATCAAAAGCTGGAAGCCGCGCTCCGAACAGGCCCTGAGCGCACCCAGTTCGAGGCCCGCATGGTAAAAGGAATTGGGCTGGCTGTCGAGATCGGAGGCATAGACCATAGCCAGCATCTGGGTGCGGCCCCCGGCCAGATAGCGGGCCTGCATATTGACCTTGTATTGCAGCTTATCGACAGCCTGCAACACGCGCACACGCACTTCTTCGCGTACGTTCGGCCCACCATTCAGCACGCGCGACACGGTGGCCCGCGCCACGCCTGACAAGGCGGCCACATCGTCAATGGTCGGTTTACCTGCGCTCACCCGTTCGTCCCGCCTGATCCCTGCAAACGCTTTATGCGGTGTCAGGCGAACCGATACAAGCCCTAACCTTCAATCGTGCCTAATGATCAAAATTGTGACGATCACCATGATCATCGTGATGATAGCGGTCATGGTTGTGATGGTGGCTGCCATAATGGTCATAAGCACATGCACTCAGGGTAAAAAGGGCCAGCGAGGTCGCAAAAACAAGGGTGAGATTTTTCATGATATGGACCTTCTCCGACGATGGCCGGTTGTAAAGTTCAGCGATGACCATGATGGATACGGTAACTGCGATAGCCGTTATAGGGCTCGCGGCGGAAATGACGGCCATCGTCGCGGCGATAATCGCGCCGCCCCGGATCGCGGTAGTAAAACCAGCCGTCATGGCCCCAGTACCCCTGGCGCACCGGGCCGTAATAGCCGTCATAATAGACATCGTAATCACTGGCATAGCCATAACCGGGGCGGCCATAGCCGTAATCTACGCAGGCGGTCGTGCCCATCAGGGCCGTCAGGCAGGCGGCCAGTATCAGCGCTTTTTTCATGACGAACCCGCTTTCCTTCCAAATCTGCCCCAAATCTTTCAGGACACTCTGCGGGATCGGCCATAAGCGGAAAAGTCGGATTTCGGCCTTATTTCTTAATTTTAGGTAAGATTTCGGGTTTGTAACAATCGTGGGCCACCCTCGCGGGTCACCATCGTGGCCGTGCCGGAAAGCTGGCGCAATCAGTCCTCGAACACGTCCCAGTCGGAACGGTCGGCCTGCAAATCCCAGGCGATAAAATCGAGCGCGTCTTCGGGATCGGCCAGGGCCAGTTCTGAAACCGTCTGGCCACGGATCGACACACCCGCCTGATGCACGGTTTCGCGGTCGCCGGTGATCAGATAGTGCCATTGCGGCAGGGGCTTGCCCTCATGCAGGCGGCGATAGGCGCACGATTTCGGCATCCACAGCAGGTTTTCGATATTGTGCGGCGTCAGCTTGATACAGTCGGGCACGTGCTTTTTACGCGCCGCATAATCGGAGCAGGCGCAGGCGTCCGGGTCGAACAGTTTGCAATGGACGCGGGTGGGGATGATGTCGCCCGTATCCTCATCCTCGAAGCGCACCAGACAGCACAGGCCGCAGCCATCGCACAGTGATTCCCACTCCTGGGCATTCATCTGCTCAAGGGTCTTGGTTTCCCAGAAAGGCGGGTCATTCAAAGACGGATGGTTGTCATGGGCGCTCATAGCGTTCTTATCTTCGCCGGACGCCGGAAATGCAAATCAAAAAACCCCACCGAAAAAAGCTTTGTAAAAGCGGCGCGCCCCGACTACACCCGCCCCATGTCCAAGCCCCCCGCTAAAGCCCCGCTGCTCGCCCTGAAAGATGTCCGCCTGATGGACGGTGCCACCCCCCTGTTCGATGGCGTCGATATGGCCATTGAGCGCGGGATGCGCGCCTGTCTGGTGGGCCGCAACGGCGCGGGCAAATCCACCCTGATGCGGATGCTGGCCGGGCTGGTCGAAGCCGATTCGGGCGAACGCATCGTCAGTCAGGGCCTGCGCTTCGCTTTTGTCTTGCAGGAACCCGAACCAACGGGCCTAAGCGTGCTGGACTGGGCCTGCTCCGGCGGTGCCGAACACTATACGGCCGAGGCCGACCTGGCCGCCTTCGGTATCGACCCCGCCGGGCCCACCGGTTCGATGTCGGGCGGGGAAAAGCGCCGCGCCGCGCTGGCCAAGGCCTTCGCCGAAGCGCCCGACCTGATCTTTCTCGACGAGCCGACCAACCACCTCGACATCTTCGCTATTGAGACACTGGAAGAGCGCCTGCGCGCCTTTCGCGGCGCCGCCCTGATCGTCAGCCACGACCGCACCTTTCTGGAGCGCACCACCAGGGCCTGTTTCTGGCTCTATGACCGGCGGATTTTGCGCCGAGACGAAGGCTATACGGGTTTCGACGCCTGGCAGGCGCGCATTGAGGCCGACAGCGCCGAATCCTTGCGCCGTCTCGAAAAGGCCATCGAGCGCGAAACCTACACCTTCTATCGCTCGATCACCGCCCAGCGCACGCGCAATGAAGGCCGCGCCGCCCGCCTGCAAGAGATGCGCGCCGACCGTGCCGAGCGCGTGCGGCTGATGGACAGGCCGATGGAGATGAGCATCGATTCCGGCGGCACATCGGGCAAGCTGGTGGCCGAGCTGAAAAACGTCTCCAAGGCGTTTGGCGACAAGGTGCTGCTCAAGGATTTCTCGACCCGCATCCTGCGCGGCGACCGGCTGGCCATTGTCGGCCCCAACGGGGCGGGCAAGTCCACCCTCGTCAAGCTGCTGATCGGCGAAGCGCCCGCCGATACGGGCCAGATCAAGCTCGGCACCAATCTCGACGTCGCCTATCTCGATCAGGGCCGTGATGCGCTGAGGGGTGAGGAAACCCTGTGGGACGTTCTGGCCAATTCCGGTTCCGATTCGATCATGGTGCGCGGTCAGCCGCGTCACGTCGCCGCCTATGCCAAGGATTTCCTGTTCCGCGAAAAGCAGTTGCGCCAGCCGGTCAAAACCCTGTCAGGCGGCGAACGCAACCGCCTGCAACTGGCCCGCGCCCTGGCCAAGGCCACCAATCTGCTGGTGCTCGACGAACCGACCAACGACCTCGACATGGACACGCTCGACCTGCTCGAAGACATGCTGGCCGATTATGACGGCACGCTGATCCTGGTCAGCCACGACCGCGACTTCATCGACCGGCTGGCCACTTCAACCCTGGCGCTCAATGGCCGCGGCGGGGCGGCGGAAACGCCCGGCGGCTGGCAGGATTTCATGCGGCAAAACCCGGATTTCTTTGTCGAAATTTCGCAAAAAGACAGCCGAAAAACCGCGTCCGCCCCCGTAGCCGCCAGCAAGACCGCACCGAAAAAGCTGAGCTATAAGGATCAGAAACGCCTCGAAGACCTGAACCGGCTGATGCCGGAATGGACGGCCGAGATCAAACGCCTGGAAGCCGTTCTCGACGATGCCACCCTGTATAGCCGCGATCCGAAGCGCTTCGACGCTACCATGCAGGCGCTCGACAGCTTGCGCACCCATCTCGAAAACGGCGAAATGGAGTGGCTGGAACTGGAAGAAAAGCGCGAAAACCTCGGCTAGAGCAACGAGCGTTTAATTGGACTTACAAATTGAATGCGAGATGCGGAAAAACGTAAAATGTAGAGCGGGTTGCATGCCTTTGACCGATTCAATCAGAATGCAAGCCGCTCTAAACGCCTTTGCGCCGCATGGCTTACCGGTCTTTATTAGGTAAAACTTAAACCCATTGATTTACGGTTTGCGGATTACAACCTGAAACGGTCACCGCCAGCCATGAAACTGCCCGCACGTACTTTGCGTATTTACGCTCCCATACTCGCCGCCCTGGCGTTGGGCATGGGCGTCAGTGCATCGGCAAATGCGGCCACCAGCCCGCTCGACTGGCAGAACAAGGACGATAATCAGGCCGCCTATCCGGTGCCGCCATCGCCCTATGGTCAGGTCGGCGATCCGTTCGTCCATACGCTGCGCTGGCCGGCAAAAAAGCCTGACTCGCAACCCGCTGCTCAGCCCGCCGGACAACCCGCAGAAAACCCGCCCCGGATGGTCGCCGTGCCCGCCGCCCCGGTCAGAAGCGCGCCAGTGGCTTCCATCGCCGCGCCCGTGCCGCTGACGCAACCACAGCCGGTTGCCGTCGTCCCCTGGCCCGCAGCCGCGCCGGTTCCCACGCCCGCCAAAGTCGATAACCATCCCGATCCGGGCCTCGCCGACGATCCCGGCATGGCCGATGACGCGCCCATTATCGGCGCACCCTCATCGCCGGTGGCTGTCAGCACGCCTTCTGTCCCTCCGGCCACGCCGACAGCCCAACCTGTGGTGGCCGCACCCGCGCCCCCCGCCTTTGTGGCCGTGGCAACCCCTGTCGCCCCCTCCAGACCCGTGGCCGTTGCTCCGGCGGCTATCGCGGCTCAGACCACCGAAAACGAAAAGGAACTGCAAAGCGGCCTGTTCGACGGTGGTTTTCAGGTGCCCGCCTCCAGCCCCTATGCCGCGCGCATCTCTGCCGCGCGCTCCGCCATCGCCCGCCAGAGCGCGCAACCGGCCCCGCCGCAAATGCCCGTCGCCAAAGCCTCTCCTGCACCCGTTTCGGCTCCCGTTTCGGCTTCCGGGCAGGGGCAGGCTCAGGCCCCCGCACCGGCCCTTGCCTCCGCCGCCGACCGTCCCTTTGTGCCCGGCGAACACTATACCGATCCCTCTCAGGAGCCGCGCTTCTACAGCCTGCACCGCGAATATGGCTACCGCCCCGATCCGATCACGGTCGATGATAATGCCACGGGCGCGCTGCTGACCGTACCCCCCGACAAGGCTTCCCACGCCGCTGACGACGATTCCGCCGATGACCACCCTTCTTCCGACCAGAAAGACGCCACCTCGGCGACCAACCCCTAAGGTATAAGCATGTCCCGCGTGCCGACCTCCGCCCTGACCGACCTGATCGACCTGGCCAAAGAACCCTCAAGCGCCAAGCGCCGCGAGCTTCTGCGTCAGGTGACCACCATTTTCATGACCCATCCCGAAGACATCAAGGATTCGGAAATGGCGCTTTACGATACGGTGATGAGCCAGTTATCGACCGATATGGAAACGATGGTGCGCGCCGAAATCGCCAACACGCTGGCCAGCGCCCGCGTGGCCCCCTTAGGCCTGCTGCGCAAGCTGGCCAGCGACCATATCGACGTGGCCGAGCCGATCCTGACGCGCTCCAGGGCTTTGAGCGAAAGCGATCTCGTTCATATCGTCTCGACGCAGGGCCAGGATCACCTGCGCGCCGTTTCGCGCCGTGAAAATGTGCCGGAAAGCGTGTCGGGCGTCATCGTCAAGCGCGGCGACGACACCACCTTACACACGCTTTTGTCCAATGACGGAGCGCGTTTGTCGCGCGCCTCTTCGGAAGAGGTCGTCCAGCGCGCCCAGGCCAATCCGGCCCTGCACGAGGTGGTGGTGGGCCGTTCCGATCTGCCGCCCGACCTGATGAACGACATGTATTTCGTGGTCGAAACCCGCCTGCGCGAACGCATTATCGCCGAAAATGCCAGGCTTGATCCCTCCGTGGTCGAAACGGCGCTGGCCAGGGGCCGCGACAAGGTGGCCGTGGCCTATGGCAGCTTCCCCGAAGACTATGAGCAGATTTCGGCCGATGTCGACGTCTTACGTAAAAACGAAAAACTGACCCCGTCCCTGCTCGCCAAATATATGCGCGACCCCAACCCGACCTGGTTTCTGGTGGCCCTGTCGCAAATGGCCGACATCGATTTCCTGACCGCGCGCCATCTGGTCGAAAAGCGCGAGATCGACGCTCTGGCCATCGCCTGCAAGGCCGCCGGGCTCGATAAGGCCCTGTTCCTGACCTACGCCATGATCATGCTGTCGGATTCAGAAAATGCGATGGGCCGCGCCGCCGATTATGCGAAGCTCTATACCGATCTGCCGCTCGAAACCGCCCAGCGCACCATCCGTTTCTGGCGCTTACGCCGCGGCGAAGGCCGCGCGGCTTAGGACGAGACAGACCCCATCATCATGTCCGGGTGACAGATGGCACATCCCTCCTCCCTGCGCGCAAGCGTGGGGAGGTGGCGCGCAGCGCCGGAGGGGTCGCTTTCTTCGACAAGTGGCTGAATGTCGATCCGTCCTAAACCCAGTCCGGATCGAGTTGCAGCCACATGGCGCGCGCCACGCCATCGGGATCATTGGCCAGCGTACAGCCCGTATCGACCAGAACAGTGGGCCGCGTCGCCACCGCATAGGCTGGCCAGTCGGCCACGCCCGGCGCGGACGGCTTGCCCGTATGGGCGAAGCTGGCCCAGATGGCGCTGAGATTGAGCGAAGCCGCCTTCACCCCCGGCCCATCGCCATGCAGGCCCTTTTCATCGAAATTGGCAAATGTCGGCCCGATGTCGGTGGCATGACCCGCGCCCAGCGTGGCCTTCGTGCCTGGCACCGGCAGGTTCGACGCATAATCCCAGCGATAGCGATAGACGGGCGCACCTTGCGCGGCCTTTCGGTCGGCCAGCACGGTCGTTTCGACGCCCATCGTGCGCGCCGTGGCGATCTTCAGATAAAGCTGCGATGGCGTAGCGACCGGGTATAGCTGGCGATAGGTGGCCAAAACCGTCGCAGCCTTGTCGCCATATTCGGTCTTCATCCGCGCCTCAAGCGCTGGCGCATCCATATTGAAAATCTCCGGCTGGCCCATGAAGAAGAAGGCCGCCTCGGTCTTGTTATTGGAAATCAGCAGGGGCACATCGGCGCACAGGGGTGTGGCCACCGGATCGAACGGATCGACTGGCAGGCATGTGCCATCCACCACCGGGCCGAAATGACCGGGCACGGTCGATTCCGAAAAGGAAATACCGGGCATGTCGGGTGCGGGCGGGGCGGTGAAACCCGGCGTCGCCTGCATCAATGGCCCCTGCCCGTTTTCACCGGCCCATTGCAGCTTGAGCAGGGTCTGCACCGGCACGTCGAGCAGTTTGCGCGCATCACTCAAGCCCAGCGCCCGCATCAGGCGCTGCGCTGTTTCGGCGGCCGTGGCGCGCGTCATGCGCCTGAGCTGCGCCCCGCTCTGGATACCCGCCTTGTGGAACAAACCCTTCGCCTGCGGCATACCGAGCAGCGTGCCCACCTTGGCACCGCCACCCGATTCACCAAAGACCGTTACATTGCGGGGATCGCCGCCAAAGGCCTCGATATGATCGCGCACCCATTCCAGCGAGGCGATTATATCAAACATCGATTGATTGCCGGATGTGGCATAGTCCTGCCCCAGCAAATCGCCGAGCCACAAAAAACCCAGCAGGCCGAGGCGGTGATTGGGGGCCACAACCACCACATCGTAAAGCGCCGCCAGCCGCGCCCCGTCCTGGGTGGGCGATCCGCCCGATCCGGTCGAATAGCCGCCGCCATGCAGATACACCATGACCGGGCGCTTGCGACCATCCTTGACCGCTGGCGTCCAGACATTGAGCACGAGGCAGTCTTCGCTGCGCGCCGGTTCCTGTTCGCCATAGGTCGAACCCGGCGTTTGCGGCGCGGGCGCGCCCAGCTTGAGCGCATCGAAAACGCCGCTCCACGGCGTCACCTTTGGCGGGGCTTTGAAACGGTTTGCACCCGACACCGAACCGGCATAGGGGACGCCCTTGAAGGCCACGGCCCCACGCTCATGGCCGCCGCGCACCCGACCGCTGGGGGTGTCTATCTCAACAAAGGGGGCGGTAATAAGGGTGGACGTAGCCAAATCCTGGGCATCCGCTTGGCCCGCCAAACCCGCAAAACCCAGACCACTTGTGACCAGACCGGCAGCCATTACGCTGCGGCGATTGAGATATGTCATGGCGTTGTCCCTGCTTGAGATTTTCAGGCAGGCTACGCCGCGCTTTTGGGAACGGCAAGGTTTTTGTTAGCGCTATCAGAAAATCAGGACTTTACCCGTTCCTGCAAGCTTCTGGCCGAAGCACTCAGGCCGCGCAATCCCTGTTCGGCAAAGATGTCGAGCGCCGCATCCAGTGCATAGGCCGCTTCGGTGCGCTCCATCATGAAGCCGGTCATATCGCCGCGCGCCACATAGAGCCGCGCCAACTGCATCTGAAGCACGGCCCAGGTGACCGGATCGTCCTGCGGCTTGGTAGCGCGCAAGGCGATCTTGAAATGCGCCTCGGCGGCGTCGAGCGCCTTTAAGTCGCCCTGACTTTCGGCATGGCGCGTATGGCACAGCGCCCGGTCTTCGATCAGGCTGGCGCGCAGTACCAGACCCTTTTGCAAGGGGCGCTTCAGGGCCAGATCATACACTTGCAAGGCGCGCTCATGCAGGTCGGCGTTCAGGGTCAGTTCGGCCAGAACCTGCAAACCCATGGCCAAAGCCTGCTGGTGCGTGGCCCAGTCGAGCGGCGAATGTTCGAAATCGAGACAGGCTTCGTCATTGGACAACAGGGCAATGCCCTCGCTGACCATATCGGGCCTGCCGTCGATCTCGCCCTTCCAGATCTGGGCCTGAGCCAGCCTGAGCAAGACGCGCGCATAGGTGACGGGCTCATAGGCCGGATCGAGCCTGGCCATCACGGCTTCGAAATCCCTGATCACCGCCGTCATCAGGCTGGAATCGCTGCGATCAAGCCCCACCTTCATCAAAAGGTCGGCGCGCTCAAAACGCGCCTGTGCGGCCTCAATCTTATCGGCACTGGCATGGCATTTCTGCACAAGCTGATCGGCGCGCTCGACGGCGCGATCAATGTGCGACATGGCCAGAAGCGCCAGTTCAAGGTCCCCGCCCACCCCTTGCGTCAGGGCCAGCCGCGCCGCCAGTTGCGCCTCGGCGCTGTTATAGCGGGCGCGCAGGGTTTCATCGTCCTGCACGGCGGGGCGGCCATTGGCCAGCAGGTCTTCCGCCGAAGACAGCAGATCGCCGGTTTCAAAAAGATCGTGGCTGAGCAGGCAGGTCTGGGCCTGCTCCAGCGCGGCCTGCGCCGCTTCGGCGGCGGTATGGGCATCCTTGCCCGCGTTTTCAGCCGCGGCGGCGGCGCGGCGCATGGCCACCGGATCGCCGGTGCGACGCGCATATTCGCGCCAGATGCGGGCCGCCTGAAGATAGGGGCTGAAACGGTCGCGCGTCGAAACCCGCCCGCCTTCAATATCGAACTGCCGCCCCTGCGCGATCAGCAATTGCAGGTTCATCAGCTCATACAGGCTGGTATCGGCATCGATCCGGTCGTGGTGACGGAAGATGCGCCGCAATTCGCGTCCGAACTCAAACATGCTGGCTCTGGTCAATGATCGGTCAAAAAACGTATCAGGACGATACGCTCCGCCTGCTCCTGAACCAACTTTGCAAACCCCGCGCCGTGGGCCCAATTGACGTTTGGAATTTTGGCAAATTTTCCATGACGATGGTTGTCAGCAGAAAAGTAACCCCTCCGCCGACTACGTCGGCACCTCCCCGCGTTTTAAGCGCAGAGAGGAGGGATGTGCCGCCATTCTTCCTCTCAATGCTATTACCTCCTCCCTGCGCATCGCGTGGGGAGGTGGCGAGCAAGCGAAGCGCGTCGAGACGGAGGGGTAAATCTTGACGAAAATCTAGCCGCCTGCTGCCCGCCCCGCCGCATCAAGCGCCGCGAAATCCGCATCACTGAGCGTCAGACCCGCCGCCTTCACATTGTCTTCGAGATGTTTCACCTGGCTGGTGCCGGGAATGGGCAGCATGACCTTTGAACGCTTCAGCATCCAGGCCAGGGTCACCTGCCCCTGCGTGGCGCTCAGCTTTTGCGCGATCATATCGACCAGGCCGCCAGGCTTTGCCAGCTTGCCCGCCGCCAGCGGATACCACGGAATAAAGCCGATACCCTCGGCCTCGCAATAGTCGAGCACATCCTCGCTCTGGCGCTCGATCAGATTAAACTTATTCTGCACGGTGGCGACCGGAAAGACCTTGCGTGCCGCCTTGATGTCTTCCACCGACACTTCCGACAGGCCCGCGTGATGGATGACGCCATCATCGAGCAGGCGCTTGACCGCATCAAACTGCTCATCGCGCGCCACCTTGGGGTCGATACGGTGCAACTGCCACAGATCGATGTGTTCGACGCCCAGTTGCTCGCGGCTTTTGTGCGCCTCGGCGATCAGATAGTCGGGATCGCCCTTCGGCGTCCAGATATTCGGCCCTTGCCGCGTCAGGCCCGCCTTGGTGGCGATGACCAGTCCGTCATAGGGATGCAGAGCCTCGCGGATCAGCTTTTCCGACACGTCAGGCCCATAGGAATCGGCGGTGTCGATGAAGTTGACGCCCAGTTCGGGCAGGCGCTTCAGGGTGCGGATCGCCTCGTCACGATCCTTTGGTTCCCCCCACACGCCGGGGCCGGTAATGCGCATGGCGCCGTAGCCCAGACGATGAACGGTGAGGTCGCCGCCGATGGAAAAGGTTGCGAGTGCGGTCATGGCTTGGCTCCTTCTGTGCAGAGACTACAGATAGGGGCTCATTCGCAGATCAAAAGGCGCTATGGCAGAAAAACCCCCAGGACGAATCGACATTCAGCCCCTTGCTGAAGAAAGTGCCCCCCTCCGTCTCGACGCGCTTCGCTTGCTCGACACCTCCCCCGTACGCTGCGCTACAGGAGAGGAGGGAGGCAGGCGGCACATCCCTCCTCCCTGTCGAGCGAAGCGAAAACGGGGAGGTGGCATCGAGCCCGACAGGGCGAAGATGACGGAGGGGTTTCTGAATGCCGATCCGTCTTAGAGCGGTTTGCATTCTGATTGAACCGGTCAAAGGCATGCAACCCGCTCTACATTTGGCGTTTTTCCGCATCTCGCCTTCAATTTGTAAGTCAAATTAAACGCTCGTTGTTCTAGCCGCGCTCTTTCGTCCGCTGGAAGCTGACATCCGGGAAGCGCTCGGCGACGTAATTGATCTCCCAGGCCGACTTCCCCAGGAAGACCGGCGCTTCGTCAATATCCGCCCCCATCGCCGAGCGATACTTACCGGCAAAATCCTCGATCTTGGCTGGATCACCGCCCAGCCAGCGCGCCTCAGAGAAGGGCGATGGCTCGAACAGGCATTCCAGCCCATATTCATTGGCCAGACGATCGGCCATCACCTCGAACTGGAGCTGACCCACCGCGCCGACGATGAAATCCGAACCGATCGAGGGGCGGAAAAGCTGCGTCACCCCCTCTTCGGCCAGGCTTTCCAGCGCCTTTTTCAGGTGCTTGGCCTTGAGCGGGTCTTTGACGCGCACGCGCTGCAAGATTTCCGGCGCAAAGTTCGGCAGACCGGCAAAGCGCACCGTGCCGCTTTCCGACAAACTATCCCCCACGCGCAAGACGCCGTGGTTCGGGATGCCGATCACGTCGCCGCCAAAGGCATTTTCGGCCAGTTCGCGGTCGGAGGCGAAGAACATGATCGGCGCATTGACCGAGATCTGCTTGGCCGTGTTCTGCACCTTCAGCTTCATGCCGCGCGTAAACTTGCCGGAGGTCAGTTTCAGCATGGCAATGCGGTCGCGGTGATTGGGGTCCATATTGGCCTGCACCTTGAACACGAAGCCCGTCACCTCTTTCTCGGTCGGATCGACGGTCGCATCGACGCCGTTTCTCGACGCCTTGACCCGCTTGGGTGGCGGCGCAAAACCGCCAATCGCCGCCAGCAACGGGTTGACGCCGTAATGGCGCAGCGCCGAGCCGAAGATCACCGGCGTCATATGGCCTTCCAGGAAGCTCATCCGGTCAAACGGCTTGAAGCCGCCCTCGATCAGCTCCGCCGTATCCTTCAGCTCGGCCAGTTCGGCAGCATCGAGCCAGCCCTTTGCCACAGCCTCATCGACCGGCACGGCCTCATCATGGCCCTGATCATATTCCGCGGCCGACTCGCGCCGGGTGAAGGGATGGAAAAGCCCGGTCTTCAGTTCGATCATGCCGCGAAAACGGTTACCCGAACCGGCGGGCCAGTAGAGCGGCGACGGGTCGAGTTGCAGCTTCGACGCCACCTCATCGAGCAGGGCCAGCGGGTCTTCGGCCTCGCGGTCCATCTTGTTGATGAAGGTGATGATCGGGATGTCGCGCAGGCGGCACACCTCGAACAGTTTCAGCGTCTGCGGCTCGATGCCCTTGGCGGCGTCCAGCACCATGACGGCGGCGTCGGCGGCGGTGAGCGTCCGGTAGGTGTCTTCCGAAAAGTCCTCGTGGCCCGGCGTGTCGAGCAGATTGAACATCAGCCCGTCATGCTCAAACGTCATGACCGAGGACGACACCGAAATACCGCGTTCCTTTTCGATCTTCATCCAGTCGGAGCGCGTGCGGCGGTTTTCACCGCGCGCCCTGACCTGCCCGGCGGCGCGGATCGAACCGCCCGCCAGCAGCAGATGCTCGGTCAGCGTCGTCTTACCGGCGTCCGGGTGCGAGATGATGGCGAAGGTTCTGCGCCGGGGCGCTTCGGTTTCGGGGGTGTTGGACATGGCCGTGGCGATACGGCTTTGGCGGGCAAAAGTCAAAGCAAGAAACCCCCGCAACATGCCTTCAGCAGAATAAGCCGTAGGGCTTATGCCAACTTGCGCAGACCAGAACCCATTCGGGTACAAGTTGATATTCGCTTTCCAAAACGGTCTATTTCGCCGTCGTCAGCACCACGCCGACCAGCACCGCCACATATTGCAGCACGGCACCGGTGATGACGTGGCCGTGCCAGATGGCGCGGCGGAATTTCAGCTTTTTCATCATGTAGAAGATGGTGCCGACCGAATAGACCACACCGCCGGTGGCCAGCAGGATCAGGGCGGCGGGCGGCACTTCGCGCACCATCGGCCGGATGGCGATCACCACCAGCCAGCCGAGCGCCAGATAAAGCGCCACCCAAAGCCCCTTGCCCCAGCCCGAATGCGACAGATTGGGCAGCAAAAGCTTACCCAACATGCCCAGGGCGGCCAGCGACCATACGGCCACACTCATCCACAGAGCCCAGCCGCCTTTCAGCGCCTGTGTGGTGAAGGGTGTATAGCTGGCGGCGATCATCAGAAAAATACCGGCATGATCGAGCCGGCGCAAAAAGGGCTGCCATGACGGCTTGGCGAAATTATAGGCAGTCGAAAAGGCCAGCATGGCGATCATGCCGACCGCATAGACGATCACCGCCGCCACCTTGCCGATCAGGCCATGACTGACGGCCAGACCCAGCGCCACACCGCCGCCGAACAGCGCAAAAGCCAGCCCGATGATATGCACGATCAGATCGGCATGGCGCGCCCAGGCGGTGGGGTAATGCGGCAAGGTCAGCTTGATATTCATGGCTTCAGTTTACGCCTTTCACAGCTTTACGGCCAATCACGTCACATCAACAATCATGTCGTCGTAAACTGACGTTAGCGTAAGCTTATCCATGCCGCAAGCCCATGCGACATCAGGCCGCCATGCGGTGCCAGACCTCGTAATCAACCTTATGGGCATCAAGCTGGCCGCACATCTGCTGTTCGTACATCATGCCCATCGCCATTTCGTTCAGCGATTTGAAGCTGGCCTCCACCTGTTCCACCCCGCCCACGCCCGTGGCCATAAACTGGGCGGCATTGACGCGCGGCATTTTGAGCTGGATCAGATAGGCCAGTCGGCGGGCGCGTTCGGCATTATGACGGTGGGCCTGTGCGTCTTCTGCAAACATTTCCTTGCCGAGTTGCGCAATATAGTCAGCGCTCAGCGACGCAAAACGATCCGCATCAAGCGGGTGCATCATGTTGGCGGGTTCAAGTTGCAGGACAAGGTCATTGAGGAGGAAATACAAACGAATACCCATAGGTCGGTTACGCGGTATTTCACCCTAGCTGAAAGGTTTTGTTTTTTAATTGAAGAAGACGGTGAACGCGGCGTTCACCCTGTTTCGCCGGAGCCTTCGGGCGCGCCCTCAACCTTTTCCGTCAGGAAGTGCCGCCCGTGCGCATCCTCGATCTCGACCACCCACAGATCGGGATCATAACGAAGCTGGCGCTCCGTATAGAGGTCAAGCGCGCCCTCGTCCAGACTGTCGAGCGGCCTTATCCACACGGTTTCATCGCCCATCGTCACCTCACGCAGCAGATAGGCGTCGCGCGTGCGCAGATTGACCACCTTCAGCAGCACCGAACCGTGGGCGCGGTCGCCGCGCTTCGCCACATAGGCAAAGCCGCCCGCCAGCCCCGCCCGCCGAACCAGCGCCGAAACCCACATATCCGCATTGAGTAACATAGGCTTAACCCTGTTTGGCAACCAGACCCTAAGCCTGCTGCCTTATAGTGCATGTCATACCAGGCGTTCCTATAGCAAAAGCGGCGGCATGAAAAAAACATATCCCGGCACGAAAGCGGCTCTGAAGCGCAGCCTGACAGGCGCGCTGGCTGGTTTTGCCGCCTTCTGTCTGGCCGCCGCCCCCGCCGTTATCGCCGCCGACGCCGCCGATGCCGTCACCGCCACCACGGTCAGCCGCTATTTCCTGGCCAATGCCGATGCGCGCTGCCACGCCCTGCCCGATGCCGCCGCCACGGCGCTGAAGGCCGGTTATCTGCAAGCGCGCAACACAGCCTTGCGCGCCGGTCACAGCATGGACGATCTTGGCCCGTGGCTGGCGCGCGCCCGCGCCGCCGCCTTGGCTACACCTTGCGATGATCCGCGCCTCACCAGCGATTTCGCCACGGCCGACAGCGCCTATCGCGGCTTCATCGCCCAGAGCCATCTCACCCTGCCCGGCACACGCAGTGTCTGGAGCGCCGACCGCAGCTTTGCTGAGAATGATGCGTGGCGGCTGGTGCAATATCAGCACCTGGCCGATGCCGATCTCGCTTTTGGCCTGTATGGCCCGCTCGACCATGCACGCTTCACCGTCATGGCGCATTTTGCCGATGGTGCGCAGCCTTATGCGGCGCGGCTTTTGCTGCGCGATGCTGATCGCGTCGCCAATGGCCTGATCGACCTGTCGCCGCAGAGCGTCTCAACCCTGCCGCCTGCCGGATTCACCGGTGATGCGCCACTCGCCTTCATGGCGCGCGCTTCCGCCACCCTCGACACGGTACTGAGCGCCGCCCCGCATACCAATCTGGCCGGTTTCACCGTCACTGGCGACTATGCCGGCAAGGCCGTTCCGGTCAGCGCCGTGCGCTTCGATTTCCCCAGCCGGTCGTGGCCTGCCATTGCGCGCCTTGATCCGCGCGAGGATATGGTGGTCGAGTTCGATTTCGACGACGGCCCGCGTTATGTCCGCTTCGAGGTCGGCGACTTCATGACCGGGCTGATGTACGTCTCCCTGCCCCAGCCCTACAGCCACGCCCAGGGCCCGGCGCAGGACTGATCAGCTTTTCGGCGGGCGGATCACGAATTCGCCAAAGCCATGCAGGCTGTCGGACGCGCGGTGAATATCTTCCAGCGGATTATAGACCGGATATTGCGCCGCATGGACGAAAGCTTCCAGCGACTGCACCACGGCCTGGGTGTCGCCGTCCGTGCCCGGCCCCGCCATATCTGTGCCTTCCGGCTTTTTTTCCGAATCGCTGAGAGGATCAGCCAGCGGCAGCAGCGGCTGGTCGGGGTCGGCCTCGACCTGGACGCGCGGCAGCACCACCGTCACCCGGGTGCCTTCGCCCAGCACCGAATGCAGGCTCATCCGCCCGCCCAGCAAATGAGCCATAGCCTTGACGATAGACAGGCCCAGCCCCGTGCCCATAGCGCGCTGTTCGGCGGGCCCGCCCTGTTCATAGGGCTGGCCGATGCGCTGTAAATCCTCAGGCCCGATACCGATACCGGTATCGCTGATGATGATACTGACCCCGCCTTCCACCGCCCTGAGATCAAGCCCGACATGGCCTTCGCGCGGCGTGAACTTCAAGGCGTTGGCCAACAGGTTCAGGCATATCTGCTTGACCGCGCGGCGATCAGCCTGAACGCTCAGGGGCCCCGGCGGCAATTGGCTGACAATCTCTATCCCCTTGTCGTGCGCCTGAGCGCGCAACAGGCGCAAGGCCTGCGAAACGGGTTCGCGGATATCGAACACCTCAAGGCTCAACTCGTATTTTTGCGCCTCGATCTTCGACATATCGAGAATATCATTGATCAGGTCGAGGACGTGCTGGCCCGATTCCCAGATCAGTTGCGCATATTCGGTATATTTGGGCGACAGCTCACCGAAAAGCTGCTGGCGCATAATGTCCGAAAAGCCGATGACGGCGTTGAGCGGTGTGCGCAATTCATGGCTCATACTGGCCACGAAGCGCGTCTTGCCCTGATTCAGCGCCTCGGCCTCGCCGCGCGCGGCCTCCAGCCCCGCCTCATGGGCGTGTTGCAGCGATGCGTCGCGCATCACGCCATACAGACGGCCATCCTCACCCTTGCGCAAACTTAGGGCTACATAGTGATCCAGCCCGGCATGGGGCGTAAACCCGACTTCTGAGCGGCCATCGCGTAAGGCTGTTTCCAGCGCCGCCGTCACATGGACGCGATCCGGCACATGCGCCGCCCCGCTCAGCCCCACCTGACGCAAGCCCTTGAGATCGACCCCCGCCGGAGCTTCACCAAAGGCCGACACCATCCGTCCCGCCGTATCGAGGCACACGATCAGGGCCGGTTGCTCGGTCAACATGCGAAAAAGCCTGGCGCGCGCCTCCTCGGCATCGACGGCGCGCTCCACCCGCACCCGCAGGGCGGGCAACAGTGCCACACCCAGTCCTACAACCAGCGAAAACACTGAAAACAGCGACAGCCAAAGGCTGGCCTGCGCGCCGGGCGTGGGCATTTCCTGCCACAGGCTGACAAAGGCCGCCAGCAATGTCACCACGAAGGCCAGTGTGGCCCCCAACGAGATCAGCACACGCTGATTGAGCACCACGGCGGCCACCATCGGCATGGCCACCCAGGCCGCCAGCGGGCCGGTCAGGCCGCCGGTCAGACTCACCGCCACCGCCGCCCCCAGTGTCCAGGCCCAGATCACCACACGCCGGTTCAGATAATTGTCCTGCGACAACAGCAGCACGCAGCACACTCCCGGCATCGCCATGGACAGCAGCGCCACGATCACCGACAGGGATACGGGCAGGAACAGCATCCCCAACATGGCCAGCAGTACAAAGCCTGCCCAGCCGAAATGCCACACGACCACACCAAGGCGCAGGCCGCTGACGGCCTGTCCCTGCGATTTCATGGCAGTCTCAACGTCGGCTTTCAGCGACACGCCCGCGGCTTTCTCGTTTTACATCAGGTTCGCGCGACATCTTCGCCTGCGACGATTCTCAAACTTTTGAATCTTACCCGTTCTGTAGCAAATTACGAAACCTCTCCCCCGGCAAGCGAAGAATCCCGCTATGCACACACAATTGCGAGACATAATTTTAGCTCAGACGACGCCAGGCCTGGTGAGCCACGACATAACCAGCCGGTAAGGCAAACTTAAGACCGCCCGTCTATGTTGCCCGATGGGCGAGCGTGACCGGCTCAGATGCCCCAGGGTTTTTTCATGGCTTACCCCCAGCACACCGAGCCTGCGCCCGGCGAAGCACCGGGCTGGATGCTTGATCCGGCGGCCTCGCCTGACCGCGACACGGCGCGACGCGCCTTTCTGCGCATGGTCAGCCACGAATTGCGCACTCCGCTCAATTCGATTATCGGTTTTTCCGAAATCCTGCGCAGCGAACTTTACGGCCCGCTCGGATCACCGCAATATATTGAATATGCAGGCATTATACGCGACAGCGGCACGCGCCTGTTAAGCCTGTTCAACAATGTGCTCGACATGATGCGCCTCGAAGGCGGCGGCGATTTCCATCCTGTGCCGGAGCCGGTTCTGCCCTGGCTGGAAGAGGCCGTGGCGCGCGTACAGACTCTGGCGACAGAGCGCGGCATCGCCTTGCGCATTCTGCCCAGCGAAGAGGGCCTGCAAGCCGTCTGCGATCCCAAGGGGCTGATGGCCTGTCTCGATCATCTGCTGCATAATGCCATTGATTTCACCGCCCAGGGCGATGTCATCGAAATCAAGGCGCGCCAGTGCGGCGACAGGGTCGATATTTCCGTTTTCAATCGCGGCAAAGCCCCCGCGCCTGACGATATTGCCCGCCTGATGCGGCCTTTTGAGCAGGGCGAACCGGCTTTGAGCCGCACCCGCGAAGGTGCCGGTCTCGGCTGGCCGATCGTCAGGCTGACCTGTAACGCGATGGGCGGCGAATTCGGCGTCATTACCCGCCAGGGCGAGGCGCTGAAGGCCGTGCTGCGCTTTGCGGCGGCTTAAAAAGTGTAAAGACTTGCACTACGCCGAACAGGCCGCATATAGAGCCAGACCCTTCCTTTAAAAGACCTTGCCCATATGTCCTTTGCCGCCTCCGATGTGTCCAGCCGCCTCAACGACCTGCTTGAGGAATTCGAGCTGTTCGACGACTGGGAGGAGCGCTACCGCTATATTATCGATCTCGGCAAGAATCTGACACCGCTCTCGCCGGAAGAAAAAAACGAAGCCACGCGCGTGCGCGGCTGCGCCTCTCAGGTCTGGCTGGTGATGGATCCGGCCCCGCCGGGCATTCTGAAGTTTCGCGGCGATTCCGACGCCTTTATCGTCAGGGGTCTGATCGCCATACTGATCCGCCTGCTCAATGACCGGCCCTATAGTGAGATTCAGGACTTCTCCATCCGCGATACGCTGACAAGGCTCGGCCTCGACGAAGCCCTGTCATCGCAGCGCACCAATGGCCTGATGTCGATGGTGGAACGCCTCAAGCGCGCCACCGCCTGACATTTCAAGCAGGTTGGGGCTCAAAAGTTTGACATCCTTGGGTTCAGGGGCGTTTTGCAGGCAGGCTTCCAGCCTTTCCAGCCGGGCATCGAAAAGAGCATCGTCGCGCAAATCCTCGATCAGGCGGCAGGCATGGCCCGCCGTGGTGCGGTCGCGCCCGAAGGCCCGGCCCACGCGCGCCAGCGGCCATTGCCAGGCCACATAGGACAGATACATGGCAATCTGCCGCGCTCGCGCCGCGCGGGCATGGTTGCGCGTTTCGCAGGCGATCTGATGGGCCGGAACGCCCGTGGCCAGGGCCACAAGCTCCATCACGAAAAGCGCCCGCTCCTCATCGCCATGCACCTGTGTTGAGCTACCGCTTTCCATGCCGTTCTTATCCGCCGTCCGTCCCTTTATCATCGCCTATAGCCTCGTAAAATCCGCGCCCTCATGACACAGCACGGATCATAGGAGTTTGGCCAATATAGAGGATAACTTTCCTATTGAAACATAATTATAGGCATATAATCCTCTTTGATACACCTATAGCGCGCATATTTTGATATAATTCTTTTTTGGTGTTTCCCCGCGCACAAAGAAAATTGCACCGGGGACAAGATCGCCAGGCAGAGGATCACAACGGCTTGCCGTCGAACTTTCAGGAGGCCGAGCGGATTCCGCTATTGACCAGATCAACCCTGCCGATCAGGGCGTCATGGCCCAGAATCATATCGACATTTCGTCCATCGCTGGACAGGGGCAGGCGCAGCCAAAACAGGCTGAGCGAGGCTGCGCCGCGCCAGGCCATCGAATGCAGGCCGACATTCGGCTTGCGCTGCGACACCACGAAATCGAGATGTTCGGCCCAGTATTCGGCTTCTTGCGGCGTATAGATGGCGTCGAGCGTCTTGCCGGTGATTTCCTCGCCATAGGCGGTGAACAGCTCGGTGCCCGCCAGACGCTGCCGAAAGGCGGCGGCCCTCACGCCGGCTTCGCAATCCAGCACATCGATCAGGCTGATGGTAGGCAGGCGCAGGCGGATAGCCACCGGATCGAGGTCGGCGCGCGCAGGCAGACGGCCACGACGACGCAGGCTCTTCCAGTAGCGGAAAATGGCTTCATGCGCTTGCAACGCCACCAGCATTTCGGAAGCTAACCCAGCCATATGTGATAAGCGCTACTGCCCCAGCGTAAATGTCATACCGAATCACCCAAATTCACCTTCTCTTAACTGGTGATTCCTTGGCAAGCAAAAAAGGGTTAACGGCGCCTTTCACATTCTGCCAGCGCATGTGCATAACCGCCCGCACGCCCATAAAAAAAGCTCCGGTCATCAAACCGGAGCCTTGATTCTTAAAACCCTGTTCGGCGGCTTATGCCTTAACGCGGGCCTTGCGTGCCACCTGACGGCCGCCCTGACCGAGCCCCATCTGCTTGGCAAGGTCGGAGCGCGCCTTGGCATAGTTGGGTGCCACCATCGGATAGTCTTTCGCCAGTCCCCATTTGGCGCGATAATCTTCCGGGCTCATGCCGTACTTGGTGCGCAAATGGCGTTTCAGCGATTTAAACTTGCGTCCGTCTTCTAAACAGACGATGAAATCAGAAGAAATGGACTTCTTGACAGAAACCGCTGGCTCCTTGGGAGCTTCGGTCTTGGTTTCCTCGCCCGACGATATTGCATTCAGAGCCTGATACACGCTTTGAATGAGCGCAGGTAACTCGCTGGCGGGCATTGAATTATTGCCGACAAAGGCGGAAACGATATCCGCTGTCATATCCAGGGCGTCAGTCTTGCTTTCCATTACTAAATCCTTTGAAAACCACGCGCTTTACCTAGGCCAAGGTCTTGACTTATTCAAGTCTGAATATGCAAAAAAACGCAGATGGCGATGTAAAGCAAATGTTTTACTTAAGGTCAGGCCGAAAATTCTGCTTTCAGGACTTCAAATCCTGAGCGAAAGCCAGCATGGCGGCGCGCTGCGGCACACTCATCGAATCAAGATCAGCGTCCTCGCCCGAAGCAATGGCGCGCAACATGACATGGGTGAGCGCCGACGACAAAGACCAGTTCCAGTAACGCAGCACCGTCTGGGCGCGGTCGGTGGCCAGGGTGTCGTAGGTGACCAGCACATTGGCCAGGTCGGGATGGGTACGGCCATCGGCGTCGCGCAAAGGTCGGCGCAGCGCCTTCCACAAAGCGCGCAGCGCCTTGCGTGACAGGCCGGTGGCCTTGCACAGCACGGCCAGCCCCTCGCCGCCGCGATCGCGCAACAGCTTGGCGCCCGTGGTGGGCTTGATGCCGGACAGATAGGCGATTTCCTCAGCCACCTTGCGCGTCATGCCATTCTTGGCGGCTTCAGCAATGGCGTCTTCCAGCGAGGCATAGGGGCTTTTTTTGAGCGCCTCGCGGTTGCGCTGGCGGCGCTCGATGAATTGCAGCGCCTTGCGCGACAAAGGATCCTGCCACTTTTCCTGCGCCACCATGCCGAACACATCCGACGCCATATCCTGCATGATGTCGCGGTTGACACCAAAGCGCGTCAGAATCTGACGGCGGCAGTCGGCATCGGCCCACCAGAACAGCACATAGGCCGAGGACGGGCGCATTTCGCTGCGCTTCATGAGCAGAGGAATGAGATGCGGATGATCCTGACTCATGGCCACAATGGCCTCCAGCGCCGGTTGCGACAGGCGGGCGCGCAGATTTTTGAGCAGGATCTCGATCACGGTGATGTCGCCGGTATCAACCAGGGCTTCACACAGTATGCCCGGCAATTCCTTGCGCGCAGCCAGCAGCCTGTGGTGATCGCTGTTGCCGTTGCGGGCGCAGAAATGCAGGTCGCTGTCGCCCAGGGCGTCGCAGTTCTCGATCAGGTGCTGCGCCACGTCTGGCGCATCGATGATCAGCACGCGCACCAGTGAATTGGGCACTTCCGCCAAGATGCTGACGCGCCTGGCCACACGCACCCGGTCGGCCAGCGCCGATTCGCGCAGCATCTCGACCAGCAGATCGGCGGTGACGGCGCGCTCGAAGGCGTTGATCCGGCTTTCCGGCAGGCAGACCACATCGGCGAGGCGGCGCATAAGCACATGGCGCGCCTGAAATTTCGGTTCAGGCTGCGCTGAGTCGTCCGCGCGCACAGCCTCGGAATCCACACCTTCCTCAGGCATGGCGAAGGCACCGGCGGACGCGCTTGAAATCGACATGGCCGCGATCATGCGCGCCATCCGTTAATCTTTTGTGTAGCACGATTAAGGATGGCGCCGCAGACGCATTAAAGCCCGTCGAACAGGGCGGTCGACAGGTAACGTTCGGCAAAGGACGGGATGATGGCCACAATCGTCTTGCCGGCATACGCATCCTGCGTTGCCAGACGAAAGGCCACTTCGAGCGCCGCGCCCGACGAAATTCCGACCGGCAGCCCCTCTAAGCTGGCCGATTTGCGCGCCATAGCAAAGGCGGCGTCATTGCTGACCTTTTCCACGCCATCGATCACGCCACGATCCAGAATGGCGGGCACGAAACCCGCGCCTATGCCCTGAATCTTATGCGGCCCCGGTTCGCCGCCCGACAGGATGGCCGAGGATTCCGGCTCGATAGCGATCATTTTCACCGACGGCTTTTTCGCCTTCAGCACTTCGCCGACGCCCGAAATCGTGCCGCCCGTGCCGACGCCCGACACCACTACATCGACGGCCCCATCCGTATCGTTCCAGATTTCTTCGGCGGTCGATAGACGATGGACGAGCGGATTGGCCTCATTTTCAAACTGGGCAGGGATAATGGCACCGGGTGTTTCGGCCAGCAGTTCCTGCGCGCGGTTGATCGCGCCGCGCATCCCCTTTTCCGCCGGGGTCAGTTCGAGGCGAGCGCCGAGCAGCAACAGCATTTTGCGGCGTTCGATCGACATCGATTCCGGCATGACCAGAATGCACTTATAGCCCTTGGCGGCCGAGACGAAGGCGAGCGCAATGCCGGTATTGCCGGATGTGGCCTCGATGATCGTGCCGCCCGGCTTCAGCTTGCCTGAGGCTTCGGCGGCCTCGATCATGGCGATGCCGATGCGATCCTTGACCGAGGACAGCGGATTGAAAAATTCAAGCTTGGCCAGAACAGTGGCTTTCGCCCCCAGCGCTTCGGACAGGCGCGGCAGGCGGATCAGCGGCGTATCGCCCATCGTATCGAGGATCGAATCGAAAATCTTGCCGCGCCCTTTGCGGGCCAGTTTATGGCTGCCGGTCGCTGGGCCTGTCGATGATGAGGAATTGGCCATGAGTGTCTCCTGAAAGTTTCTGGTGGCGTTTTCTGATGGAGCGTTCAAAACGAGGGGTTTGCGGTAACACAATGCTTTTACGCACTGAAGGCCTGCCCTTCCGTTAAGATGATTTTAAAATATCTTATATCGTCCTGACTTCAAATTTAAGGCAAATCAGCTCACATGAATAGTGAGTTCCGCTAAACCCTGACAGGATATGAATATGCATACGGACGAACTGGCCACCGAAACGCTTACCCCCCCGGCCACCGATCCGGCTGCGCCCGACCCTGTACAGGCAGGCGGCTATCAGATGGGTGCCCACGCCCTGGCCACCCAGCTCGTCGCCAAGCTGTGCCATGATTTCATTTCGCCCGCCGGCGCCATCATCTCCGGCCTCGACCTGCTCGAAGACCCGACGGCCCAAGATATGAAGCAGGAGGCGATGAACCTGATCTCGACCTCGGCGAAAAAGCTGGTCACGCTGGTTCATTTCGCGCGCGTCGCCTACGGTGCCGCCACCACGTCCGAAGCCTTTAACGGTTCGCAACTCAAAACGATCCTCGCCGATGTTTTTTCCGGGATGCGCGCCGAACTGGTGTTCGACATTGCACCGGACGCGCTTTTTTCCAAACCCGCCGCCCGCGCCCTGCTTAATCTCGGCCTGATCGCCGGTAACGCCCTGCCGGTAGGCGGCACGGCCACGCTCACGATGCAGCGTGATGAAAACGGCCTGATCCTGACCTCGGACTCCAAGGGTGCGCGCGCCCGTCTGAAGGCCGAGGCCATCGAAGGCTTAAAAGGCCTGCCGCTCGGCGACGGCCTGTCCGGTCAATGGATACAGCCGCACTGGCTATACAGCGTGGTGCATGAGGCGGGTGGCAGGCTCGATTTCGTTGCTGAACCCGATTCGCTCGGCATCACGATCCATATGCCGGAATAGGGGGGCGCAAACCCGGCAAAAAACGACAAATTTAGGTTTTGTCAATCTCTTGCCAACCCTCTCTTAACCAAAGCCATTGATAGTGAACCCGAAACAGGCTCGCCCGACGTGTAACTTACGGGCAGTCATCAGATGCGGGGTTGCACTGTGGACGATTTAATTGCCGAATTTCTTACCGAGACCGGCGAAAGCCTTGAGGTCGTCGATTCCGAACTGGTCAAGTTCGAAGCCAATCCTACCGAACGCAAGACGCTCGACAATATTTTCAGGCTTGTCCATACTATCAAGGGCACCTGCGGCTTTCTCGGCCTGCCGCGACTCGAAGCCGTGGCCCATGCCGGTGAAACCCTGCTGGGCCGCTTCCGTGACGGCAAGCTTGAGGTCACGCCGGTCGCCGTTACTCTGGTTTTGCACTCCATCGACCGCATCAAGGTTATTCTGGCGGGCCTGGAAGCCACCGGCAATGAGCCCGAAGGCGATGATCGCGACCTGATCGCCCAGCTTGAAGCGATGGCCGAAGGCGGCGAAGTCGATCTGACCGCCGTTCAGGCCGTTCAGGTGCCTGACCGTCCGATCGGCTCCGACATCGATCCTGCCGAACTGAATGTGCCGGCGCTGGGTGCTATCCCGCCGGAATCGACAACCCCTGCCACCGGGCTGAATGTCGGCGACATCGATCCGGCCACGGGCCGCGCCTTGCGCCCCGGTGAAGTCTCCGAGGCCGATCTCGAAGCCGCCTTCGCCGCCGCCGATGCACCCGACTGGATGAATGACGAACCCGAACCGGTGTCGGAAGTCGCGCCGGAACCGGCTGTCGCCGCCAAACCCGCCGAATCTGCCGCCGCAAAAGCACCCGAAGCCATGTCGGGTTTAGGCGGGCCCGGTTTAGGCGGTGAAGAAACGCAAGGCATCACCACCACCCAGTCGATCCGCGTGTCGGTCGATGTGCTCGAAGGGCTGATGACCCTCGTGTCGGAAATGGTGCTGACGCGCAACCAGCTCCTGCAAATCAGCCGCAACCGCGAAGATTCCGCCTTCGCCACGCCCTTGCAGCGCCTGTCCACCCTGACCGGCGAATTGCAGGACAGCGTGATGAAAACGCGGATGCAGCCGATTGGCGCGGCGTGGAAAAAGCTGCCGCGTCTGGTGCGCGACCTGTCCTACGAACTGGGCAAGAAGATCGATCTGGTCATGGAAGGCGAGGGCACCGAGCTTGATCGTCAAGTGCTGGAGCTGATCCGCGACCCCCTTACCCATATGGTGCGCAATTCCGCCGATCACGGCCTGGAATCGACCGAGGAGCGTGTCCAGCTCGGCAAACCCGCCAATGGCACGGTCAAGCTGTCGGCCTTCCATGAGGGCGGCTATATCGTCATCCGCATCTCCGATAACGGACGCGGCCTCAATACAGGCCGCATCCGTGAGAAGATCATCGAAAAAGGTCTTGCCTCGCGCACCGAGGTCGAGGGCCTCAACGACCAGCAGATTCACCGCTATATCTTCGCCCCCGGCTTCTCGACCGCCGCCAAGGTCACCAATCTGTCGGGCCGCGGCGTCGGCATGGACGTGGTGCGCACCAATATCGAACAGATCGGCGGCCAGATCGACCTGACCTCGGTGAGCGGCGGCGGCACCACCTTCACCATCAAGATTCCGCTGACCCTGGCCATCGTCTCGGCCCTGATCGTCGGGGCGGGCGGACAAAAATTCGCCGTGCCGCAAACCTCGGTGCTCGAACTGGTGCGCACCGGCCAGAATGCCGAACACCGGATCGAAAAAATCAATGACGCGCTTGTCCTGCGCCTGCGCAACAAGCTGTTGCCGCTGGTGCAGCTTGGCCCCACGCTCCAGCTTGAAGCCGCCAGGGACGAAGACGCCACCTTCGTCATGGTCATTCAGGTCGGCGAACGCCGCTATGGGCTGGTGGTCAATGATGTGCTCGACACCGAGGAAATCGTCGTCAAGCCGCTGGCCTCGATCCTGCGCGATGTCGATGTCTTTTCCGGTGCCACCATTCTGGGCGATGGCTCGGTGGTGCTGATCCTCGATCCCAATGCCCTGTCCGAACGCGCCGGCAATATGCTCGAAGAAAAGGCGTCGGAAGATGCCGAAGACGCGGTCGATACCGGCGACACGGCCACGGTGGCCATGCTGCTCTTCAAGGCGGGCGGCGGCGCACCCAAGGCCGTCGAACTGGCCCACATCACCCGCCTCGAACATATCGAGGTCGAAAAGATCGAACGCATGGATGGCCGCGCCGCCCTGCAATATCGCGGCAAGCTGATGCCGGTGCTCGGCCTCAATGGTATGCACGACCTGATGAGCGAGGGCATTCAGCCCCTGCTCGTCTTTACCGGCGAAGGCTATGCGATGGCGCTGGCGGTCGATGAGATCGTCGATGTTGTCGAGGATCGCCTGTCGATCGAGTTGTCGCCCGACCGTTCGGGCGTGCGCGGCACCGCCGTGGTGGCCGGTCGCGCCTGTGAAATCCTCGATGTCGATTATTATAATGTGCAAGGCCTGGCCGAACATCAGCGCAAGCCGGGTGCAGCTTCCAGTGAAAGGGCCGTCGCATGAGCCTGCGTGACTATGTAACCCTGCGTGTCGGCGGCCAGCTTTTCGGCGTCGATGCCGCCCGTGTCCATGATGTTTTCCATCCGCGCGGCCTGACGCCCGTGCCGCAGTCGCGCCCCGAAATTGCCGGCGTGCTCAATCTGCGCGGCCGTATCGTCACCGCCGTCTGCGCGCGCAGGCGTCTGGGTCTGCCGCCCCGCGAGGAAGGCGCGCCCGAACCCCTGGCCATCGGCCTCGAAGTGCAGGGCGATTCCTATGGGCTGGTCATCGATTCGGTCGATGAGGTGCTGAAACTCGACGACGAAAAATTCCACGCCGCCCCCGGCAACCTGCCGCCGCGCTGGGCAGAAATTATCGTCGGTGTTTATCAATTGGAAAAGGAACTTCTGATAGTGTTGGATCCGCATACGCTGCTGGACAACGCCCATCTCAAGGCAGCCTAACACTTTGTATATAGGGAATAAAACAGGATGAAAACCTGTCTCGTCGTCGATGATAGCCGCGTGATCCGCAAGGTGGCTCGCCGCATCCTGGAAAACCTGTCGTTTGAAGTCACCGAAGCCAATGACGGCATGGAGGCGCTGAAGGCCTGTAAGGACAAGATGCCTTCGGCCATTCTGCTCGACTGGAACATGCCGGTCATGGACGGCATTACCTTCCTGCGCCAGTTGCGCAAGGAAGACGGCGGCAAGGCCCCCATCGTGGTCTTCTGCACCACCGAAAACGATCTTGGCCACATCACCGAAGCCCTGACCGAAGGGGCTTCCGAATACATCATGAAGCCCTTCGACGGCGAGATTCTGGAAGCGAAATTCTCCGAAGTCGGCCTTTTATAATCAGCTTTTAGCCTACGGCCAGACCTCTATGTCGCTTAATCCCCACACGGCTGCCTCGCTGCGCCCCCTCAAGATCATGATTGTCGATGATTCGGCGGTCGTGCGGGGTCTGATCTCGCGCTGGCTCGAACAGGAACCAGACATGGTTCTGGCGGGTCTGGCCATTGATGGCGCCAAGGGCGTCGAGAAGGTGCGCGAGATCCAGCCCGATGTGCTGATCCTCGACATCGAAATGCCGAATATGGGCGGGCTGGAAGCCCTGCCCAAGCTGCTGGCGGCCAAGCCGGGCCTCAAGGTGCTGATGGCTTCCACCCTGACGACGCGCGGCGCCAATGTCACGCTGCGCGCCCTCGAACTGGGGGCCGCCGACTATATCCCCAAGCCCGATTCGTCGCGTATCGGCGGGGCTGATGGTTTCCGCTCAGAACTGCTGACCAAGATCCGCGCCCTGTGCGGCCGCACGCGCTCGTGGCCCCTGCCCCCGGGTGCCGGGACGGTCGAACGCGCGCCGCAGGTCGAAAAGCCCGCTGCGCTCGAGCGTCCGTCACCTGCGCCCGCAGGCTTCACGCCCGCTCCGCGTCCGATCATCACTCCCGCTGCGCCTGTTTTGCGCGCCCGTTCCGGCGGCCCCAAGCGCATCGACGCCCTCGTGGTGGGAGCTTCCACCGGCGGCCCGCCCGCCCTGCGCGCCTTCCTGCTGGGCCTTGGCCCCGACTGGAAGCTGCCGGTGCTGATCGTGCAGCACATGCCCGCCACCTTCACCGCCATCCTGGCCGAACACCTTGATAAGGCGCTGCCGCAGCGCGTGGTCGAGGCGAAGGACGGCATGAATATCGAATCGCGCACCATCTATATTGCGCCCGGCGATTTCCATATGACCATCAAGGGCCCGCTCGGTCTGCCCACCCTGAAGCTCGATCAGGGGCCTCAGGTCAACTGGTGCCGCCCGGCTGTCGATCCGCTTTTCCGTTCCGCCGCCGAGGTTTACGGCAATCACGCGCTCGGCGTGGTGCTAACCGGCATGGGCCATGATGGCCGCGATGGCGCCCAGGCCCTGGTGAATGTTAATGGCAGCGTGCTGGTACAGGACGAAGCCTCCAGCGTCGTCTGGGGGATGCCCGGTGCCGTTGCCGAAGCCGGCCTGGCCGAACTGATCAAACCCATTCCTGGCCTGTCTGCGGCCTGCAAGACCTTCGCACGTGGAGAGCGTCCCCAATGAGCCCTGAAGACATCGAACACCTGGCCTCGACGCTCAAGACCCGTTCCGGCCTGATCCTCGGCACCGACAAGACCTATCTGATCGAAAGCCGCCTGTCGCCCGTGGCGCGCCGCGAAGGCTTCGCCAATGTCGATGCCCTGTTGACCGCCCTGCGTATCAAGCGCGACGAAAAGCTGTTGGTGGCCGTCACCGACGCCATGACGACCAACGAAACCTTCTTCTTCCGCGACAAGACACCGTTCGACCAGTTCAAGAGCGACATCCTGCCGACGCTGGCCCGTTCGCGCGTCAGCGGCGACATCAAGGTGTGGTGCGCCGCCTGCTCCACGGGTCAGGAACCCTATTCGCTGGCCATGATGATGGAAGAGCTGAAAATGCTCTATCCGCGCGTCAATCTCGATATTCTGGCCACCGACATCTCTGACCGCTGTCTGGAAAAGGCGCAATCGGGCCTCTACACCCAGTTTGAGGTGCAGCGCGGCCTGCCCATCACCATGATGGTCAAGCATTTTGAGAAGGTTGATGAGATGTGGC
The DNA here is from genome assembly GCF_030027245.1 of Asticcacaulis sp. EMRT-3. Lineage (NCBI taxonomy): Bacteria > Pseudomonadati > Pseudomonadota > Alphaproteobacteria > Caulobacterales > Caulobacteraceae > Asticcacaulis > Asticcacaulis carbonis. Next base: position 1,828,946 of record NZ_JASERT010000001.1, read on the forward strand.
GGCTGTCGCCCCGGATCAGGGCCAGCGTGCGCTACAAGAAGATGAACCTGCTCGAAGACCTGCGCTCCATCGGCCGTCAGGACATCATCTATTGCCGCAATGTGCTGATCTATTTCGATCTCGAAACCAAGAAGCGCGTGCTCGAACAGATGGCCAGCCTGCTGCCCGAAGACGGCTATCTGCTGCTCGGTGCCGCCGAAACCGTGCTGGGCATCACCGATGTGTTCAAGCCCATGCCGGGGATGCGCGGCCTGTATATCAAGAATCAGGCGATCCGCACCCAGACGCCTCTGCGCAAACTGGCCTGAAACGGCTTTATCGAGATTTAAGGGATTTTCGCAGCGGTATGGTGGAGCTATGCGGATTCGAACCGCAGACCTCCTCATTGCGAACGAGGCGCTCTACCAACTGAGCTATAGCCCCATACCTGCCGCGAAGTGCCGTCTATTTAAGCGATGCGGCGCGCTTGTCAAGCGCTGCTTAACTTGCGCAGGCCGCAGAATGCCCTATATTCCGTGCAGCGTCATTTACAGGAATTTTTCATGCCCACAGGTCTTGCCGGTTTTATCTATTACATCGTCAATGGGCTGCTCGACGTCATCGTCCTGTGCCTGATTATCTCCGCCGTTCTGAGCTGGCTTGTGGCCTTTAACGTCATTAATACCCGCAACCCGATCGTCTGGCGGATCCTTGATATTGTCGATCGCATCACAGCGCCGGTACTGGCGCCGTTTCGCGCCGTCATCCCCAATATCGGCGGCCTCGACATCAGTTACATTGTCTGCTTCCTCGTCATTCGCGGCATTCAGGGTTATCTGCTGTTACCGGCGGCCATGACCCTGCAACAACTGATCGGCTGATCACCATGCGGCTGGTCGTGCGCCTGACGCCGAAAGCGGCGGCGGATCGCATAGACGGCTGGGACAAGGACGCGCATGACCGCGCCGTTCTCAAGGTGCGCGTTCGGGCCGCCCCCATCGAAGGCCGCGCCAATACGGCCCTGATCGCCCTGCTCGCCAAGGCCCTCGATATGCCGAAATCACGGATCACCCTGCTGAGCGGCGATACGTCACGCCTCAAAACGCTTGAGATTGATGGGCTCGATGAGGCCGAGCTAAGCCAAAAACTGACATGAAAAAGCCGGGCCCGCGATGAGCGCGCCCGGCTTTTTCCGTCCTTGAGTGCGCCTCAGCCAAGTGCCTTCATCAGTTCGGGAATGGCGGTCTGATAATCGGCCACCAGACCGAAATCGGCCACGCCAAAGATCGGTGCCTCGGCGTCTTTGTTAATCGCCACAATAACTTTCGAATCCTTCATCCCGGCCAGATGCTGGATCGCGCCGGAAATGCCGATGGCGATATAGAGATCGGGGGCCACCACCTTGCCGGTCTGGCCGACCTGATAATCATTGGGCGCGTAACCGGCATCGACAGCGGCGCGCGAAGCCCCTACCGCCGCATTCAGCTTTTCCGCCAACGGATTGAGTACAGCGTCAAATTCCGCCTTGGAGCCCAGTGCGCGTCCACCGGACACCACCACCTTCGCCGAGCCCAGTTCCGGACGATCCGATACCACCATCTCTTCGGAGATAAAGCGCGTACCCGCCGAGGGCGCCGGGGCCGCCACGTTCTCAACCGCCGCCGACCCGCCTTCGCCCGCTGCGGGTGCAAAGGCCGTGGTGCGCACGGTCATGACGATTTTGGCGTCGGAGGTCTGGATGGTTTCGAGCGCATTACCGGCATAGATCGGGCGCACGAAGGTATGGGCGTCCACCACCTGCATCACATCGCTGATCAGTGACACATCGAGCAGGGCCGCCACGCGCGGCGCGAAATTCTTGCCCGAGGTCGAGGCTGGAACGGCCACCGCGTCGTAACTGGCAGCCAGACCGGCCACCAGCACAGCCACATCTTCGGCAATATCTTCTTTCAAGGCCTGCGACTGGCTGAGCAAAACCTTGCCGACACCGGCGATCTTGGCAGCCGTTTCGGCCACGGCCTGACAGCCGTCGCCATAGACCAGCACATCGATGTCAGCGGACAGGGCTTTCGCCGCCGTGATCGTTTTCAAGGTGGTGTCACGCAGGTGCGCGCCGTCGTGATCGGCAATTACCAGAGCCTTTCCAGTATTTGGCATCTTACAAAACTCCTGCGGATTTGAGCCTGGAAACCAGTTCGGCGGCGTCGGCCACCTTGATACCCGCCGAGCGCTTCGGCGGTTCGCTGACCTTGACCACCTTGAGGCGCGGTGTCACGTCAACGCCGTAATCGGCCACGGTTTTCATCTCCAGCGGCTTCTTTTTCGCCTTCATGATATTGGGCAGGGAGGCATAGCGCGGCTCATTGAGGCGCAGGTCGGTGGTAATCACGGCAGGCAGGCTGACTGCCAGGGTCTGGTGGCCGCCATCGACTTCGCGCGTCACCTGAGCTTCACCGTTTTCCACGACGACCTTGGATGCAAATGTGGCCTGCGGCCAGCCCAGCAGGGTCGAGAGCATCTGACCGGTGGCGTTATTGTCGCCATCAATCGCCTGCTTGCCCATGATGATCAGGTCGGGCTTTTCAGCCTCGGCCACGGCTTTCAGAAGCTTGGCTATGGCCAGAGGCTCAATGTCCTGATCGGTCTGGATCAGGATGCCGCGATCCGCGCCGATGGTCAGCGCCGTGATGATCGTGTCCTTGGCCTGCGCAGGCCCGATGGAAACCGCGATTACCTCGGTGGCCACGCCCTTTTCCTTGAGACGCACGGCTTCCTCGACGGCGATTTCATCGAACGGATTCATCGACATCTTGACATTGGCCAGATCAACGCCCGACTGATCGGCCTTGACGCGAACCTTGACATTGTAATCCAAGACCCGCTTGACGGGCACCAGTATCTTCATGGTCTGTTACCTCTGCATATCAGACAGCGTTTATTGACGCATCATGCACAAAGTTGACGCAAACGTCAACAATGACGGCTTGTGATTTAAGTGACGGTGTGCAGCCCATAAGTCAACCCGCAATGTGGGCGAGATATGGGGCTAAACCGACAATTGGCCCGATTTTTATGCCGGTTTGCGGCCTTTTTCGCCGCCTTTGCGATTGCCGCCGCTGACCATTCGGCGCATAAGACGGTCGTTTTTGCAGGAATCCAGATCGATGAAGAGCCAGATCGGCAAGCTGAAATATGTGTTTATCATCCTGCTGGGACTGACCAGCGCGGCGATCACCGCCTGGACTTTGCTCTACCAGATTCCGCAGAAAAAATGCGATGCCGCCGGTGGCTGGTTCTCGTATCGCTACCGCAACTGTGAGACGCCGATCTACCTGCCGACCCTGACCGGTCGCAAACCTGGCGCGCCTGAAACCAGCGTCACCATCGATTTTCACGATGGCGACAAAAAAGCCAGCAATGCCCAGACGGTCAACAGAGCGGCGAAAACCGCCGCGCCCGCCCATCAGGCTGCGCAATAGAGCGAAACGACCTGAATCAAAGCGGCTTTCTAAAAAGTGGACGCCACCTTCAGCATCGCAATCGGCGCTTTAATGAGCCGCCGCCGCAGAGGTGGCCTTGCCCGAGTCGCTGGCCGAAGCTTTCGCCCCCGCCGCACCGGCTGCGGAAGCCGCTGGCGCAGGTGCCGCTGCGGGCGGAATCGGATAGGTCGAAGAGCCCTGAGAACGTAAGTAAGCGATCAGATTGATGCGCTCGTCGATCTTTTTGTCGCCGGGGAAGGTCATCTTGGTGCCCTTGACCACCTTGGCGGGCGCGTCGATGAATTTGTACAGGGCGTCATAGGTCCAGTTGGGGCTGTCCTTGGCGTGGGCCTTCATGGCGTCGGAATAGTCAAAGCCGGGATGCGAGGCGGTGGGGCGGCCCACCACGCCCCACAGGTTCGGCCCGGTCATATTGGGGCCGCCCTGAATATTGTCGTGACAGGCCTGACACTTGGTGAAGACCTTCTGGCCCGCCGCCAGATCAGCGGTCGGCAGCACCGTGCCCCAATCGGGCGGCGTATCGACAGGCGCAGCCGTGCCCGTATCACTGGATTCGGCTACCGCGATGGCATAACCGGGCTTTTCCGGTGCCTTATGCTCGTAAATATAGCTTGAGCCGATCTTCACCACCATAATGACCAGACCGGTTGCCAGGACTGCGCCCAGGATTTTGTTTGTTTGCAGGTCGCCGCTCATATGCCCAGTTACCCTATTGATTCCTCTTGACGCCGAACTTTAGGCCCGTGGTTACGGCTGTCAACAGCCGCTCCAGAGGCAGGCGCTTTCCCTGTCTTATGTCTGGCTCTGTGCCACGCCATCGGCCAGGACGCAAGCCGACTTTTGACAGGTGCGGGCAAAAGTGGCGCAAACGTGGCAAATCGTCGCAGGCGGGCCGGGTTGATTTTTGTCATTGGCCCTTGCGTCTCTGCAAGCCGGGCCCTTGCCAAATGCGCCCGCATCTGGGAAAGGCTTGGGCCTGTCTTTTCGCAAGGCTCCGACCGATGACCACAGACCGCAAAATCGCTTATCAGGGCGAACCCGGCGCCTTCAGCCATCAGGCGGCGCGACGCTGGTTCGGCGATTACACGCCCGTGCCCTTCCCCACCTTCGAGGCGGCCTTTGCTGCCGTCACGGCGGGCGAGTGCGATCTGGGCATGATGCCGGTCGAAAACTCGGTGGCGGGCCGGGTATCGGACGTGCATCACCTTCTGCCCCGTTCGGGCCTGAAAATCATCGGCGAACGCTTCTTAGCCATCGAAATGATGCTGATGGCCGTGCCGGAAACGAAGCTGGAAAATATCCGCGTCGCCGCCTCGCACGCTATGGCCCTGCTGCAATGCCGGAAAGCTCTGCGCGAAATGCACATCACCGCCGAAGTGTTCCACGATACGGCGGGCGCGGCCCGCGCCCTGGCTGAAACGCGCGAACCCGACCGCGCCGCCATCGCGCCGGAAGTGGCCGCCGAGCTTTACGGGCTGAAGATCCTGCGCCGCAATATGGAAGATGCGCGCGACAACACCACCCGCTTTCTGGTGCTGACCGCAACGGACAAGGTGACCCCGCCTGAGGATGGCGAGTGCATGACCAGCTTTGTGTTCCGCGTCAAAAACGTGCCCGCCGCGCTTTATAAGGCGCTGGGCGGCTTCGCCACCAATGGCGTCAACATGACCAAGCTCGAATCCTATATCGAGAATGGCCGCTTCGCCTCGACCATGTTTTATTGCGATGTGGTGGGTCGTCCCGACGATGCGCCCTTGAAGCGCGCCCTCGAAGAACTGCATTTCTACGCCGTCGATGTTGAAATGCTCGGCACCTATGCGATAGATCCGTTCCGCCACAGCGCAGGCCAGTTATGAGCGATACCCGCATCGAGGCGCTGGAAGAGATCGTCGCCCATCAGCAAAAAACCATCGACGAACTGTCTGAACAACTGAACGCGCAATGGAAGGCGCTCGACGCCATGCGCCGTTCGCTCGAACGCTTAGGCGAACATCTGACCGGCCTCGAAGACCGCACCGCCGAGGCCGCGCCGGTGACGAAGCCGCCGCATTATTAAAGACCGGCCTAAGCAAGGGAAGATTCCCCCTTCCGTCATCGCCTCCGGCGCTGACACCTTCCCCGTAAACGGGGAAGGATGAGAACATTCCCCGACTATCCTTCCCCGTTTACGGGGAAGGTGGCGCGGCTTGTCCGCGACAAAGGGGGAATACGGACCTTAGAGCGGTTTGCATTCTGATTGAATCGGTCAAAGGAATGCAACCCGCTCTACATTTTGCGTTTTCCGCATCTCGCATTGAATTTGTAAGTCAAATTAAATGCTCGTTGCTCTAGCATCGCTTCCATGTTCGGCGTCAGCCCCTGACCGCCGCCTCGATTTTGGCAATGTCGATCCTGCCCATCTCCATCATGGCCGCAAAGGCGCGTTTGGCGACATCGCCGCCCTCAGCCATCGCGTCGGTCAGAACGCGCGGCGTGATCTGCCATGACACACCCCACTTATCCTGACACCAGCCGCAGGCGCTTTCCGTGCCGCCATGACCGACAATAGCGTCCCAGTAGCGGTCGGTTTCTTCCTGCGTATCGGTGGCGATCTGGAACGAAAAGGCCTGCGACTGCCTGAAGGCGTCACCGCCATTCAGGCCAAGGCAGGGTATGCCGCAGACGGTGAATTCGACCGTCAGCACCTGGCCTGCCTGGCCGCCCGGATAATCGGACGGGGCGCGGTGCACGGCGGTCACTTCGCTGTCGGGAAAGGTGTCGGCATAGAATCGCGCGGCATTTTCGGCATCGTGGCTGTACCACAGGCAGATCGTGTTTTTGGCGGTCATGGTGCGTTTCCCTTCTGTTGTGCAGGGAGTTTACTGCACTTCCTTGAAAACCGCATCCACCGTTTCCGGCACGATGGGGCCGGTGATCTTGTCGGTGATCGTGCCATCGGGGGCGACGATAAAGGTTTCCGGCACGCCCGAAATGCCGAGGCCGAGGGCCATGTCGCCATTCGGATCGGTCAGGGTTTTAATGTAGGGATCATCATGCTGGGCCAGAAAATTGAGCGTGTTCTGCGGCTCGTCCTTCCAGGCCACGCCGATAATCGTCACGCCCTTTGATTTCAGCGCCATCAGTTGCGGATTTTCGGCCATGCACGGCACACACCATGAGGCAAACACATTGACCAGAACCGGCTTGGTGCGGCCGACAAGCAGGCTTTTCAGATCGGATGGCGGGCCACCCTGCACATCATTGAGCACCACGGCGGGCACCGATTTGCCGACCATAGCGCGCGGCTCATACTGCGCTTTTTTATGGAAATTGTACCAGCCCAGTATGGCCAGCAGGATCACGAACAGGATCAGCGGCAGCGAAAACAGCAGGCGCTTCATCTCTTATCCTCCACCGCCGCCTGCAAGGCTTCGAGCTTTTTACGTCTTTGCCTTTGCGTGCGCAGCGAGATGAGGATCAGCGCGGCGATGGCCACAAAACTGACGCCATAGGCGCCCCAGACGAACAGCGCATACTTGCCCATGTCGAGATCGAGCGTCATGGCGTTTTCCCTCAGTTAAAGCCCGGTCAGTTAAAACTCAGGCGGGCGCGTAAAGACCGGTAGCGGCGTTCCAGAATCTCCGAATCGATCCGTACCAGAAACAGCCAGGCGAACAACAGGTGCCAGGCCGCCACCATCACGAACAGCGGCCACAGGATAGCGCCCGTCGTCTCGATGCGGTTGCCCTGATGCAGGCCATTCCACCACAGTACCGAAAAATGAATGATCGGCAGATTGACCAGTCCGACCAGCGCCAGAATCGCACTCATGCGCGCCGCTTTCGTCTCGTCCTCAATCGCACCCTGCAAGGCGATATAGGCGATGTAAAACAGGAAAAGCACCAGTTCAGAGGTCATGCGTCCGTCCCATTGCCAGGGCGTGCCCCACATCGGCCAGCCCCACAGAGCGCCGGTGATCAGGGCCAGACCGGTGAAGACCGCGCCAATCGGCGCCATGGCGCGGGCGGCGGCATCGGCCAGGGCATGGCGGAAGATCAGGCCGAAAAACGACGCCACCCCCATCGCGGCATAGACGCTCAAACCCATCCATGCCGACGGCACATGGATATACATGATGCGCACCGTATTGCCCTGCTGGTAATCCTGCGGCGAGGCGAAGGCGAGAAACAGCCCCCACACCATGACGATGGCGGTCAGGCCCGCCAGCCACGGCCGCAAGGGGCGGGTGACACGGGTAAAACGTTCCGGATTGGCCAGAAAATTGATCATGCCTCAGGTGATAAGGGCTTTGGCGAAACGGAGCAAGCGCTTGATATAGCCGTTAACGGAATCCTTGCCGCTTGTCCTTATGATGGCGGCAGGGCTTACGGGAGGACTCCATAGTGCTGCTGGCATCTCTTGTCTCAGGTACTCTGTTTTGCGTCACCTTCACCATCTATTATGCGGGCCTGCGCGCAGGCTGGCGCTGGACGGCATGGCCCGTTGCGGCCCTGTTTGCCTCGGCGGGATTTTTGATCCAGTATCTGGGATCAGGCCTCATCAATACGGCATGGCGGCTTGATAGCCTGATCCTGCTGATGGTGGTGATCAGCCTGCCGGTGCGTCACCGCTTCGGCCCGCAACGCGGCGGCCACTCCGTCTATCGCCAGCACAGGCTGAAACGGCGTTAAAGCCGGGCCGTGCTTAAGCGGCCTCGGCCCGCAGCCCGGCTATGACCAGTTTAATCTGGGTCAGCATGTTGGTGTGCAGAGTTTCAACATCGAAGCCGCCGGTTTCCGAGCCGTTCTGGAAAACACGGCGCATATTGGCAAAACACAAATCTTCGAGAATTTCCGAAGCACAATCAAGCGGCGCACCCTGCGGCAGTTCGCCCGCGCCCTGCGCCGCTTTTAACGTATCAAACAGGGCCAGCCGCACCAGATCGCTCAGCCGCGCCACCTCGTTGAGCGAGGCCTGACCGGCGCTCCATTTCATGACGAAGGCCGACAGGATCAGACGGGCATTGGCTTCAGCGGTTTCATAACCGCGCATCAACTGGCGGTGCAGACGCTCGACCAGCGGCAGGCTTTCATCATAGGCATCGCGGATAACCCGGATGACGCGGGCGTTTTCAGCTTCGACGACCGTAATGAAAATCTCGTTCTTGTCGGTAAAATTGGCGAACAGGGCTCCTGTGGAGAGGTCGGCGGCACTGGCTATGTCGCGTAAAGTCGCCGCTTCAAAGCCGCGTTCACGAAAAAGCTGAGTGGCGGAGTCGAGAATTTTCAGGCGGTTGCGCTCTTTTGACCTGGCGCGGGCTCCTGACGGCACGGGGGACTCCTGGACGGGGGATACTGAACTGGGATCAAACATCGGTACGCTCACACACAAAAGATGACCTAAACGTAAGCTTAGCCCCCCGGAAGCTCCCTACTTAGTATGAGGAAAATTGCAATTCAATGAACCGGCCAGTTTTATTTTTTGCGTTGCGAAAAACTACTCAGGCCGGTGGTTGAGAAACTCAACGCGCCGGACGGATTTTATCTCGACATTTTCCGGCAAAAGAGGGAAGTTGCGCCATGAGCCTTGTTCTTTTCATTCTGGCCGTCATCGCCATGCTGGCGGTACTGGTCGTTCTGGGTGCCGGTTTTTACAGCCTGGCGCGCGGCGGTGAGTTTCGCAGAAACTGGTCGAACAAGCTGATGCGTCTGCGCATCCTGTTTCAGTTTATCGCCCTGTGCCTGCTGGTGGCCACGGCCTGGGCCTTCCATAAGGGCCTCTGACGCAACGGATGGTCAAGCTCAACCGCATCTATACGCGCACCGGCGACGATGGCACGACCGGTCTGGCCGATGGCACCCGGCGCGCCAAGGATGACCCGCGCATCATCGCCATCGGCAGCGTCGATGAAACCAATGCGGCGCTCGGTCTGGTGCGTTTATACAGCGATACGGACGGGCTCGACGCCCTGCTGGCGCGTTTGCAAAACGACCTGTTCGATCTCGGCGCCGATCTGGCCACCCCTTCTGATGAGATCAGTTGGAAGCCGCTGCGCATCCGGGCCGAACAGGTGACGGCGCTCGAAGAGGCGCTCGATGCCTATAATGCCGATCTGGCCCCGCTCGATTCGTTCGTATTGCCCGCAGGCACGTCGCTCAGCGCCCACCTGCATCTGGCGCGTACCTGTGCGCGCCGCGCCGAACGCGATGCCGTCACCCTCAGCAAGATGGGGGACGAGGCGGTCAATCCTGAAGCGGTCAAATATCTGAACCGCCTGTCCGATCTTTTGTTCGTCCTGTCGCGTTATGCCAATGACAAGGGGCGCGGCGATGTCAAATGGGTGCCTTCGGCCTGAGGGTCAAATGACCATGGAAAAGAGAATGTTCGGAATAAAATCCGGCCTGAGCCTGGCCACCGTGGTTTGTATGGCGGCGCAGCTCACTGGCTGTCATGCCGCGCCAAAGGGTTCGCCCGCCACGACCTTTCGCATTGATCTCGCCATTCCGCAGGCGGATCGCAAAGCCATCCGTGACGCCGGAGAAAAAGTGACGGTCGATGTCTATTATTTCGGCACGCCCACCGCACAGCATCAGGGTGAGGCCGATCAGGCCGGACGCATCCGCCTCGGCGACGACCTGTTCGATGTCGGGCCCGATGCCCCCGGCCTGACGGTGAGCGGAGCCGGCATTGACCACAAGCTGTTAGGCCATGTCATCGACGAAATGCCGCATGTCATGATCAATGCCTATTCCACCGATAAGGCCGGCAGCGAAACGCACAGGATCGATTGTCATTATTATTTCGGCACCATAGCCGAGGCGAAGGCACATCCGGCCGAGGTCAGTTGCGAGACGGGCACACCCTGATGGCACACCCTGACGGGCAGCCCCCGCCTTACAGGCGGCGGAAACCCGTCGGCTGACCGGCCCCGGCGGCGCTGATACGCGCTATGGCCGTGTGCAGCGGCTCAATCGCCACCTTCATATGGTGCGCATTGGCGTGGATGATGTGGCTGTCATCGACCATGATGGCGACGTGGCCCTTCCAGAAGACGAGATCGCCACGGCGCAGATTCTGCATGTTCTGGCCGGGTATCAGCGCCACGCCGAGGCTGGCCTGCATGTCGGAATCGCGCGGACAGCCATAGCCTGCGGCATAGAGCGCCTGTTGCAGCAGGCCCGAACAGTCGAGCCCGATGCTTTCGCGTCCGCCCCACTGATAGGGGGCGTTGATATAGCTTTCGGCCACAGCGACGAAATCATCGGCGAAGCGCTCGAAATCGCTGAGATGGCTGTCGAACACCCAGCCCATATCGTTGATATAGGCAAAGCCGTTTTCATGGCGGCTGACCGAGACCAGCGCATTGAGGCTCAGGGCCTGCTGGATCGACGCCTTGAGATTGGGCGCGGCAAAGACATAGGTGCGCAAGGTGGCGACATAATGGGTCGGCAGATACCAGTCGCGGCGGAAGGCCGATACCGGCACATAGCCGACATAGCCATCGCGCAGGGCCTGACCCCAGTAATAGTCGTGTTTGCGCTCGATGATCTTGAAGCGTTCGCCGAGCAGCAACTGATCAAGCTGTTCGGCACCCGGTTCGGGCTGGGCCAGAACGGGTGCGGTGGCGGCGTAGCAGCTCAGGATTTCGCCCACGACATAGGTTTTGGCGCGGATCAGGCCTTCATGTGCCTGATCGGTCACGCCGTCCCTATAGGGCGTTGTCCGCTTGTCGAAGGGTTCATCGCTCATCTGCGTCATAAAGCTTCTGCCTCGTCTAGAGCGCGTTTCGATCTGACGACATCAGATCGGCGCTCTACGCCTTTGTTTACCGCGCATCTGGATCCAAAAAGTGCGTCACACTTTTTAGGATGCGCTCTCTACTCATGAAGACAGTCTAGCCGATGGATACAAAGGTCACGTTAACAGCCACGGTCAACAAGGTCTTTACGGAAAGAGGAAGGTATCAGTAGCTTTTCAGCACCTGAAAAACGGCGCGCAGGGTCTGGGCTTCGGCCCCGACCGGATAGCCCGCCCGCCCGCGCGGATTCCAGGCATAGATGTCGAAATGCACCCAGGCGCCGCTTTTGGGTGCAAAGCGTTGCAGGAACAGGGCCGCCGTCACCGATCCGGCCTGCGCCCAGCCGGCGGGATCATTGCGGATGTCGGCAATGTCGGACTCAAGCGCATCCTGATAACCAGCCCACAGGGGCATCCGCCACAGGGGGTCATGGCGGGCGATGGCGGCCACTTCAAGCTGGCGGGCCAGATCTTCGTTCTCCGTATAAAAAGGTATCACCTCCGGCCCTAAAGCGGCGCGCGCAGCACCCGTGAGGGTGGCGAAATCGACGGTCAGGGTGGGGTTCAGTTCGCCGGCGCGTGCCAGAGCATCGGCGAGGATCAGTCGCCCCTCGGCATCGGTATTGCCGATCTCGATGCTGAGGCCAGCCCGCGAGGCCAGTATGTCGCCGGGCCGAAAGGCATTGCCGGAAATGGCGTTTTCAACGGCGGGCAACAAAACATGCAGGCGCACCGGCAGATCGGCCCCCATCACCCAGCCCGCCAGAGCCAGAGCATGGGCCGCCCCGCCCATATCCTTCTTCATCAGGGCCATGCCGCCGCCCGGCTTGATATTCAGGCCGCCCGTATCGAAGGCCACCCCCTTGCCGACCAGCACGATGACGGGCGCGTCCGGCTCCGCGCCCGCGCCCTGCCAGCCGATCTCGATAAAGCGCGGCGCATTGCCGGGCCCGGCGGCGCGCCCGACCGCATGAACCGCCGGATAATTGTGCGTCAGCAGATCGTCGCCGGTAATCACGCTGACGTCGGCACCATGCGCTTCGGCCAGGCTTCGCGCGGCAGTCTCGATCTCGGCGGGCCCCATATCATTGGTGGGGGTATTGACCAGATCGCGCGCCAGGGCGTGCGCTTCCGCTTCCAGAGCGATGGCGGCGCGCGCACCGGCATCGAGGCGGCTGTCGTCAAGCACGGCCTCAACAGGCTTGGCCGACGCCTTATAACGGTTGAAACTGTAGGCCCCCAGCGCCCAGGCCACATGGATGGCGTGCCGGTCAAGCGCCGCGTCGCATTCCAGCGCCCAGACGCCTTTCGGCAATTGCGTGGGCAGGCCGCGAAAACGCATCGGCGACCAGGTTTTGCGCGCGCCTAAGCCAAACCAGCCGGTCAGGCCCTTGCCATCGGGCAGGATGATCAGGCTGCCCGCCTTGCCGCTAAAGGTTTTCAGACGCAAAAACCCGGCCTGTTCGGCAGGCAGGGCGGTGATGCAGGCATCGGCGTCTTCCTCAAACAGGGCGATCAGCCGGTTTTCCGTGGCGGGGGCTGGATTTTTGAGCGGCTTGGGCATGGCGTCGTCCGTCAGCGTTAATAAAGGTTAAGGGTTTAACTCTATCTTCATACGATTAACCGAAAGCTTAAAGTGCATCCCAAAAAGTGTGACGCACTTTTTGGATCCAGATGCACGACAAACAAAGTACCATCGCGGAGTGCCGATTCATGAATCGTCTGGCCACCAGTTTTTGTTTGAGCCTTGTTGCCGCCAGCTTCGTTGCCGCCCAACCGGCTTCAGCGGGCCTGTTCGGCGGTGACAAAAAAAGCGACGCAGCCGTGACCTCGACGCCTTCGGCCATGACCACGGTGGCAGGGGCGTCCTCGGAGGATTTCCATAAGGCCAGCAAGGCCGAGATCGAGCAGACCCTGCGCGCTGATCCTCTGGCTCAGGCCGCCTTTTTCAGCAACCAGTTCGACCACGATCCCACCAATGTGCAGATCGGGCTTTATTTCTCCAATGCCCTGCGCGCGCTGAAACGCTATGATCAGGCCGCCGACATTGCCCATCGCGTTTTGCTGTTCGCACCCGATAATGTCGATCTGCTGCTGGCCGCCGCCCGCGCCCATATTGCCGGTAATGATGCTTTCCTGGCCATCGATCCGCTCCAGCACGCCATTGCGCTGAAGCCTAAGGACTGGCAGGCCTATTCGTTGCTCGGCGTCGCCTATCAGCAGGTCAAGCGCACCGACGATGCGCAAACCCAGTGGGCTACGGCCTTGCAGCTTTCGCCCAATAATCCCGCCGTACTGACCAATATCGCCATGGCCAAGGTGGTGAACGGCGATTTCAAGGGGGCCGAGCCTTTGTTGCGCACGGCAGCCGCCCAGAAGGACGCCACGATCCAGGTGCGTCAGAATCTGGCCCTCGTCCTCGGCCTGGAAGGCCAGATGGATCAGGCCGAGAGACTGCTGCGCGAAGACCTGCCACCGCAGCAGGCCGATGCCGATCTGGCCTGGCTGCATCAGGCCGTGGCGGCGCGGGGTCTGGCCTCTGCGGCACCACCCGCCGCCGCGCCCGCGCCCGCTGCCACCACGGATGCGCCGGGCCGCTCATGGGCCTCGGTTCAGGCCGCTGGCGGCTAGAGCAACGAGCGTTTAATTTGACTTACAAATTGAATGCGAGATGCGGAAAAACGTAAAATGTAGAGCGGGTTGCATGCCTTTGACCGATTCAATCAGAATGCAAACCGCTCTAAACCCGATCACATTGCTGAAACGGACAGATTTTCGACTCCGCGCGCGGAGGCGAACCTGCTAGGCTGTGGCCCAAAGCACGGCGACACATGGCCGCGCCACTTTATCCCCAAAAACCACCTACCATATATAGACATTAAGCTGGCATTAACCACCATCTGTGGTGATATGGCAGAACCTTCAGGCGTTCAGTTCGATTCGGGAAACCCCCATGACCAGTTCCATTCTTCTTGCCGATTCCCATGCCGGTTTATTGAAGGCGTCGCACGCCTATAAGCCCTTCCGCTATCCGTGGGCGTTTGAGTACTGGCGCAAGCAGCAGCAGGTGCACTGGATTCCCGAAGAGGTGCCGCTGGGCGAGGACTGCAAGGACTGGGCGGCCAAGCTCAATGACGGCGAACGCAATCTGCTGACGCAGATTTTCCGCTTCTTCACCCAGTCCGACATCGAGGTGCAGGACAATTATCTCGAACGCTATGGCCGCGTGTTCAAGCCGACCGAAATCAAGATGATGCTGGCCTCCTTCGCCAATATGGAAACCATCCATATTGCGGCCTATGCGCTTCTGCTTGAGACCATCGGTATGCCTGAGGCGGAATTCGGCGCCTTCATGGAATATGAGGCGATGCGCGACAAGCATGACTTTATGCAGCAGTTCGGCGTCGATACCGAGGCTGATGTCTGCCGGACGCTCGCCATGTTCGGCGGCTTTACCGAAGGCCTGCAACTGTTCGCCTCGTTCGCCATGCTGATGAACTTCCCGCGCTTCAACAAGATGAAGGGCATGGGCCAGATCGTCTCGTGGTCGGTGCGCGATGAGAGCCTGCACTGTGAAGGCGTCATCAAGCTGTATCACGCCTTCAACCGCGAAACCAAGGCGGTCACCAAGAGCGTGGCCGATGACATTATCGACTGCTGCAAGACGGTGGTGTCGATGGAGGACAAGTTCATCGATCTGGCCTTTGAGATGGGGCCGGTGCAGGGCATGACGCCGGAAGACATCAAGGCCTATATCCGCTACATCGCCGACTGGCGCTTAAAGCAGCTCGAACTGCCGCAGGTGTTCGATGCGCCGAAGGAAAACCCGCTGCCGTGGCTTCAGGTCATGCTGTCGGGCGTTGAGCACGCCAACTTCTTCGAGGCGCGCGCCACCGAATATTCCAAGGCGGCCACCAAGGGGCAATGGACGGGCGGCGACGGCGTGTGGGGCGCTTTCGACCAGTTGATGAAAAAGCGCGCCGAGGCCACCAAGGCGGGCGCGCTCTGAAATCGCAAAAAGCCTCCGGCGACGGAGGCTTTTTTTATGACCTAATGCAGTCTGTGGCGCGCGTCGGGCAGGTCGAGCGAAAAAGCCGGTATCTCGACCATGCGCTGTGCGCCCTTCGCGTCTTCAAAGACATAGTGGCCGCACATCATGCCGCTGTCGGTGGTGAGAGGGCAGCCCGATGTGTAGGTGAAGCTTTCGCCCGGTTGCAGCACCGGGGTTTCGCCGACCACGCCGGGGCCATCGACGTGTTCGACATGGCCGCGGCCATCGGTGATCGTCCAGTGGCGCGTCTTCAGTTGCGCCGTGTCGGAGCCGAGATTTTCCATGGTGATATGATAGGCCCAGACGTACCGATCCGTATGGCCGTGCTGTTCGGGCGGCACATATTCGACCTCGACGGCGATTTGAATATCATGGCTGATGGTCTGGTAGGGCATGGTTTACACTTGCTGCAACTTTAAAGCTCTCTTAAATGGTCTGCCCACGCCTGACAAAGAGATTCCGTCCCTATGCCACCAGAAAACCAGCCAGACCCCCTGCCCGCCGTGCTGGCCCCCGGCATTGACGGCATCCTGCCCATGCAAAGTCTGGCCGCCCTGATCGACAGCGGCGCCATCCGCAGCCAGACGCCGTTCGATGATAACCAGATTCAACCGGCCAGTCTTGATCTGCGGCTGGGCCGCCGCGCCTGGCGAGTACGCGCCTCGTTTTTGCCGCGCGGGCGGCGGGTGATGGACCGGCTGGCCGATGTGAAGATGCACGAAATGGATCTGACGCATGGCGCGGTGTTCGAATCGGGCTGCGTCTATATTGCCGAATTGCAGGAAAGCCTCGACCTGCCCAAGGGCATTTCGGCGCGCGCCAATCCCAAATCCTCGACCGGCCGCGTCGATGTTTTTGTGCGGCTGTTGTCCGATCACGGCGATCTGTTTGATGATGTGGCCGAAGGCTATTGCGGGCCAACCTTTGTCGAAATCGCGCCGCAGACCTTTTCGGTGCTGGCGCGCACGGGCACCCGGCTCAATCAGTTGCGCCTCAAGCGCGGCCGCCCGCCCAAGCTCTACTCAACCGATTGCGGCGTCGATCTGACCGGCGAACTGGTCGGGTTTCGCGCCCGCCGCCACGCCGGCATCATCGATCTTGACCATATTGCCGGTCACGATCCGCGTAAATTCTGGGAACCGCTCGGCTTCAGCGGCGGCGAACTGCTGCTCGATCCTGGCGAGTTCTATATTCTCGCCTCGAAAACCCATGTCGAGATTCCGGTGCGCGAAGCCGCCGAAATGCTGCCCATCGATCCGGGCGTCGGCGAGTTCCGCGTGCATTATGCCGGTTTCTTCGATCCGGGCTTCGGCACGGCGGAGGCGCAAGGCTCAGGCTCGCGCGGCGTGCTGGAAGTGCGTTGTCACGAAACCCCCTTCCTGCTCGAAGACGGGCAAACCGTGGCGCGGCTGGTCTATGAGCCGCTGACCGACAAGCCGACGAAGCTGTATGGGCAACTGGGATCGAACTACCAGAAGCAGGGGCTGAAACTGAGCAAACATTTTCAGCCGTGGTGAGGCTGTTCGCGTTCCCCTTCTGATCGAACGCGATTGCGGTTGCGCGCAAACTGTGTTTCCTTTCCGGCGACCGGTGGCAAACCGGCGCAAACACAAGAAACAGGTAAAGAGGACACACTTTCATGGCAAATGACGCCACACCTGCGCCCATCACCCTGGGCAATCCCGCCGTGGTGGGCCTGGCCGGTTTCGGCATGACCACACTGGCTCTGCAACTGCATAATCTGGGGCTGATCGGCATAGCGCCGGTGCTTTGGCTGGGTTTTATTTTCGGCGGGCTGGCGCAGTTCATCGCCGGTTTCATGGAGCAGAAGACCGGCAATAATTTCGGCTTTTGCGCCTTTGTCGGCTATGGTTCGTTCTGGATATGGCTGTGCGCCTATATCATCGGCAATGCGACCGGCATCGAGATTTTCAAGCTGGCCGACAGTGATCTGGGCTATATCCTGATGGGCTGGGCCATCTTCACCGGCGGCCTGTGGATCGCTTCGTGGCATATTTCCAAGGCGATGTGGCTGACCTTCCTCACCCTGACCATCGGCTTTGTCGGCCTCGCCTTCGTCAACTGGGGCCATCCCGAATGGCTCAAGCCCGCCGCCTATACGCTGATCCTGTGCGCCGCCACGGCCTGGTACATGATGTTCTCGATCATCTTCAAGAGCGTGTTCGGACGCGACGTACTGCCGATGGGCAAGCCGATTTTCTGATATATTACGCTTTGCGAACTATTCGGGAACCGAAGGCGACGGGGCGGCGGTTGGGGTGGCTTTGGCCACCTCGCCGTCGCCCTTTTTCAATGTGCTGAAGATCAGGGTCGAGATCAGGGTGAAGCTGCCCAGTAACCAGAAGGCCTTGTGCAGGCCGCCGATCATTTCAAGGCGGTTATCGGTATCGGCGGGCAGGAAGAACAGGGTGACCAGCCCGGCCACGGCCACACCGAACGACACCGATAATTGCTGCAAGGTGCTGGCGATGGTGGAGGCGCCGCTCGTCTGTTTGCGCGGCACATCGGCATAGCTCAGCGTGTTCATACTGGTGTACTGGATCGAGGTGGCCACGCCATAGATAAGGGCCAGAACCACGATCAGCCATATCGGCGTCTTCGCCGTGATAAAGCCGAACAAAACCAGCAGAGCGCCGACGATCAGTGTATTGACGCGCAGGATCGTCGCATAGCCGAAGCGATCGAGCAGGCGCGAAATAACCAGCTTGCTCGACATTGAGCCTATGGCCTGAGGCATAATCAAAAGGCCCGACTGCACCGGCGTCATGCCCAGCCCCAACTGGTACAGCAGCGGCAACAGGAACGGCACACCGCCGACGCCCAGCCGCGTGATGAAACTGCCGCTGACCGAGGTGGCGAAGGTGCGGATGCGAAACAGACCCAGCAGCAGCAGCGGAAAGGTCGTCTTCGCCGCGTGCAAGCCGTAGCCGAACAGCAGAAGCCCCGCTATGCCGAGCAGCCCCAGTATGCCGCCCACGCCGAGGCGGTGCTCGCCGAACACTTCCAGCACATAGGACAAAAGCGCGATACCCGAACTGAACAGGATCAGGCCGAGGAAATCGAGCGGTCGCGGCTTCGGATCGCGGAAATTGGGCAGTTTCATCGCCACCAGCGCCATGCCGACCAGACCGACCGGAATATTGACGAAGAAGATGACGCGCCAGTGCAGGTAATCGACGATCAGCCCGCCCAGCAGCGGCCCCACCATCGGCGCCACCAGCATCGGAATGGCCACGAAGCTCATGGCGCGGACAAGATCGCGGTGGTCGAAGGTGCGCACCAGAATCAGCCGCCCCACCGGCACCATCATGGCTCCGCCCATGCCCTGAAGGACGCGAAACGCCACCAGCCAATGGATATTGGTGGCCAGTCCGCACAGGAAAGAACCCAGGGTAAACAGGCCGATGGCCGAGGCGAAGACGCGGCGCGTGCCGAAGCGGTCGGCCATCCAGCCGGAAATCGGAATGAAGACGGCCAGGGCCAGGGTGTAGCTCGACAGAACAGACTTCATGCTCAATGCTGTCACATCCAGAGCGGCGGCGATGACCGGCACGCCGGTATTGAGAATGGTGGTGTCGAGCGACTCCATGAAAAAGGCCACGGCCACCAGCCAGGGCAGCAGCGGCTTGATGGCGTCCAGATTGGGGGCGGCGGATGCGGTGGCCACGCGGCAATCTCCTTATCTTCGGTTTCGCGCCACTATGAACATGCTTTTTTCGCAGGCAAGTCAAAGGATTATAAATATCGCTGTTTCTCCAGCTTCGTCACTAGAACGCACGCGTCAAAAACGCCCGTCCATGATGGTGTGAGCCTGCATCGCCTGCTTTTCCCTTCTCCCCATGACAATGGGGAGAAGGTGGCCTGAACGTAGTGAGGGCCGGATGAGGGGCTTGGCAGCCCATATGAACAGGTGGCGAAGATTGCCGCTCACCCGGTCGCCTTCGCTACGCTTGGCTCCCCCCCTCTCCCCGCTTCGCAGGGAGAGGGGGGGGAAGGCCATTCCAGGTCAAGTCATCTCGCTTTTAAAGCAGCGACATCTGCGGATCGCCGCCGCGAAACTGGCTGTAATCCAGTCTTGTACGCGGCACATCAAGGCCGAAGCGCCGCACGGCCAGATCGAAGCGCCTGCGCATCAGATCGGCGTGCTGGCCTGTGCCGGTCATGCGCTTGCCGAAAGTGGCGTCGTAAAGCTCACCACCGCGCGTCTGGCGGATACGGTTCAGCACCTTGTCGGCGCTGCCCGGCACATGCTGGTGCAGCCATTCCTCGAACAGGGTCTTGATCTCGTGCGGCAGGCGGATCAGCGTCATGCCGGCGCGGCGCGCCCCGGCTTCGGCGGCGGCTTTGAGGATCGCTTCCAGTTCGTGATCGGTCAGGCCGGGAATCATCGGCGCCGCCAGCACCCCCACTGGAATGCCCGCCTGCGAAAGAGCGCGAATGGTGTCGATACGGCGCTGCGGCGTGGCGGCGCGCGGCTCCATGACACGCGCCAGATCGCGGTCGAGCGTGGTGACGGACAGGCTGGCCGAGAACAGGCCCTGCGCCGCCATCGGGGCCAGAATATCGAGATCACGCTGGATCAGGGCCGATTTGGTGACGATATGGACGGGATGGCGAAACTCGGCCAGCACTTCGAGAATGCGCCGCGTCAACAACTCGGTGCGTTCAGTCGGCTGATAGGCGTCAGTATTGATGCCGAGCATCATCGGGCCGGGCCTATAATTGTGCGCGCTCAGTTCCTTACGCAGCAGGTCGGGCGCATCGGGCTTGCGGAAGATGCGCGTCTCGAAATCAATGCCGGGCGACAGGTCGAGATAGGCGTGGCTGGGGCGGGCAAAACAATAGATGCAGCCGTGTTCGCAGCCCTTATAGGGGTTGATCGAGCGGTCGAAGCCGATGTCGGGAGATGTGTTGCGCGTGATGATGCGCCGCGCCGTATCGACGCCCAGCACGGTGGCGCGCCTCGCCTTCGCCCAGTCTTCGCGCTCGTGATCGCTCCAGCCATCATCAAGCGCGTAGCGGTCAGCATTGCCGAAGCGGTGGCTGGGCCGGTTCGATACCGAGCCGCGGCCTTTACGCGCCAGATCGGGCAGGGCGTCGTCTTCGGTGCGCGGTGCAAATGGGAGGCGGTGAATGGACATGAATCCATTCTAGCTCCCGTTAAGAACAAATCAAGAACAATATCAGGCCGCCGATTGATCCGCAGTCCTGGGGCGTTTCGGCGGCATGACATCCGCATCGAAAACCGGCTGGCCGGGCGCGGCGGGATCGAGTGAAAACCGGGCTTTCAGCGGGCTTTTATGGCCCCGATAGCCGCCCATTTGCTTGACGAGGCGCGCGAAAATGACCTTCAGCGGCTCCAACCATTTAGGTGAGCGATCCATTGACGGATTGAGCCCGAACCAGCGCCGCAAAACCCCGTTGGCATAGAGGACATTGGCCCGCCACAGGGCGCGCGGCGTCATGAATTCAATCGACAGCGACACATTGACGACGCCGTGATTGACGATGCGATGCGGCGCATTTTGCTGCCAGGTCATCATCTCGCCGGGCTTCAGATCGTGGATCAGGGCATGGGCGTCGAAGGCCGGGTCATAGGGCAGTTGCTCATCGCTTTCGCGCAAGGCCACGCCTTCCATATGACGGTCAGAGACGCATTGAACGTGCGGCGGATAGAGGTAGAGGCGCTTGACGCCGCGCACCTGCCACAGCATGACCAGCGGTATATCGAGATGGTAAAAGACGTGGGCATTGGGCGAGGAAATCAAGAGGCCGAGATCCTGTTTCAGCGTGGCGACGCCCGCCTTCGCCCTGATCTCGGCAAACATGGTGTCGCACAGGGCGGCAATCCCGGCATCGGCGTGATTGACCTTGCGCAGATTGAGCCACAGACGCCCCGTCTTGACGCCTTCCATCAGGGTGCGGCCATCCATCTCGCCACGCCGGCCCAGATACCATTCGCCCCAGTTGGCCGGGTCATAACCCATGCTGAACACCTCCAGCCGGTCGCGCGGATAGCGGTCGATCAGGGCGATCAGGGCCTCGTCCGTGAACAGGTCGCTCTTATCGAGATCGTGACGGAACAGCAGGTTCTTGCGTGAGAATTTTGCCGTATTTTCAGGCGTCCAGTGCAGGAGGTCATTCATATCTAACGTCCTTTCGGCTTGGGCTTCAAAAGGGCTGTACCGTAAAAGCCGATCTTGAAAGGGGGAAACCACAAAACCTTGCCGCCGCCGCGCGCCGCCTTGTCGAGACGCCGCGCAGCCCCTTTTTGACCGGTGAGGGCCAGCAGGCCGCCCCAGGCGCCAAACAGCAGGGCTTGCGCCAAGCCTTGCGCCATCCAGGCGGCGCAGGTGACAGGCTTGCCCGTCTTGGCGGCGGTGTAACTCGGCCCCTGACCATAGGCGAAGGCGCGCAACAGCGTATAGGAAAGACGGGCGCGGGCGTCCGGCACATCCTCGAAAACGGGGGCGTCATGCGCCCAGGCGATGACCGCGCCGCTCGTCATCAGGCCGTGGAAAAGCTGGTCGTCCTCGCCGCCCATATTATTATGCGCCACCGAAAAAGGCGCGTGGTCCTTCGGCAGGGCAGAACAGCGGATCAGGCTGTTGCCGCAGCCATAATAATGGCTCAGAAGCTGCGACTCCTGCGGGCCGAAGCGCGAGAAAAAGCGTTCTATATAGCCGTCATGCGCCGTGTCGGCCTTGGGAAGGCGCGCCGTCACCGGGCCGAAGACGACATCGGCGTTGAAATCAGATTGCGCGGCCATCAGCCGGGCCAGCCAGTCAGGCGGGGCCTCTTCGTCATCGTCAAGAAAGGCGATGAAATCGGCTGTGCAGGCGGCCACCGCCCTATTGCGCGCATTGGCGACGCCGGTGGCCGGTTCGTGCAGATAGATGACATCGAAATCCACGCTGGCGGCAAAGGCCGTCACCTGCGCGCGGGCCGAGGCTTCCGGGCTGTTGTCGCACACAATGACATCGAAACCGGTCAGGGTCTGGTGCGTCAGGCAAAGCAGCGCCGTGGCCAGCCCTTCGGAGCGGCGGAAGGTGGGGATGATGACGCTGATCGTGGTCATAGACGAGAGGTTCCGGCTTTCTATTGTCCAGTCGGCGTGGCTATCCGGCATCGGCACCTCCGCGACGCCTTCCGGCCTGAGCGAAGGCCTGAGCCACTCCGCCGATCCGGCCCGACATATCCAGTTCGAGGCAGGCGATCTGATCGAAACGGCGATTGACACGGCCATAGGTTTCGGCCACGCGCTGACCCATCAGACGGGCCGTGCGCTGCGCCGTCAGGGCCATGTTTTCATAGAGGCGCGCGCCCGATGAATTGCCATAGAGACGGACATGGCGCACTTCGAACTGCGTGTTGCAAAAGGCGCTTTTGTAATGGGTCTGGCCGGTGGAGAGGTCGTAATAGCGCAGACCCGCCGCCTTCAGCGACATCTGGCAGTCATTGAGGAAGACCTGGCCGGGCGAATAGGCGGCATAGGCCGGATCAAAGGTCGAAACCCACGGATGGCCACGCGCACCAAGGCGCGGGCCATAATGATACAATACCGGCTTGCCACCGGCGGTCAGCGTGATCAGACAGCCATGCAGGCCGTTTTCAGGGGCTTCGAACAGTTGATCGAGCAGGCGGGCCGCCCACGGCGCGCCTAAGAAATCATGCAGGCCGTTTTCGCGGATCTGGGCGCGTTTGATGGCCAGCATGGCGGCGAAATGCTCGCGGTTGCGGTCACCGACGATAATGCCGATCTCGCCGTGATCCTCTTCCAGACGGCGGCGCAGGCGATTGACATTCTTATTCTGTTTTTTGGTCAGATTATTCAGCGTGCCGTCATGCGACAGATCAATGCCATAGGCGGTGTCGATCTCACCCTCATCACCTCCGACGACACCGTGCGGATCGATCAGACCGATGGCCTGAAAACGGCTGAGGCCCGCCAGACGCAAGGCGCTGCGCATATCGAGCGGCGGATCGGCAAAGCTGATCAGGGCGCTGTAATCGGCAAAGGGCGCACCGACAGGCCGACCGAAACCGTGCGGACGGCGGTGGTGCGGCAAAAAGCCGATGGTCTGGCCCTTTTGGCGATAAACGGCGACCTGCACATCATCGCGCACACCGGCTACGGCCTGGACGAAATCGGGCGTCAGTAGCGGTGAGGCAAGGGCCGGTTCGGCGGCCAGCATGGCGCGCCAGATGTCCGCATCACGCGCGGACACATCTTGCGCCTTCACAATGTCACAGGTCAGCATGATAGCCTTTTCGAAACACACGTGCCCCCGCAACCGGCCACCATGCAAGCATCGGGCCGATATTTTACACGCATCTGGATCCGAAAAGTGCGTCACACTTTTCGGGATGCGCTCTAAACACCTTAGCGGACAAGGATGAAGATCGGGTATGGCCACATGCTTAACGGGCGGGTAAGGATCGATAAATATGTCAACTAAGCCAGACATTATGACAAGCTCACTGGACATTATGCACTTTACATACCTAATTTTTAACCACGGTTTTCATTAACCAACCATAAAAACGAAAAATTCATCACAATTCTTGCGGGAGCGTTTGTTTTGATGTATCTGTACATCATGGAACAGAATCGCACCCAGACTGGTATGATAAAATCGGCTGACTTGCTGGCAGGATTTAACGCGCTTGTGCGCGAACGTGATGAATACATCGCTCGCGCCCATGAGATAAATGACCGTTTGGAAAAGATCGCGGTCATGTTGGGCATTAGCACAACCGCTACACCTTCCCACCATGTGAAGCGTAATGACAATCCTCCTATTCAAGAGGATGTACAGTCAATGAGCATGGGGGAGTATGCGCGCTTTATCCTTTCTCGCACTACCAGCGGCCTGTCTCGAAAGGCGCTGCGAACCGAAATGGAAAAAAACCCCAAGTTTAGGGAGCGCATCGAAAATCAGGTGAACGTGTATTATAATACAATCGGTCGTTACGTAAAATCGGATCGCATCATTGATTTGGACGGGACGCTATATCACCCTAACCATGCGCCTGCACATGGGCCGCATAGTGGTCACGAAAAGGACGATGAGGAAAAAGACATTTATGATTTATAAAAGCCCCGCCTTTCAGCGGGGCCTTTATGGGGCGTGGCTTGGTGCTGATCCTCGGCTACCCACCTGCGGTTCAGGGGGTTCGATTCCCCTCACGTCCACACCCACTTCAATTTCGCCATAGGGCCTAATCCTTGGCCGGTCACGGCCCTATGACAACCACTCAAACCACCCAAGGGTAGAAGGAGTATCCCATGTGGCAAGCCACCAGAAGATAAGCTCTAGGAGCTTTCATTGTTAGCTCGCCTTAGAGGCTGTCATGCGTTAGCATGACGGCCTCTAATGGTTTGGAGCATACGGCAATGACCGAAAATGTCAAGGAAACAGCGCCATCCGAGCAAGAAATTGCTGAGAGAAGGGATGATATTGTGCGCCTGATGATACATACGCCTCCAAAGGCTAGGCCGAAGAATCCAAATAGCGGAAAATTAGGACGCCCAATTGCATCCTAATCTCCCCACCGCTTTCGCTTAATCCACCGTGTTTTACGACGATTGCCTTTAGGCTTGGGCGGTTTGTTCAGCGTCAGGTCTGCGATACATCAGGCGACGGCCTACGGCACCCTTGATCGCACGGTTTGTGCGGTCTTCATCATTGCAGCCGGTTGCCTCGCGGTTTGTGTAGCGAAAATCAAATTCGGCAAGATAACGCGGAAGGTGTTGCGCGCCACAATGCTGATAGATGCCGCGCATACCCCGCTTGAAGATGCCAAAGAAGCCTTCTATCTGGTTCGTCGTAATCGTGCGGTCTTCCTTGTTTACATACTCTTTTTGAGCATGATTGACCGATTTATGGCTGGCGAAGTCCTTGACTGGGGTCTTGTAGTGATTGGCTTCATCAGTGATCAGGTTGGCATTAGGGCTTACGTGAGCGGTCAAGATCGCCGCGATTGATGCAAAGTTGGTGGAAGTATCGCTAGGCTTATGAAAAACCGCATCAAGGTTTTGCGCGCCGAACGCAACTGGTCACAGGCCGATCTGGCTGACCAGCTCAAGGTGTCGCGCCAAACCACCAATGCCATCGAAACCGGCAAATATGATCCGTCCCTGCCGCTGGCCTTCAGTATTGCCGCGCTATTTGGGATGCGAATTGAAGACATCTTTATCTCGGAATAGTCCGTGCCTGTTTGAGGGGAAATACCATGTTCAAAGCCATCCGGGCGAGCCTGATGGCCCTTGTCGCGCTGACGGCGTTTCAGATGGCGCCGCTGATGGCCTGCGCGCAAACGGCACCCGAAGCCGCACCTGCGTCCACCGTGGCGCATCCCTTGATGTGGGTGATCCGCGACGCCGATTCGACTATTTATCTGTTTGGCTCGATCCACGTCATGAAGCCGGGAACGGTGTGGCTCAGTGACGCTGTCCGCCAGCGTTTTGACAGCGCCGATCAGGCGTGGTTCGAAGTGGCCGATCTCGACGATACCGCCGCCATCATGCGGGAATCACAAAAATATCTCGTCAATCCGGCGAACAATATGACGCAGGGTCTGACGCCTGAAGAGATCCGTAAGCTCGATAAGCTGCTGGCCCCTTATGGCATGAGTTCGGCGCGCATGATGGGGTTAAGGAAGTGGGCGGTCGGCCTTTATCTCGATATGCAGCAGGTGCAGGCCGCCGGTTACAATCCGCAGACGGGCGTCGATCTGACCCTGCTGAAACGGGCGCGGTCTTCCGGCAAAGCGATACATGGCTTTGAGACGGTCAATGAGGAAATGCAGAAGGTGGCACCGGCCAGTGAGGCCGAGGACATGGCCGCCCTGCGTGAAACCCTCCGTGATTCCTCTGACGCCAGGGCGGATGTGGCGGCCCTGTTCAGGGCCTGGGCGCAGGGCGATGAAAAGCGCCTGACCTATTACATGGTCGATAAGATGAAGGCCGCAGAACCCGGCATGTACCAGCGCGTCATCGTGGAGCGCGACGCCGCCTGGGAGCCGCAGATTGAAACCATTCTCAAAGGAAAAGGCACGGCTTTTATCACGGTGGGGGTGGGCCATCTGGTCGGGCCGGACAGCCTGATCGCCATGCTGAAGGCGCACGGAATTAGCGCAACGCAGCTACGCTAAATCGTATCTTGTTACCGCATTGTGCCAACATGCAACACATCGTCTGGCCCCGGACTTGCACGGCAGGATTGTACGTCGTGTTCACGTAAGAGGGGACTCCCATGCCTTATACCCGTTTTTCCGAAACCGCATCCGCCATGCGGCAGAGGCCCGCGCCGTTTGTGCCGGACGTGAGCGATGTTCGCCGCGACCTGATCGCACGCCAGCGCAAGTCCGCTCAACTGCGCCGTCTTATCCAGTTTGGGACGCTGACTCTGGTGGTGGCCGTCGCGCTGGCCGGACTGGTCTGGCGTCTGAGGGTTGGGTTCTGAAGTCCGCCCGGTTCAGGATTTTATTGACATCCGGCACGATTTTATACACAAGGCGCGCCTAGGCCCCCCATAGCTTAGGCGTTCTTTTTGCCCGCATCCCGGATGCGGGGTTTTTTCGTTTCAGGGTATAAGGCCATGACTCAGTCTGACGATCATCTGTTCGGTGTTTACGCGCGCGCCCCCATTGCGGTGGAACGTGGCGAAGGCGTCCGCTTGTATGACCGATCGGGCCGGGCTTATCTCGATTTCGTGCAGGGCATCGCCACCAATGGTCTGGGCCATGCCGCGCCGGTTCTGGTCGAGGCGCTGACGAAGCAAGCGCAGAAACTGTGGCATGTGTCCAATATCTACCGCATTCCCGGTCAGGATGAACTGGCGGGCAGGCTGTGCGACGCCTCGTTCGCCGACCGCGTATTCTTCACCAATTCCGGCACGGAAGCGGTGGAATGCGCGCTGAAGCTGGCGCGTAAGTATCATGCCTCAAAGGGCGCGCCGGAACGCATCGACATCATCGGCCTGACCGGCGCCTTTCATGGCCGCACCTATGCCGCCGTCACCGCCGCCGGCAATCAGGCCTATCTCGAAGGTTTCGGCCCCGCCCTGCCCGGCTATGTCACCCTGCCCTTCGGCGATATGGAGGCGCTGCGCGAAGCCGCCGCCAGTCCCACCGCCGCCGCCATTCTGGTCGAGCCCGTGCAGGGCGAAGGCGGCCTGCGCGACCTGTCGCCGGAACAGCTCCAGATGATGCGCGACCTGTGCGACGCGCACGGGCTTTTGCTGATCTTCGACGAAATCCAGTGCGGCATGGGCCGCACCGGCAAGCTGTGGGCATATGAATATTCCGCTGTGACGCCCGATGTGATGTGCATCGCCAAGGCGCTGGGCGGCGGCTTCCCCATCGGGGCTTGCCTCGCCACCGACGATGCGGCGTCGGGCATGGTGGTCGGCACGCACGGCTCGACCTTCGGCGGCAATCCGCTGGCTATGGCGGTCGGGCTGGCGGCTTTCGGCGAAATCTCGAAGCCGGAACTGCTCGCGAATGTCAACCGCGTCGCCGCCTATCTGCGCCAGCAGATGGAGGGGCTGAAGGCCGCCTTCCCCGATATGATCGTTGAAGTGCGCGGCAAGGGGCTTCTGACCGGCATGAAGCTGAAGCCGAACAACCGCGACATCATGGCGCTGGCGCGTGATAACGGCCTGCTGATCGCCGGTGGTTCCGATAATTGCGTGCGCCTTTTGCCGCCGCTCAATGTCAGCGAAGACGAGGCGCGCGAAGCGATCGGCCTGCTCGAAAAAACCTTTCTGGCGGCGCGCGAAAAGGCCCGCGAAAACGCAGCCGGGGAGAGCGTATCCTCATGAGGCATTTTCTCGATATTGCCGATCTGACTCCGCAGGAACTGCGCGCCATTGTCGATGACGCCCACGCCCGTAAGGCCGCCCGCCAGGGCTGGCCGAAAGGCCGCGTCGATGCCGATGCGCCGGGAAAAGATCGCGTCCTGGCCATGATTTTCCAGAAGAATTCGACGCGCACGCGCTTTTCTTTCGATGCTGCCATCCGCCAGCTCGGCGGTGACGCCCTGATCTCCACCGCCTCTGACATGCAGATCGGGCGCGGCGAAACGATCGAGGATACGGCGCGCGTTTTGTCGCGCATGGTCGATGCCATCATGATCCGCGCCAATGACCATGATGATGTGCTGCGTCTGGCGGCACAGGCGACCATTCCGGTGGTCAACGGCCTGACCAACCGCTCGCATCCGTGTCAGATTCTGGCCGACATCCAGACCATCGAAGAGCATCGCGGCAATATTACCGGCAAGAAACTGGCCTGGATCAGCGACGGCAATAATATGTGCACCAGCTTCATCCATGCCGCAGCGCGCTTCGGCTTTGAGCTGGCCATTGCCTGTCCCGACGCCTATCGCCCTGCCACCGAAGCGATGGTATTCGCCTCGGAATCGCGGGCGAAGGTGACGGTGACGCGCGATCCGGCCTCAGCCGCACGCGACGCCGATGTGGTGATGGCCGATACCTGGGTGTCGATGGGCGATCTCGACCACGATGAACGTCTGGCCGCTTTTCAGGATTATCAGGTCAATGAGGCCCTGATGAAGCTGGCCAAACCCGACGCCCTCTTCCTGCACTGCCTGCCCGCCCATCGTGGCGAAGAGGTCACCGACGCGGTGATCGACGGGCCGCAATCGGTGATCTGGGACGAGGCCGAAAACCGGATACATGCGCAGAAAGCCATCCTGGCCTGGTGCTTTGGCTAAATCGCGGTCTTTGGTCGGAGCAGCTTGTTAATAGCGCAGGGGCGGGTCGGTTTTCAGGCCCAGCATGGTCAGCAGGTGGACGAGCAACAAAAGCACCACCGTGAAAACCACCATCATCAGAAAGCGCCAAGGCACCATGCGCGGGCCTTTGAGCGGATTATGCGGGCGCGCGCCCATATAGCCGAAAAAAGCCGTCAGCAGGGCTGCCGCCGTTAAAAGAATCACCGTAAGGATCAGTTGAGCCTGCATCAGCGTCCTATGTCCCGGAACGCAAAAAGCCGCAAGCCGGATATGCGCACAGCCGCTGTTTTCGCGGCGTGAGTCCGTATGTTTCACGGATGAATGACGACGCTCACATTTCCACAGAAGATTAAGATTTGACCATATATAGTGGTTAACGAGGTGTTTACACCCAAGATAATGCGGTCTAGGCTCGCCCAAACGTTGGTAGGGGAATCGCATGAGCGCGGGCACACCTTGGAGTGTAAAGGGCATTGATGCCAAGGCGCGTGAAGTCGCAAAGGACTTGGCACGCCGCTCGGGCATGACGCTCGGCGAATGGCTGAACCAGATGATTCTCGAAGGCCGTGATGTCGGTGCCCTGATCGACAGCGCGCGCGGCCGTCGCGTGCCCGAAACCGGATACGGGGCCGACTATGACGAGGATGACGAGATCGAGCCTTACGCGCCGCCGCGCCGTCAGGCGTCTTCTGGCCGCCCCGCCCCCTATTCGACGGGTGCCAAACCCTATGCTGCCCCCTATGCCGCGAAAACCTCGCCCCTGACCTCCAGGGATTTGCGCCGTCGCTCGATCTTCGATGATCAGTCCGAACGCGCTCATTCTGGCCGCGCTCATTCTGGTAACGATGATTCCGGCGGCGATCTGGGCCGCGTGGCGCGCGTGCTTGAAACGCTTGGCGAACGGCTGGAA
The DNA here is from genome assembly GCF_030027245.1 of Asticcacaulis sp. EMRT-3. Lineage (NCBI taxonomy): Bacteria > Pseudomonadati > Pseudomonadota > Alphaproteobacteria > Caulobacterales > Caulobacteraceae > Asticcacaulis > Asticcacaulis carbonis. The sequence continues at coordinate 1,858,945 of NZ_JASERT010000001.1, forward strand.
AATTCTGAATCGCGTTCGGCCGGCGCGGTGCGCAGCGTGTCGTCGGCGGTCGAAGCCCTGCTGGGACGCCTGGAACGCAGCGAAGCCGCCCATGCTGAGACGCGCGACGAACTGCACGAGCGGATCGAGGAGCAGTCGCAGGCGGCGTTTGAGCGCCTGAGCCGCGCCGAGGCCGATACGGGCCTGTTCGCCGAGCGCCTGCAACAGGCCGAGCGCCTGATCGATGCCCAGGCCGAACGGCTGGAAGGCCTGTCCGGCCATGTGCGCGAAGAGCGCGAGCGCGTGGCGCGGCTGGAAACACAGGCCAAAAATGCACCCGTGGCCGAAACCGTTCAGGCGGTGGAAAATGCCCTCGGCAAGCTGGCCAACCAGCTTTATGAGGGTGAGGCGCGGGCCCGCGATACGCTGAGCGGCGTACGTGAGGATATGGTCGGCCTGTCACATCGCCTCGGCCAGATGGAAATGCGCGATCCCGAAGCCGCCGCGCAAGGTCTGATCGATAAGGTGGTGGCGCAACTGGCCCAGCGTCTTGAGGCCGCCGAAGCCCAGACATCGGGCGCCATTCGCAATCTCGAACAGGCCTTCCAGTTACTTGAGGGCCGCCTCAATCGCGCCGAGGAGCGCGGCGATGTCACCGATCCGGAGGCCGTGCGCTCCCTGACCGGTCTGGCCGCCGACCTGTCGCGCCGCGTCACCGAATCGCGTCAGGAATGGCGTCAAGCGATTGAAATCGGCCGCCAGCAGACGCTGGAAGAGGCTTTGAGCGCCGTCGATGCCCGTATCGGCACCTCGGAAAAACGTTCCGCTGCCGCTATCGAGACGATGGGGCAGGACGTGCTGCGCATCGCCGACCACCTCAATCGCCGCATGGGCAGCGTCGAGAAGGCCAGTCAGGACGGCTTGTCGCGCTTTGGCCGCGAAATGCAGCACATGGCCGAAACGCTCGATAGCCGTTTTGCCCGCACCGATCAGTCGCAGGCGCAGGCCTTAGAGCGTCTCGGCGGTGAAATCGCCCGTATTTCCGAACGGCTCAATGCCAAGCTCAGCGAAAGCGAGCGCCGCACCACCGAAGTGCTGGGCAGCGTGGGCGAGCAGGTGGCGCAGCAGCGCGATCATATGCGCGAAGACCTGGCCGAACGCATCCGCCAGAGCGAGGCGCGCACAGCCAAGCTGCTGGAAGACACGCGCGCCCGCATCGATGAAAAACTGGCCCGTGTCCAGACCGAAAACCTGCTGTCGGAAGCGGCCACGCGCCAGACGCCGTCTTCGGGCGATGATGACGGCTTGCCCAGCCCGTTTGGCGGCCATGCCTTCGCCGCGCCCGCCTCTTTCACCGCCAAGCGGCCTTTCACCCAGGCCGAAGCTGAACCCGCCATTGAAACATCTGCGCCGGTTAAGGCCACGATGCCCGAAGCTCAATCTTTGGCGGCAGAAGAGGATAGTATCGACCTGACCGGCCACCTGCTCGACAGGGTGACCGATTTCAAGCCGGAATTCGATCCGTTCGAGGAAGAGGATCTCGAAGCCGATCTGGTCGCGCCTCAGCCCGCATCCCCCGCTGTGTCCCAGCCAATCGCTACGCCTGCGCCACAATCTTTGATACCAGACGAGGATGACGACAGCGATCCCTTTGCCGACATCGATACGTCGCACAAGACCGCGCCGCAAAATACGCGCCAGGATGCCAGACACGAGCCTGTCTTTGCCGAATATATGCAGGCCGAGGCCGATCTGTCGCTGCCCGATGCGGACGCCGATGCGGATGGCCGCGAAAACGGCGAGGCCCCGGTGTCGATGACGACGCGCGATGCACTGGCCGCCGCCCGTGCGGCGGTGCGCGCCAGCATCGAAGGCCATGATGAACGCAATCTGCTCGGCAGCCTGAAATCGGGCATGTCGCGCCGTCAGGCCGCGCCCGCCGCCAAGGACAAGAAGGGCGAAAAGGGCGGCAACACCCTGATGAACGCGCTGAAGGCCTCGTCTCTGGCCGGTGCTCTGGTCGTGGCGGGCACCACCGGTTATCTGGCTGTCAAGAACACCTCGCCCGACAAGCCGAAGGCCGGCGCTTCTCTGGCCGCCGCCGCCGTCGATGTCACCAGTGACGCTGCCGCCGATGCGCAAAACCAGCAAAATCTCAAAACGCGCTACGACGTAGCCTTGCAGGCGCTCGACGCGCGCGCGCCCGGCGCGGTGGAGACGCTGAAAGCGGTGGCCAATCAGGGTTATGCCCCGGCGCAATATCATCTGTCGCTCATCTATAATGGTCAGGGCCATCTCGTGCCCGCCGACAAGACCGAGGCGCGGCTGTGGACGCAGCGCGCCGCCGAGGGCGGCATTGCTGCCGCCATGTATAATCTCGGCTCGATGTATTATCAGGGCGAAGGCGGTTCGCAGGACCATTCGCTGGCGGCCATGTGGTTCCGCAAGGCGGCGGAACGCGGCGTCAAGGACAGCCAGTATAATCTCGGCGTGCTGTATGAGCGCGGCGATGGTGTACCGCTCAACCCCAGCGAAGCCTATAAGTGGCTGCGTATCGCCGGTAACAGCGGTGACAAGGTTTCGGCTCAGGAGGCCGATGATCTGGCTTCGCAACTGACCGCCGAACAACGCCAGCGCGCCGAAGACGCCGTGACGCGCTTCACCCCGGTCAGCGATGGCCAGCCGCCCATGCCCGCCTCGGAAAGCTGAGTTATCACAGAATGTGATTTGAGCGCGCGGTCTGGTGCGCTAAGGTTTTTTCGTGAGTGATCCGTCTTCCCTTTCATCCGCGGCTTCCGGCTGGCGACGCCTTGTGCCTGCTGAGGCGCTGGGCTGGTCGCCTGTGCATAGCCATGTCGGTGACAGTCGCACAGGCCGCGACCTGACAGCCAATGAGCTGCGCGAATTGTGGGGACGCCAGTCCCTGATCGTCGCCAATGCCGCCCTGATCCGCACCCGCCTGTTCGGCAACCGCCCGCACCGCGAGGCACAGGCCTTTGACGTGCTGGAGCTGTTCGCCTTTGTGCGTCCGGCGCAGTTTTGCGCTCCGTCCGCCGCCGGGCTGGCCCTGGCCTGCGGTTTCGCGGAACCGGAAACGCCTGAAGCTCAGGCGCGCGCCCTGTTTGAGGTGATCGACAGCCTCGTCGCGCATCTGAAGGCCGCGCCTCTGGCGTTTCGGCTGGTGGCGCAATCGGGCGTGCGCCTGCTCGAAAAGCAGGGCTGGGCGTGGGCGCCTCTGCTGCTCGATGCACTGGCCACCACCACCATGCCCGCCGATTACGTGGCCCCGCCGGCGCTCGATGTCTGGAGCCTGCTGGAAGAATGGGAAGACCAGCCGCCGGAAGGGGCAGCGCGCGCCGTGGCCTTGGGCGAAGACGAGGTCACCACCGCGCTCAACCGCGACCTGCAAAGGGCGGGCCTGACCGAGCGCCGCCCCGAACAGCTCGCATTTGCCTTGCGGGCGCGTGATATTTTCACGCCGAAATGGATGACCGACCAGCCCAATCTGCTGCTGGCCGAGGCGGGCACCGGCACGGGCAAGACGCTCGGCTATCTGGCCCCGGCCCATTTGTGGGCGCAGAAGGCGCAAGGTCAGGTGTGGGTTTCGACCTATACCAAGGCGCTGCAAAAACAGATCTATCACGATACGCGCGCCCTGTTCGATACGGCGGAGGAACGCGCCCGTTCGGTGGTGGTGCGCAAGGGCCGCGAAAACTATCTGTGTTTGCTCAATTTTCAGGAACGACTGGCCAGCGCCCACAGCGCGCCGGAAATCATCATGGCCGTGCTGATGGCGCGCTGGGTGCTCTATACGCGCGACGGCGATATTCTGAGCGGCGACTTCCCGACCTGGCTGCCCTCGCTCCTGCCGCCGACCACGCCCGCCCATGTGTTTCAAACCCTCGCCCCGCAAAGTCTGGTCGATCGGCGCGGTGAATGCACCTATGCCGCCTGCCCGCATTACCGCGTCTGCTTTATCGAAAAATCGGTGCGCAAGGCCAAGTCGGCCACCCTGGTGGTGGCCAATCATGCGCTGGTGATGGCGCAGGCCGCCTATGAGCTGCGCGACCGCGCCAGAGACGCGCTCAAGGCCGACAAAGGCACGCCCGATGGCGAAGCGGCGGACGATATGCCCGCCACCGCCTTGTCGCGGCTGATTTTCGACGAAGGCCACCATGTGTTTGAGGCTGCCGACTCGGCCTTCGCCACGCGACTGTCCGGGCTGGAAGCCTTTGAGCTGCGCCGCTGGATCAGGGGCAATGAAGGCCGTTCGCGGCGCGGACGCGGGCTGGAGGCGCGGCTTGGCGACCTGATCGCCCAGGACGATACGGCCAAGAACGCCATGCGCGAGCTGATCCGCGCCGCCGCTGTTTTACCCGCCGACGGCTTTTCGCAGCGGCTGGGCGTGCGTACGCAAAATGGCGGCGGGCTCGATCCGGTAGGCCCGATCGAGACCTTGCTGATGGAGGCCCTGACCCAGATCGAAATCCGCAAAGGCGAGGGCACTGTGCGCGCCCGTTTTTCACCCGACAACGATCAGGGCGGCGAATGCGAAGCCCATCCCTGCCTGGATGGCGTGGCGCTGGCGGCCAAGATCGCGGCGCGCGCTCTTTCCGGCATCGAAGCGCCGCTGCTGGCTCTGGTGCGGGCGCTCGAAGACCGTTTGACCAACGCTCAGGACGAGCTGGAGCCTGCCGACCGCATCCGTATCGAAGGCGCCTTGCGCGGTCTGGAGCGGCGGGCGCGGCTTTTGTTACCGGCGTGGCGCGGCCTGTTGCAGGGGCTGGCCGAGGAGGCCGAACCGGCCAGTTCGCCGGAGGATACGCCGCAGGCAGCCCTGACCATCGACTGGTTTTCGACCGAACTGCTGCGCGGTCGCATCGTCGATGTGGCGCTCAATCGTCACTATGTCGATCCGTCTTTGCCGCTGGCTGAGTTTGTGCTCAAGCCCGCCCACGGCGTGCTGATGGCCTCGGCCACGTTGAGTGACGGCTATACGAAAGATATGGGCGAAAGCAACGACGCCGACGCCTTTTCACTGGCCCGCCAGCGCTCAGGCGCCAATCATCTCGTTATGGGCGCCAAGACGGTGCGCATCGCCTCGCCGTTCGATTATGCGGCGCAGGCGCGTCTGTTCGTGATCACCGATGTGTCACGCGAAGACGCCCGTTCGGTCGGGGCCGCCATGCTGGCCCTGTTTAAGGCGGCGCGCGGCGGCAGCCTTGGCCTGTTCACCGCCATTCGCCGCCTGCGCGCCGTGCATGATCAGATCGCGCGGCCTTTGAGCGAAGCCGGATTATCGCTTTACGCCCAGCATGTCGATCCGCTCGATGTCTCCGATCTGGTCAGTGTGTTTCGCGCCGAACATCATTCGTGCCTGCTTGGTACGGATGCGGTGCGCGATGGTATCGATGTGCCGGGCAGCGCGCTGCGCCTGATCGCGTTTGACCGGGTGCCGTGGCCGCGACCCGATTGTCTGCACCGGGCGCGGCGGCAGCATTTCGGCAATCGCGTCTATGACGATGCCCTGACGCGCGCCCGTCTGGCTCAGGCTTTCGGTCGGTTGATCCGCAAGGCTGATGATCGCGGCGTCTTCGTGATGCTCGATTCCGCCGCCCCCACCCGGCTGTTTTCCGGCCTGCCCGAAGGGGTGGTGTTGCAGCGCTGCACCCTGGCCGAGGCCCTGCCCTCCATCGCGCGCTTTCTTTATCCCGATGAAATGGTTAAGAACGATGTGTAATACCAACTTGCTCAGACTAAAACCTACAGCGGTGCAAGTTGGTATTCGCATTTTTGCAGCTCAAACGCCGCATGGCTCGTCGCATACGCGACGGCGGGCAGTCGCCCTTGCCAAGTTGCAATGAGTTCATTGCAACTTGGAAGAAGGAGCGTGGTTTGTCCGAAACCAAAAAGAAGCATCATCGCATCGGCATTTTCGCGCCCTTTATTCTGGTCGTTCTGCTGTTTTCCGGCTGGAGTGCCTACTGGTTTTCGACCGCCCACAGGCTGGAGGCCGAGTTCGCAAAGCAGCGTGACGGCCTGATCCATGCCGGCTACAAGGTCAGTTACGCGCCGTTTCGCATTCGCGGCTTTCCGTACCGCATGGCCGCCGATTTCAAAAATTTGCAGGTGATTGCGCCATCCGGTCGTGGCTTTGCCGCCCCGTCGCTGGAGGCGCAGGCCGATGCCTGGGCGCTCGACAAATGGGTGATGGTGGCGTCTTCGGGCCTGACGATCTATCGCGGTCATCCCGGCGGCGTCGATCTCGGCAGCCTTACGGTCAGCGGTTCGGTTTTGCGCGCCAGCGTGTCGCATATCGGCCAGCCGATCTATCATGTGGCCCTGCAAGGCCTGGGGCTGAAGCTGGTGCCGTCCGATCCCGGCCATCCCTTCGCCTTTGCGACCGCCGATAATTTTGAGGCCTATCTGCGTCCCGATGCCACGATCAGCGATGCCGCCGACATGCTGGTGCGCGTCACCGGCGCCAAAGGCGTGCCGCAAAGTCTGGTGGGTGGTTTGAGCGGCGATAAGCCGTTGAGCCTGCAACTCGAAGCCACGGTCGAGAAACTATCCGGCTTCAAGGGGCGCACCTTTGATGACAGCCTGAAGGCGTGGAGCGCTGCGGGCGGCCAGATCAGCGGCCTGAAATCACAGGTGCAGGCCGGGGATTTGAGCCTGTTCAGCCATGCCGATGGTCTGAGCCTGCAAGCCGATGGTCATGTCAGCGGCCATGTCGATATCGAAATGTCGGGCACCTTTAAACCGATGGAGGTGCTGGGGGCTTTGCGCATTATTTCGCCTGAGAATATGACTTTAGCCAAGCCTTTGCTCGATATGACGCTGGCGACGCAAAGCACGCAGAAGTTCGGCATAGATTTCCGCGATGGCGGGGCCTATATCGGCCTGCTCAGGGTTTCGGATGCACCGGTTTTTCCGTGATTTTTCACTGCAAATCCTGACTTGTTCGCAAGGCCCGCGCGGCCTAGTATCGTGAATTTGAAGTTCGCTTTATTTTGATACAGGACGCAGAGCGAACTTAAAATTCGAAAACGATACTAGATTCAATAGGTTTTTAGTGTCCTATTGAATCTGAAATTCGCCTGAGACCGATATAAAAAATCATGCGAATTTCAGATTCAGGACACTAGACTTACCCAAACGCCACAAAAAATGAGTATGCTTCCTTGACCAGTCTGGCCGATCTCCGCACCCAAATTGATGCGCTCGATGCCGAGCTTTTGCGACTGGTGGATGCACGGGCGGCGCTGGGCGCGGCGATTGGCGAGGCTAAGGCGCGTGAGGAAACGCCCGACAGCCAGACCTCGCAACTGCGCCCCGACCGCGAGGCCATGTTGATCCGCAAGCTGCTGGCCATGCCACGTCAGGCGGCCTCCGATGGGGTGGTGGTGCGGATATGGCGTGAGCTGATCTCGGAAAACCTGCGCCTGCAAGGGCTGATTGCGGTGGGCGATCAGGCGCATGGCGGCCTGCATCTCAACCTGTCCAGTCAGGAACCGGCGCGCGAAGCGCTGGTCTGGGCGCGCGAACGTTTCGGGTTTGCGCCCAGCTTCGGCTATGTCGAGACGGCGCAGGCGGCGATTACGGCGGCGCGCGATCCGCGTCACATTTCGGTGCTGTCGCTCGATCCGCGCGGCGGGGCCTGGTGGGCGCGTCTGCTGGCCGAACCGCGCGTGCGCATCATTGCCGCCCTGCCGGAACTGAGTCCCGGCCAGCCGCGCGGCGTGGCCCTGGCTGCTATTGCGCCCGAACCGACCGGCGACGACACGACGTTCTGGGTATCGGATTCGCCTGAACCTGACAGCCGGATCATTGAACGGCTGGCCGCCAACGGGCTGGCGGCGGATGGGCTGTGCAGCGCGCAGGGGCTGAAACTGTTTTCGATTCACGGCTTTGTGCAGGAAAATGATCCGCGCTTCCCGGCCTCCAGCCCCGGCAGCCTGTCGGGCGTGATCGGCGCGGCGGCGCGGATTTAGGCTGTGGCACGAAGAGAGACAGATTTGACCACGGACAACACGGATCGCCGCTGACGCGGCGTCACGGATTTCAGAGTATGCTGGCTCGATCAGTGTTTCCAGTCTTCATAAACGTTTGAATATTGATAGACTCTAGAGCAAGATGACTTTAGATAGACTCGTCATTTCGCTCTAAGTCTTTGCTTACGCATCATGTTTTTCCAAAAAGTGGCATCCACTTTTTGGCATGACGCTCTAGGGCGGATCGACATTTAGCGTTCTTAAGAATCATTTGGCCGCTAGACCCCCAAATATTGATCCGCCCGAGCCACAGTTTTTACGCGCATCTCGATCCTCTCATGACGCCATCCTGAAATCCGTGTTGACGGCCAAAGGCCATTATCCGTGTCTATCCGTGGCTAAACCTTGCATATATTTCGTGTCTTTTCGTGGCTTTCGTGGTTAAACGCCCTTGTTTCTATTTGTGTGATGCAGAACCATGACGAACTCCGTAACCGACAGACCCGCGCCCAAAAAGGGCATACTCGACATTGCCCCCTATGTCGGCGGTAAGTCGAAGATCGAGGGCGTTACTGATCCGATCAAGCTGTCTTCCAATGAAAATGCGCTGGGCTGTTCGGCGCTGGCCACCGCCGCCTATGCAGCGGCCAGTGCGAAACTGTTCCGCTATCCCGATGGCCATGCCGGGCCGTTGCGCGAAGCCGTGGCGGCCTATCATCAGCTAGAGGCCGACCGGCTCTTGTTCGGCAATGGCTCGGATGAGGTCTTCGCCGTGCTCAACCAGACATGGCTCGAAGCGGGCGATAATATCGTCACCGGCGAACACGGCTTTCTGGCCTATCGCATCTCGGCTCTGGCCTGTCAGGCCGAGGTGAAGCTGGCGGCGGAACCCGATGAGCGCATCGAGATCGATGGCCTGCTGGCCCTGGTCGATGCGCGCACCAAGATCGTCTATATTTCCAATCCGGCCAACCCGACCGGCACCTGGAACACGCCCGACGAACTGGCCGATCTGCGCGCCCGGCTCGATCCACAGATCCTGCTGGTGATCGACGAGGCCTATGCCGAATTTGCCGACGCACCGGACTGGGCCTCGGCCTTCGAGATGGCGCGTGACGCCGACAATATCATCGTCACACGCACCTTCTCAAAAATTCACGGTCTGGCGGGTCTGCGCGTCGGGTTTGGCTATTGTCCAAAGCCGGTGATCGAGGCGATTGATCGCATCCGCCTGCCGTTCAATGTCAATTTACCGGCGCAATATGCCGCCGCCGCCGCTTTGCAGGATGCCGACCATATCGCCGCCTCGCGCCAGCAGGTGCTGAACTGGCGGCCGCGCCTGATTCAGGAAATCCGCGCCTTAGGGCTGGATGTGCGCGCCTCTGCCGGCAATTTCGTGCTGATCCATTTCCGCGACGAGGCCGAAGCCGTGCGCGCCAACGAACACCTGATGCGCTCAGGCCTGATCGTGCGTCATGTCGCTAATTACGGCCTGCCGCGCGCTTTGCGCGTCACTGTTGGCAAGGATGATGAGAACCGCGCCTTCCTTGATGCGCTGGCCGAATTTACCAAGGTGCGTGATTAGGTCTGTTGGGTAGCTTAGACATTATTCACCACGGAAAGCACGGATATTTTTTAACGCGAAGCGACGGCATCTTTTGCATAGAGGATCGAAGCGTGGAGCCACTTCATGGGGATATTCCGACATGAATTTCCGTGCTTTCTGTGTTTTCCGTGGTTCCAATTTTTTAAAGCGCTAAGGCGCGCGCATAAACCGCGGCGGCGGGGTTTGGCGTTTCGCTGCAAGCCCTCTATATTGCCGATCTGATCCGTCAATCCTTGAGTCCCTATATGCCCGATCAAACCGCACTTTCCGCACCGCGTATCGCCTTCGGTCAGGGCCTGCTGCGCGATGGCTGGTGGTTCGCCGCGCTTTCGGGCGATCTCAAGCCCGGCAAGCTGCAACGCTATGTCATCCTTGGTGAACCGGTTTTGCTGGCGCGCGATCTGGATGGCCAGCCTTACGCGATGCGCGACATCTGCCCGCATCGCGCCGCACCGCTTTCTGCCGGTGAAATGATACGCGATGGCCGGGGTGGGGGCTGCGTGGTGCAGTGCTGCTATCATGGCTGGACGTTCGATACCCAGGGCACCTGCACCTCCGTGCCGTCTCTGACCTCGGATCAGCCGATGGATGTCGGCAAAATCCGCGTGCGCAGCTATACCTTGCGCGAACAGCAGGGCATTGTCTGGATCTGGATCGCCGAAGACGGGCGCAAGGCTCCCGAACCCGATCATGAACCGCCCATGCTGCCGGGCGTGGTGGGCGGCGCGCCTTTGATCGTTGAGACGATGGATTTCGACAGCCATATCGATCATGCCGTGGTGGGGCTGATGGATCCGGCGCACGGCCCCTATGTGCATCAGCAATGGTGGTGGCGTTCATCGAAGCAGCAGCTTGAAAAATCAAAGGCTTTTGAGCCGCGCGACTACGGGTTTGCGATGGTGCGCCACCGGCCGTCGTCGAACAGCCGCGCCTATAAGATTTTAGGCGGCGCACCGGCCACTGAAATCACCTTCCGCCTGCCCGGTATCCGTTATGAGCATATCGAGATCGGCAAAAAACAGGTGCTGGGCCTGACCTGCCTGACGCCGATTGATGACAGCCACACCCGCATCACCCAGATCTTTTGGTCGGATCACGGGCTTTTCCGCTTCATCGCGCCGATTTTCCGCTTTGGGGCCAAGGCCTTCCTCAAACAGGACGGCGACATGGTCAATCTGCAAAACGAGGGACTGAAATACGACCCCACGCTTCTGTGGATCGACGACGCCGACACCCAGGCCAAATGGTATCAGCAGCTCAAGAAAGAATGGCTGGCCTCGCGCGCCGAAAAACGCGCCTTCGTCAATCCGGTGAAGCCCGCCATCCTCAAATGGACGAGCTAGAGCAACGAGCGTTTAATTTGACTTACAAATTGAATGCGAGATGCGGAAAAACGTAAAATATAGAGTGGGTTGCATTCCTTTGACCGATTCAATCAGAATGCAAACCGCTCTAGAGCAACGAGCGTTTAATTTGACTTACAAATTGAATGCGAGATGCGGAAAAACGTAAAATGTAGAGCGGGTTGCATGCCTTTGACCGATTCAATCAGAATGCAGACCGCTCTAGCTAAGGGCGCTGCGCAGCGCCGCGCCCATCGCCACCGGCGCTATAGCCAGCGCAAACAAAGCATAGGCCGCTAAAAAAGCCAGAGCCTGCGTGGCCGAATGGCCGGGCATGGCCTGCATCAGGCCCGCGCCGAAAATGACCGGCGGCGCATAGAGCGGCAGCACCAGCAGCGCCATCAGCACGCCGCCCTTGCGCGCGCCCAGGGCCAGTGACGCGCCGATGCCGCCGATCAGGGCAAAGCTCAAACTGCCCAGCATAGCCGCCACCAGCCCACCTACGGCCAGAGCCGGGGCGGCACCCAGTATGATCATCACCGCAGGCGTCATGACCGACAGGATCAGGCCCGTGCCCAGCCACTGGCTGATCACCTTCAGAAGCGCGATCAGTTCGAGCGGCAACGGCCCCAGCCGCAGCAGATCGAACACGCCGTCCTCGTAATCGCGCTCAAACAGACGTTCCAGCGACAACAGGCTGGCCAGGGCCAGACACAACCAGGTCAGGCCCGCCGCAATGCGCGTCAGCACGGCCTGATCGGGGCCGAGGCTCAGAGGGATCATCGCCATCAGGGTCAGGTAAAAACCGACCGCCAGCAAGGGGCCGCCGCCGCGCGTCAGCGACAGGCCGAGATCACGGCGCAACAGGGCCAGGGCCGCACGGATCATAGGTTTCCTCCCCTGCAGCGCAGCGTACGGGGGAGGTGGCGCGGCGAAGTCCGCGACGGAGGGGGCACGACCGCAGCCGGGAGGCCCCCTCCGTCTCGACGCGCTGCGCTGGCTCGCCACCTCCCCCGCTTTGCAGGGGAGGAACAGGTACAGGTTCCACTAAACACGCGCGGCCTCGTATTCTTTTGCCGTCGGCCGCGTCAGATGCAGGTTGCGCGTCGCAAACGGCAGGGCGTCATGCACCGCCGCGATCAGCAATCCGCCTTCACGCAGATGCTCCTGCATCAGACCGGCCAGCAGGGCGCGATGGGCGGCATCGAGCGGGGCCATCGGCTCATCGAGCAGCCAGAGCGGGCGCTTGGCCATCAACAGCCGCGCGCAGCTCAGGCGTCGCTTTTGCCCGGCTGATAAATAGCGCGTTTCGAGATCCATCAAGGGGCCAAGACTGAGCGCCTCCAGCCCGGCCAGATCACCGCCCAGCCACTGTGCCTGAAAGGCCAGTTCCTGCGCCACGGTGCGGGCAGGCGATAAACTGTCCTGATGGCCGAGATAATGGACGAGCTTCGTCTGCGCCGTCTCGGTATCGAGCGTCTTTTCGTCCTGCACAAAACGAATACGCCCGCCATCGGGGGCGGAAAACCCGGCCAGACAGCGCAAAAGCGTGGTCTTGCCGACGCCGTTTTCGCCGGTCAGGCTGATCGCGCCGCCCGATGCCAGATCGAAATTCAGATGGTCGATCAGCAGGTTATAGCCCTTTTTCAGGCATAATCCCTCGATGTGCAGGCCAAGCCCCATAAAAAACCCTTTTCAAGCTCACGCCTTCATAGACGAATTACCAGAAGAAGTTTAGAAGGCATATGCCTGCATCCGGGTTATCGCAGCGCAATGAAGCGACCCTGTGCGTCCTTCATCCAACGCGCGCACCCGGAACATTACGGTTCGCCATCGGGGCCAGCCAGCAGGATGAACAAAAGGATCGTGCCTACATGTCCGTGGACAGCTTTAAATCGAAAGCCAGCCTTCAGGTTGGCGACAAGACCTACACCTATTACGATCTGAAAGCCGCCGAGGCCAATGGCCTGTCGGGCGTCTCGCACCTGCCCGCCTCGCTGAAGGTGCTGCTGGAAAACCTGCTGCGCAACGAAGACGGCGTTTCGGTGTCGAAGCCCGACATCGCCGCCATCGCTGCCTGGGCCACCAATAAGGGTTCGGTCGAGCATGAGATCTCGTTCCGCCCGGCGCGCGTGCTGATGCAGGATTTCACCGGCGTGCCCGCCGTGGTCGATCTGGCCGCCATGCGCGACGCTATGGTCAAGCTGGGCGCCGATCCGGCCAAGATCAATCCGCTTAACCCGGTCGATCTGGTCATCGACCACTCGGTTATGGTCGATTATTTCGGTCACAATGATTCGGCGACCAAGAATGTTGACCGCGAATATGAGCGCAATATCGAGCGCTATAACTTCCTGCGCTGGGGCTCGTCGGCCTTCAATAATTTCCGCGTCGTGCCTCCCGGCACCGGCATCTGCCATCAGGTGAACCTCGAATATCTGGCCCAGACCGTGTGGACCAATGTCGCAGATGGCGGCGAGGTGGCCTATCCGGATACCGTGGTCGGCACCGATTCGCACACCACCATGATCAACGGCCTCTCGGTTCTCGGCTGGGGCGTCGGCGGCATCGAAGCCGAAGCCGCCATGCTGGGCCAGCCCATCCCCATGCTGATCCCCGAAGTGATCGGTTTCAAGCTGACCGGCAGCCTGCCCGAAGACGTGACGGCCACCGATCTGGTGCTGACCATCACGCAAATGTTGCGCAAAAAGGGCGTGGTCGGCAAGTTCGTCGAATATTACGGCGACGGCCTGACGCGCATGACGCTGGAAGACCAGGCCACCATCGCCAATATGGCCCCGGAATATGGCGCCACCTGCGGCTTCTTCCCGGTCAGTCAGGCCACCATCGACTATCTCAACAAGTCGGGCCGCGCCCCTGAGCGCGTGGCGCTGGTCGAAGCCTATGCCAGGGCGCAAGGCCTGTGGCTCGATCCTGAGCATGAGCCGGTCTTCACCGACACGCTCGAACTCGATCTGTCCACGGTCGAGCCTTCGCTGGCCGGCCCCAAGCGTCCGCAAGACCGCGTGTCCCTGTCGGGCGTCTCGGCGGAATTTGCGCAAGCTCTGGCCGGTGAATTCGGCAAGGCGGGCGAAGAAGACAGGCGTGTCGCCGTCGAAGGCGCGGATTTCACCATCGGCCACGGCGATGTGGTGATCGCCGCCATCACGTCCTGCACCAACACCTCCAACCCCTCGGTGCTGATCGCCGCTGGTCTTCTGGCCCGCAAGGCGCACGCCCGTGGCCTGAAGGTCAAGCCGTGGGTGAAAACCTCGCTGGCTCCCGGCTCGCAGGTTGTTACCGACTATCTCAACGATTCCGGCCTGACGCCTGATCTCGATGCGCTCGGCTTCAATCTGGTCGGCTATGGCTGCACCACCTGTATCGGCAATTCCGGCCCCCTGCCCGACGCCATTTCGGCGGCGATCAACGCCAATGAACTGATCGCCTCGGCGGTCATTTCCGGCAACCGCAACTTCGAAGGCCGCGTCAGCCCCGATGTGCGCGCCAACTATCTGGCCTCGCCGCCGCTGGTCGTGGCCTATGCCCTGGCCGGTTCGACGAAGCTGAACTTACGCGAAGAGCCGCTCGGCATCGGTTCGGACGGCCAGCCGGTCTTCCTGAAGGACATCTGGCCGACCAAGGCCGAGATCAAGGCGCTGCAAGACCAGTTCGTCTCCAACGCCCTGTTCGACAAGCGCTATTCCGACGTCTTCAAGGGCGACGAACACTGGCAGGCGATCAAGGTTTCCGGCGGCCAGACCTATGACTGGGACGGCCAATCGACCTATGTGGCCAATCCGCCCTATTTCGACGGCATGACCATGACGCCGGACAAGGTGACCGATCTGGTCGAGGCGCGCGTGCTGGGCATCTTCGGTGACTCGATCACCACTGACCACATCTCGCCCGCCGGCAATATCAAGAAGACCTCGCCCGCCGGGGAATATCTGTCGGCGCATAATGTGCCGGTGACGGAGTTCAACTCCTACGGCGCGCGCCGTGGCCACCACGAAGTGATGATGCGCGGCACCTTCGCCAATATCCGCATCCGTAACAAGATGACGCCCGAAATCGAAGGCGGCGTGACCCGGCACTACCCGTCGGGCGCTGTTATGCCGATCTATGACGCCGCCATGCGTTACCAGTCGGAAGGCCGCAATCTGGTCATCTTCGCCGGTAAGGAATACGGCACGGGCTCGTCGCGCGACTGGGCGGCTAAGGGCACCAAGCTGCTGGGCGTGCGCGCCGTTATCGCTGAATCGTTCGAGCGCATCCACCGTTCCAATCTGGTCGGCATGGGCGTCCTGCCCTTGCAGTTCAAGGTGGATGGCTGGGCCAAGCTGGGCCTGACCGGCGAGGAAATCGTCACCATTCGCGGTCTGGAAAACATCCAGCCGCGTCAGGAACTGATCGTCGAACTGTTCCGCGCCTCCGATGGCAAGGTGGCCCGCTTCCCGGTGCGCTGCCGCATCGATACGCCGACCGAGCTGGAATATTACAGGAATGGCGGCGTCATGCCGTATGTTCTGCGTAATCTGGCGCGCGACGCACAGTAAGGGGGCAAGCCCCCTTAACCCAAACGATTAGGAAGGCCCGCTGTCGGATATGGCAGCGGGTTTTTTCTTTGCCGGGAAAGCAAAAAAAGCCCCGGCAGCTTTCGCTGCCGGGGCCTTATCACAGCATGACGAAAATCAGGCGCTGACCGAAGCGGCGGTGCGAATCTGATCATTGATCGCTTTGGACACCTGCGAACCGGAGCATGTGCCGCCCAGATCGCGCGTCAGCGTGCCCTGCTCGACAATCGTGTCGATGGCGGCGTCGAGCGCATCGGCTTCCTTCATCAGGTTGAGCGAGAAGCGCAGCATCATGGCCACCGATTTCAGCGTGCCAATCGGATTGGCGAGGTCTTTACCGGCAATATCAGGCGCCGAACCGTGGATTGGCTCATAAAGACCCTTACCGGACGTGCCGAGCGAAGCGGAGCCCAACAGACCGATGGAACCCGGCAGAACCGAGGCCAGATCGGACAGAATATCGCCGAACATATTTTCAGTCACCACCACGTCGAACGAGGTCGGGCGGGTGACGAGGTGCATGGCCATCGAATCGACGAGATTGTGCTCAAGCTCGACATCCGCATATTCGGCCTTGTGCAGCTTGATGACCGTTTCGCGCCACAGGCGGCTGGTTTCGATCACATTGGCCTTATCGACGCTTGTGACCTTGTTGCGGCGCTTGCGGGCGGCTTCGAAGGCCACGCGGGCCACGCGCTCGACTTCGGCGACCGTATAGACGCATTCGTCGGTAGCCGAGGTTTCGGTGCGCGTCTGCTTGCCGAAATAGAGGCCGCCCGTCAGTTCACGAACGATCAGCATATCAGCGCCTTCGACCACTTCGGCTTTCAGCGGCGAACGATGCACCTGCGAGGCCTTGACCTCCATCGGGCGCAAATTAGCGAACAGACCCATCGATTTGCGCACGGCCAGCAGGCCCTGCTCCGGGCGCATCTTGCCTAAGTCCCACTTAGGGCCGCCCACGGCACCAAGCAGAACAGCATCCGCCGCCAGACAGGCCTTGTCGGTGTCTTCGGGGTAGGGATTATTGTCGGTATCAATGGCGATCCCGCCGATACGCTTTTCTTCGAACGTGAAGCTGTGGCCGTACACCTCACCGATCACCTTCAGGGCCGAAACGCCTGCGGCGGCCACTTCGGGGCCGATGCCATCACCGGGCAGGACGACAATATTAAACGAACCCATTAGGCAGCTTCCTTGTGATTGGCTTTTTCATAAGCTTCGATGGCGGGCAGGCGCTTTTGCAGCCAGCCCATAGCGTCCACGCCTTCGAGCAGGCACTGGCGGGCGAATTCCTCGACCTGGAAGGTGAAGACCGTGCCGTCTTCCAGCGTCAGGGCGCAGGATTCCAGATCGATGGTGACGCGCTGTTGCGGATTTTTGAGCAGCTTGTCATAGGTGGCCTTATCGACCACCACCGGCAGCAGGCCGTTCTTTAAGCTGTTCGATTTGAAGATGTCGGCGATCTCGGTCGAGATGACGGCCTTGAAGCCGTAATCCATCAGCGCCCAGGGCGCGTGTTCGCGGCTACTACCGCAGCCGAGATTATTACCGGCCACCAGAACGCGATGTTCGGTCGGGTCGATGGTGTTGAGGATGAAATCCTTGTTCGAACCATCGGCATTATAGCGCCAGTCATTAAAGGCCACCTTGCCAAGGCCAGCCTTGGTGGTGGTGGTCAGGAAGCGGGCCGGAATGATCTGGTCGGTGTCGATATTGGCTTCCGGCAGCACGACGATGCGCGACGAAAAGCTGTTGTTGGATTCTTGGTTTGACATATGGGTTTCTTCTTTTCTCATCCTCCCCTGCGAAGCGGGGGAGGGGGACCACGAAGGGGTGGAGGGGGGAGGAAATGGTCGGCTTCGCCCCCTCCGCCTCGACAAGCTCGGCACCTCCCCCGCTTCACCAAGAGGCTCGCAGGGGAGGATGAATATTATGCGGTTTCCAGAGCCATGAATTGACGGGGATCGGCCACATGACCAGCGATGGCCGAGGCGGCGGCGGTGGCAGGACTGGCCAGAACCGTGCGCGAACCGGGGCCCTGGCGGCCTTCGAAGTTGCGGTTCGAGGTCGAGACGGCCAGTTGACCCGGCAGAACGAAATCGCCGTTCATGGCAATGCACATCGAGCAGCCCGGCAGACGCCATTCAGCGCCCGCCTCGGTGAAGATCTTGTCGAGCCCTTCTTTTTCGGCCTCGATACGCACCCATTCCGAACCCGGAACCACCAGGGCGCGCACGCCCTCGGCCACCTTGCGGCCTTTGAAGATGGCGGCGGCGGCGCGCAAATCGGCCATGCGGCCATTGGTGCAGGAGCCGATGAAAACGACATCGACCTTTTCCGCCGAGCGTGCTTCGCCGCCGGTAAAGCCCATATATTTCAGAGCGCGTTGCTGGTCTTCATTATCGGCGACCGGCACACCCCTGACGATGGCCGCACCCTGATCGGGCGAGGTGCCCCAGGTGGCCATCGGCTCAATGGCGGAACCGTCGATGCGGATTTCCTTATCGAACTGCGCGCCTTCATCAGAGGCCAGAGCCAGCCAGCTTTTGGCGGCTTCGTCAAACGCCGTACCGTGCGGCACATATTCGCGGCCGCGCAGCCATTCGACCGTCTTGGCGTCCGGGGCGATCATGCCGCAGCGCGCACCGGCCTCAATCGACAGGTTACAGACCGTCATGCGGCCTTCCATGTCGAGCGCTTCGATAACGGGGCCGGCATATTCAAGCGCATAGCCCGTGCCGCCCGAAAAGCCGAGCGTGGCGATCACAGTTAGGGCGACGTCCTTGCCGGTAACGCCCGGTTGCAGCTTGCCGTCCACCGTGATGCGCATGGTCTTGGGCTTGCGCTGGGCCAGACACTGGGTGGCCAGAACGTGGCCGACTTCCGAGGTGCCGATACCAAAGGCGATACAGCCAAACGCGCCGTGGGTCGAGGTGTGTGAGTCGCCGCACACCACCGTATAACCCGGCTGGGTCAGGCCCATTTCCGGCCCGATAACGTGGACGACGCCACGGTTTTCGGCATCATAGCCAAACAGGCGCACGCCGTTCTTGGCGGCATTCTGTTCGAGCGTATGCACCTGAATCTCGGCCTGTTTGGTGACGTAAGGACGATTGCCTTGCGCATCAGGGCGCAGGGTCGGGATCGAGTGATCGAGCGTGGCGAAGGTGCGGTCGGGGCGGCGCACCTTCAGGCCGCGCGCGTCCAGCTCCGAAAAGGCCTGCGGCGAGGTGACTTCGTGGACGAGATGCAGGTCGATATACAGAACGGCGGGGCTGGTGGCGCCTTCCGGTTCGACGACGTGGGCATCCCACACTTTTTCAAATAAGGACTTGGGCATGGTTTCGTCTCTTGTTTCATTTTCATTTTTCCTCCCCTGCAAAGCGGGGGAGGTGTCGCGGCTTGTCCGCGACGGAGGGGGCGTTAATGACGGTGGCGGCCCCCTCCACCACTTCGTGGTCCCCCTCCCCCGCTTCGCAGGGGAGGAGAAAAGAATTACTCCGCCGGAACCGTGGCTTCGACCGGCTCAAGCCAGCCGAAACGATCTTCCGTCGTGCCGTTGAACAGGCCGTGGAACAGGGTCTGCAACCGCCTGGTGATCTTGCCGGGGCCGCCGGCGCGTGTGGGAATATCGTCAACCGAACGGATCGGCGTGATCTCGGCGGCGGTGCCGCACATGAACACTTCGTCGGCCAGATACAGCATTTCGCGCGGCAGGGCCTGCTCGATGACCTCGATACCATCGGCCTTGGCCAGCTTGATGATCGAGTCGCGCGTAATGCCGCCCAAGATGGATGAGGCGACCGGCGGGGTGTGAATCTTGCCGTTCATGATCAGGAACAGGTTTTCGCCCGCCCCTTCCGACAGGCGGCCATCGGTGCCAAGGCCGATACCCTCGACATAGCCGCGACCGCGCGCCTCCTTGCCGATCAGATAGGACGACAGATAGTTGCCGCCCATCTTGGCCGCATTGGGGATGGTGTTGGGCGCGGCGCGCTGCCACGACGAAACGCAGACATCAACGCCTTTATTCAGGCCCTCTTCACCGAGATAAGCGCCCCAGGCGAAGGCGGCGATGGCGACATCGACCTTGATATTGTCGCCCTTGGGCGTGACGCCCATGCCGTTTTCACCAAGGAAGGCGATGGGCCGCCAATAGGCGCCCTTCAGCTTGTTGGCGACCAGAATGTCCTTGCACGCCTGAACCATCTGGTCGAGCGTATAGGGCACCTTGATGCCATAGATGCGCGCCGAATCTTCTAACCGGCGCAGGTGATCGGTCAGGCGGAAGCCGACCGGGCCATGCGGCGTGTCATAGGCGCGGATGCCCTCGAAAACGGACGTGCCGTAATGCAGGGCGTGGGTCATGATATGGATCTGGGCGTCTTCCCAGGCGACGGTCTGGCCGTTCAGCCAGATGTTTTCAGCGAGTTTTGTCATGAGATGTTTTCAGCAATCTTGAAGCTTGAATCTACAGGAGCCTCTGTACGCCCGTTTAGTGGCGTCAGAAAGACGGATTTTTCAAAGGCGTCGCACAGGGCGCGCAAACCGGCCCATACGGAGTCGGGGCCGCGACCACGGCCCCGATAAACCTCTCCCTTGATGGACAAAGTCATTTCCGCGAACGCGCCGCTGTCGAAATCAAACCCGGCCTGGGTGATTTCGCAGTCGATGACCTCGGCGGCTGTGCCGTAAGCCCTGGTCAGCGCATGAAGGCCCGCATCGAAGGCATTCCTGCCCTCGCCGATCACGGTTTGCAGCGACCGGTCATCGTGCTGGATGTCGAGCGCGATGCTGGCGCCCGTAGCCGTCACCTGGGTGCGCAGGCCCGCGATGCGTGCCATGTCGCCGGTTGCAGACGCCCCACGGCCCAGCAGGGCGCGCAGTTCATGCTCGTCGATCTCACCGATCTCGTCGGCGCGGCGCTTGAAGCTGGCGAAGACCTCGCCCAGCGCCTGATCATCGAGCGCGAAGCCCAGCGCCGTCGCCTGCTTGGCGATGGCGTGGCGGCCCGAATGCTTGCCCAGCACCATGTTCGATTTTTCCAGCCCGACATCTTCGGGCCGCATGATCTCATAGGTGCGCGCATCACTCAGCATACCGTGCTGGTGGATGCCGCTTTCGTGGGCGAAGGCGTTCTTGCCGACCACCGCCTTGTTGCGCGCCAT
Source organism: Asticcacaulis sp. EMRT-3 (assembly GCF_030027245.1). NCBI lineage: Bacteria > Pseudomonadati > Pseudomonadota > Alphaproteobacteria > Caulobacterales > Caulobacteraceae > Asticcacaulis > Asticcacaulis carbonis. The sequence continues at coordinate 1,879,615 of NZ_JASERT010000001.1, forward strand.
GACCGAGCCGGTGGCGCGCGCCAGCAGACGCGATGTGCGCGTCAGATGGGTGGTGTTGATGCCGGTATGCAGGTCGAACAGGTCAGGGCGCACCTTCAGCGCCATGACCACCTCTTCGAGCGAGCAATTGCCAGCGCGTTCGCCAATGCCATTGATCGTGCATTCGATCTGGCGCGCCCCGCCTTGCAGCGCCGCCAGCGAATTGGCGACGGCGAGGCCGAGATCATTATGGCAGTGGGCCGACAGGATGATGGCCGGATCGGGAATGGCGGTGCGCAAACCGGCAAAGATGTTGCGGATCTCATCGGGCGTGGCGTAGCCGACCGTATCGGGAATATTGAGCGTCGTCGCGCCCGCCTCGACCACGGCCTGACAGATTTCGGTCAGGAAATCAGCCTCGGTGCGGATGGCATCTTCGGGCGAAAACTCAACCTCGTCAAACATGCCCGCCGCGTAAGCGACCGCGCGAACCGCCGTTTCCAGCACCTCGATGCGGCTCTTTTTTAGCTTGGCGGCGCGGTGGATCGGCGAGGTGGCGAGGAAAATATGAGCGCGCGAACGCCGGGCCGGGGCCAAAGCGCGCGCCGCCGCATCGAGATCGCTCTCCAGAGCGCGCGACAAAGAGCAGAAGACGGGCCCCGCCACTTCCGAGGCGATAACGCGGATCGCTTCTTCATCGCCGGGTGAGGCAGCGGCGAAACCGGCCTCTAAAATATCGACGCCCAGCGCGCTCAAGGCGTGGGCCATTCTCAGCTTGTCCCTGACGCCCAGCGAGAAGCCGGGGGCCTGTTCCCCGTCACGCAGCGACGTATCGAAAACCAGAACCCGGTCTCGATCCGTTGGCGGCTTAGGGGTAAAATGCGAATTCATGCGCTTAACTTTTGCTTGGCTCCGGCAGCGCCCTTGCCCCCTTTAAGTCTTTGAGGGGCTTCGTGCAGGCGCCTGATGCCGTAGAGCCGGTCGATCTGAAGACCCAGAATATCCGGGCTGCGGGAAGGGTCGCGCGGACGCACCCTAAGCGTCAGGCCGCGCTTGTCCTCGCCGAGATCGAAGAGTTCCATCTCATCTATGTGGAAACCCCGTCTCTCGACGAGGCCCAGAATTCGCAGGAGGCTGCCTTCCAGGCGATCCAGCTCAATATGAATCAAGTGGTTCATCCCAGCGTTCCTCCATCATTTCCGCGTTCGACGCGCCCGGCGGCACCAGCGGCCAGACATTTTCGCGCGGATCAACCAATACATGCAACAGGGTGGGCCCTTCGGCGGCCAGCAGCCGGTCGATAGCGCCCTCGACTTCGTGGCGGTGGGTGATGCGGAAGGCATCAAGCCCGAACGCCTTGGCGACAACGACGAAATCGGGATTATCCGACAGGTCGATCTCGCTGTAATTTTCCTGATAGAACAGTTCCTGCCACTGGCGCACCAGCCCTAAGCTCGAATTATCGAGCAGGACGATCTTCAGCGGGATCTGGTAACGGTTGAGCGTCGCCATCTCCTGAATGTTCATCATGAACGAGCCATCGCCCGAAATGGTGACGACATGGTGATCGGGCATGGCCAGCTTGGCCCCGACACCGGCGGGCAGGCCGTAGCCCATCGCGCCCGAACCACCTGAGGTCAGGTGCGAACGGTTGTGGGCAAATTCGCAATGCTGCGCCACCCACATCTGATGCTGTCCGACATCGCAGGCGGCGATGAACTTGTCACCGGCCTTTTCCGACAGGGTTTTGAGCAAGCCCGGCGCATAGACGCCCTGACCCGGCGCATTATAGCGGAAGCGGTGCTCCCACTTGTCGGCCTTGCATTTTTCGACCCATTTGCGGATGTCGCCCATAACGGGCTTCAGGCTCTCAATCGTCGTCTTCAGATCACCGACAATGGCGACCTCGGCCTTGCGCAGCTTGTTGATTTCCGCCGGATCGATGTCGGCGTGGATCACCTTGGCGTTGGGCGCGAAGGCATTGAGCTTGCCGGTGGCGCGGTCGTCAAAACGCGCACCGAGCGCGATCAGCAGATCGGTTTCCTGAACGGCGATATTGGCGGCGCGCGTGCCGTGCATCCCCAACATGCCGAGATACAAATCCTCGGTGGTCGGCACCGTGCCGATCCCCTTCAGGGTGGACACCGCCGGAATGCCGGTGCGGGCCAGCAGGTCACGCATGGCCTGCGAGGCATGGGCCATTTCGACGCCACCGCCGATATAGAAGAGCGGCTTCTTGGCGGCTTCGATCAGCGCCGATGCAGCAGCAATGGCGCTTTCGTCAGGCACGGGCGCGCTCCAGGCCGGGAAGCTGGCCGGGTGCGAGGTGATGACATGGGCAGCGGCAACATCCTTCGGAATATCGACCAGAACCGGCCCGGCGCGGCCTTCCTGCGCAATGGCGAAGGCTTCGGCCAGTATGGCCGGAATATCCGCCGGATCGCGCACCAGCCACGAATGTTTGACGATGGGCAGGGTGATGCCGAGAATATCGACTTCCTGAAAACCGTCCGTACCCATCAGGTGCGTGCCGACCTGGCCGGTGATGCAGACCAGCGGCACGGAATCCATATAGGCATTGGCGATGCCGGTGATCAGATTGGTGGCGCCCGGCCCCGATGTGGCCATGCAGACGCCGACCTTGCCGGTGGCGCGCGCATAGGCGTCGGCGGCAAACGCCGCGCCCTGCTCATGGCGGACGAGAATATGTTGCAGGCCGGAACCGGCCAGGGCGTCATAGATGGGCATGATGGCCCCACCCGGATAGCCGAATAGGGTCTCAACCCCCAACGCCTTCAGCGTGGAGATGACCAGTTGCGCTCCGGTGGGTTGATTGCTCATCGTAAAAAACTCAAATCTTTATAAGAATAAGACTCGAAAAATTCCTGAAGGGCCGCCCCGAAGGAATTTTTCTCCTTATGGCTCATAGGGAAAGTACACCGCCCGCAGGGCGGGACTTTCCCTATGAGATAGTTTACGCTTCCTGCTTGTTTTGCAGCCAGCTCATGCGCGAACGCAGATCCGCGCCGACCTTTTCGATCTGGTGGTTCAGGTCGGCATTCATCAGCGAGTTATAACGCGGACGACCGGCCTGATTTTCCAGAATCCATTCGCGGGCGAAGGTGGCGTCCTGAATATCCTTCAGCACGGCGCGCATACGCTCACGGGTCTCGTTGTTGATGATGCGCGGGCCCGACACCAGATCGCCGTACTTACAGGTTTCCGACACGAATTCGTGCATCTTGGCGAAGCCGCCTTCATAGAGCAGATCGACGATCAGCTTCAGTTCGTGCAGGCACTCGAAATAGGCGATTTCCGGGCGGTAACCGGCTTCGACGAGGGTTTCAAAACCCATCATGACCAGCTCGGTGGTGCCGCCGCACAGGACGGCCTGTTCGCCGAACAGATCGGTTTCGGTTTCTTCCTTGAACGAGGTTTCGATCACTCCGCCAATGGTGCCGCCGATGCCACGGGCATAACCCAGAGCCTTCTGCGCCGCCTTGCCCGACACGTCGCGGTCAACCGCGAACAGCGACGGCACGCCACGGCCACGCTGATATTCGCGGCGCACCAGATCGCCGGGGCCCTTGGGGGCCACCAGGATCACGTCCATATCGGCGCGCGGCACGACGCGGCCATACAGAACCGAGAAGCCGTGGGCGAACAGGATGGCGCTGCCCTTGGGGGCGTTGGGCTCGATCACGTCCTTATAGAGATCGGCATGGGTCATGTCGGGCGTCAGGATGGCGATGATGGTCGCATCCTTACAGGCGTCGGCCACCGACAAAACGGTGTGGCCGTCGGCCTTGGCCTTGACTTCACCGGCGCCGCCGGCACGCAGGCCGACCACCACATCCGCGCCCGAATCCTTGAGGTTCGAAGCGTGGGCGCGGCCCTGGCTGCCATAGCCGATAATGGCGATGCGTTCGCCCTTCAGGCTGTCGGGCGAAACGTCGTCATTGGTGTAGATCTTCACAATAGTCTCCGTAATCTTCTGGAAGGTTTTCAGATATCAGCTATGCGCCGCCGTTACCAGACGGGCGTATTTTTGCAGCGCACCAGCGCCGAAAGTGGTCATGCCGGGCTTCTGGGCCTTGATGCCCCGGCGCATGTCGATGTCGGCCAGAACGTCGATGCGACGGGCGGCCAGATCGACATGGATGATGTCGTCGTCATTGACATAGGCGATGGGGCCGCGCGCCGAAGCCGAGGGCGCAACATGGCCGATGACCGCTTCATGCTGGCCATCGCCGATACGGCCATCGGTGATGAGGGTGACGCGCTCGATCTGAGCCTCGTCCAGCGCAGTGTGGATCGCCTGCAAACCGGCGGCACTGAGCGCGGCGCGCGCATCATCGCGGATGACCAATATATCGCACGAACGCACGCGACCCGCCTGAATACCGGCCAGAGCCTCGGCGGCGCCTTCGAAAACGCGCGCCGGGCCATCGAAAACAGGCGCGTCAAAACCTTCGAGACGGGCGGCGCAGCCTTCGGGCGCCAGCGAGCCATGAAGAATGGCGAACCCACCCGAAATCGCACGTACCACATCGCCCGCGCCATGATAGGGGGCTGTGCTTTGGCGGTTCATTGCGGTGAAGGCAGTCATGACGTCATCTCGCTTTGGGTTAAATCTACTCAGGTGAACAGTTATACGAAAAAATCCCGCTCGTTTCAGGGAGCGGGAGGATGTAATCCTCTTGGCGGGTGTTTAAACCTGCGCTACCACTCCGGCATCAAGGGGCGAAGTACGCCCCCAATAAGCAGCGATACGATGTCGAGTACGAGCAGGGTCACGAAGGCGGACGTCGCCAGAGCCATCAGCTCCCGCGCCTTATCCTGCTTCATCGTGATGGCCTTGGCCCGGTTCATGACGTATCTCCGCGCATCCAATGGTGGTTGCGTGAAGACATATATACGCAAATCCGAACGGAATGCAAAGTAATTTTGGGGGAAATCTGGAAAAATTTTCCGCGCGATCAAGCTATTACGGCATTGCAGCAAAATATTTTACCCGAAAACTTGAATTTATTGCAAATTCATTTCTCATTGCGCTGCAAAACAGCCGGAATCACAGCCTTGTGTACAGGAATCGTGAAACATTCTGTCCCCGCCGCAAAATGCGTCCGCCATTGCGATCTTGCCTTAGCAAGGCAGGGGTTTATATAAGAACCAGACATCGCGTCCGCCCGTCCGGTCTTTCCGGCGTTAAAAAGCGGCCAGCGAACATCCCAGCCCTCTTCTCAGGTTTCGAGCCATGCCCGCCTATCGTTCCCGCACCACCACCTTCGGCCGCAACATGGCGGGCGCCCGCGCCCTGTGGCGCGCCACCGGCATGAAGGACGGCGATTTCACCAAGCCGATCATCGCCGTGGTCAATTCCTTCACCCAGTTCGTGCCGGGACATGTCCATCTGAAGGATCTGGGTCAGCTTGTGGCGCGCGAAATCGAACGCGCGGGCGGCGTGGCCAAGGAGTTCAACACGATTGCGGTCGATGACGGCATCGCTATGGGCCACGGCGGTATGCTCTATTCGCTGCCCTCGCGCGACCTGATCGCCGATTCGGTTGAGTATATGGTCAATGCCCACTGCGCCGACGCGATGGTCTGCATCTCCAACTGCGACAAGATCACGCCGGGTATGCTGATGGCCGCCATGCGCATCAATATTCCGGTCATCTTCGTCTCCGGCGGCCCGATGGAAGCGGGCAAGGTGGTGTGGCCCGATAAGGACGGCGTGGCGAAGACCCATTCGCTCGACCTGATCGACGCCATGATGCAGGCCGGCGACGACAGTATTTCCGACGAACAGGTGGCGGCGGTCGAGGAAGCCGCCTGCCCGACCTGCGGTTCGTGTTCGGGCATGTTCACCGCCAATTCGATGAACTGCCTGACCGAAGCGCTCGGCCTGTCCCTGCCCGGCAACGGCACGACTTTGGCCACCCATTCGGATCGTGAGCGCCTGTTCTGCGAAGCGGGCCGCACCATCGTCGATCTGTGCGAGCGCTGGTATGAGCAGGACGACGCCTCGGTGCTGCCGCGTTCTATCGCCACCAAGGAAGCCTTTGAAAACGCGATGGCGCTCGATGTGGCGATGGGCGGCTCCACCAATACGGTGCTGCATATTCTGGCGGCGGCGCAGGAGGCGGGCGTCGATTTCACTATGGGCGACATCGACCGCATTTCGCGCGCCACGCCCTGTTTGTGCAAGGTGGCCCCGTCGCTGGCCAGTGTCCACATCGAAGACGTGCATCGCGCGGGCGGTATCATGGGCATATTGGGCGAGTTGAACCGCGGCGGCCTGATCCACGGCGAACAGCCGACTGTGCATAGCCCCAGCCTGAGCGCCGCCCTGGCGCACTGGGACATCAAATCGTCGAATGATTCCTCCGTAGCCGAGTTTTTCAAGGCGGCCCCCGGCGGGGTGCGCACCACCCAGGCCTTCTCGCAATCGCGGCGCTGGGACGAACTGGATTCCGACCGCCGCAACGGCGTGATCCGTTCGGTGGAGCACGCCTTCACGAAAGATGGCGGGCTGGCCGTTCTGTACGGCAATATCGCTGAAAAGGGCTGCATCGTCAAAACGGCGGGGGTCGATGAATCGATCTGGACATTTACCGGCACGGCGCGCGTCTTTGAATCGCAGGATGAGGCTGCCGCCGCCATTCTCAACAACAAAATCGTGGCGGGCGATGTGGTCGTCATCCGCTATGAAGGCCCCAAGGGCGGGCCGGGTATGCAGGAAATGCTGTACCCGACCACCTATCTGAAATCGAAGGGGCTGGGCAAGGTGTGCGCGCTTCTGACCGATGGCCGTTTTTCGGGCGGCACGGCGGGGCTGTCCATCGGCCATGCCTCGCCGGAAGCGGCGGCAGGCGGCGTCATCGCTCTGGTGCATGACGGCGACAGGATCGAGATCGACATCCCCAACCGCTCGATCCATCTGGCGGTGCCTGACCGCGAACTGGCCGAGCGGCGCGCCGCCGAGGAACATCGCGGCCACGACGCCTTCACGCCAAAATCGCGCGACCGTCAGGTATCGCTGGCACTGAAGGCCTATGCAGCGATGGTCACCTCCGCCGACACCGGCGCGGTGCGCGATCTGGAGCAGTTGAAGCGGTAGCTCAGTCGAAGAACTCCCCCTGATCGCAGGGGGAGTTCTAAGGAGGGGGTTTTGCTTTGAAACAGCCGCAGCGCGCCTTTGCGAAGACACTGCGCAAGGCCATGTCCTTGCCGGAAATGCTGTTGTGGACAAGACTGCGCACCCGTCAGCCGGGCGGGCCGGTTTTCCGGCGGCAATATCCATTTGACCGCTATGTCTTCGATTTTTAGAGCGCATCCCAAAAAGTGGGTCGCACTTTTTGGATCCAGGTGCGTGTAAAACAAAAACTTAGCAAAAGCCAAACTGGTCATCGAGATCGACGGCTATCATCACGGTGTCAATCATCAGGGCGAACGCGACGAAGCGCGCGACCGCTTCCTGAACGAACGTGGTTTTGACGTGATGCGCATTCCCGCCGCCGACGTGCTGGCCGATCCCGATGACATGGCCGATGGCGTCTATCGTTATGCCGCAGAACGCATGGCTTGTCAGGACGGTGGTTTAGGCTAGGGTGAACCGGCTCAAGAAGGGTCTTACATGCCGCGTCATCACTTAAGTTTCGTCCTGCCCATCATGGCGGCAATCTTCGTCCCGGCGGCTCTGGCCCAGACGGCACCGCCCCCCGCCACCGCGCCCGCCCACGTCCAGACCCGGATGACCCTCTATCACGGCACCTGCCCCAGCCTGTCGCGGCCCGACAGCGCGCCCGCCTCCGACTGCCAGCCCGCCCTGCTCGTCAATAGCTATGCCGACGGATTCCTCGGCTATGTTTTCGTGACCGGCAGCCCGCCCGCCAGCCAGTCTGCCGTCTCCTTTTTCGGCGACACAACCGGCATGATGGAGGGTTCGGTGCAGATCGAGGCCGTCACCATCGCCGCGCCCGACAAGAGCCAGACGCTCGATGCGCGCGGCACCTGCACGCGCTCCGGCCCCGATGATGGCGCGCAAACGGTCAATTGCGAAGCCACCACCGATGACGGCATGTACACGGCTACTTTCGTTTCTGATGGCCAGCCGCCCCAGGTTAAAAACCTGACAGCGGCCAGATAATCTACCGCATCACGCCGCCAGAGCGTCCATTTCGCGCCGCACATTTTCTGAGGTTTCAGCCACCTGCGAGAAGGTCTGGTTGATATTGGCCAGGCTGTCGGTGATTTCGCGCACGGCGGTGACCGCCGACTGCATATTATAGGTGATCTCGCTGGTGACGGAATTTTGCTGTTCCATCGCACTGGCCACCGAGGCGACGTTTTCGAGCACATGGGTCATCGAGCCCGAAATCAGGCCGAGCGCCTCCACCACCTCATTCGTCACCGACTGCATGGTGGCGATCTCACCGGCAATGGTCTGGGTGGAACGCGCCGCCTGATTGGCCAGGCTCTTGACCTCGGAAGCGACGACGGCAAACCCCTTGCCGGCCTCACCGGCGCGCGCCGATTCGATGGTGGCGTTGAGCGCCAGCAGATTGATCTGGCCGGCGATGTCGCTGATCAGGGTCACGACATTATTCATGGCTGAGGCCGATTTGTTGAGCGTTTCGGCGGACAGATTGGCGGTTTCGGCGTGCTTGAAGACGCCCTCCACACTGGTGCGCGCGCTCGACATATTGTCGGAAATGGCGCGCACGCTTTGCGATAACTCTTCCGAAGCGGCAGCCACCGAATTGATGATGGCGCCGGTTTCGCTGGAGGCGCCGCTGGCCACGGTCGCCTTTTCCTGCGCCTCAAAAATCTGGCCCACCACCGTGCCGAAATTACGATTGGCGCGTTCGCTGCCCTGACGGCGATGCACCATCTTCGTCACGTCGCTGGCGAACTTGACCACCTTGATCACCTGACCGGCATCATCGAGAATCGGGCTGTAAATGGCCTGAATATAGATTTCGCGTCCGCCCCTGCCGACACGTTTAAACTCGCCCGACTGGAATTCACCGCGCCCCAGCCGCGCCCAGAACTCACGATAGGCCTCAGACGCCACATAATCCGGTTCGCAAAACATGCGGTGGTGACGACCGGCGATCTCACCCAGTTCGTAGCCGACCGCGGCCAGAAAATTGCCGTTCGCCGTCAGGATGTCGCCCGTCGGCGTGAATTCGATCACCGCCTGAGAGCGGTCGATGGCCGCAATCTTGCCCGCCACATCGAGTTCGTTCCGGCGTTGCGCGGTGATGTCGGTGGCGAACTTGATCACCTTGATCACCTTGCCTGCGTCATTGCGGATCGGATTATAGCTGGCCTGCAACCAGATGATGCGCCCGCCCTTGCCCTGACGCTTGAAGGTGTCGGCGCGGAAATGACCGGCGGCCAGATCCTGCCAGAAGGCGCGGTAAGCATCGCTGGCGGCATAGGCGGGGTCGCAAAACAGGCTGTGGTGGCGTCCGGCCAGTTCATCGAGCCTGTAGCCGACGGTCTTGAGGAAGTTGTCATTGGCGGTCAGAATATCACCGCGCGGCGTGAACTCGATGATGGCCTGTGAGGCGTTCAGTGCGGCAATGATGGCTTTGTCGTTATTGTCGGCGGCCTTGAAAAACATACGCATACCCTCCGAGAGACATCCGCTTTTCAAGCGGAACGTGTGTTGTCCCCTTGTCTCCGTCAGAGCAGAATGACCACCTATGCGTTAATAAGCTATTTATCGTAAAATAGTTTTACATCTTTAGGTTGATATTTGTCGCATGGCTGTGCGAGGTGCGCAAAACCTGTCAGTTTTCCGGCTTTGCAAAACGTGGGCGGAAAAACGGGTCTTCGAGAATATTCTCGCCTGCGGTCGGCGATTCCACCGGCTCCGGTGCAACGGTGTCAGCCGCACTTTCCACGCTTTTTTTGCGTGATGGCCTGGCACGGGCGGCTTCGGAAAAGGGGGCGGGCGCATCAGCCTCAGACGCATAAGATTTAGGCGCATCGACTTCAGGCGCATCGACTTCAGGCGCATCGACTTCAGGCGCAAATGGCGTGATCAACGTGTTCGACATGGCAAGTCCGCCCTGCTGCTCCTGCATCTGGCGCAAGGCCCGCAGATCCTCGCCAATGCCCATGACCGACAGGATGAAGCCGCACAGGACGCGCCACACGATCATGCCGATCAGTATGGCCAGCCAGCCCACCACCAGCATGGGCAGGGACAACAGATAAGCCATCGGCGAATTATCGGACAGGGCATTGCCGACCGCCACGCCCAGCACGCCGAACGCCGCAATGATCAGCAGGCTTAAGCCCGCCCAGTAAACGATGTGAATCAGGGCGCGCGTATTGAGCCGGTCGAAGGTCAGCATGTCGAGCCAGATATCCTTTGGACGGCTTGAACCGAACACCTGTCGCATCACACGCTTCATCGCACCTGTTCTCCCGGCAGGCGAAAACCGCCTCATGCCCTAAAGCTAAAGCGGGGATAGGGCCGGATTGTCAAGGGGCAGCGCGATGTTGATACAATGTTGCGACATTTTCCATGTCATGCTAAACATATCGATGCTTCTTCCGGACATGAAGGTCACGATATGCTGACGACATTGAAAAAATGGGGCAACAGCCCTTCTGTGCGGATTCCCGCCGATATTATGCGGCGCGCCAATCTGCATATCGATCAGAAGGTAGAGGTTGAACTGGTTGACGGCGTGATTCACATCCGCTCCGCCGAAATGGAAGACGAGGCCGATCTCGATGCCATGATAGCGCTGCTTACGCCTGATAATCTGCATGGCTTCGTCGGCACAGGCCCTGCGCTTGGACAGGAAGGCGGCGAATGAGCTTCGTCCCCGATCAGGGCGACATTGTATGGCTGGATTTCGATCCGCAGGCCGGCCACGAGCAATCAGGCCGCCGACCGGCGCTTATCCTGAGCCCATCGGCCTATAACAGCCGTACATCACTGATGATTTGCTGCCCGATGACCACAAAAATCAAAGGTAATCCGTGGGAGGTCAGGGTGGCCGCTCATCGTGAGGGCGTGGTGCTGTCCGACCAGATCAAAAGCCTTGACTGGACGGCGCGCAATATCGAGAAAATCGGTGCCGCCACTGCAACCGAACTCAGCCAGGTGCGCAAATTCGCCCGCGCGCTGATCGGGCGGCCTTAGAACGTCCATGCTTTAACCGGGGCAAACAAGAATAAACTTTCGTGGCAAAATCCCTAGACCTGCCCCACCGTCTTCAGCCGCACCTTGGGATGGATTTCGTTCTGGCTCATCACCACGGTCGAGGCGCGGAAGCGTTCGATGATCGAGCGCACAAAGGGCCGGATAGTGGGCGAGGTCAGCAGCACCGCCACCTCGCCGGTCATCGATACGCGCTCAAACGTGTCACGCACGGCGCGGATAAACTCCTGCAAGGCTGAGGGGGCCATCGTCAGTTGCTTGTCATCGCCCTGGCCGACCAGCGACGAGGCGAAGGCGTTTTCCCAATCATGCGACAGGGTAACAATCGGCAGGGAGCCATCGTCCGAGCGGTTCTGCCAGCAGATTTGCCGCGCCAGACGCGCCCGCACATGCTCGACCATCTGGGTGATCGACTTGGTGTGCGCCGCCGCTTCGCCGAGCGCCTCCAGAATGGCGGGCAGGTCGCGCACCGACACGCGCTCTTTCAGCAGGGCCTGCATGACGCGCTGCAAGGTGGCCACCGACACCACGGACGGGATCAGGTCTTCGGCCAGCTTCTTCTCGTCCGAAGGCAGGTCGCGCAAAAGCTTCGACAGTTCGCCATAGGACAGAAGATCGGCCATATTGTCCTTGAGGATTTCGGTCAGGTGGGTGGTGATGACCGTGGCCGGATCGACAATCGTATAGCCCAGGAAGGTGGCTTCTTCGCGCAAGGCGCTGTCGATCCAGGTAGCGGGCAGGCCGAAGGCCGGCTCCTTGGTATGGTCGCCCGGCAGTTCCACCTGACGGCCCGACGGGTCCATCGCCATCAGCGAGCCGATGCGCACCTCGCCCGTGCCCGCCTCCATCTCCTTGATGCGCACGCAATAGCCCTGCGAGGCCAGACGCATATTGTCGAGGATACGCACCGACGGCATGACGAAACCATATTCCTGCGCCAGCGTCCGGCGCAGCGCCTTGATCTGATCGGTCAGCTTGCGGCCATCCAGATCATTGATCAGGCCCAATAGCCCCAGACCCAGCTCGATCTTGATGTCGTCAATCGCCAGCGAGGCCGAGATCGGCTCATCCTCCGGCGGGGCGTTGGCGGCGGCCACCGCGTCGAGTTCGGCCTTGGTCGGAGGGGCGGGCGTGCGGCCCAGCTTCCAGGCCAGCCCACCGGTTGCCAGGGCGATGGCGCCGAAAAAGATGATCGGCATCCCCGGAATGAGCCCGATAATGCCCGAAGCCGCCGACACCATGCCCAGCGCCACCGGATTCTTGGCCAGTTGCAGCACAATCGCCTTGTCGGCCGAACCGTCAACGCCCGCCTTCGACACCAGAAAACCGGCGGCAATCGAGATGATCAGGGCCGGAATCTGGGTGACAAGGCCGTCACCGATGGTCAGCAGGATATAGGTGTGCGCTGCCTCGCCCGGAGCCATGCCGTGCTGCAAGATGCCGATCAGCATCCCGCCGACGATATTGACAATGGTGATGACAATCCCGGCCACGGCATCGCCGCGCACGAATTTCGAGGCACCGTCCATCGCGCCGAAAAAGCCCGATTCCAGCTCGACTTCTTTGCGGCGGCGCTTGGCTTCTTCGGAATCGATCAGGCCGGAGCTGAGATCGGCGTCGATGGCCATCTGCTTGCCCGGCATCGAATCAAGCGTAAAGCGCGCCGCCACTTCGGCGATACGCCCCGAACCCTTGGTGATGACCACGAAATTGACCAGCACGAGGATCGAAAACAGGATCAGGCCGATGATGAAATTGCCCTGGGTCATCAGTTCGCCGAAGGCGTTGATGACCGCCCCCGCCGCATGTTCGCCGTCCTGGCCGTGGGTCAGGATGATACGCATCGAGGTGATGTTGAGCGCCAGCCGGAACAGGGTGGTGACCAGCAAAACGGTCGGAAAGGATGAAAATTCCAGCGGCTTCTTGATAAAGAGGCCGGTCATCAGGATCAGGATCGCCGAGGTGATCGACAAAGACAGCAGGATGTCGAGCACCCACGGCGGCATGGGCAGGATCAGGATCACGATGATCGAGATCACGCCGATGGCCATGATGACCTCGCCGCGCCTCAGCCAGCCGGAAATCTCGGAGAATTTAAAAGCCGGCGCGGCGATAGCTTGTGCCACGAAGGGCCTCCGGGATGTATGACGCTGTACCCGGCAAAATCTACCCGGTAGCTGGTGAATGATTGGTTAATAGGGGTTAACCAAACTGCGCCTCACCGGCCTGAATTATGCCGCGCTGGCTCCCGATTGCGGGGCGGGCACCGGAATGCCGGCCTCGCCATATTCTTTCAGCTTGTTGCGCAGGGTGCGGATCGAGATGCCGAGGATATTGGCGGCGTGGGTGCGGTTGCCGAGGCAATGGCTAAGCGTATCGAGGATCAGCTTTTGCTCGACCTCGGCCACGGTGGAACCGACGAAAGTACGCGCCGCGCTGATCGAGGCCTGAGCGGCGTGATTGACATAGTCCATGCCGATCGGCGCTACCGGATTGAGCGGCTGGCCATCGGGCAGGCGGATCGATTCGGCATCGATCTCGTCGCCGCTCGACAAAAGAACAGCGCGGTGCATGGCGTTTTCCAGTTCGCGGACATTGCCGGGCCACGGATGGGCCTGCAAACGGCGGCGCGCCTCCAGCGACACCGGCTTCAATGCAATGGCATTGGCTTCGGAATATTTCTTGGCGAAATAGTCCGACAGGGCCAGAATATCGGCGGGCCGTTCGCGCAGGGGCGGCAGGGCCAGATTGATGACATTGAGGCGGTACAACAGGTCTTCGCGGAAGGTGCCGTCCTTGACCGCCTGGGCCAGATTGCGGTTGGAGGTGGCCAGGACGCGGATATTGACCGGCACGGGCTTGGCGCCGCCCACGCGGTCGATCACCCTTTCCTGAAGGGCGCGCAGCAGCTTGGCCTGAAGGCGCGCATCCATTTCGGAGATTTCGTCAAGCAGCAGCGTGCCGCCATCGGCCTCCTCGAACTTGCCGATGCGCCGCGCCATCGCGCCGGTAAAGGCGCCCTTTTCGTGGCCGAACAGTTCCGATTCGAGCAGATTATCGGGAATGGCGGCGCAATTGACCGAGATGAACGGCTTTTGCGCGCGCTTTGACTTTTCGTGCAGATAACGCGCCATCACCTCCTTGCCGACACCGCTTTCGCCGGTGATCAGGATCGAGGCGTCCGACGCCGCTACCTGATCGGCCAGCTTCATCACGGCCTGCATCGAGGGATCGACCGTCACCAGCGGACGCGAATCGTCCGATACCGCCGCCAGCACCGCCGCGATCAGCTCCGCATCGGGCGGCAGGGGAATGAATTCCTTGGCCCCGGCTGTAATGGCAAAGGCGGCCTTGCGCGGATCGGGATTGACGCCGAAAGCCACGACGGTGACGAAGATATGCTCGCGCTCATTGGCCTCGATCAGGCCCCTGATGTCGAGTTCGTAATCGACCATCAGAAGGTCAGCGCCCTGACCTTTGCGCAGCGCATCGGTGGCCTGCGCGCCGGTTTCGACATGGGCCACTTTCGCGCCCGCCTCCATCGCCATCTTGACCGCGGAAGAGAGTTGTCCGCTCAGGCGTCCTACAACTAACAGTCTCATGGCCTAGTTTCCTGCATCTTCGGATTTAATGATTTCCGTCATGGTCACGCCCAGGCGGTCATCGACCACCACCACTTCGCCGCGCGCCACCAGGCGGTTATTGACATAGATGTCGATGGCCTCGCCCACCTTGCGGTCAAGCTCCAGCACGCTGCCCTGCCCCAGTTTGAGCAGTTGCGACACCGACATATAGGACTTGCCCAGCACCGCCGAAATATTGACCGGCACATCGAAAACCGGAGCCAGATCGACCGCCGACTTATCGCCGTCATCATCAGGCACATGGCCGGTTTGCGGCGTTTCTTCAAAATCTTCCAGACCGAGATCGGCCATGAGCTGGCCTCCTTATTGATGAGGTGCGCCGTGGGCGCGCGACTGGTGATAGGCTTCGGCTTCGAGCGCTTCAGCAAGAGCGCGCTCCAGCGTGGCAAAGACGGTTTGCGGGTCGTAATCGGCCCGGCCTTCCGGCCAGACCACTTCGAAGGCGCCCTTTGGCAGGGCGGGATTATCGCGGAACTGAATCTGGCCCATGAAGCCGGCCATAGCGGCGGCGTCACTGGCGGCGGCCTTCAGGTCGTGATCGGGATCGCGGGCGAACAGAACCAGCCGCGTGGCGGGCTGAATCTCCTGCCCCAGCGCGGCCAGCGCGGCATCGAGCGGGGCCTGCGGAAAACGATCCAGCGCTTCGGCGGCGATCTTCTGCGCACAGGCCAGGGCCAGTTTGACGGCCAGTTCCTTGTGATTTTGCACGGCCTGAGTGATGTGGCTTAAGCCCGCCTGCGCCGCATCAGCCAGTTGCTGCTGCGCTGCGGCCTGCGCCATCTGGGCGCGCGCCAGCGCCGACGCTTCGCCCTCGGCATAGGCCTGGATACGGATCGCCTCCACCTCTTCGGGCGTATAGGCCTTCTTCTCACGCTTCGGGGCCGACACCACCTTGCCGCCGCCATCGAAGACGGTGCCGAAATCGAAACGTTTATGTTGCACGGCTTCGGTCATTGCGTCGGCACCTCCATTTGAGGTGCGCTAACGCTTCGCTGCTTGAGCGCGGTGCCGAAATCGAAACGTTTATGTTGCACGGCTTCGGTCATGCGACCCCCCTCCTCCCCATTACATGGGGAGGTGTCGAGCAAGCGAAGCGCGTCGAGACGGAGGGGTTAACCGACATCACAAGATACCCCTCCACCGCTTCGCGGTTCCCCTCCCCATAAAATGGGGAGGAGAAGATGGAGGCGATGCTCGTCGAGAGGCCGTTAATAAATAAGCTCATCATCGCCTCCCTGGCCGGCCAGCATGATTTCGCCCTTGGCGGCCAGATCCTTGGCGGCCTGCACCATAGCCATCTGGGCCGCATCGACATCTTTCAGACGCACAGGCCCCATGCTTTCCATATCGTCGCGCATGATCTTGGCGGCGCGTTCCGACATATTGGACATGAACATATCGCGCAAACCATCCGAGGCCCCTTTCAGCGCCAGGGCGAGCTGATCCTTTTCGACGGCGCGTAAAAGCGTCTGGACGCCGCCCGGATCGAGCTTTGACAGATCCTCGAAAACGAACATCAGGGCGCGGATGCGCTCAGCCGATTCGCGGTTGCGTTCTTCCAGCGCCGCCACGAAGCGGCTTTCGGTCTGGCGGTCGAAATTGTTGAAGATTTCGGCCATCAGCTCATGCGAGTCGCGCTTGCTCGTCCGCGCCAGATTGGACATGAATTCAACGCGCAGGGTCTGCTCGATCTTGTCGAGGATTTCGCGCTGCACCGGCTCCATGCGCAACATGCGCTGCACGCATTCGAGCGCAAAATCTTCCGGCAGGGAAGACAAAACGCGCGAGGCGTGGTCGGCCTTGATCTTCGACAGCACGACGGCCACGGTTTGCGGATATTCGTTCTTCAGATAATTGGCCAGCACCGCTTCATTGACGTTGCCCAGCTTGTCCCACATGGTGCGGCCCGCCGGACCGCGGATCTCCTCCATGAGGGCCTCGACCTTTTCGCTCGGCAGGAAGGAGCCGAGCAGGCGCTGGGTCTGCTCGAACGAGCCCATGATCGTTCCCGAAGACGACATGCCCGACACAAATTCGACCAGCAATTCCTCGGTGACCGTCGAAGACACCGTGCCCAGGCTCGACATGGCCTGGGAAATTTCCTTGATTTCCTCTTCGTCGAGCGCCTGCCACAGGGCGACATGATCCTCGCCAAGCGCCAGCAGAACCACCGCCGCTTTTTCGACGCCGGAAAGCTTTTTTGCATCATCTATGACATTGCTGCGCGCCATGCTTATGCCCTAAGTGTCATGGAGCCAGGATCGCAGGATCGACACCGACTCATCGGGGTGGCGCTCGACGAATTCCGACACCTTCTTGACCGAGGAAACGCGCACCTGGCCTTCGATGCGCGCAATATCGATGCGCTCGTCGCCCGCCGGGGCCGGCACCATCTGGTTGGCGGCGCCGATGGCCGGATAACCGGCCTGCCCGCCTTCAAGCGCCCCCGCACCCGCCATCTGCACGCCGCCCGGCCCCGCCAGTTGCGCACCACCATTGGCGGCGACCAGATAGCCGGGCTGGGTGCCGATGAACTTGATCAGCGGACGCGCCACCAGGAAGACCGTCAGAAGCGCCACGATCAGCAGAACCACCATTTCAGCGGCGCGCATGATGTCATTCTTGGTGAAGTCGAGCAGCGACTTCTTGACCAGTGTGCCTTCGCCATCATCCACATCATGGTTGAAGCTGATATTGACCACCTTGACCGGATCGGGATCACCCGGTTGCTCATAGGCAGCGACGGCGGCGGCCACCAGATCGTGAATCTTCTGGATGTCGGCATCGGAGCGCTTCTGATAGGTGGGCGGCGACTTGCCGTCCTTTGACGGCACGGCCACATCATCGACCGCCACCGAGATGGCCAGCTTCTTAATCTGACCGGGGCCGGTCACCTTGGTTGTCTTGGTGGTCGAAATCTCATAATTGGTGATTTCCGAATCCTGCTTCGAATTATTGCCGGACGTGGTGGCGATATTGGGGGCCTGTTGCGTGCCGGGAATATTGGCCGAGGCCGTGGTGGCGCCGCCGGCATTGGGATCGCTCGATGATTCGCTGTTGGAATTGGTCGAGGTGGAGCGCACCACCTGACCATCGGGATTATATTCGACCTGTTCCTGGGTGGTGGATGACTGATCGACATCGGCTGACACCATGACACGCGCCGCGCCACGGCCCACTACGCCCTCGACAATATCCAGCACCCGCTTGCGCATGGCGTCTTCCACCGCGTTCTTTTCGGCCATACCGGCGCTGTCGAGCGCATCATCGCCCTCGCCGCCCGCCGCCAGCAAATGGTTACGGTCATCGACCAGGGTGACGTTTTCCGGCTTGAGATTGGGTACGGCCCCCGCCACCAGATTACGGATGGCGCGCACCGATTCAGCGCTTAAATCGCCACCAGACAATGCCACAACCACCGAGGCCGTCGGCTGGGCCTGCGTTTCACTGAACAGATCACGCCTCGGCATAACCAGATGGACGCGCGTCGAGGAAATGCCCTGCAAGGTGTCGATGGTGCGCGCCAGCTCACCTTCGAGGGCGCGCTGATTATCGAGATTCTGCACGAATTCGGTCTGACCGAGCGTCGGGGCCTTGTCGAAGATCTCATAACCGACGCTGGCCGCTGTCGGCAGGCCCTTTGAGGCCAGCATCATGCGCGCCTTGGCCACCTCATCGCGGTTCACCATGATGGTCGAGCCATCACCCTTGGCTTCGTATTTGATGCCCGCCTGATCGAGCGTCTGGGTGATTTGCGAAGCCTCTTTCAGATCGAGGTTCGAATAGAGCAGGGATTGCGGCTGAGCGCTGACGTGCAGGATCACCATGGCGAGAACCGCCGCAACGCCGCCCGCCGCGCCCAGAATAGCCGTCAGCCGCCCGATAC
This sequence comes from Asticcacaulis sp. EMRT-3, assembly GCF_030027245.1. Lineage (NCBI taxonomy): Bacteria > Pseudomonadati > Pseudomonadota > Alphaproteobacteria > Caulobacterales > Caulobacteraceae > Asticcacaulis > Asticcacaulis carbonis. Next base: position 1,898,315 of record NZ_JASERT010000001.1, read on the forward strand.
CGAAGCGTTGCAGACCGTTAAAAAAGGACTCCACTGATCCCTGCCCCATCACCTAAGCGGGCGACCCAAGGCCGCCCGTACCAGGCAATAATTTCCCAGTGCGGCGTTAATTAGGTCTTAACGGCTGCGTTAAGATTTATGAATTAAATCAAATAACAGTGTTTATTTTTTATTTCGGCCATCCCGCAACGCAAAAGCAAACGGCCACGACCGTTACCGGACGTGGCCGCAAAACGCGATGCGTTGCGTTTCCCTTTCGGGAACAGACTAGGTGGTCTGCATTCTGATGGAATCGGTCAAAAGAATGCAATCCGCTCTACATTTTACGTTTTTCCGCATCTCGCATTCAATTTGTAAGTCAAATTAAACGCTCGTTGCTCTAGGTGGTCTGCATTCTGATTGAATCGGTCAAAGGAATGCAACCCACTCTACATTTTCCGTTTTTCCGCATCTCGCATTCAATTTGTAAGTCAAATTAAACGCTCGTTGCTCTAGCGATAGGACTGGATGCGGGTGGTGCGCAAACCGGCCATACCGTGGCTTTCAATCGCCTTTTGCCAGCCGAGAAATTCCTCGGACGTAATATTGTAGCGTTCGCACGCCTCATCGAAGGTCAGAAGACCGCCGCGCACGGCAGCCACCACCTCCGCCTTGCGGCGGATGACCCAACGCTCCGTGCCGACAGGCGGGAGATCATTCAGAGTCAGTTTTGCCCCGGTAGGACCAATCACGTATTTTTCGCCTTTATTGTCGCGGCGCTGTTCTTGAAGCATGGCATTTTGCCTTGTTTGACCATCACATGCTGATCAATCTACACGATCTGTCATAACATCCGCTTAATCGCCATAGTAAACATATGACTAACGAAAGTTAGCGCCACCCGTTAAGGCTTTGTTCAGCATATAAAATGCCAATGCTTCAATATTAACGCACGATTAACATTCTTATTTTGAAAGTATGCTTTGTGTAATAGTAAAATAATCGCACATTTTACGACTACACTAATTTAATATTATTGCTTGAGGCTCAAAAGTTCCTGAAGCATCTGATCGGCGGTGGTGACGATCTTCGACGCCGCCGAATAGGCGCGCTGCGTCGTGATCAGGCCGGTAAATTCCTGGGCCAGATCGACCGTCGAGGCTTCGAGCGTATTGGGATCGATTGAACCCGCGCCGTTCGAGCCCGGCGTCTTGAGCAGGAAGGCGCCGGAATCGGTCGAAACCTGATAGGCATTGCCCGTCACCGGGGTCAGGCCGTTGGAATTGAGGAAGGTGGCCAGGGCCACCTGAGCCAGTGTGCGCGTGTCGCCATTTTGATAGACGGCGGTCACCACGCCGTCCGTGCCGATATTGACCTTGGCCAGATTGGCGAATTCTGTGCCGTTAGCCTTGACCGAGGTCGTGGTGGAATCGCTGTTGACCTGGGTAATCGTACTTTTACCGCCCGTGCCGAGGCCGAAGGTCAGGGGGGTGCCGGCAACAGTACCTGCGGCACCTGTCGAAGCGGCCCAGGCGGGTGCCGCCGTCGTGCCGGTCGTGCCCGCCGCCGCGACCGCTATGCCGGTACTCAGAATGCCCGTAGTGCTGGTCAGATTGCCGCTGCCGTCAAAGGTCAGCGTGCCGGTGCCGAGCTGGTGCAGATCGGCGGTGGCGGCGGGTGACGAGGGCACGATAGCCGTATTGCCGCTTGTTATGTCGGGCGATGAGACTTCATAGCTCCAGGTCGAGGGACCGGTTTTCAGCAACGAGATGGTGACCGTATGCGCCTGCCCGAGCGAATCGGAAATTGTGGTCGAAATCGTTGAATCGGGTTTGGTGCCGGTATTCGTAGTGGCATCGTAGGTCGACATGGCCGTCAGAGGGTCGGAGGCCGAATAACCTACCGGTGATACCGCCGGTGGGCCATTGGAGCCCGCCGCATAGGTGGTGCTGGCCGCCGTCGATACAGGCGTCATGGAGTTGAGATTGGCAGCAAAGGTGATGGCGGTCGATGCGGCGGGCTTGTTGGCCAGATCGCTGACATTGATCGGCGACAGTTTGGACTGGTCAGTAGCGCTGGTGTCGATATTGCCACTGGTATCGGCGGGCCAGCCTTCGAGATAATAGCCGCCGGCATTGACCAGATTACCCTGGGTATCTGGCGTGAACGAACCGTCGCGCGTGAATAGAAGTGATGAACCCGACGTCACGGGAGCCGAGGAATCTGAGACGACAAAAAAGCCCTGACCGTTGACACCCATGCTGTAGCCGCCGGTATCATTGTTCAGTTCGCCCTGGTTGGTCGTGGTCTGACGGTTGACCGCCACCACCCCGCCCGACGAGAAGGACGATTTTTCAGCCCCGCCCGAAACGAGGTCGGTGAAGCTGGTCAGGATACGCTTGTAACCGGTGGTGTTGGAATTAGCGATATTGTTGGAGATCGTCCCCAGGGCCGTCGAATTGGCGGCCAGGGCGGTGATGCCGGACTGCATGGCGCTGTTAATGCTCATGATAGGACTCCTGATGGAAACAAGAAGATGAAGGGCCGGGTTTTTAGGAAACCCCGGAAATATTGGTGAGCGGGATGGAAGTATTGCCGACCTGGAGCTGAACCACGCCGTTGACATTCTGGGCCGAGGTAACGACGCCCGTAATGCCGACCGCCGAAGACACATCGCCCGCCACATTCTTGGCGGCCACACTCAGCGTATAGTCACCGGCGGGCAGGGCCTTGCCGGAGGAATCCGTGCCGTTCCAGGTGAAGGTGTGCGCACCGGCGGTCAGATCGGGCGCATCGCCTTTCCAGACCACCGTGCCGGTGCTGTCAGCGATGGTCATGGTGGCGGAATCGGCGGTGCCGCCCAGGGCGTATTGCCAGGAGGCCTGACCATTGGCGAGGGTGGAGGTGCTCTGATCGGCGCTGACTGTCTTGCCGATATAGCCGACGGCGGCATTCATCGAGCCTTGCGTGCCCGCATTGACCAGCGATTCGAGATACTGGTTAGCCTTGAGCTGCTGCTCGACGCCGGAATACTGGACAAGCTGATTGGTCCACTGCGTGGTATCCATCGGCGACAAAGGATCCTGATTCTTGATCTGCGCCGTCAGCAGGTTGAGAAAGGTGGTGTAGTTGCCGGTCAGGTCGGCGGCGCCATTACTGTTCGACGTCGATGATGAACTGGTGCTGGAGGAATTTGTGGTGGAGGAAGTGGAAGTGGACGGCATTAAACCAGAGGTGGCATCGACCATGATAAGGCTCCTAGACGATGAGATTCAGCGCGAGGCGCGAAGAGGTGGGACGGTTGCGTAAGGCATTAAGCGCCGCATCAAGCCCGCCCTCGATGCCGATGTCGGCACCGGAGGCGTCAAGGCGGCTGGCGTTTTGAAGCTGGCGGGCGGCCTGTTGCGGATGACCGCCGCCCTGGCCCTGCGGGTAGGCGTTTTGTCCGAAGCCATTGTTCAGATTGCCGCTCTGAGGCGCGCCACTCTGGGATGCGCCGCTTTGGGACGCGCCAGAGGGAGAGGACTGTGGGCCCGACGCAGCCGCCGCATCGGCATGGGCGGCATGGGCACTGTTTTGCGCCACGGCCTGAGATACGTTCTGAGCCGTATTCATGGCGCGCGCATCGGCATCGCCCCCCGGTTTGGTGGCGGCAAAGGTCAGGGCGTCGTCGGCGATGGTCAGGCCGGTCTGGCGCAACTGGTCGCGCAGTTCGCCCATATGGTCGGCCAGACTGGCCGCTGTCTGCGGATTATCGAAGGTCAGGTGCGCCGTCGCCGTGCCGTCGCGCCCGATGGTCAGAGCCACATCGACCCGGCCAAGATCGCCCGGCGTCAGCTCAACGCGGAACTGGCTCGAACCGGCTGAGGCGCGACGCTGGATTTGCAGGCCGAGATCGCTGAGGGTCTGTACGGCGGCCTGCGACATGGCCGAGGACGGAACATTATTCTGGGCCGGAGTCTGGGCGGGAGTCTGGGCCGGAGTCTGGAGTTGGTTCTGAACCGGATTTGACGTCGTGGCTTGTCCCGCAGGCGCAGAGGGCGCCTGAATCGATGAGCTACTGCCCGGTTGAGCGGTATCGGCTGAGGCCGATAAGGGCTGGAGCGAAAAACCGGAACGGTTTGCCGCTGGTGCAGCGGAGGCCGAGGCCTGAACCCCATCCGCCTTTTTCGCGTTGCGCACCGCTTCGGCCGCTTTTCCGGTAAGGCTGGACGCCGGACGGGCCGAAACAGGCGCATTAACAGCCTGAGCCTGAGCCTGAGCCTGAGCCTGAGCCTGGGTCTGGGTCTGAGCCTGAATCTGGGCCTGAACCTGGCCGGTCGAGGGTGCCACAGAGGCCTGCGCCGAACCGGGAGGCGCTGACTTTTGTGTCTGATCCGACCCTGACGCCACAGGCGCGACGAATGATGCGCCGGATGAAGCTCCCGACGCAATGGCACTATTGCGGGCACTATTGGCAGCCTCATGGCCCGCCGCCCCATGCCCCGCCTCACCTGACGGCTGAACCGGTGCAAATGACGGCGACGCGGCAGGCCTGGCTGCCGGAGACGGACTGGCGGAATCGGGCGAAACCGCATCTCTGCCGGACGATTTTCCGGGGGACGGATTTTCCGGGGGCTGGTTTCCCGGGGGCTGGTTTCCCGGGGGGTGGCTTTCCGCGGGCTGTGCTGCGGCTGGCTTCTGGGTTTGCGGCTCCGGCGCTGAAACCACCGGAGCCATCATGGCCGTCAGTATGGCCGGAATCGGGCTGGTGGCAGCGTTCACGCCGGTATCCGCAGCCGGTTTATCATCTGAAGCCTTGTCGTCAGCCGCCTTGTCAGCATGGCTTTTGCGCGCAGGCACCGCTGTGGCGGCCACAGGTGTGGCGGTCTGGGTTACCGGCATCTCGGCAGGCGCCACCTCAGGCAATGGCAAGGCCTGAGCCGTTGCTACGGGAGATTTGAGCGGTGTCGGCTGTGGCGGAGCGGGCAGAGGCGATGCGGCCTGCCCTTGGTTGTCCGCCTTTGCCACCACATGGCCCATCAGCGATGGATCGATGGTCGCGGCTCCTGCCTGTATGGGCACAGCCGATACGGGATCAGCCGATACGGGCACTGCCTGTACGGGATCAGCCGGTACGGGCACCGACGGTATGGACGCCAGAGATGCGGACGGAAGGGATGCGGACGGAAGGGCGGATGGCGCAGACACGACCGGATCGGTGACCGGTGTTTGCGTGGCTAACGCATCAGGCGCACCGGTTACAGGCGCGCTCGGCGCGGTCGCCATCGGGGCCTGTAACGGCACGGCAGTCTGACCCGCCAGAGGTGCGGCAGCGGTTGGGTCGGTGTCTTTTGAGGCATCGGCCGTCTTTGCGGACGGGCCCGCGCCCAGCCGGGCCAGCAAGGCCGCGAACGGCGAAGCAGCGGTGGCCGCAGATGTCCCCCCGGATGTCGCCGGCACATCGCTGTCGCCAGTCGCGGCCGATGGGGCGGCGACAGCGGACATGATCAGCGAGGTCAGGTTGAAGGACATAAAAATGCGTTCAGGGCTTGGTCAGGCACCCGGCCTTGTCGCGGCAGGCGGTCTGTCGGGCGTCAACGCATTTTGCGCATCCGGTTCAGGTCTTGAATGCAAACGGCGGGCCACGCGCTAACCCTATATTTTTACTATGATTTTTCTATTATCCGCCTCTGACCTCCGATCTATTTCGCCTTAGCTGCGGCCAATTTTGCCTAGAGAACCGGCGCTTTTGACCCGGTAACCGCCGTGGCACACGACTTGAAACCAGACAGATAAGATGATCTTCCTGAGGCAAGGCAAAAAACATAAAGCTATGAAAAGATTTGTTTTTTTAAACAGGCCCCATAGAGCTACCCGGCAAATTCCGCCGGGTGACAGGCGGCTTTTGCCCATGACGGAAGCGAACGGAGCGTTTTCATGTCGCTGAACACCATCATGAATATCGGCATGTCCGGCCTGATGACGGCTCAGGATCAGTTGCATGTCGTTTCCGACAATATCTCGAACGTCAATACGCCAGGCTATATCCGCAAGATCGCCACCCAGCAAAGCGTGACGATCGGCGGGGTCGGCATGGGCGTGCAGTCCGGCCAGGTCAAGCTGGCGGCCGATCAGTATCTCGAAGCCGCCTCCTTCAGCGCCTCGGCCAATGCCGGACAGGCTGACATCAGCTCCAGTATGCTGGATCAGATTCAGTCGCAATTCGGCGACATCACCGATTCCAACAATATGTTCAACCTGGCCTCGACCACCCTGTCGGATATGAGCCAGGCCGCCGAAACCGCCACCTCGAGCCCGGCGCGCCAGCAGGTCTTGTCGGATCTGTCCACTTTTCTCAATACGGCCGGTGGTGTTTCCAGCCAGATCCAGCAGGTGCGCGCCAATGCCGACAGCCAGATCGGCACCGATGTCGATACGATCAACGGCCTGCTCAAGAATATCACCGATCTCAATGCCACGATTTCCAGCGCCACGGTCACCGGCCAGGACGCCACCGGCGCGCAAACCACCCAGACGCAATATCTCGACCAGCTCTCCAAACTGGTGGACATCAATGTCACGCAAGACACCAATGGCGGCGTGACCGTACGTACCAATGCGGGCCTGACCCTGGCCACCGGCTCGACCGCCGCCACGCTCAGCTACACGCCCGCTGCCAATGTTGACGCCACCACCAATTTTTCGCCGATCACCGTAACGGGCGTGAATGGCGAAACGCGCGACATGGCCGATTATCTGTCATCGGGCGAACTGAAGGGTCTGATCGATGTGCGTGACACCAGTTCGGTGGCGGTCAATGACCAGCTCAATGAATATGTGCGCCAATTCACCAATACGCTGAACGCCGTCCATAATCAGGGCAGCGCCGTACCCGCCCCCGCCAGCCTCACCGGCAAGAATACCAGCCTGACCAGTTCGGAAGCCGTGTCGGGTTTTACCGGCCAGACCAATATCGTCACCCTCGATTCGAGCGGCAATATCACCCATACGCTCGGCATTGATTTCACCACGGGCAATCTGACGCTGGACGGCGCCGCAGCCGGCACCTTCACCGCCGCCAATTTCACCAGTCAGGTCAACAGCGCGCTGGGCGGTTCGGCCACGGTTGGCTTTGCCAACGGCGTGATGACCCTGTCCGCCTCCGGCAGCGGCGGCAATGACGGCGTGGCCGTGGTCGATCCCGCAACCGGCGGGGCCACTAAGCAGGGTCAGGGATTTTCGCAGTTTTTCGGCCTCAATGACCTGATTTCATCGGACGTACCGACCAGCTATAATACCGGGCTTTCCGGCAGCGACAATTCAGGCTTCGCCCCCGGCAGCGAAGTCGATTTCGCGCTCAAATCATCTGACGGCTCCACCCTCTCCACCGTCAACTTCGCCGTGCCCTCCGGTGCCACCACCATGAGCGATCTGGTCAATGCACTGAACGACACAACGAGCGGCGTAGGCCGCTACGGCACCTTCTCGCTCGATTCCAACGGCGCCCTGACCTTCAAGGGCTTCGGCAATCCGCCCAATACATTGAGCGTGAAATCGGATCAGACCTCGCGCAACGGCACCGGTGCCTCGTTCAGCCAGTTCTTCGGCCTGGGCGGCACGCAGGGCACCATCGCCACCCGTGTGGGGATCAATCAGGCCGTCAATAATAATCCTTCCCTGCTGGCGCTCGGCCGTGTCAACCTGTCGGCCAGCACCGGCACCGCCGCCTTGTCGGTCGGCGACGGCAGCAACGGGCTGGCCATGGCGGGCGTTGGCAGCCAGAGCGTCACCTTCGCCAAGGCGGGCCTGAATGGCGGCGGCGCGTCAACGCTCAACCGTTATGGCTCCGATCTGGCCGGGCAGGTCGGCAACCTGTCCTCACAGGCCAAAAACAATGCCGATGCCAGCGATGCCCTGCTGACCGAGGCCAATTCACGACGCAGTTCGCAAGAGGGCGTCAATCTCGATGAAGAGCTTGTCAATCTCACCACCTACCAGCAGGGCTACAGCGCCGCCAGCCGCCTGATTCAGGCCGCAAAAGACATGTATGATGTCCTGCTCAACATGATGGGATAAGGAGACACAGATGCGCATCTCCACCGGCCAGATCTGGGCCAATTCACTCAATAACCTGATGCAGGCCCAGCAACGCGAGAACGAGGCCAATACGCAGGTGTCCACCCAGAAGGTGGCCACCGACCTGGCGGGTTATGGTTCGACCAGCGGCGTCATCGCCGCCTATCAGTCTTCGCTGGCCACCACCACCGGCTATCTCGGCGTCGCCCAGACGGTCACCGACCGCCTGTCCAGCCAGGACACGGCGCTCACCACCACGTCGCAATCGGCCTCCGACGCCAAGGATTCGATCATGAGCGCCCTGGCCAGCAATGATGGCTCCACCGTCATGCAAAGCCTGCAAGGCGCTTTTTCCGAGGCGCTCGACGGCCTCAATTACGAACATAATGGTTCTTATCTGTTCGCCGGCGGCAATGACAATACACCGCCCGTCAGCATTGGCAGTATGTCGCAACTCAGCGGGTCATCGGTGACGGTGGCCTCGGTCTTCACCAATGGCACAGTCAAGAAATCCTCGACCATCGATTCCAACACCACCTTGCAGACCGGTATGCTGGCTTCCGATCTCGGCACCAAGCTGATGCAGGTGTTCAAGGATGTTCAGGATTATAATGACGATCCGACCACGGGCCCCTTCGCCAATCCGCTGACCGATGCCCAGACCACCTTCCTGACCACGAAGGCGCAGGAATTTTCCGACGCCTATAGTGGTCTGGTCAATCAGACCTCGCTCAATGGCGTCATGCAGAAACGCGTCGATAACACGACCACGTCGTTGCAGGGGCAATCGGATTCGCTGAACCAGCTCATCACCACGCGCACCTCGGTGGATATGTCCACGGCAATCACCGATCTTCAACAGGCGCAGGTGGCGGTGCAGGCCTCGGCGCAGGTTCTGGCCAGCCTGAACTCATCCTCATTGCTCAACTTGCTGAAATAGAGCCCGCTCTAGCAATTTCGCCAGGTTTCCACTATCTAGCCGTCTATGGAAACCTGTCCCGTCCCCCTGATGGCCTCGGCCGATCTCGACGCCGCCATCGCCGCCACGCGGGCAAGCGTGGGGCTGCCCGCCGGGGCGCGCATCGTGGCGGCCATGTCGGGCGGCGTCGATTCCACCGTGGTGGCGGCTTTGCTGCATCAGGCGGGCTATGAGGTGATCGGCGTCACCCTCCAGCTTTACGACCACGGCGCGGCCCTGAAAAAGAGCGGGGCCTGCTGCGCCGGTCAGGACATTCACGATGCGCGTCTGGCCGCCGAAAAGATCGGCATACCGCATTATGTGCTCGATTATGAAAGCCGTTTCCGCGATTCCGTCATTGAGGAATTTGCCGATTCTTACTTGCGCGGCGAAACCCCGGTGCCGTGCATCCGCTGCAATCAAAGCGTCAAGTTTCATGACCTGCTCGATGTGGCGCGCGATCTCGGGGCCGAAGCTATGGCCACTGGCCACTATGTCGAGCGCTCGCCCGAAGGCCATCTGCGCCGTGCCGCCGATCAAAGCCGTGACCAGAGCTACTTCCTGTTCGCCACCACGCGCGACCAGCTTGCCTTTTTGCGCTTTCCGCTGGCGGGAATCCCCAAGCCGCAGGTGCGCGACATTGCCCGTCAGCTTGGCCTGAGCATCGCCGCCAAGCCCGATTCGCAAGACATCTGCTTCGTGCCGGAAGGCAAGTACACCACCCTGATCGACAAACTGCGTCCGCAGGGCCGCGAACCGGGCGCGATCCGCCATATCGACGGGCGCATCCTCGGCCAGCACAGCGGCATTACCGGCTATACGATCGGCCAGAGGCGCGGCCTCAATATCGCCGTCGGTGAGCCTTTGTTCGTCACCCGCCTTGATGCCGAAGCGCGCGAAGTGGTGGTGGGGCCGCGTGAAGCCCTGCTGACCCGTGGCCTGTCTTTGAAGGAAATCAACTGGCTGGGCGATGAGCCTGATCTGATGGACGCCGCCCGCTCAGGCAAGCGCGTACTGGCGCGCGTGCGCTCCACCCGTCCGCCCGTGCCCGCCCGCTTAAGCCTTAATGGCAATGGTGCCGGTCTTGTGTTTGAAAGCGCCGAGGAAGGCGTAGCCCCCGGTCAGGCCTGCGTGCTGTACGATCCCGCCGACGAAGGCCGCGTGCTCGGCGGCGGCTTCATCGCCAGTACAACCGCAGCCGCCTGAACGCCGCCTCGCATTCTTGTGCGCTAAACGCTTCGCTGTTTGAGCGCGGGCGGCGGCTTCATCGCCAGCACAACCGCAGCCGCCTGAACGCGGACAACACCTCCTCCCTGTGCCGCAGGCATGGGGAGGTGTCGGCATAGCCGACGGAGGGGTCTCTGCCTCGCCGGTAAACCTTATTCCGCCGCCGTTTCCATGGCCAGGCGCGCCAGTTCGGCGATTGATTTGGCCTCCGGGTTACGCTGGATAAAGACCTCGCCCCTTTGCACCGGTTCGCTGCACTCGGCGCAATAGGTAACGGGCGACAGAACACAGCCGCAGCGGCTGTGAAACACCTGAACGAGCGGCGTTTCGTCACGATAGACGTGTTTGGCGCCCCAATCCATCATGTGCATAAGGATGCCGCGCAGGTCATAACCTTTCGGCGTCAGGACATATTCATGACGCAACGGGCGCAGGCAATAGACGCGCTGCTCGAAAATGCCCTCGGCCACCAGATGCTTGAGCCGTGAGGCCAGCACATTGCGCGCCAGACCCAGGGCTTCCTGCCATTGCTCAAAGCGCGTAAGGCCGCGAAACGCATCGCGGATGATCAGCATGGTCCACGGCTCACCGATAATATCGAGGCAGGCGGCGGTTGCATCTCTCTGACGGGAATAGTCGGCGGAACGACCCATGACGTCTGATCCTGTAGGCTAAAGCGCATCCGGCCAGTAAACGGCCCGAATGCGCGCCAAAACAAAACCCAAAATAAGCCTGGAGCACCAAGCCCGACAGGCTCAGATCCATTGATTTCAGGACAGCAGGCAAAAGCCTGCGGCGTTATTATATACGCACACGTCCCGGCGATCCGTCGCTAAACCAGCCTGCGGCAGGATAAAATTTCTGAAATCAGCAAGTCTCAGCGATTCATGGCGTAGAGCGCCGAGAGGGCATGGGCCATCAGGGCCTCGTCGCTATGGACAAAATCCTGCTCGAACTGCCCGGCCTGCCCCGCCTGAGCTGCCTGCCAATGCACGAGCAGGCTGGCACCACCATCAAGCCCGATCAGCACGCTGTCATGCTGCGCCCTGATGCTGGCGGTGCAATCCGTGGCGTAGCTGCCGCAATCGCTGGCATAGGCCCCCGCATGAACCACGCGCACATCGGGCGCCGCCCCTTCGGCGGAATCGAAGCTGGTAACGCGAATATCCTTATAGCCTTGCGCCGTATTGAGGCGGATATGCACGGCGATGCGGCCCGAATTGGGCTCGGCCACCAGCATGAGCTGATCGGTACGGCCATCGCCGTCGAAATCACCTTCGCGCGGCAGTTCCGGCGCTGTCTGGCTGAGGGCATTGAAATCAGGCGTCATCACGGCAGCCTGGGCCGCGCCTGTCATCAGGCTCATGCCCATCAGGCCTGTCATCGCCGCCAGGGCGATCATCGCCATATCCTTGCGCATACCGGAAATCATCACCACTGTCCTCACCTGTCATCGGGGCGATCTGTTCCGAAACCGGACAGTCGCCTCCACCTCACGGATTGATCACGCAAGGCCGATGCCAGCTTTGCCATAAAGCGGCGGCAACGACAATAAGATTTTGTTAACTATGAAAGCGGCTGTTTTTGCTGCGAAAACGTCTGCGCCTCTCCCCGAACACCTGCCTGAGCCCTCGTCCCATCCGTATCAGGCCCGTACAACAGCCACGACAGGTCGGGCCCGTGGAAACCCGGACGATCGCCACAGGCCATCAGCCGGATCAACGTATCGCTTCCCAAACTCAGTAACAGCATGTTCGCCTCCGATTCATTTCTGAGAATGAGAATAAATCGCAATTTGAAAAGAGCAAGAGGCCGTGCGTCACGTCCGCGTGAAGCTGTTTGGACTTTACATATTCAGGGCTTGAGGCTGACCGCACCGATCGTGGCCGGTTCGGGCTTATCTGATATGGCATTGCCGCCGTCATCGAGATTATCCCACTGGCTGCGCGCCACGAAGATGAAGTGGTCGCCATCCACCAGCCCCTGCGCCGGTTGCGACATCTGGCTATCGCCACGCAGCACCACCTGCGATGAGGTGACGCTTTTCCAGTCGTCCGACATGTGCAGATGCAGGATCTTATTGGGTTTGAAACCGTTCTGCACGGCGATCAGATCATGGCCATACAGGCTGAGCGAGGTGATGCCGAGCAGCGACCCGTCGGCAGGCGGCGCCAGATGCGACATTTCACCCGTTTGCAGATCGATGCGGTAAAGGCCGGAAATGAAGTCCGACACGATCAGCACCGAGCCGTCTTCGTTTTCCGCCAGCCCCTGCGGGCTGTCCATATAGCCTTCGGGAATCAGGGTTTGCAACTCACCGGTATAGTCGTTCAGGCGCAGCACCGAGCTATGATAGGCATCGACGACATACAGATCATCCTTCCCGGCCAGCAGATGACCGAACTGGCTGTTTTTGTCGGCCGTCACCACCGTCTTGACCGTGCCATCGGCGGGATCGACCGTCACGATCTTCGACACCAGATCGGCCTTGGGGTCATAGCCGGTCGTCTGGCGCGTAGCGGCGGTGGCGACCCATAACAACCCGCCATGCAGGCCCAGACCGCTGGCGGCCACGCTGGGGCGGAAGGTGATGACATCGTGCCCGCCGGACGGCTGCAACAGGATGATCTTGCCATTGCGCAAGGTCGAGATGAACAATTGCTGGCCTTCGGGCACATAGGCCAGACCGTCAGCCAGTGTAAAGCCCGGCAAGGTGGCGGCCACGTGCATCTCGCCGACAGGCGCGGCATTGGCCTTTTGCAGGGCCTCCATATCGGCATTCCAGACCGGGTTGAATTCCGGGTTCTGCTTGAGATCGACCAGAAAGCCGCGTTTGAGATAATCGGTCAGCGCCGCACGCGCCACATCCTTATGATCCTGCTTGAGCGCCGTCTGCGCCTCCAGCAGCAGGATCGACGGCGAATCGGGGATCAGGCCCTGCGCCTGCTCAAAACTGGCATAGGCGGCATTGGGATCGCGCCAGTCAAGCGCCTGCATCCCCTTGGCACGGTCGGCGCGGAACTGGCCGAGCAAGGAGGCGGGGTCGATGGTCTGGGCCGCCGCAGCCAGGCTGAGAAGCGGAAGAAAAGACGCCAGCCCCAGGGTCGCCAGTCGAATATTGCGCATTACTTTTCCTCTGCCCTGCGCGGCCCGGACGGCCCGCGTTCGCTGGACGCGCCGTGGTCGCCAAGCCCGATCGGCACCGCCGTGGAGGCGCGCACCGAGCGCATGATGATCCGGCTTTCTACCCCGGAAACGAGGTCGGAGGCCAGCAGCTTATCACGCAGGAAATCGTCATAGGCGTGCATGTCGCGCGTCATCAGGCGCAGCATATAGTCTTCGTGGCCGGTCACCGTGTCGCAACTGACCACTTCGGGCCAGTCGGCCAGCCGGGCTTCAAAGGCTTCAAGATTGGCGCGCGACGGCAGGGACAGCTTGACCGACACATAGACCTCAAAACTCAGGCCCAGTTTTTCAGCATCGAGCAGGGTGACGCGCTTGCGGATGACGCCCAGATCCTCCAGCCGCTTGATGCGCCGCCAGCACGGCGACGGCGACAGCCCCACCTGCTCGGCCAGCTCGGCCACGGAGAGCGAGGCATCGTTCTGGATCAGGTTGAGGATTTTCGCATCCAGCTCATCGATCAGATCGGACAAAAAAACCTCGTGTGACTGAAAATTGACAATGCGGTCATCTTATCACGCCTTTTGCGGAAATATCCTGCCTCAGGCAGGAAAATACCGCGGGGTGTTTTAAATCTGTCAAAATCGGATTAGGTTTCCTGCGCTATTTCGGGAATTTTCATGCGTATCCTCAATATCATGCTGGCGCAGGTGCGCGGCGGCGTCGAAACCATGTCGCTGCGCTATCACGAGGCCATGAAACCGGCCGGAATAGAGGTGTTGAGCCTCGGCCATCCCGAAGGCGTGCTCGGCCAGAACCTGCCGCCCGATGATTTTCGCCCGGTGCGCGCCCTGATCAACCACGATCCGCTGGCCGCCCTGACCATTCGCCGCATTGCGCGCGAGGTGCGCCCCGACCTGATCCTGACCCACGGCAACCGCGCCACCGGTATCTGCCTGCTGCCCTGTCTCGGCACGGCGCGGCGCACCGTGCAGGTGGTGCATAATTTCCGTCACAAGGGCCAGAGCGGCCATTTGCGCGCCGCCATCTGCGTATCAGCTTCGGTGCATGACAGCGTGCGCCGCGCCCACCCCAATCTGCCCATCTATGATCTGGCCAATTTCGGCCCGTTGAGCGACCGGCCGGTCAAGCCCGCGCCGCAGGGCACGGTGGTGCTGGGCACACTGGGCCGCCTGCATGTCAACAAAGGCATCGACATCATGATCCGGGCGCTGGCGTCCTTACGCGCCCGCGGCTTAGATGTGCGCCTGCGCATCGGTGGCGACGGCCCGCTGAAGGACGAAATGGTGGCGCTGGTGCGGCTGCTCGGCCTCGAACACAGGGTCGATTTCGACGGCTGGGTGAGCCGCGCCGCCGATTACCTGCACGCACTCGACCTGTTCGTGCTGCCGTCGCGCGTCGAACCGTTCGGACTGGTGGTGGCCGAAAGCATGGCGGCGGGCGTGCCGATCGTGGCCACCGACATCGACGGCCCGAAAGAGATTCTGCTGGATGGCGTGCTGGGCGTCTTAAGCCCAAAAGACGACCCGGACGCCCTGGCCTTCGCCATCGCCACCGCCCTGTCCGACTGGCCCGCCACGCTGAAAAAAGCCCGCGCCGCGCAAACCTACGCCCTGACCCATTTCAGTCTGGACGCCGGCAAGCGCCGCCTCGTCGAAACCCTGAACCAGATCGCCGCCGGTCTTTGAAGCCTTTGGCCGCCGCCCGGCCAAGTTTCTTCGCAAACAGGCTTGAACCCGTCCGGCAGATTGGCTATAGGGCCATCCTTCCGGAGACGCACATGCGGCGTCTGCGTGAAGCCTGGTTCGGTTGGGTAGCTCAGATGGTTAGAGCGGTGGATTCATAACCCACAGGTCGGCGGTTCGATCCCGCCTCCAACCACCAGACATTTCCGCCTGTTGTGAAGGGCGCAAAGTGGCCTGCCGACCGCGTGAAATTCCATGACACATGACCCCACGCGACAGAGTCTCGCGCCACAGTCCAGACCTCTTGCGGATACGCAGGCGACGAACTGACGTGTAGGGATAAAATATGGTACACCGAAAAAGGCCGGAACCTTGTATATCGATGAAGGCCGGATCAATCGGCACATAATCCCCCTGCTGGGTAGCCGCAGGGTGCGCGACCTGACGACACCCGACATAAACCGCTTCATGCGTGACGTGGCGGCGGGCAAGACGGCGGTTGACGTGAAGACCGGGCCAAGAGGCCGCGCCATTGTGGAAGGCGGCAACGGCACGGCGGCGCGCACGGTTGGCTTGCTGGGTGGCATCCTGTCCTTTGCCGTGTCCGAAGGCATTATCAGCATAAACCCCTGCCGAGGCGTCAAGCGCCCTGCTGACGCCCGCCGCGAGGTGCGCCTTAGCCCGGAACAATATCGCGCCTTAGGGAACGCCCTGCGCGCCTCTGACGCCAATGCAGAGGCATGGCAGGCTGTCGCGGCCTTTCGCCTGATCGCCTTCACCGGTTGCCGTCTGGGCGAAGTGCAAAAGCTGAAATGGTCAGAAGTCGATTTGAGCGGCCACGCCTTGCGCTTATCGGATAGTAAAACCGGCCAGTCCGTGCGGCCCCTTGGTGCGGCGGCGGTATCGCTCTTATCCGAATTGCCACGCACCGGCCCCTTTGTGTTTCCCTCGCCTACAAACGGAAAGGCGGCCTATGGGAGCCTGCCGAACGCATGGAAGCGGATCATGGCCCGCGCCCTCACCACCGACCCGGAAACAGACTTATCCGGCCTGACGCCTCACGGCTTGCTCCACGCCTTCGCCCGCACCGGCGGCGATCTGGGCCTAACGGAAATCACGATTGCGGCCCTGCTGGGCCATACGGCGGCCACTGTGACAGGGAGATATATCCATCACCTTGACACAGCCCTGATAGCGGCTGCGGATCGTGTGGCGGCCCGGATCGGCGCGCATATGGACGGATCGGACGAAGGCGCGGCGGTTGTGCCTTTCAAACGGGCATAGCGCCTATGACGAAACGCAAACTATAATTGACAAAATGAAACTAAGGGCGTATTTATAGTCATGATTGAAGTCCGCCAAACTGATGAATTTTCCGATTGGCTTCATAGCCTAAAAGATATTCAGGCGAAGGCCCGCATTGTTTCCCGTGTCCGGCGCTTCAGCCTTGGCAATCTGGGCGATGTTAAGCCAGTTGGGCAGGGTGTCAGTGAGGCGCGACTAGATTATGGCCCCGGCTACCGTCTCTATTTTGTTCAACGTGGCGCGGTGGTGATCCTGCTGTTGTGCGGCGGCACGAAAAAGGGCCAGCAAGCCGATATTGAAAAGGCCAAGGCATTGGCAGAGGTGTACGAATGAAAAAAACAGCGGGCAAATTTGATGCGGTTGCGTATCTCGATAGCGAGGCGATGATTGCCACCTATCTGGAAGCGGCCTTTGAGGAAGGCGATATTGACCTGATCCGCGCAAGCTTAAATGATGTTGTGCGCGCTAGGGGGGTTCAGGACATGGCCAAGGCCACCGGCCTGACGCGCGCGGCGCTTTACAAGGCTATTGGCGAAAACGGCAATCCGACCCTTTCCACTCTGCTGGCCATGACAAAGGCGCTGGGCGTCAAGTTGTCTGTGGCGGCCTGATAAGGCGGCGTGGCGCAAATCGCTTAGGAAGCGAGGCTGTTAGGTAATGCTAGGGTGTGTGCCCGCGATATAGGAGTTGATGAAATGACGGCTTACATCGAAATCGAACATCCCGGCGTGACGCTGAAGGAAGACTTTCTTGACGCCTTCAACGTGCGCCCCGGCGCGCTGGCGGCGGCGATCCACGTAGACCGCGCCGCAATCAAAAACATTATCGACGGCAAACGCTCTGTTACTGCGGAAATGGCGATCCGGTTGGGCCTGTTTTTCGGCACCACCGCTGATTTTTGGCTGAACCTGCAAAAGGATTATGACCTGCGAATCGCCAAGCGGGAAAAGCTGGCACGACTCTCCTTTGAAATTAACCCTCTGCATGTAGCGGCCTGAAACTGATGGATAACAACTATCTTGGAATCACAGTAAGCGGTGTTTCGCTCACACCTTGACGGCGTAGTTGCAAGGGAGAAGGTGGTCGATCTGGCTTTGCTTATGTCCGCCCGCGATGGCCCTTAGGGTGTTGGTCAGGTAGGCATGGGGATCGATGCCGTTCAGTTTGCACGTTTCGATCAGTGACGCGATGATGGCCCAGTTTTGAGCGCCGGCGTCATGGCCTGCAAAGAGAGCGTTTTTCCGGTTCAGGGCGATAGGCCGGATCGTGCGTTCAACAGTGTTGTTGTCCAGCTCGACGCAGCCGTCGTCGAGGAACTGGCAGAGGCCGCCCCAGTATTTGGCGATGTAATTCAATGCCTCGCCAAGCGGCGATTTGGCGGCGACACGGCTGCGGTGATTGTTGAGCCATGCCTCTATATCGGCCACTACGGGGCCAGATCGTAATTGTCGTGCAGCCAGACGCACCGCCGGATCGCTACCGCGGATGTCCCCTTCGATCTTGTAGAGATCGGCGATGCGCCTGAGGCCCTCTTCGGCGATTGGCGCCGGACCGGCGCGGGTAATCTCAAACAGCTTACGACGGGCATGCGCCCAGCAATAGGCCAGCCGGATTGCCGGGCCGATACGGTCGGGTGCGATCAGGCGATTGTAACCGGCATAGCCGTCGACCTGCAGAATGCCGGTGAAGCCCTGCAAGATATGTTCGGCATACTGCCCGCCACGCCCGGGCGCGTAGGTGAAGGCCACACCAGGCGGCGCCGCACCGTTCCACGGTCGGTCATCGCGGGCCAGGGCCCAGAAGTATCCGGTTTTTGTTTTACGTGCGCCGGGATCAAGTACCGGGGCGCGGGTTTCATCCATAAAGAGCTTGGTGGATTGCTTCAGATTGGCGATCAGGGCGCCCCACACCGGGCGCAACTCGAACGCGGCCCGGCCAACCCAGTCAGCCAGCGTAGACCGGTCAAGGTCAACGCCTTGGCGGCTATAAATCTGGGCCTGCCGATACAGGGGCAGATGGTCGGCATACTTACTGACCAGCACATGAGCCACAGTCGCCTCAGTCGGCAGGCCACCGGGAACGAGGCGCGCCGGAGCAGAGGCTTGAGTTATGCCATCCGTGCAGGCCCGGCAGGCATATTTGGGGCGGCGGGTGACGATGACGCGGAACTGCGCCGGGATCACGTCCAGCCGCTCGCACCTGTCTTCACCAATGCAATGTAAGCCGTTGCCGCAGGCACAGAGCAGACTGTCAGGCTCAATAACCTCTTCGATGCGGGGCAGATGGCCGGGTAAGGCCCCGCGATTGCCAGCGCGAGACTTTGCAGCCCGTTTACCACAAGGCGCATCGGCCTCTTCCTCAGCATGGATCGCGGCGATAGCGGTTTCAAGGTCTTCCAGGGCCAGTTCAAACTGACCCGGCTCGGCCTTCTCGGATTTGCGCCCGAAGGCGGCCTGCCTGAAGGCGGCGACCAGCTTCTCCAATCGCTCGATCCGGTCATCCTTGCGCAGATTGCGGGCCTCAGAAGCCACCAGCATGGCTTTGAGAACCGCTATATCATCAGGCAAATTGGCGGGGTTGAGCATGACGGCAATCTAACAAAATCCGCTTTTACCTTCCTGCCTAAAATGCCCCCCGAGTCATCTTGTCGCAGCTATTCCACCGCCTCCGGTGCACGCGCCTCCAGGGCCCGGACTCGGCGCCAGTCCAGCCCCGAGAACAACGCCTCAAACTGAGCATGGCTAAGGCTCATAAGTCCGTCCTTGATCGCCGGCCAGGTGAACACATGCGCCTCCAGCCGTTTATAGGCCATCACCAGTCCGGTGCCGTCCCAATAGAGCAACTTCAGGCGGTCCGCCTTGCGCGACCGGAAGACGAAGACCGTGCCGGTGAAGGGGTCTTTGTGCAATTGGTTCTTCACCAGTGCGGCAAGACCATCATGCCCTTTACGGAAGTCGATTGGCTTGGTCGCCACCATGATCCGTACCCGGTTTGACGGGAAGATCATACCGACGCCATCATGGCACACGCAACTGCCGCAATACGATCTGCTGAAGCGTCGTCTTCAAGACGGATCGTCACATTCCCGACCACGATCTCAGGCCTGATAGCCGGATGCGTAGCCGCGACCGGGGCCGGTTCGCTGACCACCAGAGCGCTAAATTCAACGTCGTCCTCAGGCGCCGGCAAGATCAACTTGCCCCTCCGCGCCAAGGTGCGCCATGAAGACAGGTGGTTCGCCTTTACCCCGGCACGGCGCGCCACTTCATTGACGCTTACCCCAGGCCGCAAGGTCTCTGCAACAAGCCGCGCCTTGACCTCATCCGGCCATCGGCGCGAACGCCGGGTCCCACTGCGGACCGCCCTTCCAGTGAGAATCTCCGGTGTAGTCTCCATGGAGAAAGTCCCTCTCGTTCAACTCTGAACAAGCCATGCGCAGATCAATGCCGAAAAGGGAACGTGGGGGCAGAACACCGCTTACGAATCACATCCCTTTCTGAACAAGACTTCCTCATCGCTACGAACGATGAGATTGACCTTGAGGCTCAAGCTTGGAACGCATCAGACGAACCTCGTCGCCAAACGTTGCTGAGAGCATTGCTTCGCGTGGAGCAGGCGAAAATGGCAGGTAGTTACGATTCAGAGCGCGCGGCCATCAACGATAAAATAAAAACGGCCATGCTCCCTATGAGTCCAGAAATTTTAGAGGTAATGGAACGTAATCGCCTGATCGCACCAGCGCTTGCTACGAATTTGGCTGGTCGTGTCCCAGCGAGTGGTGTAACTGGGTAAGAGCGTAGCGCATGGCTCGCTGCCCATTCAAAAGGGCAAAGCGAGCCTTAGCGTAGCGGGTTGGTCATCAGTGATTTTCGGATAGGTTTGGGTTGCGACACTCATTCCAGAACGAAAGAACACCGATGACCGACGATATGATGGCCCTGAAAGGGCTTGTTGAAAAGACCTCAGACAGCGATTTGTTGCGCGACATGATCAGCTTCACGGCTGAACGCTTGATGGCATTGGAAGTGAGCGGCATGACCGGTGCCGGCTACCATGAGAAAACCGGCGACCGGCTGGTCCAGCGCAACGGCTATCGTGACCGAGACTGGGAAACACGCGCAGGCACGGTCGAGCTTCGGATCCCGAAGCTTCGTAAAGGCAGTTACTTCCCGGGTTTCCTGGAGCCCAGGCGCATGGCCGAGAAGGCACTGACGGCTGTGATCCAGGAGGCTTACGTTCAGGGTATCTCGACGCGCTCTGTCGATGATCTGGTCAAGGCGATGGGGATGAGCGGCATCTCCAAGAGTCAGGTCAGTCGGCTGTGCGAAGAGATCGATGACCGTGTGAAGGCTTTCCTGAACCGCCCCATTGAAGGGGAATGGCCATACATCTGGATTGACGCTACGTATCTGAAGGTGCGCCGGGGCGGCCGTATCGTCTCGGTCGCCGTCATCATCTGCGTTGGCGTCAACAGCGACGGCAGGCGTGAAGTGCTGGGCATGGAGGTCGGCACCTCGGAAGCCGAACCGATCTGGGCAGAGTTCCTGCGCAACCTGACACGCCGGGGCCTGCGTGGTGTCAAACTTGTGGTCTCTGATGCCCACATCGGGATCAAGGGTGCCGTCTCCAAGGTTCTCAACGCCACCTGGCAGCGCTGCCGTGTTCACTTCATGCGCAATGTCTGCGCCCATGCCGGCAAGAGCGGGCGACGCGTCGTCTCTGCCTTCATCGGCACGGCCTTCGCCCAGGAGACGGCGGAAACGGCGAGTACCCAATGGCGAAACGTCGCCGACCAGCTCAGGCCCAAAATGCCAAAGCTGGCCACGATCATGGACGAGGCTGAGCACGATGTCCTGGCCTATATGACCTTCCCGAAGGAACACCGCATCAAGCTGCACTCAACCAACCCCATTGAACGGCTCAATGGCGAAATCAAGCGTCGCTGCGATGTCGTGGGCATCTTCCCAAACGACGATGCCATCACCAGACTGGTCGGCGCCATCCTGCTCGAACAGAACGATGAATGGGCGGTTCAGCGCGGGCGCTACATTACCCTTGAAACCATCGCACAACTCAGCGATGATCCACTTCTCAGCATGCCAGCCGTGGCAAACTGAGCGAAACCCGGACCTGTCCGGAAGTCATTGATGCCAAGCGCTCAATTACACCACGCCCTGGGGCACGATCCTAGAACCCTATGTCCTATTCAGAAACCCGGCTGCTTCGTCGCAAGGAAGCGTCTGACTATCTCGCCGAAAAATATGCGATTTTCCGCAAGCCCGTCACTCTGGCAAAATACGCCACGGTTGGCGGTGGCCCCGCTTTCCGAAGCGCCGGTCGCTACCCCATTTATTCGGTCGCTGACCTCGACAAGTGGGCTGAATCTATCATGTCCCCGCTGAAAACGTCCACCAGCGACAAGGGGGCGGAATAATCATGCAGCATCATAAGATCGCCCCCGGCACGGATTTAGTGCGCGGGGGCGGTGGTGGTTTGCTTTACGGTAACATCACCCCGGATAGCATTATTCTCACCTCACGCAAGGGCTATGCGGGCCGTCTGAGCCGCAAATTTGGCCTGCCTGACACCATTGTCCGCCTGAGCGTTGAATTGGCTCTGGGAGGCGCGCATGTCTAAGCCCGACTTCTCCCGCCCACCTCACTCGCGCAATGACGCTACTGGCGAAACCGCCCGCCTTGCTGCGATTTACAAGGCCGCCACCGCGCCAAAACAGCGTGAACGGGTTTATGGCGTCTTGCTGGCCTCTGGCTATGCCATGACGCCCGAACAAATCACCCGCGCCCTGCATGAAGCTGGCGGCCATGACCTGCTCATGTCGATCCGCCCACGTTGCTCCGAACTGGCCCGCATGGGTTTGATCCGCGACTCTGGTGAACGCGGCATAGGTGAAGGCGGTTGCAAGGCGATCAAATGGCAGGCCGTCACCACCGGCACGGCAGAAGGGGCGCGCGATGAATAATCTCCCCCTGCCGATTGGCCAAATTGCCAAAAATGCCAGCGAAGAAATCCGCGTGGCGCTTCAGGAGTTCAAGGGCCTGACGCTTCTCGATATGCGGGTTTATGGGCGGTTTTCGGCGGCCAAGACCTTCAAACCGACTACGAAGGGTATCAGCCTTAATCCCGCCCTTCTGCCTGAACTGATCCGCGTCTTGCAAGCCGCCGAGTGTGACGCCCGCAAGCTGGGTTTAATCCCCCCGGCGGAATAGCCTCAAAGGCCATGTTTGAAACTTCACCGAAAGTCTAAAACCGGTGAAGTTTCAAACGGCCCTTATTTTTCTTTTAAATCAATAGATTAAGGGCGTTTCGGCGGTGGTTCGTATAATATATATAATACGCGCGCGGATATGGTATCAGACACCTTTTGCTGTTTTCAGCCGGTGGTGTGGCGGTCAAGCTGTTGATGCAGCAAGGATTATCCGCAAGCCATGAAGAATAAATCCTTGGCACCGGATACCCTTCTGGCACCGGCTGAAGCGAGGCCGGAGCAGCTATCCAAACGAGCAAGCGAACGGCCTCGCGTTTCCAAACTCAGTCCTCAAAAGCGAAAGGGGCGGCGCGGTGGTGCACGTAATAGCGCCATGCGTCAAAGCCACGGCCTTACCGATAAGCAGGTTCTGCGGCTGTTGCAGGCGACCTTAAACGCTGATCAGGCTGGCTTACCTTTGAACCGGATGATTACCCTGCACTGGCAACATGCCGGGATTAGGCTTGATCACATGGCGAAGGCGACCGGGCGCTATCTTGACCTGATCAGCAAGGCCATAACACGACACGATGGCCATACGGCTTACATTTGGACGCATGAGAACGGCCCCGGCAAGGGCGGTCATTGTCATATTCTCATTCACGTCCCGCCGCGCCACGTCAAGCGCATCACGAAGCTGCAAAGGGGATGGATCGAAGGCATTACCAAACGCCCCTACAAGACCCGCACAGTCCTGAGCCGCTCAATCGGTGGACGGCTTGGCCTTGAAAGCACCGCGCCTGATCAGCACTTCGCCAACCTAGACGCCGCGCTGTCCTATGTGATCAAGGGCGCATTGCCTGACGTTGCGGAGAGATTTGATATGAGGCGGCATGAACCGGGAGGGCTTATTATCGGCAAGCGCTGCGGCATGTCTCAGAACGTTGCGCCCAGCCAAGACCGCGATCATGCGATAGCGAGTTAGAGACAGACATTCCGCCCTAAGGGAGGGGTGGGTCGAAAACCTAAGGCCAACCTTCCCAAGACCGGTTGTGGCCTCAATTTAAATTGCTAACACAGGTTTTCTCTGCCGTTCACGCACGCGCGACGCTCCGATTTTTCTGAGGTCTGTGGCTGGGCGTCAATTCCCCGCACGCGCAAGCGCGCGTGTAATACCTTGTATTGATGCGCGCGTTAGCTAACCTCAACATGCTGACCTTCCAAACTTATCAAATGTTATCATTTAAGCCCCGATCCCCGGCGAAAAAGTACTAAGAAATGCTAAGGTGGCGGCCCTGCATGTTTGCAAAAGCTTGCATTGAAGCGGTGACCTCAAGACTATCCTTTCCAGTCGGTTTGATCGTCATGTGACGTGACGATCCAATTGCCTTCCACTTCAGGTTCGCGCCCGTCATGATCTGCCTCAAGGTCGCGGGTGCCAGACTTACCCCAGCCTAATTGATTTACCCGGCCCTCCGGTTCCCCTAGCGAGGGTTCCCATTCGGATTCATCGAAAAGCCTGTCTTCGGCCGGATCGTGCTCACGGTTGTCATTCACGCCCTGCGCCCAATCGCGTTGATTTTGATAAGGGGCGGTGGTGACGCTGCCTAAGTCCGGTTCAAGGTCAGGGTCGCCGTCTATTTCGTCCAAGGCGGCTATGATCTGGTCAAGCGCCCATTCCAGTTTGCGGGCGACTTTAACAAGGCGCTTGCGAGCCTGACGCTTTTGCTCTGCCGGGTGCATGACGATGCGCTGTCTCATAGCGTCACCACCGAATTATTTTGCGTCCCCGAAATGCCGACTTTGTGCGCTAAGCGTCCCCCTAGCGTCCCCCGCCATTTTCGGCAGAAGCTAAAACTACATAAGTCATTGATTTGTAATGGCGCACCCGAAGGGATTCGAACCCCCGACCTCTGCCTTCGGAGGGCAGCGCTCTATCCAGCTGAGCTACGGATGCGTATTTTTGTCAGGCGCGTCTAAACGGCCAGCGAACGGCGCGGAACCTAAGCTAAACCCCGTTCGCGCTCAACCGATAAAATGCCGCTCCTGAAAATAATCAGCCCGCATGATGCCCCATACGATGCGATGATTCACGCACCACCAGTTCCGGCGAGACGATAATGCCCTCATGCGCCGTGGTTTCGCCGTGATCGAGCGCTTCGACCAGCAGTTCGAGCCCGCGCCGGCCTAAGTCGAATATGCCGACGCGCAGGGTGGTGAGCGGCGGCGCGGTGAAGCGCGAAATCGGAATGTCGTCAAAGCCCACCACCGCTATGTCATAAGGGGCCCTGACGCCTGCCTCGCTGAGCGCCAGCAGGCAACCCAGCGCCATCATGTCATTGGCCACGAAGATGGCGTCGGGCCGTTCGGCCTGGGCCAGAAAGGCGCGCGTGCCCGCATAGCCCGATTCCTCGGTGAAATCGCCTTCATAGATGGCGTGAGGCGTCAGGCGCGCCGCCTTCATGGCCGCAGAAAACCCGCGCTGGCGTTCGCGCGCCTCGAAATTACCGGCGGGCCCGGAAATGTGGGCGATGCGCGTGCGCCCTTCGGCAATCAGGTGGCGCGCCGCCGTCACGCCGCCACCGTAATTATCGACGCTGATCGAGCCCTGCTCCACCTGACCAACGCGGCTGGCAATCGTAACCAGCGGCAGGTTGATCGGCAGGATGGCGGCCAGATTTTGCGAATCGACAAAGGGCGACATGACCAGCAGGCCATCGACCCGCCCGCCCCAGGCGCGCAGGATCGCCACGGCCTCATCGAGATTGGCGTGCGAACCGGCCACCAGCAGGTGCAGGCCACGCGCCCGCGCCGCCACATCGATGCCGCGAATGATTTCGGCGAAGAATTCGCCATACACGTCGGGCAGCAGCACGCCGATCGTGTTGGTGCGCGACATGACCAGCGAACGCGCCCCGCCATGCGGCACATAGCGCAAGCTCCTGGCCGCCTCCAGTACGCGCTGGCGAACGCCCTGTGTGACATTATCAAGCCCGTTGATAGCGCGTGACGCCGTGGCGATCGACACACCGGCCTCGCGGGCTATATCTTTGAGTGTGGCGGCGCTCATACTGGTTTTTCTCCGGTTATCTCAGATGTAAACGCTTCCAATGGGCCTGTAAATCGCTTCCCGGATGCCAGACCGGGCAATAATGCGGGCAGGATGAACGACCATATGATGTTTGCACACGGCTATGAGATTGACGCGGTGCAGCGTTGTGGCTTAAGGAGAAAATGAGTTTTTGCAAAAGGTTTTTGCCCGCCATGAGCGACACCCTGATTCCTCCTCCCGAAATCATCTATGTCGATACCCACAAGGTGGCCTGTAATGGCGGCGGCGGCGCGCTGGGCCATCCGCTGACCTATTACGAGCTGGGCGAGGACGGCACGGTGGAATGCGGCTATTGCGACCGCAAATTCGTGCATCAGGATCATGCCCACGACTATATCGATCCGGCCCCGCGTCCGGAAGGCGAGCACTAGGATGCGCTTCCTGCACACCATGGTGCGGGTAAGCAATCTCGATGCCGCCCTGCGTTTTTTCTGCGAAGGTCTGGGCCTGCGTCAGGTGCGCCGCATGGACAGCGAACAGGGCCGTTACAGCCTGATCTTCCTGTCGGCCGACGAAGACGCGCATCTCGGCGCGACAGCGGAGTTACGGGGACAGGCTGAAGTCGAGCTGACCTGGAACTGGCCCGATGAGCATGGCGCGGTCGAGGTCTATACGGGCGGGCGCAATTTCGGCCACCTCGCCTATGAGGTCGATGACATCTACGCCACCTGCCAGCACCTGGCCGATATGGGCGTGGTGATCAATCGCCCGCCGCGCGACGGCCAGATGGCCTTCGTGCGCTCGCCCGACGGCATTTCGGTGGAGCTGCTGCAAAAGGGTGAAGCGCTGCCGCCTGCCGAACCGTGGGCTTCGATGGCCAATACCGGCGTGTGGTGACCGGTCGATCTTTAAGCGGCTTAACGGCTGGAAGCTCGTCGCCCAACATATTCTCCCGCCCCTCTCCGCCACTTTGATTTGGCAGCGTCCGCATATGCCGCTATGAACAGCGCCTATGCCAGATCATGAGCCCACCATGCCCGATGCCGCCACGTCCGACACGCCCAAACGCCTCGTCCTGATCGATGGTTCGGGCTATATTTTTCGCGCCTATCATGGCCTGCCGCCGCTCACGCGCAAATCGGACGGCCTGCCGGTAGGGGCCGTAGCCGGCTATTGCAACATGCTGTACCGCCTGATCAAGGAGCATCGCGGCGATGATGCGCCGTCGCATCTGGCCGTGATTTTCGACGCCGCCGCCAAGACCTTCCGCAACGAAATCTATGACGGTTACAAGGCGCATCGCCCGCCCGCGCCCGAAGACCTGATCCCGCAATTTCCGCTGATCCGCGAGGCGACGCGCGCCTTCGGTCTGCCCGCCATCGAACTGGAAGGCTTCGAGGCCGACGACCTGATCTGCACCTATGCCCATCTGGCTGTGCAGCGGGGCTTCAAGGTCACCATCGTCTCGTCGGACAAGGATCTGATGCAACTGGTGACCGATGAGGTCAGCCTGATGGACCCGGTCAAGGCCACGCCGATCGGCCGCGAACAGGTGATTGAAAAGTTCGGCGTGCCGCCCGAACGGGTGGTCGATGCCCAGGCCCTGATCGGGGATTCGTCTGATAATGTGCCGGGCGCACCCGGTATCGGCGTGAAAACCGCCGCGCAATTGCTGACCGATTTCGGCGATCTCGACGCCGTTCTGGCGCGCGCTTCGGAGATCAAGCAGGAAAAGCGCCGCCAGACCCTGATCGATTTCCGCGACCAGATTTTGATGTCGCGCGAACTGGTGCGGCTGCGCTGCGATGTCCCGCCGCCCGCCGACATTGACAGCTTTGCCTTGCGCGAACCCGATGCCGATGTGCTGAGCGCCTTTCTGGCCATGATGGAATTCGCCTCTCTGGCCAGGCGTGTCGGCGGCACCTTAAGCCTGATGCAGGGCACGGCGATGGACAAGCTGCCGAGCGCGCCCGTTTCGCGTCCGCTGTATGGTGCGCCGAAAGCCGCACCGGCGCAAACCGCGCTTCTGCCCTTCGATCTCGACGCCTATGCCTGCGTTCAGAGCATCGAAGAGCTGCGTGGCTGGATCGATGAGGCCTATGCGGCGGGCGTGGTGGCGGTCGATACCGAAACCGACGACCTGTCCGCCTCGCATTCCGGCCTGTGCGGCATTTCGCTGGCCACGGCCCCCAATCGCGCCTGCTATATTCCACTCGGCCATACCGCTGCGGAAGGCCTCGATTTTGGCGGCGACTTTGGCGGCAACTTTGGAGGTGGGGGGGCAGGCCTGACCCAGATTCCGCTGCAACAGGCCATCGCTGCGCTCAAGCCCCTGCTCGAAGACAGAGGCGTGCTGAAGATCGGCCAGAATATCAAATATGATCTGAGCGTATTGCATCGCCACGGCATCGACGTAACGCCCTATGACGACACCATGCTGATCAGTTATGCGCTCGAAGGCGGGCTGCACAATCACGGCATGGATGAGCTATCCGAACTGCATCTCGGCCACACGCCCATCCCGTTCAAGGAGGTGGCCGGTTCCGGCAAGAACCTGAAATCGTTCAAATATGTCGATCTGACTCCGGCCACGCGCTATGCCGCCGAGGACGCCGACGTGACGCTGCGCCTGTGGCATATCCTCAAACCGCGCCTTGCCCGCGAAGGCCAGATGGCGATGTACGAAACGCTGGAGCGCGGTATGCCAGCCGTGCTGTCCGAGATGGAACTGGCCGGAATCCGCATCGACCCGCAGGTGCTGCAATCCCTGTCGCACGATTTCGGCACGCGGATGAGCGAGCTGGAAGCCGAGGCGCACGCCCTGGTGGGCCGCCCGTTCAATCTCAACAGCCCCCAGCAACTCGGTGTCATTTTTTACGATGAGATGCAGCTTCCCGGCGGCAAGCGCACGGCGTCAGGCCAGTGGGCCACCGATGTGAAAGTGCTCGAAGACCTCGCCGAAAAGGGCCAGCCGCTCGCTAAACTATTGCTCGATTATCGCCAGCTTGCCAAGCTGAAGGGCACCTATACCGATAATCTGATCGGCCATGCCGACCCGCAGACCCAGCGCATCCACACCAGCTTCCATCTGGCCGCCACCCCGACCGGACGCTTAAGCTCCAACGAACCCAATCTGCAAAACATCCCGATCCGCACGAAGGAAGGCCGCAAAATCCGCCGCGCCTTTATCGCCAAACCAGGCCACAGGCTGATCAGCGCCGACTACTCACAGATCGAGCTGCGCATCCTCGCCCATATCGGCGATATTCCGCAACTGAAGGCGGCCTTTGCGCGCGGCGACGACATCCACGCCATGACCGCTTCGGAAATGTTCAGCGTGGCGATGGAGGACATGACCTCCGAAATCCGCCGCCGCGCCAAGGCGATCAATTTCGGCATCATCTACGGCATTTCGGCGTTCGGACTGGCGAACCAGCTCGGCATCGAACGCGGCGAGGCCGGGCGCTATATCGAAACCTATTTCGAGCGCTTTCCCGGCATCAAAGCCTATATGGACACAACCAAAGCCTTTGTGGCCGCCAACGGTTTTGTCACCACCCTGCATGGCCGCAAAATCCATATCCCGGAAATTAACGGCAAGGGTGCGCAGAAAGCTTTTGCCGAACGCGCCGCCATCAATGCGCCGATTCAGGGCACCGCCGCCGACATCATTCGCCGTGCCATGATGCGGATGCCAAAGGCTCTGACCGAGGCCGGTTTCACCACGAAGATGCTGTTGCAGGTGCATGACGAACTGATCTTCGAAGCGCCCGACTCCGAGGTCGAGGCCGTGATCCCGCTGGTCAAGCAGATCATGTCCGACGCCGCCCTGCCCGCCATCGAGATCAGCGTGCCGCTGGTGGTGGAAGCCCATGCCGCGCTCAACTGGGACGAGGCGCACTAAAATGGGCATTTGCATAATTACAAATTTGTAGTTATATTATGGGCCATATTATCTTTGAATGGGACGAGGCCAAAAACCTTTCCAATCAGCAAAAACACAATGGCGTCAGCTTTAAAGAAGCCAGCCAGGTTTTTCGTGATCCCCTGCATCTTTCGATTCAGGATCGTGTCGAGAACGGCGAGCAACGCTGGCAAACCTTTGGAATTGTAGGCCATTTCGTGCTACTGGTGGTGGCGCATACCCTCACCCAAACCGATCGGGATGGACAGTCTGTCGAGATTGTCCGCATTATTTCCGCGCGTCGCGCCACGCGCAGGGAAAGGCAATGGTATGAGAATGAAAACAATTAGTCACACATTGGAAACCCTGCCGCCTTTGAACGACGAAGACCGTGCGCATCTGGCCGCGCTGGCCGCCGAACCGGATCAGGCGATTGAGCTGGGCGACATGCCCGAATTGAGCGACGAACAGCTCAGGACAGCCGTGCGCGGACGCTTCTATCGACCCATCAAACAACAGATCACGGCGCGGCTCGACGCCGATGTGCTTGACTGGCTCAGATCTCAGGGCAAGGGCTATCAATCGCGCATCAATACCATTCTACGCCGGGAAATGCTGGCGGCTTTGAAATCAAAACGGGCCTGACCTCCATGCCGGAAACCACCATCGTCAAACATCTCGACCATTTCAATATCCAGACCCGCGACATGGCGGGCACGATTGCCTTTTACCACGACCTGCTGGGTCTGGTGGCCAGGGGGGCGCCGCGCCGCGACCCATCCGAACGCCAGTGGCTCTATGCCGGTGAGCGCGCCGTCATCCACCTCAATCTGTTCGGCACCGACAACACGATCCCGCGCGACGTTCAGCCCGGTGCGGGCACGGGCGCGATCCACCATATCGCTTTTGAGTGCGACGGTTTCGACGAGATGCTGGCCCTGCTGAAGGCGCGCGGCACCGACTATGGCTATGCCGACCTATCGGAAATCGGCCTGCGCCAACTGTTCGTCACCGACCCCAATAATGTGCTGCTGGAGCTGAATTTCCGCAGCGCCTGACTCTTTGGAAGCTTAAGCCTATTTCGCCTTGCCATCATGCGGTTCGATGATGCGGAATTCGCCGCTTAAGTGCATCAGACTCATCATATAGAGCATACCGTCGAAATAGCGCTGCTCACCAGAAGGTACGGGCGTGTCCCACAGCGTCTTCAGAAAGGCGTCCGGCACGGCACCGGGCGTCGCCGCCAGACTGCCGACCGCCGTGGTCGCCACCATGCCAACCGAGTGGCGCGTCGATAAGGGCTTGCCGTCCAGCGTGTAGCGGTCGGCGAAGCTGTTAATGCCCTGACCATAGAGGAAGGTCTGGATGCGATTGCTGAGTGCGCGTTCGCGGTCATCCTTGCCCCACCAGCTATAGTCCACCGACCAGTTGCTGACCGTGCGCCAGCTATCATAGCCGAACGGATCAGGCTGGCCATCTCTGGTCAGCAGGGTCGAGCCGTCAAAATGGCTGCGGTCGGGTGCCAGACCGGTCTGCGGGGCGGTGACGCGATCAAACAGATCGCGGCTGACATCGGCGGCCCTGGCCCAGAAGGCGCGATCTTCCTTCGGCCCCCAGCGCGCCCACAATTCATAAAAGGCGGGCAGATGGTAGGAGGCGTCGGTGCCGGTCACATTGGTTTCCGGCACGAAGCGGATCATGGTGTGGGCCTCATCGACCATCGGCCCCACCGTCACCTGATGGGGTTTGTTGTCGAAATGATAGGGCGGCCACGGCGTGCCGTCCTTCTCGGCCTGCGCCTGCATGGCGCGATTATTCAGGCTGGGCCACGGCGTTTGTGGTGCGACGAAGGGGGGATCCTTGGGGTGAATGCGAAACGGCGTCGTGCCGGTCAGCACCGGATGGTGCCGCATATCACGCAGAATCTTGTCCGCCTCGGCCTGATAATTATAGATGCCCTTGCCATTGCCCCAGCGATTGGCGGCGAAATAGAGCGCCATAGTGAAATATTCCTCGCCGTCCGGCGCGGCGCTGGTGGAACGCGGCGTGCCATCGGTATTCATCGACCAGGCGAAATAGCCAAGCGAGGGATTGTGCGGATCGGTGGTCAGCATATAGGTGTGGGCCCAGTTCCACAGGGCGTCGAACTCGCGTTTCTTGCCCAGTTCGACGGCAATCATCATGCCGTAGCTCATCCCTTCCGTGCGCACATCATTATTGGCCCAGTCGGTGATATAGGCCAAGGTGCCATTGGCATTGGCACCCGTTTCGAAATAGACGCGCTGTTCCTGACCGTCTCCGTGGAAAAGCTGCTGGAAGGTGGCCTCGACCTTTTGCCGGGTGGCCGCCGGACTGACGCCCAGACGCTCAGCGAACAAATTGTGGTAGATGTGCGTCTTGTAAGCCCCGTTGCCATCGCCCGGATGGCGGGCAAATGGCCCTTGAGGCGCATCGACATAGCCATTATCCGCCGTCATCGGCGGCGGGGTGGAGGCTGCCTGCGTCTCGGCGTGAACCGGCAAGGCGGCCAGCATGATGATAGCGGTAACATTGCCGAAAAGGCCGACGCGGCTCAACATTATTCTAAAATCCTCCTGAGACAATCATACGGCTTATCTGCGCCGGATCAGGGCGCGCAGCCTTCGCGGCTCAGGCTATACGGGTTCAGGAGACGTGACAAGTCAGCGCTGCGTCAGCGGTTTCAACATCTTACGGATCGGTTCATCATAGAGCTTGAACGCCGCCCAGGCGAAGCTGACCACGACAATAAAGGCGACGCTGGCCCAGATCAGCCTGTCATGCGCCGAAGGGTGGCGAAAATTGACATAGTTCATGTAGATCAACAAAAACGGGTAGTGCAGGATATAGAGCGGATAGGACAGGTGCCCGGCGATCTTGCACGCCGCCATTTCGATGTGGCTGATTTGCGAATGCGCACCCAGCAGCACGACCAGTGGAAATACCAGCATCACCATCGCCACCTCCAGCAAGCCATTGGCGTGGGCGATGCCGGGCGCGATGCGCGGCACGCACATGGCGATGATCAGCACCAGGCTTAAGGCCAGCCAGCCGGGGCGCACCTTCGGGAACCTGTCATGCACACGATAGAGCCACAGGCCCAGCGTAAACGAAAACGCCATGCGCAACATGCCCCGCCAGTAGCTGCCGAAATCCGAGCCCATATCCATGCTGTTGTTTTTCGCCGCGCACCAGATCAGACCCGCCCCGGTCACGATCAGGATGGCGAACAGCCAGCGCGCCTTGAGGCGACGCAGCACCAGCGCATAGGCGATATTGCCGATATATTCCTGCAACAAAGACCAGGCCGGACTGTTCAGGCTGTGGGTGTCGGTCCAGCGGTTGGGCAGGGGCGGGTGCGGCATCAGGAAGGCGATCAGCACGAAATCAATCGCCACGGTACGCAAGGGTATGACCGATTGCGTGGCCCCTGCGAACGGATCAAACACAAAGCTCAGAACGCCCAGCACCGCGCCCAGCAGCACCAGCGGATGCAGCCGCACCAGCCGCGTCAGGAAGAACTGTTTGAGGCTCATCTTCCCCCAGCGGTCGCCATAGGCATAGGCGATGACGAAGCCCGACAGGGTGAAGAAGAAATCGACCGCCAGATGGCCGTGATGCACCAACTGGCCCTTATCCGACCAGTTGGCGGTCATGCCCATGATATGAAACAGCACCACCAGCACGGCAGCCGTGCCGCGCAAACCATCCAGCACCTCATAGTGCGGCTTGCCGGTTGTGGTGACGTCCGGCGTTATGGCGTCGGTGGCCGACGGGCTGTTAGCCAGTATGTTGTAAGATTGCGACATTTTACCCTGCGATTTTATGATCTTTTGCAGACCTTATCGCCGCCGCAACAGCCCGTTGTCAAACCGTGTGGAACCGCTCCCGCTCAGCGGCGCGGCCTGATTGCCATGTATGCGCTTCGGAAATGATGATCAGGCCGCCAGCCCCGCCGCCTGCATCATAGGCCGCAGCGAGGCCAGTACCTGCGGCTGGCCCATCAGGGCCTGACGCACAGCCGAATCGCGCAGCATCTTCATGGCCTCGCTGCGCGCCTGATCGGACAGCGGCCCCATCGGCCCGGTCTGACCGGCGGCGAAGCCCATCATCATGGCCAGTTTCTGCACCGGCGAGGCCGGACTGCGCAGGATATGGGCCAGCAATTTGACGTCGGCGGCGATCAGCCCGCCTATCTGGCCGAGCCTGACACAAATATCGTCGCCGTCCTTTTCCACCAATTGCGCCGCTTTGATGCGCGCCTGCATCCGCGCCAGGGTTTGCAGGCGCGCGGCGGGCGGCTGCTGGCTTTCGCGCAAGGAACGCTCGAATTTCTGCTGGCTTACGAAGGTTTGCAGCCAGCGCGCCGCCTGACGTTTATTGGCGGCTCCCACCATGTTTTCGCACAGCCAGATCAGCTTTTCGACCTCGTCTGTGGCGTCACGTGCCTCCTCCATCAGGCTGGTGACGAAATCGGCCGAGACGAGCTTTTTCGAACGCTCGACAAAGGCCTCCTTGATGTCGTCGCGCTGGCCTTCGTCCTTGCCGGCGGCGCTCAGGCACAGGGCCAGGGCCCGCAGGGTTTCGATCTCGGTTTCGGGATCATTGGGGCAGAGACGGCGCGGCCCCTTCAGTTCGGTGATACAGCGCCGCGAAATATGATAGGCCAGATGCGGCAGGTGACCGCCCTGAATCAGCGCCGCGTAACCGGCCAGTGTACCGGACAGCGACGGCATCAGCCGCGCCACGCGGGCATCATGGCGCGCCACCAGATCGACCTCGGCTCCCGCCGCCAGTCGCGTCAGCAGGGCCAGCGCCCCCCCGAGATCAAGCTCATCGCCGACCAGATCGGCCAGACTGCCGCGCGTGGCGAAGATTTCCACCACCGGCGCTTCGATGACCTGCATGGCCCAGTTGCGATCCTGCACCACGCCGGACAGGGCCTCGGCGTAGATGCGCAGAGCTTCCAGTTTGGCGGCGGGCCGTTTCGCCTCTTTCAACAGCCCGGCCAGGCCGCCGCCCAGCACATAGTCGCGCTCCGGGTGATCGCGCAGACGATCGACCACGGCCAGCAGATTGGCGGGCGTCAGTTCGGGAAACACCTGCTTGCGGCCATCCTGGATCAGCCGTGTGCAGGCGCGGTCGAACAAACCCTGCCAGCGCCGGATCAATTCATGCAGGGGCACGCCCGTATCCTGGCTTTCCGGCACCGAAAGCTTTTGCGTGACGTGCAAAAGATCATTGCCGGACGCCTCCAGCTTTTCGGCCAGATCGGGACGGTGCAGCAGTTCAAACGGCGTCACCTCATAGCGGCGCAGCCAGTCTTCGAGCAGGCGACCAATTTTTTCGCGCGCAGGCCCCGTATAGAGATCCTGCGGGCTGACGCACACCGAATCGGTTTCGGGGGCCAGTTTCGGCTTTTTCTGCGGGGTGGTAACGCCCTTTTCCATCAGGCGGTGCGAGCGGAATTCGCCCGTTTCGGGATCGAAGGTTTCCTTGGAAACACGCACGGCGGCGCGACCCTCCTTCAGCATCTCCTCGGCCGAAGTGAGCGCCGTGTCGCGGGATTCCACCGCCATTTCCAGCACCCACGAAGCCTGTGGCGTGCGGCGCGAAAACACTTCGTAATGCACCGGGCGGTCGCTCATCTTGTCCCCGAAGAGGCGGAAAGCCCCTTGATTATGCGTCAGAAGTTACACACATCTTATTAAATTATCCTTGAAAGCCGCGAATTCGCCGCGTTGACGCCTTTAAAAGAACCAGCTTAGGGTAAAATGGGGTAGGCAGATGAAAAGCGCGCGGTTTCAGATCGCAATACAGGAGGCCCTATGGCCCGAATAACTCTTGTCGATGACGACGAAAACATCGTGACGAGCGTATCGCTGGCTCTGGAAAGCGGCGGCCATACGATCCAGGCCTATTATGACGGTGCCGCCGGTCTGGCCGCGCTTGAAAAAGACCCGCCTGACCTGGCCATTCTCGATGTGAAAATGCCGCGCATGGACGGTATGGAAGTGCTGCGCCGACTGCGCGCCACCTCCAGCCTGCCGGTCATCATCCTGACCTCGAAGGACGACGAGATCGACGAGGTGCTGGGCTTCAATCTCGGTGCCGATGATTACGTCCACAAGCCGTTTTCACAGCGCCTGTTGCTGGAGCGCGTCAAGGCGGTTTTGCGCCGCGCCGGTATCGTCGATCAGGGCGAGGCCCCCGAAGTGACCGAGGCGCTCAACGCCAAGTCACTGAAGCGCGGCAAGCTGGTGATGGACGCCGCCCGCCACGAATGCACTTGGGACGGCAAGCCTGTGCGCCTGACCGTCACCGAATTTTTGCTGCTGCACGCCCTGGCCCAGCGCCCCGGCTTCGTCAAGAGCCGCGACAACCTGATGGACGCCGCCTATGATGATCAGGTCTATGTCGATGACCGTACCATCGACAGCCACGTCAAGCGGATGCGCAAGAAGTTCCGCGTGGTCGATAATGAGTTCGATTCGATCGAAACCCTTTACGGCGTTGGCTATCGCTACCGCGAAGTCTGAGACGACAGGCGTTTTGAGGGGACGTAGCTGACATGGCCGACGCCTCAGGCGCGCGCGATACAGACAAGGCGGGCCTTGTACATGTCGGACGGCATTTCAGCCGCCTGACCTTCGGACGTTCGCGCCTTGGCCGCCTGATTTTCGGCCTCAACCTGCTCGGCCTGATCATTATCGCCGTTGGCACGCTGGTGCTGTCCGATCTGCGCCGCGGCCTGATCACCAGCCAGATGGATTCGCTGACCTCACAGGCGCAGGTGGTCGGCGAAGTGATTGCCGAAGTGGCCACCGAGGGCGAGCCGCAACCGACGCTGGAACAGGACAATGCCCTGGCGGCGCTGGCGCGTTTTATCCCGTCCGGCGAACGGGCCCGTCTGTTCGATGCGCAGGGCCATCTGATTTCCGATTCCTACGTGGTGTCCGATTCGATCGATGTGTCGCAACTGCCGCCGGCGCGCAAACGTACGGATCCGCCGCCACCCGATACATCGGTACTGCGCGCCGAACGCCGTGCCCGCGCCGACATGCAACTGCACGACGAGGTGGCCCTGGCGCTCACCGGCAGAAATGTCGCCACGGTCAGGCGCAATGAGCGCGGCGTCAAGGTGGTGTCGGTGTCGATTCCGCTGCGCCGGGTCAAGGAGGTGCTGGGCGTTCTGACCATCGAGCGCGGCGATGTCGATAAGATCGTCTGGGATCAGCGCATGGCCATGCTGCCCTTCATTCTGGTGGCCTTCGCGGTCACCATGCTGTCGTCGCTCCTGCTGTACTGGCTGGTCAGCCGGCCAATTGACCGGCTCTCCGCCGCCGCCGACCGGGTGCGCATGGCCCAGACGCGCGCCATCTCCCTGCCCGATCTGGAAAAACGCAGGGACGAGATCGGCACACTGGCGCGTTCGCTGGAAAGCATGACCGATACACTGTGGCGGCGGATGGAAGAAATCGACCGCTTCGCCGCCGATGTCAGCCACGAGATCAAGAATCCGCTGACCTCGATCCGTTCGGCGCTCGAAACCCTGCCTATGGTCAAGGACGATGCGGCGCGCGAACGGCTGATGAATGTGCTGGCCCAGGATGTGCGCCGTCTCGACCGTTTGATCACCGATATTTCCAATGCCTCGCGCCTTGATGCCGAACTGTCGCGCGATATGCCGAAAAAGGTCGAACTGGACACCTTGCTCGAAGATATTGTCTCACTCTATCAGCAAAGCCATCTGCCCGGCCAGGTCAAGGTCCGTTTCCAGCGCGATACGGCCAAGGCTTCAGCGCTTGTCTCAGGCCGCGAAGGCCCGCTCGGCCAGGTTTTCCGCAACATGATCGACAATGCGCGCTCGTTTTCACCGGAAAATAGCGAGGTGCGCGTGGCGCTGGGTGCCAGCGGCGATCCGGCCCTGCCCCTGCGCATCACCTTCGATGACGACGGCCCCGGCATTCCACCCGATAATCTCGACACCATCTTCCAGCGCTTTTATACCTCGCGCCCCAAGGGCACCAGTTTCGGGCAGAATTCCGGGCTCGGCCTGTCGATTTCGCGCCAGATCATCGAGGCGCACCGGGGTCGGGTCTGGGCGGAGAACCGCACCGACAGCGAAGGCCGCGTAACGGGGGCGCGCTTCATCATCCTGCTGCCTGCGGCATAACCGCCGCCTGATAAAGCCCTGTTCAAGCCCGCCTGCCTGTGGCTAATATCGGCCCATGCCCAAGCTCGTGATCCACGCCACCAGTCTCAGCCTGCTCACCGGCGCGCAATGGCGCGGCGTGCTGATCATGGGGCCTTCCGGCATCGGCAAGAGCGATCTGGCCTTGCGCGCCATTCAGGCCGGATGCGCCCTGGTCAGCGATGATTATTCGTGCCTGTGGTCTTCCGGCGGCCATCTCTATGCTGCCGCGCCCGAAACCATTGCCGGGCGCATGGAGATTCGCGGTCTGGCTATTTCCGATATAACGCCGCGCCCCTTTACCCGCGTCCATCTGGCGGTGCTGGCCCAAAGCGATCCGGCGGAACGCCTGCCGGCGGCCGAAATCACCGAAATTCTCGGCCACGCCCTCCCGACGATCCGCCTTGTGCCGCAACAGGCGTCGAGCGTCAGCAAACTTTTGACCGCCCTGCGCGGGCGCGTGAATTAGATTCGAATCACGAGAATTTTGGCGGCAAAAGGGCGGAAGACGCGAATCTGTTTTGCAGTGCAGTGAAATCCGGCCTATGATGTCAGCCTTCCGCGCGCGGCAAGCTAGACGCCGCGTACGGACTTTTCCGGGTTCAGGGACAAGGCTTTATGATCGGACTGGTGATCGTTACCCATGGCAGGCTGGCTGACGAATTCGTAGCCGCTATGGAGCATGTGGTCGGGCCGCAAAGCCAGCTTACGGCCATCTGCATCGGCCCGGAAGACGATGTGGCCCGCCGCCGTCAGGATATACTGGCCGCCACCTTCGCCAATGATTCCGGCGATGGCGTGATTCTGCTGACCGATATGTTTGGCGGCACCCCGTCCAATCTCGCCATTTCGGTGATGGAACAGACCAAGGCTGAAGTCATTGCCGGCCTCAACCTGCCCATGCTGATCAAGCTGGCCTCTTTGCGCAAAAGCGAATCGCTCGATGCCTGCGTCAGTCATGCGCAGGAAGCCGGACGCAAATATGTCACCGTCGCCTCCTATGTTCTGTCGGGCGATAATTAAGCCGCATCCCTCTTTACGAAAACGGCAAATCCCCGCATGTTGCATCTCCTTATCAGCCTGTAGGGGGCGATTCCTTGAGCGATACAGACGTGCCGGTACGGGCCGAGGTCGAAATCTGTAACAATAAGGGCCTGCACGCGCGGGCCTCGGCCAAGTTCGTCAAGCTGGCCTCGTCTTTCGACGCCCAGATCTATGTGCTGAAGGATGACAGCCGCGTCGATGCCTTGTCAATTATGGGGCTTTTGATGCTGGCCGCCGCCAAGGGTTCAACCATCACCATCGAGGCCGAGGGCGAAGAGGCCGGAGACGCTGTGCCGGCCCTGGTTGATCTGGTGGCCCGCAAATTCGACGAAGAGGCCTGAGCGTGAAACACGCCGCCCGCCTGATCCTATTGAGTCTGGCTATCACCGGCCTGATGGCTGCGGCGGCCCAGGCCGAGGGCACCTACAATCCCGCTGCGTCTTCACCGCTCGGCTATGCCACGGCCAACAGCACGTCAGGCGACGAGGCCATATCCGGGGCCAGCGCCGCCAGACCGGCGGCGCGCCACCGCAAACCGGCCAAGAAACCGGTCATGCCCGCCGCTCCCATTCCCTACACCGTCTATAAAAATGGCAAGGCGCCCGCCGCCAGTCCCAAAATCGCAGCCGCCCTGACGCCGGACACCGGCAAGTCCGCGCTTGCCCCCTTGCCGCCCCCCGTGGCGATTCACAGTGCGCCGCTTCCTGCCCAGCCGCCCCTGCCGGTTCAGGCCATAGGTGCAGCCCCGCCGCCCGCGCCGGAGGCTGCGCCGCCCGTCGCGTCCGCGCCTGCTGAAATCAGCCTGCGCTGCGAAACGCGCGTCACGCAAGGGCGCCGTCTGATCTCGCAGGGCAGCTTCTATATCAATATCTTCCCCTCGCCGGTCTTTCCTGACCAGCAGGCCGATTTCAAATTCCTGTTCGCCGATCCGGGCCATCGCTCGCTGATCCGTCAATCGATCTGCCTCGACACCACCTGCTCGGCCGAGGTATCGGGCACGGCCTATTATCTGGTCAATCGCCGCACCCGACACGGCGATGCCCTGCGCATCACGCTCGACCGCGCAAACGGCGCTTTTTACGCCGAACAGATCGACAAGAACCTGGGCGGGGGTGAACACCTCGGCGAACAGGGCATCTGCACGCCGCAAAAACTGCCTTCAGCGATTTTTTAAAGCGCTTAGTGCGCCTTACCGTCTTCTTATGCAGCGGCTTCGCTAAGGCTTGGATATTTTAGAGGCGGGCGGGCTAGATTTAAATTCCGATTATGAATGAATTTCAGGAGTTTAGAGATGAATAACGACCGTTTGCAAGGTAGCTGGGATCAGGTGCGCGGCAAGGCCCAGAAGATGTGGGGCAAGCTGACCGACGATGACCTCAATATCATCGAAGGCGACCGCAAGATTCTGTCCGGCAAGATTCAGGAACGTTACGGCATCGCTCAGGATGAGGCCGACAAGCAGATCGACGAATGGACGCGCAATCATCACTGATTAAACGTTCCTGACAATTTTGAGATTGCCAGACCTCTCTCCCGCCGGATTGAGGTCGGCAAGACGGGCGGGAAAGCGTTTCCTCAGATGCGCTTTCCCGCTCTTTGTGCTTTTATGCCCGTCAAGGCGGGCTGAATTCACCGGAAGCTGCATCCAGATGCGCGCCCGGCGGATATCAAGCCTCGTCAGTGATCCAAAACACGGGGGCTTTCTTCATGAACTATGCGCAAAAACAGGCCGCATCAATGGCCTGGCAACACGCTCATCCGCTCGAACTGGTAGCGATTTCAACCATCGCCAGCCTGGTCATCATCGCCATCATCGTGCTGATCCGCTGGCTCGCCAGTTCAGGCGCCTGGCAATACCATCCCGGTGGGGCCAGCGGCTTCCTGAAGGACGAATGCGTGCGCTGGGCGGCGATTTTAGTGCCCTATCTGGCCCTGACCATTGCTTTCAAAATCTATGTTTATGATCTGCATCCCGAATTGAATAGGCCCAATATCTGGATCGGCTTCGCCGTCGCCGCCATCGTGTTCCGGCTGGTTTTGCGCCGCCTGCCTTTCGTCAAGACGATGGCGCGCCATATCGACGCCGCCAGGGCCCAGGCGAAAGCCGTCCGCTCCTGAGTCGGTCAAAAAAGCCTGGACGTCAGCCTTTCGTGCGCCGCTGACAAACCCCACATAGGCGGTATCACTGACAAGGAGCCTCGCCATGAAAACACGCACACTCGGTCAAAATCTCGAAGTCTCGGCGCTCGGCCTCGGCTGTATGGGGATGAGCTGGGCCTACGGCCCGTCCGACCGCGACGCCTGCCTGAAGCTGTTGCGCGAGGCGGTCGATCTTGGCGTCACCTTTTTCGACACGGCCGAAGTCTATGGCCCCTTCACCAATGAGGAACTGGTCGGCGAGGCGCTGAAGCCGGTGCGCGATCAGGTGGTGATCGCCACCAAGTTCGGCTTTAAAATCGATGAGTCCGGGATGCGCGGCGTCGATTCCCGCCCCGAACATATCCGCGCCGTCGCCGAAGCCTCGCTGAAGCGCCTCGGCATCGAAACCATCGACCTGCTCTATCAGCACCGCGTCGATCCGAATGTGCCGATCGAGGATGTGGCCGGTACGGTGCGCGATCTGATCAGCGAGGGCAAGGTCAGGCATTTCGGCCTGTCGGAGGCTTCCGCCACCACCATCCGCCGCGCCCATGCCGTCCAGCCGGTCACAGCGCTGCAAAGCGAATATTCGCTGTGGACGCGCGATCCCGAAGCCGAAATCCTGCCCACACTGGAAGAGCTGAAGATCGGTTTCGTGCCCTTTTCGCCGCTGGGACGCGGCTTTCTGACCGGGCAGATGGCGCCGCTGGGCGAGCATGATATTCGCGCCAGTAATCCGCGCTTCACCGGCGAGGCGGCGCAACAAAACGCCCGCGTTGTTGACGCACTGAAAGACCTCGCTGCCAGCAAAAACGTCACCTCGGCGCAACTGGCCTTGGGCTGGCTGCTGGCGCAAAAGCCGTGGATTGTGCCCATTCCCGGCACCCGCCACCTAAGCCGCCTCAAGGAAAACATCGCCGCCGCCGATCTTAACCTCAGTCCGTCCGATCTACAGGAAATCGAGCAGGTGATCGCCCGCACCGGCTTTGCAGGCGCCCGCTATGCCGAAGCCGGGTTGGCTATGGTCAATCTCTGATCTGTCGCCTTGCATTCGGCCATAAAAAACCCCCGCACCAGCTCTGGTGCGGGGGTTTTTAGAAAGCGAAATCGTATCAGCCCGCCACAGTCAGCTTGCTGGCATCGGCCTGAATCGTCGGCAAGGTCTTGCTGGCGAAAGTTTTGACGGCGACATCCTGGCCCGTGGCGGCATAGGCGCTGAACAGGGACGCGGCATTGGTCAGAACCTGACCCTGCACGGTGGCATATTTCTGGTCAAAATCGGCGTCCGGCGTGGTTTGCAACTCGGCCAGCCTGGCCTTGTAATCGGCGCTCCAGGTCTGGTCAAAATGCATGTCCGAGGTCGAGCCCTGAATGGCGGTGATCATATCCTGACGCACCTTCATGCCATCATTGAGCACGGCCTGAGCGGCGGCCTTGGTAGCGGGTGACTGCGCCTTGGCGATAGCCACCTGACTGGCGGCGATGCCGAATTCATTGGCGAGAAAGGCCTGACGAATAAAATCCTTGGCGGCATTGGGGGCTTCGGCAGCCGAGGCGGCAGGGGCCGCAGCGGCATCCGTACCCGCAGAGGCGCTGCTGGCAGCAGCGGAGGCCGGCGATGTCGCCATCTGGCTTTCGGGCGCTGCTGCCGTTTGAGCCTGAGCGCTCATGGCTCCGCAAGTCGCTAAAGCAGCCAGAACGGCTGTGATCTTATAAGCAGCTTTAAGTTTCATCGTCTCCATCCTTTATCAAGCTTAACCTGTCCGAAAACAAGCTATGAGCCATCAGAAATAAGGGCAGAGATGTGCTAAATTATGCCGTAATGATAAAATTACCGCCTGAACGGCATTCATTCATATAAAAATTTCGTGAAGGTAAGTTTACTTAAAGTGTATTGATCACTCCATCGCCACAACTGGCAATAATCATAACGATGTTCTGTTTATTGATCCGGCTATGCAGCGGGCAGCGGGTGGGCGGCGAAATAATCATGCAGGGCCACGGCGGCACCCGGATGATTTTCGCTGCATTCAGACAGCATGAAGCGCATCAGATCGGCATAGTGACCGAAATCGGCGCGATAAATGATCGAACGACCGTCACGATAGGCGCTGAGCAGGCCAGCTCCCGTCAGGATGCTGAGATGGGTCGAGGCCGTATTGGCCGGAATCCCGACGCTTTTAGCAATTTTTCCGGCGGCCATGCCCTCCGGGCCCGCCTGCACGATGGTGCGGAAAACATTGAGGCGGCCGGGATGGGCGAGCGCAAAAAGATTAACCACCGCATCATCGTTCGTCATCAGCCCGTCCTGCTCTCGAAAAGCGGGAAAAATTCCCGTAAAAACTCAACCCTCTGTTATCGCAAAACTATGGAATCTTAAAGGCACGGCCAGAAGATGTTATCGTAAACTTTCCGCGAGCGGCGGATGTTTTTGTCCAAAAAACGCGCTGCCGCGTGGGGGCGGCAACGCGCTTGCCGTCAGGGATGTGGCTCAGGCCGCCAGACGGAGCGTCTCTTCGCCCATGCGTTCCAGCCGTGCCGCTATGGCTGGCGCTTCCAGCACCTGACGCGGCAGGTTGGCGAATGTGTCGAGACGGGCGGCCAGATGGTTGAAAATATCGGCATAGGCCGCCGCAACTGTGGACGAAGACCCGACAATATCGCACGGATCGGGCAAGACCCAGTCCACACAGACCGGCTCACCCTTAAATTGCGGGGCGCGCGGACAGCCCCGGCGATCCGGCGACAGGCGGATGATGAAATCAAAACCCGGATCCTTTTCACCCATCACCGCCGTCAACGGCTTGGTGAACAGGGCGTCTGGCGCATAATTGATCTTGTGCAGCAAGGCCAGCGCATAGGGGCTGATGGCCGGAACCGGCGAAAACCCCGCCG
This sequence comes from Asticcacaulis sp. EMRT-3, assembly GCF_030027245.1. Classification (NCBI taxonomy): domain Bacteria; kingdom Pseudomonadati; phylum Pseudomonadota; class Alphaproteobacteria; order Caulobacterales; family Caulobacteraceae; genus Asticcacaulis; species Asticcacaulis carbonis. The sequence goes on from NZ_JASERT010000001.1 coordinate 1,942,122, forward strand.
ACCAGGCCTGAAAACGCCCCGCGCCTAAGCGATTGAGCAGGGCTTCGGCCAGAATAGAACGCGCCGAATTGTGGGCGCAGATGAACAGCACATTATAGGCACGCAAACTCTCAGTCATCGTCATACCACCCCATTTTGCAAAAAAGACCGTTTCTTTTTCGCCCTATGCGGATAAGACTACCACTAAGAGTTTATTCCCGGATTGACGAACAGTATGAAGAAAAGAACAATGTTTTGCTTTCCGGGTTCGCCTTTCCAGAGTTCCAAACGCAAAAAACCCGCCGCGAGAGGACGGCGGGTTTTTTATCTTGTATAACCGGCAGGGATCAGGCGGCGACGATCGAGCCCTGATCGTGCGGATCGCGCAGCACATAGCCGCGGCCCCAGACGGTTTCGATATAGTGGTTGCCATCGGCGGCCACGGCCAGCTTCTTGCGCAGCTTGCAGATGAACACGTCGATAATCTTCAGTTCGGGCTCATCCATCCCGCCATAGAGATGGTTGAGGAACATTTCCTTGGTCAGCGTCGTGCCCTTACGCAGGGACAACAGCTCCAGCATTTCGTATTCCTTGCCGGTCAGGTGAACGCGGTTGCCCGCCACTTCGACCGTCTTGGCGTCGAGATTGACCAGGATGTCGCCCGTACGGATGACCGACTGGGCGTGGCCCTTGGAACGGCGCACCACAGCATGGATGCGGGCGATCAGCTCATCCTTGTGGAAGGGCTTGGTCATGTAGTCGTCGGCACCAGAGCCGAGCGTCTTGACCTTGGTGTCGATTTCCGACGTGCCCGACAGGATCATGATCGGTGTGTTGATCTTGCCGACGCGCAACTGGCGCAGCACTTCCAGACCCGACATGTCGGGCAGGGAGAGGTCGAGCAGGATCAGATCATAGTCATAGATCTTGCCCAGATCGATGCCTTCCTCACCGAGGTCGGTCGTATAGACGTTAAAGCCTTCCGATTTGAGCATCAGTTCGATGCTCTGAGCGGTCGCGCTGTCGTCTTCAATCAGCAGTACGCGCATATAAGCCCCTCCCGGCTTGAGGTAACAGGATGGCGAAGGCCAACATGCTCTCGCCTGTTAACCTTCATGCTAAACAGGAAATCCCTTAAGATTCGTTAAGCTTAACATCTGCTATTTGGGGTAAGGTGATTTGCGAATCGGCGGCAAGGGGCGCGAGTCAATGATTCTCTTTATTCACAGGATTTTTACGAGCCTTTTTTGCAACTGAGTCATTTGAATCACACAGGTGATATTTTTATCCGCAGACAGGCCTGAAACGCAAAACGCGGAGGCCGTGCGGCCCCCGCGCTGCATACTATCAAGACGGCTGTATTTATTTCGCCGCGACAGGCGGTTCACACAGCGTTTTGAGCCGGTCGGCAAAGTTCGGCTCGTGACGTTCCGAAGCGCCAGCGGCATCCACCAGGCAGGCGCGCGCCCGGCTAAGATCGATCGTGCCATCGTCCACCGCCGTCAGCACGCGCGTCAGATAAGCCTGCAAAGCCGGTATATCCTTCTGACCTTCGCCGGTAAAAAACCGGGTCAGGGATTCCGCCGTCTGCGCCGGATCGAGTACGCTGGTTCGGAACATCTCCAAAACGCGACCAATATTGATATCGAGTCCTTGCTGGTCGGACTCTTTCTTCATGAAGAACATAGGCAGCCTCCTAACCGAATGGACGCCTAAGATAACACAGCTATGTCACGCCTTGAACCCAGGCCGTATCTTGCGCGATCACGAAACCGCGACTGACTTTACGCCACCTTTGTCCGGGCGATGTCGCCCAGCACCGCTTCCAGTTTTTCGATGGCGAGCGGCTTGACGAGATGGTGGTGAAAGCCCGCCTCGGCGGTCAGGCGGCGGTGTTCGCTTTCGCCCCAGCCGGTCTGGGCGATAAAGATCGTGTCGGCCAGTTCGGGCAGGGCGCGCAAGGCCCGGCACAGATCATAGCCGCTCATGCCGGGCAGGCCTATATCGAGCATCATCACATCGGGACGGAAATCACCGGCCTCTTCCAGCGCCGCCCTGGCGGTCAGGGCCAGCCGGTAGTCGTAGCCGAGCACCTCCACCAGCCAACCCGTGGTCTGCGCCAGCGCCTCGTTGTCCTCAACGATCATCACGCGCATCGGATCGGCCATGTGTTTCCTTTCAGTTGGCGGGAAGAACTGTCCGCACAATGGTAATTATCGCGTAAGGACAAAGTAGCAAGCCCGGTGGGTCTTTGCAAAAAAGCCATAATGGCCCGTCGCCGGTCTGATCAGAATGTCGCCCGCTCCAGTAGTTCGACCAGCTTGTCCAGACTGACCGGCTTGGTGATATGGTGGTCGAAACCGGCGTCGAAAGCTTTTTGCCGGTCGCTTTCCTGCCCCCAGCCGGTCTGGGCGATGATCAGCTTACCGGCGGTTTCCGGCATGGTGCGTAAGGCACGGCACACCTCATAACCATCCATGCCCGGCATCCCGATATCAAGCAGAATGACATCGGGCCGAAGCTGGCGCGCCACATCCAGCGCCGTGTGCCCGTCATGCGCCACGGTCGATATATGGCCGGTCAGATCGAGCATCCAGCGCGTGGTCTGGGCAGAATCGACATTATCATCGACGATCAGCACATTGAGCGGGCGCTGGCTTTCCGGCGCCACCGCCACGGCGGCGCTGACCGCCTCGCCCTCGCCGCGCGCCAGAGGCAGGCTGACCGTGAAGACCGAACCCTTGCCAGCCCCTTCCGAGGTGGCGCGCGATGTGCCGCCGTGCATATCGACCAGCTTGGCCACCAGAGCCAGACCAATGCCAAGCCCGCCTTGCGAACGGTCGAGGTGACGGTCAGCCTGGGTGAACAGCTCAAATACCCTCGGCAGCATATCGGCGTCGATGCCGAGGCCATTATCCTTGACCGCAATATCGACAAAACCACCGCGCGGCGTGATGCTCAGACCGATGTCGCCGCCTTCGGGCGTATATTTGGCGGCGTTATTAAGCAGGTTGGACACCACCTGAGCCAGGCGCGTCAGATCGCCATCGACCCACAGGGGCATTTCGGGCACATCATAGCTGAAATGGTGGTGATTGGCATCGATCAGCGGCCTTGAGGTTTCGATGGCGGCGTGGATCGCCTCTTGCAGGCTCATGCGCACGCGCCGCAGATCGATCTTGCCACGGCTGACGCGCGACACATCGAGCAGGTCATCGATCAGCCGCACCAGATGGGTAAGCTGGCGATCCATCATGCCGCGCACCTCTTCGGCGCGCGGGCCTTCGGGGGCCATGCGCAGGATTTGCAGACCATTCCGGATCGGGGACAGCGGGTTGCGCAGTTCGTGCGCCAGTGTGGCCAGAAACTCATCCTTGCGCTGATCAGCCGCCTTCAGCGCCTCGGCGTGAGCGCGGCTGTCCTTGAGCAGGCGGACATTTTCCTCGGCGAACGCTTTGAGATTGTCGCGCTGCACGGCGATCTGGCGGCGCTGGGCGTACAGCTCACAAAACACCGCCACCTTGGAGCGCAGAATATCGGGCTCCAGCGGCTTTTCGAGAAAATCGACCGCGCCCGTTTCATAACCGCGAAACCGGCGCTGACGGTCGGTGGAACCCGCCGTCAGGAAGATGATCGGAATCTGCCGGGTGCGCACATTGCCGCGCAGGGTTTCGGCCAGCTCGAAGCCGTCCATGTCGGGCATCTGCACATCGAGCAGGGCCAGGGCCACCTCATGTTTGAGCAGGAGTTCCAGCGCCTCGGTGCCGGAGCTGGCCTTGAGCATCTCCAGCCCGTCACGTCGCAAGACCGCCTCCAGCGACAGGAGGTTTTCCTCGCGGTCATCGACGATCAGTATCTGCACCGGTTTGTCGTAAGGGGCGAAGCTCATGCGCAGGCCACCCGGATCAGTTCGGAGGCGATCATGTCCGGCATCAGCACATGCGCCTGCGGCACCGCGACCAGCGCCGCCTCCGGCATGGCAGAGGCAAAGGCCGTCTGCGGATCCTGTACGATCACCCGGCCACCCGCCTGCGCCACAGCGCGCGCACCGGCGGCCCCGTCTTCGTTGGCGCCGGTCAGCACCACCGCCATCAGGCCCTCACCATAGACATCGGCGGCGCTTTCGAACAACACGTCGATCGACGGCCGCGAAAACAGCACCGGCTCGTCGGCGGACAGCGACAGCCGCCCATTGGCCTCGACCAGCAGGTGATAATCGGGCGGCGCAAAATAGATATGACCGGGCAGTATGTCCTCCTTATCCTCGGCTTCACTGACCGTCAGGGCGCAGGTTTCCGACAAAAGCTCGGCCATGATGCTCTTGCGGTCGGCGGGCAGGTGGATCACCACCATGACCGGCAGGGGAAAGGTTTTCGGTAAGGCTGGCAGCACGCTCGACAAAGCGCCCAAGCCCCCCGCCGAGGTGCCCATCACCACCGCTTTCAAAGCCTTTGCACCCATCAGGCGCGCTCCCGCTTCTGATAGATGCGCTCTTCACGCGCGAAATCGGCAAAGGCGTCGGCATGGCGCGAAAAGCGCAGGGTTTCCTTGGAGCCGAGGCCCAGAAAGCCCTTATGGGCCAGCGAGCCCTTGAACAGGCCGATGGCGCGATCCTGCAATTCGCGGTCGAAATAGATCAACACATTGCGGCACGAGGTCAGGTGGGTTTCGGCGAACACCGCGTCCGTGGCCAGACTGTGATCGGAAAAGACGACATTCTTGCGCAAGGATTTGTCGAACGAGGCCGCACCATAGGCGGCGGTATAATAGTCGGACAAGGATGAACGCCCGCCCGACAGCCGGTGGTTTTCGGTAAACAGCCGGATGCGGTCGAGGCCATAAACCCCGGCCTCGGCGCTGCGCAGGGCCTCGGCATTGATGTCGGTGGCGTAGAAGAGGGTACGGCTTTCCAGCCCCTCTTCGCGGAACAGGATGACAAAGCTGTACAATTCCTCGCCGGTCGAACAGCCGGCAATCCATACTTTAAGCGACGGATAGGTTTTCAGATGCGGCACCACCTTTTCGCGGATGGCGCGGAAATAGGCCGGATCGCGGAACAGTTCGCTGACCTGCACGGTCAGGAACGGCAGAAGCCGGCCCATCATACCGTCATCATGCAGCACCAGATCCTGCAATTGCGAGAAGGTGGCGCAGGCAAAATGTTCGCGCGCCTGACTGAGCCTGCGCTTGACCGAGGCCATAGCGTAACCGCGAAAATCGTAATGATATTTCTGAAACACCGCCTCCAGCAGCAGGCGCAGTTCGATATCTTCCGTCTTGAGCGGGATGGCGGCGCGCGGCGACAGCGCGGCGTTTAACGGGGCATCCATACACGCACCAGAGAAATCAGCTTCTCGACATCGATCGGCTTGGCCATATAGTCGTTCGCACCGGCATCGAGGCAACGCTCCTGATCGTCCTTCATCGCCTTGGCGGTCAGCATGATCACCGGCAGGCGCGCCCATTCGGGCCGCTTGCGGATTTCGCGCGTGGCCGTCAGCCCGTCCATTTCCGGCATCATCACATCCATCAGCACCAGATCGATAGCGTCCGGCGCGTGCTCGCCTTTTTTGAGCTTGCCATTGGCGGTCTGCAAGGCTTCAAGCGCCTCCTTGCCATTGCGCGCGATCTGCACAATGGCACCGAGCGGCTCGAAAATATTGGTGACGGCATAGACATTGCGCACATCGTCCTCGACGATCAGAATGCGGCGGCCTTCCAGCATGGCATCACGGTGGCGTGCTTTTTTGAGCAGGCCCTGCTGTTCGCTCGACAGCTCCGACACGACCTGGTGCAGGAACAGGGTCACCTCGTCGAGCAGGCGTTCGGGCGATTTGGCGCCCTTGATGATGATCGAACTGGAATAGCGGCGCAGGCGCTGCTCATCATCATAAGACAGATCGCGCCCGGTATAGACGATGACCGGCGGGAAGGAATAGGCGTCTTCCTGACTCAGGGTTTCGAGCAGGGAATAGCCGGTGGCGTCGGGCAGGTTGAGATCCAGCACCATGCAGTCAAAGGTCTGGGACTTGAGCAGTTCGAGACATTCCGCCGCCGTGCCGACCGCCACGGTTTCGACATCGCCGCTTTTGAGCAGGCGCGCCACGCTGTCGCGCTGCACGTCGTCGTCCTCGACGATCAGGATGCGCCCCACCTGACGCGACAGGCGCGTTTCGAGCTGCGAGAAGGCATCCACCAGCTCCTCGCGCTTGACGGGCTTGAGCATATAGCCGACCGCGCCCAGCGAAAGCGCCGTGTGCATATAATCATTGCCCGATACCACATGGACGGGAATATGGCGGGTCTTGACGTCGCGCTTGAGGTAATCGAGCACCGAAAGGCCGGAATGATCGGGCAGGCCTATATCGAGCAGGACGGCATTGGGCTGATATTGCGTCACCGCCGCCAGGGCTTCTTCGGCACTGGCGGCCACCACGCACTGAAAGCCCTGCTCACAGGCCAGGTCATACAGGATGCGAGCGAAGAGGTCGTCATCCTCAACGATCAGCAGCGTGCGGCGTTCATGGCCCAGCACCTCGCGGTCATCGCTGAAATGCCCGGCAGTCCGCCCGCCCGATTTCGCCATTTTCCCCGATTTCACCGCTTCGCTCAGAGCGGCCAGATCGTTCAGGGCCGGATCATTCCGCGTCGCCGCTTTCGGCTCAGCCGAGGCCACGGGCAGGATTTCGCGCATCGCCACCAACGAGGGATCAAAGGCCAGTGGAATATCGATCGAGAAGGTTGAGCCCTTGCCCGGCACGCTGGTCAGGCTGACCTGTCCACCCAGCAGGCGCGCCAGTTCGCGCGAGATCGACAGGCCGAGGCCCGTGCCGCCATAGCGGCGGTTGATCGTGCCGTCCGCCTGGCGAAAGGCGTCGAAAATTTCCTGCTGATGTTCCTCGGAAATACCAATGCCGGTGTCGGTCACGGACAGTACAATGCGATCCTTGCCCGCCGGTGCCAGCTTCAGTTCGACCGAACCCTTGCCGGTGAATTTGAAGGCATTGGATAACAGGTTCTTCAGCACCTGTTCGAGGCGCTGGCGGTCGGTGTCGATGGAATCGGGCAGGATTTTGGCGATGTTCGTCTTGAAAGCCAGCCCTTTTTGTTCGGCCACCGGCTCGAACAATTGCTGCATATCGCGCACCAGACGGCGCAAAGATACCGGTTCGGGGCGAATATCCATCTGACCGGCCTCGATCTTCGACAGGTCGAGAATATCATTGATCAGGGTGAGCAGATCATTACCCGATGACTGGATGGTGCGGGCGAACTTGACCTGCTCCACGCTCAGATTACCATCGGGATTATCGCTGAGCAGCTTGGCCAGAATCAGCGACGAATTGAGCGGTGTGCGCAGTTCGTGGCTCATATTGGCCAGAAAGTCCGACTTGTAGCGGCTGGCCTGTTCAAGTTCGGCGGCCTTGACCTCCATATCCATTCGGGCGCGGTTGAGGTCGTCCTTCTGGCTTTCGAGAATGCTGGCCTGTTCTTCGAGCTGGGCATTGGTCTGTTCAAGCTCGGCCTGCTGCTGTTCGAGGCGGGCGTGCGATTCCTTGAGGGCGCGGCTCTGCTCTTCCAGCTCTTCATTATTGACGCGCAATTCCTCGCTCTGGCTTTGCAGCTCTTCTGACTGACGCTGTGTTTCTTCGAGCAGGTTTTGCAGGTGAACGCGGTAATTGGCCGATTGCACGGCCACACCGATCAGTTCGGACAGGCGGCGCAGCAATTCTTCGGTCTGGGGTGGCACGGGGTGCAGGAAGCCCAGTTCGATCACGGCCTGCACACGGCCCTCATTGACGGCTGGCGCGATCATCAGATGGCGCGGCCGCCACTGACCGAGCGCTGCGCCGAGCGCCAGGTGGCTTTCGGGCAGGTCACGGACGATGACCGTCCGGCCTTCATCGGCCACCTCGCCCAAAAGGCCGTCACCGAGGCTGAAATGACTGGGCACATCGTTCTTTTCCGGCACGCCATAGGTGCTCATGCGCTTGTAAAGCCCGGCGCCTTCGCTACCGACATTGAGCGTGTAAAAAGCGCCGGCCTGGGCACCCAGATATTCAGCCAGGAAGCTGAGCAGACTTTCGCCAAGCTGATCGAGACGCTGCTCGCCAACCCCGACTGCGCTCATGCCGACCACGCCCGTCTGTAACCAGGCCTCACGCCTGCGCTGGGCCGCAGCACGCATAATCATCCAGGTAATCAGCCCGGCCAGCAAAACACCGATCAGGGCCGTAACGGCGATACTGACCACGGCCACATCATAGGCCCGGGCCATTTCGCTGACGCGAAAGACCCGTTCCTTCTGCACTGAGGTCTGCATCTGCGCCACCTGATTGCGGATGGCGTCCATATCCTGCTTGCCCTGATCGCTCTCGACAATGCCCACGGCTGCCGCCGCCCCAGACTGGCGGCGCACCTGGATGCTTTCGCCCAGCTCCTGCAATTTGGCGGCGATATGCAGCTTCATCAGCGCCAGGCGCTGCTGGATTTCCGGGTTGTTTTTTGTCCGCGACTGAACCTTGAGCACCTGCTCCTCGATCACGGTCAGGGCTGCGTCATAGGGTGCCAGATAGCTGTCCTGCCCGGTCAGCAAATAGCCGCGCTGGCCGGTTTCGGCGTCCTTCATCGTCGATAAAATCTGATTGAGGCCCAGCAAAATGTCATGGGTCTTCGAAATCTCGGCGGAATCACGACTGAGTGTACGAATATTCAGATAGGAAACGGCACCGCTGATCACGAAGAACAGGGTCACCAATGACAAACCCAGCGACACGGCCATATCCGTCCGCACCTGGCGTTTGCCCTGAGGCGAAGTCGTCTTGTTACGCATTCAGTATTTTCCTGTCCCGCCCCGTACATCCTGTTTCGGCTGACGCCAGCAGGCTTTAATCGCCCGTGTCAAGACAGGTCATCGCCTGACCACCTCTTACCCTGTTCCCTGACGCGACCCTATGGGGCTCGGCGCAAGCATCCAATAAGAAGGCGCATCATGAAAGTAAAATTTCTATAAAGATAGACACTTGACGCCGTTGTTACCCGCCCGTCATCGACATGGTGCGCGCCGGACTGTAGCGGTGCAGCGGCGCATCCATGCCCGGCGCGGCGATATAGAAATCATGGGCGCGCGGCTTGTGCGCCAGTGCCTGGGTCACGGCCGTTTCGAGCGCCTTGTCCGCATCCGGCGCATCACGCAGGGCCGCGCGCAGATCGACATGATCCTCCTGGCCAAGGCACATATAGAGCCTGCCCGTACAGGTAATCCTGACCCGGTTGCAGGTATCGCAGAAATTATGGCTGAGCGGGGTGATCAGGCCGATCTTACCGCCGGTTTCGGCGATGCTGTGATACCGCGCCGGGCCGCCGGTAGTTTCATCGAGCGCCTCCAGCGTCCAGAAGCTTTTCAGTTCCGTCAGCACATCTTGTAGCGACACGAACTGGTCTTCGCGCCCGCCCACATCCTCGCCGAGCGGCATGGTTTCGATCAGCGATACCGCCATATCATTCTGGTGGGCGAAGGCGATAATGGCGGGAATTTCAGCGCGATTATCCTGCGCCAGTGCCACCACATTTAGCTTGACGCGGACGCCGCAGCCTTGCGCGGCTTCGATGCCCGCCAGCACGCGCGCCAGATCGCCGCCGCGCGTCAGCCGCCGGAACACATCGGGTTGCAAGCTGTCGCACGACACATTGATGCGCCGGATGCCCGCCTGCGCCAGTCGTTCGGCGTGGTGTTCGAGCTGGGTGCCATTGGTGGTCAGGGTCAGTTCTTTCAGACGCCCGGCATGGACGTGCTCACCCAGTCGCAGCAGGAAATCGCCGATGCCCTTGCGCACCAGAGGTTCGCCGCCCGTCACGCGCAGGCGCTCGACACCGCGCCCGATCAGGAAGGCGCACAGACGTTCCATCTCGTCGAAGCTCAGCAGGTCGCGGCGCGGCAGAAAGGCCGGATGTTCGCTCATGCAGTAGGTGCAGCGCAGGTCGCAACGGTCGGTCACCGACAGCCGCACATAGCTGATGCGGCGGCCAAAGCCATCGATGAGGGGCGCGTGCACGGACATGGCCCTAAGCTAGGGCCGTATGGCAGCCTGCGCAATATAGAACAGACTTACAAAGCCAGAAAAGCCTCATCTTGCCTTTACCGCCGCGCCTGATCGCTGCTACGGTCGCGCCGCATGGGCGGCTGACCGGTTTGCTCCCCAAAGGGTCAAACCGCAATCTTCGATCAATTGGAGTGATTATGAACGCATCAAGCCCAAACAGGCCACACATCTATCTGATCCGCCACGGCCGCACCGAATGGTCGGTGTCGGGCCGCCATACCGGCCTGACCGACCTGCCGCTCACCGCGCAGGGCGAAGATCAGGCGCGCATGATAGCACCGCGCCTCGGCAAGATCGATTTTGCCCACGTCCTGACCAGCCCTTTGCAACGCGCCCACCATACCTGCCAACTGGCGGGCCTTGGCGCGCAGGCCGAGATCACACCCGATCTGGCCGAATGGGATTATGGCGACTACGAAGGGCTGAAATCGCCGGAAATTCAGGCGAAGCAACCGGGCTGGACTATCTTTCGTGATGGCGGGCCTGACGGCGAAAGCGCGCAAGCCGTCAGCGATCGCGCCGACCGGCTGGTGGCCAGACTGTCCGGCATGGAAGGCAATATCGCCCTTTTCTCGCACGGCCATTTCGGACGCGCCCTGGCCGCCCGCTGGATCGGCCTGCCCCTGATCGAGGCTGAACATTTCACGCTGGGCGAGGCCGCCATGAACATATTGGGCTATAATCCCAGCCACCCCGATGTGCGGGTGATTTCGCTGTGGAACCTGCCGCCGGAACTCTGACTGCGGGCGTAGATGTGGCGGGTGGCGCGAAGCTGTCAGGTCACGTCCGGCATTTTTGCATGGAAAATCCACCAAAAACGCCTATATGGGCGCGATGAAGAAAGCTTATCCTAAAGACAAGGGGGCCGGACGCGGTTCTGCGAGCCGCCCCCCCGCCGATCTCGGCCCGACCCAACGCCAGTTGCGCGCCGGCGAACTGGTGCGTCACGCCCTGGTCGAAATCCTGCGCGAATACGAGATTCACGACGAGGAACTGCAAGGCGTCTCGATCACCGTCACCGAGGTGCGCTGCTCGCCCGACCTGCGCCACGCCACGGTGTTCGTCGAGCCGCTGGGCGCGGGCTTAGGCGGCGTTACCATCGCGCCTGAGAAGATCGGCCCCGCCGTTGAGGCGCTCAACCGCCACGCCAAGTTCCTGCGCGGCGTGCTGGGTCGCGTGATCGACATGAAGTTCACGCCCGCCCTGCGTTTCCTGCACGACGAAAGCTTCAACGAAGCCGCCCGCATCGATGCCCTGTTCATGCGCCCGGAGATAGCGCGTGATCTGCGGCATGATGATGGGGACGAAGGCGAAGACAGCGAAGATTAAGTCAGAGCCCCCACCACCCCGCCCTTCGGGCGCGGCCCCCCGCCCCACCAAAGGTGGGGAGGTATAGAAACCGGCGCATCTTCCTTATACCTCCCCAGTTTTACTGGGGAGGGGGACCGTGAACGCAGCGAGCGGTGGTGGGGTTTCTTGCTTCCTTTTAACACAACGGAATCCCATGCCCCGTAAGAAAAAAGGCGAACCGATCCACGGCTGGATCTGCTTCGACAAGCCGCTCGACATGACCTCGACCTCGGCGGTCGGCAAGATTCGCTGGCTGTTTCAGGCGCAGAAGGCCGGGCACGCCGGTACGCTCGATCCGCTGGCCACCGGCATCCTGCCGATTGCGCTCGGCGAAGCCACCAAGACCGTGCCCTATCTGATGGAAGCCGACAAAACCTACAGCTTCACGATTGCTTTCGGCACCACCACCGACAGTTATGACGCCGAAGGCCGGGTCACCGCCACATCTGATGCGCGCCCGACACAAGAGGCCATCGAAGCCGCCCTGCCCGCCTTTATCGGCGTGGTCGAGCAGGTGCCGCCCGCCTTTTCGGCGATCAAGGTCGATGGCCAGCGCGCCTATGATCTGGCCCGCGCCGGTGTCGAGGTGGAGCTGAAAGCCCGCGAGGTCGAGATTTTCGACCTGACGCTCGACGCCTTTCATGGTGATTCCGCCGATTTTACGCTTCATTGCGGCAAGGGCACCTATGTCCGCTCGGTGGCGCGTGATCTGTGCCTCGAACTCGATGTCTGCGGCCATGTCAGCCGCTTGCGCCGCGAAAGCGTCGGGGCGTTTGAAACAAAAGATGCAATAACGCTGGAAAAGCTGGAAGATTTGGTGCATAGAGGCGCCCATCTTGAGGCTTTGCTTGCCGTCGGGACAGCGCTGGACGACATCCCGGCTCTGCCCGTGACGCAGGACGAGGCTTCCAGATTGAAGCAGGGCCGTGACCTTGCCCTCTTGCCCCGCCAGATAGATTTTATCAGTGAGGCGCTCAAGGCCCGCCGCGCGGCTGGCTATGAGGCGTTTCCCGATACGGTTCAGGCAGTGCTGAAGGGTCAGGTGATCGCGCTTTGCGAAGCGCGCGGCGGGCTTTTACACCCGGCGCGTATTCTCAACCTTTAGCCCTTATTTGAAGGAGCATCACGATGTCGATTACTGCTGACCGCAAGTCGGAAGTCATCAAGGCCCACGCCCGCACGGAAAATGACACCGGCGGCGCAGAAGTGCAGATCGCAATCCTGTCGGAGCGCATCGCTAACCTGACCGAGCACTTCAAGGAACACAAGAAGGACAACCACAGCCGTCGCGGCCTCCTGAAAATGGTGTCGCAACGCCGTCGTCTCCTCGACTACCTGAAGAACCGCCACGCGGACCGCTATCAGGCGATACTCGAAACCCTCGGCCTGCGCCGCTAGGTTTCACACTCTCTTAAGGGCCTGAAGGCGACTTCGGGCCCTTAAGCTTATTATCCCCTCCCCACACATGGGGGAGGAAAAGCTACACACCCCGCGAAGCCATGACGGTTTCGCCGACACATACGGGCTGATTACGTAAAGCCCTTATCCCGCGCTGTCCCGATGACAGCAGGTGCGGACGGCATGGGGCCGTCACGTACCGGAACGAAAGAAACGCAATGTTTGACATCAAAAGAAAATCCATCGACTGGGCCGGCCGTAAGCTGACGCTCGAAACCGGGCGCGTCGCCCGTCAGGCCGATTCGGCCGTGCTGGCTACCTACGGTGAAACCACCGTTCTGGCCACCGTCGTGTACGCCCGCAAGCCGAAGCCCGGTCAGGACTTCTTCCCGCTCACCGTCAATTATCAGGAAAAGACCTTCGCCGCCGGCAAGATCCCCGGTGGTTATTTCAAGCGCGAAGGCCGTCCGTCGGAAAAAGAAACCCTGGTTTCGCGCCTGATCGACCGCCCGATCCGCCCCTTGTTCGTCAAGGGCTTCAAGAACGAAGTGCAGGTCGTCTGCACCGTCTTGTCGCACGACATGGAAAATGATCCCGACATCGTCGCTATGGTTGCTGCTTCGGCGGCCCTGACCTTCTCCGGCGTGCCCTTCATGGGCCCGATCGGCGGCGCGCGCGTCGGCATTATCGACGGCGAATACGTGCTGAACCCGACCGTTGACCAGATCAAGGAGTCCGACCTCGACCTCGTTGTCGCCGGTACGCAGGACGCCCTGATGATGGTGGAATCGGAAGCCAGGGAATTGTCGGAAGACAAGATGCTCGGCGCTTTGATGTTCGCGCACCGTGGTATGCAGCCGGTGATCGACGCCATTATCGAAATGGCCGAACACGTCGCCAAGGAGCCTTTCGACTTCGAACCGGAAGATTTCTCCGGCATCGTGGCCGACATCAAGAAGCTGGTCGGCCAAGACATTCGCAACGCCTACACGATTCAGGAAAAGCACCCGCGCCACGAAGCCGTCGGCGCCGCCAAGTCGAAGGCCGCCGAAGCGCTGGTCGTTTCGGAAGCCAATCCGAATGGCGTCGATGCCGCCAAGTTCGGCGCGGCCTTCAAGGAATGTGAAGCCGACGTGCTGCGCCGCGACATTATCGAACACGGCAAGCGCGTTGACGGTCGTGCCGTTGACAAGGTTCGCTCGATCGTTTCGGAAGTCGGCATCCTGCCGCGCACCCACGGTTCGGCCCTGTTCACGCGCGGCGAAACGCAGGCTCTGGTCGTGGCCACGCTGGGCACCGGCGATGATGAGCAATATATCGACTCGCTGGAAGGCACCTACAAGGAGAAGTTCCTTCTCCATTATAACTTCCCTCCGTATTCGGTTGGCGAAACCGGCCGTATGGGTTCGCCCGGCCGTCGCGAAATCGGTCACGGCAAGCTGGCCTGGCGCGCGGTTCGTCCGATGCTCCCGTCTGCGGCGGACTTCCCCTATACGATCCGTCTCGTGTCAGAAATCACCGAGTCGAACGGTTCCTCCTCGATGGCGACCGTCTGTGGTTCCTCGCTGGCCCTGATGGACGCCGGCGTGCCGCTGAAGTCGCCGGTTTCGGGTATCGCTATGGGCCTCATCCTGGAGCCGTCCGGCGAATACGCCATCCTGTCCGACATCCTGGGTGACGAAGATCATCTGGGCGATATGGACTTCAAGGTGGCCGGTTCGGCAGGCGGCATCACGTCGCTGCAAATGGACATCAAGGTGGCCGGCATCACCGAAGAGATCATGACCAAGGCGCTTCGCCAGGCCAATGCAGGCCGTCTGCACATCCTGGAAGAAATGAACAAGGCGATCTCCGGTGCCCGCGAAGAACTGGGCGAGTTCGCGCCCAAGATCGAAACCATCAAGATCCCGACCGACAAGATCCGCGAAGTGATCGGCACCGGCGGCAAGGTCATCCGCGAAATCGTCGAAAAGACGGGCGCGAAGATCGACATTGCTGACGATGGCACGATCAAGATCTCGGCTTCGGAACAATCGAAGATCGACGCCGCCCGAGATTGGGTGAAGTCGATTACCTCCGAACCCGAAGTGGGCGCCATCTATAAGGGCAAGGTCGTGAAGGTCGTTGATTTCGGCGCATTCGTGAACTTCTTCGGCGCCAAGGACGGCCTCGTCCACATTTCGCAGATCAAGGCGGAAAAGGTCGGCAAGGTTTCGGACGTGCTCAACGAAGGCGACGAAGTGAAGGTGAAGTTCCTCGGCTTCGACGATCGCGGCAAGACCAAGCTGTCGATGAAGGTTGTGGATCAGGAAACCGGTGAAGACCTGACGGAAAAGCTGGAAGCTGAACGCGCGGCGCGTAATGCCGAGCGCGCGGCTTCGGGCGAAGAGCCGGAGCTGGAAACGGCTGACGGCGGCGAAGAGCGTGGTGAGCGTTCGCGCCGCCCCCGCCGCCCCCGCCGCGACTAATGACGGGGTGCCTTGGTTCCTTCGTCTTTGATTTAAATAAAGAAAAGGCGATCCCAGTGATGGGGTCGCCTTTTTCTTGATCAGCGACAAGGCCCGCACCGCCGGTATAATTCCTGATGGCAATTTTACGTGACGGGCGGCAAATTGGCATATTCGTTACTGCACAGGTTGTCCGCCATGAAACCCCGTCATCTGCTCATCTTCACCTTTAGCGCCGCCGCCGTGCTGGCCCTGTCAGCCTGCGCCACCCGCCCGATGGGCCATGCCTCTGATCCGGCCTTTCTGCGCGGTCTGATCGATGGCCTGCTGGCGCCGATCTCATTCGTCCTGTCGCTGTTTTCCAATACGATCCGCATGTACGCTTTTCCCAATATCGGGCGCTGGTACGATTTCGGCTTCCTGATCGGCATCTCGGTCTGGGGCGGCGGCGGGGCCACAGTGACGCGCAACATCTATATCGACCGCCGCACGGGCCGGAAGATCGAGGAAATCGACACCTGATACCAGCGGGAAAATCGGGCCGGAAAATCGAGCTTGACACCCTTTGGTCGGGGCACTACTTAACCAAACAGTTATTTAACCACTGAGTTAATCATGACCGAAGACTCTCTCAGTCAAACCCTGACCGCGCTTGCCGATCCGACGCGGCGTGCCATACTGGCGCGGCTGGCTCTGGGCGAGGCCTCGGTCACCGAACTGGCCACGCCGTTTGATATGAGCCTGCCGGCTGTTTCCAAGCACCTTAAGGTTCTGGAAAAAGCCGGGCTGATTTCGCGTGGCCGCGAAGCCCAGTGGCGGCCCTGCAAGCTGGAGATGGCACCCTTAAAAGCCGTCGATAGCTGGATCGGCGACTACCGTAAAATGTGGGAGGCCCGCCTCGACCGGCTGGACGCCTATCTCAAAACCCTCAAGCCCGATGGCGAACTGAATTAAGGAGAGACGCCGTGACGCAACTGGAACAGCCTGCCTCAGAGGCCGAGGTTTTCACCCTTGAGCGCGTCTTTGCCGCCTCGCCCGCCTTGCTCTGGGACGCCTGCACGAAGCCTGAGCATCTCGGCCAGTGGTTCGGCCCTCCGGGCACTACGGTCAAGGTGAAGACGCTCGACCTGAAGCCGGGCGGCGTATTCCTGTACGGCATGGAAATGCCCGGCGGCGTCGTCATGTGGGGCAAGTGGGTGTTCCGCGAGATCGACGCACCGCACAGGCTGGCCTATGTCGTGTCCTTCTGCACGGAGGATGGCACGCCCGTGCGCCATCCGATGGCCCCTTTATGGCCGCTGGAGGTGCTGGCCGTGCAGACTTTCGAGGCCCTGCCCTCAAGCAGCGAAGCGGTAGGGCAAAAGGAGAATCCGCCCTCAAGCAGCGAAGCGGTAGGGCAAAAGACTCTCGACAAGACTTTGATGAAAAGCCGTTCTTACCCGATCAACGCTACGTCTGAGGAACGCGCCGTCTTCACCGCCGGTCACGCCTCGATGCAGATGGGCTTCAGCGGCGCGTGGATGCAGCTCGACGCCTGGCTGGCCAGGCACAAGGATTAGATCATGCGCTCCGCCAATCCCGACACCTTCGCCATCGAACGCAATTTCGGCCATTCGCTGAAGCACCTGTTCTGGGCCTTCGCCACACTGGAAGCCAAACGCAAATGGTTTGGCAATGAAGATACGTGGGAGGTCGAGCACCATCTGCTCGATTTTCGCCCCGGCGGCTCGGAAAGCTGGTACGGTCGCCAGGGTCCGGATGCGCCGTGGATGCGTAATATCATGCACTATTACGACATCCTGCCCGATGAGCGCATTATCGTCGGCTACAGCGTGGAGATGGACAGCAAGCTGATCACCGTGTCGCAGCAGGTGCTGGAATTTACGGCGCGCGGCGCGGGCAGCCGCCTGCGTCTGACGGAGCAGATTCTCTATCTCGACGGCCATGATCACCCGCAGGAGCGCTTTGCGGGCACGCAGGGCATACTGACGGCGCTCGATCACTGGCTCGCCAGCAGGCTGTGACACCATGCTGATCGTCATCGTCCTTTTCGCCGCCGCCTTCATCGTCACCTGGCTGATCCTCAGGCTTTTCCGTCCAAAGGAACCGAACGCATGAAACCCTCCTTGTCCACGCTTGTGCCCGTCGCGCTGATGGCGGCTCTGGCGGCCTGTTCGCCGCCCGCGCAAAAGACAGGGCCGACGGCCTCCGCCAGCGCCTCGGCCTTAGCAGCCCCTTCCGTGGCTGGCCTGCCCGCCGGGGTCTATCATAGCGACCCCACCCACACTTCGCTGACCTTCGAGGTCAGTCATATGGGATTCTCGCACTATACGGCGCGCTTTGCCAGTATCGACGCGCAGATGCAGTTCGATCCCGCCCATCCCGATCAGGCGCAACTGACGGCCATGATCGACCCGCAATCTCTGCAACTGAACGCCCCGCCCAAGGGCTTTCATGACACGCTGATGGGCAAGGGCTGGTTTGAAGCGGGCCAGTTCCCCGACATCCGCTTCATCTCAACGAACATAGCCATGACCGGCCCGGACACCGCCGATGTGACCGGCAATCTCAGCCTGCACGGCGTCACCAAACCGGTGGTGCTGCATGTCCGCTTCAATGGCGGCTATCCCGGCATGGCGGTTTATGACCCACACGCGCGGCTCGGCTTTTCGGCCACCGGCCAGCTCAAACGCTCGGATTTCGGTATCAGCTTTGGCATTCCGCAGCCCGGCTCCAGCCTCGGTGTCGGCGACACGGTCGATTTCCAGATCGAAAGCGAATTCACCGGCCCGGCCCTCGCCAGCGCACAGGACACAGCCTCGTCATGACCTATTCCAGCCTGCACCACACTTTTGTCATCGAACGCCTGATCGCGGCTCCGCCCGCGCTCGTCTTCTTCGCCTGGGCGGATGGCGCGGCCAAGGCGCAGTGGTTCAGCGGCCCGAACGACTGGAGCCTGATCGAACGTGTACATGATTTCCGCGAAGGCGGCGTGGAGCGGCTGAAAGGGCGCTGGCCCAGCGGCAAGGTGGCCGATTTCCAGTGCCGTTTTCATGATATTGTGCCCGACAAACGCATTGTTTATTCATACGACATGTATCACGACGACAGGCGTCTGTCGGTGTCGCTGGCTACACTTGATCTTAAGCCGGAATCGGACGGCACACGGCTGACACTCACTGAGCAGATTACCCATCTTGACGGCTATCCCACCCCGGAAGACCGCGAAGAGGGCACCCGCCATCTGATCGAAAGAGCCGCCGCCTTTATCGAGGCGCAAACCCAATAGAGGATACGCCCATGATTACCAGCATCATTCCCCACCTCGCCTTCGATGGCACCTGCGCTGAAGCCTTCGCCTTCTATGTCGGGGTTTTAGGCGGCGAAATCACCTTCATGATGACGATGGGGGAATCGCCGATGGCCGATCAGGTGCCGGTCGAGCAGCACGGCGCCATCATGCACGCCACGATCAAACTGGGCGATGGCCTGCTCATCATGGGTGCCGATGCGCCTTCGCAGATGTACCACGCGCCCGCCGGCACCAGCGTCAACCTGACCTATCCGACGGTCGAGGAAGGCGCGCGCGTTTTCAAGGGATTAAGCGAAGGCGGTCATGAATATATGGCGTTCGGCGAAACCTTCTGGTCGAAGGGATTCGGCATGTGCATTGATCGCTTCGGCCAGCACTGGATGGTCAATTGCGGCGAGGTGATATGATGGAAACTCAAGCGGAGCGACTGGAGTTTTCCATGTCGCGCGTCTTTGCGGCGCCGGTAACGCGGCTGTGGCACGCCTGGACGAACGACGCCGTCATGACCCGGTGGTGGGGGCCGCATGGCTATACCGCCACGGTGCGCATGGATGTGCGCGAAGGCGGGGCTTTCGAACTGACCATGCACGGCGATGATGGCGTGGCCTATCCGATCGAGGGCATCTATCTGGCGGTGAATGCGCCACACAGCCTGGTGATGGAGATGCGGCTCGATAATCATCCGGCCAACTGGCATGATTATCTGGCCGAGCTTTATACCAAGGCCGGTGGCCTGCCGGAAGACCGGCTCAGCCTGCGCGTCGTCATGCGCGTCACCTTCACGGCGCAGGACGATCAGCACACGCGCCTTGATCTGGTGCAGACCTACGAAAATGAAGCCATGCGCGACGCCTTCGTACAGATGGGCAATGCCGGTGGCTGGGCCCAGAGCTTTGAGAAGCTGGACAAGTTGCTGGCCGGTTAGCGTGGCCGACGGCGCACAAAAATAATTTTTGCATCGCGTCTAAAAACACCTGACAGCGCTGTCTGGCAGGCACGCCTTGCGTTAGCGCTAACATGCTTGTCCCATCAGGGGCGGCGGCACATTCATTTTTGCTGATCCCGCTCAAATTTTTGTGAGTGAGCGGTTGCACACAGGCGCTGGGGTCTTTATAAAGCGGGCCGATCACAAGATGCGTCTCAGGGGACGAGCCCACGCCCATTTTTCAACACGGCGTTCGCCCTGATGTCGTCTGAGCCGGAATTTCCAGCTCTTTAACGTCAACATCAGAGCCGATTTCGCTCAATTTTAACCAATTGAGCAGACCAGCTCTTCCAGTTTTGAATTTGCCAGTTTTAAATTAGCAAGATCGGTTTCATGAATATTCACGAGCATCAAGCCAAGGCCGTCCTGAAAGAGTTCGGCGTGGCCGTTCCGCGCGGTTTTGCCGCCTTCTCCCCCGAAGAGGCTGAAAAGGCCGCCAGGGAACTGGCCAAGGACGGTTCCAAGGTCTTCGTCGTCAAGTCGCAGATCCATGCGGGCGGGCGCGGCAAGGGCAAGTTCGAGGGCCTCGGCCCCGATGCCAAGGGCGGCGTGCGCGTCGTCAAGTCGCCGGAAGATGTCAAGGCCAATGCCGATGAAATGCTGGGCCGCGTGCTGGTAACGCACCAGACGGGCCCTGCCGGCAAGCAGGTCAATCGCCTCTATATCGAAGAAGGCGCGGACATTGCCAAGGAACTGTATCTGTCCTTGCTGGTGGATCGCGTATCGTCGCGCGTTTCGGTCGTCGCCTCCACCGAAGGCGGCATGGATATCGAAGACGTGGCGCATAATACGCCCGAAAAGATTAACAGCTTCACCATCGACCCGGCCACCGGCGTCTTCCCGACCCACGGCCGCACGCTCGCCAAGGCGCTGGGCCTGAAGGGCGATGTCGCCAAGCAGGGCGCGAAGCTGCTCGGTCAACTGTACGCGGCGTTCAACGCCAAGGACATGGACATGCTGGAAATCAACCCGCTGATCATCACGGGTGACGACAAGCTGATCGTACTCGACGCCAAGGTGTCGTTCGATTCCAATTCCCTGTTCCGCCACCCCGACATTGTGGCTCTGCGCGACGAAAGCGAAGAAGACCAGAAGGAAATCGAAGCCTCCAAGTACGATCTCAGCTACATCGCGCTCGATGGCGAAATCGGCTGCATGGTCAATGGCGCAGGGTTAGCTATGGCCACGCTCGACATCATCAAGCTGTACGGCTCCGAGCCCGCCAACTTCCTCGATGTCGGCGGCGGCGCTACCACGGAAAAGGTGACGGCGGCCTTCAAGATCATCACCTCCGATCCGAAGGTGAAGGGCATTCTCGTCAATATCTTCGGCGGCATCATGAAGTGCGACATCATCGCCGAAGGCGTGATCGCTGCTGTGAAAGAAGTCGGGCTGAAGGTGCCGCTGGTCGTGCGCCTCGAAGGCACCAATGTCGAGCTTGGCAAGACAATCATCAATGACAGCGGGCTGAACGTGATCGCCGCTAACGATCTGGCCGATGCGGCCGCCAAGATCGTCAAGGCTGTGAAGGGTTAAGTTTAATGTTTTCAGCAGATGAGCGCGTTTACCCATACTTTGTGTGTTGGGACAAAAAACCAAACCCACTAAAAGACGTCGCTCGTCACGCTGCTAGATTTGATGACTATGATGAGGCGAAAGATTTCTTCGACATAAAATGCAAAAATTTACCTGACGAGTACATCTGGATGGGAGTCATCGGATGTTCGGCTGGTGAGCATGGTGCGGTCGAAGACTATTTCTATCTCGACTGGTCGAAAAATGTCACCACTGCGGCAACTCCAATCAAAGGTTTGGGCGTCAAGCATGACGACTGGAAGCCATTCACAAATCCGCCAGCGGCAATTCGCTTCACGCCGCAAGTCGCACTCTCGAAAGTTTAACTATGTCCGTCCTTATCAATTCTGAAACCAAGGTTATCTGTCAGGGCATTACCGGCGCTCAGGGCACCTTCCACTCGCAGCAGGCCATCGCCTATGGCACCAGGATGGTCGGCGGCGTCACGCCGGGCAAGGGTGGCCAGAGCCACCTCGACCTGCCGGTGTTTGACACTGTGGCCGAGGCGCGTGAGCGCACGGGTGCCACCGCCACCGCCATCTATGTGCCGCCCCCCTTCGCCGCTGACTCGATTCTGGAAGCGATCGAAGCCGAGATGGAACTGATCGTCTGCATCACCGAAGGCATTCCGGTGCTGGATATGGTCAAGATCAAGCGCGCCCTGTCGGGCTCGAAGTCGCGCCTCATCGGGCCCAACTGCCCCGGCGTTCTGACCCCCAACCAGTGCAAGATCGGCATCATGCCGGGCAATATCTTCTCGCCCGGTTCGGTGGGCGTTGTGTCGCGCTCCGGCACCCTGACCTATGAAGCCGTGTTCCAGACCACCAATGCGGGCCTCGGCCAGACCACGGCGGTCGGCATCGGCGGCGATCCGGTCAAGGGCACTGAATTCATCGACATCCTTGAAATGTTCCTGGCCGACGAAGCCACCAAGTCGATCATCATGATCGGCGAAATCGGCGGCTCGGCCGAAGAAGACGCCGCCCAGTTCATCGCTGATGAGGCGAAACGGGGTCGTAAAAAGCCGATGGCCGGTTTCATCGCGGGCCGCACGGCCCCTCCGGGCCGCCGCATGGGCCATGCCGGTGCCATCATCTCCGGTGGCAAGGGTGGTGCGGAAGACAAGATCGCCGCGATGGAAGCGGCGGGCATCAAGGTCGCCCCCTCCCCGGCGGCACTCGGCGAAACGCTTCTGAGCGTTTTGAAGGGTCTTTAAATAGTCTGATTCATGCCCCAGAGCCTTATGGCCCTGGGGCATGATTTCAGGTATAATGTCAATCGAGGCGGTGTCGTCATTGGCCCCTCTCTTAACCCGCTCTCAAGCCCTAAGGGTGGTTGAGCAACACAGTCCTGACGCAGCAAACCGGCAGGGCTACATATGCAGAAAGGGAGGCGGTGTCGTCATTGGCCGTCTCGATGGTTGCACACATGGCAGACGATTCCAGTCGGCTTAATCAGGTGTTCGCGGAGACTTCGTTTCTCTACGGTACGAACGCCATCTTCATCGAACAAATGCAGGAACAGTGGGCGCGCGATCCAAATTCGGTTTCCCCCGAATGGCGCGCCTTTTTTGATTCCCTGATGGATCGTCCCGATACGGTCAACGCCAATGCGGACGTTGCCGACTGGGCCAGACCCTATGCCGGGCCGCGCGATGAGCTGACCTCGGCGATGGACGGCATGTGGCCCGCCGTGCAGGCCAAGGTCGAAAAGGGCCTCGCCGCCAAGACCCCCGCCGCCAGCCCCGCCGATCTGCAAGCCTCGTCGCGCGATTCGATCCGCGCCCTGATGCTGATCCGCACCTATCGTATCCGCGGCCATCTGCAATCGAACCTCGATCCGCTCGGCCTTGAGCCGAAGGGCGACAATCCCGAATTGCACCCCGGCTATTGGGGCTTCACCGACGCCGATATGGATCGCACCATCTTCATCGATGGCGTGCTGGGTCTGGAATCGGCCACTTTGCGCGAAATCCTGGCCATCGTGCGCCGCACCTATTGCGGCAATATTGGCGTGCAATATATGCACATCGCCGATCCGGCGGAAAAGGCCTGGGTGCAGGAACGCATCGAAGGCCGCGACAAGGAAATCACCTTCACCAAGGAGGGCAAGATCGCCATCCTGAAGAAGCTGATCGAAACCGAGGGTTTTGAACGCTTCTGTCACCGCCGCTTCCCCGGCACCAAGCGCTTCGGTCTCGATGGCGGCGAAGCCATGATCCCGGCGCTGGAGCAAATCATCAAGCGCGGCGGCGCACTGGGCCTGAAGGACATCATCTTCGGCATGGCCCACCGTGGCCGCCTCAATACGCTGGCGGGCGTGATGGGCAAGCCCTACCGCGCCATCTTCCATGAATTTCAGGGCGGCACCTCCCTGCCTTCGGACATCGAAGGTTCTTCGGACGTGAAGTATCATATGGGTGCGTCTTCCGATCGCGCCTTTGATGGCAATAATGTCCACCTGTCCCTGACCGCCAATCCGTCGCACCTCGAAATCGTCAACCCGGTCGTGCTGGGCAAGACGCGCGCCAAGCAGGCGGCGCATCTGAAAACGCGCGAGATCGAGGTCAATCCCGACCGCAGCATGGCGATGGGCCTGCT
Source organism: Asticcacaulis sp. EMRT-3 (assembly GCF_030027245.1). NCBI lineage: Bacteria > Pseudomonadati > Pseudomonadota > Alphaproteobacteria > Caulobacterales > Caulobacteraceae > Asticcacaulis > Asticcacaulis carbonis. The sequence goes on from NZ_JASERT010000001.1 coordinate 1,965,872, forward strand.
GATCCACGGCGATGCGGCCTTTGCAGGTCAGGGCGTCGGCATGGAATGTTTCGCCCTGATGGACCTGAAGGGCTATCGCACCGGCGGCACGATCCACTTCGTCATCAATAACCAGATCGGTTTTACCACGGCGCCGCGCTTCTCGCGTTCCTCGCCCTATCCGTCCGATGTGGCCCTGATGGCGCAGGCGCCGATCCTGCACTGTAATGGCGACGATCCCGAAAGCGTGGTCTTCGCGGCCAAGATGGCCACCGAATTCCGCCAGACCTTCGCCAAGGACGTGGTGATCGACATGTTCTGTTATCGCCGCTTCGGCCATAATGAGGGCGATGATCCGACCTTCACCCAACCGATCATGTACGCCAAGATCAAGAACCATCCGTCAACGCGCGAGTTGTATGCGCAGCGGCTGGTCAGTGAGGGCGTGCTGTCGCAGGCGGATGTCGATGGCTTCATCGCCGAGTTCGACGCCTTCCTCGACGCCGAATTCGACGCTGGCAAGAGCTACAAGGCCACCAAGGCCGACTGGCTGGACGGCAAGTGGTCGGGCCTTGGCCTGCCCGAAGAAGACGAGCGCCGTGGCTCCACCTCGGTGCCGCGCGCCAAGCTTATTGAAATCGGCACCAAGATCACCACCATTCCCAACCATATCGACATCCACAAGACCTTGAAGCGCGTCATCGAAGCGCGTCAGCAGATGATCGCCACCGGTGAGAATATCGACTGGGCCACGGCGGAATCTCTGGCCTTCTGCTCGCTGCTCGACGAAGGCTTCCCGGTGCGCCTGTCCGGTCAGGATTCGATCCGCGGCACCTTCTCGCAGCGCCATTCGGCCTTTGTGGATCAGACGACGGAAGACCGCTACTTCCCGTTCAACCACATCCGCGACGGTCAGGCCATGTATGAGGGCATTGATTCGGCCCTGTCGGAAGAGGCGGTGCTCGGTTACGAATACGGCTATTCGCTGGCCGATCCGAACACGCTGACCCTGTGGGAAGGCCAGTTCGGCGACTTCGTCAACGGTGCGCAGGTCATTATCGACCAGTTCATCACGTCGGGCGAACGCAAGTGGCTGCGCATGTCGGGCCTCGTCATGCTGCTGCCGCACGGCTATGAAGGCCAGGGCCCCGAACACTCTTCGGCCCGCCTTGAGCGCTTCTTACAAATGTGCGCCGAAGACAATATGCAGGTCGCCAACTGCACCACGCCGTCCAACTATTTCCACATCCTGCGCCGCCAGATTCACCGGCCCTTCCGCAAGCCGCTGATCCTGATGACGCCGAAATCGCTGCTGCGCCACAAGAAGGCCGTGTCGTCGCTGTCGGAAATCGCCGAAGGTTCTAGCTTCCACCGCGTCCTGCACGACGACGCCGAGCGCAGACCCGACGTGGCGGGCATCAAGATCGCCGCCGACGACAAGATCCGCCGCGTGGTGCTCTGCTCCGGCAAGGTCTATTATGACCTGCTCGAAGACCGTGAAAAGAAGGGCATCAAGGATGTCTATCTGATGCGTCTGGAGCAGTTCTATCCGTGGCCGATGAAATCGCTGATGACCGAGCTTGGCCGTTTCAAAAACGCCGAACTGGTCTGGTGTCAGGAAGAGCCGAAGAATATGGGCGGCTGGACTTTTGTGGAACCGTGGCTCGAAATCACGCTCGACAAGCTGAACATCAAGGCCAAGCGCGCCCGCTATGTCGGTCGCCCGGCCTCGGCCTCGACCGCTGCCGGTACGATGAGCCGCCACCTCAAAGAACTCGAAACCTTCCTGAATGAGGCCTTCGCGTAAAGCGCGAGGATCTTCCTTTCCGATCTGAATTTCTGGAGCCTGATACCTATGGCTGACATCCTCACTCCCGTTCTGGGCGAATCCGTCACCGAAGCCACCATCGCCAAATGGGCCAAAAAGTCCGGCGAAACCGTCAAGAAGGACGAAGTCCTCGTCGAGCTGGAAACCGACAAGGTTTCGCTCGAAGTGGCCTCGCCCGCTGACGGCACGCTGCAAATCCTCGTCGGCAAGGGCGAAACCGTCACGCCGGGCACCGTGCTGGGTTCGGTGGGCGGCGCATCCGCTACCGCTTCGGCTCCTGCCGCTGCGCCCAAGGCCGCTGCCGCACCGGCCGCCGCAGCCCCCTCTTCTGGCACCCCGGCTTCCAGCAATCTGATCGAGGTGAAAACTCCGGTCATGGGTGAATCGGTGGCCGAAGGCACGATCGCCACCTGGTCGAAAAAGGTCGGCGACGCCGTCAAAAAAGACGAAATGCTGGTCGAGATCGAAACCGACAAGGTGGCCGTCGAAGTGTCGGCCCCTGCCGATGGCGTGCTGGCCGAAATCGTGTCGCCGGATGGTGCCACCGTCACGCCCGGTCAGGTGATCGCCCGGCTCTCGACCGATGGCAAGGTGTCCGCCGCAGCCCCGGCGGCTGCCGCTCCGGCACCTGTGGCTGCCGCTGCCGCCACCTCCACAGACAAGCCTCTCTCTCCCGCCGTGCAGCGCATCGTGTCGGAAACCGGCCTCAACCCCAATACGGTTGACGGCACCGGCAAGGATGGCCGTGTCACCAAGGGCGACGCTTTGGCGGCGCTGTCAGCAGCACCTGTTGTTTCGGCTCCCACCGTGCCCGCCGCTTCGGCTCCGCGCCCGGCAGCGGCCCGCGAAGACCGCGTGAAGATGACGCGTCTGCGCCAGACCATCGCGCGCCGCCTCAAGGAATCGCAGAATATCGCCGCCCAGCTCACCACCTTCAACGAGGTGGATATGAGCACGGTCATGGCCCTGCGCTCCACCTATAAGGACGTGTTTGAGAAGCGTCATGGTGTGAAGTTGGGCTTCATGTCCTTCTTCGCCAAGGCCGTTGTGGCGGCGCTGAAGGATATTCCGGCGGTCAATGCCGAAATCGATGGCACCGATCTGATCTACAAGAACCACTATGATCTCGGCATCGCCGTCGGCACCGAAAAGGGTCTGGTCGTGCCGGTTCTGCGCGATGTTGACACCCTGTCCCTGGCCGGTATCGAAAAGGGTATTTCGGCGCTCGGCAAGCAGGCGCGCGACGGCACCCTGACCATCGACCAGCTTCAGGGCGGCACCTTCACCATCACCAATGGCGGCATCTATGGGTCTTTGATGTCCACCCCGATCCTCAACATGCCGCAGGCCGGTATTCTGGGTATGCACAATATCGTGCAGCGCGCCGTGGTCGTGAACGGTCAGGTCGTGGCGCGTCCGATGATGTATCTGGCCCTGTCCTATGACCACCGCATCGTCGATGGCAAGGAGGCCGTGACCTTCCTCGTCAAGATCAAGGAAGGGCTGGAAGACCCGCAGCGCTTCATCCTCGACATCTAGTTTTATCAACTATTGATTACAAACAGCCCCGTGCCTTTCCGGCGCGGGGCTTTTTTGCGCCCCCGATTGGCACCCTCAAAACGGCGTCTGGCGTAAAGGCAGAAAATGGATTAGATTCTGGCTATATAAAAAATAAGGGGGAATAGGATGCGCCATTTTTCCATCAAAGCCGCATGGCTTTGCGCGGGGCTTCTGGCCGGGGCTTTTCCGGTCGCCGCCATGCCGCATCAGGTCAGCCATCTTGATAATTTCACGCAAGACGACGCGGTCAAGGCCCTGCCGTGGGTTCAGGCGGCCATGACCACGCCGATGATGGATATGCTGGCCAAGGCCAATATTCACAATCCGCAGATCATGCTGGAATATGGCCTGGCCCTCGAACTGGGCAGGCCTTCGGTTTCGCAAAACATGGCTAAGGACGACCGCGAAAAACTGAAACGCGGTTTCCGCGCCATGCTCGATCTCTATCTCAACAAATCGGATAAGTTCGACATCAATTTCGACGAAGACGCCATGCTCGACCAGCCGGAATTCTGGAGCTATCTGGCCAAGCACGTCGGTCGCCCCAAGCCGCTTGTCGATGTGCGTGCCGCCGCTGAGGCCGCGCAACAGGCCACAAATGCCATGAGTGCGAACGCATCCGATCCGACCGGCGCCGATCTGGTCTGGCTGCCGGATGTTGATGATCAGGATCAGGAATTCAACCTCGGTGATAATGATCTTGTTCTGCCGCCGCATGTGGTCAATGCCGCCATCAGTTGCGCGGAATCGGCCATGGGTTTTGCCCGCATGGGCAAGATCCAGACGATTGCCATTGCCGCCACCAAACTGACCCCCGGCCAGTTCGCCACAGTGCAGCAAAATGCCGCAACGGCCTACCGTACGGCCTATGCCGAGGGCGTCATGGCGTGCAGTTCGCCCGACGCCTTCATGCAGGTGGCCGGTTTCGCCCGCCAGCATCTGGGGGCGCTCGGCGCCATGACCGACGATCCCAATGCCCGGCCGGTGAGTCTGACCGCCACGCCGGTGCCTGCTTCGCAGGCCACGCCCTGAAAAAATTCGCCTTTTCCGCGTTTTAAAGGCTTGACCATTGCGGTGCAGGCTCCTAGCTACGAGGCAAAGATTTCCTTGTACTGAAAAGGGCCACAACATGGCTGACGACCTCAATTTCGACGTGGTGATCATCGGCGGCGGGCCGGGCGGTTACAATGCGGCGGTGCGCGCCGGGCAACTGGGCCTGAAGACGGCCATTGTCGAGATGCGCGGCGTGCTGGGCGGCACCTGCCTCAATGTCGGCTGTATGCCGTCCAAGGCTCTGCTGCACGCCTCGGAATTGTTCGATCAGGCGGCCCATGAATTTGCCGGCATCGGCATCGAGGTCAGTGCGCCCAAGCTCAACCTCGTCCAGATGATGAAGGCCAAGCAGGACAGCGTCACCGCCCTGACCAAGGGCGTGGAATTCCTGATGAAGAAGAACAAGGTCAGCTATTTTGTCGGGCGCGGCCAGATTGCCGGTGCAGGCAGGGTAACGGTGACCGGCACTGATGGCGCGACCCAGACCCTGGCCACCAAAAACATCGTCATCGCCACCGGTTCGGAGCCGACGCCTCTGCCGGGTGTCGATGTTGACCAAAAGCAAATCGTCGATTCCACCGGCGCGCTGTCGCTGCCCGCCGTGCCGAAATCGCTGGTCGTGGTCGGGGCCGGTATTATCGGCCTTGAGCTGGGTTCGGTCTGGCGTCGTCTGGGCGCGCAGGTGACCGTGGTGGAATTCCTTGACCGCATCACGCCGGGCATGGATACCGAAATGGCCACCGCCTTCCAGAAGTCGCTGACCAAGCAGGGCATCAGCTTCAAGCTCGGCACCAAGGTGACGTCTGCCAAGACCAGCCCCAAGGGCGTCGATCTGACGCTGGAGCCCTCAGCCGGTGGCGCGCAGGAAAAACTGACCGCCGATGTGGTGCTGGTGGCGATTGGCCGCCGCCCGTTCACCAAGGGGCTGGGCCTCGATACAGTCGGCGTGGCCACCGATGCGCGCGGCTTTATCCCGACCGATCATTTCAAGACCCAAGCACCGGGCGTCTGGGCGATTGGCGATGTCATTCTGGGCCCCATGCTGGCGCACAAGGCCGAAGAGGACGCCGTGGCCTGTATCGAGCTGATCGCTGGCAAGGCCGGTCACGTCGATTACAATCTGGTGCCGTCGGTCGTCTATACCGCGCCGGAAGTGGCCTGGGTGGGCCAGACCGAGGAGCAGGTCAAGGCGTCGGGTGTGGCGTATAAAACCGGCAAATTCCCGTTCACCGCCAATAGCCGCGCCAAAATCAATCACGAAACCGACGGCTTTGTGAAGTTCATCGCCGACGCCAAGACCGACAAGGTGCTGGGCGTGCACATGATGGGCCCGCAGGTCGGCGAAATGATCGCCGAAGCCTGTGTGCTGATGGCCTTCTCCGGCGCTTCGGAAGACCTGGCGCGCATCTGCCACCCGCACCCGACGCGCTCGGAAGCCGTGCGCCAGTCGGCGATGGGCGTCGAAGGCTGGGCGATGCAGATGTAGGAATAGCTCCAGAAGGTTCGCCGGTTTCGACCCGGCGGCCTTTCAGGATGCGCTGGCGAAACCGTGGGCGCGTAACCGTTCGATCAGGGCACGATTGTCGGGCAGATCGCGCGCCGCATAGGCGCCGAAATTCTTCACACGCTCAAAAGCACGCTCGGCAGCCTCGACTTGTGGAAAGCTGGGTCTTTGCGCCTCGATGTCGGTGGGGTAGCCAAGGCCATAAAGAATATACTGGTAGCTGCCGAGCGGAAACGGATCGATCTCGCTGTTAATGTCAAAGCGCGACGGCGGGCGGTGCTTCCACATCTCAAGCAACTCAGCCAGGTGGTCGGGCAGGCTGGCCGGATCGGCATTGTCGCGCCAGAACGGCTCCTCGCGCTGACTCAGGCAATAGTGTAGCTTCAGGAAATTCAGAACGCTCTGGCAGCGTGCGTCCATCAGGGCATTAAACTGGCGCGCGGCGGCATCAATAGGCCCTGAGCGCGGCAGGAAATCGACCAGATAGCTGATGGCGACCTCGATGAGCAGGATGCCGGTCGCCTCCAGCGGCTCGAAAAAACTACCCGACAAGCCGATGGCCACGCAGTTCTTGACCCACGGTGTGGTGCGATAACCGGCTTTGAACCGGATCACGCGCGGTTCCAGATCGCGTGCGGCCGCGCCGATATAGTTTTTGAGAACCTCAACCGCCCGCTCGTCGCTCGAATGCTGCGAAGAATAGACGTAGCCGATGCCGCGCCGGTTGCCGAGGCCGATGTCCCAGGTCCAGCCCGCCTCATGCGCCGTGGATAGGGTGAAGCTGGGTATGGGCGCGTCAGGCGTCGCATAGGGGGCCTGCAAGGCAACGGCGCGATCGGTCAAAAGGTGTCTGCCGACGCTGACAAATGGCGCCTTGAGCGCATCACCGATCAGGCGGGCACGAAACCCCGTGCAATCGACGAAAAAATCAGCCTCCAGCTCACCGTGTTCCGCTGTGGTGACGCTGGCAATCGCGCCATCGGAGTGCAGGCGCACATCTTCGATGCGGCCTTGCAGGTGGCGCACGCCCAGGTCTTTGGCGCGGCGTGTCAGGAGGGCCGCAAAACGCGCGGCGTCGAAATGGTAGGCATAGTTGAGGCGATGACCGTAAGAACCATCGGCCAGGGTTTTGGGGGCGCGGTGCTTATGGGCCGCCGCACACTGAAACGCCACAGCCTCGGCATAGGGCAGGCGCGTCTTCGGGTCCTGCAACAGCCAGTACGGCATGAGCCCCGCCCCCTCAGTGGGATAGGGCGCGTCGAAAGGATGCAGATAATAGCTGTGCTGGCCATCCTTTGGTGTATGCAGCCAGTCGATGAACTTGACGCCCTGCTTGAAGGTGGCGTCAGCCTCGCGCATGAACTCGCTCTCGTCGATGCCCAATGTCTGAAGCGTGATGCGCAGGGTGGGGAAGGTGCCCTCACCCACGCCGATCGTGCCGATGTCGGGGCTTTCAACGAGCGTGATGCGCGGGCACCCCGCCCCATTGCCATAGACCTTGGCCAGATAGGCCGCCGTCAGCCAGCCCGCCGTGCCGCCACCTGCGATCAGAATCTCTTGTAACCGTTTCATGCGGGCGCAACTCGTCTGGATCTATGTCTCAGGCGTAACATGCCGATAATGTGGCGACAAGTTGATGAGGTGGCTCACCCCTTCGGATGGGCCGCCGCGTAGGCTGTGAGCAGTTTTTCGGTATCGACCTGGGTGTATTTCTGCGTGGTCGAAAGAGAGGCATGGCCGAGCAGTTCCTGAATCGAACGCAGATCGGCCCCCGAACCGAGCAGATGGGTGGCGAAGGAATGGCGCAGGGCGTGCGGCGTGGCGCGGTCGGTCAGGCCCAGCCGTGAGCGCAGATGCTGCACCGAGGCCTGCACATGGCGCGGCGATAATGCACCACCGCGTTTGGCGCGAAACAGCCGGTCTTCTGCCTGCAAAGCGAACGGCTGTTTGGCCCGATACATTTCGACCGCCTCGCGCACAGCAGCCAGAACCGGCAGGACGCGCATCTTGTTGCCCTTGCCCGTGATGCGCAGCGTATCGCCCAAAGGCGCGTCCTTCACCCGCAGCGACAGCGCCTCGGAAATGCGCAAACCCAGCCCATAGAGCAACAGATAAACCGCTTCGTCGCGGGCCTTTTCCCAAGGCTCGCGGTCTGAATCCATGCGCGTTTCATTGAGCAGACCACGCGCTTGATCCTCATTGAGCGGTCGCGGCAGGGTGGCTTTCAAACGCGGCCCGCGCATCAGGCTGACCTGTGCATTGGGCCGGTCGTGGTGCAGGTCGAGATAGGTGTGAAACGATTTGATGGCCGACAGATGCTGGGCCAGAGAGCGCGCCGACAAAGGTTTTTCCTTGCCGCGCAAATGGCCCATCCAGCCGCGCAGATCGCCGCCCGACACCATCACCACATCCTCAAGCGTCAGGGCCGCGGACACCGTGCCGCCCAGCCAGGCCAGATAGCCGCGAAAGGCGTGGGCATAGGCTTCGAGGGTGCGCGGGGAATAGCGACGCGCCTTCAGGCTGTCGAGCCAGGCGCGTTCGGCATCCGCCAGATTGAGAGGGGTCACAGACACAAAAAACACCCCTCTGCGCCGGGGCGGCCTCCCTCCCCGTCCTTGCGGACTGGCGGGAGTGGTGAGAGGGCTGTCTCCTTGCCGAACCTTGGGGGGGCGTCGGGAAGGGAGGCCTCATAGGCGCAGAGGGGCATCTTATGATCTCAGATATAGGCCGACTTGTGGGTGATTTTAAGACCAAAGCGTAAGGAAATCTTTATCCTCACGTCAAGTTGACCGGATCAGGCCAAAACAGGCCAGCGCTCGGCCACGCGCTCCACCACGCGCGCCACAAAGGCCACCAGTTCGGCCCCCATATCGGCCGAAAAGCCGTCATAATCACTGGAACCAAAAGCCACCAGTCCTGGCCGGCCTTCGCGCCACAGGGCAATGCGCAGCACAGCGGCGCTCTTGACGCGGCTGACCTCTTTATCGAACAGGACACGGCAGACCCCTTCGGGGCCGAGCAGCGACAGAGCATTTTCGCCGATAATATAATCGACGCCGCCATAATCGAGCGTTTTCCAGCCCAGCGGCACGGGCGCTGTGTCTTCCATGGCGATGACGGCGGCGGTCAGGCCGAAGCGGTGGCGCGCCTCTTCATTGAGCCGGCGCGCCAGATCGGAAGGATTGCGCGCCTCCATCAGGCTCAGCACCAGGCCGTGGGTTTCGCTCTGGGCGTCGAAATTGGCCTTGGCGGTCACTTCGAGCTGACGGCGGACATCCATATCCTTGAGCGCGCGCTGTTCGAGGCGCGACAAGGCCGCCGGGCCAAAATCGATCAGATGACGCTGGCGCGCCTGCAAACCCAGAGCTTCGAGCAGGGCCTTGTCACTTTTCAGGGCGTCGGCGTGCTTCATCAGATGGCGGCGCAGGGCCTGCCAGTCGTCAAGATCGGGATATGTCACGCCGCCTTCTGTGCTCATCGGGCCACCTTAGAATGGCCATTCCGCTCTGTGAAGCGCTTTTGCTGCGCGGTTGTGACAAAGCGCGAAATTTCGTGTTAGAGGCTTGTGGATGAGTCCCGCTCCTGCCTCCATTGCCCGCATCGTTGTTCTGGCGCCGATGAATGAAGCGCTCGATTACCGCGTGCCCGAAGGTATGACGCTTATGGCTGGCGATCATGTCATCGTGCCTCTTGGCCACACGAAGGTGCGCGGCATGGTGATCGGTTTTGCGCCACCCGAAGACGAAGAGCGCCCCAATCTCAAGGCCGTTGAGCAAAGGCTGGACGATCCGCCCGCACCTGAAAATTCGCTGCATTTCTGGCTATGGGCGGCCAACTGGACCCTGACCCCGCCGGGCGTGTTTCTCAATGGCTGTTTGCGCGCGTTGAAAAACCCGCGCCCGCAGGCCAGACAGGGCTATGTGCTGACCGGACAAGCGCCCTCACGCATGAGCAAGGCCCGTCAGGCGGTGATCGATACGGCCCTGATGCCGATGGGTCTTTCCGAACTGGCCCTGGCGGCGGGGGTTTCGACCGCCACGGTTTCCGGGCTGGAAAAGGACGGCGTGCTGCGCAAGATCGACCTGCCGGGCGCGCAAAACCTGCCCCAGCCCGATCCTGATTTCGCCCCGCCGCGCCTCAATGAAAGTCAGGCGGCAGCGCATGAATTGCTGCGCATGGAACAGGCGAAGCACGGCTTTGCGCCGGTGCTGCTCGATGGCGTTACCGGCTCCGGCAAGACCGAGGTCTATCTCGAAAGCGTCGCCGATGTGTTGCGCGATGACCCCGACGCGCAGGTGCTGATCCTGCTGCCGGAAATCGCCCTCACTCAGGCGGTGATGGGGCGATTACAGGCGCGTTTCGGGGTGGAGGTGGCGCAGTGGCACGCCGACATCGCCAATTCGGGCCGCCGCCGCATCTGGGAGGGGGTGGCCGAAGGCCGGGTAAGGCTGGTGGTGGGGGCGCGTTCGGCCCTCTTCCTGCCCTATCGGCGGCTCGGCCTGATCGTCATCGACGAGGAACATGACGGCTCCTACAAGCAGGAAGAAGGCACACGCTATCACGCCCGCGATCTGGCCGTTTTCCGCGCCCGCCTCGATGGGGCGATGGTGATCATGGCCTCGGCCACGCCGTCGCTGGAAACCCTGACCAATGCGCAAACGGGCCGTTATGGCTGGATCCGGCTGGAGCAGCGCCACGGCACGGCGCGCCTGCCCGACATCGGCCTGATCGATATGAAGGCGCACCCGCCGGAGAAGAATCGCTGGCTCAGTGATCCGCTGGTGGCGGAGATTCAGGCCACTTTGCAAAGAGGCGAACAGGTGATGCTGTTCCTCAACCGGCGTGGCTATGCCCCGCTGGTGCTGTGCAAGGCGTGCGGTGAGAAGATGACCTCGCCCAAGACCGATTCCTGGCTGGTTGAGCATCGCGGGTCTTCGGGTTCGAGTGGACGGCTGGTCTGTCACCTGACCGGCTTTTCGATGCGCAAACCCAAGGCCTGCCCGCATTGCGGCGCTGTTGATAGTTTGATGGGCGTCGGGCCGGGGGTGGAGCGGATTCTGGAGGAGGTGACCGAGCGTTTTCCTGAGGCGCGGGCCGAGATTTTCTCGTCCGACACCACGCCCGATCCCGGTACTTCGGCCTCACTGATCCGCCGCATCGAAGACCACGAGATCGATATTGTCATCGCCACCCAGGCCGCCGCCAAAGGGCATAACTTCCCTCATCTGACGCTGGTCGGCATTGTCGATGCCGATCTCGGCCTGAAGGGCGGCGATTTGCGCGCCGCCGAGCGCACCTTCCAGCTTTTGCAGCAGGCGACGGGGCGGGCCGGGCGCAAGCTGAAGCCGGGGCGGGCCATTATCCAGACCTATGCGCCCGAACATCCGGTGATGCAGGCCCTGATGCGACAGGATCGGGACGCTTTTTATGCTTACGAATCCATGTCGCGCGAGATGGCGAAATTCCCGCCCTTCGGACGGCTGGCCGCCTTGATACTTTCCGCGAAAGATCAGGATCTGCTCAATAGGTTTTCGCGCGAACTGGCTTTGTTCATCCCCAATAGCGACGGCATCGAGGTCTATGGCCCCGCTGATGCGCCGCTTGCTTTGGTGCGCGGCCAGTGGCGCAAGCGCTTTTTGGTGCGCGCCGACCGCAACCGCGATGTGCAGGCCTTCGTGACCCACTGGCTGGCGGCGATCAAGCGCCCCAATGCGGTGCGGCTGGTCGTTGACATCGACCCCTACAGCTTCCTGTGATTGACTTAAGTCCTACTTCGCGCATATTTGATCATAAATAGTCAATTTACATCAGGAGACGCGCCAATGGCCGCATCGGATCAGGAACAGTTTGTCAGCATGGCCTCAAGCCATATAGATCTGGCCAACAGCCACCATAAAAGCGCCGATCCCGAACTGGTGGCCGTGGCCTTCAACCATGCCGCCGCGCGCTATTCGGTGTTTGTCGTCTCGCAGGTGGAGGGCGACAATCTGGTGCCCGACCGCGACACCATTATCATGCGCCTGACTGACCAGTACCGCGACATGCTGAACCAGCATTATGACGAATATGCGCGCTTGGCCGGGGCCGGATAGCCCGTTTACGGCACGCTGACCGTCCGGCTATAGCGCTTGCCGTCCGGCGATACCGACCTGAGCGCCACCGGGCCGCTCACCGCCACCGCGCCACGGTAAGTCTGCCAAGGGCCATTATTCACGCGATATTCGATAGCCAGATCACCATAGGCGATATTGGCCTCCAGCACACCGCCCGTAATACGCGCGCCCGGCGGCGGCAAGCGGTAGATGATCCCGGCGCGGTCCAGTTCGGCCAGATGTGGCGTCAGCTTGGCGTTAAAGCTCTGCCAGTCGGCGTCGAGCGCGGCTTGCGACACCTGACCATCGCCATAGCTGTAAGACGTGCCCGGTTTGTAATCAGGCTCCCAGTCCGCCCTGTGCCAGGCGCGTTCGGCCAGAGCCAGGGTACGCGGGAACAGCATGTAATCGGCAATGGCGTTGGAGCGCACGGTTTCGCTCCATAACTGGCCCTGCATACCGGCAATCTTGTGGCCATCGGTCAGCGGCGTGGTGTCGGCGATGGTGGCGGGCTGGTCGAGCCCGTTCTTCATCACCGAGGCATTGGCGGGCAGATTGGCCGGCAGGAAGCTGAACACCTTGTACAGCGAGGTGCCGCGCGACGCCCAGTCATAGCCGCGCTCTTCGGGATCGGGCGCATAGGGCATGTCGAAATAGAGGACTTCCGGCGTTGACATCACCACGTCCCAGCCCTGATTGGCCTGGCGCTGCGCATCGGCCACGCCGCCGGAAAACAGTCCGCCCCACGAATTGGACTGCACGCGCGCGGGCATTTGCGCCGGATCGACCGAGCCCATGCCGTCGCTCCACCCCGCCGGTTCTATGCCCTTTGAAGCCAGAATCTGCGACACCTTGACGATGAAGCGATTGCCCAATTGCTTGAGATCGACGCCTTCCTCCTGCATCAGCGTCTGACAGGCGGGCGAATCCTTCCAGGCACCGGCGGTTTCATCGGTGCCGATATGATAGATGCGCAAAGGCGCGCCCGCCTCTTCGTACATGGCCTTGATGGCGTCGATCACATGGTCGATGAAGTGATAGGTCGAGGGCAGGCAGATATTGAGCGTATTGTCGTCATAGTGTTGCACGCTGTCATAGACGGTGGTGTCGGCCGGATCGATCAGGCGGTATTCGGCGGCGGCCTCAGGCTGACCGGCGGCGATCAGGCGGCGGTAACGCGCCTCCATCGCACGGATAGCGGCGCGCGAATGACCCGGCATGTCGAACGACGGGATCACCTCGATATGACGCGCTTTGGCGTAGCGGAGGATGTCGATATAGTCAGCGCGCGTCAGATAGCCATTGACGCCGCCATCGCTATTGGGCTTTCCAGTTGGCCCTGCGCCCAGTTCCGGCAGCAGGCAATGGTTCTCAGCCATGTCGTTACAACGCTGGCCGCCAATATCGGTCAGTTCGGGCAGGCCGGGAATGACCAGCCGCCAGCCCTCATCGTCACCGAGATGCAGATGCAGTTTGTTCAGCTTGTCGCGGCCCATTTCGTCGATGATTTTCAGAATCTGCGCCTTGCTCTCGAAATTACGCGCCAGATCGAGATGCAGGCCGCGAAAGCCAAAGCGTGGCGCATCCGTTATATCGAGCGGACGCAGGCGATCATGCTCATAGGCGGCCTGCTCACCCAGCGATTCCAGTGCGTAAAAAGCCCCGGCGGAATCCGCAGCGGTAATGGCGATGCGGCCGTTTTGCGCCAGCATATGATAGGATTCGGGCGCGCCCTCACCCGTCACGCTAATGCTGACCGGCAGGCCTTTGGCGCTTTCACGGAAGGGCAGATCGGCCAGGGCGGCGGCAATATCGGCGCGCTCCAGCCCCTTCAGGTTCAGATGGATGCCGCGGCGCAGATCAAGCCGCGCGCCGGGCAGGTGCTTCGCCGCTAATGGCGTCGGCAGGATGATGACATCGGGCGCAGACGCGGCGGCTTCATGGGCGACATTTTCGGCGAAGGCGCGCTGCGGCGTCAGCCAGCGGGTTTCGTCGCCCGCTATAGCGGTTTCCAGCCTGGCCGCGTCGGTCATGGGGGCGACGAAGGGCAGGTTTTCCATATCGGTGGCCGGATCATAGACCGGCTTCGTGGCGGCGATGATGCGCGCCTTCAGGCCATCGGCGGCGATATAGGCATTGGGCATGGCGTGAAAACGCGAATAGAAATGCCCCTCGGCCATCAGTTTCAGCGCATAGGTCTGGCCCGGTTGCAGCACCGCATCCGGCTTCGGCGTCAGGCGGTACAGATCGCCATTGATGTGGGTGAGGTCAAACGGGCCGGTATCGGTGCCCGCCGCGTGGATGGCATTGACCATGCCGAAATAAAGCGACCAGCCGGATGGCGGCAAGGTGGCAGGCAGGGTCAGGTCGATCTCACTGGCGAATTCCGCCGGGCCTGCATGATTATCGAGAATCGTATAGCGATAGCCGAGATGATCAGCAAAGGCATCGAGCGCGGCCTGACCTTGCGCCGGGGCCGCGACGGACGAAGAGGCGGGCATGAGGATCAGCAGAGCCAGACCGGCCAGCTTCGTTGCATTGCCTATGGTGATCATGCGGCCCTCCCGGCTTTATCGTCATGGCAAGGTGGCGCAGGGCCGATGACTTGTCAATCGCCGCGATAATACCTCTATGGAATAAATTTATATCCTATGTAATACCAATTGGCGTCACACATCGACCATACCCGACTCCATGCGATGGCTTTTCCGCGCAATTCGCTTGAAAAGTAAGCCGTCTGTTGGCCCGAAGCCTCGAATAACCGCACTCGCCAAACTTGACGCGACCATACCAATGCCCTAGGGTCAAGCCGGGTGGAAAGCTGTGCGATCCCCCGCTCAACGGATGCCGCCGTCAGAATTCGAGCATTCGCCCTAAAAGCGTTCGCAGGAGAGCGAAGATGTCATTTGTCGATACGGTCGGCGCCCTTGTGGCCGACGATCCGGCACCGCTGTACATGCAGTTGCAGAAGATCCTGCGCGACGCCATTATAAGCCGCCTCATCAATCCCGAAGCCGCCATTCCGGCTGAGCGCGATCTGGCCGAAGAGTTCGGCGTGTCGCGCCTGACCGTGCGCAAGGCCGTGGACGGACTGGTCAGCGAGGGCCTGATCACACGGCGCAGGGGAGCAGGCACCTTCGTGGCGGCGCGCATCGAAAAGAGCTTTTCCAAGCTGTCATCTTTTTCCGAAGATATGATTTCGCGCGGGCGCAAACCCCATTCGGAATGGCTGGCGCGCTCGGCAGGGGCTGTGACGCCGGAAGAATCGCTGTCGCTCGGCCTGTCGCCCGGCAGCCTCGTCTATCGCTTTCAGCGCCTGCGCTATGCCGACGGCCTGACGATGGCGCTCGAATATTCGACCATCCCGGCCTATTGCCTGCCCTCCATCGAAAGCGTGGGTGAGTCACTTTACGGCGCGCTGGAAGCCGCTGGCCATCGCCCGGTGCGCGCCCTGCAACGCCTGCGCGCCATCGCTTTCAGCCATGATCAGGCGCATAGTCTGGGCATCAAACCGGGCGATCCGGGCCTGTTTATCGAGCGGCGCGGCTTTCTGGCCGATGGCCGGGCGGCGGAATTCACCCATTCGTGGTATCGCGGTGATGCCTATGATGTGGTGGCCGAACTGAACCGCGCCTGATCAGAGCCACGCTGGGTTTTTATATACCGCCCCGCCCTTGCCCATATCGCCCTTACCGGCGCGCCCCTATTCTGCCTCTTATCATCATAAGAGGAAACACGCCCATGCTCGGCACCATTCTGCTCGTTGTTCTTATACTGTTGCTGCTTGGCGCCCTGCCGACCTGGCCACACAGCCGTAGCTGGGGCTATGCACCGAGCGGCGGCCTGGGTCTGGTGGTCGTCGTCGTCATCATTCTGGTCTTGCTGGGCCGGATTTAGACATCGGGAAAATCGCGGGGGCGCGCCTGAGCGCCCCCTTTTTTCATGTCCGTCAGGCGGCTAAGGTATCCGCCGGAGCGGTTGAGCGGATCAGGTAATCGAAGGCCGACAAAGCCGCTTTCGAGCCTTCGCCCATCGCGATGACGATCTGCTTATAGGGCACAGTAGTGGCGTCGCCCGCCGCGAAAATACCCGGCACGGACGTTTCGCCGCGCGCATCAACCTCGATCTCGCCGTGCTTCGACAAGGCAACCGCCCCGCCTTTCAGCCATTCGGTATTGGGCACCAGACCGATCTGGACGAAGATGCCTTCCAGTTCGATGTCGTGCAGCGTGTCATGCAGACGGTTTTTATAGGTCAGGCGCGTCACCTTATCGCCATCGCCCTGCACTTCGGTCGTCTGGGCTTCGGTCAGCACGGTCACGTTCGGCAGGCTATAGAGCTTGCGTTGCAAAACCGCGTCGGCGCGCAGTTCCGGAGCAAATTCCAGCAGGGTGACGTGAGACACGATACCGGCCAGATCAATGGCCGCCTCGACGCCGGAATTGCCGCCGCCCACCACCGCTACGCGCTTGCCCTTATACAGAGGGCCATCGCAGTGCGGACAATAGGCCACGCCCTTATTGCGGTATTCGGCCTCACCCGGCACACCCATCTGACGCCAGCGCGCCCCGGTGGACAGGATGACGGTACGCGCCTTGACCGATGCGCCGTTTTCCAGCTTCACCTCGGCCAGGCCGCCCGGAACCGCCGCCGGGATCAGGGCCGTGGCCCGTTGCAGGTTCATGACATCGACCTCATAGTCGCGCACATGCTGCTCCAGCGCCGTGACCAGCTTGGGGCCTTCGGTGTGCGACACCGAGATGAAGTTTTCGATCGCCATCGTATCGAGCACCTGCCCGCCAAAACGTTCGGTCAGCACGCCCGTGCGGATGCCTTTGCGCGCCGCATAGATGGCCGCCGCCGCGCCGGCAGGGCCGCCGCCGACGATCAGCACATCGAAGTCCGACTTGGCGCTGATCTTCTCGGCCTCACGCTTTTGCGCGCCGGTGTCGATCTTCGCCAAAATTTCTTCCAGCCCCATGCGGCCCTGCGCAAAGGGCTGGCCATTGAGGAGGACGGTCGGCACGGCCATGACCTTGCGGTCTTCGACCTCCTGCTGAAACAGGGCGCCGTCGATAGCCACATGGCTGATCTTCGGATTGAGCACGCTCATCAGGTTCAGCGCCTGCACCACATCGGGGCAGTTCTGGCACGACAGCGAGAAATAGGTCTCAAAGCGCAGCTCGCCCTCGATCTCCAGCGTCTTGACCTGTTCGATCACATCGGCTTCAACGCGCGGCGGATGGCCGCCCACCTGAAGCAGGGCCAGCACCAGCGAGGTGAATTCGTGGCCCATCGGCAGGCCGGCAAAGGTGATGGACGCATCCGTACCGGGGCGGGTAATGTCAAACGACGGCACGCGCGCGCCACCTTGCGACACATTGAGGCTGACCTTATCGGAGGCCGCGACAATGTCTTCGAGCAGGTCGAGCAGTTCGCGCGATTTCGCCCCCTGATCGACATGGGCGATCAGTTCGATGGGCACGCGCAGGTTCTCAAGATAGGCTTTCAGTTGGGCCTTCATGCCGGAGTCAAGCATGTTCGTACTCCTTCAAATTTAAGGAAATCATTGTCCATATTCAGGCTCCGCGAAGCCCGGATAAGGAGAATGTGAAAAGCGCCCGAAGGGCCGCCCCAAGGGGCGCTTTTCTCACCGTCAAAGGGGGTTCGTGGGGGAAAGATCGTTTCCCCC
The DNA here is from genome assembly GCF_030027245.1 of Asticcacaulis sp. EMRT-3. Lineage (NCBI taxonomy): Bacteria > Pseudomonadati > Pseudomonadota > Alphaproteobacteria > Caulobacterales > Caulobacteraceae > Asticcacaulis > Asticcacaulis carbonis. Next base: position 1,983,580 of record NZ_JASERT010000001.1, read on the forward strand.
ACGCCTTAATTAGATCTTGCCGACCAGATCAAGCGAAGGCGCCAAAGTCTTTTCGCCTTCTTCCCACTTGGCCGGGCACACTTCGCCGGGGTGCGAGGCCACATATTGCGCAGCCTTGACCTTACGCAGCAGTTCGGCGGCGTTGCGGCCAATGCCCTCGGCGGTGATTTCCATGAACTGGATCACGCCGTCGGGATCGACGAGGAAGGTGCCACGGTCGGCCAGACCGATACCTTCGCGCATGACCTCGAAATTGTTGGTCACGACGCCGGACGGATCGCCGAGCATGGCATAGTTGATCTTGCCGATGGCGGGCGAGGAATCGTGCCAGGCCTTGTGCGAGAAATGGGTGTCGGTCGAGACGGAGTAGATTTCGACGCCCATCTTCTGGAAGGTGTCATAGTGATCGGCAAGGTCTTCCAGCTCGGTGGGGCAGACAAAGGTGAAATCGGCCGGATAGAAGAAGAAGATCGACCACTTGCCCTTCAGATCGGCTTCGCTGACATCGAAAAACTTGCCCTTTTGATAAGCGGTGGCCTTGAACGGTTTGATGGTGGTATTGATGAGGGCCATAGACATTTCCTTATGGGATCGGGGTGGGTGGGGTGGTTGACAGATGGGAAACTAGAGTCGCTTGCGCAACAAGTAAAATCTATTTTATTTTATTTGTCGATAAAATATTTTTATTCTGAGTGGCCGAAATCGACTTGGTTGCTGGAATAGACAGGGGCGCCAGGCTGGCCTCGGCGCGCAAAACGGCCGATATGGCATTGACCACCGAGGCAATGCGCAGAGCAGTCTGAATCTGGATGAGACTGACCTCATGTTCACGCAGCACCTTTTCGTGGCTGTCAAGGCACAGGCCGCAGCCATTGACCGCTGACACGGCCAGCGACCACAGTTCGAAATCGATCTTGCTGACGCCGGGATTGCGCAGGATATTCATGCGCAGCTTCGATGGCAGGCCTTCATAGGCCTTGTTGTGCAGCAGATGCAGCGAACGGTAATAGACATTGTTCATGCCCATGATCGCCGCCGCCGCCCGCGCCGCGATCACCGCTTCGGGTGACAAGAGCGTGGCCGCCTGGGCTTCGAGATGATGCACGACGGGCATAACCCCGATGGCATGGGCCGTGGCTAAAAATGTGCCCCATTTCTGCTGATCGTCGAGCGTCGTCTCAGCGGCCAGAACGGTCAGATTCTGGGCCAGATCGGCGGCATAGGGCGGGATCAGAGCGCACAGGGTATCGAGCGACATTGTGTCAGATCATCCTTGGGCATAGGGAAAAGGCCGATTTTACACGCGGCCAGTCAGACTGTTTAAGTGTGGCACGTCTAAAAATCCAATTAAATGTTTTTGGCATTTTTATAAATTTGTCTTATCTTAATACGGGCCGAAGAGATCGGCCATATTTATAGTTGCTTGCCACTTTTTGGGAAACCGCTTTTCCATGCTCCCCACCTTGCGCCAATTGCAATATCTGAAACTGCTCGCCGAGCATAAGAGCTTCATGGCGGCGGCGGAAGCGGCGTTTGTGTCGCAGCCCGCGCTTTCATCCGGCATGGCCGAACTGGAAAAGACACTGGGCGTGCGGCTGGTTGACCGGTCGCGCGGACAGGTGATCCTGACAGCGGTCGGCGAAGAAACCCTGAAACGCGCCGAAGACATATTGGCGCGCAGCGAGGATCTGGTCGAGGCGGCGCGCGGTGCCAACCAGCCCTTGACCGGGCGCTTCCGGCTCGGCGTCATCCCGACCATCGCGCCTTTTTTGCTGCCTAAGGCTTTGATGCGTCTGCGCGAAGAGTTTCCGCAGCTTCGCCTCTTCCTGCGCGAAGACCAGACGGCGCGCCTGATCGCGGCGTTGAAATCGGGGGCGCTCGATGCCGCCGTCATCGCCCTGCCCTATGACCTGACCGGCCTCGACCACGCCTTTATCCTGAAGGACGAAATCCTGGCCGCCATGCCGTGCAATCATCCGCTGGCGCAAAAGACGCGCATTTCGCCCGAAGCGCTGAAAGGCGAGGAACTGATCCTGCTCGAAGACGGCCATTGCCTGCGCGATCACGCCCTGGGCGCCTGTTCGTGGACATCGCCTTCCGGCACGGCGGAGACGCTGGCCACCTATAACCATAATGGCGGCGGCTTCGCGGCCACTTCGCTGAATACGCTGGTGCAGATGATCGGGTCGGGGCTGGGCGTGTCTTTGCTGCCGGCGATGGCGGTCGAAGCCGGACTGGTGCCTGCCGCCGATGTCAGCGTGCGCCCGCTCGAATCCGATCATGCCTTCCGCGACATCGTCGTCATCTGGCGGTCGGGTTCGAGCCGCGCCACCGAGGCAAAGCTTCTGGCCGAAAAGCTGAAGGCGTAGGGATGCGGTTTATCTGTTTGTCATTAGCTATGCTGGCGCTCGCGGCCTGTTCCAAACCAGCGCCGCAAGCGCCTGCGCCCGTGGCCGCGCCTGCCCCGGCCTATGATCCCTGGCCCGGCACCTATGAGGGCGACCTGATGGTGCGGATTTCCAATATCCACAAAGTCACGCTCGTGGCGGCCAGCAAGGACTGCACCGGAGATGTCGGCCTGGCAGGCGGTGAAACGCCGCAGGACATAGCGCCCGATCACTTACGGCTGGTGCTGAAACCCGACGCCGCCACCACCTGCACCATCGATATAGTCCGCGCGGGCGACAAGGTGACCGTCAGCGAAAGCGGCATCTGTGCGGCTTATCACGGCCTGACGTGCAGCTTTAACGGCACGGCGACGCGGGTGAAGTAGGGTCAGAGCGCCAACGGAACGGCATGTTGCCGCAGCCACGGCTCCAGGGCTTCAAAACGAAAACTGTGCGTTTCGTAAAGGCCCGTGACGAAGGAGATGGTATCGGCGACGTCTGTTTGCAAACGATAGCCGTTTATGATCAGAAAAACGTGCATGGCGGCAAAGGCTGTCCGCTTATTGCCATCAATGAAGGGATGGTTTTGCGACAGGCTTTCCCACAGCGCGGTCGCTTCCGCGATCAGATCGTCGTAATAGCCCGTTTGCGGACGGAAAAGCGCCGCCTGCAACTGGCCGGGATCACGAACGCCGCTGGCACCGCCGAACCGGGTCAGTTGCACATCATGGATAGCCAGAACATCCGCGAGAGTCAGGTAGCGCGTCACTCAGCCAGCTTCTTATAAAGTGGGCCGAACTGATCCAGACTCATATTTAAGGCATCTCCAACGGAAATTGCAGGCGTTTGCCGCGTTTCCAGCAGCTTGCCAACCGCCTCCTCGATCAGGGACTGCAACTGGCGGCCTTCTGATCGGGCCAGGGCGCGCAGTTCGGCCAGCAGGGCGCTGTCCATCTGGGTGGCGAATTTCTCACGGGGCTGATGTTCGGTCATGACGCTCTCCTGCCTGTATCCTATCATGAAATTTCATGACAAGCTAGAGTTCGGGTACATGGGCCCGCAGCTCATCGAGCCATATTTTCGCATTCGCATCCGACGGCATCCGCCAGTCGCCGCGCGGGCTGAGCGCACCGCCGGTCAGAAGCTTGGGGCCATTGGGCATGGCCGAGCGCTTGAACTGCGACACGGTGAAAAAGCGCCAGACGAAAACCTCCAGCCATTTTCGGATCATCGGCAGATCATATTTATCGCGCCATGCCTGCCAGCTCAGGAAGGCCACTTTCGAGGGTTTCATGCCATAGCGCGTAATATAATAGAGGTTGAAATCCTGAAGCGCGTAAGGCCCGACCTTGTCCTCGGTCTTCTGCACCACCCCGTCCTCGACCGGCACCAGTTCGGGTGAGATTTCGCGCGTCACCACCGAGTCCAGAATCCGTGCGGTTTTCGTGTCGAACTCTTTCCGCGCCGCCCATCGGATCAGGTGCTGGATCAGGGTCTTGGGCGCGCCGCCATTGACATTATAATGGCTCATCTGGTCGCCCACTCCGTAGGTACACCAGCCGAGCGCCAGTTCCGACAGATCGCCCGTGCCGATCACGAAGCCCTTTTTCTCGCCCGCCAGCCGGAACAGCAAATCGGTGCGCAGCCCCGCCTGGACATTCTCGAAATTGACATCATAGACGCGCTCACCGCGTGAAAACGGATGGTCAATATCCAGCAGCATCCGTTTGGCGGCGGGGCGAATATCGAGCACATTGCTGGCAACGCCCAGCGCCTTCATCAGCTTTAAAGCGTCATTGCGCGTGCCGACCGTGGTGCCGAAACCGGGCATGGTATAGCCGTGAATCTGCGCGCGCGGCAGGCTTAAGCGATCAAATGCCTTGCAGGTGACGATCAGGGCGTGGGTCGAATCAAGCCCGCCCGACACCCCGATCACCACGTTCTGCGTGCCCGTGGCGGTCAGGCGCTGCATCAGCCCATGTACCTGAATATTGAAGGCTTCATAACAGTCTTCATCCAGCCGTTCGGGATCATTCGGCACATAAGGAAAGCGCGCTACGCTGCGATGAAAATCAGTCAGGCCGTGCGGCTGATAAGCGAACATCTGCGGCGGCAGCGACAGCGGCGGCAGGGACTTCTGCGCATCATGAAAGGTGCCGGTGCGCAGGCGCTCAGACACGATGCGCGTGGCATCAACATCAGCCAGTGTCATCGTATCGGAACGGAAGCGCACCCCCTCGGCGATCAGCCCGCCCATCTCATAGACCAAGGACTGGCCATCCCAGGCGAGGTCGGTAGTCGATTCCCCCGGCCCGGCGGCGCTATAGGCATAGGCGCAGAACAGCCGCTCCGACGCGGCGGCGCACAGGGCTTTGCGGGTACGCGACTTGCCGACCGTGACCGGTGAGGCCGACAGATTGACGATGACGGTGGCACCATTCAGCGCCAGCCGCGTGGACGGGGTTTGCGGCACCCAGACATCTTCGCAGATTTCGACGCCGAAGGTGAAGGCCTCAAAACCGGCCGCCGTGAAGACCTGATCCGTACCCACCTGTGTCGCCGCATCGTTCAGATTGATCAGGACGGATGGCAAATCCGCACCGCTGGCGAAGTAGCGGCGCTCATAATATTCGCGGTAATTGGGCAGATAGGTCTTGGGCACTACGCCGAGCGCCCGCCCCTGATGGATGACGACGGCGCAATTATAGACCGCGCCCCTGATCAGCAGCGGCGCGCCCGCCACCAGCACCGGACGGATGTCAACTGAGGCGCGGATCAGCTCATCGACCGCCGCCTTGACTGCGCCGAGCAAGACTTCCTGCGTGAACAGATCATCAATCGCATAGGCGCTGAGACTGAGTTCGGGGAAGACAACCAGATCGGCCCCCGCCGCATCGGCGCGCCGCGCTAAGCTAAGATGTTCGGCCAGATTGGCGCCGGGATCGGCGATATGCACCTTCGGCGTCACGCAGGCGATGCGCACAAAGCCATGTGTGGCGGGCGAGAAAAAATCCGGCTGTTTTTGCGGCATTTTGAAAATCCGAAAGCGAGTATGGCTCTTTAAATAGGCAATTTATGTGTGCATATCACGTCCAAAGTGAAAACAAGGTTCTATTTCGACATTTTTCTACGTGCTCATGCTCATATTGATATTTTTAATATCATACGAAACCATAATCTTTGCCGCACAGGCCGCATTTTTTCAAAGCCTTGCCCGTGCGGCTCTGGTAAGAGGACGGCCTTATTCCTTAGCTACCCACAGATCATGACCGAACCGCGCGTCACATTCGCCGATATTGAAGCCGCCGCGGCGCGGATTAACGGTCATATCGTCCAGACGCCTTGCGCCTTTTCGCAGCGCCTGAGCCATGCCTTTGGCAGCAAATTGTGGGTCAAGGCGGAAAACCAGCAATATACCTCGGCCTTCAAGGAACGCGGCGCGCTCAACAAGCTGTTGCAGCTCGATGCCGACGAGCGCAAGCGCGGCGTTTTCGCGGCCTCGGCGGGCAATCATGCGCAAGGTCTGGCTTATCACGCCACGCGGCTCGGCATTCCGGCCACCATCGTCATGCCCAGAGGTACGCCGTTTGTGAAGATCGAGAAGACGCAAGGCTTCGGCGCGCAGGTGGTGATCGAAGGCGACGATTATGACGCGGCTTCCGCCGCCGCCCACCAGTTGTGCGCGGAAAAAGGCGGCGTCTATGTCCATCCGTTCAATGATGCGGACGTGCTGGCCGGGCAAGGCACGCTGGCCATCGAAATGCTGGCCCAAGCCCCCGAACTCGACACGCTTCTGGTGCCGATTGGCGGCGGCGGACTGATCGCCGGTGTGGCCATCGCCGCCAGGGCCATCAAGCCGTGGATCCGCATTATCGGTATCGAAGCGGCCATGTATCCCAGTTTTTCGGCGCGCCGTCAGGGCCTGCCCGCCATCAGCGGCGGCTCAACCATCGCCGAGGGGATTGCGGTCAAGGCGGTCGGCGACCTGACCTTTGCACTGGCCAATCCGCTGGTGGATGATGTCATCGTCATCGATGAGGCCGATTTCGAGAGCGGCATAGCGGCCTTCGCCAATATCGAAAAAACGGTGGCCGAAGGGGCGGGCGCGGCGGGTCTGGCAGCGGTGATGCGCTATCCCGAACGCTTCAAGGGCCAGAATGTCGGCCTGATCCTGTGCGGCGGCAATATCGATATGCGCCTGCTGGCCTCGGTGCTGCAACGCGAACTGGTGCGCGGCAAGCGTCTGGTCACCTATCGGATTTTGGGTGATGACCGCCCCGGCATGTTGTCTCTGGTGGCCGATGCCATCGCCAGCAAGGGCGGTAATATCGTCGATGTGGCGCATAACCGGCTGGGGCTGGATGTGCCGGCCAAGGGGGCCGAGTTCGACATCATGGTTGAGACGCAAGGCCCGCGCCACGCCTTTGAAATTTCTGAAGCCCTGAGGAGCACCGGCTATGCGTTACGCATGGATTAAAAAGACACTTCTGCCATCCCCCCTGTTTCTGGCCCTCGCCTTAACAGCCTGCGGTCAGGCCATGGATAAAAGCGCCAATGCCCAGGCGATGGACGCCTATGAGGCGTCGGTCGATGCCGCCGCTGCCGCCAATCTGAAGACCGGACAGGCTTTTCTGGCGAACATCGCCAAGCAGCCCGGCGTGGTCAAACTGCCTTCGGGCGTGATGTACAAGATCATTTCGCGTTCGCCCAATCCCGGCCCGCAGCCGACGATCGACGATACGGTGACCATCAATTATGAGGGCAAGCTGGTCGATGGCACGGTATTCGATTCCTCCTACGCCCGCAACCAGCCCGCCACCTTCCCGCTCAACCGGCTGGTGCCCGCCTGGCAGCAGGCGATTCCGCTGATGCATGTCGGCGACGAGATCATGCTCTATGTGCCATCGAGTCAGGGCTATGGCGAGCGCGATATGGGTGAAATTCCGCCCAATTCGGCGCTGGTCTTCCATATCCAGTTGCTGGCCATACCGAAATAGGCTTCGCCCTCTCATGTGCAGGCGGGCCAATGACCCGCCTGTAACCGTCCTAGCCCTTGATGCGTTCGATCAGGGCGGTTGTGCTGGGATCGTGGGGCGCAATGTCTGCGCCTTGAATATCCTTGAGCACCTTGACACCCAGCGTCTTGCCCAGTTCCACGCCCCACTGGTCGAAGCTGTTGAGCCCCATCACAATGCCTTCGGCGAAGGTCTTGTGCTCATAAAGCGCCAAAAGCGCGCCAAGCGTTTCCGGCGTCAGCGCGTCAAGCAGGACGACTGTTGAGGGCTTGTTGCCAGGGCAGACCTTTTGCGGGGCGATCCGGGCGGTTTTTGCGGCGTCCAAACCTAAGCTGCGGCACTCTTCCTCGGAGGTTTCGAGCGACTTGCCGACCATAAAGGCCTCGCTCTGGGCGATGACGTTCGACAGCAGTTTTTGCTGCATGTCGAGCGGAGCCTCGGCATTTTTGGCGGCGGCGATGAATTCCAGCGGCACCACGTCTTCCGACTGATGCAGCATCTGGAAAAAGGCGTGCTGGGCATTGGTGCCTTCGTCGCCGAACACGACAGGGCAGGTCTTGTTGTCGAGCAGGACGCCTTGCGGCGAGGTGCGCTTGCCGTTCGATTCCATCTCAAGCTGTTGCAGGAAGGCGGCGAGGCGGCGCAGGCGGTGCACATAGGGGATGACGGCGCGCACAGGGCGATCCAGGCCGATGCGGTTATAGATCTGCGCGGCGGCCAGCAGGACGGGGGCGTTTTTCTCAAGCGGCGCATGGAGGAAATGCTGATCCATCTGGTGCGCACCGTCGAGCAGGCGCTGATAGACATCGAAGCCGAGCGCGATGATCACCGACAGACTGACCGCCGACCACAGCGAATAGCGTCCGCCCACCCAGTCCTTGAAAGCGAACACGCGGTCGGGTGCGATGCCATAGGCACCGGTCTTGTCGGGCGCGGCGGACACGGCGGCCATATGCGATGTGGCGGCGGCCTCACCCAGCCCCGTCACCAGCCAGTTGCGGGCCTCGATGAAATTGGTCAGGGTTTCCTGCGTCGAGAAGGTTTTCGACACGGCGATGACGAGGGTTTCGGCCGGATCAAGGCCCGTCAGGGCCAGGGCCAGTTCCGAGCCATCGACATTGGCGACAAAGCGCACATCGATGTCAGGCTGCAAGGGCTGCAAGGCCTGAAAAACGAGGCGCGGGCCAAGATCGGAACCGCCGATACCAATATGGATGATGGTCTTAAAAGCTTTGCCGGTCGCGCCGGTGATCTTGCCTGAGCGAATACCCTCGGCATAGTCGCGCATGGCGTCGCGCGCCGATTTGACATCGCGGGCAATCTCAGCGCCGCGCAGGCGCAGGTTTTCAGCGTCACTGTCGCGCAAGGCGACATGCAGCACGGCGCGGCCTTCGGAGACATTGATTTCCTGGCCCGCCCACATCTTGTCGCGCGCCGTCGCCAGACCGCTTTGAGCGAACAGGGCGATGGCCGTATCAAAGCCCGCCTTCGTCCAGCTCTGCTTTGATACGTCGATATGAATACCCGCCACATCAAGGCTCATATGGCTCAGGCGCTGCGGATCGTCACGAAACTGATCGACGATTTTCGCATTCGCGTCGGCATGGGCCTGGGCGTTCAAGGCGGCGAAAGTGGACGAGGTCATGGGCTGTCTCCTGTTTTCGGTGAGATGCGATTTAACGGAAATCCGTCTCTCGCCGGGCGATCCTGACCGGGTTCCATGTCAAGCTTTTGGCCAGTCGTAAAGCCGTTATCGTGCGCGTCGCCTGAATATTTTTACGCGCCCGCAAAATGGGTCCGATGCCCGAAAGCGCCGCCGCCAAAGCTCGCCACGGCAAGCCGCCACGGCCTTTCAGCGTGTCTTTTATCGCGCCCAGAAGCGTAAGACCAATATGGATTGGCAGGCTGATCCATAAGAAGGGCGATGGCATGGATTTGATATAGAGCCACAGGCGGTTGCGGTAGCCGTGCCACAGGGCGAAATCGGAACGCACGCCGCTGGAGGCCGAACCGACATGCAGGGTGCGCGCCTGCGGCACGAACAGGGTGCGCTCACCGATCAAGCGGGCACGAAAGCCGAGATCGGCGTCCTCGCAATAGCAGAAGAAATTTTCATCAAAGCCGCCCAGGCGTTCAAACAGGCTGCGCCGGATGATGAAGGCCGCGCCGCACGGCGCAAAGACCTCGGCTATGCGCAAAGCGTGAGGCACACGATGACCAATCCCGGCGCGATAGGGGAAGCCAAAAAAGGTCAGGGCGTCGCCGGCCCCATCCATGACCAGCGGGTTTTCGGCGCTCAGTTGCAGGGCGGTGAAGATCGAGACATCGGGATGGGCCTCAATGGCCTCCTGCATGGCCGCCACCCAGCCGGGCTCTATAAAGGCATCGGGGTTGATAAAGCCGATCCATTGCGTAGTGGCTGTCGCGGCGGCCAGATTCATGCCGCGTGCAAAACCGAGATTGTCACCGTGGGCGATCTGGCGCACCGCCGGAAACCGGGTCGCCAGCGCCTTCAGATCGAGATCGTCCGAGCCATTATCGGCGTGGATGACCGCCGCTTCCTGAGCAACGAGCGCCGACAGGCAGCGTTCGATCAGCGCGCCGGATCTATAGCTTAAGGTGATCAGGGTCAGGGTGCTCATGGCATATACCTTCCCCCTCTCCCCACCCGAGGGGAGAGGGTTGGGGTGAGGGGTAGAATTACGAGGGCACGCAGATCAGGCGGCCGCAACCCCTCACCCGGCCCTGACGGGCCACCCTCTCCCCTCAGGCGGGGCGAGGGATGGAGCCAGATCATGCCCATGCCGCCTCCCATTCCGCCCGCAACTCCGGGTCGGTTTCAGAGGGCGCATAATGGCGCTTTATTTCGGAAAATTCCGTAGCATTCACCCCCTGCCGCAGGGCCCAGACCGCCGCGCCGCGCACCACAGGGCTTGATTCCGCAAGCTTTTCCAGCAGCACCTGTTTTATTTCTACGTTTTCAGAATTATAAAAAGCATTGCCGAGCGCATAGACGACATTGCGCACAAACGACTCGCGGCCAATACGCTTGACCGGTGATTTGGAAAACAGCGCGCGAAATCCGGCGTCATCGAGTCGCGCCAGATCGGTCAGGCGTAAGCCATCAAAACCTTCACGGGTGTGCAGGCGAATATCGTGCGCAGTTTGCGCGAACTTGTTCCACGGGCAGGCGGCCAGACAGTCATCGCAGCCATAGATGCGGTTGCCGGTGGCGCGACGGAAATGTTCCGGCCATGCGCCGCGATATTCGATGGTCAGGTACGAGAGACACTTGCGCGCATCGAGCCGGTAAGGGCCATCAAAGGCTTCGGTGGGGCAGATGTCGAGGCAGGCGCGGCACGACCCGCAATGATCGGCCTCAGGCGCCTCTTCGGCCAGCACGCGGTCGAACAGGATGACGCCTAAGAACAGCCACGAGCCAAAATCGCGCGACACCAGATTGGTGTGTTTGCCCTGCCAGCCCAGCCCCGCCAGTTGCGCCAGCGGCTTTTCCATCAGGGGCGCGGTATCGACGAACACTTTCAGCTCGCAGCCCGTTCTGGCCACGATGGCGGTGGCCAGTGTTTTCAGCTTTTTCTTGATCAGATCGTGATAATCTTCGTTGCGTGCATAGACGCTGATATTGGCAAGATCCGTATGGGCCAGCTTGGCCAGCGGGTCAGAGTCCGGCCCATAATTATAGCCGAGCACCAGCGCCGATTGCGCGTTCTCCCACATGTGGCGCGGGTGTTTGCGCCGCTCCAGCGTCTCGTCCATCCACTGCATCTGGCCGTGATAACCGGCGGCCACAAAGGCTTCGAGCCGCTGCGACGCCGCCCAGATTTCGGGCAGGGCGGTAAATCTCGCCACCGAAAAACCGAGCGCAAAAGCCTGCTGACGGATCGCCTCGACTTCGACCTGCGAAGAGGCTTGGGCGGGCGCGTCCACGGCTAGAAGTCGAGTTCTTTATAGTGGGCGGAAGCGGGCACGCCGGGCAGTTTATCGGCCAGAAGCGGGCGGAAACAGGGGCGCGACTTGATCACCATGTACCAGGTCTTGAGATGGGGATAGCGCGTCCAGTTAATCTCGTCGAAATAGTCGATGATGCTGAGCTGGGCGGCGCAGGCGAAATCGGCATAGCTGAGCGTACGCCCCGCCAGCCAGTTGCGCGCCATGAGCAGGCTTTCGAAATAGCGCAGATGGTCTTTCAGCGCCTCACGGCCCTGACGCATGGCGGCAATGTCGGGCGCGCCCGCCCCCATCAGCCGTTTTTCCATTTTTTCATGCAGCAACAGCGCATTGACCTCGTAATCGAACTTGCGCTCGAACCAGCCGACCAGACGCCGCGCCTCGGCGCGCTCATTGACATCGGCAGGCAACAGCCTCGGTTCCGGCACCGTCTCTTCGAGATGCTCTAAGATCGCGCGGTTTTCGCAGACGCGGCGCGTCGGGCCGGGCGCGCCCTCTTCCGGCGTTTCGATCAGGATCGGCAGCAGGCCCGATGGATTGAGGTGCAGGATGTGATCGTCCGGCTCCCAGTAGCGCACCGGGATTTCCTCGAAGCCGAGTTTTTTCTCGCCCAGAGCCAGGCGCACCAGGCGCGAATGCGGATCGAAGGCGAAATGATAGAGCTGGCGGACAAGGGAGGTCATCGCCAAAGCTTATGCCTTATTCGCCTGAGAGGAGTCAAAGCGTGTTACGGCCTGCGCGTCGTCTTCCTGTTGGAAAACGCCGCTGTGCGGCTCGGCCTGACCTTTCGGATCGGGATGGATGATGATGTCGGCATTGGGATAGGCGTCGAGCAGGCGTTTTTCAGCCGTAATGATGATGTGATGCGCCTCCACCAGGTTGAGGCCCGGCGGCATTTCGATATGGGCCTGAATAATGATGTAAGGCCCCGCCAGCCGGGTGCGCAGGTCATGCACGCCGAGGATGGCGGCGTCGGCAAACAGAAGCGCCTTGATGCGCGCCACATCCTCATCGGCCAGCGCCTCGTCCATCAGGTGCGAAGCGGCCTCGCGCAACACCTGCACGGCACCCCACACAAACCAGCCCGCCATGACAAAACCGGCCACGGCGTCGAGAAACGCAAAGCCGAGGATCGCCGCGACCACGCCCATGACAGCGATCAGATTGGTGATCAGGTCGGTCACGTAATGCATTCGGTCCGCCGACACGGCGACGGACTGACGGGCGCGCAGGGCCATATTCTGTACGGCCACCAGCCCCAGTGTCAGCACGATCGAGATCAGCAGGACGGCAATGGCCAGGCCCGTATGTTGCAAGGGTTCGGGATGCAGGATATGGCGCACGCAATCCTGCATGACCAGCGCCGCCGAAAAGAAGACGAGCCCGGCCTGAAACAGGGCGGAAAAGGCCTCGGCCTTGCCATGCCCGAACGGGTGCTCCTTGTCGGGTGGGGTCTTGGCGTAGCGCACGGCGAAGAAGGTGATCAGCGAGGCGATCAGGTCGAGGCCGGAATCGGTCATCGAGGCCATTACCGACAGCGAACCGGACAGGATCAGGGCATAGAGCTTGACCAATACCAGTACCAAGGCCACGCATACCGACAGGCCTGAGGCCAGCATGACCAGGCGTTCGGGGTTGAGGGTGTGAAAATTCAGCCCATTAAGGCGCGTCTGTGGCGATCCGGTCATGCAAATGTCTTATCATCCCGCCAGTGTGACGCAAAGCCTGTAAGCAGGTCGGCACCCCTGAAATCTTCTGCTAAGATGCTGGCCGGGAAACTTTTATTGCGTACACGCAAAACTTGTTAACAATAGGTAAATGCGGCGTAGCCAGACTTGGCAAAACGTGGCAAACTGCCGAAATCAATCTTGATTTTAATCAGAATTAAAGTTTGCAGGGCGCGTATCATGTCACGAGTCTGGATCAGCCGCTCCGAAGCGCTCAAGCGTCTCGAAGTCAAGCCGCAAACCCTCTATGCCTATGTCAGCCGGCAGCGCATCGCCGCCAAGAATGATCCCGCCCATCCACGCATGAGTCTGTATGCGCTCGATGATGTCGAGCGGCTGACGCGGCGCGCGCCGGGGCGCAGCACCCAGCGCGCCCAGGCCCCCACCCCCATGCCCAGCCTGTCCGGCGGCACGGTGACGCGCGGCGAGGCCGCCATCGATACCGAGATTTCGATCACGCTGGAGGGTCGCCACTATTATCGCGGCCATGACAGCCTGAAACTGGCGGCGCGCGACAATTTCGAGGCCGTGGCCGCCCTGCTCTGGCAAAGCCCCACCCCCAATCCGTTCGGCCCGCTCAAACCGCGCCCCGATGTCAATTTTCCCGGCGGGCCGCGCACGCGCGTTTTGTCGATGCTCAGTCGCCGCATGGAGGAAGACGCGCTGGCCGATGTCGATCCGCAGCGCGATCTCAGGCTGGAAGCCGCCAGCCTGATCAATGAAATGGTCGATTCGGTCACCAATGGCGGGCCGCGCCTGTTCTTCCACCAGCGACTGGCCCGCGCCTGGAAGGTGTATGACAATGCCGATGTCGATCTGCTGCGCCGGGCGCTGGTTTTATGCGCCGATACCAGCCTTGATGACTCCACCCTGGCCGTGCGCGTCGCCGCCGCCGCGATGGGGCCGCTGGCCGGGCCGGTGATGGCCGGTTTCGCCACATTGATGGGGCCACGCCTCGGCGGACGGATTTCGCGTGCCGAATCCTATGTCACCCAGGTGCGCCGCCACGGCAATCCGCAGGTGCTGGCCAGGTCGTTGCTTGATCGTGGCCTCGAACTGCCCGGTTTTGAAAAGGGCCCCATGCCGTCGGAGCAGGATCGGGCGCGCAACCTGATCGACGCCGCGCCGCAAATGGGTGCCGATCTCAAGACTATTCTTAAAGTGGGCGAAGACCTGACCGGCCAGAGCGCCGGCATGTCGCTGGCCCTGGCCCTGATCGGCCGCCATCTCGACCTGCCGCGCGAAGCTCCCATGACGCTTTACGGTCTGGGCCGGAGCGCCGGCTGGCTGGCCCATGCCATCGAGCAGATGCAGACCGGTGCCGCGCCGAGGGCCCGCCTGCGCTATATCGGCACCTATCCTGAGATCGAAGCCTAGAGCGGGTTGCATTCTGATTGAATCGGTCAAAGGCATGCAACCCGCTCTACATTTTACGTTTTTCCGCATCTCGCATTCAATTTGTAAGTCAAATGAAACGCTCGTTGCTCCAGGACGGATGGAGACGGTTACGGCGGCTTTAGAGCCAGATGCCCCACCACCACGAGCCCTTCTTTGCGCGGCTTAACCGTGAGCTGGCTCGCGGTCCCCCTCCCCGAATTTGAAGACAAATTCAGAGAGGTATAGGAGGTTGACGATCTATACCTCCCTGAAATCCTGATTTTGGGGAGGGGGACCGCACGAAGACGCGAAGCGGCTGAGATGTGGTGGTGGGGGTTCTTGAGACGCAAGGCTAAAACCATCGGCAAAGACTTTAAGCGCTGAATGTCGATCCGTTCTAAATTTCAGTACCCCGCCGTGCAAAATCCCTCTAAGAGGATTTTCGTCGGTAACAGGGGATATTCATGCATAATCTGATCGCAGCGCTGCTCGGCCTGATAGAGGGGCTGACCGAGTTTATTCCGGTGTCGTCCACCGCCCATCTGCTGATCGCCGCCAAACTGCTGCACTTTGAATCCGCCGCCGATGCGTTCGAGGTGCTGATCCAGCTCGGCGCGATTCTGGCCGTGGTCGTCTTCTATTTCGCCAAGCTGTGGAACGCGGTCGTCACCCTGCCCAGTTCCGCCGATTCGCGCCGCTTTGCCTTAAGCGTGCTGATCGCCTTCGCCCCCGCCGTGGTGCTGGGCGTGGGCCTGCATTCGGTCATCAAGGCCATGTTCGAGCGCATCGACATCATCTGCTACGCCCTGATTATCGGCGGCATCCTGTTGTGGGCGGTTGATCGTTTCGCGCCCAGACCCGTGCATGACGACGCCACCAAGCTGGATCTCAAGACCTCGATTGCCATCGGCTTTTTCCAGTGCCTGGCCATGATTCCCGGCATGTCGCGTTCGGGATCGACCCTGATCGGGGCGCTTCTGTTCAAGGTGGAGAAACGCGCCGCCGCCGAATTCAGCTTCTTTCTGGCCATCCCCACCATGCTGGGCGCCTTCGCCTTCGATTTTTTCAAATCCTACAAGCTGATGAGCGCGGATGATTACGGCGTCATCGCCATCGGCTTTGTGGTCGCCTTTATCTCAGCCCTGTTCGTCATCAAGCCGCTGCTGGCCTTTGTCAGCAAGCGCGGCTATGGCGTCTTCGCCATCTGGCGTATCATTGTGGGCGGCGGCGGGCTTTTGCTTTTGCACTTCACCCATCTGCTCGGCTGATACGGACTTTTCAGGCCTGGCTTTCCGCCATAACAGCAAACTGGCCGTTCTTGCGGAAGCGCCACAGATAGGTCGGCACGATCGATTCCACCGCCGTGGCGGCGATACCGAGATCCCTGAGCCCCAAGGCATTGGCGGACACCACATTGTCGGTTTTCAACATGATCACCTGATCGCTGGTCAGCGGCGGGGCGGGCACCAGCAGCGGCAGAACGCCGTGCAGACCGGCCTGAATGTCACCGGCCACGCCGATCAGGCTGGCCACGGCGAACGGCATCCACACCTGCGCACGCGGCGTCATGATTTCCTGCGCCACATATTTGACGAGCTGGCTATAGGTCAGCACTTCCGGCCCGCCCAGTTCATAGGTCTGGCCATAGGCGTCCTCATTGCCGACCAGACGGGCAATGGCCTGAGCCACATCACCGACATAGACCGGCTGGAATTTGGTGGTGCCGCCACCGATGGCGGGCATGACGGGCAGGCTCTTGACCTGCCTGGCCAGCGAGGTGAAGAAACCGTCCTGCGGCCCGAAGATCAGGCTGGGGCGCACGATCACCGCCGAAGGCATGGCCTTGCGCACGGCCAGTTCGCCCTGCCCCTTGCTGGCGGCGTATTTCGAGGGCGATTTCGGATCGGCACCCAGGGCCGACATCTGCACAAACGAGGTGATGCCGCGCGCGGCGGCCGCTTCGGCGATGGTGGCGCTGGCTTCGCGGTGCAGGCTGTCAAAGCTCTGACCGCCGCCCTGCAACAAAATGCCGGTCAGATTGACCACGGCGTCGGCGTTTTCCAGCGCGGCAGCCACCTGATCGGCCTTGCGCGCATCGCAGCGCACCACCTGAATTTGCCCCACATCGCCCATCGGCTTGAGATCATAGGCGATGGTCGGTTTGCGCACGGCCACGCGCACGCGCCAGCCCTGCTTCGCCAGGGCGCGAACCACCTGCTTGCCGACAAAACCCGAACCGCCGAAAACCGTGACCAGTTGCACCATGCGCGACATCCTCAAAAAAGCGGGCTTAAAATTACACCGAAATTCTGGCGCGACGCCTTGCGCCCGCAAAGCGCACGCCGCAGAATGTCTCGATAACCCAAGGTTTTGATGCAGGCAACCGGTTAAGGCCGCCCATCGGAAACTTTTGTGAAAACTTGGCACAAAAGCCGTTGACCACCGAAATTTTTCCCCCTATAGGTCGCCGCCTTCACTGGCAACGGTGAGGACTACCACCTAAGAATAGTGCCCAGGTGGCGGAATTGGTAGACGCGCTGGCTTCAGGTGCCAGTGGCTTAACGGCCGTGAAGGTTCGAGTCCTTTCCTGGGCACCATTAGGTTATCCGGCAATGTCCGGATTTGTTTGAAAATCCCTTTAAAATATGGTAGTTTGGCGGAATAAACATCCGTCCAAATTCGTTTGCGTCCGGCTTCATCCGGTACAATTGCGGGTAACGGTGCGGGTAACAAGGCCCCTTTACCCATCGCCAGCAAATGTCGTTACCCACATGCCCCTTTCCGACACCGCCATCAGAAGCGCTAAACCCGGCGCAAAGCCTTACAAGCTATCGGACGGCAACAGCCTCTATCTCCTGGTGATGAAAAACGGCAGCCGCCTCTGGCAAGTCCGTTATCGCTTCGACAGCAAGGAAAACGTCCTTTCGCTAGGGCAATACCCGCACGTTACCCTCAAGACGGCACGGCAGAAGCGGGATGAGGCCAAGGAATTGCTGGCGCGTGGCATTGATCCTAATGCGGATAAAAAACGCAAGGTTGTTGAAGCGGCTGTCGCGGCAGGCAATACGTTCGACACCGTAGCGCAGGAATTCATAGACCTGAAAGTGCGTGACGGACTTTCAGACGCCACCACTATCAAGCTTAAATGGTTTAGATCGCAGCTTGAAAAAGACATTGGCGGGCGGCCCATTGCCGAAATTGAGCCATTGGAGATTCTGGCCGCGTTACGGAAGATCGAAAAGAAGGGTAATTATGAAACCTCGAAACGCACGCGCGCCTTTGCCGACCGCGTTTTTCGCTATGCCATCATCACAGGGCGCGCAAAGACCAATCCCGCAAATGGATTAGGCGACGCGCTTATTTCGGGCAAGGTCAGGCACCACGCGGCCTTGATTGCTCCTAAGGCTGTGGGAGACTTGTTACGCGCGATAGAGGCTTACGATGGCAGCATCTTGACGAAACTGGCCCTGAATATGCTGGCGCATGTGTTTGTCCGTCCGGGTGAGTTGCGCCATGCCGAATGGGCGGAATTTGATCTTAAACGAAAGGTTTGGCTTATTCCGGCAGCCAAGATGAAAATGCGCGCCGATCATGCCGTGCCACTGTCAACGCAAGTCCTGGCGCTTCTGGAGCCATGCGCAAAATTCAAAACCGCCAGCAAATATCTGTTCCCGTCCTTCATGAGCGGCTTGAAACCCATGTCGGAGAACACGCTGAACACGGCTTTGCGTCGCATGGGCTATACGAATGATGAGATGACGTCTCATGGTTTTCGCAGCACGGCCAGTACCCTGTTGAACGAATCGGGCAAATGGTCGCCGGACGCCATAGAGCGCGCTCTTGCCCATAAGGACAGCAATACCATAAGAGGTATCTACCATAGGGGCGCGCATTGGGATGAGCGCGTGCAGATGATGCAATGGTGGAGCGACTACCTTGAGCAACTCCAAACCGGCGGTGAGGTCATCGCCCTACGCCGCGACGGCTAGAAAGCATCCGGGCTACAAATATCGCAAACGCGATCCGGGTTCTGGTGGTGCGCGCACAGGTGCAGGGCGGCGACCTGATCTGTCGCCAGCTCTGCGGCAAATTCTTTTGAACCGTTGCGAAACCTTGTATGGAAACGAGGCGCGCACATACGGATTAAGGGTCTGGGCAAGCGATATTTTGAGCATCTGGCTAGAAGAAACCTATCCGCCCCGTGCAAATTATGTTTGGTATCAACTCACTCGCCGCAATGTTCGCATACAAGATCATGAATTCCTGCTACAACTGATCTATAGCCCCGAACAGTTATACAGCGATGACGGCAAGCTGAACTTCGATGTAGCCTTCCGCCAAAATATCCTGCGCAATTTCGCCAACATAATTGAAGTATCCGTCCCCTTGACGGACGAATTGCCCTTAGGGACAAGAAAGGCCGTTCGGCGACGGATAGCCGTTCGCGTCATTGACGAAGCGAAAATCGAGCCACCCTTATCCGTGGACTTCGTTTTGAATGCCTGGAGAACCTTCCGCGCCACCGCTCGCGATTAGAATTATCCCCAAGCTTATTACCCATCTGTGGATACAGTGAACAAATTAACGCCATTTGTGCATAGATTTTTAAAAAATCACATTATATTCTTGATTATATTTATATATTTGACCTTTCTATATGCCTTGGCTTGGTCAACGACTCTTGGCTCTTTGGTTGCACCCCCCAACTTCAGGTGCATTCACATGGACGCTTTCCCTTCTGAAAAACTCACTTTCCGCGTTGACGAAGCCATCAAGGCCACCGGCCTTGGTCGCTCCCTTTTGTACGAAGCCATGAAGTCCGGGCTTCTGGAATCCTTTAAGGTGGGCGGTTGCCGCCTGATCGCGCGTAACGCCTTGCTGGACTTTCTTGATCGACATTCACGAGGCGGGCATTAGGCCGCCCGCATTGGCACGCTCATATAAGCTGCGCATGGCTGGTATCCGGCGACACCGTAATTACACGGTTGAGGAACTGGCCCGCGCCCTTGGCAAAACCACACAGACCATACGACGCTGGATCAAGAACGGCCTGCCCGTCCTGACGGACATTCGCCCCGGCCTGATCATGGGTGTGGACGTGATCGACTATATGGCCAGTCGCAAGCCTACCCGCCAAACCTGCGCGCCGGACGAATGCTATTGCTTCCGTTGCCGCATACCCCGGCCCTGCGCGGGCGGCATGGCGGAATTTGTGCCGATGACCGCCACCACAGGCGATTTGCGCGCCCTGTGCCCGCATTGCTCCACCCTGATGCACAAGCGGACGTCAAACGCCGCCCTTTCTGTCTTGAGCGCTCTTTTGGATATTTCATTTCCGCAAGGCGTCCCAACTCTAAGCGCACCCTTGCCACCCTCCCTAAATGATCACTTCAAGACAGGAGCCAAATCTTGAAAAAGTTTCACCCGAAAAACGAACGCATCAAGCACGAATATATGGGCTATCTGGAGGGGCCAAAGCAGATGAGCGCCGCCAGTGTGGATCAGGTTGCCGCCGCTCTGGCGCAGTTTGAAAACTTCACCCGGCACAAGGATTTTGCCACCTTCAGGAACGAACAGGCCACGGGATTCAAAAACCATCTGGCAGGGATGATCAATACCGCCACCGGCAAGCCTCTGGCGACCTCTACCCTTCATGCACGCCTGATGGCCCTGAAGGCGTTTTTTGAATGGCTATGCTGGCAACCGGGCTACAAGTCCAAAATCCGCTACCATGACATTGAATATTTCAATCTGTCGGCCAATGACACGCGCATCGCCAAGGCCAGCCGGGAACGGCCTGCGCCGTCTATGGAGCAAATCCGCCACGCCCTGTTCGCCATGCCGCATGAAACCGATGTGCAAAAGCGTGACCGCGCGGTGGTGGCCTTCACGATCCTGAGCGGTGCGCGCGATAATGCCATTGCCTCGCTGAAGCTGCGCCATATGGATATGGTGACGGGCAAAATCCATCAGGACGGGCGCGACGTGCGCACCAAAAGCCGCAAGACCTTCACCACCGTCTTTTTCCCCGTGGGTGACGATATTGAGGCGGTGGTGCGCGAATGGGTGACTTTTCTGACGACAGAGCGCCTGTTCGGCCCGGACGATCCGCTTTTCCCGGCAACAAACGTGAAGTTAGGGTCAAGCGGGCAGTTTGAAGCTGCGGGCTTACGTCGCAAGCCCTGGGCCAGCGCGGCGATGATCCGTAAGATTTTTCAGCGCGCGTTTGAGGCCGTGAATCTGCCCTATTACAATCCACACAGCTTGCGCAAAACACTGACCATCCTGGGCGAATCGGTCTGCATAACCCCGGAAGACTTCAAAGCCTGGAGCCAAAACCTGGGCCACGAACAGGTCATGACCACCTTTTACAGCTATGGCAAGGTGTCGCCACACCGGCAGGCGGAAATCATTGCGGGCTTGGGCAAGGGGGCAAATGATCGTGACGGAGACGTTTCGATGGAGGAGGTGGACAGGGTTTTGAATTATTTACGCAAAAACGCCTAACGAGGGGGGGGCACTGTCAAAACCTGTTTCGATCTGACGGACGACCGGTGCAACCTACAGCGCAAGCCCTAACACAGATTTTTGCCCCTGTGCCTGTGTAGGGCTTGGCCTGACTTTTCGCTTCAAACTCTTCACGCCGCTTGCTTTGCGGGCCAAATGCCGATTCTATGCGCCAGACGCATAATGACGGGGTGGCCGGACGTGACCGAACTGAATTTCAAGGGCAAGGAATTTGTCTATAACCACCATCTGGCGGTGCCGTTCCGGCCTCTGGAGCCGGATGCGGCCAAGGGCATTGGCCCGGTTGATCTGAGCGGCAATCTGATCATTCAGGGCGATAATCTGCACGCCCTGAAAGCCCTTCTGCCCATGTATGCGGGTAAGGTGGACTGCATCTTTATCGACCCACCTTACAATACCGGCAACGAAGGCTGGGCCTATAACGATAACGTCAATGCGCCGATGATCAAGGCATGGCTGGAGTCCAACCCTATCGGCATTGAGGATGGCCTGCGCCATGACAAATGGTGCGCCATGATGTGGCCGAGACTAAGGCTGCTACATGAGCTTTTGGCGGAGACAGGTAGCATCTGGATTACGCTAGACGACAATGAAGTGCAGCGAGGCCGAGAAATTCTCGATGAAATTTTCGGCCCGGATAAATTCATAGCTTGTTGTGTATGGCAAAAGAGATATTCAAGAGAAAATCGTGAAGCAATAGGTGACGTACACGATTACGTACTCGTTTACTCAAAATCTCCCGGCGCTTTTAAAGCGCTCCGCAATAAGATTGAACCCACCGAAGAACAGCTCCAAGTATACAAGAATCCAAACAATGATCCCAAAGGTCGGTGGCGCGGAATTCCGATGACTGCTCAAGGGTTCAGAAAAAATCAAATGTACACTGTCACGACGGACACTGGGGTGGAGCATATTCCACCAGAAGGTCGTTGTTGGAGTATGATTGAAAAGGAATTCAATCTGTTGCGTGAACAGGGAAGAGTTTGGTTTGGACAAGATGGAAATGGTCAGCCTAACATCATTCGTTATGCAGATGAGATTGAAGGTTTTGTGCCTTGGACTTGGTGGCCAAGTTCAGAAGTTGGACATACGGACGAAGCGAAAAAGGAAATGCACGAAATTTTTGGACGTGAAGATGCCTTCTCCACCCCCAAACCTTTGCGTCTCATCTCTCGAATTGTCGGAATTGCCACCAAAAAGGATTCAATCATCCTCGACTCCTTCGCCGGATCAGGCACCACCGCCCATGCCGTTTTGGAAGCCAATCGGCGCGACGGTGGCAATCGCAAATTCATCTTGGTCGAGATGGAAGACTATGCCGACCGCCTGACCGCCGAGCGGGTGCGGCGCGTGATCAAGGGTTATGATTTTCAGGGCACGCAAAAGACCGAACTCTTACGTGAATCCCTAAACTGGCGCACGCTGACCAGGGCCGCCGATCTGGTGCATAGGGTGGACGGGATCGAAAACCTGCACGCCCATGAATATGACGCCATCAAAAAGACGGTGAAGGACGGCGAACTGATCGTCACTGGCGAAAAGACGGTGGCCGAGCGCACCGAGGGCTTAAGCGGCAGCTTCACCTATTGCACGCTGGGCGCGGCGATTGATCTGGACGCGATCCTGACCGGCGATGCCTTGCCGTCCTTTGCCAATCTGGGTGCGGCCCTGTTCCATATGGCAACCAACCGCGCCTTTGAACCTTCCGGCATGGAGGAGGCCAGCTTCTATCTGGGCACGACCGAAAGCCAGCATGTGTGGCTGATCTATCAGCCTGATCTGGAGTGGCTGAAATCGCCAGATGCGGCCCTGACCTTGAGCCGCGCCAAAGCTTTCGCCGCCGCAAAAGCGGATGGCAAAAAGCATCTGGTCTTCGCGCCCGCGCGCTATGTCAGTCAGAAGCTGCTGGCCGAACAGAATATCCCGGTTGAATTCGTGCCCCTGCCGTTTGCGCTCTATCGTATGGAGCAGGTATAGGGCCATGCTCAGGACGCTGGATTATCAGGACAGGGTGCTGAAGGCGCTGGACGCCTATCTGGACGCGCTCAATGACGAAAAGCAGAAGGCGGACAAGATTGCCGAGGTGGCGGCAAGCGCCGGTATCGACATTCCCATACCTGATTTTGCCGAAAAGACATGGAACCGCATTAACCGCCCGCGCGGCCATATCGCCTATTCACCGCGTCATGATGGCGTGGGGCGGCCCGTGCCGGACGTGGTGCTGAAAGTGCCGACCGGTGGCGGCAAGACCCTGCTGGCCAGCTATGGGCTGTCGCGCGTGTTCGGGCGTTATCTCAACCGCACCACCGGCTTTGTGCTGTGGATCGTGCCCAATGAAGCCATTTACACGCAAACTCTGAAGGCGCTGTCTGACCGGCAGCACCCTTACCGGCAGGTGCTGGATCGCGCCGCCGCCGGTCGCGTCAGGATCATGGAAAAAACTGACCGGCTGGACGCGCGCGACGTGGAGGGCCAGCTTTGCGTCATGCTGCTGATGCTGCAATCGGCCAACCGCGAAACGCAGGACTCGCTGAAGATGTTTCAGGAGCGCGGCGATATTCATGGCTTCTTTCCGCCCGAAGGCGATCAACTGGCCCATGCTGAATTGCTAAAGCAAGTGCCGAACCTTGACGCCTATGGCGGCACGCATTGGGCGCTGATCAAGGATTCGCTGGGCAATGCGTTGCGCATCACCCGACCGGTGGTGGTGCTGGACGAAGGGCACAAGGCTGTATCCGATCTGGCTTTCAGAACGCTTTACGGCTTCAATCCGTGTTTCGTGCTGGAACTGACCGCAACGCCGCATGACGTACAGCCCAAGGGCGGCAAAGACCCCAAGGCCGCGCGCTATGCTAATGTGCTGGTGGAAGTTTCCGGCAAGGAACTCGATAATGAGGGCATGATCAAGATGCCGCTCAATCTCGATACCCGGCAGGGCACGGACTGGCACGCCACGCTGAACGTGGCCGTGGACAAGCTGAACACATTGGATCGTGACGCCCGCCAGTTGCAGGCCGATAGCGGCAGATATATCCGCCCTATTATGCTGGTGCAGGCGGAGCGCGTCGGCAAGGATCAGCGCGACAGTGGCCGGATACATGCCGAGGACGTGCGCGAATGGCTGATGAAGCTGGGCTTTGATGAAGCTGAAATCGCGGTCAAGACCGCTGAAACGAACGACCTCAATCAGCCCGAAAACCAAGACCTGTTATCGCCGCTCAACCGCGTGCGCGTGATCATTACCAAGGCCGCCCTGCAAGAAGGGTGGGATTGCCCGTTTGCCTATGTGCTGTGTTCGCTGTCGGCCAGTTCTAATCTCCGCGCCATGACACAGCTTGCGGGCCGAATCTTACGCCAGCCGCACGCGCTCAAAACCGGCGTGGCCGCACTGGACGAATGCTACATCATTACCCATCACGCCGAGACGGCAACGGTGGTGAGCGCCGTTAAGGAAGGTCTGGAGCGGGACGGCCTGGGCGATCTGGTGGTGGAGGTCAATCAAACGACCGGCGACGCCGAAACACGGCCTGCCCGCCGCATCGAACGGCGCGGAACATTCAAATCGCTACATATCTATCTGCCCAAGGTTTTATGGGTGGAGGATGGCCGCGCGCGCGATCTGGATTATGAAACCGATGTGCTGGCCGCTATCGACTGGCGCGGTTTCGATCCGGCGCACATTGCGGACACTGTTCCCGAAAATGCCCGATCCGCCGAAAGCCAGCTTCAGAAAATCAGCCTGACCGATACGCCCGAACATTTCACCACCACCGACCTGACAAGCGGCGCTGAAGCCATGCGTTTCGATCCGGCCTATGCGGTGCGGGCCATATCCGATCTGGTGCCCAATCCTTTCGTGGCGCGTGATATTGTCGGCTCTATGCTCTCACAACTGAAGGCAAGGGGCTTTACGGCGGATAAGATCGCCGCCCTGTCTGGTCTGATTGTTGATGAGCTGCGCAAGGGGCTGGAAGTCGAACGCGACCGGCGCGCCGAAAGTCGATTTAAGGCGCTTGTGGCCGATGGCCGGATTCAGTTCCGACTGCGCACAGATGGCAATAACTGGCCCATGCCCTTCACAATGGAGACGGTGGAACCGGAAAATGCGCGACAGCTATTGGGCAAGACCGGCGGCCCACTGGAGCGAAGCCTGTTTGCGCCGGTCTATGAAAACGAACTCAATGGCGAAGAACGAAACGTCGCCGTGCATCTGGACAGCGAAAAGACCCTGATCTGGTGGCACCGCAACGTCGCGCGCGCGCAATATGCGCTTCAGGGATGGCGGCGCGGGAAAATCTATCCCGACTTTGTTTTCGCCGTACAGCGCACAGGCATGGCAAACCGTATTGCCCTGCTGGAAACCAAGGGCGACCATCTGGACAATGGCGACACCGCTTATAAACGCGACGTACTGGCGCTTATGTCGGATAGCTTCGCCTGGGATCACAGTGTGAGCGCCGGAACTCTGGAACTGGTGAATGAGGGTGAAACGGTGGAATGCGCGCTGATCCTGATGAGCGATATTCAGACGAAGTTGCCGAAATATCTGGCGTCATAGGGGACAAAGGCACCGAAAAAGTATATGATGTGGCATGGCTGCCTAAAAAACGGTAAGCCTATGATTTAAAAGGACTCGTACCTGCACAGCAAATAGGTTTGCGGGTAACAATGCGGGTAATAGAGAATTTTTGAATTCTCTTTAAATATTGAATTCAAATAGTTATTTGCCCATTGTGAGTCCTTTCCTGGCACCATCTTTCTTCGTAACGATGATTTTCCGTTACCAAACAAGTCATTACAAACATTCCCCACCATCAGACTCACCTACTGTCACAGCGCTCTGTCACAGCAGGACGGTCTTAGATCTTCCGAAAACTGTTACAAGGCAACGGTTAGACAGCTTTCTGACTGTTGCAGCAAACTGTATCCGCATGCGGTAGAACCCGACGATTCTGACGATCTGGCCTATGATGGTGCCTGCCCATCGTCTTTTTATCGCTACGCCTGTAGATTGTCCGCATGACCCGTCTGAAAGCACATGCTGAAAAGCTGATCGGTTATTTCCAGCCGTTCGACTGGCACCATGCGCTGGTGGCGGCGCCTGGCATGGCGGCCTGTCTGATCTATGGCCTCGTCACCGGCGACACCCTGACCGCCGCCATTGCTGCTGGCAGCGCTTTTTCCGTCGGCTTCGGCCTGCGCCGTTATCGCCAGACGCGCTCCATGCTGGGCTGCGTGGCGCTGATGACGGTGGCGGCGCTGATCGGTTCGCTGACCGCCGGAAATTTCGTCATCTATCTGGTACTGATGGCGGCGGCTTCGGCGGCCTGCGCCTGTTGCGCCCTGATCGATGACGACCTGTGGTGGGTGACGTTACAGGCCACGATCGCGCTCTTGCTGGCCAGTCATTATGCCGGGGATGCCCACGCGGCTTTCTTACGCGCCGGCATCGTCATGGGGGCGGGCCTGTTCCAGATGGCCTGCGTGATGATCCTGTACCGGCTCATTCCGCTCAGCCAGCCGAAACCTGTTCTCAATATCCCCATCCCGGCGACACGCAAGGCCCTGACCATCTATGGGTCGGTGGCAGCGCTGAGCGTGGTCGTGGCCATGCTGGTGGCTTACGGCGTGCATCTCGACAAGGCCTATTGGGCACCGATGACGGCCCTGATCGTGCTGAAACCGAAATACCACCTGACGCGCCAGCGCGGCTTGGAGCGTTTGATGGGCAATCTGGCCGGTTGCACGGCGGCAACGGGGCTGACCTTCCTGTTGCCGGTCGGGGCGCGGCTCGATATTCTGCTGTGCGTGCTGGGATCGGGTGCGGCCTATGCGCTGATCAAGGCGCGTTATGCGGCCTTTTCGCTGGCGGTGAGCTTTACGGTCGTGATGCTGCTCTATTCGGCGCACGCTTCGGCTCTGGCCGGTTCGGAACAAAGGCTCTACGCCACGGTGATCGGCGGGGTGATCGCGATTGCGGTCATGTGGCTGGCCAGCCGGACGGTGGCGCGCGACTACGCCATGTGAGGCGCTACTTCCCCTTGGCGAGATCATCAAACGCCCGCAACACGCCGATCAGTGCCTGCATCTGGTCGATCTGAATCATATTGAGGCCATCCGAAGGCGCATGATCGGGATCTTCGTGGGTTTCGATAAACACCGCCGACACGCCGATGGCGCAGGCGGCGCGCGCCAGCACCGGCGCAAATTCGCGCTGGCCGCCCGAGGTCGTGCCCTGACCGCCCGGCTGCTGCACCGAATGGGTGGCGTCGAACATCACCGGATAGCCGCTGCGCGCCATGATCGGCAAACCGCGGAAATCGCTGACCAGCGCATTATAGCCGAAACTGGTGCCACGGTCGCACAGGATGATGCGTTCATTGCCGGTCGAGGCGATCTTGCCCGCCACATTCTGCATGTCCCACGGGGCCAGAAACTGGCCCTTCTTGACATTGATGGCGCGGCCGGTTTCGCCCGCCGCCAGCAAAAGATCGGTCTGGCGGCACAGAAAGGCCGGGATTTGCAGCACATCGACCACTTCGCCCACCGGCGCGCATTGATGCGTATCATGCACATCGGTCAGCACCGGACAGCCAAACTGTTCGCGCACGCGCGCCAAAATGTTGAGCCCCTCGTCCATGCCGATGCCGCGCTGCGTGCCGATCGACGAGCGATTGGCCTTGTCATAGCTCGACTTGTAGATGAATTTCGTGCCCGTCGGCGCGCAGGCCTCGGCGATCCGTTCGGCCATCATCAGGGCGTGGTCGAGGCTTTCGATCTGGCAGGGCCCGGCGATCAGGGCGAAGGGTTCATCGCCACCGATCTTGATCTTCGGCTGGCCGAAATCACCGACCTCGATGACGCGGGTTTTGACGTGTTGCGGCTGGATGGACATTATAAAACACTTTCAATTCTGGCCACATCGACCGGGTTGTTCAGCTCCCAGAAAACGCGCCCGCGCCCGTCCACCTCGACGCATCGGATCGGCGTGCCGTTTTCGAGAAAACGCAATTGCTCCAGCCCTTCATGGCTTTCCAGCGGCCCGACCGGCCAGCCGCCATAGGCGCGCAGGGCCTCGGCGCGATAGGCATAGACCCCGACATGATGAAACACCGGAATGATGTCGTCCGGGCCAAAAACCCGACCCGTATAGGGAATGACTTCCTTGGAAAAATAGAGCGCATTCATATGCTTGTCAAAGACCGCCGTGGTGCCGCCGACGCGGCCCGCCTGACGATCCTCAACGAAATTGGCATGGGTGACCGCGTCGCAACGCAGCACCGGCGTGGCCATTTCGACATTCTTATGATCGCGCATTTCATGGATCAGCGCCTCGACGAACCATGAGGGCGTCAGGGGCGCATCGCCTTGCAGATTAACGTAGAGATCAGCACCTTCCGGTAGCTTGCTCATCGCGTCGGCGCAGCGCTCGGTGCCGTTGGCGCAAGCTTCCGAGGTCATGATCACCTTCGCGCCAAAGGCTTCGGCGGCGTCTTTGATGCGCGTATCATCGGTGCAGACATAGACACTGTGCGCATCGGCCACCGAACTGGCCGCCTCATAGCTGCGCTGGATCAGGCTCTTGGCCACGCCATCCTTGCCCGTCAGCATGACCAGCGGCTTGCCGGGATAACGCGACGAAGCATAGCGCGCCGGGATCAGGATAATCGTCTTCATGCTACACCGGCCCTCAGGCAATCATGGATATGGATCAGGCCGAGCGGAGTCCTGTCCGCATCGACGACGAAAAGCGAGGTGATCTTGCGCTCGTTCATCACGCCCAGCGCCTCGGCGGCCAGGGCGTCGGGCGCGATGGTCAGCGGGCCTCTGTGCATCACCTGAGCGGCGGTCTTGTCCATCAGCCCGTCCATATGGCGGCGCAGATCGCCATCGGTGATGATGCCGGACAGCTTGCCGTCTGCATCGGTAAGGCCGACCGCGCCGAAGCTCTTGGCGGTCATGACCAGAAGCGTATCGCTCATCGGCGTGGTGGCGGGGGTCAGCGGCAGGGCGTTGCCCGCGTGCATCAATTGCTCCACCTTCAGCAGTTGCGCGCCCAGCTTGCCGCCGGGATGGAAGGTCTTGAAATCGGTCGGCTGAAAGCCGCGCTTTTCCATCAAAGCCACGGCCAGAGCATCACCGAGCGCCAGCGTCATGGTGGTGCTTGTGGTGGGCGCCATGCCGATGGCGCAGGCTTCGGGCGCGGCGGGCAATAACAGCGCGACATCGGCCGATTTCAGCAAGGTGGAACCGGGGCGCGAGGCGATGCCGATCAGCGGAATGGCGAAGCGGCGCGTATGGGCGATGATGTCGGACAGTTCTGCCGTCTCGCCCGAATTGGACATGACGATCACCACATCGTCGGGCGTAATCATGCCGAGATCACCGTGCGACGCCTCGGCGGGATGGACGAACTGCGCCGGGGTGCCGGTCGAGGCCAGTGTGGCGGTGATCTTGGCCCCGACATGGCCCGACTTGCCCATGCCCGACACAATCACCCGGCCTTTAGCGGCGAACATCACCTCAACGGCGCGCACGAAGCTTTCGTCGAGCAGCCCGGCGAACAGCAAAAGCGCCTCGCCCTCGGTGCGCAAAACCCGCGCCCCGGTGGCCAGCAGGGCGGTGCGGCTGTTGATGTCGGCGGCGGGCGCAAGCTTGGTCATTCAGGTTCTTCCGTTTCCAGCCTATATGGCGGGTGCCGCCGTCTTAGCAAGATCGGCGCACACGGACAATGACGATCATCTTCCCTCAAGCGGTATAACCGTGTTAGTCATATCCAAAACGGGGGCAACATAGATGACTGAAACACACCCGAACCTGAAGGGTGGCATGACCCCACCCGTTCATCCGCTCGCCCCCTATCTGCAACCCGTCAGGCGCTGGATACGCATCACTTTACGCCGCCTGCCCGCGCCTCTGGCTGAGTTTGTGCTGTTCGGCCTGAAAATGGCGTGGTCGTGTTTGTTTGGTGCCGCCATGCTGACGCTGATGATCGTCAGTTATTTTCTCTGGCATTTCATCTGGCCCGCCCATCCGCTCATTTACCGCTATGATTTCCTGTTCGGGGCGGCGCTGGTCATACAGGCCCTGATGCTGTGGACGCGGCTGGAAACCTGGGACGAGATGAAGGTGATCGGCCTCTATCATCTGACCGGCACGGCAATGGAGGTTTTCAAAACCCATATGGGGTCGTGGACCTATCCCGAACCATCGCTTTTTCATATCGGCGGCGTGCCCCTGTTTACCGGCTTCATGTATGGCAGCGTCGGCTCGTTTATCGCCCGCGCCATCCGCGTATTCGACATGCGCTTCTCGCACTATCCGAAGCCTTGGGTCACGTGGCTGCTGGCCATTGCCATCTATCTCAACTTTTTCAGCCATCACTATATCTATGATTTCCGCTGGCTGATTTTCGCCGTTCTGGCCGTGGTCTTTTTCCGCTGCTTCGTGTTTTTCCGCGTCGATCGTGAAACCCGATCCATGCCGTTTTTGCTGGCGGGCACATTGACCGCCTTCTTTTTGTGGCTGGCCGAAAATATCGGCACCTATACCCACACCTGGCGCTATCCGGGTAAGCACTGGCATCTGGTATCGATCCAGAAGATGAGCGCGTGGGGACTGCTTTTGGTTCTGGCCTTCGTGACGGTATCTTTGGTGTTTCCGGTCAAAGCACCCGATACCCAGGCCCAGCGCAGCGGCGGCTATCGCCTGTGGTGGGCCGGTTTATTCCGGTCGTCAGGGCGTGCGGTTTCGGAATAGATTTCAGGCCGCGCCCTATCCCAACCAACCTCCAAAAATATTGACGCAAGGGAATCTTTCCGCATTCGCGATCCAATCTGTCCAGCGCGGCGTAGATTGTGACAGGTCAGAAACCTGCAAGGCCACAAACCTGCAAGGCTTGGAAACCTGTTCGAAGGGAAATGCGGCCCATAACAGCCACCTTCCCGCCACGGCAGTCTTGGAGAGGGCACGCCATGTCAATAAAAAAACGAAAATACGGCCTGCTGTTGAGCGCGGCCGCGCTTGTGGTCGGCTTAGGTGCGGGTCTGGCAGCCGCCGCCGACGCACAGTCGCTGGATACCAGCGGCAAGTTATTGCTGACCGGCGGGGTCAGCCAGATCGAAGGCGCGGCAGGCGGCGGATTGACGCCGTGGGCTGTCATCGGCGGTTACGAAACCGACGGCCAGATCGGCGGCAATGTCTTTTACACCGATGTCGGCACGCAGGATTACAACATCAAATCCTATGGTGCTCTGGTCGGCATCCATAACCGCGTCGAATTTTCCTATGCCCGGCAGGATTTCGACACGCGCAATGTCGGCGCAGCACTCGGCCTCGGCTATGGTTACACGATCAGCCAGGACACGTTTGGCGTGAAGGTGCGCGTGCTGGGTGACGCCATTCTCCAACAGGATTCGTGGTTGCCGCAGATCTCGGTGGGGGCGCAGTTCAAGTCGAACAAGAATGGCGCGCTGGTCAAGGCGCTGGGCGCGCGCGATGATCACGGCACCGACTATTATGTCAGCGCCACCAAGCTGTTTCTGGCCCAGAGCCTGCTCGTCAATGCCACGGTGCGCGAAACCAAGGCCAATCAGTTCGGCATTCTCGGCTATGGCGGCATCGATGATCATTACCATACCGAAGTGGAAGGCTCGGTGGCCTATCTGCTGACGCGCCAGATCGCCATCGGCGCCGAATTCCGCGCCAAGCCCGACAATCTGGCCGTGGCCCACGAAGGCAATGCCTATGACGCCTTCGTCGCCTATGCCCCCACCAAGAACCTGTCTTTCACCCTCGCCTATGCCGATCTCGGCAATATCGTCACCCGCAAGCAGCACGGTCTTTACCTGTCGCTGCAAGCCGGTTTCTAAAGCGCGGAACGCACTTTAGATTTTTTTGTTTTAACGCGCATCTCGATCCAAAAAGTGCATCACACTTTTTGGGATGCGCTTGAGAGGAACGCCGCTATGAAAATGTCCCTGTTCAGCGCCGTTGCCGCGGCAGCCCTGATCACCGTCTCCGCCCATGCGCAAATGGCCGATTCCTCTGCCATGAGCGCCGCGCCAGCCGCCAGCATGACGCCTTCCGCCGCCACGGCCCCGGTGGTTTCGCCCGATGGCTCGCTCTATAAGACCTTCGGCGGTCATGACGGTCTGGTCAGCCTGATGAACGATACGATGGATAATCTGGTCGCCGATCCGCGTACCCACGACTTCTTCGTGGCCGCCGATCAGGCCCACATCAAGGCCGAACTGGTCGATCAGTTCTGCCACATCATGGGCGGCGGATGTGAATATACGGGCCGCGACATGAAGACCGTCCATGCCCAGCTTGGCATTACACACGCCGATTTCAACGCCCTGGTCGAAGACCTGCAAAAGGCGATGGACAAGCACAAGATTCCGTTCGCGGCGCAAAATAAGCTGCTGGCGGCGCTGGCGCCCCAGCACCGCGACATCGTCACCGCGCCCTGATCCGAAGATCATCCCATGAAAATCCAGACCTGCATGGCCACCCTCGCGGTGGTCATGCTGACCTGCGCCCCGGCGCTGGCCGCCGATAACCCACAGGCCGCTTTGGGCGAAAAGCTCTATCAGCAGCGCTGCGCCGCCTGTCATGCGATAGATAGCAATGGCTATGCGCCGCGCCATCGCGGCGTGGTGGGCCGCAAGGCCGGTTCCCAGCCCGGCTATAACTATTCCAGCGCGCTTAAAAACTCCGGCATTGTGTGGAGCGAGGCCAATATCGACCTGTGGCTGCAAGGCCCATCTAAGATGGTGCCGGGCACGCGCATGGGCTTTCACGACGACAATGCCACTGAGCGCGCCGCCATCATCGCCTATCTGAAAACGCAGAAATAGATCACCCGTTGGGGTGGGCCAGCCACGCCAGCAGATGCACCAGCCACGGATCGGGCTGCCAGCCGGTGCGCCAGCCCGCAATGACCAGCGCCAGAGCCACGGCCAGAGCCAGACTGATGCCGCGCCAGATGCCGACCTGATGGCGGGCAAACCACGAATGCTTGCGGAAGAAATCGGGCGAGGCTCCGTAAGCCCCGGTTTCCAGCTTGAAGGCCATCTCAAAGCCATCCTGAAAACGGTCATCGGGATTGGGGGCCAGCGCCTGCACGATCAGGCTGTCGAGCCATGACGGCAGATCAGGGCGCTTTTCGGTCAGCGGCGCGGGCCGCGCAAACACCGGCTTCTGGCCCGTTTCGATCTCGCCAAACGGATAGGCCCCGCCGGTGAACATGCGATAGAGGGTGACACCCATCGAAAAAATGTCGGAGCGTTCATCGCCCGGCTGGCCCTGAAATTGTTCGGGGGCCTTATAGCTGGGCGTGCCGGGCACAAACACCGTGTCCTTGTCGAGATTGGGGATGCGCGATACGCCCAGATCGACCAGTTTGAAGCCGCCATCCTGCATCAGGATGATGTTTTCCGGTTTAACGTCGCGGTGAATAATGCCCGCCCGATGCAGCGAACCCAAGGCCTTGGCCAGACGGGTGGCGATGCCGATTCCCTCGTTCAGGCTGATTTTCGGGGTGCGCAGCAGGCGATGTTCGAGGGTTTCACCGACATAGAATGGCTGGGCGATATAGAGGCAGGTCTGGCGGCCCGTCGGCAATTGCAGCACCGTGCCGACCCACATATGCTGAACGCGCGACGCCACCCATGCTTCGCGCATAAAGGCCGAGCGCGCCGACGATTCCGCACCGATCGTATGGGGCTTGGGGAATTTCAGCACCACCATCGCCTGGCCGGGGCGCGGCTCTTTCAGGTCGCGGGCGCGGAAAACCCGCGAATAGAGACCGTCGGCCAGTTGTCTTTCCAGCCGGAACCCATCGACCAGATCGCCGACACTGGGCGGATCGAGCATGGGCAGCCTGGCGATGGCGGCGTCGAGATCCTCAATCGAGGCCGGGGCCAGGTCGATAATGTCGATGACCAGCGCGGTGGTGTTGTCGTCGCCGCCGCGCCCGATGGCGCTGGCCACCAGCTTTTGCGCGGTTTCCTCCGCAGAGGTGCGCCCGTCGAGGATCAGGCCAATATCGGTATTGCCGAGCATCCCGTGCACACCATCGGAACACAGCATCAGCCGGTCATGCGGGGCCAGATCATAGGCGCCGTAATCGATGCGCACCGCCTCTTCGGCCCCGACGGCGCGGCTGAGCAGGGTCGTGTCCTCGCCGCTGCCTTCGGGGCGATGATCCTGGGTCAGTTGTTCGAGCTGGCCTTCGCGCAAACGATAAAGCCGCGTATCGCCAACGTGGAAGCTGTGCAGCCGCCGCCCCTTGATGACCACGCCGGTAAAGGCGCAGGCCATACCCTTCAGGTTTTCATTCTTCTGGCCTTCGCGGAACAGCCAGTAATTGATGCTTTCCAGCGCGCGGGCGGCGGTCTTGCGCGGTGACAGAATTTCGCTCTGGCCGAGATAATCATCGATGAAGGTGCGCACCGACAGCTCGGCGGCCACGCGCCCACCCTTGCGCCCGCCCACGCCGTCGGCCAGCGCCGCCACCGCCCCATGATGGTTACCCGCAGCCTCATCGAGATAGAGGGCGGCGAAATCCTGATTATCGTCGCGTTTGCCGATGTCGGAGGCGAAACCGGAGGCGATGTTCAGGCGCGAACTGGCGGTGACGGGCGTCATGCCCCATTACTGGACGAGGTTGCGCGTTTCGTAAATACGCGAACTGTGCACCGCCGTAAAATCACCGGCCCGGCGTGGCTTTTATGCCTCCTCGTCCTGCCCCGTTTCCGGGAAGGTGGATTTTTTCACCACGGATAAGACAGATTCATCTTCCCTTATCCGTGGCCAGTCTTCCGGTTGAATGGAGTAAGATTTGGGCCACGAAAAACTTTTGCAAGCCTTCCCGCGACGGAGCCTTGGCAGACAGGCGCATCGGAACTCACTGGCCTGAGCGAAGAGGCTGATCCGCGCTTACGGCATCAGTTTTTCAACACTGGCGCGCGTGATCTGGTGATAGCCCGGCCTGGCTTCGGCATAGGTCTTTTTCGCCATATCGACGCCCCAGTCCGCCTGCGCCAGCAACGCCTTATAGAGCGGCATGACATATTTCAGACGGCCCTGCGCGATCAGGAAATCGTGCAAAACGGGCATGGCGGGCAGATAATGATGCTGCACGGCCAGCATCAGCCAGTCGAACAGGATGTCGTCATTATGGCTTTCGGTAAAGGCAAACGCTTTGTCGAGCGCCGCCATCTGATCAAGGCTCAAGGTGTCGGGCAGTTGCGTCAGGAAATACTGCCATTGTGGCGATGTCCAGTCGGTGGTGACGAGATCGTCCGGGGCCGTGCCGTTCATAAAGGCATCGGCCTGCGCCTTCACCTGATCGAGCAGGCGCGAGGTCGGTGCCACGGCATTATCGGGCAGGCCCTTATCGTAAAGCCACTGGCGAATCTTCAGCGATTTTTCGAGATTGGCGTCATTGTGCAGCAGGTTTTCGCGCAGATCGACCACAAAGGCATCGGTGGTCATGCTGTGGAAGGCATAGCGCTGAAAATAGCCCTTCAGATAGGCATCGAGCCGGGCGCGTCCGAAATGGGCCTCCAGCATCCGCAGGAAGGCCGCGCCCTTTTGATAGGGAATGTCGCTGACATAGTCTTCAGGATTGACGCCGCTGAGATCGGGATGCAGGCGCGTGAAATCGCCGTGGTTTGATTCACTCAGCTCCTTCAGCGTGGCCTGCAAATCCTGCCAGCCCAGCACCCTTTGCATATCGGCGCGATCCTTGCCGTACACCGCCTCCATGATGCGGTTTTCCGCATAGGTGGTGAAACCCTCATTGAGCCAGAAATCTTCCCAGGTGGCATTGCTGACCAGATTGCCCGACCACGAATGGGCCAGTTCATGCGCCACCACCGATACCAAAGAGCGGTCGCCCGTCAGGACGGTGGGGGTCACGAAGGTCAGGGTCGGGTTTTCCATGCCGCCATAGGGGAAGGACGGCGGCAGAACCAGCACATCATAGCGACCCCACGGATAGGGGCCATACAGCTTTTCAGCGGCATCCAGCATGGCCTGCATATCGGCGAATTCATAGGCCGCCTTGTCGAGCACGGCGCGCTCGGCATAGACGCCGGTGTTGCGGCCCTCAGATTTAAAGCCGATGTCGCCAATGGCCAGGGCGATCAGATAGGGTGCCACCGGCTTGTCCATATCGAAGCGGAAGGCGCGCAGCGAAGGATGGCCATCCACCGGCTCGCCCTTCGGCGTCAGCCGGTCGCCCCCCATCACCGCCACCAGATTGGACGGCACGACGATACGCGCCGTATAGGTCTGGCGGATGGCGGGCGAATCCTGCGTCGGGATCCAGCTTCTGGTGTTGATCTCCTCGCCCTGGCTGAACAGGAAGGGCAGCTTCTTACCGGCGGTCTGGGCCGGATCGAGCCATTGCAGGGCCGTGCCGCCCGCTTCGGTGGCGTAACGCACCACCACGGTCTGCGCGCCCTGCGGCAGTTCGATGGTCAGAGGGCGGCCCATTATCTCATTGCCCTTGCCGAGCGTGTATTTCAGCGGCGCACCGGCGGCATCCGTCACATCCTGAATATCGAGGGCGCGTGTATCGAGGATCACCTGCTTGGCATTGGCCTCGGTCACCAGGGTCAGGGTGGCGGTGCCCTCCAGGGTTTTCTTGGCAAAGTCCGCCGTCAGGTCGAGATCGACATTCTTGACGCGCGCCTCCTGCGGCCGCGCCCACGAATGATCATCGAGCGTGCGCGCCACCATAGCCATCGGATCATTATTCTGCGCATTTTTGGCGGTGCAGCCCGTCATAACGAAAAGCGCGATCAGGATCAGTCCGAACAGGACGAGGCTCGCCGGAGCGGTGAATCCGGCCACGCTGAAACGGATCCCGGCGAAGGCTGTCGTGCGGGCGGCCGGTTGGGCGGCTTTCATCTGGGGCGGAATCCTGGTTAAAACGCGTGCGCGGCTATTTAAGGGCAAACCACCTCATCACACAACCGTGAAAATGGCGCAAAGGCCCGCCGATGGTCGCCATCGGCGGGCCTTTGCTGCTTTTCAGATTTTAAGCGCAGATCAGGCGCGCGAACGACGCTTGAACTGGGCACCTTCCGAACGCGGCTTGGGCGGTTCGGAATAGTGGGTCGCGCGATCACCGCCGAAGCCACCCTTGCCCATGCCGCCCTTGGACGCATTGTCCTTGCGGCCGTGGGCGGGCTTGCCGCGCGGCTTGACCTTAACGGGCTGGCCATCGACGTGCGAGCGGGCCGGACGGTCATCACGGCGATCATCACGATTAAAGGCTGCGGGGGCGCGCGAAGGCTCAGCGCTACGCGCCTTGAAAGGCTTTTTCGCCTTCTGGTCGGGGCGCAGCGTATCGAGCGCGCCGCGTTCCGTGGCCATCGGATCATAACGTTCACCCGCCGGGCGCTCATTGCGCTCACCGAACGGCTTGCCGCCCGGCTTGCCTGCATAGGGCTTGCCAGCAAAAGACGGACGGCCCGCGGCATGATCGGGGCGGTTACGGCCGCGCTTATGGACGAATTCGGCGTCCGGGTCGGAATGGCGCGCTTCGGGATTCGGGCCACGGCCACGACCGGAACCGGGACGCGGATCGCCCTTCTTGCGGTGTTCGGGCAGGCGGTCGGGCGTCGAGGGCTTTTCGGTATTGCCCGAAGCCAGAATGGCCTCGTCGAGCAGTTTCAGCGCATTGTCCTTGCGGCGGTCGAACGACGGAATGCGCTGGCGCGTGACGCGCTCGATGTCTTTCAGCAGACGGCGTTCATCATCGGCGCACAGGGTGATCGACACGCCCGATTTACCGGCGCGCGCTGTGCGGCCGATGCGGTGGACATAGGCTTCGGCCACGTTGGGCAGCTCGTAATTGATGACGTGCGACACGGCATCAACATCGATACCGCGCGCGGCGATGTCGGTGGCGACCAGCGCGCGCACCTTACCGGCGCGGAAGGCTTGCAGGGCGCGTTCGCGCTGGCTTTGATTCTTGTCGCCGTGGATGGCGGCGGCTTCGACGCCACCGGCCTGCAAATAGGCGGCGACGCGGTCAGCCGAACGCTTGGTGCGGGTAAAGACCAGGGTGCGGTCGAGCTTGGCTTCGGCATAAAGCTCGCTGAGCAGAGCACGCTTGCACTGGGCTTCGATGAAGATGACGCTCTGCTCAACGCGCTCCGCCGTGGTGGCTTCGGGCGTGACCTCGACCTTTTTCGGATCGGTCAGCAGTTCCGAGGCCAGAACACCGGCCTCCTTCGGCATGGTGGCCGAGAAGAACAGGTTCTGGCGCTTGTGCGGCAGGCGGGCGGCAATCTGGCGGATCGGCTTGACGAAGCCCAGATCGAGCATCTGGTCGGCTTCGTCGAGCACGAAGAAACCGACGCCGCGCAGATCGACGCTCTT
The DNA here is from genome assembly GCF_030027245.1 of Asticcacaulis sp. EMRT-3. Classification (NCBI taxonomy): domain Bacteria; kingdom Pseudomonadati; phylum Pseudomonadota; class Alphaproteobacteria; order Caulobacterales; family Caulobacteraceae; genus Asticcacaulis; species Asticcacaulis carbonis. Next base: position 2,021,986 of record NZ_JASERT010000001.1, read on the forward strand.
TTGTTCGATATGGTCGATCAGGCGACCGGGCGTGGCCACCAGAATATCGAGACCGGCATTGAGCGCCTTATATTGCGGGCCGTATTTGACGCCGCCATAGATGGTGGCGATCGACAGGCCCAGGCCATGCGAATAGGTTTTGAAGCTTTCGGCGATCTGCGAGGCCAGTTCGCGCGTCGGCGACAGAACCAGCACGCGGGCGGTCTTCGGCGCCGGAATCTGGCGGTTGGTCAGGATATGTTGCAGGATCGGCAGGGCGAAGGCCGCCGTCTTGCCGGTGCCGGTCTGGGCGATGCCCAGCAGGTCGTGTCCGGCCAGCAAATGGGGGATAGCCTGGGCCTGAATCGGCGTCGGCGTTGTATAGCCCTGCTTTTCGAGGGTCATCAGAAGGGTGGGCGACAGGCCCAGGTCTTTAAAGTGCGTCACGCAAGGACAGCTTTCTACAGAACGGCGTACACAGACGCCGCGCCCGTCTCCGGTCAGCGGAGGGGCGATGAATGGGCGAAGCGTTCGCGTGACACGGTTCGGATGACATAGACAGGCCATCATGAAAGACGGCCTTGAGTGCTGGCGATATGCACCCGCCATTCAGCGGGCATATCTCACGCGGCCAGCGGCGCCTCGGAGGAAGCGCTTTATATTTTTCGCAACTGCGAAGGGCGCTACATGCACCCAAGTGCAGAGAAAGTCAAGAGTGGTAATATAGTATAAACGTCTCTTTTAAAAACTGACTTCGCGGTCACAATATCACAACGGTTTGTAAACCAAGGCCCGCTAAACTGAACACAGGCGTCGCCTTCAGGCGGCCAGCGGACGAAGATTCGCCTGCCGACCCCAGCCGTGCCTGACAAAAAGGTCGGGCAAAAAAATCAGGGCAAAAAAGCCCGAAAAAGTGCCGTTTCAGTAATCCAGCTTATAAGTATCAGCGTATCCCCTATTGGCCGATTTTGCGGTCGATCGCTTAGAGCGCTTTTCGATCTGATAGACTCAAGATCGGCGCTCTCAGTTTTGTTTTATCGCTCTTCCTTATCCAAAAAGTGGAGCCACTTTTTGGGGAAACGTTCTAATTGCAGGGTACAGACCGCCATGACCACGCCTTTCCGCCGCCCCGTTTCCGTTCCCGGCCAGCCCGCTTCCGGCCAGTCCGCTTTCGGCCAGCAGGCAGACAAGGTTGAAATCATCATGCCCGATCAATATGCTGACCGCCGCGCCGAACCGCGTTTCGTCTGCGATGATCGCGGCGCGCTGCTATTGCTGGCCGAGAACAAGACCGTACCCTGCCGCATCCTCGATCAGAGCGCTTCGGGGGCGCGCGTGGCGATGGAAAACCTGACCGAAATCCCGGCGGAAATCTGGCTGCTCGATCTCGACACCCATACGGTCAGGCGCGGCACGGCGGCCTGGAGCATGGCCAACCGCATGGGGTTGAAGTTCAACTTCGTGCAAGGCCTGAAACCCGGCGAACCGCGCCCGGCCAAGGTGCCGCAGGGCGTGTTCGACGCCTGGCTGCGCCTCAGCAATGCGCCAGACCCAAAGGGCGAAGACGACAGCGACACCCTTTATTTCGATTGATAAAAGGCAATGGCTTGAGCGCCGCTGCCGCAGGCGCTACATCTGCCTCTCAGCATCGGGATGAAGAGGCGATCATGACGGCGATCACGGATAAGGACAGGCTCTGGCTCGGCGGCGGGCGCATCGACGAAGACCGCGCCTTCAAACCGGTCAACATCGCCGTCCTGACCATTTCCGACACGCGCGACGCAGACAGTGACACATCCGGCGATGTGCTGGCGGCGCGCATCGAAGCCGCCGGTCACCATCTGGCGGGCCGCGCCATTGTGCGCGACGACATTGAGGCCATCCGCTCTCAGGTGAAGGCCTGGGTGAAAAGTGGCGGGATCGACGCCATTGTTTCCACCGGCGGCACCGGCATTACGGGCCGCGATGTCACGCCCGAAGCGGTTGAGCCGATCCTTTCCAAGCGCATCGAAGGTTTTTCGACCCTCTTTCACATGCTCAGCTATCAGACGGTCGGCCTGTCCACCCTGCAATCGCGCGCTCTGGCCGGGATCATCGATGGCGTCTTCATCTTCTGCCTGCCCGGTTCGAACGGGGCGGTGAAGGACGGCTGGGACAAGGTGATCCGCTGGCAGCTCGACAGCCGCCACGGCCCCTGCAACATGGTGGAACTGATGCCCAGACTGAAAGAAGTCTGATGGGCCAGATGCTCACGATTGACGAGGCCATCGATCTGGTGCGCAAAGCCGCGCCGCTGATGCCCGAACAGGAGGTGGCGCTGCACAAGGCGGCGGGCCGCGTTCTGGCTGCACAGGTATTAGCCCGCCGCGATCAGCCGCCCTTTGCCGCCTCGGCGATGGATGGTTATGCGGTTGTGGCCGACAGCCTGACCCCCGACATCCCGCTGCTGCGCCTCATCGGTGAAAGTCAGGCGGGCCAGCGCTTTTCCGGCAAGGTGGGCGTGGGCGAGGCCGTGCGCATCTTCACCGGCGCGCCCGTGCCCGAAGGCGCCGACACCATCGTCATTCAGGAAAACACCGAACGCCATGATGACTGGCTGACCATCCTGCCCGATGGCCGCACCACCGCCCCGCGCCATATCCGTCCGGCGGGGCAGGATTTCCGCGCCGGCGAAGCCCTGCTTGAAACGGGCCTCAGGCTCGACGGCTGGCGGCTGGCGCTGGTGGCGGCGGCGGGTCTGGCCGAGGTCGCCGTGCGGCGCAGGCCCGAAGTGGTGATCTTATGCACCGGCAATGAACTGGTGCAACCCGGCGAAACGCCGAGGCCCGACCAGATTTTTGAGTCCGGCTCGCACGCCCTGATGGCCCTGATTACGGCCTGGGGCGGCAAGGCCAGCTTTGTCGGCGTGGCGGGCGATCATCTCAAGGGCCTGCACAAAGCGTTGAAAAAGATCATCAAAGAGGATGCGCCCGATCTGATCGTCACGGTCGGCGGGGCCAGTGTCGGTGATCTTGATCTGGTGCGTCCGGCGCTCGATAAGCTGGGCCTGGAACGCGCCTTCGACAGCGTGAAAGCGCGCCCCGGCAAGCCGACCTCGTTTGGCCAACTGGCGGGCGGCACGGCGGTTTTGTCCCTGCCCGGCAATCCGGCCTCAGCGCTCGTCATGGCGCAATTGCTGCTCAAAACCTGGCTGGAGGCGGCGCTTGGCATGAAGGCGGGGCCGCAATTCGTCAGTGCCGTGCTGCAAGGCCCCGTTTCGGCGGCCGGGCCGCGCGAAACCTTCCTGCGCGGCAGCCTGACCTCCTCCTTGCAGGGCCAGTTGCAGGTCAGGGCTTTCGCCGATCAGGATTCGTCGCTGGTCAGCGTGTTTGCCCAGGCCGATGCGCTGATCCGCCTGCCTGCTAATACCCCGCCGATGAGCGCCGGGGCGCGCGTCGAGGTGCTGCCGCTGGAAAGGCTGTAGGTTTTCACCACGGAAACGAAGTTCGTTTCCGTGGTGAATCTCGCTTACCGCCGCACGTCAAAGCCGCCATCGCTCAAAAAACCGTCGAGATCGGACGCCGTGGCCAGTGACAGATCACCGGGCTGGGCGTGTTTCAGGCAGCCATTGGCAATGCCGTAATCGAGCGCCTTCTGGTCGCTATTGCCGTGGATCAGCCCGTGCAGCACGCCTGCGGCAAAGGCGTCGCCGCCGCCGATACGGTCGATAATGCCAGCCACGTCGTACATGGCGGTTTCCAGCGTATCGTCGCGCGTGAACATCAAACCCGCCAGACGGTTATGGTCGGCGCTGACCTGTTCGCGGCGCGTGCAGACCAGACGCTTCAGGCGCGGCCAGGTCAGGAAACCATGATCGGCGGCGGCGCGCGCATCGGCGAATTTTTGCCCCGATACCAGCTCGATGTCGCGGTGACCGCCGAAGATCAGATCGGCCTCATTCATCAGTTGGCCGATCAGTTTCGGCGCATCACCGCCCCAGGCCTGCCAGAGCTTGGGCCGGTAATTGCAGTCGAACGACACGGATATGCCCTGCTTCTGCGCCGCCTGCATGGCGGTGAGCGCGGCGCGGAAACTGGCTTCGCCGAGCGCCGCCGTAATGCCCGACACATGCAGCCAGCAGGAGCCCGCAAGCGCGGCCTTCCAGTCAAAGGCGCTGAAATCGGCCTCGGCAAAGGCTGAGCCTGAGCGATCATAGACAATATCGGACGGGCGATGAATCGCCCCCGGCGTCAGGAAATAGAGCCCCATCCGGCCGTGCGCAAAGGCCACCTGCGCCGTATCGACGCCCCAGCGGCGCAGTTCGTTGCGCGCAGCAATGCCGAGCGGATTTTCCGGCACCACGCTGATCATGCGCGTGGCATGGCCCAGCCGGGCCAGGCCGACGCAGACATTGGCCTCGGCCCCGCCGACATGCAGGGCGAGATCGGGCAGGGTTTCCAACTGGCGGCCTTCAGTGGCGCTCAGACGGATCAGCAGTTCGCCAAAGGCGGTGAAGTCGGTCGGCATGGCATGTTTCCCTTTTCGGGTTTTTTAGAGCGGTCTGCATTCTGATTGAATCGGTCAAAGGCATGCAACCCGCTCTACATTTTACGTTTTTCCGCATCTCGCATTCAATTTGTAAGTCAAATTAAACGCTCGTTGCTCTAGTGCGCCGGAGCGGGAATGAGAAGCTGCTTTGGTGTTCCGGTCGCGGAAACTACCCCACCACCACATCTCAGGCGTCACCATGTACGGTGACGCCCTCGTGCGGCCCCCCTCCCCTGCGATCTGGGGAGGAGCTAAATCAGCGAACGGAACTTCAGCGTACCACCCACCGCCTTCAGCTCTTCGAGCGCTTCCTTCGGATAGCCGCGATCGACATCGACGATGACATAGCCGAGGCTTTCATTGGTTTTCAGGTGCTGGGCCAGCACATTGAGATCATACTTGGCCATGATGGCGTTAATCGCGGCCATGACGCCCGGCACGTTCTGATGCAGGTGTAAGAAGCGATGGCGGCCCTGCACTTCCGATAGCTGGACGTGCGGCATATTGACCGAGAAGGTGGTGTCGCCGCGATTGAGGAAGTTGAGCAGACGTTCCGAGGCGAACTGGCCGATGGCTTCCTGCGCCTCTTCGGTCGAACCGCCGATATGCGGCGTCAGGATGAGGTTTTTCAGGCCCATCAGCTTTGACTCAAACGGATCGTCATTGGTGCGCGGCTCTTCGGGGAAGACATCGACCGCCGCGCCATACAGCTTGCTCGAGTCGAGCGCTTTCGCCAGCGCATCAATATCGACGACATGGCCGCGCGACAGGTTGATGAACAGGGCATTGTCCTTCATGCGGGCAAACTGCGCCGCACCGAACATATTCTTGTTTTCCGGGCGGCCATCGACGTGCAGGCTGACCACATCGGCCTCGGCCAGCATGGCGTCGAGCGAGCGATAACGGCGCGCATTGCCGAGCGTCAGTTTTTCGGCCAGATCATAATAGATGACGCGCATCCCGAAGGCTTCGGCCAGAATCGACAATTGCGAACCGATGGCGCCATAGCCGATAATGCCGAGCGTCTTGCCGCGCACTTCGTGGGCGCCGGTGGCCGACTTGTCCCACTTGCCCTGGTGCATGGCCACCGACTTGTCAGGGATGCTGCGCGTCAGCATGACGGTCAGGCCCATCACCATCTCCACCACCGAGCGCGTATTGGAATAGGGGGCGTTGAAAACGGCGATGCCCTTTTCCGAACAGCCCTTCAGATCGATCTGATTGGTGCCGATGCAAAACGCGCCGACCGCCATCAGCTTGTCAGCGTGGTCGAGCACCTTCTTCGTCAGATTGGTTTTGGAGCGCAGGCCCAGCACATGCACGCCCTGAATGGCCTCGATCAGCGCATCCTCGTCGAGCGCGCCCTTGACGGTGGTGACATCATAGCCTTCTTCGCGGAAGGCGCGGATGCCGTCGGGGTGGATGTTTTCGAGCAGCAGCACCTTCAGCATCGAGCGCGGGAAGGAATAGCGGCCCTCATAGCCCTCGGCGTGCAAAACCTCATCGAACGAAGCGGCGACATGGGTGGAAACGCCATCGACCGCGCCGACGACGCGCGGGCGCGCCACGTTTTCGGTGAAGGCGTAAAAGCGTGTCGCCGCCCCGCCCTGATAGACTTCGTAATCGGTCCAGCCATCGCCGATCATCACGATGTCGCCCGACAGGCCAAGCTGGCGCACAGCCGCGATCTTGCCGCCGTCCTGCGACAGGGAATTGGCCTGATCGACGCCGGTGGCCACGCCATCGGCATTGAACAGCAGGCGGTTGGCCAGCACATATTCGGCCTCGATGCCCAGTTCGGCTACCACGGGATCGATAAATTCGTGAAAACCGCCTGAAATGATGCGAAACTTGCCGGGATTTGCCGTGAAAACCGCCTTATTGCGTTCGATCGAGGCCGTGATGCGGCCCTTCAGCACCTCGATCAGCGAGGCAATATCCTCGCGCGTCGGTTTCAGGATCTGCACGCGGCGTTGCAGGGCGTCGGCGAAGCTGATCTCGCCCGACATGGCCTGATCGGTCAGGGCCTTGATGCCGGCCACATCGGCCTGACGGGCCGGATCGGCCGCCGACAGCAACTCGGCCAGCACGTCGAGCGCCTCGACCTGTGTGAAGGTCGAGTCGAAATCGAGCACCAGTGTGGCGTGGTTCGGAGCGGAGAAGCTTGCATTCATGTCGGTCACGCCTATCTTAGGCAGCGGCCGCGCTCAACGATGACGGCGACCGTCGCCCTGTTCTGAATTTGTGATTGCCGATAGGCCAAAAGTGCCCGCCGCACAACCCGCCACGGTCATTTATTATGGCGCGGCGGCAGCGAATTCTTTAAGAGGGGCGCAAATCCCGAATAGCTAAAGTCCCATCCGTCCTCCTCCGTGTGTTTTTATGTCCGAAATCGAATATCCATTTGAAGATTATTCCGCCCGTTTCGTCATCGAAACCCATCCGGTGCATGGCCGTCTGGTGCGCATCGGCGATACGCTCGACCAGATCCTGAAAGCGCATGATTATCCTGACCTGATCGCCGGATTGCTGGGCGAGGCCTGCGTGCTGGCCGTGCTGGTCGGTTCGTCGCTGAAGTTCGAGGGACGGCTGATCATGCAGGCGCAGGGCGATGGGCCGGTGCGTTACGTGGTGGCCGATTACGATACGCGCGGCGGTTTGCGCGGTTTCTGCCGCTTCGACGCCGGTGAGCTGGAGGCGCTGGTCGCCGCCCATGAAGGCAGCTTCGTGCGCCCCGGCGCGAAAGACCTGCTGGGCAAGGGCACCTTCATCATGACGCTCGATCCCGAAAACCAGATGGATCGCTATCAGGGCGTCACGCCTATTGAGGGCGAAAGCCTGGCCCTGTGCGCCGAACACTATTTCGCCCAGTCCGAACAGGTGCCTACCCAGGTCAAGCTGGCCGTCGCCGAAGTGAACGGGCCGGACGGGCCGAAATGGCGCGCCGCCGGCGCCATGATTCAGGCCATAGCCGGTGACCAGACGCGCGGCGAAACCAAGGAATCGTTCGATCATATCCGCGCCCTGTTCGCCACATTGGGCGAGGACGAACTGACCGATTTCGACCTGACCGCCGATAAGCTCCTGTACCGGCTGTTCCACGAAGACGGCGTACGGCTGGCCCCGGCCAAGCCGGTTTTCCGCCTGTGCCGCTGCTCGCAGGAACGGGTCGAAGATCTGGTTCTGTCGTTTTCCGAGGACGAGCAAAGGGAGATGCGCGAGGCCGATGGCCGGGTGCATATCACCTGCGAATATTGCTCGAAGACGTTTTACGTCGAGGGCTGATACACCAGACGGGCAGCGAGGTTCTTAACCTTGCAGGTCGAGGGAATAACCCGCCGAGCGCACCGTGCGGATCGGGTCGAAATCGTCGCGGTCATTGAGCGCCTTGCGCAGGCGGCCGATATGGACATCGACGGTACGCGCCTCGACATAGACATCATTGCCCCAGACGGCGTCGAGCAGTTGTTCGCGTGAAAAGACGCGCCTCGGATACTGCATCAGATAATCGAGCAGCTTGTATTCAGTAGGGCCTAAGTGAATATCGCGGCCGGCGCGCTGCACGCGATGCGACAGGCGGTCAACGATGATCTCGCCAAACTCGGCGCGGTCTTCCGACAGGGCCGGGCGGATGCGGCGCAGGACGGCGCGGATGCGCGCCATCAGTTCGGTCATCGAAAACGGCTTGACCACATAGTCGTCGGCGCCGGTATCGAGACCGCGGATACGGTCGCTTTCTTCCGAACGCGCCGTCAGCATAACGATGGGCAGATTGCGCGAGGCGGGCACCTGACGCAGGCGGCGGCACACTTCTATGCCCGACACCTTGGGCATCATCCAGTCGCAGACCAGAAGATCGGGCTGACGCTCCTTGACCATGACCAGCGCCTCGTCGCCATCGGTGGCAATGCCAACCTCATAGCCTTCTTTTTCGAGATTATAGCTGAGCAGGGTCGCCAGAGCGTCTTCGTCTTCGGCGATGATGATGTAGGGCTTCATGCAGGGCTTCCAGCTTGGTATTTGGCAAGGGCGACTGCCCGCCGCCGCTGACGCGGCGAGCCTCGCGGCCTTTGAGCGGTTAAGACGGCGACAGCGTATCGCCCTTGGGACGATCCTCGACATAGTCTTCGCCGGTCAGCTCGTAATGGATATGCTCGGCCATATTGGTGGCGTGGTCGCCGATCCGTTCGAGATTCTTGGCCATGAACAGAAGATGGGTGCAGGCCGAAATCATGCGCGGATCGCCCATCATATAGGTCAGCAGTTCGCGGAACATGGCGTTGTAATGCTCGTCCACCTCGGTATCGGAGGTCCAGACGCTTTGCGCCAGATCGATCTTGCCGCCCTTATAGGCGTCGAGCACATCGCGCAGGCGCGACGACACCAGCTTGCCCATGCGCTCGATCGAGCGCGTCAGCGGGGCCATCGGCTCGGCTTCGGAAATGACGATGGCGCGCTTGGAAATGTTCTTGGCCAGGTCGCCGATGCGCTCCAGCGAGGTGGCGATCTTCATGGCCGCCACGGTCTTGCGCAGATCGTCGGCCATCGGCTGGCGCAGGGCGATCAGGCGGATGCACTTGCGCTCGACATCCTTTTCCAGTTCGTCGAGGCGGTGATCGCGCGCCACGACACTCTGGGCCAGCGCCACATCGCGGCGGGCTACGGCCTCAACAGCGTCGGCCACCTGTGCCTCGGCCAGGCCGCCCATCAGAACGACCTCTGCCGATAACTGGTCGAGTTCGTCGCCATAGGTTTTGACGATATGCGGATTCATGTTCAGGGCCACCGTTTGTCCTCGAAATTCAGGGTTACAAGACGCCGGATAAGCGTCGCCATAATCCCGGATCATAGCCCACATACGGGCATTCTGTGACAGTTTTATAATGACAGGGCTGATGAACCCTTAAAATTATGACAGTTCAGCCCGCATCCTTGAATTCGCCAGCCGCGCCCTTTCTTTCGTCTTCCACCACGAGGCGCGGCACGGGCTGGCCGACCCCGTAAGCGCCCTTTTGCGGCAGCCACACCGAAAAGGCCGTATAGGTGGCGGGCGGCGCGGCGGGCAGGCTGGCTATATGGCTGTCCGCAGCCCCGCCTTTGGGCGCAGGCGGCGTGCGTTCGAGATGGGCCAGATCCTCATCGCTGAAACCATTGGCGCCGATGCTTTCGACCGCCAGTCCGCCGCGATGGCGGTTGACGATGTGCTTGACGATGGCCAGACCCAGCCCCGTGCCCAGCCGGTCGCCCGATTTCTGGCCCTCGACACGGTAGAAGCGTTCGGCCAGTCGCGGCAGGTGTTCGCGGCGGATGCCGGGGCCCTGATCGCGGATGGTGATGCAGGCATAATAGTCGTGCATATTGCGGTCGGGCCGCAGCAGAACCAGACGCGCCGCCTGCGGTTCGCACGGCGTGGCCGCGTCCTGAAGCCGCATGTCGAAGCGCACCTTCACACTGACCTCGCTGCCAATGGGAGCATATTTCAGGGCATTATCGACGAGATTCTGCACCACCTGCACGATCTGATCGCGTTCGCCGGTAATCGGATAAAGACCGGGGCGCGGACTTTCCAGCTTCAGCCGCACCTTCTTCTGCTGGGCGATCACGGTCAGGCTGTCCACCACGTCGCTGACGGCCAGCACCAGATCGGTTTCGCCCGCAGGCGGCACATGCTCGTTCATCTCGATGCGCGACAGGGACAAAAGATCATTGATCAGCCGCCCCATGCGCTCGGCCTGAGCCGCCATGATCGGCAGGAATTTCTCCCGCGCCATCTCGTCGTCACGCGCCGGGCCGCGCAGGGTTTCGATAAAGCCGCTGATCGAGGCCAGCGGCGTGCGCAGTTCGTGGCTGGCATTGGCCAGAAAATCGGCGCGCATCTTTTCCATGCGGCGCACATCGGTTTCATCGCGGATCACCACCACGGCCAGACGCTGAAAACTGGCCTCACCTTTCATGGCGCCATCGACCGGCAGGGGAGCGGCGAAGGCCCGCCAGAAGCGATCACGCGCGCCGCCATTGGTGTCGAAATCGACGCTGCCGGTCAGGCCGCCGAACAGGGCTTCATCGACGCATTCCAGCACTTCGGGATTGCGGATGGCGCTGACCAGACTGCCGCCTTCGCCGCGAATCTGAAACGTGGCCTGCGCCGCCGCATTGGCGAACACGATCCAGCGCGCGGCGATGTCGTCCGGCTCATAACCGGCCACCACCATGACCGGCTCAGGCAGGGCGCGCAGCACCTCCTGAAAGCTCGGCCCCTGCGGCTGCACCTTGACCAGCTTTTCCGGCGCCTTCAGCGCGGCGATGCGATCTTCGGCGTCCGACGCCTGCACCACCGAACGGAACAGGGTGTAGGCGATCACCAGCAGGGCCACATAAACAATGAACGGCTGCAACTCGGCCACAAAAGCCATAGCGATCAGCACGGCCACGCCGATGACCGTGCTGAAGGGGATCACGTCCCAAAGAGAGCGCCGCTTCGTCATGAAGGCCCTTGTCGGTTTACGCATAATGTTCAGAGAACAGCGTCATTAACCTGATACGGCGAAGATTGTGTGACGGGATCGTAAAGGGCCGGTTAAGTTTACGGCCGCACCTGACCATCGCCGCGCACCACATATTTGAAGGTGGTGAGCTGCTCGACCCCCACCGGGCCGCGCGCGTGCAGGCGGTCGGTGGAAATGCCGATTTCCGCGCCGAAACCGAACTCGCCGCCATCGGCATATTGCGTCGAGGCATTCCAGATCACGATGGCCGAATCGACCTCATTGAGGAAGGTTTCGGCAGCTTGCGCATCCTCGGTGATGATGGCTTCGGTATGGCCCGAACCATAGGTCTGGATATGGTTGATGGCCTCGGCTTCGTTCGCCACCACGCGCACCGACAGGATGGGCAGCAGATATTCGGTGCGCCAGTCCTCTTCGGTAGCCGGCTTCATCGAGGCGACGATAGCACGCGCCGCATCGTCGCCGCGCAGTTCGCAACCCTTCGCTTCCAGCGCCGCCGCAATGTCGGGCAGCAGGGTTTGCGCCACCGCCTCGTCGATCAGCAGGGTTTCGGTGGCCCCGCATACCGAGACGCGGCGCATCTTGGCATTGACGACGATCTCGACCGCTTTTTTGGCATCAGCGGCAGCGTGGACATAGGTGTGGTTCAGCCCTTCGAGATGGGCCAGAACCGCCACGCGCGCCTCGCGCTGCACGCGCTCGACCAGTGAGCGCCCGCCGCGCGGAATGATCAGATTGATGGTGCGCTCAAGCCCGCCTAAGATCAGGCCCACGGCGTCGCGGTCGGAGGTCGGCACCAGTTGCACGCAAGATGCGGGCAGACCCGCCGCCCGGAAGCCGTCCTCAAAGGCCGCATAGATGGCCAGGGCCGAATTGAGCGCTTCCGAACCGGTGCGCAAAATGGCGGCGTTCGACGAGCGGATGCACAGGGCGGCGGCATCCGCGGTGACGTTGGGGCGGCTTTCATAGATGATGGCGATCACGCCAATCGGCGTGGTGACGCGGGCGATGTCGAGCCCATTGGGCCGCGTCCAGCGCGCCAGTTCGCGCCCGACCGGATCGGCCAGAGCCGCGACCTCTTCAAGGCCCTTGGCCATCGCCTCGACGCGCGCCGGATTAAGGATCAGGCGTTCGATCATGGCGTCGGTCAGGCCCTTATTGCGGGCAAAGGCCTGATCTTTTTCATTGGCGGCCAGAATTTCGGCTTCACGCGCCCGGATGGCTTTGGCGGCCTCGACAATGGCTTTCGTGCGCACATCTGGCCCGGCCAGACGCAGGGCTTCGGCCCCGGCCCTGGCTTTTTCCGCCATGCCGGTCATCAATTGCTGTAATGATAAGGCGCTCTGGTCGTCCATGTCGAAATCCTTGTTACGCCGCGACTATATAGCGCAAAATCAGGAAAATACGAGATGTTCCGTGTGAATATCGTTTGTTGTCATACCTCCCCACCTTTGGTGGGGAGGGGGACCGCGAGCCAACACAAGACTTCACCGCGCAAAGAAAGGCTCGTGGTGGTGGGGTTCTTCACTGACTTTCTGAAAATTAGAGAAGCAAAAACCCCCACCACCGCATCTCAGCCGCTTTGCGGCTTCGTGCGGTTCCCCTCCCCGGCAAGCCGGGGAGGTATAAGAAGAATTTTTGAATGTAATCAGAGTCGCTTCGGCATGATGAGTTTCTGAATGCGCCCCCTACACCAAAGCCATATCGTCACGATGGATCACTTCATCGCCGGACGTGTAGCCCAGTATCCCCTCAATCTCCTGGCTGCCGTGGCCGCGAATGCTGAGAATGGCTTCGGACGAATAGGTGACGATGCCGCGCGCGATTTCCGTGCCCGCAGGCGTGATGATCGATACGCTGTCGCCTTTTTCAAACGTGCCCGTCACCTCGACAATGCCTGAGGGCAGAAGCGATTTTCCATTACGCAGCGCCTTTACCGCGCCGTCGTCAAGCCTCAGCTTACCCGCCGGTTCCACCGTGCCGGCGATCCACGCCTTATAGGCGGCGCTCAAACTGGCCTGCGGCAGGAACAGCGTGTGTTTGCCCATCCGGGTCAGGGGGTGGGCAATGTCACCAAAGGCGATCAGGGTGGCGCAGCCCGCCGATCCGGCGATTTTGGCGGCGGCGATCTTGGTGGCCATGCCGCCCGTGCCGACGCCCGCCGCGAGATTGGCGCCGCCCGCCATCGCCTCAATCGACGCATCCAGCTTTTCGACCACGGCCATATGCTGCGCATCCGGGTTGCGGCGTGGATCGTCCGTGTACAGACCATCAATATCGGACAACAGCACCAGCGCCTCGGCCCGCACCAGTTGCGCGGCGCGCGCCGCTAATCTGTCATTGTCGCCATAACGGATTTCTTCGGTCACCACCGTGTCGTTTTCATTGACGATGGGCACGCAATCGAGGCCCAGCAGGGTGTCGATGGTGGCGCGGGCATTGAGCCAGCGGCGGCGTTTTTCGGTGTCTTCGCGCGTCAGCAAAACCTGCGCGGTTTTCAGGCCCACGGCGGCAAAGGCGGCGTCCCACGCGCTCATCAGCTTGGGCTGACCGGCGGCGGCGGCGGCCTGTTTTTCATCGAGTTTCAGCTTTTTGCGCGTGAGGCCGAGATAGCGCCGCCCCAGAGCCACCGCACCCGACGACACCAGCACGACGGCTTTTCCTTGCGCATGGAGCGCATCAATGTCGGTGGCCAGACCGCGCATCCAGCCATCGCGCGTGTCACCCGAAGCGGCATCGACCACCAGGGCCGATCCGACCTTGATCGTGACGCGCGTGGCGGTGCGCAAAACGTCCGGCAGGCCCAGCGGCGAATTTACGGTATCCGACATCTAAAGACTTTTCCTGACCGGCATAAAATGTTAGGGCGCGCTTTGAAAACTATCGCGCTTTTACCGGCAAAGGCCGAAGCTGCGCAAGCTGCAATCAGCCATGCGGGGCCTTAAGCTGTCTCAGAGCCCCGTCACAGGAAATGGTCATAACATGAACTATATCGGCACAAGAGGCTTTCACGAACCGCGTAGCTTTGCAGGCGCGCTGCTCGATGGCTTAGCCCCCGATGGCGGGCTCTATGTACCGCAAACCTATCCGAAGCCCGGTTTCGACCTGGCCGCCAGCGCGGCGGGCGATTATGGCGCGCTGACCGAAAACCTGCTCAATCTGTTCGGCGTCGATGTGCTGGGGGCTGAGGCGGTCAAACTGGCGGCGGCGCGCACCAAGGCGGCCTTTCTGCGTGACGGTCAGACGCCGCTGACCCAGCTTGACGACAATCTGTGGCTGCTCGAACTTTATCACGGCCCGACGCTCGCCTTCAAAGACATGGCGATGCAGATGATCGCGCCGCTCACCGACGCGGCCCTGGCGCAGAACGGCGAAAAACTGACTCTGGTGACGGCCACGTCGGGCGATACAGGGGCCGCCGCTGTGCGCGCCTTTGCGGGATCAAAGCACGTCCGGCTGGTGGTCTTCCATCCGCTCGGCCGTGTGTCGCCGGTGCAGCGTTTGCAGATGACGACGGTGGAGGCCGATAATGTGCTCAATGTCGGCGTCGAGGGCGATTTCGACGACTGCCAGCGCATCGTCAAGCGCCTGCTCGGCGAAGCGAGTTTGAAAGAACGCGGCCTGATTTCCAGCGTCAATTCGATCAACTGGGGCCGTCTGCTGGGCCAGACGCCCTATTATCTGGCCGCGGCAGCAGCCAGCGGCGCGGATAAGCCCGATTTCGTGGTGCCGACCGGCAATTTCGGCGATGCGTTTGCGGGCTGGGTGGCGCGCAGGATCGGCGGTAATGTCGGCGATCTGCACGCGGCGGTCAATTCCAATGACGCCCTGGCGATGGTGATCAATTCCGGCCACTATCTGCGCCGTCAGGCCGTGGAAACCGCCTCGGTGTCGATGGATGTGCAAGCCCCGTCCAATTTCGAGCGGCTGGTGTTTGAAGCCTCAGGCCGTCATGCGGCGGGCACGCAAAGCTTATTCAACGATTTCAACGCCACCGGTGATGTGCATCTGTCGCCCGATCTGCAAGCGTCTCTGCAAGCCGAGGTGAGCGCCAGCAAGGTCGATGAGGCCACCACCAAGGCGACGATCAAAACCGTTTATGAGCGCTATGGCAAGGTGATCTGCCCACACACGGCGGTGGCTGTGGCGGCGGCTTTTGAGCGCGGTTCGGCCTC
This sequence comes from Asticcacaulis sp. EMRT-3, assembly GCF_030027245.1. Taxonomy (NCBI): domain Bacteria; kingdom Pseudomonadati; phylum Pseudomonadota; class Alphaproteobacteria; order Caulobacterales; family Caulobacteraceae; genus Asticcacaulis; species Asticcacaulis carbonis. The sequence continues at coordinate 2,037,173 of NZ_JASERT010000001.1, forward strand.
AAGAAGCGAAGCGTCAGGCCAAAAATCTCATCAACCTCAAATCGCTCTGGCCACGGCCCATCCGGCCAAGTTTCCGGCTTTTGTCACCGATGCGCTCGGCTTCGCCCCCGAAGTGCCCGAAGCGATTGCCCGTCTGCACGGCCAGAAGGAAACCATTCAGGTCATTCGCAATGACGAATTCGCCGCGCTGGAAGTGGTCAAAAGTTTCGGTTAGGGCTTTCGGTTAAGCGTTTCATATCTGACATATTTCCCGCATAGTCTTGCCGGGATCGCTTGTTAAGCCTGCGACCTGATTATGGGAGCCTGTTCATGCGTCATCATCTCTATCTCGGCTGCGCCCTGCTGGCCCTGACGACTTTCGCACCTACAGCCTTCGCCCAGATGGGCGGCGGCATGGGCGGTGAGGGCATGGGTGGCCAAGGCATGGGCGGAGGAGGCCGGGGCGGTGGCGGTCATCATCGTGGCGGCGGCCAGTCGGGCGATGCGCAAAAAGATGCCCCCCCGATAAACGCCATGCCTGCGCCCCCGCCGCAATTGCCGGTAGCCATGCGTCTGACCGGCGTGGTCAATATTATCGGCGAAAGCAAGGCGGGCTCGGATGTGACGCTCAACAGCGACAAGCCCGATGTGTCGGTCATCTTCATCAGCCGCGGCGGCAGCCTCACCTTGAAAAACGCCACCCTGACCAGCCACAGCACGGTATCCCTGCTCGATGACAGCCGGGGCAGCGGCCTCAATTCGGCCCTGTTGCTCAATGAAGGCAGCAGCGCAACTCTAACCGGCGGCAGCATCACCACCACGGGCTCCGGCGGCAATGCCGCCTTCGTGGTCGGGCCGCAATCGCGCCTTGACCTGCAAAACCTCACCATCACCACCCGCGCCGGCAATGCTTACGGCGTCGAGGCCAGCGCCGGGGCGCAGTTGAACGCCACGGGGCTCACCATCCACACCGAAGGCGATCAGTCGCCCGCCATCGCCAGCCAGGGTGGCGCGCCGATGACCCTGTCCAGCCTGATCCTGCATACGATGGGCCCCAATTCACCGCTGGTACTGGCCGGTGGCGATATGACCGGCGACGGGCTGAAGGGCATGGCCGAACGTTCAGACGGTCTGGCTGTTGAGGGCGCGCACAAGATCAGCCTCAGCCATGCCGACCTGCAATCGGCCAACTATGCCGTTTCGGTATCCGGGGCCGAAACTCATGCCGGCGCGCCACGCGGCGCGGCGGGCCATGCGCACCCCGCCGGGGACGATCAGGACATGGACGGGCCGGATGCGCCTGCCGATGAGTCCACCGATCCCGATGCCGGCAAGGTGGTGCCGATTGACAAGCTGCTGATTCCCGCGCCCGATGCCGCCGTGCACCGTGCCGAGCTTGATCTTCACGACAGCCATCTGGCGGGCAGCGAAGCCGCGCTTCTGGTCAGCAATGCCCGCGCCCATATCGTGCTGACAGGGGTCACCCTCGACAGCCCCGTCATCCTGCGCGCCGCCGCCGGACAGGGGGGCGAACTGGGCCGCAATGGCGGCGAGGCCGAGCTGGAGCTGCACGGCGAAACCCTGACCGGCGATTTCGCCACCGATGTGATTTCAAGCATCCGTGTCAGCCTGCTCGACCAGTCGCACCTGACCGGCAAAACCACAACCAATACCGATGTAACGCTTGACGCGGGCAGCGACTGGATCCTGCCCGGCGACACCCATGTCGGCAAGCTGGTCATCACGGGCACGACCGCGCCCGATGCCATCAGCAATATCCAGTCGGGCGGCCACACCCTCTATTATGATCCGCACCGCAATCCGTGGCTGGCGCACAAGAGCTGGCCCCTGCCCGGTGGCGGTCAGCTCACACCGGACATCTAAACTGTGAAATAGGCGTGACCGTCGCCGATACTGCGATGATAATCGAGACGGCGATAGAAGGCTTCCGGGTCTTTCGGCTTCACCACCCATGACGGATCGTGGTTGAGCAGATCATAAAGCCGCGTCAGGGTAAAGCGCACCGCCGAGCCGCGCGCCAGCAGGGGCAGGGCGGCAATCTCGGCTGCGGATAAGGGACGCGCGGCGTGATAGGCGCTGATGAAGGCCGCGATCATATCGGGTTCGGCCTGCCCGCCCGGCGTAAAGCCCCAGGCATTGAGCGCCACGGCCAGATCATAGGCGAAGCTGTCGGTGCAGGCATAATAATAGTCGATGACGCCGGTGACGAGGCCGTCATCGCTCATCAGCACATTGTCGGGAAAATAATCGGCGTGGATCGCGCCTGAGGGCAGGTTCTGCGGCCAGCTTTCACGCAAGACCGCCAGTTCGGTGCGAAACTCAGCCAGAATATCAAGGGGGCGCGGCGAGGCGGTGGCCTTCGGTTCGCAGCGCGCGATCAGGTCTGGCCAGACCTGCGGCCCCATCGCATTGGCCTTGAAAACCGGAAAATCACCGCCCATCAGGTGCAGTTTCGCCAGATATTCACCGGCGGATGCGGCGTGGCGCGTATCGGGATTGCGCGGCCAGCGGCCCGGCAGCCATTTGATCAGGGCGCAGGGCTTGCCATTGATCTCACCCAGCGCCTGACCATCGCGCCTGAGCGCAGGCCCCGGTGCCGGATAGCCTTTTTGGTCGAGATAGAGGGTGTAGTCCATGAACCACGGCAGGTCATCGATGGGCGTGGCCGCCTCGAACAGGGTCAGGGCGTAAAGCCCGCTGGTGGTCTGCACCTTGAAATTGGTGTTGGAAACGCCTTCCTCAATGCCTTCGAGATGCACCAGTTCGCCGATGTCGTAGGCGCGCAGATAGTTGCGGGCGTCCTCCGGCGACACTTGTGTAAAGACGGCCATGAAAAAGATACCTCAGGAATTGGCTGCGCCCGCAGCGCCGATGCGCGGCTTAAAGCAGGAAAGCCTGCCATAGTCGAGACTATAGCAGGCTTTTTAGGCTTCGATAAAGCGGGCCGATTCCGGCAGGGCCGTCCTTAAACCGTCCGGTTGCGGTTAACCGCCCCGAACAGAAACAGAAGCACCACGGCGCCAAGCGTCGAGATCAGGATCGAACCGACAAAGCCGTAAAAGGCGATGCCCAGCAATCCGGCGATAAAACCGCCGATGACCGAGCCTAGCAGGCCGATGATCAGATTGCCGATCAGTCCGCCGCGTCCGCCGGTGATCATATGGGCCAGCCAGCCGGCAATGAGGCCGACCAACAGGGCGGCGATTAATCCATCCACATGCATAGCTTATCCTCCAGTAAGATTGAACCTGAGCCGAGGCTACATCCTTGCGGCGTAAAAAGGCGATACGCTTCCGAAACCGCGAATGATGGGGATGCAGAGCCTGCCGCACCCGGAGAAACACTAAATCACGCCATTAGAATCCATCGCTTGGGTTCGGCGGGCATTTTTGCTAGAGCGGTTTGCATTCTGATTGAACCGGTCAAAGGAATGCAACCCACTCTACATTTTACGTTTTTCCGCATCTCGCATTCAATTTGTAAGTCAAATTAAACGCTCGTTGCTCTAGCAAACTGCGGCTTTCCATCAAAAAGGACTCCGACATGCCCGACATCGCACCTTCCGTCGTCGATCTGATCGGCAATACGCCCCTGATCCGCCTCAAGATCGCCTCTGAAGAAACGGGCTGCGAGATTTACGGCAAGGCCGAATTTCTCAATCCGGGCCAGTCGATCAAGGATCGCGCCGCGCTGTGGATCATCCGCGCCCATGAAAAATCGGGCGCGCTGAAGCCCGGCGGCACGATCGTCGAAGGCACGGCGGGCAATACCGGTATCGGTCTGGCGATGGTGGCCAATGCGCTGGGCTATAAGGCCGTGATCGTAATCCCGCGCACCCAGGCGCAGGAAAAGAAGGACGCCATTCGCGCCTTCGGGGCCGAACTGATCGAGGTCGATGCCGCGCCCTATGCCAACCCCAATAATTATGTGCGCTATTCGGGCCGTCTGGCCGAGGAGATGGGCGCTGTCTGGGCTAATCAGTTCGATAACACCGCCAATCGTCAGGCCCATTTCGACAGCACCGCCCCGGAAATCTACCGCCAGACCGATGGCAAGCTCGATGGCTTCATCTGCGCCGTCGGTTCGGGCGGCACGCTGGGCGGCGTCAGCCTGTATATGAAAGCGCAAAATCCTGCCATCCATATCGGTCTGGCCGATCCTTATGGCGCGGCGCTCTACAGCTATTACACGACCGGCGAACTGAAATCGGAAGGCTCGTCCATCTCCGAAGGCATTGGTCAGGGCCGCATCACCGCCAATCTGGAAGGCATTACGGTCGACCGCAGCTACCGCGTGGCCGATGAGGAATGGCTGCCCCTGCTTTACCGTATGATCCGCGAAGAAGGCCTGTGCCTCGGCACCTCGGCGGCGCTCAATATTGTCGGCGCGATGAAGATGGCCCGCGACCTCGGGCCCGGCAAAACCATCGTCACCGTGCTGTGTGACTATGGCAACCGCTACGCCTCGAAAATCTTCAACCCGGAATTCCTCAAGGAAAAGGGTTTGCCCGTGCCGGAATGGCTTGCGGCCTGATCAAGTGACGTTTGCGCAAACAGTTTTGGCCCCTTCATCCTTCCCCGTTTACGGGGAAGGTGGCGGCGCGTCAGCGCTGACGGAAGGGGGATTAAATGTCCATTGCCGCGAAGACCGGGCGTTCGCCGGTGATCGCCGGGGCCGAACCGGCATCGGCGGCCTGTTCGCGCAGCCAGTCCATGAAACGCACCTGACCGGGGCTGGGATCGCGCGTCTGCGGCCAGACCAGATAATAACCGTATTGCAGGGGCGCATCCTGCTCATCGAACAGGACGCGCAGACGGCCCGCCGCCAGATCGGCCTCGGCAATCGTGCGCTTGGCCAGGGCGACGCCGCGACCGGCCACCGCGCCTTCGATCACCATCGACGACTGGTTGAAGCGCGGGCCGCGCGACGCATCGACGCCTTCAACGCCGTGCGCCTTCAGCCACATCGCCCAGTCGGGGCACGACGGATCAGTCTCGAAACCGACATCGTGCAGCAAAACATGGTGGGCCAGATCAGCCGGTTTTCGGATCGGCGCGGCGTCAAACAACAGCGGCGAGCAGACGGGCAGCACCGACTCGGTCAGCAAATGCTCGACATGCAGATTGGGATAATGGCCATTGCCGTAGCGCACGGCCAGATCAATATCGGACACGGCGAAATCGACAGGCGCCATGTCGGCGCTGACCCAGACATCAATATCCGGATTAGCGGCGCTAAAGTCATACAGGCGCGGCATCAGCCATTTGGCGGCAAAACTGGGTGCCGCCGACACGGTGACGCGGCCCTTGGTAACGCCCGATTTCATCAGCCGCGTGGCCTCGAACATCTTCTCGAAGGCTTCGCGCAGGATCGCCGCCGACGCCTTGCCCGCTTCGGACAGCACCACGCGGCGGCCATCGCGTACGAACAGCTCGACGCCGACATGCTCTTCCAGCAGGCGGATCTGCTGCGACACCGCGCCGGGGGTAACGAACAGCTCCTCGGCGGCCTGTTTGAAACTTTCATGCCGCGCGGCGGCTTCGAACACCCGAAGCGCCGACAACGGCGGCAGACGATCTCGTGACATGATCTACCCTTGAACTTCTCTCTTCACCGCGCCCTCTATAGCGCATTATCAGTTTAAAAAAACTAATCTTGCCTTAGGGCCAAGCGAAAATCCGGAGACTATCAAAATGACTGACGCCAATCCGCTGCACCAGATCGAGGCGCTTGAAGCGGGCCAGAGCTGGACCACCGACGTGGTGGTGATCGGCGCAGGGCCCGTGGGCCTGTTCAGCGTGTTCGAACTGGGCCTGCTCGACATCAAATGCCATCTCGTCGATATTCTCGACAAGGTAGGCGGGCAATGCGCCGAACTTTATCCCGAAAAACCGATCTATGATATTCCGGCCTGGCCGATCATTTCCGGCGACGACCTGACCAAGCGTTTGCTGGAGCAGATTCATCCGTTCGGCGCGAAATATCACCTGGGCGAAATGGCCGTGGCCATCCGCAAGCTGGAAGATGAAGACCTGTGGGAACTGACCACCGACCAGAAGACGGTGATCCGCGCCAAGTGCATCGTGGTGGCGGCGGGCGGCGGTTCATTCCAGCCGAAAAAGCCGCCCATCCCCGGTATTGACGGTTTTGAGAACCTCGGCGCGGGCAAGGGCGTCCATTATGCCGTGCGCAAGATGGACGCCTTCCGCGACAAGGAGATCGTCATTTCCGGCGGCGGCGATTCGGCGCTCGACTGGGTGCTGAATCTGCAACCGATCGCCAAAAAAGTGACGCTGATCCACCGCCGCGATGATTTCCGCGCCGCGCCGCACAGCGTGGCCAAGATGCGCGAACTGGTGGCCGAAGGTAAGATGGACCTCGTCATCGCTCAGGCCACGGCGCTGAAGGGCGAAACCTCGCACTATCTCGACGCCGTGCTGATCGAAGACGCCAATGGGGTGGAATCGGAACTGAAGGCCGACGCCTTCCTGCCCTTCTTCGGCCTGACCATGAAGCTGGGCCCTGTGGCCGAATTTGGCCTGAACCTACATGAAAACCTGATTCCGGTCGATACGGAAAAGTTTGAGACATCGACGCCGGGCATCTTCGCCATCGGCGACATCAACCACTATCCGGGCAAGCTGAAGCTGATCCTGTCGGGCTTCCACGAAGCCGCCCTGATGGCGCAAAAAGCCTTCCGCTATGTCTATCCCGACAAGAAGCTGCGTTTCCAATACACGACCTCGTCGTCGGAACTGCAAAAGAAGATGGGCGTGAAGTAATGGGGTTTGGGGCCTGTGGCCCCAAGTTATCAGCGCCCCTTCGTCATCGACGGAGGGGCGCTGTCATGATAATGCCTGTCTAAAATACCAGGAGGGGAAAATGATCGAATGGCAAACAACGCCGTATGTCCTGACGAAAGAGGAGTTTCTGGAATTTCAGAAATTTCATTCGCGCCAAGGCAAGACAAAACTTGCCAACCTGTATATTCGTTTACCGGTTTACGCACTCCTGCTCGGCCTGCTTGTGTGGGCAGGCATATTAGGCATCATAAGTTTTTGGGCGATATTGCCGTTGGTCGTAATTATTGTCGGATTTACCTTCTATTCTGGCTACACAAACAAAGTCGCATGGCAGCGCATACAGTCAGACCCTGCCTTCGGCTACCCTTCCACCGCACGTATCAACAAGGATGAGATCAACTGGGGCAATCACGCATCACAGGGAAATCGAACCTGGATAACAATCTATAAAATCGCCGAAACTGATAATGCGATCCTGATTTATATCCGTGAAAATATGGCGATCATTATTCCCAAACGCGCCTTTGCAACCTCCGATGAAGCCAGCGCATTTTTTCACAAGGCGATTGAGTTTCAGCAGGCTGCGCAATCCGTATTTTGATATTACACCAGCCTGCCCGCGCCGGACGTTTACCGCGATCCGGATGCGACTGCCGACGGCGTAAGGCTTCTGGCCTTGCAGCGATCCCAGCGCCGGTAAAGATACCCCACCACCACATCGCTGCGCTCGTGGTCCCCCTCCCCGAAATCAGGGATTTCAGGGAGGTATAGGTCTTGTCACACCAGCCTGACCGGCCCCGGATATTGCGCTACCACCGCATCCGAGGTCAGCAGCGTAATCCCCTCGTGCTGCGCCTGCGCCACCAGTATCCGGTCAAACGGATCTTTGTGAATCTCCGGCAGGGTATCGACCATGACAGCGTGGGCCGACAGGATGGGTACTTCCTCATAACCATTATCGAGCAGGCCGCGCCGCAACAACCGCGCATCGACGCGGAAATCCTCACGTCCCAAGCCGCTCTTGATCGCCACCTCCCACAGGCTGGCGGCGCTGAATAAAAGCGTGTTGGCCTCGTCCTCGATCAGGCGCACGGCTTCAAGCGGCAAGCGGTCGGGCATCCCCGCCGCCCACAGCAGCAGATGTGTGTCGAGCAGCAGTTTCACAGGCCAAACAGGCCGCTGATCTCAGCCTCCGCCATGCGATCAAAATCATCCGGCACCTGGATGTTTCCGGCCATAAACCCCAGGCGTGTCTTGTGCGGCGGCGCATCAATGGCCGTTACCTGCGCCATCGGTTTGCCCGCCTTGGCGATGACAAAACCCTGCCCTTTGGCGGCCTGATCGACAAGGCGCGACAAATGGGTCTTGGCTTCGTGAATATTGACGGTCGGCATGGCTGGCATTCCTAAACTAAGTCCGGTTAGTCTAGTCTATTTTCCGCGCGCGTGCAAATCCTGCTCCGGGCGATAGAAAAGCCCCAGTTTCAGGCTTTCGCCGATGCGGCTGGCGCGCACCATGAAATAGTCAACGGCACGTTCATCAGGGGCCAGATCGCGCAGGGTCTGCTCGAACAGGAACAGCCATTCGCCGAAATGCGCCGCTTCGATGGTTTTGACGCGCATATGGGCCTGCATCGGCCTGCCCGTATAAACGCCTGCATTCAGCGCCACCGATGCCCAGAACAGCTTCAGCCTGGCCAGATGATCGGGCCAGTCGTGCACCGCGCCATCAAACACCGGCCCAAGATGCGGATGTTGGCGCACGCGGCGATAAAATTCATCGACCAGACGCGCTATAAAGGCTTCGTCGATACCGATGGCAGCCGCATCTTCACGGATTTTCTGACGGGCTTCGAGGGCCTTGGGCGAGGTTTGCGGCGGTGTTTCGATCATGGCAATACCTTAGCGTCTTAGTCGGAATTGACAAGATGCTGCACCGCGACCGATTGTCGCCCGTTTAGTGCGCCTAAACCTATCCGCCATAAAGGATCGCTTTTCTTTATCGGCCCGGAACCTTAAATACACGTCTCAAGCCCGCATGGTGCGGGCGTTTTCGGATGAAGCCCGTCATGTTGTCTTTGCCCCTGTCCTGGCCGTTGCAAGGCAAGCATGTTGTGCTGGTCGGTGCGGGCGCGTGGGCGGTACGCAAGCTGAACCTGCTGAGCCGCACCCCCGCTACCCTCACCGTTTTCGCGCCCACCGAGCCGCTGGACTTCAGCGGCGCGCGTATTGAGGCGCGCTGGCCCGAAGCCGCCGATCTGGAAGGTGCGGCGCTGATCGTCGTCGCTTTCGAGGATCGTCCACTGGCCGAACGGGGCGCTGATTTGGCCCGCGTCGCCCGCGTGCCGCTCAATGTGGTTGATTATCCTGACCTTTCCGATTTCCATTTTCCGGCCATTGTCGATCGCGGCGCTATCAGTATCGGCATTGCGTCAGGCGGCACCGCGCCGGTTCTGGCGCGCGAAACCCGCCGCAAAATCGAAGCGGCCATCCCGCCTTCGGAAACGCATGTCGCTGAATTTGCGCAAGGCCTAAGCGCGCCCCTGCGCCAGATGTTCGCCAATGTCGATGATCGCCGCCGCGTCTGGGAAGAGGTGCTGGCCTCTCCCGCCGCCGAACTGGCCCGTTCCGGTCAGGTGGCTGAGGCGGTAGCTCTGGCTTTGGCGTCGCTTGAAAACCCTAAAGCCCGCACCGGCATTGTTCATCTGGTCGGCGCAGGCCCCGGCGATCCCGAACTGCTGACCCTGAAGGCGCTGCGCCTGCTGTCCGAAGCCGATGTCATCGTCTATGACCGGCTGGTCGGTTCGGCCATCATGGATCTGGCGCGCCGCGATGCCGACCGGTTTTATGTCGGCAAGGCGCGTTCCAACCATTCGGTGCCGCAGGAACAGATTCACGAACTGCTGGTCGAACAGGCGCGTCTGGGCAAGCGCGTCGTGCGCCTCAAGGGCGGCGATCCGTTCGTCTTCGGGCGCGGCGGCGAAGAGGTGCAGGCCCTGCGCGACGCGGGCATCGAGGTGCAGGTGACGCCGGGCATTACGGCGGCTCTTGGCTGCGCCGCCTCATCGGGTGTGCCGCTCACCCACCGCGACCATGCCCAGAGCGTCACCTTCGTCACCGGCCACCTGAAAGACGGCGACCCCGCCAATCCGCTGTCGCTCGACTGGTCGGCCCTGTCAGCCCCGCATCATACTTTGGTGGTCTATATGGGCGTGGCGACGGCGCACGAGATTTCGACCAAGCTGATGCGTCATGGCCGCCTGCCCGATACGCCGGTTCTGGTCATCGAAAACGGCACGCGCGCCGATGAGCGCTGCACGCTTTCGCAACTGGACGGGCTGGAAAGCGCCGTCGCCGCCATTACCGGCCCCGCCCTGCTGATCATCGGCGAGGTGGCGGGCCTTTATCACGACAAGGCGGCGCTCCACGCCGTCATCGCCGAAGCTGACAAAGAACAGATGAGACTGAACGCATGAAACTTCTGACCGCAAACCGCCTGTGGGACGGCACGACGCTATGGTATGGCGCCGATGGCTGGGTTGAGGACGGGGCGCTGGCCGTGTCGCTTGAGGATGAACGCGCCGACGCCTTACTCAAAGACTGGCTGGCGCGCGAAACCGAGGTGGTCGGCCCCTATCTGATCCCGCTGACGCCCGAAGATGTGCCGGTGCAACGCGAGCATGTGCGCGAATTTGTCCGCGCCAATGGCCCGACCACCGGCCCCCTGACCGACGGCATTGCCCGCGCCTATCAGCGCGCCGATATATTTTAAAGGTTCCGTTCTGCATGTATATTTATGACGATTTCGATCATGCCTTTGCCCGCGAGCGCGTGGCGCAGTTTGCCGATCAGGTGAAGCGCCGTCTGGCCGGTGAGATCACCGAAGATCAGTTCAAGCCGCTGCGCCTGATGAACGGCATCTATCTGCAACTGCACGCCTATATGCTGCGCATCGCCATCCCTTACGGCCTTTTGTCATCGAAGCAGGTGCGCAAATTAGCCCATATCGCCCGCACCTATGATCGCGGCTATGGCCACTTCACCACGCGCACCAATCTGCAATTCCACTGGCTGAAACTGGCCGACGCGCCGAAGATTCTGGAAGAGCTGGCCGATGTCGAAATGCACTGCCTGCAAACCTCAGGCAACTGCATCCGCAACACCACCACCGACCAGTTCGCCGCCGCTGCGCGTGACGAGATCGAGGACCCGCGTCCGTGGTGCGAACTGATCCGTCAGTGGTCGTCGAACCACCCGGAATTTTCGTTTTTGCCGCGCAAGTTCAAGATCGCCGTCACGGCTGCCAAAAAAGACCGCGCCGCCATCCGCCTGCACGATATTGGCCTGCACCTGACGAAGGACGGCTTCGATGTCTATGTCGGCGGCGGCATGGGCCGTACCCCGGCGCTGGCCCACTGCATCCGCAAAGCCTTACCCGGCAGCGAACTGCTCAGCTATCTCGAAGCCTGCCTTCGCGTCTATAATCGCTATGGCCGACGCGACAACAGCTACAAGGCGCGCATCAAGATACTGGTCGCAGCCCTCGGCCCCGACGAATATAAGCGTCAGGTCGAGGCAGAATGGGCCACGCTCGACAAGAGCCTGATCGACCCGCCGCAAGCCGAGATCGAGCGCATCCGCGCCTTCTTCCCCATGCCCGAACTGGCTCCGCGCCCGTTCGATCAGGCGGCGCTTAACCGCGCCCGCGCCGCCGATCCGCAATTTGCCCGCTGGGTGAAGAATAACCTCAATGCGCACAAGAACGACGATTATACGTCGGTCACCGTGTCGCTGAAGCCGATTGGCAAGACGCCGGGCGATGCCTCGGCCGACCAGATGGATTTGCTGGCCGATCTGGCCGACCGCTTCGGCAATGGCGAACTGCGCGTGACGCACGAACAGAATGTCGTGCTGCCGCATGTCGCCAGGGCCGATCTGTATGCGCTGTACAGCCAGCTCGATACGCAGGATTTGAGCACGGCCAATATCGGCAAGATCACCGACATTATCTGCTGCCCCGGCCTCGACTACTGCTCCTTGGCCAATGCACGCTCGATCCCGCTGGCGCAGGCAATCTCGAAGCGTTTCGATGATGCCGAAGTGAATGACAGGATCGGCAATCTGTCGATCAAGATGTCGGGCTGCATCAATGCCTGCGGCCACCACCATAATGGCAATATCGGCATCCTGGGCGTCGATAAGCAGGGCGTCGAATTCTACCAGATCCTGCTCGGCGGTCGCGCCGATGAAAACGCCGCGCTTGGAGTCATCACCGGCAAGGGCCTGCCCGCCGAAGCCGTGCCCGCCGCCATCGAGCGCGTGGTGCAGCTTTACCTGCAACTGCGCACCGATGAGTCCGAGCTTTTCATCGACACACTGGCCCGTGTTGGCCGCGACGCCTTCGCCGAAGCCCTGCATGAGCCCGCCTGATATGAGTTCCGATATGAACCTGCCCACGCCCAATTCCGCCTCCGCCCCCACCCTGATCACGGTTAGCGGTGACACGCCTGCCAATGACTGGGTTGTGCTGGCCGATGACGAGCCCATCGGTTCGGATGGCCCCTATGTGCTTGGCTTTGATCGTGCCTTGTCCGAGTTGGACGGGCTGAATGGCCGCTATGGCGTGCGCGTCCTGCCCGGTCAGGATGTGCGTCAGCTTGCGTCCTGGCTCGACAAGATCGCCCTGTTCGAGGTGGCCTTCCCCGGCTACCGCGACGGGCGCGGCTATTCGACGGCGCGCATCCTGCGTCAGGACTTAAGCTTTACCGGTCCCGTCCGCGCTGTCGGCGATGTGCTGCGCGACCAGCTTTTGCTGATGGCGCGCTGCGGCTTTGATCAGTTCGTGATCAAGGATCACGACCCGGCGGGCGCGCTGACATGGGCGCTCGGCAGCTTTACGACCTATTACCAGAGCGCGGCGGACGCCCATCTGCCCACCTGGGCCCTGCGTCACCAGATTTCGGCGTAAAATAAAAACGCCGCAAGGACAATACCATGACGGTTTTGATCGATATTCTGAAAGACCAGACACGCAGCGACAACAGCCTGCGCGCCGAAGCCTTGAGTGCGCAATATGAAGGCATGAGCGCGCAGGACATCTTGCGCGACGCCATTCGCAACCAGTTTTTGGGCGACATTACCCTGTCTTCGTCGTTCGGAGCCGATTCGGCGGTGCTGCTGCACATGGTGTCGGAGATCGATCCGGGCCTGCCGGTCATCTTCCTCGATACCGAGCGCCATTTCTTCCAGACCCTGCAATATCGTGACGAGTTGCAAAAGCGCCTCGGCCTGACCCATCTGATCAATCTGCGTGCCGACAGGGACGAGGCTGCGGAAGAAGACGCCAAGGGAACGCTGTGGCGCTCCAATCCCGATGCCTGCTGTGATCTGCGAAAGGTGCGCCCGCTCAACCGCCTGATGGAGGGCTACGGCGCGTGGATTTCGGGCCGCAAGCGCCACCAGAGCGCCACGCGCACCAGCCTGCCCATCGTTGAATGGGATGGTAGGCATTTCAAGGTCAATCCGCTGGCCAACTGGACGGCTGACGACATCAGCGCCTATTTTCGGGCCCACGATCTGCCGCCGCATCCGCTGGTGGAGCAAGGCTTTCCGTCCATCGGCTGCTTTACCTGCACCAAGCCGGTGGCGGCAGGCGAAGATGCGCGCTCAGGCCGCTGGGCCGACTCGGAAAAGGTCGAGTGCGGGATCCACAATCCGATCTATGGCGGCGACGGAATCTAAGCTATTTACATTTTTCCGCATCTCGCATTCAATTTGTAAGTCAAATTAAACGCTCGTTGCTCTAGGCGCTCTGGGACGGATCGAGATTCACCCTCCTCCCCTGTAGCACAGCGTACGGGGGAGGTGCGTTGCCTGCTTTCAAATCTCCAGGCCGCTATTCAGGAAAAGTGACCCCGTCAGCTTTCGCCGACACCACCCCATCTTCAATTCGCTCGACAGGAGGGGTGTGCCGCTTGTCACCCGCCTCTCCATTCATGGGAGGTGTCGAGCCAGCGAAGCGCGTCGAGACGCAAGCGGTCACTTGCTTCAGCAAGGGGCTGAATGTCGATGCCCTCGGCGGGTTACATACGTCAATCGACGTATGTAACCCGCCCGCCCGGAATGCCAGTTTTACGGACAAGACCTGTGCGTGGAGTTCCGATGGCCGACCCTTCTTCTTCTGATCTTACAGGCCGCAGTCTCGATGACTGGGTGATGGCGGGCAGCGATCCCACGGCTTTGCGCGCCGATCTGCTGGCGCTGGTGGCCGCGCTTGATCCCGCCGATCCGGCCTGGATCAGCCGCGTGACGCCAGAGGCGTTGATGGCGCAGCTTGACGCCGCCGCGCGCCGCCAGGACGCCGGGGCGGATATGCCGCTGTTTGGCGTGCCCTTCGCGGTCAAGGACAATATTGACGTGGCGGGATTTGATACCACGGCGGCCTGTCCGGCCTTTGCCTATAGACCGGACAAAAGCGCCACCGTGGTCGAACGCCTGATGGCGACGGGCGCCCTCATGATCGGCAAGACCAATCTCGACCAGTTCGCCACCGGCCTTGTCGGTACACGCAGCCCCTATGGCGCGGTGCCCAACAGCTTCGATCCAGCCTATGTGTCGGGCGGTTCCAGTTCCGGCACAGCGTCTGTGGTGGCGCGCGGTCTGGTGCCGTTCGCGCTCGGCACCGATACGGCGGGTTCGGGGCGCGTCCCGGCAGGGGCCAACAACCTCGTCGGTTTCAAACCGACACGCGGCGCGTGGAGCACCAAGGGTCTGGTGCCCGCCTGCCGCACGCTTGACTGCATCACCGTCATGACCACCTGCGTCGCCGACGCCGTGCGCGTTGATGAAATTGTGCGCGGCTATGATGCGGGCGATGCGCTGTCGCGCCAACCCTTGCGGGCGCGCGAACTGCCTGTGCGTCCGCGCCTGGCCATCCCCGCCGATCCGCAGTTTTTTGGCGATGCACAGGCCAAGGCGGCGTGGGCGGTCAGCCTTGCCAAGCTTGACGCCGAACTGGTGCCGGTCGATTTCGCGCCGCTGCATGCCGTCGCTGCCCTGCTCTATGAGGGGGCGTGGGTAGCCGAACGGCTGGCGGCCATAGAGGGCTTTTTCGATGCTCACGCCGCCGAGATGGACCCGACCGTGCGCGCCATTATCGGCGGGGCCAAGGGCATGAGCGCCACTGACACCTTCCGCGCCTTTTACCGGCTGGCCGAACTGGCAGGCCCGGCGCAAGCGCTGATGGCCTCGGTCGATGCCCTGCTGGTGCCGACCGTGCCGGCTCACCCGACCCTCGCCGCCGTGGCCGCCGATCCGGTGACGCTCAACAGCCGCCTTGGCACCTACACCAATTTCGTCAATTTGCTCGACTGGAGCGCCGTGGCCGTGCCTGCCGGTTTCCGCGCCGATGGCCTGCCGTTCGGCCTGACCCTGATCGGCCCCGTCTGGGCCGAGCGCGCCCTGGCCTCAGTGGCCGCCCGCTGGGAAGCCCGCTTCAACCTGCCACGCGGCGCTTTTTCACGCTTGAGGCCCAAGGAGATTACCACCATGCCCGCACACCCCGGCGCTGAGGCCGCGCAATGATCCATACCGTCCTGATCGCCAATCGCGGTGAAATCGCCGTGCGCATTATCCGCACCCTGAAAAAAATGGGCGTGCGCAGCATCGCCGTCTATTCCGAACCCGACCGCAATGCGCGTCACGTCCGCGAAGCCGATCTGGCCGTGGCGCTGGGCGGGGAAAAGCCCGCCGAAAACTATCTGCGCGGCGAAGCCATCATCGCGGCGGCCAAAGCCACCGGTGCGCAGGCCATTATCCCCGGCTATGGCTTCCTGTCGGAAAACGCCGATTTCGCCGATGCCTGCGAGGCAGCGGGTCTGGCCTTTTGCGGGCCAACGGGCGACCAGATGCGCGGCTTTGGCCTGAAACACGCCGCCCGCGCCCTGGCCGAAGCCGCCAATGTGCCGCTGACCCCCGGTTCTGGCCTGCTCAAAGACCTCGATGAGGCGCGCGCCGTGGCGGCACGGCTGGGCTATCCCGTCATGCTCAAAAGCACGGCGGGCGGCGGCGGCATCGGCCTGACGCGCTGCGACGACGAGGCGGCGCTTGATCACGCCTTTGAAAGCGTGCGCCGTCTGGGGCAGAATTTCTTCAGCGATTCCGGTGTCTTTCTGGAACGCTTCGTCGAACGCGCCCGCCATGTCGAGGTGCAGATTTTCGGCGACGGCAAGGGTGGCGTGGTGGCTTTGGGCGAGCGCGACTGTTCCTTGCAGCGTCGCAATCAGAAGGTGGTGGAAGAAACGCCCGCGCCGCGCCTGCCGCCTGCCACAAGGCGGCATCTGCTCGACTGCGCCGCCGCCCTGGCGCGTTCGGTCAATTACCGCTCAGCCGGTACGGTCGAATTCATCTATGACGAGGCCGTCGATCAGTTTTACTTTCTGGAGGTCAATACGCGCCTTCAGGTCGAACACGCCATTACCGAGGCCGTGACCGGCATTGATCTGGTCGAATGGATGATCCGCACGGCGCAGGGCGATGCGCCCGACCTGTCACGCGATTATCCGGCCAGCGGCGCGGCCATCGAGGTGCGCATCTATGCCGAAGACCCGATCCGCAACTTCGCCCCCAGTCCCGGCCTGCTGACCGAGGTGGTCTTTCCGGCGGAGGCCCGCATCGACACCTGGGTCGAGGCGGGCACCGAGGTGTCGTCCTTTTATGATCCGATGATCGCCAAGCTGATCGTCAAAGGCGATGACCGCGCCGACGCCATTGCCCGCCTGAACGCCGCTCTGGCCGCCACGCGACTGGGCGGGATCGCCACCAATCTCGACTATCTGCGCGCCATCGCCGCCGACGCTGAATTCGCCGCCGGACAGGTTTCGACGGCCCGGCTCAACAGCTTTGTCTATACGCCGAAAGCCATTGAGATCATCGAACCCGGCACCTATACCACGGTTCAGGACTATCCGGGCCGGGTCGGGCTGTGGGACATCGGTGTGCCGCCGTCCGGGCCAATGGACGACCGCGCCTTTCGCCTCGGCAACGCCATTGTCGGCAATGACGAAAGCGCGGCGGGCTTCGAGGCCACGATCAGCGGGCCGGCGCTGAAATTCCACGCCGATGGCGTCATCGCCCTGACCGGCGCGGCCTGCGATGCGCGGCTTGATGATCAGCCGATCGGCTTCTGGCAGCCGGTGGCGGTGAAGGCCGGACAGGTGCTGCGTATCGGGCGGGTATCGAGCGGCTGCCGCACCTATCTGGCGGTGCGCGGCGGGCTGGACGTGCCCCTGTCGCTCGGCAGTCGCTCCACCTTTGTGCTGGGCCATTTCGGCGGCCATGCCGGGCGCACCCTGCGCGCGGGCGACATCCTGCCGGTGGGCGGACTGGAAACCGCCGAACCAAAAGCGCTCGATGCGGGGCTGATCCCGGCCTATGGCGATCACTGGGAGATCGGGGTTTTATACGGGCCGCACGGTGCGCCCGACTTCTTTACCGAAGCCTCGATGGACGCCTTCTTCGCCGCCGACTGGACCGTGCATTATAACTCGAACCGCCTTGGCGTCCGGCTGGTGGGGCCAAAACCCGAATGGGCGCGCAGCGATGGCGGCGAGGCGGGGCTGCACCCGTCCAATATCCACGATTGCGAATATGCTATCGGCAGCATCAACTTCACCGGCGACATGCCGGTCATCCTGACGCGCGACGGGCCGAGCCTCGGCGGTTTTGTCTGTCCGGTGACCATCGCCCACGCCGAATTGTGGAAGGTCGGCCAGGTCAAGCCCGGTGACCGCATTCGCTTTCGCCGTATGGATTTCGCGCAGGCCCTGGCGCAGGAACACCAGCAGAATGCTGAGATCGCCAGGCTGGAACCCGTGGCCGCGCCCGCGCCCTTGCCATCAGCGCTTTCAGGGCCAGTGCTGCACCGCATCGAGGCAACCGGGACGACACCACTCGTCACCTACCGGCAGGCGGGTGACAAATATATCCTCCTCGAATATGGCCCGGTCGTGCTCGATCTGGCCTTCCGGCTACGCATCCACGCCTTGATGGAAGACCTGACAGCGCGGCCCGTGGCGGGCATACTGGAACTGTCGCCCGGCGTGCGTTCGCTGCAAATCCATTATGACAGTCTGGTCATTGATCAGCCGGCCTTGCTGGCGGCCCTGCTGGCGGCGGAGGCACGGTTACCCCCGGCGGACAGCATGAGCGTGCCGAGCCGCATCATCCATCTGCCGATGGCCTTTGAGGATTCGGCGACGCTTGGCGCAGTCAAACGCTATCAGGAGACGGTGAAACCGACAGCGCCCTGGCTGCCCAGCAATACCGAATTCATACGTCGTATCAATGGCTTGGATACGGTCGATCAGGTGCGCGACATTCTGTTTTCGGCCAGCTATATGGTGTTGGGTCTGGGCGATGTCTATCTTGGTGCGCCGTGCGCCGTGCCGGTCGATCCGCGTCACCGGCTTTTGACCTCGAAATATAATCCCGCCCGCACCTATACGGCCGAAGGCACGGTCGGGATCGGCGGCATCTATATGTGCATCTACGGCATGGACTCGCCGGGTGGTTATCAGCTTGTCGGGCGCTCCCTGCCGATCTGGAATCAGTTCCTGAAGAATGAGGCCTTCATCGACGGCAAGCCGTGGCTGCTGCGCTTCTTCGATCAGGTGCGGTTCTATCCTGTCAGCGAGGCGGAACTGGAGGTTTTACGGGCTGATTTCCGCGAAGGACGGCATAAAATCGAGATTTCCGACAGCGTTTTCAGCCTGGCTGAGCATAAGGCCTTTCTGGCCTCGATTGCCGATGAACTGACCGGCTTCACGGCGCGTCAGCAGGTGGCTTTCGCTGCCGAGGTGGCCTTGTGGGGCGAAGAAGACACCAACGGCGTGATCGAGGACAGGCCGCCGGAAGCGGTGGTTGATGCGGGCCATATCGGGGTGTCGGCGGCGATCAGCGGCAATGTGTGGAAGATCGCGGTGGCGGAAGGGGCGAGTGTCAAATCCGGCGATGTGCTGGCGGTGCTGGAGGCGATGAAGACCGAGTTTCATATCTATGCCCCATCGGATGGGGTGATTAAAAACCTGTCGTGCCGTGAAGGCCGCCCGGTCGATGCCGGCGCGATCCTGATGACGCTGGCACCCGTCTAATTGTGCAGGCGGCGGTTCCTTCGGACTGGACGCCGCCGCTTTGCTGCTGCACAACAAGGCTACGGAGATACGCCATGCCCTATGTCTTAAGCCCGTTCGATGCCGCCTCGACCGACTGGCGGCGGCTGGTGGGGCGGCTGATCGTCAAATGGACGAAGGCGGCGGGCGCGCCGCTTATTTCGCTGCGGCGGCGGCCCTGGCCTTGTAATAGTCGCTGAGCACGAAGAAGGCCATTTTGCGGTTGCCGTTTTCGTCCATCAGGCCTTTGCGGTTCCAGCCCTGCTGATAGATGTTCTGACGGCGCGGCGAACGGAAGTCCTTGAGAATCCACGGCGACATTCCCGCCAGAAACGTCATATTATCGGCCATAGCCAGGGTCGCCTTATAATAGCTGGCCTGATAATCCTCGCTGAAACGGTGCTGCTGCTCAGGATCGTGATAGCCGAATTTCGCACCCGCGCCGAATTCGGAGAAGATGACCGGCTTGTTATAGTCGGAATGCCAGACGGTTTTGCGCACATCGGCAAGCGTATTGCTGCCATACCAGCCATTATAGGTATTGATGCCGATCACATCGAGATCGGCGGCCAGCGGATCCTTGATCGAGATGTCGGTCGGGCCATTGACGGTCGCCGTGTTCAGCGCCGCCGTCACCAGCCGCGTGCCGTCCAGATCGCGGGCTTCTTGCGCCAGCGTGCCGAGGAAATGGTTGCGCGCATCCGATATGGGCGTTTCGTTGCCGACGCTCCACAGGGCGATGGAGGCGCGGTTGCGGTCGCGCAGGATGTTTTCGGCCATCATGGTCTGGGCGGTTTTCAGCGTGGCCGGACTGGTGAAATTGACACTCCAGTAAACCGGGATTTCGCTCCACACCAATATGCCCATCTTATCGGCCATGCGCGTGGTGATTTCATTGTGCGGATAGTGGGCGAGGCGGACATAATTGCCGTGCAGCCCGTCCTTGATCTCGGTCAGCAGGGCGCGCGACGCTTCTTCGGTGATGCGCCGTGATGGATTGGGGCCGAACTCTTCTTCGTGCATCGAAATGCCGCGCAGGAAGATCGGCTTGCCATTGAGCAATATCTTGGTGCCCTGCACTTCGATGGTGCGGAAGCCGATCTGGTCGGTCAGGGAATCCTCGCCTGCTTTCACCGTTACATTATAGAGGACGGGCGTGTCCGGGCTCCATAAACGCAGGCCCTTCGGCGCGGGCGCGCTTAAACTGACGCGGCCATTGGCGTCGGTCGTGCCCTTCATGTCGAGCTTCGTGCCCGCCACCGTCACCTCGACGGCCTGACCGGCTTTTCCACCTTTAGTATTTGGGCCATCCAGCGCCACATCGGCCTTGATCTGGCCGTCCTTGGTCAGGCGGATGAAGTCGTCGTCAATATAGGTGGCGGGGGTGGCGATCAGCTTCACATCGCGGGTAATGCCGCCATAGGTTTCCCAGTCGGTGACGGTCGGCGGAATCGTGTCGGGCGTGCGCGTGGAATCGACACCGACGACGAGATTATTGTCCCTGGCCCGGAGAATGCCGGTCACTTCAAAGGTGAAGGGCGTGAAGCCGCCATCGTGTTCACCCAGCCGATGGCCGTTCAGATAGACCATCGTGTGGTAATCGGCGGCGTCGAAATGCAGGAAGACGCGCCCATCCTTGCGGATCAGGCCGGGGCTGGCATCGAAGCGTTTCTGATACCACATCAGGCCATTATAATAGCGCAAGGTCGGATCATAGGCGATCCACGACGACGGCACCTCGCCCAGCGGCGCACTGCCGAGATCATATTCAAACAGGGCGTTGGGATCGGCCTTTTCAGCATCGGCCACCACGATGTCGGCGCCGCGTCCGTGGCGTACATCGGTCGATTTGCCGAGGAAATCGGCCAGCCCGTCCTTGTAGGGATCAACCGAATAGTGCCAGGCACCAGCCAGATCGAGGCCTGTGCGCAGATCGGCATCGACCATGACGAGGGGGGGCACGATGGCGCTGTAAGCGGGATTGGCCGCCGGGCCTGCCGGATTGGCGTGCGCGGCGGCAAACGGCGTGGCAGCCAGCCACAGAGTGGTGAAAAACAACGCTTTGCGTGCGGCCATGATCGGTTCCTCTTATATATTTGCCGGAGACGCTACCCCCGGATGTCACCGGTGGCAAGTCCGCCAGCTTCTTTTGTGCGACCGCCGTGACCCCGGCCTTAAAAGGGTCTATAGAGGTGCGGAAGGAGTATGCGCCATGCCCGGATGGCTAAGCCCGCAAGAGGTCGATGCCCTGATCGCGTCGCTTGACGGCTGGCAACTGGAAGCCGAGGGTAAGGCGCTGCGCCGTGAGCTGACCTTTGCCGATTTTCGCACAGCCTGGGCTTTTATTCAGCTTGTGGCGACCGAGGCTGACCGCATGGATCACCATCCCGACTGGTCGAACAGCTATAACCGCGTCTCGATCCGCCTGACCTCGCATGATGCGGGCGGATTGACGGCGCGCGATGAATCCCTGGCCCGCTTCATCGACCGGACGCTGCGGGAACAGGCTTCTGTCGTTTAAGTTTTTTTGCGTTTTCAAGGCGTTTGACTACCGCATTTTATTTTTATTTTTCTGCCCCTAAATCCTATCCATCCCCAGCGGTTACGCATGGGTCATATCAGCCTCCGCTTTTATTAGTTACGGAACCTGCGATGCTCGAAAAGAAAAACACGATTCTGATTGTGGATGATGAAGAAGAAATCCGCAAAATGCTGAGCATTTTTCTCGACGCCGCCGATTTCAAAGTGTGCGAATGCGATTCAGGCAAACAGGCCCTGCGTATGAGCGCCTCGGTGCGTCCCGATCTGATCTTGCTCGATCTCGGCCTGCCCGACATCGACGGCAAGGACGTGATCACCAAGATCCGCGAATGGTCGAATGTGCCGATCGTGGTGCTGACGGCGCGCGCCGAGGATATGGACGCCGCCCCGGCGCTCAATGCCGGTGCCGATGATTACGTCACCAAGCCGTTTTCCGCCGAAGTGCTGCTGGCGCGCATCAATGCCAATTTGCGCAAATCGGCGGTCAAGGAGGTCGGCGATCCTGAAATCGTGCATGGCCCGATCCGCATGGATCTGGTGCGCCACGAAGTCTTTATCGACGATGAAAAGGTCGGCTTCACGCCCAAGGAATACGATCTTTTGCGTTTCTTCCTGGTCAATCGCGGCCGGATGCTGACCCACAAGCAAATCCTCAAAGAGGTCTGGGGCCCGGCCCACCTCGAAGACACGCAATATTTGCGCGTCTATATCGGCCAGGTGCGCGACAAGCTGGAAAGCCGCGAAGGTCTGGGCAAGTCGATCGTATCGGAATCGGGTATCGGCTACCGCATGGATCTGGTGATGTAACACAGGTCGCAAGGTTAATTTAGCTGCAACCTTGTCGTTTATTCTTTTCTTACGCCATAGGTTGCCGCAGGCTTTGTATCCTTACCGGCATTTTCCTAATCTTAGCAAGAGTCCGCTGCTCAAACGGGGGACGACCATGAGTGACCCCGCCCGCTGTGGCGTATGGGCTTTAGGAGAATACCATGCTCAACTGGATTATCACCTTTTTTGTACTGGCGGTTATTGCAGCCTTTTTCGGCTTTACCGGACTGGCAGGCACGTTTGCTGAAATCGCCAAGTTCATCGCCGTCATCTTCGTCGTGCTGTTCATCGCCAGCCTGGTGTACCGTATGATCACCGGACGCAGCGCCAATCCACCGGTGTGACGCAGCGTTTGCCGCAATAAAAAAGCCGCCCTTCTGGAAAACCCAGACGGGCGGCTTTTTTATGGATTGGTGTGGGGCTACAGCTTTTTCTGATCGGGATAGAAGAGGGTGAAGATGGCTCCGCCGTCCGGGTGGTTGGCCACCTCGATGCGCCCGCCGAGCAGGCGCATGATCGACTGGCAGATGGTCAGGCCGAGCCCTGTGCCGGCATTTTGCTGATCGGTTTTTTGCAGGCGCATATATTTATCGAACACGGCCACCTGCTGGCTGTCGGGAATGCCGTCGCCGTGGTCTCGGATGCGCACAAAGCCTTCGCCATTGGCCACGCCGTACTGCACCTCGATCACGGGCGATTCGGTGACGCGCCCCTCCCGGCGACCGCCGAATTTGAAGGCATTGTGCAGCACCAGACCGATGGCACGCGAACCGAGCATCGGATCAGTGGTCAGCTCATCGCGGGCGGCGGTGGCCGTGATGCGGATTTCGCCTTTGGTTTTGAGCGGCCCCATGCGCGCCAGGGCGTCCTGAATCATCTGGCCCAGACGCGCCGCCTCGAAGCGGGGCTTAACGGAATCGGCCTCGAACTTGGCCATGTCGAGAATATTGGTGATGAAATAGTCGAGCCGGAAGGCCTCGGTCAGGGCCGATGAAATCAGCGATTTGCGCTTTTCCTCGCTCAGGCGGTCATACAGCATGGTCATGACTTCCAGCGAGCCGATAATCGTGGCCAGCGGCGTTTTCAGATCGTGCGACACCGACGACAGCATCTGCCTGTGCAGGTACTCACGGATTTCGTCGTGGGTTGGCGAGGACAGATCATCGGGAGTCATGAAGCTATATTACCAGTCACGCTATATGAAGGAAACCTGCTGTGCCTTCAGTTGTCTCTAAATGCAAACAGATGCCCTGAAAAAGTGATCACAAAAGAGGAGAATTTCTAAAAGACGTAAACGAAAAAAGAAAGAGGGAACAAGAGCGCGGCCCTTGCTCCCTTCACGCTGTCATAAGCCATACGGTCGGAGGAGGGCCGTAGCGCTGTAACAGGTCAGGTGAGGTGTGCGTTTCGTTTTTATCAATAGGCCGCGCGCGACGAGCTGCTGGCGTTTTGCTGCTTTTGCTTATTGACCGCCGCCTTGATGTCAGCCGAGGTTTCCGAAACCGCCGAGGAGGCCGCAGCCCCCGTTTTCGATACGGCGCTGGAAGCGGCTTCGCCCGCCGTGGAATAGGCTGAGGAATCGGTCAGGTCAGCCGTCGCACTCGATACAGCAGGCGGGATGGCGTCGATGGCCTTGCCGATCTGCTGACCGGCGGTGGGCCGGTTATGGGCGTTATAGAGCCAGACACCCGCCACGACCACGATGACCAGCAGGATGATGATGAGCAGGGTTTTTGCGAATGAGCCGCCGCCGGTCTGTGCCATGATGTGCCTCAATCGTTCCAGTGATCGGCCATCTGGACATAGACGCCCAGTTCATAGGCCAGGTCTTCACGCTCTTCCTCGGCATCGAACAGCACGGGCGGCAGATCGTCCTCGAAATATTCGCCGTCGATACTGACCTGACGAATAGGCGCTTCGCCGCGCGGCGCGTGTTTTGGGCCGGAGATAATCTGTGGGAAAGGAATGATCTGGGCTTGCATGGACGCATATCCTCTAAAGCTGGCTGCACGGTTTTCATCCCGGCGCGATCACCGGATTACATTTCGGGATCAGATACGGGCGGGATTTCCGACGGCAGTTCGGGGTTTTCCGCGGGCTCAGGTGACGGATTGTTTTCGGGCTCAGGCGCGGGCACGCCGTCGGGCGTTTCAGACGGACTGGCCATGATGTGCGGATCGGTCATAAACGGAACTCCTGACAGGGCGGGTTTGCCTGATCAGGTGTAGGCCAAAAGCTGCAAAGGCTCAGTGCCTAAGGCCGGGAGTGGCGGTAAGCGCGCGGTAAAAGAAAAACCGTTACGCGGGGTTATGCGCGTAACGGCTGAAGGTGGGAATCGCGGTTTCAGTCAGGCAGATCAGAATCAGGCGGATCAGAAGCTGTAATGGCCGCCCAGCATGAAGACGGTGGCCTTGGCATCATTGACCGCGCCATTGATGAGGATCGGCGTCTGGGCCGCCGTTCCGGCATAGGCGGCGGTGGTATAGTCGAGCTGGGTTTTCTTGAAGCCGACATAGGTGAAGGCGGCGTCGATGGCGAAGGCGGGCGTCATCTGCCAGGTGGTGCCGATGGCATAGTCGATGCGGTCAGAATCGGGCACGCGCGCATCGCGGTGGCCATCGCGCGTCGGGGTCGGGTCGGTCTGCACGCCGGCGCGTACCGTCCACTTCGGGTCGATCACATAGTCGAAACCCACGGCCACGCTGGTGGTGTCGCGGTAATCTTCGGGAATGGCCTGATTAAACGGCGCGCCCAGGGTGATGGCGTCGAACTTGCTCCAGCCGAAATTCGTCACCTGACCATGCAGGGCCAGCCTGTCCGTGGCCTGATAGGACAGGCCCGCCGTCAGTTGCGACGGCGTCGAGAAATCGGCGGTCACGCCGTCCTGCGTCATATTGGAGGCGGCCAGCGGCCCCAGCAGGCCCGATATATTCACCGTGCCTTTGAGATTATGCTTGATGGCCGACTTGTAACTCAGGCCCGCCACCAGCTTGCCGGAATGGGCCTGGGCACCCACCGACCAGCCGGTGTCCCAGCCATCGCCTTCCAGCACCTGATCGCCATCGGGCAGGGCAGGCGACAGGTTGGGCAGCTTGTTGCCGAGCGTGGCCTTGGTATATTCGGCATTGATCCCGACGCCGACATTCAGCCAGTTATTGAGCTTGAAGGCTATGGTCGGCTGGATGTCCACCGTGGTCAGGCGGGTTTTCTCGGCATTGTAACGCGCCCAGCTATCCCCGGTATAGTGTGTCTCGAAACTATAGGGGGCATTGACGGTCAGCCCCACGGCGACGCGGTCATTGAGCGGCATCGAAAACGAAACATTGGGCAGGACGCCGTTGAGGATCGGGCCTTTCGCCGACGGATTGCCGCCCACCGAGGCCGGAGCCTGACCGGGCCGCACGATGACCGAACCCGTATCATTGACCGTGCCCTTGGGCGCGATATAGGCCGCGCCGAACGACAATTGTTTCGTCGTGGTGCCGGCAATCGAGGCCGGGTTCCACCACAGGGCGTCAGGCCCTTGCGCCGTGGCCGCGCCGGAAAAGGCGCTGCCCGCCTGCCGGGCGGACAGGTCTTGCAGATAAAAACCGGCGGCCTGGGCCGCACCGGTCATGAGGGCGCTGCATCCCAGGCCAAGGGCCAGAGCCGAAGCGGCGGTCTTGATGGCAGTCATCGGAAGTCTCCTGAAGCGCAATCTACCTGTTGGATATTTCAGTGCCGTTGTGAAAGCTCGGCCTGCACGAATGATCCCACACTTGACGAAAGCGTCAAGTTTTAACTGACGCTAACGTCAAGATTTCGAAATTATTTTACGTTTTCGTCAACGTCAGTTACTCTGCGGCCACACCAGGTCTGTGAGGAGACGACGAATATGCTGCCCAAAACGGTTTTCGCGGCCGCCGCCCTTCTGCTATGGGCCGGGCCGGCCCTGGCCGCTCAGCCCATTGAGGGCAACTGGAAAACGCTGAAAGGCGATACGGCGCGCATCGCGCCCTGCGGCGACAGCTTCTGCATCACGCTGATGGACGGCAAATATGCCGGCAAGCAGATCGGCATCCTGAAAGGTCAGGGCGGCCTCTATACCGGTCAGGTCACCGATCCCGAGGCTGACAAGACCTATGAGGGTTCGGCCACTGTCACCGGCAATGCCTTGAAATTGCAGGGATGCGTCATGAAAATATTTTGCAAATCGCAGGTCTGGACGCGCGAACAGGCCCCCGGCTAGACCCGGTCACGGCAAGGCTCCCGCATTGTATTCTTACGCCGCCTGAGCCATGCCTGAATGTCAGATTTCGGGAGATAGTCCATGAAGCTTCATCCTCTTGTCCTGCCGCTGGCCGCCGGAGTCGCTGTCGTGGCCGGAATGGCTTTTCTGGCAGGATGCGCCGACATGCCGGTCGGCAACCGCGCCGTGCCGCAACCGGCGCGCGATGTGGACATCAAGGCCTATGCCGGATTATGGTATGAGATCGGCCGTTACGAAAATCGTTTCGAGCGCGATTGCGAGGCCGTGACCGCCAGCTATAGCTTAAGCGATGACGGCAGGATCGACATTACCAATAGCTGCCGCTCAGGCGGGCTGGATGGCCGCGAAAAAGTGGCGCACGGCAAGGCGAAGGTGGTGCCGGACAGCGGCAATGCCAAGCTGAAAGTCTCGTTCTTCGGGCCGTTTTATGTCGGCAACTATTGGGTGCTGGATCATGCGCCTGACTATAGCTGGTCGATTGTCGGCGAACCTTCGGGCCGTTATCTGTGGATATTGAGCCGCGTGGCCCATCCCGATCCGGCGACGCGCGCCATGATCGATACGCGCGTCCGCCAGCTCGGCTATGACCAGAGCCTGATCCGGCCCACCTTGCAGCCCTAGAGCAACGAGCGTTTCATTTGACTTACAAATTGAATGCGAGATGCGGAAAAACGTAAAATGTAGAGCGGGTTGCATTCCTTTAACCGATTCAATCAGAATGCAGACCGCTCTAGAGCAACGAGCATTTAATTTGACTTACAAATTGAATGCGAGATGCGGAAAAACGTAAAATCTAGAGCGGGTTGCATGCCTTTGACCGATTCAATCAGAATGCAAACCGCTCCAGGCTGAATATCGATCCGTCCGAGAGCGCTTACCCAAAAAGTGGTTCCCCTTTTTGGGTAAGAAAGAGCGAAAAAAACTTAGAGCGTCAATCCGATTTCAGAAGATCGGCGTTTTAGACATGAACGAGATGCGCCACGGTGTCGGCGCTGTCGTCGGCGGTCTTGCCCTCCTTGACGATGCGCCCGCGCTGCATGACGAAATAGCGGTCGGCGAACGACCAGGCGAAATCGAGATTCTGCTCAACAATCAGGATGGCGACATTCAGTTCGGTGCGCACACGCCGCAAAGACTCCTCGATCTGCTGGACGATATTGGGCTGGATGCCCTCCGCCGGTTCATCGAGCAACAGGAGCGACGGCTGACCGGCCAGGGCGCGGCCAATCGCCAGTTGCTGTTGTTCGCCGCCGCTCAACACGCCCGCCTTGCGGTGGGCGATCTGGGCCAGTTTCGGAAACAGGTCAAAGACGTATTCGGGCACTTTTTTCGGGCCGGTAAAGCCCTTGCGGCTGAGGGCCGACAGACCGACCTCCAGATTTTCGGTCACGCTGAGATGCGGAAAAATATGACGGCCCTGCGGCACGAAGCCGATCCCGGCGCGCGATCTTTCATGCGCCTTCATGGCCGTGACATCATGGCCGCGAATATAAATATTGCCATCCAGCACGGGCAACTGGCCCATGATCGTCTTCATCAGGGTCGTCTTGCCGACGCCATTGCGGCCCAGCACGGCCACCGCATCGCCTGGGCGAATATCAAAGGCCACGTCCCACAGCACCTGACCCTTGCCATAGGCGGCCCCCACCATGCGCAGATTGACGAGATCGGTCATTTGGCTCTCCCCAGATAGATGGCCGCCACCTCTTCATCGGCGCGGATTTGATCGAGCGTGCCTTCGCGCAGCAGCTTGCCCTGATGCAGCACCACCACATGGCCATTGAGCTGCGACACGAAATCAATGTCATGGTCGATGACCAGAACGGCATGGCGGCCCACCAGTTTCTTGACGATCTCGGCGGTCAGGGTGCTTTCCGCCGCCCCCATGCCCGCCGTCGGTTCATCGAGCAGCAGAAGCTCGGCTTCGGTGGCCACCACCATGCCGATTTCCAGCCATTGCTTTTCGCCGTGCGACAGCTCGCCCGCCAGAGCTTCGCGCCGTTCGGTGAGGCCGACCGTTTCCAGAATTTCTTCGGCGCGCGCGCGGGCCTGCGCCTCGCCGGAACGGCCGAAACTTTTCCACCAGCGCCGGTCGCGCGTGGCGGCGATCAGCAGGTTATCGAAGACGCTGAGCGCCACCAGCACGCCTGGCGTCTGGAACTTGCGGCAGATACCGCGCCCGACAATGCGATGTTCCGGCTCGCGCTCAATGGCCTCGCCATGAAACAGCACCCGGCCCGACGTGGGGCGCACCCGGCCGATCACCGCGTCGCACATGGTCGATTTGCCCGCGCCATTGGGGCCGATCACTACGGTCATACTGCCTTTTTCGATGGTCAGGCTGAGATTGTCGATAGCCTTGAAGCCGTCGAAATCGACCGTGATATTTTCCAGTTGCAGCAAGGGGGCGGTGGTCATGACCTCACCTCCCCCTTGCGGCCCTCGAAAGCGGCAAACATGCCGGCTATGCCCTTGGGCATCACGGTGACGGCGATGATGAACAAAAGTCCGAGCAGATAGAGCCAGACATCGGGCAGGGCCGTCGAAATGGTATCCTTGGCGAAATTGACCAGAAGCGTGCCGATAATGGCGCCCGCCAGACTGTTGCGCCCGCCGATGGCCACCCAGATCACCATTTCGATCGACGGCACCACACCGATCAGGGCGGGCGAGATCACGCCGGAATGGAGCGTGAAAAGCGCGCCCGACACGCCGGTCAGCAGCGCCGCCACGGTAAAGGCCACCACCTTATAGGGCATGGGGTCGTAGCCTAAAAAGCGGATGCGGTTGGCCCCGTCGCGCGCGGCGCGCAACAGCTTGCCAAAGCGCGAGGCCAGCAGCCACCTCACGCCGAGATAGGCCGCCACCACGAGGCCGAGCGTCAGCCAGTAGAGCGCCAGTATGGTGGCGTGGGCGTTGAGATCGAAGCCGAACAGGGTGTGGTAATCGGTCAGGCCGTTAAAGCCGCCGGTCGTGCCCTGCTGGCTGATCACCAGGGTCGAAAAACCGAGCGCCAGGGCCTGGGTGATCAGGGCGAAATAGACGCCGCCGATGCGCCTGCGGAACATCGCCCACGAAAACAGGGCGGCCACGGCGGCGGGGATGATAAAGACGCCCGCCACCGCCACGAACGGATTGCGAAACGGCGCCCACCACGCGGGCAGGTGGCTGACGCCCGACCACATCATGAAGTCCGGCATGTCGCCGGGAGCCAGATCGGCCAGCTTCAGGTTCATGGCCAGCACATAGCCGCCGAGGCCAAAGAAGATGCCCTGCCCCAGACTGAGGACGCCGCCTTCGCCCCACAGCAAAGACAGGCCGATGGCGGTCAGGGACAGGGCCAGAAAGCGCGCCGTCAGGTTCAGCTCATAGCTGGGCAGCCACCACGGGGCGGAGATGGCCAGCATGACGGCCAGAACGCCAAAAACCGCGAAGAATGGAAATTTTTTCAACGACATATGACGCGCCTCACTCGGTATCTAATGCGCGGGAGCGAACCGCAATAACGCCCTGAGGCCGGAACTGGAGGAAGATGATGACGAACAGAAGCGTCAGAACCTGCGCCATGCTGACATCGACGAAGATCTGGGCCAGGGCCATGAACAGGCCGATCATGATGGCGGCAATCGTGGTGCCGATAAGGCTGCCCAGCCCGCCCAGAACGACAACCAGAAAGGCCGTCACAATATAGCTCTGGCCGACATTGGGCGTGACCGGCCCCAACAGGGCCAGCATGACGCCGCCGACGCCTGCCACTGCCGCCCCCAGCGCGAAGATAAAGGCATCGACCTGACGGACATTGACCCCCATCGCCGAGGCCGTGGCGCGATCCTGATTGACGGCGCGCACCAGAAGCCCCACACGCGTCGAGCGCAGAAACATGGCCAGTCCGCCCAGAACCAGCACGGCGGCGGCCATGATGAACAGGCGCGTCAGTGGAAATTGCAGCGAGCCCAGACTGACGGCCCCGTCGAGCCAGGCAGGCGCGGTGACCGAAACACCGGTCGCGCCGAATATATTGCGCGCCGCCTGTTGCAGGATCAGGCTCACCCCCCAGGTGGCCAGCAATGTATCGAGCGGGCGGGCCGTCAGCTTGCTGACCAGCGTCACCTCCAGAAAACCGCCCAGCAGGCCCGTGCCGAGAAAGGCCACCACGACGGCGGCGAAAATGCCCAACGGCCCCGGAATAAAGTGGATGGTCAGATAGGCGAGGTAGCTGCCCACCATCAGGATTTCGCCGTGCGCCATATTGATGACGCGCATCAGGCCAAAGCTGAGCGCAAGGCCGAGCGCCGCCAATATGTACAAAGAGGCGACGCTGAAGCCGTTAAAGACCTGACCCGTTAGAAAGGTGATGTCCATGAGGGTGTGAAATCCGGTTCAAAAAAATACGCTTGTGGCGAACGGCCCGCCCGTTCCGCCAGCGCCGTGGATCAGGCGATGACGGAACGGACAGACGCCCCCCATTTGGTATCAGGGGCTCGGGAAGGCCCCTTGCTATCTCTCCCCTCCCCTCTCCCCACATGTGGGGAGAGGACGGGAGCTGAGCCTTGGCGAAGGCGACCGGGTGAGGGGCATTCCTGATGCCTGACCAAACCCCTCATCCGGCCTCCACTGTTCCGGCCACCGTCTTCTCTTAAACAAGGAGAAGGGAAGATGTCGGTGATGCAGGAATCATGGCCCCTAGTTGATCGTGCAGGTCTTGCCGGGGAAGGCCAGCGGATCATAGGGGTTGGGGTCAATCGGGCCTTTCGAACTCCACAGGATCTTGAACTGGCCCTTGGCGTCGGCCTGACCGATATAGCCGGTCTGGACGAGGCTGTTATTGGCGATGAACTTGACGTCGCCAATCGGGGTGGGGATCGCGTCGAGCGTCACGGCGGCGGCGCGCACCTTGGCCGGATCGAAGCTGCCCGCTTTTTCGACGGCGGCCTTCCAGATATAGACATCGAGATAGCCGTGGGCCATCGGATCGGTGGTCACAGCATCCGCGCCGAACTTGGCCTTATAGGCGGCCACGAACTTGGCGTTTTCGGGATTATCGAGCGACTGGAAGTAGTTCCAGCCGGCATAGCTGCCCTGAACCAGCGACGGCCCCATCGCCTGAGCCTCCTGTTCGCCGATCGAGAAGCTCATCACCGGCATCACCTTGGGGCTCAGGCCCGCCGCCGTGAGCTGCTTGAAGAAGGCGACATTGGAATCGCCGTTCAGCGTGTTGAAGATGACATCGGGATGGGCGGCGCGGATCTTGGCGATCACGCCGGAGAAGTCGGTGCCGCCGAGCGGTTGATATTCCTCGCCGCTCAAGGTCAGTTTGTCGGCCTCGATATGCTTTTTGAGGATCAGATTGGCGGTTCTGGGGAAGACATAGTCGGAGCCGACGAGGAAGAAGGATTTATAACCCTTTTCCTTGGCCCAGTCATAGGCGGGCAGGATCTGCTGATTGGGTTGGGCGCCCGAATACATGATGTTGGGCGAACATTCATTGCCCTCGAACTGCACCGGATACCACAGCAGATTCTTGTCCTTTTCAAAGACGGGCAGCATGGCCTTGCGGCTCGATGAGGTCCAGCCGCCGAAGACGGTGACCACATGGTCGCCCTCGATCAGCTTGGCGGCCTTCTGGGCGAAGATGGCCGGATCGGATGCGCCGTCCTCGACCACGGCGGTGATCTGCTTGCCCATCACACCGCCCGACGCATTGATCTCATCAATGGCCATCTGGGTTGAGTTTTTGACGGTCACTTCGCTGATCGCCATCGTGCCCGACAGGGATTGCAGGATGCCGACCTTGACGGGGCCGTTGGCGTCGGCGCTGGCCGAAGCGGCAGGCGCGTCAGAGGCGGGCTTGTTGCAACCCGAAACCAGTACCGTGCCCGCCATCATAAGGGCCAGGGCCGATACCCCAAGGGATTTATGTAACATGTTGATCTCCGTTATGTTGTGCGGGCCGTTTTAAGCCGCGCCACGGGCCGTTTCCGGCAAAGGGTATGGCGCGCCCGCAGGCCCCGCCATGTGTCATTTGACGTATGGGCTCAGAAGCCGGCGCTGGCCGACAGGATCACGGCACCGCCCGCGCGGTTCTTGCCTTTGGAATTGAGGGAGGTCTTGTTGGTATCGACGTAATTGGCGCCGAAGGTGACCTTCTTATAGGTATAGAAGGCGCCCAGTTCCCAGTTCTGCTTATTGTCCCAGTTGATGCCGTCTTCGTGGCCGATCAGCGCCTTGATGGTCAGGGGGATGTGCGGCAGGGTGTAGGCGGCGGTGCCATATTCATAGGTGCTGTCGCCGACCTTATAGTCATCATGCACGACGCCTAAGCCCAGATTGAACGGCCCGACCGGCGCGCCAATCGAGGCGGCATACTGGTTGAAGCTCAGCGTATTGGCGTCCTGAAAATCGATGCGCAGATAGCTGGCCTTCCAGTCGGCCACGCCCAGCTTGCCGCCGACACCGGCATAGAGATCGGTTTCATTAGCCCCGGCGCCGGCCTGCGTATCAAGGCTCGACCCCCAGATACCGGCAAACACTTTAAAGCCGGTCGTGACCGGCACGTCGAGTTCCAGACTGCCCTGAATCACCGGCTGGTTGTCGCTGACCGATGCGCCGCGCAGGCGATAATCGCTGGCGAAGGTGACGCCACCGCTTAAAGTCGGCCCCGATGTGGTTTCGGCGCTGGCCGCGCCAGCCATCGCCAGAAGCGCCAACGTGCTGACAAGGCCCCCGGCCAGAAGATAGTTTTTCATCACTTTTTTTCTCCGCATGTGCAACCCAACCCCTCCGGTTGGCTGGGCTTTAGTGTGCAGTGCGAAATGAATGACGCTATGGGGTGTTTGACGTAGGCGGATGCAGGGCGGCCTCAATCCGACCGGCAATACGTCAAATGACGCATCCGGACGTTTTTGCGGTCATGGACGAAGCGATAACTTGCCGCTAAGGTATGAAATAGCTTCAATAATACAGGCGGACACCGCACCCGGAGATGATGATCATGGCCCTGCACATCCGCGTTACCGGCTTGCGCCCCGATTCATGCGGCAGAGGCTTATCTGGCATTCGCGGATGCGGGAGGCCGGGGTGACGGGCGAAGAGGCTATTTCCACACGCCGCCAGAGGATTGTCCGCACGCGGCGCACCTATAATCAGTGGGTCGCCAACGAAACCCTCGAAGACTATGCTCTGCGCTACACAGCCGAAAAGGCGCGCAACCGCAGCACCCGTTATGTCGCCAATGCGGCCTTAGGCTCCATCGCCTTTCTGGCCTGCGAAGCCATTGGCGCCACGGTGACGCTCAATTACGGCTTTGGCAATTTCGCCGCCGCCCTGGCGCTGGTGGCGGCGATCTTCCTGCTGTGCGGCCTGCCCATCTGCTATTATGGCGCGCGCTACGGCGTTGATATGGATCTGCTGACGCGCGGCGCAGGTTTTGGCTATCTCGGCTCCACCCTCACCTCGTCGGTCTATGCCTCCTTCACCTTCATCCTGTTTTCCATCGAAGGCGCGATTCTGGCGGGGGCGCTCAAGCTATGCCTCGGCCTGCCGCTGTGGCTTGGCTATATCATCGCCGCCGTCATTGTTTTGCCGATTGCCGCCTATGGCTTCCGGCGCATTGGCCGCCTGCAAAACTGGACCCAGCCGGTCTGGCTGATCCTGCAATGCGCACCGCTGATCTATCTGGCCCTGCATGGCCGCGAAACCCTGGCGCTGTGGGTGGGGCATAACGGCCTGCACGATCAGGCCGCCGGTCAGGCCACCGATATTGTCGGTTTCGGCGTCGCCGTGGCCGTTTTGCTGTCCTTCCTGCCGCAGATCGGCGAACAGGTTGATTATCTGCGCTTTCTGCCCACGATGGAAAAGGTCGGCAAGGGCCGCTGGTGGTCGGCCCTGTTGCTGACCGGGCCGGGCTGGATTCTGCCGGGCGGCGTCAAGATCGTGATCGGCTCGGTGCTGGCCGTCCTGATGATACACGCCGGTTTTGCCTTCGTCGATGCCGCCAACCCGACCATGCAGTATTTCGGCGTGTTCAAGGCCCTGTTCGGCAACCCGGTACTGGCCCTGCTGCTGACCGGCCTGTTCGTGGTCATTTGTCAGGTCAAGATCAATGTCACCAATGCCTATGCCGGTTCCATCGCCTCGTCGAACTTCTTTTCGCGCCTGACCCACCGCCATCCGGGGCGTGTGGTGTGGCTGATCTTCAACGTCATGGTGGCGCTGATGCTGATGGAGTTCGGCATCCAGAATGTGGTCGAACACATATTATCGCTCTACAGCAATTTCGCCGTGGCGTGGTTTGGCGCCGTCACCGCCGATCTGGTCATCAGCAAGCCGCTGGGTCTGTCGCCGCGCGGCATCGAATTCAAACGCGCCCATCTGTACGACGTCAACCCGGTCGGCATCGGGGCGATGGCCCTGTCGCTGGTCGCCTCGACCCTGTGCTTCACCCATGTGTTCGGGCCGGTGATCGCCGTGTTTTCACCGCTGATCGGGCTTGGCACCTCCTTCGTGGCCGCGCCGCTGATCGCCTGGGCCACCAAGGGCCGCTATTATCTGGCCCGCCAGCCCAGCGCGCCCGCAGGCAAGGCCAGCCTGATGTGCGTCGTCTGCGAAAACAGCTTCGAGCCCAACGACATGGCCCATTGCCCGGTCTATGCCGGGGCCATCTGTTCTTTGTGCTGCACGCTGGAAGCGCGCTGCCACGATGCCTGCAAACCGGGGGCGGGCGTGGTCGATCAGGCCGCCGGGCTTTTCAGGCGCTTCATTCCGGCCAAATTCGCCGAATCGACCTACGGGCTGCTGGCGCGCTTCGTGATGATGTTCACGGCCATGATCTGCATCATCGCCCTGATCCTGTTCCTGATCGAGCAACAGCCGGTGGGCATTGCCGACCGGGCCGCGCTCGGCAATCTGTTTCGCTATGTGTTTTTGTGCCTCGTCGCCGTCAGCGGTTTCGCGGCCTGGTATTTCGTGCTGGCGCAGGACAGCCGCCGCGCCGCCGAAGAGGAAACCGAGCGCCAGACGGCCATGCTCAATGAGGAGATCGAGGCCCACCGCCGCACCGACGAAGCCCTGCAACAGGCCAAGGAGGTGGCCGAAACCGCCAATCTGGCCAAGAGCCGCTACATTGTCGGGGTCAGCCACGAAATCCGCGCCCCGCTCAATGCCATTGCCGGTTACGCCCAGTTGCTGGAGCGCGATCCGGGCCTGCATCTCGATAATGCCGTGCGCGTCATCCGCCGCTCCAGCGCCCATCTGGTCCACCTGATCGAGGGGCTGGTCGATATTTCGCGCATCGAAAACCGCTCGATGCGGATCGAGCGCGCCGCCACGCCGCTTGCCGAATTGCTGGATCAGATCGCCGAAATGTTTCGCCTGCAAGCCACGGCCAAGGGCATCCGCTTCGTCTATGACCCCCTGCCCGCCATGCCGTCGCACGTCTTTACCGACGAGAAAAAACTGCGCCAGATCGTCATCAATCTGGTGTCGAACGCCATCAAATACACATCCGAGGGCGAGGTGCGGCTCAGCGTCCGCTGGCGTAATCCGGTGATGGAGATCGAGGTCACCGATACCGGCGTTGGCATCGCGCCCGCTGATCTGGCGCGCATTTTCGAGCCCTTCGAGCGCGTCGGCACGGTGCGCGAAGAGCCGGGTATCGGGTTGGGCCTGACCATCACCCGGATGCTGGCCGAGATCATGGGTGGCGACATCACCGTCCATAGCGAACCGGGCAAGGGCAGCCGGTTTTGCCTCAAAATGCTGTTTTCCGAGGCACCGTCGTCCGCGCGCAGCACTAAGTGCCGCATCACCGCCTATACCGGGCCGCGCCGCTCGGTGCTGGCCGCCGACGACGATCTGCAACAGCTTGACCTGCTGCGCAATCTGCTGGCACCGCTCGGTTTCGACTATCAGGGGGTCGGCGATGGCGAGGCCTGCCTGGCCGCCTGTGCGCATGCCCTGCCCGATCTGGTGATCCTCGACATCGCCATGCCCGGCATGGATGGCTGGGAAACGGCGCGCATTTTGCGCGCAACCTATGGCGACGACCTGACCATCCTGATGATTTCGGCCAATGCCCATGATTTCCAGCGCCCGCGCCGCGACGACGATCCGCACGATGATTACCTGACCAAGCCCTATGAACACGAGGCCCTGCTGGAACGGATCGGCACGCTGTTGGCGGTGGACTGGGCGCAGGCGGAGGCGGAGGCCACATCATGACGCATGGCCTTATCATGGTCGTCGATGACGATGGCGATTCGCTCGATATGCTGGTGTCAGCGCTGGGCGGTGCGGGCTATACCGCCGTGCCCGCCCGTGATGGCCATGAGGCGCTGGCCAAACTGGCTACCCTCATGCCCGATCTGGTGCTGCTCGATGCTTTGATGCCGGGGCTTGATGGTTTTGAAACCTGCCGCCGCATCAAGGCCGCGACGGAAACGCAGCATCTGCCCGTCGTCTTCATGACCGGCCTGACCCAAACCGAGCATGTGCTGGCCGGGCTGAAGGCGGGCGGCGTCGATTATGTCACCAAGCCGGTGGTCATTGATGAATTGCTGGCGCGCATCGCCATCCACCTGGCCAATGCCCGCGCCACACTGGGGGCGCGAAGCGCGCTCGATACGGCCGGGCGGCGGCTGATGGCCACAGGTGCTTCCGGCCAGATGCTGTGGCTGACGCCGCAAGCATCGGGCCTGCTGGCCGAATGGGCCAGCCTGCTGCCCGACGCCGACGCCATAGGTCAGGCGGCGGCACGGCTGATCGCCCAGTCCGGGGCCGCGCCTCTGATGGCCGAACAGCCCGCCTGCAAGATGAATGCGGGGGCGCGCGAGCTGGACATCACCCTGCTCGGTCAGGCCTCGACGCGCGAATATCTGTTCCGCCTCAGTGAAACCACGCCCGGCATGGAACAACGCGCCCTTCAGGACATGCTGGGCCTGACGCCGCGCGAGGCCGAGGTTCTGTTGTGGATTTCACGCGGCAAGACCAACCGCGACATCAGCGAAATCCTCAATATCAGCGCCCGCACGGTCAACAAGCATCTCGAACAGATCTTCGTCAAGCTGGGTGTCGAGAACCGCGCCGCCGCCGCCGGAATCGCTGCGCGTATCGCTTCGGTGCAAGGTTAGAGGGTTTCCCCAAAAAGTGAATCCGCTTTTTGGATAAGGAAGAGCGATAAAACAAAAACTTAGAGCAACGAGCGTTTAATTTGACTTACAAATTGAATGCGAGATGCGGAAAAATGTAAAATCTAGAGCGGTTTGCATGCCTTTGACCGATTCAATCAGAATGCAGACCGCTCTAGAGCGCAGGGCTTTCGATATATCCGAAAAACCGGAATCTTCCTCCGCCTTTACGCCAGCGAGGTCAGAAAATCCTGAAGCGCGAGACGCGCCTGGGTTTCGGTCAACAGGGGCGCATGGCCGACATGGCTGACATCTGCGCGGGTCAGATGATCCGACATGGCGGTCATGACAGCGATTTCGTCTTCGCCCAACAGATCGGACAGCTTGCCGTGGATCAGCAGCAGGGGCCGGGCGGCGGCCAGGCTGGCATAGCAGGGCATCAGATCATAATGATCAATCGCCACGGTCAGGCTTTTGAAAGCCGCCGTGATGCGCGGGTCATAGGCCAGATGCAGCAGGCCATCGCGGCCCTTGCGATAGGCGCGCCGCGCGAATTTCAGCCAGTCGGCCTCGGCAAATTTGGGATGGTGAGCGCCGTTTTGTTCGGCCATGACGGCGGCGGCTTCAGGCCATGTGCGCATCGCCACCTGCGGCTGATCGGCCAGTTCGGACAGGCGGGCCAGTCCTTTGGGGGCCAGCGCAGGCCCCACATCATTGAGCACCGCCGCCCTGATCAGATTGGCGCGCAGGGTGGACAAGACCATCGTCACCAGCCCGCCCATCGAATTGCCGATAAACACCGCCTGACCTATACCCAGCGCATCGCACAGGCTTAAGACATCGCGCGCATAGGCCCACAGATGGTAATGGCTGGCATCCGGGTCATTTTCCGACAGGCCGCGACCGCGAAAATCGGGCACGATCACCCGGCGCTCCATAGCGGCGATATAGGGGGCCACCTCGTCGAAATCGGCGCTGTTGCGCGTCATGCCGTGCAGACAGATCACCGGCAGGCGCACGCGCCCGGCCACGGCGGGATAGTCGCGCGCATAAAGCCGCAGGCCGTCCTCGCTCTGCCACCAGCGGTCGGCATAGGCGTCAGGCCGGCGCACCAGTAGCTGACGCGCATCGGGGCCGTCAGCCTCCGTTATGTCGGGAACGCCTTGGGAAGCCGGGAGGTTTTCGCCTGAGCTGCGCACGTCGAATCCGTGATAATTCCTGGTGTCGCCATCATTGGCGCAGGAGGTGAACATAATCCTAATGAATGGGTTTTGAGCCGCCCCTTGCCTTTTGGGCGCGCCGGGCGTAAAGGGCTTGCGCATCGGGCCTGTCGGGAAGGCCCTGCCCCGCGAAAGGCGTGCGCCATCCCGATCGACAGGACTGCCGATGACAATCTGCTCTTTTGTGGCCTTTCCGGGTTGGGGATGAGGCCTTTCGCAAAGGAGACTTCCCATGCCCGAACACGGCACCCCTTCCCTCGATTCTTACCGGCGCGACGCCGTGCGGCTGCTGAAGGCCATGCGCGGCGATGACGAACTGCGTCACGCCGAGGCCATGCAGCGTTTTGCGCGTCTGGCCAGCCGGCGCACACCCGACCGGATGCAGCTCAAGCACGCGCTGGCCGTCATCGCCACCGAAGCCGGTTATGACAACTGGACTTCGCTCAAGCTGGCCTGCGAAGGCGTCGATTTTTCCGACATCTTCGCCGCGCCCGGCCTGAAGGATTCGCTCAATGCCTGGTTTGCCGGTTATGACGAGGCGCGCACCCATCATCAACAGGCGGGCGGTGTCCTTCTGCCCTACCGCCATCAGGTTTTCGTCACCTCAATGGCCATCCTGCCGCGCCTCGGCTATGAACCGGACGATCCCGACTGGCGCGCCATCGGCTATGATTTTGTCAGGCCCGCCTCGACTGACGCCCATGCCCGCATCCGGGCGGCCCTGACCCGCCGCTTTGTGCAACGCCCGAACTAAAGGATAAGCCATGCCCGAACTGCCCGAAGTCGAAACCGTCAGGCGCGGGCTGGCCCCTGTTCTCGAAGGCGCGAAACTGTCGGATGTGCGGCTGTTTCGCGCCGGATTACGCTATCCGTTTCCGACCGATTTCGCCGAGCGGCTTAACGGGGCGTCTGTCGTGCGGCTGGAACGGCGGGCCAAGTATCTGCTGGCCTGGCTCGATACACAGGCCGTCTGGGTGACGCACCTCGGCATGACCGGGCGGTTTCGTGTCGATGAAACGCCGGTGTCCAATCCTTATTATCAGACAGCCCCCGACCAAAAGCATCTGCATGTGCAGCTTTTGGCCAGCAAGGATGGCCATACGGCGCGGATCGATTATTTCGACCCGCGCCGCTTTGGCTTCATGCTGTTGCTGTCGCCTGATGAACTCTATGCAAGCAAGTGGTTTCAGGGGCTGGGCGTCGAGCCCCTGTCCGATGATCTGACGCCCGCCTATCTGCTGGAACGCGCGCATGGCCGCGCTCTTAATCTCAAGGCGCTTTTGATGGCGCAGGGCCTGATCGCCGGACTTGGCAATATCTATGTCTGCGAAGCCCTGTGGCGGGCGCGCCTCAGCCCTGACCGGCTGGCCCGCGACCTGACGCCGGAACAGGCCGAGGGGCTGGTGGCCGCCATAGGTTCGGTTCTGACCGAGGCCGTGGCGGCGGGCGGCTCATCGATCAGCGATTTTGCCGCCGCATCGGGCGAGCTTGGTTATTTCCAGCATCATTTCTGCGTCTATGACCGCAAGGGCCAGCCCTGCCCGCGTCCTGACGGCGGGATCATCGAACGCAAGATTCATCAGGGCCGTTCGACGTTTTTTTGCGCGACGTGCCAGGTTTAGATCCACTTTTTGGGAAACGCTCTAAATCTGGCCCGAAGACAGATCGGGCGCGGGCGCGGCCAGCAGCGGCCCCACCGTGGCGGCAAAGCTGTCATAGTCAAAGGCCGCGGCCCTGGCATAGCGCAGCACACCTGAGCGATCGATGACGTAATTGCTCGGCACGGCGTCATCGATCGTGCCGTAATTGCCGTCGATGCGGGTGACGAGCGGAAACGACAACTGATCGGCCAGCGGCTGAAGCTCGGCATCCGGTACGGTATTGTCCACCGTGACGGCAAAGACCATCAGGTCATGGCGGGTGTGCGTCTTGTTATACTGGCGCACATAGGCATCGATCAGAGGCATCTCATGCTTGCAAGGCCCGCACCATGTCGCCCAGTAGTTGAGCACCACCACCTTGCCGCTCAGATCGGCCAGGGTCACGCGGCGATGATCGAAGGTATAAAGGGTAAAGGCCGGGGCCACCGCGCCGATGCGCGGACGGGCCTGCGCCACGACGGGCCACAGGCCAGGGGACGCAGCACCCAGGGCCAGCAGGCCGGTCATCACGGCGCGGCGATCAAATTGCGCTTTCGGCATGAATGTCTCCCCTTTGCCCGCTTTTATGCGCTATAAGGGCGGCCTGCAAGAGGCGGCGATAAGGCCCACCATCCACGCATGTGCATAAATATTCGCACGTTGCGACGAAAAGCGCCGGGCCGTGCATTGACCGGGGCTGGATCATCGGTTATATCCCGCCCCCTTGAAATTCACGTTTTCGTCCGTTTCTGACGGCACGAAGGCGTTTCCTTTTATACTCGTCAGTTTTAGGTGATGAATGGCCAATAATCCCGGCGCCCGCAAAGCGATCCGCAAGATCGCCCGCCGTACCGAAGTCAATACGGCGCGCCGCTCGCGCGTGCGTACCTTCATGCGCAAGTTTGAAGAAGCCCTGTCCGCCGGCGATGCCGCCGTGGCCAAGACGGCTTTCATCGAGGCGCAGTCCGAACTGATGCGCGCCGTGTCGAAGGGC
Source organism: Asticcacaulis sp. EMRT-3 (assembly GCF_030027245.1). Lineage (NCBI taxonomy): Bacteria > Pseudomonadati > Pseudomonadota > Alphaproteobacteria > Caulobacterales > Caulobacteraceae > Asticcacaulis > Asticcacaulis carbonis. Next base: position 2,078,737 of record NZ_JASERT010000001.1, read on the forward strand.
GTGGTGCACAAGAATACCGGCGCGCGCAAGGTGTCGCGTCTGGCCGCTCGCCTCAAGAAGCTGAGCCTGGCCTGAAGCCTGTCTGAGCGGCAGGCCAAAGGCGTGTGAAAACCCACGCCCGGCGCTGCCACGAACGGCTTTATCTGCCTATCAACTATCATAACAAATCTCACGCACGCACCTGCGGGCGCGGGATTTGTTGCGTCTGTTATCGGCCCCTGTGGCGATAAAAAACTCTCACTTAAAATTGTCTTAATTTCTCTTTGCGGGCGAACGGCTTATAGGAGTCAACAAAAATATCAGCCCTTGGGGATAAATAAGGCCATTGACCCCGGCCTCAAGCGCGTTAATTTGGCGCTCTCCCCGCTCAACTCATCCCGATACGGAGGATTTGGGCGGCGTTTGGAGCCTTACCGGCAGCCAGGGACACGGGGCGTGAAAAACCCCGCCGGACACTGACGGAAAGGTTTTCGGAAACCGGGGCTTTACATAGCTTTGCGACCTTTTTCGGGGTCGCTTTCCGAACGGCGTGCGGATGGCGGTTTTGCCGCCTCCACCGGCGATTCGAACGCGAGAGTTCAGCTTTATGTGGCAGGTGGCGAGGCCCATTCCTCGCCTGTCCTGCGGACCCCTGTCCGCTGGCCGGGATCGCTTTGTCTTTGCGGTCGCGGCGCGGGTCAAACGGTTCAAACCAGCGGCACCCCATTCGCCTTAAGCGCGAAAACGGCGTTCCGGCACGGCACACAAGCGAGCGGCGAAAACTGAGAGATATATGCCAAGACTGCCCGTCGGCACGACCGGTAGCGGAGGCGGCAAGAGGCCAGTCCGGCGCGCGCCGGACATGACATTGATCCGGTGAGCAGACGGCGGCCTGTGGTGAGGGCGGCGGATGCGAGCCAGAACCTGTGACGGAAAGACACGGGGCCGGTGGCTGTTTCGGCCGGTGGCTGTTTCGGCCGGTGGCTGTTTCGGGTATGTAGTATGTAGGCGTAGAGTGGTGAGGGCAAAATGATCGGGGCGAAACAACAATGCCAAGCATGACAAGCTGGTCGCCGATCCTACCTGAAACGGTATGGTCTAAAGTGGCGTCCATCCTCCGGCGTGAACTGGGAGACGGGCCGTTCAATTCCTATGTGGCGCCGTCGTGCGTCAAGCCGGGCCCCTATGGCGATCCCATTCTGGTGACGCCCACCATCTATGCCCGTGACTGGCTGTCCAAAAACGCCATGCGCCGCGCCCAGGAACTGTGGAGCGAACACGATTCAGAATCGCGCATCCTCGATATCAAGGCGCGCATCGAATATGAAGAGGCTGTGCGCGATACCACAGCCGTGCCCCAGATGGCCGCAGCGCCGGCTCCCCTTCCCGTCGCGGCGGTGGTGCCCCCGGCAGGGCGGGTTAATGGCTTGCAGGAACGCCTGACCTTCGACAGCTTCGTATCCGGGCGCGGCAATGAATTTGCCTATTCGATGTCGCGTCAGGTGGCGAGCTGGGCCGATGGCCATTTCAACCCGGTCTTCTTTCACGGCCCCTATGGCTATGGCAAGACGCACCTGCTCAACGCCATTGGCTGGGAGGCCAGGGAACGCCGCCCCGATGCCAAAATCGTCTATCTGACGGCGGAAAAATTCACCTCCACCTTTGTACGCGCCCTGATGGATCGCTCGACCTCGGCCTTCAAGGAAGAGGTGCGCGGCGCGGATCTTCTGCTGGTCGATGATGTCCATTTCATCGGCGGCAAGACCTCTTCGCAGGAAGAGCTGTTTCACACCCTGACGGCGCTGATCGAGAATAACAGCCGCGTCGTCTTCACCGCCGACCGGCCGCCGTCGCAACTGACCGAGATCGAGGCGCGCCTGCGTTCGCATCTGTCGTCCGGGCTGGTCTGCGCGCTCGATGTGGCCGATCAGACTCTGCGCATGGGTATCGTCGAGCGCAAGCTGGCCCAGCTTTCGCAGCGCCTCGGCGCCATGAATGCAGGCTCTGAGGGTATGGCGCATCCGCGCGCCGATGTTTTACATTTTCTGGCCGAGCGTGTGCCGGGGTCGATCCGCGAGCTTGAAGGTGCGGTCAATACCCTGGTGGCGTCCGCTGGGCCGCGTCTAGGGAGTTTGACTTTGGAAGAAGCTATGGCCTTGCTGCAACCGAACCTGAAGGTGGCGGTGGAACGCCGCGTGACGGTCGATGAGATTCAAAAACTGACCTCCGACCATTTCGGTCTGAAGCAAACCGATCTCCTGTCGGAACGCCGCACCCGTTCGGTGGCGCGCCCGCGTCAGGTGGCCATGTGGCTGTGCAAGCAGCACACCACGCGCTCCTATCCCGATATTGGCCGCCGCTTCGGCGGGCGCGACCACACCACCGTGCTGCACGCCGTCAAGAAGATCGAGGAATTGCTGACCTCAGATGATCAGATCGCCCGCGATGTCGAGGCCCTGACGAGAAAACTCAGGAATAGTTAAAGACCTTGGGGCCACAGGCCCCAAACCCCATTCATATTCTTGATATTTCTGCCTGATCGTCTAATCTCCGCCTCCCGGCCCGGGCCGAACACAGATTCCAACAGGACTGCAAGATGCAATTCACCATCGAACGCGGCGCTCTGCTCAAGGCCCTGGGCCACGTCCAGAACGTCGTTGAACGCCGCAACACGATCCCCATCCTGTCCAACGTCCTGTTGTCCGCCGAAGGCCATACGGTCGCCTTCTCGGCCACCGATCTCGATATGGAAATCGTCGATACCGCCGAAGCCATCGTCAACGTGCCGGGCCAGATCACCGCGCCTGCCCATACTCTCTATGAAATCGTTCGCAAACTGCCCGAAGGTGCCGATGTCGAGCTGAAATTCTCGGCGGGCGACGATCCGCGCCTGTCGGTTTCAGCCGGACGTTCGCGTTTCGCCCTGCCGGTGCTGCCCGCCGGCGATTTTCCGATTATGTCGAACGAAAACGACGGCGTCACCTTCGCCATCCTGCGCGATGATCTGAAACGCCTGATCGACAAGACGCGCTTTGCCGTCTCCACCGAGGAAACGCGCTATTATCTCAATGGCCTGTTTCTGCATTCGTTGAGCGAAGACGGCTCCAACTACTTACGCGCTGTCGCCACCGATGGCCACCGCCTGGCGCTGGCCGAAATGCCCGCCCCCGAAGGCGCTTTAGGCGGCCCCGGCGTCATTATTCCGCGCAAGACGATTGATCAGGCCCGCCGCCTGCTGGATGACGGCACGGGCTATGTTGACCTGACCATTTCACCGGCCAAGATTCGCTTCCAGTTCGGCGCGGCGTCGCTGACCTCGAAGATCATCGACGGCTCCTTCCCCGACTATGGCCGCGTCATCCCCAAGAATAATGACAAGGTGATGACGGTCGATACCGGCGTTCTGGCCAAGGCGGTTGATCGCGTCTCGACCATTTCGGCGGAAAAATCGCGCTCGGTGAAGATGACGATCGAAGCGGGTCGCCTCACCCTGTCCGTGCGCAATATCGAAGCCGGTCAGGCCGTCGAAGAGGCCGAGATCGACTATGACAACGAGTCGCTCGATATTGGCTTCAATGCCCGCTACATCCTCGATGTTATGGGCCAGATCGGCGGCGATACGGTCGAGCTGCGCTTCTCCGACGCCTCCTCGCCAACCCTGGTGCTCGATCCGGTCGATAATGGCGTGCAATATGTGCTGATGCCGTTAAGGGTGTAGGAAAAGGCGCGATATGGGCAACCTTCACCCTCCTGCCCCGTTTACGGGGAAGGTGGATTTTTGGCCGGAGACATCCGGCCAAAAAGACGGAAGGGGCTATTGGCGCGGGACGCCGCCATCCGGCTTGAGCTACCTAAGAATTCCCCCTTCCGTCATCCGCCACGCAAGGCGCTGCGCCTGCCACCTTCCCCGTAAACGGGGCAGGAGGGTGTTGTCATGACCGCGCCCACGCCCCACGCCCTGCAACACCTGTCCCTGACCGAGTTTCGTTCCTATGAACGGCTCGATTTCGCCGTGGCCGGGCGCAGCGTCTATCTGTATGGCCCCAATGGCGCGGGCAAGACCAACCTGTTAGAGGCCATCAGCGTGCTTAATCCCGGCAAGGGCCTGCGCGGCGCGGCCTTTGCCGATCTCGGCCGCCGCCTGCCCGATGAGGCGCGCGGGCGCGGCTGGGGCGTGGCGGCGCGGCTCTGTGCGGGCGAGGACGAGGTACGGCTATCGACCGGCTCCGATCCCCGCGATCCGGCCAAGCGCCTGATCCGGCTGGAGGGCGAAACCGTCACCGCCGCCCGCCTGCTCGATCACGTCCGCCTGATCTGGCTGACCCCGGCGCAGGATCGTTTGTTTATCGAGGCGCGCGCCGAGCGCCTGCGCTTTTTCGACCGCCTCGTCTATGCCGCCTTTCCCGCCCATGCCACCACGGTCAGCGCCTATGAAAAGGCCCTGCGTGAACGCCTGAAACTGCTGACCGAAGGCCTTTATGACGAGGCCTGGCTGGCCATCCTCGAACAGCGCCTTAGCGAACACGGCGCGCGCATGATGTCGGCCCGCCACAGCGCGCTCGACGCCCTGCAAGCCGAGATCGAAACCCATCATTCGGCCTTCCCCAAGGCCGATCTGTCATTGATCAATGCCGCCGCGCCAAATGATCCGAACCCGGACGATTTAGCCTCAGGCTTTCGCGCCGCCCGTTCGCGCGATGCGGCGGCAGGCCGTTCGCTGTTCGGGCCGCACCGCGCCGATCTGGCCGTCGTGCATCGTGACAAGAAGCGCCGCGCCGCCGATTGCTCGACCGGCGAGCAAAAGGCCTTGCTGCTCAATATCATCCTGGCCCAGGGTGCGAGACTGGCCAAGGGCAAGGGTGCGAGGCTGGCGGCCAAGCCCAATGCCGCCTCCCCGATCCTGTTGCTCGACGAAGTGGCCGCCCATCTCGATCCCTTGCGGCGTCACGCATTGTTTGACGAGACACATGCTTTGGGCCTACAAACCTTCTTTACAGGCACCGATCTGGGCCTGTTCGACGGCCTGAAATCGCGCGCGCTGGGTGTAGCGCTAGAGGCCGGGCAATTTATTGATTTTATTGACTGAATGGATTATTTTGCATGAGCGACGACATGCCGGAAACGACAGAAGCGATGCAGGGCGAATATGGCGCTGATTCGATCAAGGTTCTGAAGGGTCTCGACGCCGTCCGCAAACGCCCCGGCATGTATATCGGCGACACGGATGACGGCTCCGGCCTGCACCATATGGTCTATGAAGTGGTCGATAATGCCATTGACGAAGCGCTGGCGGGCCATGCCACGCGCGTCGAGGTCATCCTCAATGCCGATGGCTCCTGTTCGGTCAGCGATGACGGACGCGGTATGCCGGTCGGTATCCACGAAGGCGAGGGTGTTTCCGCCGCCGAGGTCATCATGACCCAGCTCCATGCCGGCGGCAAGTTCGACCAGAACAGCTACAAGGTGTCAGGCGGGTTGCACGGCGTCGGCGTATCGGTGGTCAATGCCCTGTCCGATTTCGTTGATCTGAAGATTTACCGCGACGGTAAGATGCACGAGGGCCGCTTCGAGCTGGGCGATACGGTCGAGGCGATCCACGTCACCGGCGATGCGCCGATCCGCACCGAAGGCCCGCGCGCGGGCCAGTCCCTGACCGGCACGGTGGTCACCTTCCTGCCCAGCCTGAAGACCGGCCCTGATACCGGCACCTTCGCTTTTATCGATTTCGACCGCAAGACGCTCGAACACCGCCTGCGCGAATTGGCCTTCCTCAATTCCGGCGTCCATATCCGCTTCGCCGACCTGCGCGATGCCGAACCCTATGAGATCATCCTGCACTATGATGGCGGCGTGGTCGAATTTGTGCGCCATCTCGACAAGGCCAAGACCTCGATCATGAAGGAGCCGATTTCTGTGCGCGGCGTGCGCGACAAGATCGAGATCGATCTGGCCCTGCAATGGAATGACAGCTACCACGAAACCATGCTGTGCTTCACCAACAACATCCCGCAGCGCGACGGCGGCACCCATCTGGCCGCCTTCCGTGGCGCCCTGACGCGCGTTATGGGCCAGTATATGGAATCGACCGGCACCTCCAAGCGCGAAAAGGTGACCATGTCGGGCGAAGACGCCCGCGAGGGCCTGACCTGTGTCCTGTCGGTGAAGGTGCCCGATCCGAAATTCTCGTCGCAGACCAAGGATAAGCTGGTATCCTCCGAAGTGCGCCCCGCCGTCGAGGGTCTGGTGCACGACAAGCTGGCCCAGTGGTTCGAGGAGAATCCCGCTGAGGCCAAGATGGTGGTGTCAAAAATCGTCGAGGCCGCCGCCGCCCGCGAAGCCGCCCGTAAGGCGCGCGAACTGACACGGCGCAAATCGGCGCTCGACATCAATTCCCTGCCCGGCAAGCTGGCCGATTGTCAGGAACGCGACCCGGCCAAGTCGGAAATCTTCATCGTCGAAGGCGATTCCGCCGGGGGTTCGGCCAAGCAGGGCCGTAACCGCGAAAATCAGGCCATCCTGCCTTTGCGCGGTAAGGTGCTGAACGTCGAGCGCGCCCGTTTCGACAAGATGCTGTCGTCCGAGCAGATCGGCACACTGATCACGGCGCTGGGCGCCGGTATCGGGCGCGACGACTTCAATATCGAAAAGCTGCGCTACCACAAGATCATCATCATGACCGATGCCGATGTCGATGGCGCGCACATCCGCACCCTGCTGCTGACCTTCTTCTACCGCCAGATGCCGGAACTGATTGATCGCGGCTATCTCTATATCGCCCAGCCGCCGCTCTATAAGCTGGCCAAGGGCAAGACCTCGCGCTACGTCAAGGACGATAGCGAGCTCGATAATTACCTGATCGAAGAAGGCATTGGCGACGCCATGCTCGAACTGCGCAATGGCGAACGGATCGCCGCGCGCGATCTCGACGGTCAGGTGCGCGCCGCCAAATCCTTCAAGGCGACCGTGGATCGTTTGTCGATGCGTGCCCCTGCCTTCGCGCTGGAGCAGGCGGCGCTGGCGGGCCTGTTCAGTGCCCGGTTTGAAGGTTCCGAAGCCGATCTGGCGCGCGTGGCCAAACGCCTCGACCGGCTGAATCAGGATGGCGATGGGCCGTGGACGGTGGAAGCCGGGGCCGTCGGCGCGGGCGGCTATGTCTTTTCGCGCACGCGGCGCGGCGTGACGGAAAAGATCGCGCTCGATGATACGCTGACCCACAGCCTCGACGCGCGCCGTCTGGGTGAGCGCGCTGAGACGCTGGGTGATCTTTATCATGAAATCGGCATTTTCAACCGCAAGGACAAATCGACCGACATTCGCGGCCCGCTCGATCTGGTGGCCGCCGTGCTCGATGCCGGGCGCAAGGGCATGTCGATCCAGCGCTATAAGGGTCTGGGCGAGATGAATGCCGAGCAGCTTTGGGAAACCACGCTCGACAAGGATGCCCGCACACTTCTTCAGGTCAAGGTCAATCATGCCGACGAGGCCGACGAAATGTTCGCCAAGCTGATGGGCGATCTGGTGGAGCCGCGCCGCGACTTCATTCAGGAAAACGCCCTCAATGCCGAGGTTGATGCGTAAACTTGAGGGGAGACGCCTGCGTATCTATGTCTCAGGTCAGACTGTCATCCCCTGATGTGTCGGCTTTTCCATCCTGTGCATATTTTTTGACATATATGTCAATTTATGCTAGATTAGCACCATCCTTTCCTCAAAAAAGGAGGTGGTTGTTATGGCAAAGGATATACCCACACGTCCGGCGGAAAATGTCGAGCCTGAAAAAAGCGCGCCCGACCTGACCAACACCTGCGCGGTCACGTTTTACGCCGCCATCTGGCTGGTGGTGGCCGCTCTGGTCAGCCATATGTTCTGGCGGTATTAGAGCGGTCTGCATTCTGATTGAATCGGTCAAAGGAATGCAACCCGCTCTACATTTTACGTTTTTCCGCATCTCGCATTCAATTTGTAAGTCAAATTAAACGCTCGTGGCTCTAGGCTTAGACTTAGCTGAAAACGACCGTCTTGCCGCCATTGATGATGACGCGACGCTCGGCGTGCCAGGTGACGGCGCGTGCCAGTACGCGGGCCTCGATGTCCTGGCCGATCACCACCAGTTTTTCCGGCGTATGGCCGTGATGGACGCGCTGCACGTCCTGCTCGATGATCGGGCCTTCATCAAGATCAGATGTAACATAATGGGCGGTGGCGCCGATGATCTTCACGCCGCGCGCATGGGCCTGATGATAGGGCTTTGCACCCTTGAAGCTCGGCAGAAACGAATGGTGGATATTGATGCAGCGGCCTTCGAGGCGGCGCGCCAGATCATCGGACAGAATCTGCATATAGCGCGCCAGCACCACCAGATCGGCGCGGCTGTCCTCGATCACGCCCAATAGCGCGGCCTCCTGCGCGGCCTTATCGGCCTTATCCACCGGCAGATACACATAAGGGATGCCGTTCCATTCAACGAAGGAGCGCATATCCTCATGGTTGGATACCACGCAGGCGATCTCGACCGGCAGCAGGCCCGATTGCCAGCGGTGCAGCAATTCATACAGGCAATGGCCAAATTTCGAGACGGCAATCACCACGCGCGGCTTGATCGCCAGATTATGGATCGACCAGTCCATGCTGAAACGATGCGCAATCGGCTTGAAACCGTCGCGCAGGGTGTCCATCGGCGGCATTTTCGGCCCCGCCTGCTTGAAGACCACGCGCACATAGAACATGTCACCGTCCGCATCATTGAACTGATGCGACTCGACGATCGAAATATCATTGTCGTTGAGATAGCCCGATACCGCCGCCACAATGCCGCGCGTATCGGGGCATTTGATGATCAGGACGTGATGGGCAGGATCGAAGGCGGATGTGTCGAGCATGGTGCGCTTATAGCAGAAACGTCTCAAGAAAACATAAAGTTACCGCGCAAGAAAAGGTGTGGGTTTAAAGCCCCCACACCCATACCCGTCGATACTAAAGCGTGCGCTTGATCTCTTCGACCGTGAAGCATTCGATGAAATCGCCCGCTTTGAGATCCTGGAAGCCATTGAAAGCCATGCCGCACTCCTGTCCGACAACCACTTCATTGACCTCGTCCTTGAAGCGCTTGAGCGTTGAAAGCACACCCATTTCCTGAATGACCACGTCATTGCGCAGGATACGGATGCGCGCGCCCTTCTGGACACGGCCTTCGGTGACGCGACAACCAGCGACGCGACCGACCTTGGAAATGTCGAAAACTTCGAGGATTTCGGCATTGCCGAGGAAGGTTTCGCGCTGGATCGGCGACAACAGACCCGACATGACGCCCTTAATATCGTCGATCAGGTCGTAAATGATCGCGTAATAGCGGATTTCCACGCCTTCGCGTTCAGCCAGATCGCGCGCCTGCTTACCGGCCCGCACATTGAAGCCGATGATCGGCGCGTTCGAGCCCTTGGCCAGTTGCACGTCCGACTCGGTGATGGCCCCGGCACCCGAATGGATGACGCGGGTGCGCACCTCATCGGTGCCCAGCTTGTCGAGCGAGCCGACAATCGCTTCGGCAGACCCCTGAACATCGGCCTTGATGATCAGTTGCACTTCCTTGGCCTTATTGGCCGCCAGTTTCGACATCATGTCGCTGAGCGACACGGCCCCGACCGGTGCCAACGTCTTTTCACGGCGCACACGCTCACGATATTCGGTGATTTCGCGGGCGCGCGCTTCGTTTTCCACCACGGCCAGAGCTTCGCCCGGATCGGGCGCGGCATTGAGGCCAAGGATTTCCACCGGCATGGAGGGGCCGGCTTCGGCAAGCTGTTCGTCACGCTCATTGATCAGGGCGCGCACACGGCCAAAAGCCGCACCCGCCACGACAATATCGCCGCGCTTCAAGGTGCCGCGCTTGACCAGAACCGTCGCCACCGGGCCACGGCCCTTGTCGAGCTTGGCTTCGATCACCACGCCTTCGGCGGTGCGGTCGGGATTGGCGCGCAGATCGAGCACTTCGGCCTGCAACAGAACAGCCTCGGTGAGCTGATCAAGGCCCTGGCCGGTCTTGGCCGAAACCTCAACAACCTGCGTGTCGCCGCCTAAGCTTTCCACCACGATTTCGTGCTGGAGCAGCTCATTGATGATGTTCTGCGGCTTGGCGCCGGGCTTGTCGATCTTGTTGATCGCCACGATGATCGGCGTACCCGCCGCGCGTGCGTGGTTGATGGCCTCAATGGTCTGCGGCATGACGCCGTCATCGGCGGCCACGACCAGAATCACCAGATCGGTGACATTGGCACCGCGCGCCCGCATCGACGAGAAGGCGGCGTGGCCCGGCGTATCGAGGAAGGTGATGCGCTCACCCGTGGCCAGCCGCACCTGATAGGCGCCGATATGCTGGGTGATGCCACCGGCTTCGCCACCCGCCGTATCGGTTTTGCGCAGAGCATCGAGCAAGGAGGTCTTGCCGTGGTCAACGTGACCCATCACGGCCACGACCGGCGAACGCGGCAGCGTATTTTCGCCGTGATCGTCGGACGAAATAAAGCCCTCCATCACGTCCGATTCCGACACGCGGCGCACGGTATGGCCGAATTCCGAAGCCACCAGTTCGGCGGTGTCGGTATCGATCACGTCATTGATCTTGAGCATCACGCCCTGCTTCATCAGCAGCTTGATAATATCAACGGCGCGCACGGCCATCCGGTTCGACAGTTCCTGAACCGTGATGACATCGGGGATGATGACTTCGCGCGAAACACGCGCCTGTTCGACCTGATGGCCCTTGCGCTTTTCGCGTTCACGTTCGCGGGCGCGGCGCACCGAGGCCAGCGAGCGCATCCGGTCGGCGGCGCCCTCATCATCGCCCACCACGGCTTGCAGGGTCAGGCGGCCTTCGCGGCGCTTGGGCTCGCCGCGCGTTTGCGACACGGCCTTGACCGGCGCACCGGCCTTGCCGCGCTTGACGCCGCGATCATCGTCATCGCCCGCCTTGCGGACATCGGTGGCCTTGTTGAGGCCGGTAGCCCCGCGCGAAGAACGGATGCGGTCCACTTCCGGCGTGGCCGGTGCATTGGCGGCGACACCCACGCCGGGACGCGACGGGCGCGGCGAATTGGCGCTATAGCGCACGGTTTCACCGGCGCGCGGCGCATTGGCATCACGAGGCGGGCGCGGCGGCGCATTGGGGTCACGCGGGCCACGGTCGGTTCGGGACGCATCTCTGGGCGCATCGCGGTTAAAGGCCTGACGCGGCGCATTGGGATCGCGCGGACCACGATCTGGGCCGCGATCGGTTCTGGGTGCATCTCGGTTAAACGCCGGACGATCACCTTGCGGGCGATCCGACGATGGCCGGTCGGTTTGCGGGCGCTCAGCCTGCGGGCGTTCGCCTTGAGAACGGTCAGGGCGCTGATCATGACGCGGCGCACGTTCGTTACGGAAGGCAGGGGCTGCCGGGCGCTCGACACGCGGCGCACGCACCGGCGCAGGACGTGCCTCGGCGGCGGGCGCGGGTGTTTCCGCAGCCGTCACTTTCGTTTCAGGGGCCTTCACTTCAGGCGCGGCGGCGGGCGCTGGCGGCGCTTCGGCTGCCGGAGCTGCCGGTTCAGCGGGGCGCGACTGAGCGGCGGCAGCGGACTGGGCGGCGGCAGCCTTGGCGGCGGCGGCGCGCGCCTCGGCGTCACGGCGCTGCTGTTCGACAAGCGCAGCCTGAATGGCGCGCTGGCGGGCGTCCTGTTCTTCCTGGCGCAGACCCGAACCACCACCACGCGGGGCGGAAGCGTTCTGGCTGGGGCGCGGCGTTTGCTGCGGACGGGCGAGGTTGAGATCGACCGAAGGGCGCACATGGCCGGGCGCACCGGCAGGCGGCGTGCCGACGCGGCGTTTGGTTTCCACCACCACGGTCTTGGAACGGCCGTGGCTGAAGCTCTGTTTGACCGTGCCGCTGGCGACATTCCCGCCGGCGCGCGGCTTGAGGGTCAGGGGCGCGCGTTCATTGCGGGAACCATCATTGCGGTTCTGGTCGTTGGTCTTGTCGTCTGTGGCGTCGCTCATCCGGCTTGCTTACTAACCCTTGCGAGGCCGATCCCGTGATCCGCCTCTGTTGTAAAATAGGTGCCGATGCACAAGGTTTTTCAGACCCTTGCGATAGGCATTCGAAATTCGATCCGCGCTGTGCGGACCATCACCGTGACCTCAGAACGTCAAGGTGTGGAAGACATCCATCCCGTCACGGCTCTGACTCCCGGCCCCGGCCCGGCAATCCGCCCTGCGGCGCCCCGCTCAGTGCCCAGCCCGGAGGCGTCAGAGGCATAAAACCGGACAAACGCTGCATTTCCATAGACCAACGCTGCACGCGCCGCCCCGAAAGCATGGCTGCGTGTATGGCATTTTCCTGCCCCAAAGCCAAACTTAATTCCGCATTGCCGAAGCATCCGCACAGCTTTGGTGGCGAAACCTGCGCCGCCATCGCCGTCAGCAGGCGCTTGCGGCCATCCTCGGCGCTGTCACTGGCTTCGATCAGCCAGGCGCAGCGGCCCGATTTGACCGTCGCCAGCACTTTTTCAAAGCCATTGACGATCTGGCCTTCGCGGCGCGCCAGCCCCAGAAGATCGAGGCAGCGGCGGCGCAAGAGATCCTGCACCAGAGGGATCAGTTCGGGCGCGACCTTGACCTGACGGCGGGCCGCCCGGCTAAATATGTTCTTTTTGATCGCGATTTCAAGGCTTGTGCGTTCGCAAGCCACCCATAAACCGCGTCCCGGCAGCTTATGGGCGATGTCGGGCGTCAACAGGCCCTCCGGCGACACGACGAAACGGATCAGTCCTTCGGCATCAACCGAGCGACCACTGGCCAGATCACGACGCAGGATCAGCCGCCCGCGATGGTCTTCGGGCACAACCTCAACCCCCGTCGCCTCATCGGCAACGGGTTCGTACTCAGCCGTCTTCAGAGACGCGGGCTCATTGTTCGAGTTCGGCGACGTCATCATGCGTCTCGCCCTCCTCGTCATAATTCGTATCGTCTTCCGCTTCAGCTTCCACGTCCGGGGCTTCGATCCAGCCCGCTGTGATGCGCGCATTGAGGATCAGGGCCTCGGCGTCGGGCACGGCCAGATTGAAGCTTTCCAGCGCGCCGGGAACGCGAACACGTTCGCCATTCTTGTGTTCGAAACCGCCGCGCAGTTCGTCGGTGGCCAGATCGGCCAGATCCTCGACCGTCTTGACACCGGCCTCGCCCAGCGCCACCGCCATCGGCAGGGTGATGCCCGGCACGGCCAGAACACCGTCCTCGACGCCCAGTTCGCGGCGTTTGGCGTCCTGTTCGGCGGCTTCGCGTTCCAGGAAATCACGGGCGCGCGCCTGCAATTCGAGAGCCGTCTCTTCGTCAAAGCCCTCGATGGCGGCGATTTCGTTGTCATCGACATAGGCCAGGTCTTCGACCGTCGAGAAACCTTCGGTGACCAGAAGCTGGGCGATGACCTCATCGACATCGAGCGCTTCCTGGAACAGGGTGGTGCGCTCGGCGAATTCCTTCTGACGGCGTTCCGAATCCTGAGACTCGGTGATGATATCGACCTGCCAGCCGGTCAGTTGCGAGGCGAGGCGGACATTCTGGCCACGACGGCCGATAGCCAGCGACAATTGCTCATCAGGCACCACCACCTCGACGCGGTCTTCTTCTTCGTCGAGCACCACTTTCGAGACTTCGGCCGGAGCGAGCGCATTGACGATGAAGGTAGCCTCGTCCGGCGACCACTGGATGATGTCGATCTTTTCGCCCTGCATTTCGGCGACGACCGCCTGAACGCGCGAACCGCGCATACCGACGCAGGCCCCGACCGGATCGATCGAATTGTCATTGGACAGCACGGCCATCTTGGCGCGCGAACCGGGATCGCGGGCCACCGATTTGATCTCGATCACGCCGTCATAGATTTCCGGTACTTCCTGCGCGAACAGCTTGGCCATGAAGCCGCCGTGGGCGCGCGACAGCATGATTTGCGGCCCCTTGGTTTCGCGGCGCACATCATAGATATAGGCGCGGATGCGGTCATTGACCTGAAAGGCTTCGCGCGGGATCGACTGGTCGCGGCGCATAATGCCTTCGCCCTTGCCGAGATCGACAATCACATTGCCATATTCGACGCGGCGCACCGTGCCGTTGACGATGTCACCGACGCGATCCTTATATTCGTCATACTGATGCTCGCGCTCGGCTTCGCGCACCTTGTGCGTGACAACCTGGCGGGCCATCTGGGTCTGGACGCGGCCCAGTTCGAACGGCGGCAGGGTTTCCGAATATTCCTTGCCGACAAAGGCCTCCTTGTCGGTGGACAGCGCGTCGGTCAGGGTGCGCTGGGCGTATTCGTTTTCGAGCAGTTCGTCCTCGACCACGGTGATGACGCGGGTAATGGCCATTTCGCCGGTGCGCGGGTCGATAAAGACGCGGATGTCGTGGTCAGCGCCATAACGCGAACGCGCCGCCTTCTGGATCGCTTCCTCGATGGAGGCGATGACGACCGACTTATCAATCGACTTTTCACGCGCCACGGCTTCGGCAATCTGAAGCAGTTCCTGACGGTTGGCGCTGATACCGGTAAAGCTCATGGCTTAATCCTTTTCTTCTTCGTCGTCATATTCGTCGTTATCGGCGACGAGATCTTCATGGTCTTCGGCGTCTTCGTCATCGAAGCCGTCCGTTACATCGTCGTCTTCGCCGCGCGCCGCTCTGGCTTCAGCGCCGCGCTTCATCAGGGCGTCGGTCAGCACCAGCTTGGCCTCGACCACCCAGGCAAACGGGATGAGCGCCGTCTCGGCCTCGCCTTCCAGGTCGATGGCGATATGGTCATCTTCCGTACCGGCCACAATGCCGCGAAAACGCTTGCGCCCCTCGGCCAGACGATCCAGCTCGATGCGCGCCTCCAAGCCTTCGTAGGTGTCGAAATCCTTCAGGCGCGTCAGGGGCCGGTCGATACCGGGCGATGACACCTCCAGCACGAATTCGCCGGGGATCGGGTCAATTTCGTCGATCATGGCCGAGACGGCGCGCGACAGGCGCGCACATTCGGCCACGCCAATATCGCCGTCGGTCTTGCGCTCGGCCATGATTTGCAGGCGGCGCACCCCGTCCGGACGGCTGGAACCCATCAGGCGTATGCGCACAATATCAAGCCCCTGCTCTTCGGCCAGAGGGTCGAACAGCTCAATCAGCTTGCGGTCTTCTGCGGTCTTGGCGCGCATCGAATCCTTGATTCAGATAATAAAAAAAGCGGCGAGCCGCTTAAGGCCGCCGCCGAAGCCCAGCGGCTATCGACAATGTTGCCCCCTTTATAGGCGTGAATGCCACGCTTGCCAAGCGCATTTTCAAGCACGCGCGCCGGATTCCGGTTGCCGGGGGCGTGGCTGCGTTATAGATGGATCATGGCTGAACGCATATATCTTTATGACTCAACGCTGCGCGATGGCGCGCAGGCCCAGGGTATCGATTTTTCCGTAGCGGACAAGCAGGCGATTGCCGCCGCGCTCGACGCCTTCGGCATCGACTATATCGAAGGCGGCTGGCCGGGGGCCAATCCGACCGACGACGCCTTTTTTGCCGCACCGCCCGCCATGAAAGCGTCAAAGCTGTCGGCCTTTGGCATGACGCGGCGCGCCGGACGCTCGGCCTCCAATGATCCCGGCCTGCAAGACCTGCTGGCCGTGGGCAGCCCCACCATCTGCCTTGTCGGCAAGACCTGGGACTGGCAGGTCGAGACGGCGCTGAAGGTCAGCACGTCCGAAAACCTGCGCATGATCGGCGAGTCCATCGCCCATATCGTGTCGAGCGGGCGCGAGGCGGTGTTCGACGCCGAACATTTCTTCGATGGCTATAAGGCCAATCCGGCCTATGCGCTCGACGCCCTGAAAGCCGCCCATGAAGCCGGGGCGAGCTGGCTGGTTCTATGCGACACCAATGGCGGTTCGCTGCCCTCGGAGGTGAAGCGCATCGTCTCGGCCGTGCGCGAAGCCCTGCCCGATGCGCGCCTCGGCATCCATTGCCATAACGACACGGAACAGGCCGTGGCCAATTCTCTGGCGGCAGTCGAGGCGGGCGTGCGTCAGGTGCAGGGCTGCATCAACGGCATTGGCGAGCGCTGCGGCAATGCCAATCTGATCGCCATCATCCCGACCCTGATGCTGAAAATGGGCTATGATACGGGCATGAGCGCCGAACAACTGACGCATATCGGCGATCTGTCGCGTCTTGTCGATGACCGGCTCAACCGCACGCCCGACCGCCATGCCGCCTATGTCGGGGCCTCGGCCTTCGCCCATAAGGGCGGGCTGCATGTCAGCGCCATGAACAAGGACAGCCGCTCCTATGAACATATCGACCCGGCCCTCGTCGGCAATTCGCGTCTGATCCTGGTGTCCGATAAGGCCGGTCGCGCCAATGTGCTCAATCGCCTGCACCAGATGGGTATTGAGGTGGCCGATGATGATGCGCGCATCGCCGAGCTGGTCAGTGCCGTCAAGGCGGGCGAGGCGCTGGGTTACGCCTATGAGGACGCCAGCGCCAGTTTTGAGCTGATGGCGCGCAAACGGCTGGGCGTCCTGCCCAACTATTACGAACTGCAAAGCTACCGCACGCTCGACGAAAGCCGCATTGATGCTAAGGGCGAGCCTGTCGCGGTGGCCGAAGCGACGGTCAAGCTGAAGATCGATGGCGAGAGCGTCATGACGGTGGCCGAGGGCAATGGCCCGGTCAATGCGCTCGATGCTGCCCTGCGCAAGGCGCTGTTGCCGCACTATCCCGAACTGGCCGCCATGCACCTCAATGACTACAAGGTACGCATCCTGACGCCTTCGGAAGCGACGGCGGCGCTGACCCGCGTCATGATCGAAAGCCGCGATGATGCGGGTCACACCTGGAATACGCTCGGCGTCAGCCACAATATCATCGATGCGTCCAACAAAGCCCTGTTCGACGCCATCACCTATTTCCTGATGAAACGCCGCGCCGTTTAAAAAGCGCATAAGATTTTAACCACGGAAAACACGGATCGCCGCTAACGCGGCGGCACGGATGAAAAGTGCAGGATGGAGATGTTCGCGCACCTGCTTATCCGTGTCATGGCCGAAGGCCATGATCCGTGGTTTCCGTGGTTCAAAGTCTTAGATGATGAGGATTGCGCCGGCAGCAGGGGCTTTGCGCCTTACGCGTCCTAAGCTTGTCAGCCTAAAGGCTACGCCCGCATAAAATCGAAAAAGACCGGCTTGCAGTCGCCCAGACCCTTGGTTTCATAGCGCGTGGTAATGTGATCGGCAGGCGGGATCGTCCAATCAGCAGGGCTTTGCGCCCGCCAGTCGAAATCGGCATTGGCGATGAAACGTTGCAGGGCCCAGTCGGCATAGTCGGCCCAGTCGGTAGCGAAACGCACCGTGCCGCCCGGCTTTAACACGCGCGCGAAATCGGCGACGGTTTCCGTCTGGATAAAGCGGCGCTTATTGTGACGCGCCTTGGGCCACGGATCGGCAAACAGGATGAAGATACGATCGAGCGATGCGTCGGGCAGGCTGTCGAGCAGGGGCCGTGCATCGGAGGCCAGCAGGCGCACATTTTGCAGCCCCGCATCGTCGATATGGCGCAGAACACTGCCGACGCCATTCAGGAAAGGTTCGCAGCCGATCAGGGTGATGTCTGGATGGTGGGCCGCCTGAGCGGCCAGATGTTCGCCGCCGCCAAAACCGATTTCGAGCCACAAGGGTTCGCCCGCCGCCACCAGCGCCTGAACGCGCTCCGGCGTGGCCTCGATCTGCGGCAACAGGGTATCGAACAAAGTGGCCTGACGCGGCTTTAAGGTGCGCGACTTGATGCGCCCGAAAGAGCGCATGGGCCCCCATGTCGGGCTTACGGATGTATCTTCAGTCATGGCCGCGTCAGTAGCGGCCTTATCGCCAAAATGCAATCGCGGCGGAGCCATCTGAGTCCGCCGCGACAAAACAGGCTGGAAAAAAGCTAGAGCAAGATGACTTTAGATAGACTCGTCATCTCGCTCTAAGTCTTTGCTTACGCATCATTTTTTCCAAAAAGTGGTATCCGCTTTTTGGCATGATGCTCTAGAACTGGCGCTTCAGTTCTTCCACCAGATCGATCTTTTCCCATGAAAAGCCGCCCTCGGCATCGGGTGTGCGACCAAAATGGCCATAGGCCGTGGTGCGCTCATAGATCGGCTTGTTGAGGCCGAGATGGGTGCGGATCGAACGCGGCGTCAGGCCGCCGATCAGTTCGGGCAGGATAGCCTCCAGCTTTTCCTCATCCACCTTGCCGGTGCCGTGGGTATCAACATAGAAGCTGAGCGGCTTCGACACGCCGATCGCATAGGCGGTTTGCAGCGTGCATTTGTCGGCCAGACCCGCCGCCACGACGTTTTTCGCCAGATAGCGCAGGGCATAGGCCGCCGAGCGATCGACCTTGGTCGGGTCCTTGCCGGAGAAGGCGCCGCCGCCATGCGGGGCCGCGCCGCCGTAGGTATCGACAATGATCTTGCGTCCGGTCAGGCCGGCGTCGCCGTCCGGGCCGCCGATGACGAAATTGCCGGTCGGATTGACCAGCCATTCCGTCTCGTCGGTCACCATGCCGGCGGGCAGGATTTCGAGCGCATAGGGCTTGATGATCGCCTCAACATCCTTCGGCGTCAAACCGTCCTGATGCTGGTGCGAGACGAGAATCTTCAGAATGCGCGCGGGCTTGCCGTTTTCGTACTGCACCGTCACCTGAGATTTAGCGTCCGGTTCCAGTTGCGGGGCCTGACCGGAATGACGCACCTCGGCGAGGCGGCGCAGGATATTATGCGACCATTGCAGCGGCGCCGAGGTCAGTTCCTCGGTTTCATTGGTGGCGTAACCGAACATAATGCCCTGATCGCCCGCGCCTTCATCCTTGTTGTGACCGGCATCGACGCCCTGCGCGATGTCAGCCGACTGGGCGTGCAGGTGGCAGGCATAATCGGCCGTCGCCCAATGGAAGCCTTTTTGTGCGTAACCGATCTTTTTGATGGCGTGGCGCACCTTGTCTTCAAGACCATTGATAATGCCCTCGATCTCATTGTCACCGGCGCGCACCTCGCCCGCCAGCACAATGCGATTGGTCGTCACCAGAGTCTCGCACGCCACGCGCGCTTCGGGATCGCGGGCCAGAAAGGCATCGACCACCACATCGGAGATGCGGTCGGCCACCTTATCGGGATGGCCCTCGGAAACGCTTTCGGAGGTGAAGATATAGGAAGGACGCATGGCCAGACTTTCCACTGTGAGACAAGTTGGCATAACCATATAAAGATATGTTTATATGGGCAAGCGAATTTTACCCGTAGTCGGCTTTCTTCCTGGAACGCGGCCCAAATGCAAAAACCCCGCCTGGGGGGAAGGCGGGGTTTTTGTTGTCATATTTAAGAGTCGCACGCTTTAGATCAGGCGTCGTCGTCTTCGGCCAGTGCGCGCACCAGCTCCAGAATGCGGCGGCGATGCTTGGCGTTTTTGATGCGCGGAAAGGCTTCCGCCAGTTCGATACCTTCGGTGGTCATCAGAAAACCATGCACGAACTGTTCGGATTCGGACTCGCTAAAGCCTTCGACAAGCTCATTTTCGCCATAACCTTCAAAGAAGTAGGCGACCGGTGCTTTCAGGGCCTTCGAGATTTCATAGAGCTTGGAGGCGCTGATGCGGTTGGAGCCGCGCTCATATTTTTGCACCTGCTGAAACGTCAGTTCGATGGTTTCGGCCAGCCCTTCCTGACTCATGCCCAGAAACTTGCGACGCATCCTGACACGGGCACCGACATGCAGGTCAACAGGATTCGGGCCACGCTCTGCTTTAAAATTATCGTCCAACTTAGCCTCTTACACAATTTTGAACCGGCCTTCATACACCGGCATCAAAGGTTATACGTTTGATCGGCATCAAACAGTTCCTTAGCGCCCGAAAAAACGGACAACTAGGTTTTTTTTGATCGACGGCATACAAGTATCAAATCCAGCAATAATCAAGCCCATAAGAGTAATAAGCCATAGACTTATATTGCGCTCCGCCTCATATGCGGTAACCTTTGCCGGGTCGGGCAGTCTTACGTCCCTATAACCGCGTTGGCCCATAGCGATTTCACTACCCGGCACCACACGCCCCAGGGGATCAACCACAACAGATATTCCCGTGGGAGTTGATCTAATCATTGGCAAACCTTCTTCGATGGCACGATAACTGGCCAGATTAAGGTGTTGCCTTGGCCCGGTTGTTGGGCCGAACCAGGCGTCATTAGAAATATTAACAATCCATCTGGGCCGTAATGTGTCATTGTTTATTCTGTATTTGGTTGTATCCAGACCAGGAAAAATCCCCTCATAGCAGATTAAGGGCAGAAACCTCGGAATACTGCCTACTGTCATCGCTCTTGTTCGCCGCCCACGGGTAAAACTGTCGTCAAAGTGGGTCAGGGCCTTGATGCCGAGCGGATCGAGCAGGCCGGCAAACGGGGTGAACTCTCCAAACGGCACCAGTTTGAACTTGTTATAGGCACCTTCAATCTGTGTCTGGTCGCCGTGACGGGTCAGAACCAGCATCGAATTGCGCCACACGCCGTGGCCCTGACCATCGAGATCGCGCCGTGTCAGGCCGAGGATCAGCGACTGATTGTCGCGCAGCAAACCGGCCATGACCGGTGCCGTCCAGGAATCATCGGCAAACACGGCTTCCGCCGGAAAAGGCAGCGCCCCCTCCGGCCAGATGATGATGTCAGGCACAGGCTTGCCCGGCGCGGGCGGGGCCTTGCTCATCTCGACATAGCTCATGAACAGGTCGTCGAAATTGCCCGATGTCCATTTGGCGGCCTGACCTATATCGGGCTGAACGAGGCGCACCGTTAAGGCACTGAACTTCACCGGCGTGGTGTGCAGGCGGATTTCGCCCAGCGTAAAACACGAGGCCAGCACCAGCGCGCTCCAGATGACGGGCGCATAGCCGCGCAGGCCTTTGCGGCCCGGTTCGATCACCGCCACGCTGCAAAACACCAGCACGGTGATGAAACCCAGCCCATAGACCCCGACGAAGGCTGCCATCTGCGACATGGCGTCGCCTGCCCGCCAGGTGGAACCCGCCGGATCCCACGGGAAACCCGACAGGATCATGCCGCGCATCACTTCAAACGTCGAAAACATACAGGCGAAAAAGACAAACCGCTTCATGCCTTTCGGCGCGAAACAGCGATAGACCAGAGCGAACGCGCCCCAGAACAGACCTATGCCCGACGGCAGCAAAATCGCGGCGAACGGCGCCATCCAGCCATAGGTCTTGGCATCGACCAGAAAGGCCTCGGCCACCCAGAAGCAACTGACGAGAAAATAACAAAACCCGGCCAGCCAACCCATGAAGAAGGCTGTGCGTTTCGGGCGCGGGCCGAGATCGCGCTCCAGAATCCATAAAAGCAACGCATAGCCGAACAGGCCGGGCAAAAAGGAAAAGGGCGGCTGGGCCAGGGCAATAACCAGCCCTGACAGCGCCGCCAGCAGGCGCGGATGTTTATTCAGGCCGCTCAGCCGGGTACGCAAGACTTCAATCATCGGCGGCGGTCAGGTCCGGCAAGGCGGTCTGGCTGACGGGGCCACGGCGGTGCAGGCGCAGGCGCTTGATACGGCGGGCATCGGCATCGACCACCTCAATATCAAGGCCTGCCGCCGGATAGGGGATGACCTCGCCGCGCTGCGGTACGCGACCCGCCAGCACGGCCACCAGACCCGCCAGCGTATCGATTTCTTCTTCGGTATCTTCGGGATAGAGGCTCAAACCCAGCCGCTCTTCCAGCTCGGTCAGTTCCATGCGGCCATCGGCCTCGATCTGGCCGCCCGGCAGTTCGCGGTAGCCTTCGGGCTCAACCTCGTCATATTCGTCCTCGATGTCGCCAACCACGGCCTCCAGCAGGTCTTCGAGCGTGACCAGCCCGTCCGTGCCGCCGAATTCATCGATCACCAGCGCCATATGGATGCGCCGCGCCTGCATCCGTAGCAACAGATCGGCGGTGGTCATGGAGGATGGCACATACAGCGCTTCGCGGCGCAGGCGGTGCAGCACCGGCTCGGCCCAGTTGGGGGCAGCGCGGCCCGTCTCAGGGCTCATCAGCTTCAGCACGTCCTTCATATGGATCACGCCCACCGGATCATCGAGCGTATCACGGTAGATGGGCAGGCGCGAATGCTCGCTCTCGACGAAGATGCGCACCACATCGGCCAGCGTTGCGGACAGATCGACGCCGATAATATCGACGCGCGGCGTCATCACATCGGCCACGGTCATGGTCTGGAAGGCGCGGGCGTGGCGGATCAGGTCGCCATCGCTGCCCGCCGCTTCGGCGGATTGCAGTTCTTCTTTGGTTTGCGGCTTTTTGCCGAAACCGAAAAATGATAAAAAGGAGCGTTTCTGCGGGCCGTCCGGGTCAGGCATCGTGTCCATTGTCCGAGTAGGGGGTGTCCGAGTAGGGGTCGGATACGCTCAAACTGCTCAATATTGTGCGTTCGAGCGCTTCCATCTCTTCGGCCTCGTCGTCGCGGATATGATCATAACCCAATAAATGCAAAGCGCCATGCACACTGAGGTGCAAAACGTGATTTTTCAGGCTCTTGCCCTGTTCGCCCGCCTCACGGACGCAGGTTTCCAGTCCCAGCGCCATATCGCCTAAGTGCGTCATGCCGGGGCCGATCTTCTGCATCGCCTTGGGCGCGGGGAAGCTCAGCACATTGGTGGGGGCATTTTTCTGGCGGTATTCTGCATTGAGGCGCTGCATTTCGGCGTCATCGCACAGTAGCACCACCACATCGGCTTGGTCGCTGAGCTCCACCGCCTTCAGCGCGGCGGCAATACCGGCCTCCACCACTTCGCGGACATCGGGCAGCACGTCGAGCCAGCCCTCTTCCTCGATTTCAATATCAATAAGCGGGTCGGCAATCATGTGATTCAGCCCTTGAATTCATTATCATAGGCGCGCACGATCCGCGCCACCAGTTCGTGACGGACAATATCCTCGGCGCTCAGCTCCGACATGCCGACGCCTTCGACATGATCAAGCAGATGGACGGCATGGACAAGGCCGGAATCGGCGCGATTGGGCAGGTCGATCTGCGACGGATCACCCGTCACCACCATTTTCGAGCCTTCACCCAGCCGCGTCAGGATCATCTTCATCTGCATCCGCGTCGTATTCTGCGCCTCGTCGATAATGACATAGGCAAAGGACAGCGTGCGTCCGCGCATATAGGCCAGAGGGGCCACCTCGATTTCACGGCTTTCGCGCTTCTTGGCCAGCACTTGTGCACCCAGAATATCATCAAGCGCCTGCCAGATCGGCGTCAGATAGGGATCGATCTTTTCATTCAGATCACCGGGCAGAAAGCCGAGACGCTCACCGGCCTCGACCGCCGGGCGAGTGATGATCAAACGGTCAACCGCGCCGCGCAGCAAGAGCGAAACGCCATGCGCCACGGCCATAAAGGTCTTGCCCGACCCGGCAGGCCCCGTGGCGAAGCACAGATCATGGCTTTGCAAATTTTTCAGATAGGCGGCCTGGCCCGGCGTCTTGGCCACAATCGCGCCGCGCCGCCCCATCACCACCGCATTGAGCGAATCATTGGCCGAGGGGGCGCGGCGATGGCCTTTTTCGACCGGATCACGGCTTTCGGGATTATGGATCAGGCGGCGCACATCGTCTTCGCTGATCTCGACGCCCTGATCAAAGCGGTCACTCAGGGCGCGGATCACCGCCACGGCCTTGTGACGATGGCGCGCATCGCCCGAAACCCTTAGGCCATTGCCCGGCATCTCGATCAGCACCGAAAAGGCGCTTTCGATCAGGGCCAGATAACGCTGGGCGGGGCCTGCCACAGCCAGCACGCAATCGGTATGCAGGTCGATGAAATCTTCCTTGCCCGCCAATTAAACCCCCACCGGCGCGGCGATCAGCTCACCCTGCAAACTGTTGGGGCCGATGGCGACGATCTTCACCGGATGAATGCCGCCGATCAGGCCCGCCGCCCCTTCAACGAAGACAGATTGCAGATAGGGTGAGCGGCCAATGGCCTGACCCTCACGGCGGCCCGGTTTTTCAAACAACACGTCGAGCGTGCGGCCGACAAGAGCGGATTTGAAGGCCTGCTGCTGGTCATTGATCAGGCTTTGCAGGGCTTGCAGGCGCGCATCCATCACATCCTCAGGCACCTGAGCGGGCATAACGGCGGCGGGCGTGCCGGGACGCGGCGAATATTTGAACGAAAAGGCGGCGGCGTAATTGACCTGACGGATCAGGTCCATCGTGTCCTCAAAATCCTTGTCGGTTTCGCCGGGGAAGCCGATGATGAAATCACCCGACAGGGCTAGATCAGGGCGGGCTTCGCGGATCTTAGCAATCAGATCGAAGTATTTTTGCCGACCATGCTTGCGGTTCATGGCGCGCAAAATCCTGTCCGAGCCCGACTGCACGGGCAGGTGCAGATAGGGCATGACGGCAGCCAGATCGCGGTGAGCCTCGATCAGGTCATCGCCCATATCATTGGGATGCGAGGTGGTGTAGCGCAACCGGTCAATGCCGGGCACTTCGGCCAATGCGTACATCAGCTTCGCCAGTGTCGATTGCGCACCAGCAACATCAGCACCATTATAGGCATTGACGTTCTGGCCAAGCAGGGTCAGTTCGCGCACGCCCTTATCGGCCAGACGACGCGCTTCTTCGACAATGGCCGCCACCGGGCGCGACCATTCCGCGCCGCGCGTATAGGGCACCACGCAGAAGGTGCAGAACTTGTCGCAGCCTTCCTGCACGGTCAGAAAGGCGGTGGGGCCGCTGACGGCGCGATCGGAGGCCGCCAGATCAAGCGCATCGAACTTGGCATTGGGCGCGAAATCAGCGGCCAGACGCTCACCCTTGGCGCGGGCCGTGCGGGCGATCAGTTCGGGCAATTGGTGATAGGCCTGCGGGCCGATGACCAGATCGACGGCGGGGGCTCTGGTCATGATTTCAGCACCCTCGGCCTGCGCCACGCAGCCAGCGATGGCGATGGTCATGCGGCCTTCGCCCCGTGCTTCTTTTTCTTCGCGCAGTTCCTTCAGGCGGCCAATTTCGGAATAGACCTTTTCCGAAGCCTTTTCGCGGATATGGCAGGTATTGAGCAGGACGAGGTCGGCCCCTTCGGGCCTGTCGGACACTTCGTAGCCGAGCGGCAGCAACAGATCGACCATGCGTTCGCTGTCATAGACATTCATCTGACAGCCATAGGTCTTGATATGCAGTTTTTTGAGGGCGGGTTTGGCGTGCGCGTTCATCAGCGCCTTATGAGCGTGTATAGAGGAAAATTCAAGACGCACAAAAACGGCCCCGCTAAAACGGAGCCTCAGACTGCTGACAAACCTCGTCATATTTGGCGGGGTTTTGTTTTGCGGGCCCCATTCGTAAGATGTTTGGGCGGGCAAATTGGTTTGCGCGATCTATGCGGCGCTCAGCCTTGGCTCATTGGCCATCATGAGGGCGATTTTCTTGATATTCTGGGCGGTTGCGGCGAGCAGACACGGCCATTTGACGCGGCTTAGAGCGGTTTGCATTCTGATTGAATCGGTCAAAGGCATGCAACCCGCTCTCCATTTTACGTTTTTCCGCATCTCGCATTCAATTTGTAAGTCAAATTAAACGCTCGTTGCTCTAGGGTTCGGAACCTGGCGTAACGGTGTCCGTGGAGGTTGCTTGGCGTCGGCGAAGGAGCGTTCAACCGTTTCCTTTCGTCGCTTGTAGATGGCCTTGCCGCGCAGGGTAAGGCGCTGGGCGTCATTACGTTCACGGGCTTCCTGCCAGACGTGACGTGTCAGGGCGCGCTGGGCCTTGGGGTTGGCCGTGCATGAGGCCAGCAACGGGCAGGTCTTGCAGATACGGGGATCGCTTTTGTAGTGACGATAACCTGTGCGGTCGGTCGTCGCATAGGGCAGAAGCTGACCCTGCGGACAACGATAGCCATCGGCTTGCGGCTCATAAACAAAGGCCTTCGGTCCATCATACCTTCGCGCGGTGGCGTCGGTCGGCGATAGCCGGTGACGAAACCAGCGATAGGCGACATTGACCTCGATCTCGCGCACCAACTGACGTTCAGAGCGGACACCGAACAGGTAGCCGATGAACAAAGCCTTGAACCTGCACCCAAATAGGCTCTGGGTTGCGCAAGTTGGTATAAAAGTGTGCGCTCATGGATGAAAGCGCGGTTAATCCTTAAAAATATCTTGTGAAGCAAAATAGTTTGTGCATAATTATAAGGAAGCGTTTTCAGAACCTCGTGGATGCGGGATTTGGACAGCGCTTTTGTTTTGTAACGTCGCTGCAAACGTTTACATCGCGTTATTCGGGCTGAAATCCGGCAATTTTTCGCTCTGGTTCTGGCCCTATCGTCATTTCGGTTGTTGTGACGCAACCGAAATACGCCAATTACAGGGTGTAAGGCTTTGTAAGTGGTATCTTCTCAACATAAACTTCCCCTTGTTCGGTGACGGGCAAGGGGATTTTTTTTACCCTACTCCATATTTGAGAAAATGGAAGCGCTTTCATGCAGCATTCGCATTTTTTCAAATACCACTTAAATCGACAATGATCGTCCGCTCGGTCAGCCTGACGTCGGGCACGTTTTCCTGTGAGAATAACAGGTAGAAATTAGCGCCTTCCAGCGGCTGGATGTCGAGCAGATCACCCGCCCCGAAGTTCTCGACATTGACCACGCGGCCCACCGGCTGACCAGCGCTGTCACGAACCGCCATGCCAATCAGATCGGTAATATAGTATTCGTCCTCGTCCGGTTCCGGTAAGTCGGCGCGGGCGATATAGAGCTGCAAACCCTTCAGGCGCTCCGCCGCCGTGCGATCGGCTACCTCGGCGGCCCGCACAATCAGCGCGCCCTTATGCTCGCGCGCCGCCGTGATGGTTAGGGCCGCCTGACCCTTGTCATTGAGCAACGGCGCATATTCGAGCACGGCCACCGGCTCATCCATGAAGCTCAGCAGCTTGAATTCGCCCTGAATGCCATGCGCAGCGCCGATTTGCGCCACGAGAACGAGATCGGAAACGGGATTTTGGGTCATGTTAAAAAATCTGCCGAAAAAAAGGTATTCGCCACATACAGTAAAGGGCCGGGATTTGCACCCCGGCCCTTCAAACCTGCAACAGGATGACCCTGCTTATTCCGAAGCGGCGGCTTCTTCAGCAGGCACTTCCTCAGCGGCAGCTTCTTCAACCGGGGCCTCTTCCGCCGGAGCGGCGGCAGCGGCGGCGGCTTCTTCACGGGCGGCGGCTTCGGCGTCGAGACGGTCCTGTTCGCGCTGGGCGCGTTCGGCGGCACGTTCCTGCGCCTTCTTGCCCGGCAGGCCCTTCTTCGGATTATTGCCGTGCTCCCACTTGACCAGGCCTTCCTGAGCCAGGAAACGCGCCACGCGATCGGTAGGCTGCGCGCCCTTCTTCAGCCATTCGGCGATGCGCTCGGCCTTGAGCGTGACGCGCTGGGCGTCCTTGGGCAGCATGGGATTATAGGTGCCGACCTTTTCGATGAACTTGCCGTCACGCGCTGCCGTGACATTGGCGATGACGATGGTGTAGTAGGGGCGCTTCTTGGAGCCACCACGGGAAAGACGAATCTTCAGCATTTTCAGTATCCTAAATTAAAAGACTATTTTTTGGTCGGGTTGAAAGGCTTTGCGCCCGGCAAACCGGGCAGGCCGCCGAACAGGCCCGAAGAGGGTGAAGCGCCGGGTGATTTGCCCGCGCCGAGATTTTTCAGTTTTTCGAGATCGAGCGCCGGATTGAGGCCGGTCAGCGGATTGGCACCGGGCGCGCCCTGGCCCATCTTCTTGGCCATTTCCGCCATATCATCCATAGAACCGGGCATCGAGCCGCCACCGGGCATGGCCCCGCCGCCGAACATCCTGGCCATCTGGCCCATCGGCCCACGGCCATTGGAGCGCGCCATCATCTTGAAGGTGTCGGCCATCTGGCGGTGCTGCTTGAGCAGGCGGTTGATGTCCTGCACCTCGACGCCCGCCCCTGCGGCGATACGGCGCTTGCGCGACGCATTGAGCAGTTCGGGCTTCTTGCGCTCGGTTTTTGTCATCGAGGTGATGATGGCCACCTGACGGTCAAACACCTTATCGGAGATGTTCATCTCGTCGATCTGCTTCTTGACCTTCTGCACGCCCGGCAGCAGGCCCATAATGCCCGACATGCCGCCCATCTTCTTCATCTGGCGCAACTGGTTGGCCAGATCATCGAGATCGAACTGCCCCTTGGCCATCTTCTTGGCCATAGCGGCGGTCTGGGCGGCGTCGAGTTCCTGCGCGGCCTTTTCGACCAGGGCGACAATATCGCCCTGACCGAGAATCCGGCCCGCGATCCGGCGCGCATCGAAGACATCGAGCGCATCAACCTTTTCGCCAGCGCCGAGATATTTGATCGGCAGGCCGGTCGTGGCGCGCATCGACAACATGGCCCCGCCGCGCCCGTCGCCATCGGCGCGGGTCAGGATCAGGCCGGTCAGCGGCAGGCGTTCGTGAAAGGCCGTGGCGGTACGCACCGCATCCTGACCGGTGAGCGAATCGGCCACCAGAAAGGTTTCGGTCGGTTTGGCGATCCTGGCGATTTCCGCCGCCTCGTCCATCAGCTCGTCGTCGAGCGTGGTGCGGCCCGCCGTATCGAGGATCAGAACGTCAAAACCCTGTAATTTCGCCGAGGTCAGGGCGCGCCGGGTGATCTCGACGGCGCTCTGGCCCGTCACGATCGGCAGAAACTCAACGCCAACCTGATCGGCCAGCAGCTTCAACTGCTCCATAGCGGCGGGACGGCGCGTATCGAGCGACGCCATCATGACCTTCTTGCGGTCGAAATTTTTCAGGCGCAGGGCCAGCTTGGCCGAGGTGGTGGTCTTGCCGGAGCCTTGCAGACCGGCCATCAGGATCACCACCGGCGGCACGGCGTTAAGATTGATCGGCTCAGGCTCTTCGCCGCCCAGCATGTCGATCAGGCCGTCATAGACGATCTTGACCACCTGATCGGCGGGACGAACGGCCTTGATCACCGCCTCGCCCGTGGCCAGTTCCTTGGCCTTGGTCATGAACTGGCGCACCACCGGCAGGGCCACATCGGCCTCCAGCAGGGCTACCCGCACTTCGCGCAGCGCCGCTTCGACATCCTTTTCCGAAAGGACGCCGCGACCCGAAAGGCTGTCAAACAGACCGGACAGGCGTTCGTTGAGCGTGTCGAACATGAACCAAAAACCTTTTATCTTCAGCGTATCAGGTGCGCACCCATCAAACAAAAAACCCCCGAGGGCGCAACGCGCTGTCGGGGAGCCTTCCCTGCCTCTGCCGAACCGAAGTCCGAAAAACCGTGCAGCCGAAGGGGTCTGTTATCGGGGCGCGCATAGCCTTGCGCGCGGATGTGGCCGGTTCAATGACGCAAATGCCGGAAAGAGTCAAGCCGGGCCAAACCCGCTCACGGTTTCGGCGCTTCCAGCCAGGCCGTAAACGGCAGGCACGCCAAAGCCTGCGCGCTCCAGCCCTTCGACAGGTTGCGTAAGCTCCGCGCTCCGGCCCGCGCCAAGTCATTGCGTTGTCGGTCAGAGCCTGTCAGCTCGATCAGGGCATCCGCCGCCGCATCGAGATCGGGATCGGCCCACACCTGACCGGGCTGGCCGCTTTGCCGGCAATAGGGGCCGTCGGGATCGCGCAGGGGTATAAGCCGGATCGGAACCAGACGGCTGTTCTCGGCATTCATAAACTCAAGATTGCCCGACCAGCCGGTGGCGATCACCGCCACCTCGGCCATCATCGCCTCGGCCAGCGGCAGGCCAAAACCCTCGGCGCGGTGCAGCGAAATCAGAATATCAAAGGCGCCGATAAAGGCCTGCATATCATAGGCATTGAGGCGCTCGCTCATCAGGCGCATATCGGTACGGCCCTCCAAGACCCTGACCAGCCGCCGCGAGGTGACCGGATCGCTGTCCAGATCGGACACTTTCAGCGTCAGGCGCGCGCGATCCGACGAGGCCGGAAAGGCGCTTTTCCAGGCGGCCAGCACGCCCCACGGATGTTTGCGCGCCGCCGAGGATTTGGTATCGAACAGACAGACCACCTCGCACAATTCCGGCTCCATGCCGAAGCGGCCATGCACATATTCATAGGTGACCGGTGGCGAAGGCGGCGGCGCTACCGGATGCGCCATAATGCGCAGGCGCGCGCTCAGATCGCTGCGGCCCGCCTTGTCGAAAGCCGCCGCCAATGCCTCGCGCACAAACTGGCTCGGCACCCAGATTTCGTGCAGGTAATCGGCCAGCCATACCCAGTCCGGCGGGGCCAGAGGTGTCTCCCACGCCCAGTAGCCGATGCGGTAACGATGGGCCCATTGCGCGGGCGCATGGGCCAGCAGCGCCACCAGCACTTCGGGGGCATTGGCGTGGATGAACCAGACGCCGCCCGACCCCGGCAGAGCCGCCTTGCCGCGCCAAAGCTGGCGAAAGGCCGGGCGCAGATTATGGCGGATGGGCGCAAAACCCGCTGCGGCAAAGGCTTCGGCACTGAGACGACCCGCCTGACCTATGCCGAGGCTTTCTTCCAGAAAACCGGAAACGACAAAATCACCCGGCTGCGGCTGGCTGTCCTGCGCCTTCGGCCAGGTCTTACTGCGCCGACGCGCCAGCCAGGCCAAGACCCCGTGGATCAGGGGCAGGCGGTATTTGAGAGGAAGGTGCCGGATGCCGAACATAGGCAAGCCTACAGGCAAAAGCAGCGCATTTTCAAGCGGTTTCGTGGAGGGTTTGTGTCAGAGTCCGAGCCAGCGGCGGCGCTGCGACCAGTAGGACTGGAACTGATCGGCCTGCATGGCGTCTTCAAAGGTGACGACCTTGGTTTGCTGGCCGCCATTGGGATCAGAATGGACGGAGATCGAGTCAGTATCAGCAATCGACGCCGCTTCAACGAATTTGAAAAAGGCACCGAAAAAAGCATCGGTTTCCGATTCTGTATTCAGATCAAATTCGACACTGACCACGCGGCACTCTCCTGAAACGGGTGAGTTAAGATGACCGATCCCCATACGAACAGC
The DNA here is from genome assembly GCF_030027245.1 of Asticcacaulis sp. EMRT-3. Lineage (NCBI taxonomy): Bacteria > Pseudomonadati > Pseudomonadota > Alphaproteobacteria > Caulobacterales > Caulobacteraceae > Asticcacaulis > Asticcacaulis carbonis. The sequence goes on from NZ_JASERT010000001.1 coordinate 2,109,829, forward strand.
CATGCGGACGCTCGGGCCTTGCCGTTAAATTTCAGCAAAGATGTGCGCTGCACAATGAAGAGTGAAGCCCAGATCGGCGCGGGAGTCAAAAGGAATAAATGAAACCTTAATACCGGGGCGACCGGTTTTGCCGTTATGTCGCAAAAATACCGGACGACACGCCGGTGTCATCCGGTATTTCAGGCCAGTATTTCAGGCGATTTTGGCAGCGCGTCCTGTTTCGGGCAGCAACAGCTTTTTGACATTGCGCGCCGCTTGCCGGATGCGGTTTTCGTTTTCGACCAGACCGAGCCGCACATAGCCTTCGCCATATTCGCCAAAGCCCAGACCCGGCGCCACGGCGACATGGGCTTCTTCGATCAGCATCTTGGCGAAGTCCATCGAGCCCATATGCTCAAACTTTGGCGGAATTTTCGCCCAGGCGAACATCGAAGCCGGCGGCGGCGGAATATCCCAGCCCGCGCGCTTCATCGAATCGATCAGCACATCGCGGCGCGACTTATAGGTGGCGCGAATCTCGGCGACATTGTCCTGCGGCCCATTCAGCGCGGCGGCGGCAGCCACCTGAATCGGCGCGAAACCACCGTAATCGAGATAGGATTTGACACGGGCGAGCGCCGCGCAAATCTCAGCATTGCCGACCACCATGCCGACGCGCCAGCCGGCCATCGCATAGGTTTTCGACAGCGAATTGATCTCGACCGAACGCTCCATCGCGCCCTCGACCTGCAAAAGCGAAGGCGGCGGATTGTCCTCGAAATAGATTTCCGAATAGGCGATGTCGGACAGCACGATCAGGTCGTGCTTTTTGGCGATGCGGATCACCTCTTTATAGAAGTCGAGATCGACCCATTGCGCCGTCGGATTGGACGGATAGGACACGATCATCACGGTCGGCGTCGGCACCGAATGCTTGACCGCCTTATCGATGCCCGACAGATACTGCTCCGGCGACAGGGCGGGCACATGGCGGATCACGCCGCCCGCCATCAGGAAACCAAAGGCATGGATCGGATAGGCCGGATTGGGGCAGATGACCGTATCGCCGGGCGCGGTGATCGCCATAGCCAGATTGGCAAAGCCTTCCTTGGAGCCCAGCGTGGCCACAACCTGCGTATCGGGATTGAGCTTCACGCCATAACGGCGGTCATAATAACCGGCCATCGCCTTGCGCAGGCCATGCACGCCCTTTGATACCGAATAGCCGTGCGTTTTTGGCTTCTGCACCGTTTCGATCAGCTTATCGACAATGTGCGGCGCAGTGGCCATGTCGGGATTGCCCATGCCGAAATCGATCACATCCACGCCTTGCGCTCGCAGGCGTGCCTTGACCTTATTGACTTCTTCGAAGACATAGGGGGGCAGACGGCGGATGCGATAAAAGTCGCGCATGGCGAAACAGGACCTCAAACAGGGGTTGGATGGAAGCGCCCATATGGCGCATCCGGCCGCTTTTGTCATCCTTTTCACGCAAAAATTTTTGCTGCTGCCGCCGCAATTCGGAAATTATTGCGTGCCTTAAGATATTTGTGCGCAAAACCCCGGCTTTTGTCAGGCCGGGGTCGCAGTCTTTTACTCGATCGGGCCTCAAGCCGCCCTGACATTGGCCAGGAAGCGGTTCATTTCGTGGTTCAGCCGTTCGGCCTGTTCGGCCAGTTCGCCTGAAGAACTCAAGACCTGGCTGGCGGCGGCACCGGTCTGTTCGGCAGCTTCGGCCACGCCCGAAATATTGGAAGTGACCTCCGACGTGCCGATCGAGGCCTGGGCCACGGCCTGCACGATTTCCTGCGTGGCGGCGTTTTGCTGCTCCACCGCCGAAGCGATGGCGGTGCTGGTAGAATTGATCTCGGTAATGGTGCGGGTAATGCTCTGAATGGCCCCGACCGCCCGGCTGGTGGTTTCCTGAATCTGACCGATCTTGTCGGAAATATCCGTGGTCGCCTTGCTGGTCTGGCCAGCCAGCGCCTTGACCTCCGAGGCCACCACCGCAAAGCCCCGCCCGGCTTCTCCGGCGCGCGCCGATTCGATGGTGGCGTTGAGCGCCAGCAGATTGGTCTGGGCGGCGAGGCCGGAAATCGTATCGACCACGCTGCCGATTGAGGCCGCCACCGCGCTCAGTTCGGCCACCACCTGGGCGGCGCGGTCGGCTTCGTGCACCGCTTCGCTGGAAATGCCCGCCGAGGTTTCGACCTGGCGGCCGATTTCCGATACCGAAGCGCCCAGTTCTTCCGCCGCACTGGCCACCGAGGTGACATTGGCGCCCGCCTCTTCTGCGGCGCTGGACACGGCCAGGGATTGCGCCGAAGCCTCATGCGCCGTGGCGGAAAGCTGCGAAGCCGCCGCCTGCATTTCCGTGGCCGCCGACGACACCATCGAGACAATGCCACCGACCGATCTTTCGAAATCGTCGGCCATGTCGAGCATGACCTTCTTGCGTTCGGCTTCGGAACGCAGCTTTTGCGCGCTGGCCTCGGCCTCCAGATCGCGTGCCTTGACGGCATTATCGCGGAAAACCATCAGTCCCTTGGCAATGTCGCCGCATTCATCGCCGCGCTCCACACCGCTGATATTGGTGTCAAGACGGCCATCGGCCAGCTTGCGCAGCTCTTCCACCGAGCGGTTGATCGGCTTTGAAATGCCGTAGGTGGCCAGCAGCCAGCCAATCACCATGCCAAACACGATGCCGCCGATGGCCACGCCGATCATCAGCACAATGGCTCCGGCGGCGGCGGATTGCGCCTGCCGGACGATCTTGTCACCACGCTGACCGACATGATCGGCATAGGATTTCACGTCCGCCTCCAGCGTATTGGCGAGTTGGCGATTGGCCTGCACCTGGGCGTCGATCTGCTTTTGCTCGTCCGTCAGGTGGATGGCGGAACTCAGCTTTTCCTCGACATCGTAGCCCTTGACCAGTTGCGCCGTATAGGCCCGGTATTCCTCTTCGATCTTGTCGAGCATGGCCTGCTCACTGGCGTCGGCGCTGCCCCGCGCTTCCTGAAGCCGCTTATGGAAATCCTCTTCATTCACCTGCGTGCTCTGGCGGGCCGATGCGATACTGGCCAAAGACGGATCGGCCGCGACACGGTATTCAGTCCGGTTCATGGCGATGACATTCTGATTGATACGCGCGCCACGGGTGGCGTCATTATCGACGGTCACCACCGTGGTCAGGCTGGACGTCATGTCGTGAATACGGGTCACGCCGAAATAGGCGACGATCACCGTGGTCAGACTCATCAATCCGATCAGGTACAGTAGTTTGGTTTGATCTTTAGGTCTTGCAGTTTCATTCCAGGCCCCCTTGCTGCCATAAGAATTGAATACGCTTAGTCGTGCCCCGGAAGTCTCTCGTCCAGCCAGTCCAGCGCCGCGTAAGTGGCCTGAAAGGCTTTCATGTCGTCATAAGGAAACAAGTGCGAAACCGTTGCCACCCGCGCCCGGTCATAGGGTCGGCGTGAAACGACCGCCACCCTGCCTGTATAGTCCAGCGCCTGCGTCAGATGCGCCCACTGTGCCGCCAGATGCTCAAAGTCATGATAGTCGATCTGGCCGTGATATTTGCGCAGGTCGAGCAGGCGCCGCCACGCCCATATCTGCTCGGTCTGCCTGTAGATGGCGATGAGCCGATCCACCGCCTCATGGCCCGGCATGTCGCCGATCAAACGCAGGGTCAGGATATTGCGGCGGTCATCGCGGTCGGTGTGGATATGACAAGTCTCAGGCATATGAAGACTTTCTGTGTCGGCGGCCCCGAATTGCCGCCAGAAAGACGACGCTCCGGCTCCGACCGAAAATAGACACATCCGCCCATTGTTCCACCCTGTCCGAACGTCAACTTCAGGGTGAGCAACTATGGCCGAATCGCTTGATTCGATAATTCGATTATCGAATTGAGGTCTTAAGAATATATTACCGTTAACGCCCGCCTTCCGGCAGGCCGCGAATCCTTGTCATGAAACTTCGAGAAAATGCTCCATGCTTTACGAGACCGTTCTTATTCTGAACCCGGCGCACGAAAATGTCGCTGAAGCATTTGAATTTAAAGCATTTCTTGACAATGTGGCAGGTCGAGGCGACTGGCTGATCCTGGAGGGGCCCAAGGCGGCTGACGGCCAGGGCGACATCCGTCTGCGGCTGCTCTGTCCGCAGGCCGCCCTGATGCGTTTGCAATGGGCAGATATTACCGAAGGGAAAAAGCGCGTCGTCAGCGACCGTCCGCTCAGCGATGACGAAATCGCCCGCCATCGACAATCCTTTAATGGGCGCTTTCCGTGGGAATAGCGATACGGCAGTGTCAGCTTTTCAGGCGTCGCGCGGGCGTTTTCGGCACATCCTGCCGTGGATATGCGCAATGGTCGCCGCCGGATCGATTTCGAGAATGATACACAGATCGATGAATTCGATCAGCTCAAGCCGTCGATCACAGGTTTCGATTTTGGCAATCACGCTTTGGTGGCGGTTCCATTTCCGGGCGAGATCATATTGGCTCAGGGCAAGGCCTGTCCGCGCCTTGATAAGCGCATCAATCGCCATTTGGTAAAATTCGCTCGGAAGACTCTTGGTGGTACGACTCAATGCGATTATCCGAAAGACAAGAGTTTACACGTGATCACAAAACACGATTCGCCCTTATGGCGAAACCAGATCCTGTAAATAATACCATAGATTTCAGACAGGCGGCGCTGAGGACACGATTGCGCCGGGCCGCTCAAAAGCCCATATTGACGACCTGAAAAGGAGGCCGCCATGCGCCGTATTCTGCTTGCTGTTCTGGTGATTGTTCTGGTGGGCCTGCTGACCGGACTGGGCATATGGCAGGTGCAGAGGCTGGCCTGGAAAACCGACCTGATCGCGCGCGTCAATGCCCGCGTTCATGCGCCGGTCACGCCGCCGCCCGCTGCGGGGGTAGCCGTGACGCGCGAAGGCGATGAATACCGCCACGTCCGGGTCAGTGGCCACCTGCTCAATAAGGATGAATCACAGGTCTATACCTTAAGCGAACTTGGGGCCGGTTACTGGGTGATGACGCCGCTGAAGACCGATGACGGCCGCATCATCTATATCAATCGCGGCTTTGTGCCGATGGACAAAAAAGCCCCGTCCACCCGCCCGCAAGGCCAGACCGAAGGCGAGGTGACCATTACCGGCCTGTTGCGCATGAGTGAGACGAAGGGCTGGCTGTTCCAGCAGGCCAATGACCCGGCCCATGATCTGTGGTATCGCCGCGACATCGCCGTCATGGCGCAAAAGCACCATCTGGGGCCGGTGGCGCCCTATTTTATCGATGCCGACACCACACCTAATCCCGGCGGCTGGCCAAGGGGCGGCCTGACCGTGATCCATTTCCCCAACAGCCATCTGCAATATGCCATCACATGGTTTGCTCTGGCCATCATGCTGGCAGGCGCATCAATCTGGCTGACATGGTTCCGCAAGCCGGACGAGGAATAAGGAAGATTTTTTACCACAGAAAACACGGAAAGCACGGACGCCTTCGGGCGCAGGCCACGCCTTCTGATGACGCGCACAGTACGACAATTTGGTGATCCGCGTCTTAGTATTCAGGCAAACACGATTATCCGTGTTTTTTGTGCCTTTCGTGGTTCAAATCCTTAGAGCAAGATGACTTTAGATAGACTCGTCATCTCGCTCTAAGGATTTGCTTACGCATCATGTTTTTCCAAAAAGTGGCATCCACTTTTTGGCATGATGCTCTAAAACGCCGCCTTCGCCGTCGCTTTCAGACCGTCCGGCCCATTGACCACGTCCTCGCCATGCTGCGTCAGCCGGGCCTTGCCGTAATCGCGCGACATATCAAGCACCTGCGAAGCCCCGCCATTGCCCTTCCAGCTCCAGGCGATCCAGCCCACACCCTTAGCTTGCGCCTCGTGCATCAGATACAGATGATCGACGCTGCTGCCGTCCTCGACCAGTTGGCTGGAGCCGAATTCGCCGATGATGAAGGGCACGCCGGTGGCTTTCAGCGCATCGATATTGGCGTCGATCTTCTCGCGGCTGTTCCACGGTTTATTATAGGCATGGACGCTGAGGATCAAATTGTGGCGCGGATCGGCGGCCTGTAACGCCGCGCCGCGTCCTTCCAGAAAACTGGAAACATTCTGGCCACAATCGGCGGCGTCGATCACCAGCGGCATCCGATAGCCGTGACCGCGCAGGGCGCTGACCAGCTCGCTATAGGTCGAGATATAGCTGCGGAAATGATTATCCGACGTGCCCCATTCATTGGCGATATTGAGCATCAGATAGGGCTGGTATTTGCGATCATTCAGCACCTGCGCCCAGCGGTTCATCCACAGGGCCTGAACGTGAAAACGCAGGGCCGTGCTGTCGTGCGAGCAGGTGACATCCTGCTCCCACAGCATCACCATGACCGGCATTTTTAAGCGCACCGCCTGATTTAACGCCCGGCGCAGATCGTGGGCCGAGGTATTGGCGCGCAGTTCGAGGCGGATGATATTGGCGCCGCTGGCCTTGATGGCCTTGATGGCCGACCAGGCGCGTCCGGGCCGGTCGCCATATTGCAGATTGACGCCGCGCATGATGAAGGGCGCGCCATCGGGCGTGAAAATCTGACCGTCACGCGCCTCAAAAACCGCAGGCGGCGGGCCGCGCTCCGGCAGCAGGCCGAAACCGTTGCGCCAGACGGAGGCGCAGCCCGTCAGGCCGTAAATTATCAGGTTTACGGCCAGCAAAGCGGTCAGGATGCGGCGCAGGCGTGTCGTCATCAGGCTTCCTTCCCGCCCATGGTGCAGCAAAAAGCTGAACGAAGCTTAAAACCCTTCGCAAAAGCCGCGAGTCCGCCTATATTTCGCCGGTGCGGTTCGACGATCATTTCCTTGAAGAGTTAAAAACTCGCCTGAAGCCTTCAGAGGTGATCGGCAAGAGCGTCAAGCTGCGCCGTCAGGGCCGCGAATGGGTGGGGCTGTCGCCCTTCACCAAGGAGAAGACGCCCTCCTTCTATGTCAACGACCTGAAGGGCCAGTTCTTCGATTTTTCGTCGGGCAAGAATGGCGACATCATTTCCTTTTTACAGGAAACGGAGCGCCTGAGCTTTAACGAGGCGATCGAAAAGCTGGCGGGGATGGCGGGCATGGCCCTGCCCGCCGTCACCCCGCAGGCCATCGCCGCCGATATGAAGCGTCAGGGGCTGGGTGACTGGATGGAATTGGCGCACAAATGGTTCATGGCGCGCCTGCACGACAAAAATCCCGCCGCGCAAAACGCCCGCGACTATCTGACAAAGCGCGGCCTGTCGGCGGAAGACATCGCCACCTTCGGCCTTGGCTATGCGCCGCGTGACCATACCGCCCTCAAAGACGCGCTGGTGCAGAAAGGCGCGAAAGTCTCCGAACTGGTCGAATGCGGCCTGCTGATCGAGGTCGAGGGCAAGGCCCCTTATGACCGCTTCCGCGACCGGCTGATGTTTCCTATCGAAGACCAGCGCAATCATGTGGTGTCGTTCGGCGGGCGCGCCCTTAATCCCGATGACAAGGCCAAATATCTCAACGGGCCGGAAACACCACTCTTTCACAAGGGCCATATGCTGTTTGGCCTGCCGCGCGCTCTGAAAATCCTGGGGGCCGAGGAAAAACACGCCGATCTGGTGGTGGTGGAAGGCTATATGGACGTGCTGGCCTGCCAGCGCGCCAAAATCGCCGCCGTCGCCCCGATGGGCACGGCGCTCACCGAGGAACAGATCGAGCTGTTGTGGCGCAGGCACGACGAACCGGTATTGTGCTTTGATGGCGACGCCGCCGGTCAGCGCGCCGCCTATCGCGCGCTCGACCGCGCCCTGCCCAATCTGAAGGCCGGTCGCTCGTTCCGCGTTTGCCTGCTCACCGGCGGCAAGGATCCCGATGAGGTCTTGCGCGAAAAAGGCGCTCTGGCTTTGCGCGAGGCGCTGAAGGATACCCGGCCCTTCGTCGATATATTGTTTCAGCGCGAAGCCGAACTGGAGCCGCTCGATACGCCGGAACGCAAGGCCGGTTTCAAAAAGCGCCTGCGCGCCCTGGCCGCCCAGATCGAGGATAAGGACTTAGCCGAGGCCTACCGCGAAGACCTGATGGGCCGCTACACCACCCTGATTGCCCCGCCACGCGCCCAGACCCCCTTCACGCCCTTTACGCCTTCTGAACGCAAGGCCTGGAAGCCGGGGCAGAAGCGCGAGGTTTTCCTGCCGCCGGTCATGCCGGAATCGAAGGCGGCGGCCCACACCCTGTCCACCTCGCTCGATCCGACGGGTGCCGCTCTGGCGCAGGGCCTGATCGATCAGCCGGACTGGATGGCCGATCAGGTCGAGGCGCTGGAGGCCTATGGTTTCGGCGATCCGGCCCTCGATCCGCTGGCGCGCGCGCTGGTGGGGCTCAGTTTCCAGCACGAGGGGCTTGACAGGGAAGGATTGAGTCGCCATCTGCACAGGCACGGACTTGGAGCATTATTAGGCGAGATTCAAAAGGCGGCCCTCAGATCAGGCGCGCCATTCCTCTCAGGGGATTCATCTCAGGCCGATGCTCATGACCGCTGGTTACAGGCGTTCAACGCGGTATCGCGTTTGACGGCTTTGGATCGTGCCTTGAATTCAGCCCGCGATCAGGTGGGCACAGAATTTTTTTCACGGCTCAAGCTGGAGCGCGACAGCTTGCGGCGGTCCTTGAGAAGCGGACAAATCTGGCAGGACGAAAGCACGGAACCTTAAGCAAATTCACATTAAGCTTTTGATTTTCGTGTATAAAATCCTCAATAATGACATATAGCGGCAGGTTTTTCAAAAAGCCCGGACGCGGAGACACAAATGAACGTGACAGCCTTTTCGAGTGTGGCAGAATGAGCACAGTGACAGAAAAACCTGAAACCGAGGCCAATTCCGACGGCCCCTTGCTCGACCTGACCGATTCCGGCGTCAAGAAGTTCATCAAGGCCGCCAAGGCGCGCGGCTATGTGACGATGGACGAGCTGAACAAGGTTCTGCCATCGGAAGAATTCACCTCGGAACAGATCGAGGATACGCTGGCCATGCTCACCGAAATGGGCGTGAATGTCATCGAATCCGAGGAAGAGGCGGCCGAGGGCGGCGAAGTGGCGGTGCGCGAGGAAGCGGGCGCCATTATCGAAACGCCGAAAACCTCCAACTATGACCGCACCGACGATCCCGTGCGCATGTATCTGCGCGAAATGGGCTCGGTCGAGCTTCTGTCGCGCGAGGGCGAAATCGCCATCGCCAAACGCATCGAGGCCGGGCGCGACACCATGATCCGTGGCCTGTGTGAATCGGCCCTGACATTCGAAGCCATCATGGTGTGGCGCGAGGAACTGGGGTCGGGCCGTATCCTGCTGCGCGAAATCATCGACCTCGAAGGCACCTATGGCGGCGGCCCGAATGACGGCCCGACGCCTGCCGACCTGAACGGCGAGAGCGAAGACGGCGAAGAGCCCGCTGATGGCGTCATCGTCGCGCCCGTTTTCAAGGCCCCCGAAGCGCCCAAACCGGAAGCCCCCAAGCCCGAAACACGGGCCGTGGCCGAAGCCGTGGCTGCGCCTAAAAAAGCGACGGGCGACGACGAAGATGACGACGATTCCTACGTGCCGATGGACGAGGAAGAGAAAAAGCCCGAAGCCGCCGAAGAAGAAGACGAAGACGATTTTGACGATGGCGCGGGCCCCACGGTGTCGGCGATGGAATCGGAACTGCGCGAAGGCGTGATGGCCACGCTCGACGCCATTGCCGGCGAGTTCGAAACCTATCGTCGCACACAGGAAAAAATGCTGACCGCCAAGCTGGAGGGCACGCCGCTCGATCCGGCCGACCGTCAGGCCTATGATGATGTGACGGCGGCGATCACCCGCCACCTCAAGACGCTGAAGCTCAACAATCAGCGGATCGAAGCCCTGGTCGAGCAGCTTTACGGCATCAACAAAAAGCTGATGGGCCTCGAAGGCCGCCTGCTGCGTCTGGCCGATTCCTACGGCATTTCGCGCACCGAATTCTTAAGCGCCTATTATTCGCGCGAACTCGATCCCGCCTGGTGCGACAAGGTGCGCGACATGGGCATTCGCTGGCAGAAGTTCGTCGATAATGACGCCACCGCCATCGACCGTATTCGCGGCGAGGTGACGACGCTGGCCACCGATATGGGCGTGGCGGTCGATGATTTCCGCCGCATCGTCGGCACCGTGCAAAAGGGCGAGCGCGAAGCCCGTCAGGCCAAGACCGAGATGGTTGAGGCAAACCTGCGCCTCGTCATTTCCATCGCCAAAAAATACACCAATCGCGGCCTGCAATTCCTCGACCTGATTCAGGAAGGCAATATCGGCCTGATGAAGGCGGTCGATAAGTTTGAATATCGGCGCGGCTATAAGTTCAGCACCTACGCGACCTGGTGGATTCGTCAGGCCATTACGCGCTCGATTGCCGATCAGGCGCGCACCATTCGTATCCCCGTGCACATGATCGAAACGATCAACAAGATCGTGCGCACCTCGCGCCAGATGCTGCATGAAATCGGCCGCGAACCGACGCCGGAAGAATTGTCGGAAAAGCTGGCCATGCCGCTCGAAAAAGTGCGCAAGGTGCTGAAAATCGCCAAGGAACCGATCTCGCTCGAAACGCCGATCGGCGACGAAGAGGATTCGCACCTCGGCGATTTCATCGAAGACAAGAACGCCATCCTGCCCATCGACGCCGCCATCCAGAGCAATCTGCGCGAAACCACCACCCGCGTCCTGGCCTCACTGACGCCGCGCGAAGAACGGGTTTTACGGATGCGGTTCGGCATCGGCATGAACACCGACCACACGCTCGAAGAAGTGGGCCAGCAATTCTCGGTGACGCGCGAACGTATTCGCCAGATCGAGGCCAAGGCGCTGCGCAAGCTCAAGCACCCCTCACGCTCGCGCAAACTGCGCAGCTTCCTCGATTCGTAAGGCTCGTATTAAGACATCTTGCTTCACCCCGCCGGATCGCTCCGGCGGGGTTTTGCATTTCATGAAGCGAACCATAACAACCTGAAGATGTATTTTGTAAGAATTATATAAAGCTTATGCCTATAAAAAGGCTTCAGGATCCATATCGGACATTCCCTCATGCAGGTGCGCGAAATCATCCACAACGACCACGATGCCGTCAATGCCTTATGGGGGCAGGTCTGGTGGCCGACGCGCAGCGAGGCGGGCTGGCGCTGGCTGGCCGCCAATCCGGTGTTGCGCGAACGGCCCGCGCCGCAGGGCTGGGTGATCGAGGACAAGGATGGCCGGATCGCGGCGGTTCTGGGCGCGCTGGCCCAGCGTTACTGGCGCGGACATGAGGTCTGTTACGGCCTGACCGGCCATTCTCTGGTGGTATCGCCGCATCTGCGTGGCGCCAGCCGTCATCTGATCACGCGCATTATCTCCGAACCGGGTTTCACCGCCTGCTATACGCTCAACGCCAATATATTGTCGCACCGCCTGTATGGCCGTTTCGGCTTTCGTGCGCCGCCCGCCGCCGTCGCCGACCGCAAACTGGCCTGGGTGATCGATCCACTGGTCTGCATGACCGCGCGCGCCTTACGCCACGCGCTCGACGGGCGGCCCCGGCTGGCGCGGCGCGTGGGCGAGCAGTTGCGGCCCAAAGCACGGCTGTGGCGCGATCCGGTCTTTAAGCTGCCGCACGATGTGACGACTTTTCAGCCCGGCGCGGCCTATGCCGAATTCTGGACGCGGCTGCGCGATGAAGGTGGCTGGCTGGCCGATCGCGGCCCGCATGTGCTGGAATGGCGGCTGCAAGACCCCGACCTGACCACGGCCCCCGTCATGCTGGCCTTCCAGCGTGGCGGCGAAATCCTCGGCTATGCCTGCGCCATGTTTGCCAAGGAAAACCCTATCGAGCCGCTGGTGCTGGAAATCATCGATCTACAGGCCCTCAATACGGCACCTCTGGCGGTGGCGCGCCTGATGGACGCCCTGATGGCGGTGGCGCGGCAAGGCGGGGCGGCCAAGCTGCGCCTTGGCATGTTGAGCCCGCGCCTGCATAGCCAGCTTGGCCCCCACGCCGTCACGGCGCGCAGCGAAGGCGGCTGGCAGCACGCCCATGTCCGCATCGCGCCAAATGCGCCCGACCTGACGAGCTGGGCCCCAACCCCCTATGATGGCGACCTGTTCATGAGCCTGCGCCCGCCGCCGCGCCCGTCCTTCGCGGCTTTGAAGGCGGCCTGAGCCCTTACGCCAGCCCGCCTAACCGGTTCAGCGAATTAAATTCGTTTGTCTTAGAACCATCTCACCGTAATGTGGCAGCCTTCGCTTAGAGCGTGTTCCGATCTGATGGGATCAGATCGGCGCTCTCAGTTTTTGTTGTAACGCGCATCTCGATCCAAAAAGTGCGGCACGCTTTTTGGATGCGCTCTAACGGACACATTCCGCCTTATGATCCACCTCATCTCGTCCTCCCTGGCTGGCGTGCATGTCAATCCGTTTTACGCGCTTGCCGGGCTGCTGGTGGGCGCTCTGGTGGGCCTGACCGGCGTGGGCGGCGGCTCGCTGATGACGCCGATCCTCGTGCTCTTGTTCGGCATTCATCCGGCCACGGCCGTCGGCACCGATCTGCTCTATGCCGCAATCACCAAGGGCGTCGGTACGGCTATCCACGGTTCGCGCCGCACGGTGGACTGGCGCGTGGTGGGCCTGCTCACCCTGGGCTCGGTTCCGGCCACCCTGCTCACCCTGTTCGGCATCGCCCATTGCGGCAAGAGCGCCGCCATGTCGTCGCTGATCACCCACGTTCTGGGCTATGCTCTGTTTCTGACGGCCATCATGCTACTGCTGCGCGGCCGCATCCGCCGCTACGCCGAACGCCAGCAGGCTGCGGCTCTGGCTGAGGGTGCCGATGAAAGTAAGCTGCACGCCCGCCGCATCGCCCTGACCATCATGGTGGGTCTGCTCCTCGGTTTTCTGGTGTCGCTGTCGTCGGTGGGGGCGGGCGCGCTGGGCGTGACGGCGCTGATCCTGCTCTATCCGCAATTGCCGACCGTCAAGATTGTCGGCTCCGACATCGCCCACGCCGTGCCCCTGACCTTTCTGGCCGGCGCCGGTTATTTCTTTCTCGGCAAGGTCGAGGTGTCGCTGCTGATCTCGCTGCTGATCGGCTCCCTGCCAGGCATTATACTGGGCAGCCTTTTGGCGCCGCGCGTGCCCGAAAAAGTGCTGCGCATCGTGCTGGCAACGGTTTTGAGTCTGGTCGGCATCAAGCTGGTGACCGGTTAAAACCCTCACCTAGAGCAACGAGCGTTTCATTTGACTTACAAATTGAATGCGAGATGCGGAAAAACGTAAAATGGAGAGCGGTTTACCTGATTCCGCTTATTTTTTAAGATCGCATTGAATAGTGACCGGCTTGGCCTGAGCGCCGCTCAGCAGGCCGTCATACTGGTTACAGGTGAGGATATTTGCCATGCCCGCCGCCGGATCGAGATAGGCGCGCACCGTAACCGACAAGGTGCCGTCCTTGATCCTGCCCTTCATGTCCGGCGCGAGGCCATTGCCGGTCATGACCACGGTCTGGTCATGACCCTCCACCATCACCTGATCCTCACCCATATTGATGTGACCCGTATCATCAACGCGGTCAGCCGAGGCGGGCACCGGATCGGCATAATAATAGCCATCCACCACCACCTGCTTGCCCAGCGCCTTTAATTGCGCGGCGGCGGCGGGGGTGAAGCTTAAGGCCACCTGATAGCCGTGGGCGGCCTTCGGCTGGCTGCATTGGTTGAGCATCAGGCCGGTCAGGATGGCGGCAGCGGCGGCAAAGCCCGCCTTGATCAGGGTATGGTTGCGCAACATAACAGTCTCCGAAAATCAGGAGGCTGTGTTTATACCATGCGCGGAAAATGCGCCAGAGACAAATATTCCGTGTACGGAAGCTTGCGCTTTCAACCCGCCAGATCGCAGCTCAAAACGATGGGCCTTGACTGGGCCGTAAAGACATAGTCCTGAAATATATCGCATTGCAGGACGCCTTTCTTGTCGGCCACAGCCTCGACCAGCACCAGCGGCTTGCCGCTATTGATGCTTTTGAGCGCCTCCGTCGGTACATCCTTGCCGTCGAAATTGACCTTCGCCGAATAGGTATAGGCGTGACCATTGACCGTGTACGGCGTATCGGTTGGCGTCACCTCAACCGTATCGGTCTTGATGTCGATCACGCCGAACTTATCGACCTGACTGGCCGTGGCCGGGATGGGCAGGCCGTAATAACGCGCCGACACCCTCACCTTCTGGTGCAGCTTTTTCAGCCTGGCCACGGCCTGCGGCGTGAAGGTCAGGGTGACGCCAAACGCATAGGGCGGCGGCGGCGGGGCCACAGGCGCGCTGGCCTTATCGTCGGTCTTTGCCTGACATTGCACAAGGCTTAAGGCCAGCAGTGCGGCCATACCCAGCTTCATAAGGTTCGAATAGATCATGCCACCAGCCCCGTTCCCATGATTTTCAATACCGGCGTAAAGGCCGGACGCGCATCGGGCAGTTTCACCGTCAGCCCGCCCAAGCCTAGCTCGAAATCGAGCGGCTGGCCATGCCCCAGCAGTTCGATGCGCCCTATGCTGCCTTTACGCTGCGGGCTGCCCTGCGCCATCGCCGTAATGACCATATAACCACTGTCAGGCCACGCCTGCCCCAGAACATAGAGGATGCCCTCCTTCGTAGTGAAACGGATGTCCTCATAGGTGAAGGGCTTGACATCACCTTCATTCATCGCCCCCTCAACCGGATGGAACGGCCCCTCGCCGTAAATCTCCCACGGGCGGGTAGCGAAGATGGCGTCGCCATTGACGGCCATCCAGTCGGCCATTTCAGCCAGAATCTTTTCTTCCTTATCGTCGATCGCGCCATTGCCGCGCACCGGAATACTGAGTAGCAGATTGCCGTTTTTCGACACCACATCAATGAGGCGCTGGATCACGTCCTTTGCGGTTTTATAGCCATTGCGCTCATAGAGCGGGCGATCATAGTGCCAGTTGCCGATGCAGGTATCGGTCTGCCACGGGATCGGGCGCAGATGATCGGAAAAACCGCGCTCGACATCCTCGGTCATGGCGTGGCGCTGTAAATCGCTCAGCTTCTTGCCGGTGGCGATCACATCGGGCTTGCCGTGCCATTTCAGGCCCTGATTGTAATAATAGGCCGTGGCGTCCAGCCCTGCCTGTTCGAGCGGCAGGCCGGTATCGTCATAATAGACGAGATCGGGCTGATACTTGTCGATCAGGTCATTGGAACGCGCCAGCCATTTCTTGACATAATAGGGATCATGGGGCGGCACCGTCTCCAGCCACTGACCGGAATGGGCGTCCGTATAGGCGTCCATCGCCTTGATCGAGTCGATGCCGTCGGGCGCCACCATATCGCCGTGGGGGCCGGTATAAAGCTCCTGCGGATCAAAACCGTCCCACCACTGACCCTGACCATCGGCTTTCTTCAGTCGGTAGGCGTCATAGCGCAGGCCGCGCACCGCACCTTCCGGGTCATAACCATAGGCGGTCTGCCACCAGTGCCAGGCATGGGCCATATGGTTGGACACGCCGAATTTCAGCCCCTGCGCCCGCGCCGCCTTCGCCCAGCCCGCCATCGTATCGACCTTGGGGCCCAGCTTCGTGATGTTCCACGCCTGATATTGCGAATCGAACATATCGAAATTGTCGTGATGCCCCGCCAGGGCCATGAAATATTTCGCACCGGCCTTTTTATAAAGGCCCATCAGCCGGTCAGGATCCCACTGGTCGATCTTCCAGTCTTTCAGGAACTGCATAAAGCCGAACTGCGCCGGATGGCCGTAGGTGGCGACATGGTGATCATAAAAGCGATTGCCCTGCTGGTACATCTGGCGGCCATACCAGTCGCCCCATTCAGGGATGCACTGCGGCCCCCAGTGCGCCCAGATGCCGAGCTTGGCGTCGCGGAACCAGTCCGGTGTCTGGTAACCGGCGGCCAGCGAGTCCCATGTGCCGGTAAAGCGTTCGGTCTTCGCCCTTGCAGTCGTTCCCGCCATCAGGCCGGTGGCCGCGCCTGCACCAAGCAGGCCGCGCCGTGAAACTCTCATTGCGCAATCTCCATCTCGCCAATCTTCATCTCAAAAGGAACGGCGGGCAGGTCGTCGGCACTATACAGATTGACATAGGGGGCATCGGCCCAGGCGTAGCGCACCTTGATCGTATCAGGCGTATCGGCGCCTTTCAGCACCACGGTCTGACCATCGGGTATGGCCGTGACATAATGACAGGCGTCCTTGATGTCGCAGGCCTCAAAACCGATGGCTGTACTGGCGCTATAGGTTTTCAAACCAGCCCCGGCATAGCGAAAATGCACGACCAGATCATCGCCCGAACGGCTGACCGAGGTGGCTTCAGGGCCGGTGGGCGTGACGGCCTGACCGAAGGCGATGGCGTCGGCGGCGCGCGCCAGACGATTACCGACAATGGTTTTTTCGGTCGGATGAATGTCGTTGCGGTCGCCGAAATCAAAGCTGACAGCCAGTGCCGCGTGCGGATCGGCATCGACCGCACGGCGCTGCACCTCGCGCACAGCCGCCCAGTCGGATTTTCCCGGCTGGCTGGCGGGCGCGCCGAAAGATGACAATTGCACGATCAGAAACGGCATGTCGGGCCGGTTGAAAGCGCCGCGCCAGTCGGCCATCAGGGTCGGCAGGAGCTGCGCATATTCCTGCGGATTGTCGGTATTCGATTCGCCCTGATACCAGGCAATCGCCTTGACAGTGTAAGGGGCCAGAGGCGCGATCATGGCATTGTACAGCGAAGACAACTCGTTCGGTGCCCATTGTGTCGCTTCGATATGGCCGTGATAGCCGATGCGCTGCAAGGCTCCGGCACTGATCCACGCCTGAATCGTGGTGCCGCCCCAGTAGGAATCGATGAAGCCGACGGGCACGCCATGCTCTTTTTGCAAGGCCTTGCTCATATAGTAACAGACTGCCGAGGCGTCGCCCGTGCTATCCGGCCCGGCCACGCGCCAGCTTGCCGGTTTCGTCAGTTCGGTTTGCGGCGTGCTGGCACTGGCCGTATCGATGTTGATAAAGCGCAAATTGGCATTGGCCGAGGCGCCGACCTCGTTCCAGGCATTGGTGGCGAACTTGACCGGAAACTGCATGTTCGACTGGCCGGTGCACAGGAACACATCGCCGATCATGATGTCGCTGAGCGTGGTGCTGCCCGCCGCATCTGTCGCTGTCAAACTGTAGGGGCCGCCCGCGCTCATGGCCGGCAGATCGGCCTGCCAATGGCCCTTCGCATCGGCGCTGACCAAGGCCTGCTGGCCATTCAGGTTCAGGGTGAGCTTGGCATGGGCAGGGGCCGTGCCCCACAGATGCAGCGGACGGTCGCGTTGCAAAACGCCATGATCGCCGAAAATCCCTGCGAATCTTAGGTCAGAATTTTGCGCCAGAACCGGGCTGGCCGCCGCAGCCAGGCCTATAGCCAGAACCGAAAAGGCGCGGATATATCGTAAAACCATCTGGCAACGTCTCCCTTCAGAGGCAAAACCTTGAATCCCTTGCGCATTTTAAACCGCTTGTCGTGCGCCGGGCGGTCGTTTCCTCTATTTGTTTTATTTATCTGCGGACGGACTGTGATGTCTGTCAATCCCGATAACGGCAAAAAAACGCCGTATCTTCAAGCTATTTTGCGAACATGCATTGTGGGTCGCATTATTCATTTTTGCATAACAAATATATTTCACAAGCAAAAAACATGGGACTTAACCATTTGCCAAGCGGCGCAAGCCGTCCTATACACAGATAAATCTAAGCAAAACGGCCATGTGAATGCCGTATCGGGTAAAGGACTGTAGGGTGGCGCGAAAGGTTGGTCGGCGCGGGGGCAATATCGTCACCATTCATGATGTCGCGCGCCATGTCGGCGTTTCACCCATGACGGTGTCGCGCGTCATCAATGGCGAAAAAAATGTCCGTGAGGAAACGCGGGCCAAGGTGATGGCCTCGGTCGAGGCGCTCAACTATTCGCCCAATCTGGCGGCGCGCTCGCTGGCCACCCAGGATTCGGCGCGTATCGGCCTGCTCTATTCCAACCCGTCCGTGGCTTTTTTAAGCGAATTCCTGCTCGGCATCCTGTCGGAAAGCTCGCAGGGCGGCGCGCAATTGCTGATCGAATCGTGCGAAGGCCCCGAAGGGGCTACCACCGCGCTGGAAAAGATGAAGGCGGGCGGTTGCGATGGTGTCATCCTGTCGCCGCCCCTGTCGGATTCGACGCGCGTGGCCAGAACCCTCACCGAAATGAACCTGCCCTTTGTCGGCGTGGCGATGGCGCGTCTGGCCGATGATGTGTCCTGCGTCATGATCGACGATTTTAAGGCCGCCAAGGCCATGACGCGGCGGCTGCTCGAACTGGGCCACCGCAAAATCGCCTTTATCAAGGGCCCGCCCAATGCCTATGCCAGCCAGAAGCGCTTCGAGGGCTTTGAAGCCGCCATGCTCAAGGCAGGGCTGGAGGTTGAGGCGACCGCCGTGGCGCAGGGCTCCTTTACCTACCGTTCCGGCTTCGACGCCGCCGAACGCCTGTTGAGCCAGAAAATTCGCCCCACCGCCATCTTCGCCTCTAACGATGACATGGCCGCCGGTGCCGTGGCCGCCGCCCACCGTCTGGGCCTTGATGTACCGACTACCGTCACCGTGGTAGGGTTCGACGATACGGCAATGGCCTCATCGGTCTGGCCCGAACTGACCACGGTGCGCCAGCCCATCGCCGATATGGCGGGGCTGTCGGTGCGCGTCCTGCTTGACGCCATTCGCGCCCACCGCCAGGGCAGGTCGTTCGAGCCGGTGCGCGAAATTCGTGACTTTTCCCTGATCGAGCGCCAGTCATCGGCGAACGCAGCGGAGCCCTGAATTCCAGAATCGCAGACGGTGAATCCGGTTGTTATCGTCGGCGATATGGCATATTTTTCTTGACTCATGCTGCTGATTGCCAGATTGGTAGCGCTAACACAAAAGAAGCCCGTGAGCGGTGCAAGCCACTCTTGCAGGGTCTGACAGGTTGAGACGAAGGCGAGCAACCGCCACCCACAAAACGCACATCGCCTTATCTTAAGGAATTCGACGACTATGCCCGAAACCGCGCCCCAAAACGTGTCCCCCAGCACGTCCCCAAATGCGTCTATGGCCTTTTTGCCGCAGGACTGGCGTGACGCCACCCTGATCGGCCGCATTGAACTGCCCGAAGGCCCGACGCCGATCATGGTCAGGGGCGGCGAGGTGTTCGACATGACGCCGGTGGCCCCCACTGTGTCGCAGCTTCTGGCCGTCTGGCCGCAGGCGGGTGTGCCTGCGGGCGGCAAGAGCCTGGGCAAGATCGAAGATTTCCATTTCGGCAAGCTGTGGAGCGGCGCGCGCGACGGTGCGCAGCTTTTGTCGCCGGTCGATCTGCAATGCGTCAAGGCAGCGGGCGTCACCTTCGCCGTGTCGGCGGTTGAGCGCGTCATCGAAGAACGGGCGCGTGGCGATGCCGATAAGGCGCAGGCCATCCGCAACGATCTGGCCGAACGGGTCGGCGGCGACATCCGCTCGGTCAAGCCGGGTTCAGAAGCCTCGGCCAAGCTGAAGGCCGCCCTGATCTCGGATGGTTTGTGGTCGCAATATCTCGAAGTGGCCATTGGCCCCGATGCCGAGGTCTTCACCAAGTCGCCGGTGCTCTCTTCGGTCGGCTGGGGCGAAGAGGTCGGCGTGCGCTCCGATTCGACCTGGAACAACCCCGAACCCGAAGTGGTGATGGTGGTGACGCCGGAAGGCCGCGCCGTCGGTGCCACGCTCGGTAATGATGTCAACCTGCGCTGCTTCGAGGGCCGTTCGGCCCTGCTGCTCGGCAAGGCCAAGGACAACAATGCCTCCTGCGCCCTGGGTCCCTTTGTGCGCATGTTCGATGACAGCTTCACGATAGATGATGTGCGTTCCGCCGTGCTCGACCTGAAGATCGACGGCCCGGAAGGCTATGAGCTGGTCGGCCGCTCCACCATGAGCGAGATCAGCCGCGACCCGCTCGATCTGATCGCTCAGGCGATGAGCGAGCACCATTACCCCGATGGCTTCGTGCTGATGCTCGGCACCCTCTTCGCCCCGACGCAGGATCGTGACGTGCCGGGACGCGGCTTCACCCACAAGATCGGCGATGTCGTCAAGGTGGCCACGCCGAAGCTCGGCTGCCTGGAAAACCGTGTCACCACCTCAAAGGACGCGCGCAACTGGACGTTTGGTATCGCCGCCCTGATGCAAAATCTGGCCGATCGCGGCCTGTTGCGCCCGCGCAGCCCCGAAGCCGCCCGCAAGGCTGGCTAAGCCCCCCTGTTTTTGGAAAAGTGAGTTCTTAATGTCGTCTGCAATCTATCCCAGCCTGAAGGGCCGCAAGGTGCTGATCACCGGCGGCGGTTCCGGCATCGGCGCCGGGCTGGTCACCGGTTTCGTGCGTCAGGGTGCGCATGTCCATTTTATCGATCTGGTCGATGAGGTCACAGCCACACTCGATGCGGGCGTGATGGGCACGGCCCCGGTCTTCCACAAATGCGACCTGACCGACACCCCGGCGCTGGAAAAGACGCTCGCCGCCATCCTGGCCGACGGGCCGGTCACCATCCTGCTCAATAATGCCGCGCGCGATGATCGTCATTCCCTGTCGGAAGTCACCTCGGAATTTTTCGACAAGAGCATCGCCGTCAATCTCAAGCACATGGCCATGTGTACCCGCGTCATCGCACCGGGCATGAAGGCGGCAGGCGGCGGGGCCATTATCAATTTCGGCTCGATTTCCTGGCACTTAGGCCTGCCCGATCTGGTGCTGTACGAAACCGCCAAGGCGGCCATTGAAGGCTTTACGCGCGCCCTGGCCCGCGAACTGGGCCCCGATAATATCCGCGTCACCACCATCATTCCCGGCAATGTGAAGACGCCGCGCCAGATGAAGTGGTACACACCCGAAGGCGAAAAACAGATTGTTGACGCCCAGTGCCTGACGGGCCGCATCGTGCCGGAAAACGTCGCGTCTCTGGCCATGTTCCTGGCGTCGGACGACGCCGCGCTCTGCACCGGCCACGGCTACTGGATCGACGCGGGATGGCGGTAGGCTCAACGAAAAGTTCGGCCCTTTGGGCCGATACATTTTCGTTGGTCTTCATTTTCGGCACATCAAAACTCGGGGCGGCCCTTCGTTTTGATGTGACTTCCCTATACCTCCCCGGCTATGCCGGGGAGGGGGATCATTTGCGGAGCAAATGGTGGTGGGGGTTCTTACCTTTAATAGAGTCCGCAACATGACCGACCTTTTCCAACCCTCCTGCATCTGGGATCTGAAGGCCACACTCGGCGAAGGGCCCGTCTGGTCGGCGCGCGATCAGGCCGTCTGGTTCGTGGACATCAAGCAAAGCCTTGTCCACCGCTATAATGTGCAGACCGGCGCGCACCAGAGCTGGACGGCGCCTTCGCCGTGCGGCTTTCTGGCTCCGAAACGTGACGGCGGTTTTATCGTCGGCTGCAAGACCGGCCTTTACGATTTCGATCCGGCCACCGGTCATTTCAGCCTGCTCAGTCATGTCGAGCCCGGCCTGCCCGGCAATCGCCTCAATGACGCTTGCGTCGATCATCAGGGTCGCCTGTGGTTCGGCTCGATGGACGATGCCGAAGAGCAGGCCAGCGGCAAGCTTTATCGCTATGATGCGCGCGGCCTCAAGAT
This sequence comes from Asticcacaulis sp. EMRT-3, assembly GCF_030027245.1. Taxonomy (NCBI): domain Bacteria; kingdom Pseudomonadati; phylum Pseudomonadota; class Alphaproteobacteria; order Caulobacterales; family Caulobacteraceae; genus Asticcacaulis; species Asticcacaulis carbonis. Next base: position 2,131,563 of record NZ_JASERT010000001.1, read on the forward strand.
GATGGACGAGGATTACGTCATCACCAATGGCCCCGCCGTCAGCCCGGATGGCCGGACGCTCTACCACAATGACACGTTGAAAAAACTGATCTACGCCTTTGATCTCAGCGAAGACGGCGACATCAGCAACAAACGCATCTTCGCCCGTCTCGATGCCGATCAGCCCGCCGACATCAGCAGCGCGCCCTGCTACGCCCATGAGATGGCCATACAAAAAACGCATGGCGACGGCTATATGGATGGGCCGGTCGTCGATTCCGCCGGCAATGTGTGGAACGCGCTTTTCTTTGGCTGGGGCGTCAACTGCTATGCGCCCGATGGCCGTCTGCTGCGCAAGGTGCGCTTCCCCGTTTCCAACGTCACCAAGATCGCCTTTGGCGGCGATGACCTCAAGACCGTTTACGCCACCACCGCCGCCAAGGGCCTAAACCCCGATGAACTGAAATCGCAGCCGCTGGCCGGTGGCCTGTTCAGCTTCCGCGCCGATATAGCCGGTCAGACCCAGAATTTGTTTTTCGCTTAAAAATGAGAACGCCCATGTCCAGACAACCCGCCACACCCAATGGCCGCTTCCGTTCGCAGGAATGGTTCGATGCGCCCGGCCATATCGACATGGCCGCCCTCTATCTTGAGCGCTTCATGAATTACGGCATCACGCCGCAGGAACTGCGCTCAGGTCGTCCGATCATCGGTTTTGCCCAATCGGGCAGCGACATCGCGCCGTGCAACCGCATCCATCTGGAGCTGGCCAAGCGCACGCGTGAAGGCATCCGCGATGCAGGCGGCATCTGCATGGAATTCCCGACCCATCCGATTTTCGAGAATTGTCGCCGCCCCACCGCCGCCATCGACCGCAACCTGTCGATGATGACCCTGATCGAGATCCTGCATGGCTATCCGCTCGACGCCGTGGTGCTGACCACCGGCTGCGACAAGACGACACCCGCTGGCATCATGGCGGCTACGGCGGTCGATATTCCGTCCATCGTGCTGTCGGGCGGCCCGATGCTTGATGGCTACCATAATGGTGAACTGGTCGGCTCCGGCACGGTCATCTGGCGGTCGCGCCGCGCCCTGGCGGCAGGCAAGATCAGCGAGGAAGAGTTCTTCGACGCCGCCTGTTCATCGGCCCCTTCGGCGGGCCATTGCAACACGATGGGCACGGCCTCGACCATGAACGCCGTCGCCGAGGTGATGGGCCTGTCCCTGCCCGGCTGCTCGGCCATTCCGGCGCCCTACCGCGAACGCGGCCAGATGGCCTATGAAACCGGCCTGCGCATCGTCGAAATGGCCTATGAAGACTTAAAGCCGTCGAAAATCCTGACCAAGGCGTCCTTCCTCAACGCCATCGCCGCCGTGGCCGCCATGGGCGGCTCGACCAACGCCCAGCCGCACATCATCGCGATGGCGCGTCATGCCGGGATCGAGCTGACCGAGGCCGACTGGATGGCGGCGCACGATATTCCGCTGATCCTCAATATGCAGCCTTCGGGCAAATACCTGGGCGAACGCTTCCATCGCGCCGGTGGCGTACCGGCCATCCTGCACGAGCTGATGGTGGCGGGCCGCCTTGACGGCACGGCGAAAACCGTGACCGGCAAATCCATCGCCGACAATATCGCAGGCCGCGAAACCCACGACCGCGAAATGATCACCACCGTGGCCGAGCCTTTGATGGAGCGCGCCGGATTCCTGCTGATGAAGGGCAATCTGTTCGACGTTGCCATCATGAAGACCAGCGTGATTTCGGATGAGTTCCGCCAGCGTTACCTGTCGCGCCCCGGCCATGAAAACGTCTTTGAATGCAAGGCCGTCGTGTTCGACGGTTCGGATGATTATCACAAGCGCCTCAATGATCCGGCGTTGAATATCGACGAAAACACCATCCTCGTCATTCGCGGCGCGGGTACGATCGGCTGGCCCGGTTCCGCCGAGGTCGTCAATATGCAGCCGCCCGATGCTCTGCTGAAGCGCGGCATCACGAGCCTGCCAACGCTTGGCGATGGCCGCCAGTCGGGCACCTCGGATTCGCCGTCCATTCTCAATGCCTCCCCGGAAAGTGCGGCGGGTGGCGGTCTGGCCTGGTTGCGCACCGGCGACATCATTCGCGTCGATCTGAATAAGGGCGAATGCAATATGCTGGTCAGCGAAGATGTGATCAATGAGCGCAAAAAAGACGGCCTGCCGCCGATTCCGGCCTCAATGACCCCCTGGCAGGAGATCTATCGCGCCACGGTTTCGCAATTGCACACCGGTGGCGTGATGGAACCGGCCCTGAAATATACGCACATTGCCGACAAAATGCCCCGCCATAACCACTGACGGCCGGGCCTGACATGCTGCAATGCACCGCTGGTAGCGTTAACAGATTGCGCCCGTTTTGCAGGTGAAAACGGGCGCAAAGCCTTAAAATATCTCGCTTATCTGGATAGGAGCGCTTGCCTAGAAGCGGCCTTGCCATTAAGGGTTCCTTAAGCGGTGACCACAAGCGGACGAAGTTCCGTGGCAGCCACATAGACCGCGATTTTCGGTAAGGACGATAACGTCCTTCAGTAGGGAGAGATTGAGGATGACCTCAACCACTAAATCCGTGAACATGGGTCTGGTCATGGGGCTCGCCATCGGCGCGGCTCTGGGCGGGCTTTTGTTCGGCTACGACACCGCCGTGATCAATGGCGCGGTCGAATCCATCAAACACAATTTTATCGATCCGCGTACCGCTCTGGACGAATTACAGCGCAACAATCTGTTTGGCTGGGCGACCGGCATAGCCCTGCTTGGCTGCGTCGTCGGATCGGCCATTGCAGGCCCGCTGGCCACCAAGATCGGTCGCCGCGGCGGCATGATGATCGCCGCACTCCTGTTCTTTGCTTCTTCACTCCTGTCAGCCTATCCCGAAACCGCCCTGGCCCCCATCGGCCATATGGGCGTTGACGCGCTCACCCCCTTCATGGTGTACCGCTTCCTCGGCGGCATCGCCATCGGCATGGCCTCACTGATCTCGCCCATGTATATTGGTGAAATTGCGCCCGCCAAGTCTCGCGGTATGCTGGTCACCTTCCAGCAGCTCGCCATTGTCGGCGGCATCCTGCTGGTGGCCATCGTCAATCTGTATATTTCGCGCGCCGGCGGCGGCAGCGACACCTGGATCGACGCGGTCGGCTGGCGCTATATGCTGGCCTCCTGTGCGCTTCCGGCTGGCCTGTTCTTTCTGGCCGCCTTCTTCATGCCCGACACGCCGCGCTGGTATGTCATGAACGGCCACGAAGAAAAGGCCATGAAGCTCCTGACCTCGCTCGACGGCATCGACGACGCCACCGCGACGATGGCAGAGATCAAAGGCAGCCTGAATCAGCATTCGGGCAAGCTGTTCTCGTTCGGCGTCGGCATCGTCGTCATCGGCATCTTCCTGTCGATCTTCCAGCAGTTCGTCGGCATCAATGCCGTGCTCTACTATTCCAACATGATGTTCAAAAACATCGGTCTGGGCAATGACGCCGCCTTCCTGCAAACCGTCATCATCATGGCCACCAATGTGGTCTTTACGCTGGTGGCCACCTTCACGGTCGATCGCTGGGGCCGCAAGCCGCTGCTCATTCTGGGCGGTATCATCATGGCCGTGGCCATGCTCGGCATGGGCTTCATGTTCCAGAGCCATATGGAAGGCACGGCGCTTCTCGGCGCGGCCATGCTCTATGTCGCCGGTTTCTCGCTGTCGTGGGGTCCGGTGGTCTGGGTCATGCTGTCCGAGCTGTTCCCCAACTCGATCAAGGGCAAGGTCATGGCCATCGCCGTGGCGGCGCAGTGGATCGCCAACTTCCTCGTGACCTGGTCCTTCCTGGTCATCGACGGCGACACCCGCCTGAACGCCGTCTTCAACCACGGCTTCGCCTATTATGTCTATGGCGCCTGCTCGATCCTGGCGGCTCTGTTCGTCTGGAAGTTCGTGCCGGAAACCAAGGGCCGCACACTGGAAGCCATCGAAAGCTTCTGGAAGAAGTCGTAAGTTTTATGCGTATGGGGGCGGAATCTGGCCACGGATTCCGCCCCTTTTCTTTTAAGCGACGAAAGGCAGGATAATGCTGCGCTTAAGCTCAGGGGACAGCGTCCTCGATCTCAATCCCGATCTCGGCGGGTCGATTGCCCGTTTCACGCATAAGGGCGCTGACGTGATGCGCGCCACGCCCGAAGACGCCGACGACGCGCTGCAAACCGCCTGTTTCCCGCTCGTGCCCTTCTGCAACCGCATCCGCGATGGCCGTTTCGTGCTGGAAGGCCGCAAGGTGCAGCTTTCGCCCAATCTCGGTGACCACCCCCACGCCCTGCACGGTCAGGGCTGGCGCAATGGCTGGCAGGTGATCGAGGCGTCGCCGTCGCGCGCCGCGCTCAGCTATCGCCATGCCGCCGATGAATGGCCGTGGGACTACGAATCGACGCTCGTTTACGAACTGCGCCCCAAGGGTTTGCGCATGTTCCTCAATGTCAAAAACCTGTCGGGTGGCCACATGCCCGCTGGCCTCGGTTTTCACCCCTATTTCAACCTGACGCCGGATACGCGCCTGAAGGCCAGCGTTGACGGCGTCTGGATTTCCGACGAAGACACCCTGCCGCGCAACTGGCACGCCGGTGCGCTGTACAAGGACTGGACGCACGGCGACCGGCTGGTTTTCGATAAGCTGATCGACAACTGCTATACCGGCTTTAAGGGCCGCGCCGAAGTTTTCGAAGGCGAGCGCCTGACCCACACGCTTCGCGCCTCGCCCGATTGCCACTGGCTGCATATTTTCGTACCGCCTGGCGAGGCCTTTTTCTGCGCCGAACCGGTCAACCACATGCCCGATCCGTTCAATCAGCCCAATTCCGGCATGAAGTGCCTGAAGGCCGGTGAAACGCGCATGATCTGGATGGATATTGCGATCGCGTGAGAACGGTCTGCAACTTATTCAGAACACGGAGCATCCTGCCGGATCAGTCCTTCGGTTTTCAGCGCCGCCCATAAGGCCGCCGGGATCGGCGTCTGCATCAGGGCCAGATTGGCGCGCACCTCAGCGGGCGAGGCCATGCCTGCCACCACCACGGCCACCGCCGGATGGGCCAGCGGAAATTGCAGGGCGGCCGCAGCCAGCGGCACGTCAAACGCCCGGCACACCGCCTCCAGACGCGCCACGCGGGCACGCACGCTGTCCGGCGCGGGCGCATAATTATAGGCCGCCCCGCCGCTCAATATGCCGGAATTGAATGGCCCCGCCGCCAGAATCTGCACGCCGCGCGCCGCGCACAACGGCAGGAAATGGTCGAGCGCCCCCTGCTCCAGCAGGGTGTAGCGCCCCGCCAGCATCACCATATCAAGATCGGCATGACCGAGCACGGTTTCGGCGATTTCTGTCTCGTTGATGCCCAGACCGATGGCGGTAATGCGCCCCTCAGCCTTCAGTTCGCACATGGCGGGATAGCCGCCCTCCAGAAAGTCCCGCAGGTGACGGGGATGCGCCTCGCCATGCGTCAAGGCACCGAGATCATGGGCCAGCAGGATGTCGATTCGGTCGCGTTTCAGGCGTTTCAGGCTGTCTTCGAAGCTGCGCAGCACGCCATCACGGCTGTAATCGAACTCCGGCTCGAACGGATCGCCATCGACAAAGCCGTGGCGTTCGGTGCCCAGCGGCGGCGCGGCAATCGGCCTTAACACCCGCCCGACCTTGCTCGACAGGATCACGGCCTCGTCAAGCTGCGCCAGACGGCGCTCAGACAGGCCCTGACCATAATGCGGCGCCGTATCGACATAGCCTATGCCACCGGCAAGGGCGGTATCGCGTGTTGCTTTCGCTGTCTCGTCATCCAGCGCGCGATACAGATTGCCAAGTGTCGCCGAGCCGAAGCCAAGGCGATGGGCGGGCGGCCAGGAAGCCAGCGAAACGGTCATGAAAGGCCCTGCTGAATGTGTTTATCTTTAAAAATCCTTCTTAAGAATAAAAACGCTCGCCGACAAGACATGAAAAAGGCCCGGTTCTGACACCGGGCCTTTTTTCATCTGTGACCGCTTACTTACGCGGTACGTCTTCCGTATAGGTGGGTTTCAGGGTCGGATCGTTCCAGATTTTTTCGTCTTCGTCGGCGATGGTTTTCGGATTACGCGGATCGATGCGGCGGGCGGCGTCAACATCCTCGGCTTCATCGCTATAGGCTTCGCTGGCCGGTTTCGGCCCCTTGGCGACGCTTTCGTCGTCTTCGTCGCGATCCCACGGTGTGACCTGCGGTTCATAGGTCGGGCCGCTGTTGGAAATGCCGCTGGGCGGCGTCTGGACATAGGTTTTCGGCATAAGACGTCCTTTCAGTAAAGGGGGGGGGCTTTCGGTAAAAGCGGGCAAAGGCTTGTCCGTTACCACCAGCTTAGACCGAAAGCGATAAGGACAGGATCGCTAAGCCACCCTGTCCTTATCAGCAGGACGTAAGTTATTTCGGCAGATCGGCCTCACCGCTGACGCTTAAGGTGGCGCTGACCGTCTGGGCGTCGCCCGGCTGGCCGCCACCGAGGCTGATCACGTAATCACCGGCCATGACCTTACGTGCGCCATCGCTCATGACCTGCGACAGATCGCGGGCATCGAGCGTAAGCGTGACGGGCAGGGTTTCACCGGCTTTCAGATGGATGCGCTGGAAACCGGCCAGAACCGGATGACCGGCCGCGCCCGGACGCTTTACATAAAGCTCGACCACCTCATCGCCATCAAGCTTGCCCGTATTGCTGACCTGCACCGTGGCCGTGACCGGATCACCCGCCTTGATGCTCGATGCCGACAGGCTGGGCGCGGCATAGGCAAAGCGGGTATAGCTGAGGCCCTGACCGAACGGATGCAGCACCGCCCCATCGAAATAGCGATAGGTGCGCCCCTTCATGCTGTAATCGACAAACGGCGGCAATTCGCTGATGTCCTGATAGATGGTGTAGGGCAGACGGCCCGAAGGATTGTTCTGGCCGCTCAAGGTGGCGGCGATGGCATGACCGCCCTCCTCGCCCGGATACCAGGCTTGCAGGATGGCGTCGGCGTTTTTTTCCACCCACGGATCGGAGATTTCGCCGCCGGTGACATAGACCACCACCAGAGGCTTGCCGGTCGCCTTCACCGCTTCGAGCATTTTCTGCTGCGCTTCCGGCAAGGCCAGGTTGGTCCGGTCGCCGCCATTGAAGCCGGGCAGATCGACCTTCATCTCCTCACCTTCCAGATCGGGCGACAGACCGACAAAGGCGACCACCGCGTCGCTGGATTTGGCGGCGGCCACGGCCCCGTCGATCAAAGGCTGGGCGGGCGCCACCCAGTCAAACGACGAGGCGCGGTCTTCGGTCGTGCGCACATAGTCGATGCGTACCGTATGGGGTTTTGTATCTTTGAAATCGACCTCGACCGGATGGCCGGGCTGGGCGCACATGCCGGAATTGCAGGCGGGCGGCGGGGCCGAGCTAATGCCCACCAGCTCCGGTGTCACCACCAGCTTGCCATCGATCCACACCTTGACATCGGGCTGCGGCTGGCCGGGACGCGACGGAGTCATGCGGAAGCCGATCTCATATTTCCCCGGCGCGGGCGGCGTGATGACGCCGGTCCAGCGCACGGAAAAGCCGAGCGGCTTCAGGCCTTGCGGCGCGGTGTGATACCAGTCGAAATTGATCACCCGGTCGGTGCGGGTCATGGCGGGCGCGCCGCTGAAATCCTTATTGTCGAAATATTCAGCCCTAAGGCCATGATCGGCGCTATCGGCGGCGGGCTTCAGATAGGTTTCCGGCACCGGCATCCGCATCGTGGCGGTCAGGCTCGCACCGGGCGCATAGGCGACATGGCCGGCACCAAAGGTTTCGCGCATGGCCTCCAGCGGCAGGGACGGGACGAGCGGAGAGCCGGTATAATTGCCTTCGATGCTTTGCAACAGATCGGCATTAGGCCCGACGACCGCGATCTTGGCATCGCTCTTCAGCGGCAGCACACCGCTGTTTTTGAGCAGCACCATTGCCTCTTCGGCGGCGCGCAAGGCCAATGCGCGGTGTTCGGACGAATTCAGTTCGCTGGCCGGGATGGCGTCATAGGGACTGCCATCGATCAGCCCCATGCGGATGCGCGCCACCATCAGGCGCTCAAGCGAAGTATCGATCTCGGCCTCGCTGATCAGCCCCTCTTTCACCGCCTGAGGCAGGGCGGCATAGGTGGTGCCGCAATCGAGATCGGTGCCCGCCTTGACCGCCGCCGCCGCCGCATGGGCGGCATCGGGCTCCGACTTATGGCCGGTCACCATATCATCGACCGCATCGCAATCGGAAACAATGAAACCCTTGAAATTCCAGTCGCCACGGATGCGCTCGGCCAGCAGCGGGCTAGCGCACATCGGGTCGCCATCGGTGGCGTTATAGGCGCACATGGTCGAATAGGCGTGGCCTTCGGTAAAGGCGGCGCGGAAGGCCGGCAGATAGGTGTCTTCAAGATCGAACGGTGACACCGGCACATTGAAACCGTGGCGCAGCGGTTCCGGCCCCGAATGGACGGCGAAATGCTTGGGCGTGGCCACGCCCTCGAAAATACCATTAGCTTGCGTCTGGATACCGGTGATGAAACCCACCGCCATCTTGCCGGTCAGGTAGGGGTCTTCGCCATAGGTTTCCTGGCCACGACCCCAGCGCGGATCGCGGAAGATATTGATATTGGGCGACCAGAAGTTGACACCGTAATAGCGGTCGGTGCCGCTCGGATCACGCTTCAGGGCCGCATTATGATTGGCGCGCCCCTCATCGGCGATGGCCTGGCCGATGTCGTGCATCAGGGCTGGGTCCCAGGTGGCGGCCATGCCGATGGCCTGCGGATAGACGGTGGTGTGGCCAGCGCGCGCCACGCCATGCAGCGCCTCATTCCACCAGCCGTAACGCTTGAGGCCGAGGCGCGGAATCGCCGGGGCATTATCCTGCATCTGGGCCGCCTTTTCCTCCAGCGTCATGCGCGACACGAGGTCTTTGGCGCGCGCTTCGGGCGTCAGGGAGGTATCAAGATAGGCGCAGGGCGCATCCGCGCAGGCAGGCGGCGGGGCATCCGCAGCCATAGCCGGCAAGGCGAGGGCTGGCAGGGCCGATACCGATGTCAGCAAAAGGGCGAGCGAAAGGGGTGTAGTGAATTTCGACATGTGACGTCTCTCTGTTGGCGCGCGCACGACAGCGCTGCTTTTTTATTACCGGCATTGGTATGACCAATTAAGCAGAGAGTCCATAGTTTTCGCACAAACCGGGCTCAGGCGCGGTTAATATTGGCAAAATCGGCCTCATGCGCCACCGCCACGATATGGACGACATGGGCCTTGATGAAATCCATGACGCGCAGGCCCGAAGGGGCCGCCCGCAAAGCCTTTTCAAGCGCCGGGCGTAAGGCCGTTTGCCAGCGCGCGCACAAAGGATAGTCACGTTCTCCGGCATAACAGGCAATGGCCGTTGCCGGGGCCTGTTCAAGCCGCGCCACATAATCATCGGGCAAGGCGGGCATGTCGCATGGGCAGGTGATGATGTGCGGCCAGCCGCTCTGTTCGGCCCGTTCGAGCGCGCTCAATACCCCGCTTAATGGCCCCCGCCACGGCAGGTCGTCATAAATCATCGGCAGGCCAAGCCCTGCCAGCCGCGTCACCCAAGGGCCGTCGATGGCTCCGGCATTAATGATCAGATCATCCGTGTACGGAGACAGGCGTTCGAGCGTGGCTTCGATCAGCGTGGTCTGACCCCAGGCATGGAAGGGTTTATTGCCCGCCATGCGCGCGCCGCGCCCGCCCGCCAGCACCACAACCGGCATCATGCCTGCCGCGCCGCCATCCCGGCCATCTCCGCGGGCAGGCGGGCATGGGCGAAGGCGCTGCCCACGCCGATCAGCACCGGCCCGTCCCAGTTTTGCGCCGCGATGACAGCGGCAAGCTGGGCCAATGTAGCGCGCACAGACCGCGCCTGTGGTCTGCCAGCATTTTCCACCGCCATGACGGCTGTGTCAGGCCCGCGCCCGGCGGCGGCCAGTGAGGCCTGAATATGGGCAGCATTATGCGACGACATGTAAAATACCAGACTGGCGGAAGGATCGGCCAGAAGCCCATCCCGAAAATCGATGCTGCCATCCTGGCCGCGTCCGGTCAAGAAGGTGACCGAGCGCGCTTCGCCGCGATGGGTGAGCGGAAACGAAAACTGCGCCGCCGCCGCCGAGGCCGCCGTCACCCCCGGCAGGGTCTTATGGGCGATGCCCTGGCGGTCGAGATGCTGGCGTTCTTCTTCCACCCGTCCGAACACGGACGGATCGCCGCCTTTCAGCCGCACCACATGCAGTCCGCGCCGCGCCAGACGCACCATCAGATCATTGGTCTTGTCCTGCGAGACGGACAGCCGGTCGCCGCGCTTGCCGACGCAGATCTTGACGCAGCGCTGCGGAGCCAGCGCCAGAATATCGTCGCTGACGAGGGCATCATACAAAAGCGCCTGCGCCGATTGCAGGGCCTTCAGCGCACCCAGCGTCAGGTGATCGACATCACCGGGCCCTGCGCCAACCAGCGATACGAAGCCGGGTTTTTGTGGATCCCTCTCGGACACATCTGCTCGGTCAAACTTTTGGACGGTAAGATTTGTCTCATACGAATATCTAATCTTTCCCCTCTCCCCGCCTGAGGGGAGAGGACGAGAGGCGAGCGTAGCGAAGGCGATCGGGTGAGGGGTAAAGCCACCCGCCATTTGCATAGCTATTGACGGTGAAGAACCCCTCACCCCAACCCTCTCCCCTTGCAAGGGGAGAGAGGGCTTTATAGCTATAGACACCAAGCCCGTTACGGGAACGACATCATCACGCGGCATGGCGCGCCTCCTTCTTTGCGTGGGACCGCAGGCATTGCTTCAGTTCACCCTTGCACGACCCGCAGGATGTACCAGCGCTGGTGGCCTCGCCGATGGCCTCCACCGTCAGCGCCCCGTCATCAATGGCCGCCGTGATGGTCTTTTCACCGACGCTGCGGCAGGCGCAGATGATGCGGCCCTTGTCTTCGACCCCCGGCAGGCGGCCAATCAGCAGGGCGGCGGTGCTGACCGCATCAAGCGCCGCATCGCCGAAGCGTTCCAGCAGCCAGTCGCGCGGTGGCAGGGGCTTGTCGATGGGGGCGATGAAGATCACGGCGGTCAGGCGGCCTTCATCGATCCGTACACGGCGCGTCAGGCCCGCCGCCGGATCATCAAGGCTCTGGCTGACGACGATGGCCGACAGATCAAGCGGCGCAATGCCCGACAACTCAAAAGCCTCGGCATGGGCGTGGCTGGAGCGCCGCCAGATGGCTTCACCAAAGTCCGGCAGCTCACCATCAAAATCGCGCGGCGTCAGGATAAAGCCGTGCCACGCTTCGCCAAAGGCAGCCACCCGCGCCGGGGTGTGCTTGAATTCCGGCTGGCCCGACAGGGGATCGACCGCCGGGCTGACCACCGGATTGGAACGGCCATAGGGGGCGAACTGGCGCGTCCAGTGCATCGGCACGCTGAGGTTTCCTTCGCGCACATCATCGGTGACGCGCGCTTTCAGGATCGCCTCGCCATAGGCGGTGGTGAGGCGGGCCAGACGGCCATCACGGATGCCAAGACGCCGCGCGTCCTTCGGGTGGATGTCGAGCAGGGGTTCGCTTGCATGGCGGTTCAGTTGCGGGGCCAGCGCCGTGCGCGTCAGGGTGTGCCAGTGATCGCGCACGCGGGTGCTGTTGAGGCTGAACGGATAATCGGGCGAGGTGGCGTGGGCCGGGCCGCTGGTCTTCGGCGCGATCAGGCGGGCGCGGCCTTCCGGCGTGGCGAAGCGGCCATCAGCAAACAGCCTGTGCGTCGAACCGCCTGCGGTAAAGGGCCAGCGCGTCGGCACCATGCCGTTATAATCATCACGTCCGATACCTGCAAAGCCCGACAGGTTGAGAAAGCGCTCGCCTTTGTTTTCAAACGCCGTCAGTCCGGCATGTTCGGCGAAGACCTCATGCGGCCCCTTCCACGCAAAAGCCTGATCCCAGGCAGCATTCATGCGCCGCGCCACATCGGCGATAATCTGCCAGTCGGGGCGCACCTCACCGGGCAGGTCGGCCATGCGGCGCTGGCGCGAAATCACGCGCTCGGAATTGGTGACCGTGCCGTCTTTTTCGCCCCAGGCGGCGGCAGGAAGCTGGATATGCGCCATGTCCATCGTATCGGTGCGCGCCATCACATCGGACACCACCACCAGCTCACAATTGGCCAGAGCCGCATGGATCTTGTTCGTGTCGGGCATGGACACCATCGGATTGGTGGCCATGATCCAGATGGCCTTGATCTGGCCGCTGCGCGCCGCTTCGAACATATCGACGGCCTTCAGGCCCGGCTTTTGCGCGATGGTCGGCGACTGCCAGTAACGCTGCACCCGCGACTTCGACGCCTCGTCGAAATCCATATGGGCGGCCAGCATATTGGCCAGCCCCCCCACTTCGCGCCCGCCCATCGCATTGGGCTGGCCAGTGATCGAAAAGGGTGCGCCCCCCGGCTTGCCGATCTTGCCCGACAAAAGATGGGCATTGATCAGGGCCAGCCCCTTATTCACGCCCTGCGCCGACTGGTTGGAGCCCTGCGAAAACAGACTGACCACTTTTTCCGTGTGCAGGAAGGCGTCATAAAAATATTTGAGATCAACGACCGAAATACCGCAATCGGCGACAATGGCTTCAAGGCTCTGATCGTCGGCGCTCAAAGCCGCCATCAGGCGCGAAAACCCTTGCGTGTGGCGGTCGATGAAATCGTGATCCACGGCGTCGCGCGCAATCAGATGGGCGCATAAACCGTTCCACAGCCGCACATCGGTCTGTGGTTTGATCATCAGGTGCAGGTCGCAGGCCTTCGCCGTATCGGTGCGCTTCGGGTCGATGCAGATACGCTTCTGGCCTTGCCTTCCCTCGATGCGGCGATACAGCACCGGATGCGTCCAGGCGGCATTATGGCCGGAAAAGACCAGCACATCGGCCTGTTCAAGATCATCATAGGTGCCGGGCACCAGATCAGCGCCGAAGGCCAGCTTGTGCGCCGCCACCGCCGACGACATGCACAGGCGCGAATTGGTGTCGATATTGGCCGTGCCGATATAGCCCTTGGCCAGCTTGTTGACGGCGTAATAGTCCTCGGTCAGCAACTGGCCCGACACATAAAAGGCCACGGCGTCCGGGCCATGCTCATGGATGATGGCGTTAAATTTTTGCGCAATCGTATCGAGCGCCTCGTCCCAGCCCGCCCGTTCCATACGGCCATTTTTGCGCATCTTCGGGGTCAGCAGACGCCCTTCCAGTCCGAAGGTCTGGCCGAGCGCCGTGCCTTTTGAGCACAGACGTCCGGCATTGGCGGGATGGGTTTCATCGCCGGTCACGCGCAGATCCCGCCCGCCATCCAGCCTTGCCTTCACGCCGCAACCCACGCCGCAATAGGGGCATGTGGTCAGGGTCGTTAAAGCGGGTACGGCGGGATCGAACAAGGACGGGACTCCAAATTTTTATCCCTCTCCCCTCCATGAGGGGAGAGGACGAGAGCCGAGCGTAGCAAAGGCGATCGGGTGAGGGGCTTTATGCATCTGACCACCAGCCCCTCACCCGAGGATCGGCGGCTTCGCCTTGCTCCTCGTCCTCTCCCCATTCTCATGGGGAGAGGGGTTACACAGGCAGGCTTAAAAAGATTTGGCCATTCTCGACCTTCAGCGGCACAGGGGGAGCGCAGCCCTTGCCCGCATCGACCCCTTGCGCCTCACCCGATTGCAGACTGATCGACCAGTTGTGCAGCGGGCAGGCAATCGACCGGCCGTGAACAATGCCTTCCGATAACGGCCCGCCCTTATGCGGGCACTTATCCATGACGGCATAATATTCGTGATCGACCGTGCAGAAGACGGCGATAGCACCCATATCGGTTTCGATGCGGCGCGCGCCCTGATGCGGTATGTCTGAGGTATGGCCAACATCGACCCAGTTCATAAGGCTGATGGCGTTCATTGTGCGCACTCCTTTAATTGATCTTGTGAAACACCATTGCGCAGGTCGGCCATTGGCGAAAACACCTTGGCAGGTTCGGATTTCGGCGCATGTTCCGCCCACGGATCAATTTGATAAACGGCCTGACTTTCCAGAAAACGGGCCACAAGAACAGCGCGCATCTCCGGCTCGGCCAGCCCGTCTTTCACGAATTGCAGCCCCACCCGTTCGATCCACGGCGCGGTGCGTTCCAGATACCAGGCGTCTTCGCGGTAGAGCTGAACAAACGCCATTGACCATTCCAGCGCCTCGGCCTCGGTCGCCACCTTGGTCAGCAGTTCGGTGCCGCGTAAGTGGATACCGGCATTGCCGCCGACATGCAGCTCATATCCGGAATCGACGCAGATCACGCCGAAATCCTTGATCGTCGCCTCGGCGCAGTTACGCGGGCAACCCGACACGGCCATCTTGAACTTGTGCGGCATATAGCTGCCCCAGGTCGCCTGTTCGAGTTTGATCCCCAGCCCCGTCGAATCCTGCGTGCCGAAGCGGCACCATTCCGAGCCCACGCAGGTCTTGACCGTGCGCAGCGCCTTGGCATAGGCGTGACCCGAAACCATGCCCGCCGCATTGAGATCGGCCCAGACGGCGGGCAGATCCTGCTTTTTGATGCCAAACAGATCGAGCCTCTGGCCGCCGGTCACCTTGACCATCGGCACGTCGAACTTATCGACCACATCGGCGATGGCGCGCAATTCCTTGGCGGAGGTCACGCCGCCCCACATGCGCGGCACCACGCTATAGGTGCCGTCCTTCTGGATATTGGCGTGGTTACGCTCATTGACGAAGCGCGAGCGCGGATCATCGTGATAGTCGCGCGGCCAGGCGCAGAGCAGGTAATAGTTGAGCGCCGGACGACACGAAGAACAACCGTCGGGCGTCTGCCATTTCAGCGCCTGCATCACGTCGGGAATGGTCTTCAGCTCAAGGTCGATAATGGCTTTACGCACCACGGCATGACCATGTTCAGTGCATTTGCAGATAGACTTCGGCCCGGTCTGGGCCTTGAAGCTGTCGCCGAGCGTCACTTTCAGCAGGCTCTCGACGATACCGGTGCAGGAACCGCAGGAGGCCGAAGCCTTGCACGCGCCGCGTAACCCATCGAGCGTGGTATGGCCAGCGCAGATCGACGCCACCACCTGACCCTTGGTTACGCCATTGCAGCCGCACACTTCCGTGGCGTCGGGCCATGCTGCAACGGCGTCAGAAGGGTCCTGACCGGCCAGGGCATGGGTGACGGCCTGACCGAAGATCAGGGTATCGCGGATACCAGCGACGCTTTCGGCCTTCTTCATCAGGTCGAAATACCAGCCGCCATCACCGGCTTCACCGAACAGAACCGTGCCGACCAGCCGGTCGTCCTTGATGACGATGCGCTTATAAACGCCACGGCCCGGATCGCGGAACACGATGTCCTCGCAGCCCTCGCCGCCACCAAATTGCCCAGCGGAATAGAGATCGACGCCGGAAACTTTCAGCCGCGTGGCCAGCGAGGTGCCAAGATAGGCGCTGTCCGGGTTTTTGGCGGTCAGCACATCGGCAAGCGTCCGGCACATCTCCCAGATCGGCGCCACCAGACCATAGCACTGGCCGCGATGCTGGGCGCATTCGCCGACCGCAAAAATATCGGGATCAGAGGTGCGCATCTGGTCATCGACCACAATGCCGCGCTCGACCACAAGGCCCGCCGATTTGGCCGGTTCGACGTGCGGACGGATACCCACGGCCATGACCAGCAGCGAGGCTGGAATGACGCGGCCATCCTTCAGCCTCAGCCCCTCGACATGGGTTTCACCCAGTATGGCTTCGGACTGGGCATTCAGCACCGAAATGACGCCACGATCCAAAAGCGCCTTTTCGAGCAGGCGTCCGGCGGCCTCATCCAATTGCCGCTCCATCAGCACATCGACCAGATGGATGACGGTCGCCTTCATGCCGCGTTTGGCCAGCCCGTAAGCGGCTTCGAGGCCCAGAAGCCCGCCGCCGATCACCACCGCCTCACCGCCTCGCTCCGCCGCTGCCTGCATGGCATCGACATCGTGCAGGTCGCGGAAAGCCACCACGCCGTGCAGATCGGCCCCCGGCAGGGGCAGACGGATCGGGTCGGAGCCCATAGCGAGGATCAGCTTGTCGTAAGGGATGCGCTGGCCATCATGCAGCACCACTTCTTTCAGGGCGCGATCCACCGACTGCACCCAGTAGCCGAAATGGGTTTTCACGCCATTGGCGTCGTACCAGTCCTGGGAATGGGTGACGATCTGGTCGAACGTCTTCTCACCGGCCAGCACCGGCGAAAGCTGGATGCGGTCATAGGTGGGCAGGGATTCGGCGCCGATGATCGAAATCTCGAACAAGCTATCCTTGCGCTTGAGTATCTCTTCAACAATGCGTCCGCCCGCCATGCCGGCGCCGATAACGACGATACGCTCTTTGGAAGCTGTTTCCGGGGTCATGTCTGAACCTTTGAGCAAAAAAAAGAGCCCCGAAGCGCACCATCTCATTGCTGAGATAGCCGCTTCGGGACTCCGTTGTCCTGATGGTGCGCGGCAAAAACCGCCATTGGTTTTTGCCGCGCGAATGGGTTTGATCAAACGCTGATCAGGCTTTCGAGAGTATGACAAAAACAGGGTTTGTCAACGCGGAAATTTGCGGCGCAAAAAATTTGTGCGCCGCGAAAATCAGACTCATATCTTGGCGTCGAGCGCACCATAGACGTGCCAGGTGGTGCGCCAGGTTTTCTTGACGAGGGTAAGGCCGATCAGAGCCACACAGGCCAGGGCGGCGAAGATCAGCAGGCTTGTCATGTAAGAGCCCGTCAGTTGCCGTGAAAGCCCCATGCTGGCGGCCAGGTAGAAGCCGCCAATGCCGCCGCACATGCCGACCAGCCCCGTCATGACGCCGATTTCGGCGCGGAAGCGTTGCGGCACAAGCTGGAAGACCGCACCATTGGCCATGCCGAGCGCCACCATCGCCGTGACGATAAACAGGGTGCCAAGCAGAATATTGCCGAAACCGAAGCTCATCAGCAACAGCGCCACGGCAGCAATCGAATACATGATCGACAGGGTGCGGATGCCGCCCATCTTATCGGCCAGCCCGCCGCCTACCGGCCTAACGATCGAGCCGAAGAAGACGCAGAAGGCCGTAAACAGACCCGCCGTCACTGGCGACAGGCCATATTGCGTGTTGAAATAGATGTTGAGCGACGAGGACAGGCCGACGAAGCCGCCGAAGCTGACGCCGTAAAACAGCATGAACCACCAGGCGTCAACGTGTTTCAGAACGCTGAAATATTCCGACGTCTTCTTCGGCGCGGGCTGATCAGGCGAATCCTTGGCGAGGACCTGATAGATGATGAAGGTGATGATCAGCGGGATGGCCACAAAGGCGAAAACCGTGGTCCAGCCATAGGTTTTGGCCAGGGTCGGCAGGAAAAGCGAGGCGAACACCGTGCCCGAATTACCGGCCCCGGCAATGCCCAGCGCAATGCCCTGATATTTCGGTGGATACCAACGAGAGGCCAGCGGCAAAGCCACGGCGAACGACGCTCCGGCCACGCCCAGCACCACGCCCAGCCCCAGAACCGACATGTAGGAATGGATATGGAAGGCCCAGGCCGCCAGCAGGCCGCCGATGACGATCAACTGCCCCACCGTGCCGGTCAGCTTGGGGCCGATGCGATCCACCAGCAGACCATTGACGACGCGCAAGACAGCCCCGGACAGAATGGGCACGGCCACCATCAGCCCCTTTTCCGCCGGAGTCAGACCCAGTGAGGCCGCGATCTGCACGCCCAGCGCCCCCAGCAATACCCAGACCATGAAGCTCATGTCGAAGTAGAGAAAGGCCGAAAACAGGGTGGGCGTGTGCCCGGATTTGAGAAAATCTTTCGAGAGCATGGGTTTATCCTCTTAAAGTTTAAAGCTAAGCGCAAGCCAGGTTTTGCGACGCGAAGCGGGGGCGAGCGGTGAGTCACTCGCGGAAAAATCGGCATATTTGGCCAGCAAGGACAGATGTGGCGAAAGCGCGATCGTGGCCACGGCGTCCCATTCATGACCGAGTGAAGTATCGAGCCGCGCCGTCGAAAGATCGTGATAAATCAAAGTGATGGACGGTTGGTGCCGCAGGGGCAGGTTGAAGGTGGCGGCGTAATTCAGATCATCGAGGCCGTTCACAGTTGTCTTGTTGCCGCCCGTGCCGGAAAAGGCGTCTGAAAAGCCATCAAAGGCATGGGTGGTGCCCAAAGGCGTGATGAAGCCGACCAAACCATTACCGCCAAGGCTCTCATAATTGATCTTGAAGCTGGCTATTCTGTAGGCCGCACTGATCTCGACCATGCTTTCAGCCAGATCGAAATCCGCCGGATTGTTGCGATAATCTGTCTGACGGGCATACTGACCGGTCAGGCCGAATTTCACTGGCCCGGCGGTAAATCCACCCGCAGCGCGCGCGCCATAGGTCTGGGTGGAAGAGGCCGCCGCATTGGAAAAATCGAGCGCATAATCAAAGCCGGTCAGCTTGATGCCATACGCAAAGCCATAGCTGGCATGGATCAGGTAGCTGTCCGAATTCCAGTCCCTGGTTTCGGCCAGAACGCGGTTGATCTTGCTGAGATAAGCCGCCGTCAGGTCGAAGGCGCCGGTTTTCAGGTCATAGCGCACGCCGTCAAAGGTCTGTTCGTCCTGCCGCCAGCCGACATTGCCGACAAAACGCGCGTCATCAAGAATGATGCGCTGGCGGCCCACGGTCAGGGTGGAATGCTCGTCCGGCGTCCACATGATCTGGGCGCGGTTCAGTTCGGTGACTTCGGGATCGGGCTCGGTCGGATAGGCGGTGCGGCCATTGGTGGTCGAATTATAATCGGAGACGAGCGCGGTGACGTTCTCGAACTCGATCAGGCCGCTTAAGTGGTGGATCGGCTGGCTTTGCAGGCCGATGCGGTTGCGCCAGGTCAGGGCGTCGGCGTCATTGGCAAAGCCCGACTGCTCGATATGGGCGTAACGCAGATTGGAATCGATGATGGGCGTGATGACGGGGAACAAGGGGCGTTGTCCTTCCTGCGCATAAAAAAACGCCTCAAGATGTAAGCAAACCCTTGCGGTGTCAGCCTGTCCTGAGACGTCATTGTCTGAATGGGGGTGTTAAGCCGTTCATGCCATCTTTGGCATCGAACCGGCCTGTCGGGCGATCATCGTTGACCGCATGGTGTCAGACTGTGGCTGAACCGCATGGCCGTCAAGCATGGCGATGGCTCAAAGCCATATTTGTTGCTTTGCACAAAAAGAGTGCGGCAGATTTGTCACGAAGCGGCCATTGTACGCCAGATTTTGGCCCATATGGGCGCTAAGGTGCGGAGACAGCGATTATGTTGCACATGAAACTAAATATGCGTCTCGTTCCTGCGCTCAGAGGTGTGATTTTAAGGCTTGCGGCTAGGGTTTTTGGGCGTAATCTCAACCTACGGGATAAAGCCCATATAAACTCCCCGAACTCTCGTTCAGGGCTTGGGCACAGGCTCATGTGCCAAATATGAAAAGGCCCCTCAGGCAACTGGGGGGCCTTCATTATTTTAGAGCGGTTTGCATTCTGATTGAATCGGTCAAAGGCATGCAATCCGCTCTATATTTTACGTTTTTCCGCATCTCGCATTCAATTTGTAAGTCAAATTAAACGCTCGTTGCTCTAGCAGCTCAGACGAAAGATTAGTGCCGGAAAACGCGCGTGCCGGTAAACACCATCGCCAGACCGGCGGCGTCGGCGGCGTCGATCACCGCCTGATCGCCGATCGATCCACCCGGCTGGATCACCGCCGTGGCCCCCGCCGCCGCCGCTTCGAGCAGGCCGTCGGGGAAGGGGAAGAAGGCTTCCGACGCGCAGGCCGAACCCTTGGCCAAACTGTCGGCCAGACCCAGTTTTTCGGCAGCTTCGGCAGCGCGCAATGAGGCGATGCGCGACGAATCGCGGCGGTTCATCTGGCCCGCGCCGATACCGACCGAACGGCCTTCCTTAGCATAGACAATGGCGTTGGATTTGACGTGCTTGGCCACGGTGAAGGCGAACAGCATGTCCTCGATTTCGGTCGCCGTCGGCTGGCGTTTGGTCACCACCTTGAGGTCGGCAGGCGTAATGCGCGCCGTGTCGCGGCTCTGGATCAGCAGGCCACCGGCCACCGAACGAAAGACCTGACCACCAGCCAGCGGATCAGGCAGGGCACCCGTCACCAGCAAGCGCAGGTTTTTCTTGGCGGCAAATACGGCCACCGCGTCGTCATCGACTTCGGGGGCCACCACGACCTCGGTAAAGGTTTCGACGATCTTTTCGGCGGTCGCCTTATCGAGGCGGCAATTGAGCGCCACAATACCGCCGAAGGCCGACACCGGATCGCATTCCAGCGCGCGGCGATAGGCGGTGATCAGATCGGAAGCCGTGGCCACGCCGCACGGATTGGCGTGCTTGACGATGACGCAGGCCGGGCCTTTGGACGGATCAAATTCGGCCACCAGCTCGATGGCCGCATCGGTATCGGCGACATTGTTGTAGCTCAGTTCCTTGCCCTGCAATTGCTTCGCCGTGGCCACGCCGGGGCGGTTTTCGCCCGTGCGGTAAAAGGCCGCCGACTGGTGCGGGTTTTCACCGTAGCGCATGGTTTGCAGACGCTCGCCGGCGATGGTTTTGCGCTCAGGATAGGCATCATTCAGTTGTCCGGCAAACCAGGTCGAGACAGCCGAATCATAGGCCGCTGTGCGCGCAAAAGCCTTGGCCGCAAGGGCTTTGCGCAAGGCCATATCGGTCGTGCCCTTGGCCTTAATCGCCGCCAGCACTTCGTCCATGCCCGCCTTATCGACGCAGATGGCGACATAGGGGTGGTTCTTGGCCGAGGAGCGGATCATGGCCGGGCCGCCGATGTCGATATTCTCGATGGCCGCTTCGAAAGCGCCGCCGCCCGCCACGGTTTTTTCAAACGGATAGAGGTCGATCCACACGATGTCGATCGGCTGAATATTATGGTCTTTCAACGCCTTGGCGTGTTCTGGCGCATCACGATAGGCAAGCAGTGCGCCATGCACCATCGGGTGCAGGGTCTTGACGCGGCCATCCATCATTTCCGGAAAACCGGTTATGTCGGCCACGTCTTTGACCGGCAGGCCCGCCTTTTCAAGGGCGGCGCGCGTGCCGCCGGTTGAGATCAGCTCGATGCCTGCCGCCACCAAAGCCTGGGCGGCCTCAACCAGACCGGCCTTGTCCGACAGCGAAATTAGGGCGCGTTTGGGCGTAACGCGGTCGGCGGCGGGGGGGAAATCGGGCGCGGCGGGCATGGCGGTTCCATTCGGTATGGGGGAGGAGGAATGGGCGCGGTTTACACGACCCAGCCTGCCTTGCCAACCCGCACCAAAAGCATCTTGTTCCAAGGTGCATCTATTGCGCCTTGGCAAGGGCGACTGCCCGCCGCCGCCAATGCGGCGAGCCATGCGGCATCTGAGCTGAAAGACAAGAAAAAGGCCCCGCCACCTCTGAATGGGCGGGGCCTTCCTGATGACCGGGTGCTCAAGCCGCGATTTTAGCGACGAGCGTCGTAGTGGCCATCATTGCGGCTGTAGCTGTTGTAGCTGCGTTGGTTATTATAGTTGTGGCGGTCATAGTTTTGGTAACGCACCGGCGGATGGCGATAGTCGTTGCGCGCCTGCTGGCAATCCTCGCGGCCATTATCCTTGCCGACGCTGTTGCCGACCAGACCACCGACCACAGCCCCGGCCACCGTGCCCAGACCCTTATTGTGCGTATTGGCCACGCTGCCGCCGATAGCACCGCCCAGCAGCGCACCGATGATGGTGCCGTTTTGCGCCTTATGCTGCACCACCGCATGGCAGCCATAGGCCGGACGGGCTTCGGCGGCGGCAGGGATGGCCGTGACGGAAGCGGCGATCAGGCCGGTGGTAACAACAGCGGTCAATATTTTTTGCGCGAACTTTTGCATAACTGAAATCCTTTGACTTCCGGCCCCTTGACCCTCCCCGATGGAGGAGGTGGTGACCGATCATGGGATTAGTTATAGCCCTCTCAACCTGAACGCAGCTTGAGCCGCCCGTTCATACTGGTTCAGCTAGAGCAACGAGCGTTTAATTTGACTTACAAATTGAATGCGAGATGCGGAAAAATGTAAAATGTAGAGCGGTTTGCATTCCTTTGACCGATTCAATCAGAATGCAGACCGCTCTAATATTATCTCTGGATCGAGTTGAAAACGCCAGCGCCCGTCTTCGCGCACAAGCCGCGCATGACGATGAACAACCAGATAACGCAGCCCCACCAGCAGGGCGCAGAAGCCGCCACCCGCGCCGATCACCATCGCCCAGCGCGGCCCGAAATGGTCGGCGGCCCAGCCGATAATCGGCCCGCCCACCGGCGTGGTGCCGAGCGCCACCGCCACATAGATGGCCATGACGCGACCGCGTAAGGCCGGATCGGTCGAGAGCTGCATCAGGCTGTTGGTGCTGGTGGTGAAGGTCTGCACCGACATGCCGACAATGACCAGAACGGGGGCGAACAGTCCATAGCTGGGCATACAGGCAGCCAGAGCCATGCCTGCGCCGAAAAAGCCCGCCCCCGCCAGCAACAGGGTGATGCGTGGCCGCGCCCTGCGTGCCGCCAGCAGCGCGCCGGTGACCGACCCCACCGCCAGACACGAGGTCAGAAGACCGAACTGCCCGGCCCCCTTGTGGAAAACACCCACCGCCATCGTGGAAACAAAAATCGGAAAATTGAGGCCGAATGTGCCCAGGAATAACAGCATCAGCAGGCAGGCCTTCAGATCGGGCCTCTGCCAGATATAGACAAAGCCTTCCGACAGCTTGCCGCGCACCCGTGGCCGTTCGCGCCGGTGCAGATCCTGAACGCGCAGACAGCCCATCGCCACCAGCACCGCCACGAAGGAGACGGCATTGATCAGGAACACCCAGCCCGTGCCGACCGTGGCGATCAGCAAACCGGCAATGGCGGGGCCGATCATGCGCGCGCCGTTGAACGAGGTCGAGTTGAGCGCCACGGCGTTCGACAAATGCACCTCATCGACCAGCTCAGACACGAAGGTCTGGCGCGCCGGGGCATCGATGGCGGCCAGGCAGCCCTGCACGAAGGCGAACAGATAGACTTCCCACAGGGTGATCAGGCCGGTGACGGTCAGAAGCCCCAGCCCAAGGGCCAGCAGACCCATGCCGCCTTGCGTAACGATCAGGGTGCGGCGGCGATCAAGATGATCGGCAATATAGCCCGATAGCGGCAGCATCAGAAGCTGCGGCCCGAACTGACACGCCATGACCAGACCAACCGCCTGGGCATTATGATGGGTGAGCTGCACCAGCACGATCCAGTCCTGCGCCACGCGCTGCATCCATGTGCCGATATTCGACACAATGGCCCCGATGGCCCAGACGCGGTAATTATAGTGCTGGAGCGCGCGAAATGTGCCGATCACCGCCGCCTATTCCAGCAGGGCCAGAATCTCCGCCACCGTGCCGGTTTCGCCCAGCCGCGGGAAGATGCGCGCGACGCTGTTTTGGTGCGCCTCGGCCTGCATATCGGTCATGGCGTCGCTGGCCAGTGTGACGTTCAGGCCCGCCTCATGGGCAAAGCGCGCCGTCGATTCAACGCCGATGGAGGTGGCCACGCCGCAGATCACCACCTGAGTGACGCCCGCCTTTGCCAATATGTCGCCAAGGCCGGTGCCGGTGAAGGCGCCCCAGGTGCGCTTGGTGACCAGATGATCGGAAGCCTGTGGGTTCAGTTCGGGCACAAGGTCAGCGAAATCAGCCGGAAAGTCACGCGGCGGACGCGGCGTTTCGCTACGGCCGGGCGCGCCCCCGGTCACATTGACCAGCACCACCGGCAGGCCCTTGCGGCGAAAGGCCTCTGTCAGTTGGGCGGCCTTTTCGATCACCCCGGCAATCGGGTGGGCGGTCGGATAGGCGGTAATGCCTTTTTGCAGATCAACGACGATCAGGGCGGTTTGGGCATCAAGGGTGGTGACGGTCATGGGGGAGGCCTTTCAGCTATTCGGGTTTAGCAAACGGTGCAGTAGCGGGATCAGAGCCGCCAACTGGCCTTGTTCGGTTGTATCGAGTTGTGAGCGGATGGCGCGCAGCAGCCAGTCGTCGCGCGCCGCGCGGCTGAGCTGGATCAGTTCCTCACCGGCAGGGGTGAGCGATAACAGGGTCTGGCGGCCATCGGCGGGATCGGGCGCGCCGCGCACCAGCCCCTTGGTTTTCAGCGCCGCCACGCTTTCGCCCATCGATTGCGGACGCATACCGGCGATGCGCGCCAGTTCGGTGACGGTGGTGGCCCCTTCGCGGGCCAGATGGCCCAGAACCACGCGCTGCGGTTCGCTGAAGGCGTTGATCTGCGATTCTTCGCGCAGGCGGCGGCGAAACTGGCCGATCAGGGCGCGCAATTGCGCCGCCGTCTCGTGCATCCGGGCGGCAGGATCAGGATTTTCGGCAGGCGGATCGGACATGGCGGGGGCTTCGCAGACTATGAAGGTTATCTACAAAGGTTACCTTCGCATGTCAAGCGGCTTGGAGCGTTCGGCGGATTCACTCTTAAAGCAAGAAACCCCACCACCACTTCGCTGCGCTCGCGGTCCCCCTCCCCAGTAAACTGGGGAGGTATAAGTCAGTGAGGTGCATGGCCTATACCTCCCCAACTTTGGTGGGGGGCGCGATTTATCGCGGGGGTGGTGGGGGTCTTCCTTTAACTTTGGCCGTCTAATCCGCCGCGCAGTTATCCAGACCCTGATGGCCCACCACACGCGCCCGCGCCTGAATCCGCCCCGAACGCTGGCCGCCACGCGCCTTCCATTTGAGCGGATCAGGCAGGATGGCCGCCAGTTTCGCGGCCTCGGCAGGCGTAAGCGTGCGCGCCGAATGGTGGAACCAGTATTGCGATCCGGCCTCGGCCCCATAGACGCCCGGCCCCATCTCGATCGAATTGAGATAGACCTCCATGATGCGGTCTTTCGTCCACAAATGCTCGATCAGGAAGGTGTACCAGACCTCGAAACCCTTGCGCACCCAGGAGCGCGACGGCCACAGAAAGACATTCTTGGCCGTCTGCTGAGAAATGGTGGAAGCGCCGTGCTTCTTCTTGTGGGTGGCATTCCAGGCCTCGGCCTTCTTGATAGCGTCGTAATCAAAGCCATCATGCGTGCAGAATTTGGCGTCTTCCGAGGCGATAACGGCGGCTTTCAGATTATCGGAAATCTGCGAGGCCGGCACCCAATGGTGGTGAAGACCGTGGCCCTCAGACAGGCGCTCGATCATCAGGATGGTGATCGGCACCGGCACAAAGCGATGGATGGCCACTGACAGCACGGAAAAGGCGATAAAGGCGGCCACGCACAGGCCGAAAAAACGCAGAGGACGAAACTTTTTACGCATAGGTTTTACTAAAGAAGGGCTTTCCGCTTGGACAGCATCGTACATGACCTCTTCGCTCAGGCCCGGTATGGTGTCTTCGGGTTCCTGATCGTCGCTCATGTTTTCCCCCCATCGGCCAGCCTAGACCGCGGATTCGAAGATATAGACCATTCCATCCTCATCGCCAATCAGCAGGCGATTGGCTTCACCGGACAGGGCCAGAGCCGTGATCGGACTGCCCTTTTCAGCCTTCACCCAGTCAATGCCGGTCGATTGCAGTTCGGCCAGCCAGACGCGGCCATCTTCGGTGCCCGCCGCCATCAAGGTGTCTTCGGGCGCACCCGCCACCACCGACACCAGAGTCGATTCGTCCGGATTGATCTCGGAAGCCTCCTCGCCCATCGGCCCATTGGCTTTCAGGAACGGCCAGACCACCGCCCCCATCGCCCCCGACGTGGCCAGAAGCTTGCCCCTGGCGAAGAACTGCATGGATTTGATCTTGGCCGGATAGCCGCCCATGCGCATATCCTTGGAATCCTTCAGTCGCCAGCCGTGCAGGGCGTTTTCCTGCATGGCGGTGACGAGGAACTCACCCGACGGCGCCATAGCGATAGATGTGTGCGATCCGGCCCAGTTGAGCTTTTGCGGCTTCTGGTCGCCAATGCGCGCATACCAGACCACCACGCCATTATAGGTGGCGCAATAGAGCTTGCGGCCCTTGGGATCGAAGCACAGGCCCGATACGCTATGCTCATGCGCAAAGGTTTTCGTGTCTTTTTTCAACAGATCCAGCACATAGGCCTTCTTGGCGGCCGCATAGGCGACGAGCTGGCCTTCCGGCGCGGCGGCAATGGCGTCGATCCACGCGCCCTTGTGATGCGCCAGTTCGACGGGGCCGGTGTCCTTCGTCGTCCACACCACGCGGCCATCATCGCCGCCGCTGATCACGCCAAGGCCGGTGGGATGCACCACCGCACACAGGATAGCGGCATCGGGATGGGCGTCGAACACCGCATCGGCGTCGGGGAAGACGATGCGGCCATCGCCCAGCGCCGCTATCGGCTCATCCAGCGCATCGAACAGGGTGGCGACGACATAGGCGTCGAAGGATTTGGAATAGGCAAAGGTCATGGGGACAGGTCTATAAGGCTGAGTTGGATGTTTGGCCATCAAGAACTCCCCCTGAAATCAGGGGGAGGTGGCGCGCCTGCGCCGGAGGGGGTTATTCCGGCGGATGTACGCGCCTTAACTCAGGCTTTTAACCCCACCCGGCCCTCTGGGCCACCCTCCCCTAAAATCAGGGGAGGTTATTTTTGGATCACACCATGAGGGTGGCGTTGAAACCGGCCTTGAGCGCTGCCTCATCAAGGTGACGGCCGATAAAGACGGCGCGCGACACGCGCTTTTCATCCGGTTTCCATGCACCCTGAAGCTCGCCTTCGAGGATCATGTGGACGGCCTGAAAGACGAGCCGCTTGTCCTCGCCCTGCACATTCAGAATCCCCTTGGCGCGCAGAATATCGACGCCCTTTTCAGCCAGCAGCTTATCGAGCCACATCGTAAACAAACGGCCATCAATCGGCTTTTCGCTGCTCAGCGACACCGATTTGATCTCTTCGTCGTGGATCGGATTGATGTGGTGGCTGCAATGTTCATCATGAACGTGACCGGCCTCGCCATGCGCCGGGCCATGATCATGGTGGTGGTGATGATCGTGGTCATGATCATGATCGTCGTGGCCGATCATGGCCATCTTCGTCAGGTCGAAATTGTGCTGATTGAGCAGGCTTTTGATGTCAACGCCCGAACGCTCGGCGCGGGTGATGCGGGCCAGCGGGTTCAGGCCCTTCAGGCGCGCTTCGATCTCATCCAGCTTGTCCGGCGTCACCAGATCGGTCTTGTTGAGAATGATATGGTCGGCAAAGGCCACCTGTTCCTTGACCACGCGGTCGCTGGTCAGCGCTTCTTCGAAATGCAGGGCATCGACCAGAGCCGTCACCGAATCGAGATAGGTTTTCGCCTTGACCTCATCATCGACGAAGAAGGTCTGAGCCACCGGGCCGGGATCGGCAAGCCCGGTCGTCTCGACGATAATGGCGTCGAATTTCCCTTTGCGTTTCATCAGGCCCGACAGGATGCGGATCAGGTCGCCGCGCACCGTGCAGCACACGCAGCCATTATTCATCTCGAACACTTCTTCATCGGCCCCGACGATCAGGTCGTTATCGATGCCGATTTCGCCGAACTCATTGACGATGACCGCGTATTTCTGGCCGTGATTTTCCGACAGGATGCGATTGAGCAGGGTCGTCTTGCCCGCGCCGAGATAACCGGTCAGGACGGTGACAGGGGTTTTTTGTGAAGCAGGAGCGGTGTCGGCCATGAGCGTGTTACTTTAATAATGAAAAAAGGATGATACCAAGCGGTGATGAGCAAAGCGCATTGCAGCCTGGCAGCGTGCGACCGCACGCCGCCGCTGATGCGGCGAGCCTGCGCGGCCTTTTGAGCGCATTCGCTTTAGTTAAGCCTTCGAGGTGCGAAATCAAGACAAACCGGCGCTGGCGGCCAAATTTCCCGCTAACAGACCGCGTTAAAAGCGACACATGATTTGACTTTTGAATTTTCGCAAAAATGCGTTATATTGCGATGCACAATATTGAGTAAGCTAACAGGGACATTTTCCAATGGCCGATACCGCCGAAGTTCACACCCGGCAGCGCCCGCAATTGCTGACACCCACCGAGTTCGCCCGCATCGCCGATCTGGCCTGGCGCACCGATCCGCGCAAGAGCCTGTCGCGTTCCGTCTCCGAAGCCACCGGCGTGTCGGAAAGCTCGGTCGAGCGCTGGCTGAAGGACGAAAACCATCCGGCCCCCGCCAACCGCATTGCCGAGGCGCTGAAACTGGCCAATGAGCGCATGTATGATAATGCCGACCTCCTGATGAAGGTGGCGATGACTCTGGCCAATACGCCGGAGTCCTGACGAAAGCGGATCAGCGGCTGTCATGGAATCCGGGCTTGAAAACAGCCATAAAACATGGACAAAGCCCGCTTGACTCTCAGGCGCAGCCCTGTATAAGTCGCCGCCTCTCGCCCAGAGCCTTGCGGCTTTCCGGGGCGTTTTTCCTATTCTCTCGCGTGGCTCTTGCTTGCAAGATCAGGGTCTGCGCCCAGGTTCAAAGGTTTTACGACCATGTACGCGGTCATCAAAACGGGTGGTAAGCAATATCGTGTTTCGGCAGGCGATCTGATCAGGGTCGAAAAGCTGGAAGGCGAAGCGGGCGCCGCCGTGAAGTTCAACGAAGTGCTGATGCTCGGCGATGTGGCTGGCGCAGTTGTCGGCAGTCCTCTGGTGGATGGCGCCGTGGTCGAAGCCACCCTGATCGAAACCCGCAAGGGCGAGAAGGTGCGTATCTTCAAGAAGACGCGCCGTCAGGGCTATCGCCGCACCACCGGCCACCGCCAGTTCGAATCGGTTCTGCGCGTCACCGGCATCAATGGTGCTGGCAAGTCGGCGGCATGGGAAGGCGAAGTTTCGCTGACCACCAAGGCCGAGCTGAATGCCCGCGCCCGTAACCTGGCCCCGCGTAATTTGGGCGCTGCGATCGAAACGCCTGTGATCGAAGCTGCCCCGGCTGCCGAAGCCCCCGCCAAGAAGAAGGCTGCGCCGAAGAAAAAGGCCGAAGCCACCGCCGATACCGGCGAAGCGTAAGATTTAGATTTAAGGAGATCCTCCCATGGCTCACAAAAAATCTGGCGGTTCATCCCGCAACGGCCGCGATTCAGAAGCCAAGCGCCTTGGCGTGAAGCGTTTCGGCGGCGAAGCTGTCCTCGCAGGCAACATCATTGTTCGCCAGCGCGGCACCAAGTTCTGGCCGGGCACCAATTGCGGCCTTGGCCGTGACCACACCCTGTTCGCCACGGCCACAGGTCATGTGAAGTTCACCACGAAGCGCGACAATCGCTGTTACGTGTCGATCCTTCCGATGGCGCAGGCCGCCGAATAAGCACATTCGATGATTTTCGGGTCGTGCTTAAGTTTTTAAGCCGATCCGGACCGAATTTGAGCGGGAGTCCGGATATTTTCCGGGCTCCCGTTTTTGCATTTCCGTCCCTGCGGTTCCTTTTTGGCCCGGCTACGCAAATGTGATCCCGCTCAAAATCCCCCTGTGGTGGAACTGACACAGTTCGACCCTAAATAGGCCCCAGACTTCGACGAAAGAAGAGATCGGCGAAAACGTCCGCTGACCGGGGTTAAAGGAGACGAGTATGATCACGCGCATTCAGGAAACCGGCCCCGAATCCGGCCATCAACCCCGTCGGCCTTCGCCACACCAGGTCGAGGCCAGCATCGAAACGACGCGCCTGAGCCTGACGGCCTTGCGCAGCGATGATCTCGAAGACTATATCGCCATCTTTGCGGCGCGCGATTCGGCGCGCATGAGCCACGGCGTGCCCCACCCCCTGCCGCGTGAGGCCGCCCTGGCGCGCCTGACCGGCATGATGGCGACGAAGCAGACCCACTGGGCCATCCGTAACGAAGACGAACGGCTGATCGGCGTGATCAGCCTGACGCGCGGCACCTGCGGCACCGGCCCCGATTCGCAGAGTTTCGGCCCGAATTTGAGCATCTTCATCGCACCCGGCCAGCAGGGTCAGGGCTATGCGCTGGAGGCGATGCACGGCCTGCTGCGCTGGGTCAAGAAGCACCATCTGCACCGCATCATTCATGCCGCGCATTTTGCCGACAATGCCGCCTCGGCCAGTCTGCTGGTGGCCGGCGGCTTCCTCTATACGGGCCGCCGCACGCTGGAGACATCTCTGGCGCGCGAAGGCCAGTGCGAGGCGCTGCATATGATAAGGATATTGTAGAAACCAGCCAACACGACCACCCACGCGCGCAGGATCATTGATCTTGCGCGCGTTTTCGTTCAAAGAAGCGCGATGAAATTCCTCGATCAGTGCAAAATCTATATTCGTTCCGGTAATGGCGGCGCGGGTGCCGTCTCGTTCCGGCGCGAAAAGTTCATTCCCAATGGCGGGCCCGACGGCGGTGACGGCGGCAAGGGCGGCGATGTGTGGATCGAGGCCGCCGACGGGCTGAACACCCTGATCGATTATCGCTATCAGCAACATTTCAAGGCGAAAACCGGTGAACACGGCAAGGGCCGCCAGATGCACGGCGCCAATGCCGATGATCTGGTGCTGCGCGTGCCGGTCGGCACCGAGGTGCTGGATGAGGATCAGGACACCTTGATCGTCGATATGGACGAGGTCGGCAAACGCTATCTGCTTGGCCGCGGCGGCAATGGCGGCTGGGGCAATACCCGTTTTAAAGGCCCGGTCAATCAGGCCCCGACCTTCGCCCTGCCCGGTCAGGATGGCGAGGAGCGCTGGGTGTGGCTGCGCCTCAAACTGATCGCCGATGCCGGTCTGGTGGGCCTGCCCAATGCCGGTAAATCGACCTTTCTGGCCGCCGCCTCGGCCGCCAGACCCAAGATCGCCGACTATCCGTTCACCACCCTCACCCCCAATCTCGGCGTCATCGATCTGGGGCCTGAGCAGCGCTTCGTGCTGGCCGATATTCCCGGCCTGATCGAGGGTGCGTCCGAAGGTGCGGGGCTTGGCACGCGCTTTCTGGGCCATGTCGAGCGCACCAAGGTGCTGATCCACCTGATCGACGGCACGCAGGATAATCCGGTCGAGGCCTATAAGGTCATCCGTCACGAACTGGCGGCCTATGATCCCGAACTGGCCGAAAAGACCGAGCTGGTGGTGATCAACAAATGCGACGCCATCGACGCCGATACACGCAAAAAACTGGCCGCCAAAATCAAGCGCGCCTCCGGCCAGACCCCCTATCTGATTTCCGGCGTTTCGGGCGAAGGCGTGCGCGATCTTCTGTTCACGGCGCTGGACACCATCCATCAGGGCAGGATCAAGCCGACCGCCGCCGATACCGCCTATACCCCGTGGGATAACTGATTTGCACGCGCGCCTTCTGACGGCCGGATACTGAAACCATGTGGTTCGCCGGTCTTGCCCCCACGTCTCAGTCTATGCGGTCAGGCGCGCTGCGTCCCGGCTTTCATCTTGAGCGCGGCATGAAGATCGGCCTGTTCGGCGGTTCGTTCAATCCGGCCCATGCCGGTCATGCCCATGTCGCCGAAACGGCGCGGGGGCGGCTGGGGCTGGATCGTGTCATCTGGCTGGTATCGCCGCAAAACCCGCTGAAAAGCCGGGCGGACACAGCACCTCTGGCCGAGCGCATCCGTCAGATCGCCCCCTTTATCGGCCCGCGTGACGTGATTTCAGATTTCGAAACGCGCATCAAGGCCAGCTATACGCTCGATACGCTGCGCGCCCTGAAAGCCCGCTATCCCGGCGTCCATTTTGTCTGGATCATGGGCGGCGATTCGCTGGCCGGTTTCCACCGCTGGCGCGGCTGGGTGCAGCTCATGCACATGGTGCCGGTGGTGGTGGTGTCGCGGCCCGGCACGCTGATGAAGGCGCGCTTTTCGCCCGCCGCCCACCGCTTCGCCCGTTTCCGCACACCGGCACGCGCCGCCCCCGTGCTGGCCCGCAGATGCGCCCCCGCCTGGACCTATCTGAAAGGCCCGCTGCACAGCCATTCCTCATCTGAGATCCGGGGCGCGATCCGGGCCAAGGCTTCAAATATCTAATTTTTCGCGGTGCGCCATATCGGCGGATGACCGGGGCGCGCTTTTGTGCTAGGGTCGTGGCCATATCGTTCATAAAGGAACCCACGCCCTGTCTCGCCAAACCGCGCCGAGTGCGCCCTCCGCCTCCCCAGCCCCCGCCGTAGCCCTTACGGACGCCGACTCCCAAGGTCAGGATCTGGCTGAGGACGCCGCCTCCGGTGACGAATCCGAAGGCCTTTTGCCGCTTGAAAGCCTGATCGTCGAACGTCTTGACGACGACAAGGCGCAGGACATTGTCTGCATCGATCTGAAGGGCAAGTCCTCGGTGGCCGACACGCTGATCATCGCCTCAGGCCGTTCGCATCGCCACGTCGGCGCCCTGGCCGACCATGTGCTGCGCGCCCTGAAGGATTCCGGTTTCGGCAAGGCCAAGGTCGAAGGCCTGCCCACCTGCGACTGGGTGCTGATCGACGCCGGTGACGTGGTCGTGCATATCTTCCGCCCCGAAGTGCGCAGCTTCTACAATATCGAGAAGATCTGGTCGCTGGCGGCAGAAGGTGTGGGCCACACGATCGAAGCCTGATGAAGCTGACCCTGTGCGCCGTTGGCAAGCTGGGCGCGACGGTCGAAAACAATCTCGCCCGTGACTATCTGAACCGCGCCGGGCAAACCGGGCGCGGCTTAGGTGTGTCCGGCGTCGAGCTGATCGAGGTCGATAACCGCAAGGCGGCCAGGGCCCAGACCTCGGCCCTGTTGAAAGCGCAGGAGGCCGAGGCGATCCGCGAAGCTTTAGGCGACCCCGGCATTCTGATCACCTGCGACGAACATGGCGAGGCCCTGACCTCACGCGCTATCGCGGAGCGTCTCAACACCTATAAGGATCGCGGTGAGCGCCGCGTCACCTTCCTGATCGGCGGGGCTGACGGGCTCGATCCGGCGCTGCTCAAGGCCGCAGCTTTTTCGCTGGCTTTCGGCCCGCAAACCTGGCCGCACGCCCTGGTGCGCGTCATGCTGGCCGAGCAGATGTACCGCGCCACCACGATTCTGGCCGGTCTGCCCTATCACCGGGATTAGGGGGCATCGCGATTAGGGGGATGAAATCGCGTTACGGAGACGGTTGAGCCTGTCGCCAAACCGGCCTATCTAAGCTCCATGCCCGCCGCGCGCCCATCGCTGATCCTCGCCGCCCTCGCCGCCGCCATCCTGATGGCGGGCGGGCATTCGGATGTCGATGCGCAGAACAGCCAAAGGGCCCTGACCCCCGACGAACAGGCCACGCTCGATGATCTGGAGGCTCAGGGCCGCGCCGATGTACGCAAGAGCGATGCCAATCGCCAGACGGCGCGCCAGATCGGTCAGGAAATCGAAGACCTGCGCCAGCAGATCATTGATATTTCCAAACGCCAGGGCGCTTCGGAGCAACGCAGCGCCATCTACCACGCCCGCCTTGAAACGCTCAATCTTCAGGAAACCGACATTACACGGCGGCTGACGGCGGCGCGGGTGCGCGAGGCCCGCCTGCTCAGCGCCCTGCAAATCTATTCGCGCAATCCGCCACCTGCGCTTTTTCTGGCCCCGCGTAAGGCCAATGATGCCGTCATGGCCGCCATCATCATGAAGGCGATCACGCCGGAGCTGAAAAAGCGCACCGATATTCTGGTGCAGCAAAACGCCGATCTGATCAATCTGCGCCGTCAGGCCGCTTTGCAAAACGAGGCCCTGCTGGTTACCGACAGCGATGTGTCGGAGCAGCGCGACCAGATCGAAAACCTGATCAGCCAGAAGATGGCGCTCGAAGATCAGCTTCTCGGTCAGGCTGACGCCATGCAGGCCCACGCCATCGAACTGAAGGCCCACGAAGACCGGTTGCGCGACCATGCGCCTTTGCGCGGCCTGATGAATCTGATCAGGCCGGAGGATCGCAACCATTTGCAGCCACCCGTGGTCGGCGATCTGGTGCGCATCTTCGGTCAGGCCGATGGCGGGCCCGAACCCAGCCGTGGTGTAACCTATCTGGCCCAGCCCGGTTCGCAGGTGACGGCCCCCGCCGAAGGCGAGGTCGAGTTCGTGGGCCCCGTCAATTCGTATGGCCAGGTCATCATCATCAATATCGGCCATAATTATCGCGTCGTCATCACCGGCGTGGGGCGCACCTATGTTGAAAAGGGCCAGACCGTGGCCCTGCACGAACCGCTGGGCCGCCTGCCCAATCTGTCCGACAAGAAGGTTCCGCTCTATCTCGAACTGCGCAAGGGCGATGATGTCGTCAATCCGACAGGGGTGATCCAGCTTGCAGCAAATTAGGCGCGTCCCGTTTACGCCACACTTATACTCTTATATGAAGATGAGGATGACTGTGGCTTATATGAGGACTATGGCCGGAGATTTCCTTCCAGCACGGCCCGCCCTTTTGAGGACTTTATGAAGACGATCTATTTAGGCGGCATTGCCGCTCTCGCCCTGGGCATCGGGGCCGTGGCCTATGCCAGCCAGCCAGCCTTTTCACCGACATCGCAGGATTACGAGCAGGTGGCGCTGTTTGGCAATGTGCTCAGCCTTGTTGAGCAGGACTATGTCGTCAAGGTCGATTCGAAAAAGCTCGTCACGGCGGCCTTGCAGGGTATGCTGGCCAGCCTCGATCCGCATTCCAACTATCTCGATGGCGATGATTATAACAGCCTGAAGGAACAGACCAGCGGCACCTATGGCGGTATCGGCCTCGAAGTGACCGGCGAGGACGGCGCGGTCAAGGTGGTGACGCCGATGGACGACACGCCCGCCTCAAAGGCCGGGCTCGAATCGGGCGACTATATCACCGCCATCAACGGCACCTCGATCCTCGGCATTCCGCTCAATGACGCCGTCAGCAAGATGAAGGGCGACGCGGGCAGCAAGCTGACCCTGACCATTGTGCGCACCGGCAAGGATCAGCCGTTCGATGTCACCCTGACGCGCGAAGTTATCACGGTCAAATCGGTCAAGGCCCGGATGGAGGGCGATTACGGTTACCTGCGCATCGCCTCCTTCCAGGAAAACACCGCCCAGGACGCCAAAAACGCGCTCAGCGATCTGATGAGCAAGAACCCGAACATGAAGGGCCTCGTGCTCGACCTGCGCAATAATCCCGGCGGCCTGCTCGAACAGTCGGTCGGCGTGGCCGACATGTTCCTGAACGGCGGCGAGATCGTCAGCCAGCGCGGACGCAACCCTGACGACATCACCCGCTATCAGGCCAAGAAGGGCGATATGCTGCATGGTCTGCCCCTGGTCGTCCTGACCAATGCCGGCACGGCCTCGGCGGCAGAAATCGTGTCCGGTGCCCTTCAGGATCAGCACCGCGCCGCGATCATCGGTGAAACCACCTTCGGCAAGGGTTCGGTGCAGAGCGTGATCGATCTTGGCCAGAATCACGCCATCAAGCTGACGACGGCGCGCTATTACACGCCTTCGGGCCGCTCGATCCAGAAGACCGGCATCACGCCCGATCTGGTGGTGGCCCAGACGCGCGACCAGGCGAAATATATCGCTACCGCCGCCCTGCAATATACCGAGGCCGCCTACGCCAATGCGCTCGACGCCGACGAAGGCAAGGTGCGCAAACCTCCGGTCGAACAGGAAGTGCCGCCTGAGGGCTTCGATACCAAGACCGGAGATTTCGAGCTGACGCGCGCCCTTGATGTGCTGAAAGACGGCGGCAATGTCGCCGAAGCCAGGGCCCATCCGCGCGGCGTCGAACTGCTGACCGCCGATCTGGTCGATAAACCGGGCAGCCGCTTCACCAAGGCCCCCGACACCAAGGCCCCCGACACCAAGGCCTCCGACGCCAAAACCACGGCCACCACACCGGCGGGCGCCGCCGCGGCCAGCTCGTCTTCGGCAAAGCCGGAAGCCCCCGCTTCCAAGGCCCCGCCTTCGGGTGCCGCGTCCAGCGCCGCACCGGCGTCGAAATAGGCAGGATCGAAAAACAGCAGGCCCACGAAATTCGTGTTAATTTCACGTAATTTCCTGGGCCTGTTCAGCTTTCGTTAGGCTTTGTTAACCCTAAACCGTCACATTTACGGACACATCCCTGTCTTCATTTAAGGCGTTCCGTACAGCCGCATGTTCGCCAAGCCCAAAAATTCCACCGCCTCTCCACGGCCCGCCGCGCGCGGCGGCCCGATGGCTGGGCTGCGTGCTTTCGGCGACACGGTGATGGCCTTTTTCCGGCGGCCCTATGTAGCGCCTGCCAGCGCCGCAGCGGCTCTGGTGGCCCTTATCTTCATCTTCCTCAATGTGGCGGGCGATCCCAATGCCGGTTCGCCCAGCGTGCGCATCCTGCTGGCCAAGCCGAAGGCCGCCGCGCCGTCTTCGGCCATCGCGCCCGATGACAGCCAGGCCGGGATGCAGGGTTTCACCCTCGATTCGCTCGGCATGTTTCAGGACGCCTCGGCCGATACGTTTCTTTCCAACAGCGCGGACGATCCCGCCCCTTCCGGCACCGCCGTGATCACCCTGCCCGGTGACAATGACGGCAGTACCGCCACGGCCAGCCCGAAAAGCGCGCCTTCGCCCCTGCCGGTGGCCCCGATCAGCGGTCTGGTTCAGGCCACCAATAATGGCCCCCTGCCCGTCATCGCCCCCAATGGCCAGACCCCGGCCTCGGCCTATGCGCGCCCGTTCCGAAGCGATGGCCGCCCGATGGTGGCGCTGATCATTGGCGGACTGGGCCTCAATCCGGCCACCACCAAGCAGGCTATCGACGATTTGCCGCCGCAGGTCACCCTGTCCTTCGTGCCTTACACGACCGGCTTGCAGGGCTGGATCGATCTGGCGCGCGCCTCCGGCCATGAGGTGATGATCGAGGTGCCGATGCAGCCAACCAACTATCCCGACAATGATCCCGGTCCACAGACCCTGATGGCCAATGCCCGCCCTGACGATCTGATCAGCCATCTCAACTGGGCCCTGTCGCGCGCCACCGGCTATTTCGCTGTCTCCAACTATCAGGGCAGCGCCTTTTTCAAGGATCACGCCGGCATGGCCATGTTCCTGAGCAATCTTAAGCAACGCGGCGTCGCCTTTATTGATGACGGTCAGGCGCGCGGCCAGAACGGTGCCTGGGGCCGCGCCTCGGCTGACCGCATCATCGACAACCAGATCAATGCCTCCGCCATCGCCGCACAATTATCAGGCCTTGAATCGACGGCGAAAAGCCGCGGTCAGGCGCTCGGCACCGGTTTTGCCTATCCGGTGACGCTGGCCGAAGCGATCCAGTGGACGCGCGGCCTCAATGCCAAGGGACTGCAACTGGCCCCGGCCTCGGCCCTGGCGCACTGATCATGTCCGAAACCCGTCACCTCGCCGATTATCGCCCCAATGTCGGCATTGTCGTCTTCAACCGCGCGGGTCAGGTCTGGCTCGGCCACCGTTTCGGCGTCAGCGGTGACTATGCCTGGCAGTTTCCGCAAGGCGGAGTGGACGAAGGCGAGGATTTGCAAAGCGCGGCCCTGCGCGAGCTTTATGAGGAAACCGGCCTGCGCTCGGTCGAGATTCTGGGCCAGACCCATGACTGGATCGTCTATGATTTTCCGCCGGAGGTGCTGGCGCAAAAAAAGATCGGCCGCAATTTCAAGGGCCAGAAGCAGATCTGGTTTGCCATGCGCTTTACCGGCGACGACAGCGAAATCGATCTGCAAACCCACGGCGAGCAGGAGTTCTCGCGCTGGGAATGGTGCGATCTCGACGCTGTGCTGGCCCGCGTCGTCCATTTCAAGCGCGGCAGCTATGCCGAGGTCATCGCGCAGTTCGCCGGATTCGTGACGCCCTGATGCGGCGAGCCCATTCTTAATCAAAGAAGACTGGCTTAATCAAAGAAGACTGGCTTAATCAAAAAAGATTGGCGACGCTTGAGTTGCAAAAAAACGAATACCAACTTGCAGCCAAATAGGTTCTGGGCTGCGAAAGTTGGTATAAGATCAGCTCAATGACTTCCTAAAGCCTGCCAGCACATATTCCAGCGCTTTGCGGTGCTGAGCCGGTGGTAATGTCGCCATCGCCCCGCGTTCGTCAGGGGCGAGGTGCGCGCCCGGATCGCCGTGGGCGCAGAACACAAAATGCTCGAACATATGGCGCCAAACCTCGCGCTGGCGCGGCGGCATGTCGCGCACGGTCAGCATGGCCAGCAGCAGAGTGCCGTAAGGGGCCTGCACATGGGCAGGCGCTTCGTTCCACCAGTAGTTGGCCAGCATATTGACCGCCGACAGGCTGCGCACATGATGCCACCAGCCATAGGGGATGAAGATGGCGTCGCCCGGTTCCAGCTCGGCGGTCAGGCCCGCCGCTAAGGCGTCACGCAGGCGCGGAAAGCGTGCGAAATCGGGGTTTTCGATGTCGGCCAGACTGACGGGTGATCCAGCCAGCGTGGCCTCGAACGGGCCCATATAGAGGTTAGGCAACTGATCGGGCGGAAACAGGGTAAAGCGCCGCCGCCCGGCCACCACGACCGCTATATTATCCGACAGGTCATAATGGGTCTGAACGCGCACGGCATTGCCGATCCAGACGCGCGGTCGCACAGCCTCAGGCAGCAGCGGATTGGTGTTGCGGGCGCTGAAACCGGGCAGGCAGGCCTCGGCGGGCGTGGACTGGATATAGACCGCCGGTGGCGAGGCCGTGTCCGCCAGCGCCAGCAATCTGTCCATCACCGCAGCGAGCGTCATCTGCGCCGTGTTAAAATTGCGGGTGCGTAAACTCTCGCCGAAGAAGAATGCGCCCTTCACCTCAGGCGGCGCGGTCATGACAGCGAGCGGTGCAGGGGTGGCGAAACCGGCCAGATAATCGGCCAGTCTGCGGTCTGAGCCGCGCGCCACCGCCACCGCTGGCCAATCGGCGCACAGGCCGCGCAGCACGACCGGCGCATTGGCCGGTGCGATCTCATCGCGGAACATCTGTGGCGTCACCGCCTCAAGCTGTGAGCACGGCTGCATCGGGCGTTATTTCTCCAGCCGCGCCATGCCCCAGGTGACGACGACCGGGATTTCGTCCTGCGCCGTGTCATTAACGGCTTGCAGCTCAATAATATGATGACCGGCTATGTCGGCGTCGATGTCACGCGGCGCATCGCCGAACCTCATCGGCGGGGTCTGGCGCACCAGTTTACCATCGGCCCAGACCGAAAAGATGACGGCGCGGTCGCGGTTGCGCGTTGAATCGTCAACCCCCACCGTGGCGCGGAAATGGGCGTAACCGCCGATGTTCTTGACCTGCAACAGCGAATTGCCAAGAACGCCGATACCACTTTCATAGGGCGTGCCGTCGATTTGCAGGGTCTGGCCATAGGGCGTCATGTCAGCCTGCGCCCCACCCCAGCCGGCATACATGGGCCGCGAGCCGCCCGAGCGCGTACCGGCCCACGGGTCGATATTGCGGTGGATGAAGGGGTCGGCTTCAGGATGGCGCACCCCGTCATCGGCGACATTGACCGACCCCGGCATTTCCGACAGATACATGCCATCCGCCAGTTGGCGCGGGCCCTGCACCGAAAAGACGCGCGTTTCATGCGGAGCCAGCGTGATCGTGGTGTCGCCGGTGAAACGGGTTTGTGCCTTCGACCACAGATCGGTCAGGCTGATGGGCGCATCAGAGCGCAGCTTCAGATGGCTGGCCATCAGCGTTACCTTTTGCGGCGAGGCGGTGCGGTTGAACAGGGCCGTCACCTTATGGCCATCGGCCATCGTCTTGACCAGAATCTGCGCATCTTCGGAATCATAGGCGATGGTGGCCTGATTGCCCGCCCTGTCCTGATCGACGGCCACCAGATCGGCATTGCCCCAGATGTCGAGCAGGGATTTGGGCGCCTTGCGCAGATCGTAGCTGATCAGAAGCGGCGCATCCAGCATCGCCCACAGTGAGAAATGCGTGCGCGCTTCGGTCAGGTGATTGGCGTCAAAATCGCCCTCGCCGATATAGAGGATGTCGGGGTCGTTCCAGTGACCGGGCCCGGCATAGAGGGCGCGGCCCACCGCGCTGTCATAATTGTGCAACATGCTCGACCAGCCCGGCGTAATGTCGCTGGAGGTGCGCCAGCTTGAGCCGACATCCTTGCCCCAGCGGCGCACATCGGCCATGCCCCAGTCGCAGATCGAAAACACGTAGTTGTTGTCCGGTTTGGCGGCTTTCAGGGCGGCGGCTACCTCGGCATAGCGCGCCTCGACCTTGGCGTCGTCGGTGCGATTGAGCGAAGAGCGGTCGATTTCGGGTGTCAGGCCGATATAGTTGTTGTCGATGACGCGCTTCGAGCCCGGCGCATAGTCGGCCAGACCGCAGGCGTCGATCTTGATGTAATCAAAGCCCCAGTCCTTGAAATAGAGACCGATGTCCTGTTTCACGTGGCCATCCAGCCCGACCTGACGTTCCTGCGGCGTGCCTTCGGGCAGGTTGGGCGAATCGAGATTATAGGCCTGCGAACAGGCATTGCGGCCAATATCGGTATAGATGCCCGCCTTCAGCCCCATAGCGTGCAGCCGGTCGGTGAACGGGCGAAAACTGCTGGCACCGTCCGCTGTGGCCGCCGAAGGAAAGATGCGCGTGCGGATGATCATGCGGCCGTCGGGCTGACGGCGCTTCAGCCACCAGCCGTCATCGAGATTGACGTAAACATAGCCAAGCTTTGCCAGACCGTCATCGACCAGGGCCTGCGCCGCCCCCATCACCTTGTCTTCATCGACCTCGGTGCGAAAGGCATTCCAGCTATTCCAGCCCATGGGCGGGGTTTG
The DNA here is from genome assembly GCF_030027245.1 of Asticcacaulis sp. EMRT-3. Lineage (NCBI taxonomy): Bacteria > Pseudomonadati > Pseudomonadota > Alphaproteobacteria > Caulobacterales > Caulobacteraceae > Asticcacaulis > Asticcacaulis carbonis. The sequence goes on from NZ_JASERT010000001.1 coordinate 2,172,448, forward strand.
CGCCGCGCCGTCATCATGGCCCAGCCAGACGCCTTTCGGTGTGGTTTCGGCGTGAGCAGGCAGGGACAAAAGCGCGATCAGGGCGGTCGTGGCCAGCAGGCTTATCGGTTTCAAATCTCTGTTTCCTCTTATTTACTGCCGCCGTCGAGCGCCTTGACCTCAGCCTGCCAGTAGGATGGCAGATCGCCATAGGTGTCATAGCCCGCCTGCCAGTCGCCGCTGACATCAATGACATAGAGATAGTCGGGCGCATAGATATGGGCGGCCTTCAGGGCCGTGTCGAACAGGGCTTTGGTGGGGACATTATTGACGATATGCCAGACCCTGACGCCCTGAGCGTGGGCCAGATCGGTGGCCGTTTTGATTTTCGCATAATTATCGACATAGTGCGCGCCGTCGTCCTCGAACAAAACGATCATTTCGCCGCTTTTCACGGCCTTGACGGCGCAGGTGTCGGGCATACCGACATTGAAAATAATCTGACCGCCGGGACGGTATTTTGCCACCAGATCGCGCAGCCTTTGGTACTCCGCGCCATAAGCATTGCAATCATATTGGGCCGGTGCAGTTTCATCGAAAAAGATGCCGGTGAGGCTTGGCATGGTCTGGAAATAGGTCTTCACCTGCGCCTCGATGCGCTCCCAGGTCTGGCACTTGCCTTCGATATTGCAGACATGGCTGAAATAGCCGGTCGGCACATAGCCATAGAGGCGGATGTCGTGTTTTTTCGCCCGCCGCAGCACGGGTTTATAGACATCGAGGCCATCGACGGCGGGGCCGGTCTGGCCCGTCACCAGAATGCCGCTGTTCGGATTGATCAGGGCGATGGTGTGGTCGGGTATGCGCGCAAAATTGTCGATTCTTTGCCCCCAATAGCTGACGACAGCCAGTTTTGGAGCCGGTTGCGGGGTGGTTTGCGGCTGGGCCGGGGCGGAAAACGGCGCAAACGCCAGCAGGGCGGCGAACAGGAGGATAGGCTTCATGACCGGCGGGCCTTCTTTTGCTGATCTATATAGGCGGAATGGCTAGGCAGGCCTTGCGCGCGCTGCATGATCATGCGGCGCAACTGCGTCATGCGCTTGAGAAACTCGTCGCGCGGCAGGGCATCGGCCAGCGGATGATAAGATTTCGGTTGTATCCCCTGCCCCATCAGCACCGAAAACCAGCTCGTCTCCTTGAACAGGTCGAACGGATATTCGAGCAAAAGCCCATCGCTTGCGAACGCATCCAGCCGCACCTTCAGACTGTCGGGGATAGCCATATTACGGCACATCTCCCAGAAGGGCGTATCATCGCGTCCAGTGAGCTTATAGTGGGCGATCAGGAAGTCGCGGATGCGCGCATATTCGGCAATCGCCTCATCATTGAACTTGTCGCGGACATGCGGGTTGATGGTTGTGCGCGGAAACACCGTCATCAGCCGCGCCAGCGTGCTTTGCACCATATGGATCGAGGTCGATTCCAAAGGTTCCATAAACCCTGAAGCCAGTCCCAGCGCAATGACGTTCTTCTCCCAGATACGGGCGCGATGGCCCGTGGTGAATTTGAGCAGGCGCGGTTGGGCCAACGCCTTGCCGTCCAGCCGCGCCATCAGCTTTTCGCTGGCCTCGTCCTCGCCCAGAAACGCATCGCAAAACACATAGCCATTGCCGATGCGGCTTTGCAGCGGAATGCGCCATTGCCATCCGGCTTCGCGGGCCGTAGCGCGCGTGTAAGGAATCGGCGGGCCGGACGGTTCGCAGCCGACGGTGACGGCCCGGTTGCACGGCAACCACTCCGCCCAGTCGCGGTATTCGACGCCCAGCGCCTTGCCGATCAGCACGGCGGCAAAGCCCGAACAGTCGATAAACAGATCGCCGCCAATTGTGCGGCCATCCTCAAGCGCCAGAGCAGCGACATCGCCAGAAGCGGGATCGAGCTGCACGTCCCTCACCCGGCCTTCGATGCGCGTGACGCCGCGCGCCTCGGCATAGCGGCGCAAAAAACCGGCATAGAGGCCCGCGTCGAAATGGAAGGCCTTGTTCAGCTTGATATGCGGCAGGTCGGTGGCGGTGGGGCCGCAGCGCCCGGCGCGCAGGGCCAGCGTCTCCATATTGAACTGACCGTAATCCTTAGCACCCTCGTGCTGCGCCAGCCGCAGCCAGTAATGATGAAAGCCGATCCCCTCCATATTGATGCCATAGGCACCAAACGGATGGAGATAGCTGTGGCCGATCTGGTGCCAGTCGGCAAATTCGATGCCGAGCTTGAAGGTGGCGTCGGTTTCTCGGATCAGATCGGATTCGTCGATACCAAGTATGTGGTTGAACAGATTGATCATCGGGATCGTGGCTTCGCCAACGCCGACCGTGCCGATAGCGTCCGATTCGACGAGGGTGACGCTGAGATTGTCACGGCCAAAGACCTTGGCCAGACAGGCCGCCGCCATCCAGCCCGCCGTGCCGCCACCTAAGATGACGACGTTTTGAGGTTCGGCAGGCGGTTCGCTCATGATCATTTACCGATTATATCGTGAAAAAGCAGGCGCGCAGCCTGTTCATGCGAATGGCCGCGCGCCGGAAGTTTACACCCGCCTTGGGGAAGAGTCAGGGAACAGGCGGTGTAGGCGACCCGTCCGAGACGGGAATCTGGTCAATCTGCACAGAGCAAACCTCTGTTCGGGTGCAGCCTGACAAAACAACAGGGCATACCGTGATGCGCTTTCCTTCCCCTCTCCCCTCCGGGAGGGGAGAGGGCGGGAGCTTTAAGCGTAGCGAAAGCGACCGGGTGAGGGGCAATTTTGGTGTACCCGCCAAGCCCCTCATCCGGCCCTCGTTTCACTCAGGCCACCTTCTCCCCATTCAATGGGGAGAAGGGAAGGTCAGGCTCTAGAGCGGTTTGCATTCTGATTGAACCTGTCAAAGGAATGCAACCCACTCTACATTTTACGTTTTTTCCGCATCTCGCATTCAATTTGTAAGTCAAATTAAACGCTCGTTGCTCTAGTACTTGAAGCGGATGCTCACCGAAAGGCGGCGGTCGAAATCGAACGTACCGGCGGGCAGGAAGACCGGGGTGGCGTTCGGGCTGGCATTGGTAGGCCCCTCCACCTCCTGATAGATTTTCGGGCGGGTCTTCAGCAGGTTGCTGCCCTGAATATCCATTTCCATATGCGGCGTGATCGCATAGCGCAGCGAACCGTCGAGGAAGCCTTCCGCCCTGTTCCAGACCGGGAAGCCGATGCAGCAGTCATTGACCGAATTGACGTATTTCGAACGCCAGTTATAGGCCAGACGCGCGCCGATCGGGCCCTTGTCATACATCAGGATCAGGTTGTAGCTGTCGTCCGATAGCTGCTCCAGACGGCCTGCATTGATCATGCCGTCCTGCGCCGAACGGGCCACGGTATTGCCGCCCGCATCATCGAGATACAGGTTGGAATTCTTCACGCCCTCATTATGCAGGTGCGTGTAGTTCGCCTGGATGCCGAGGCCGTCGAACGGCTTGGGCAGGGCGGTGAAATAGCGCTGATAGGCAACTTCAAAGCCCTTGACGCTGGCGCCTTCGCCATTGACCGGGCCGGTGATCACCGCATTGCGGGTGACGCCATTATTGGTCAGCGGCACGACGAAGGTGCTGTTCTGGATATAGTCGTAGAACGTCTTGGTGAAGATGTCGAAGCTGAACGACCCCACCGCCGCGAAGTAGTGCTCCAGCGACAGATCGAACTGGTCGGCCTGAATCGCCTTGAGGCGCGGATTGCCGGTCGAGCCTGAATAGCCGTAAATATAGCTGACCGGCTGGCCGGAACCATTGAGCACGATGCTGGGATTACCCTGAGTGATCGCCGATTGCGGCACATAGCTGCGTTGCAGGGTGATGTAGTTCTTCAAAAGGCCCATATCGGGCATCGACATGCCGCGCGACGCCGCGAAGCGCACAATCCAGTCACCGGGGAAGGCGAAGGCCAGGTTCAGGCTGGGCAGGTTATAGGTATGCGAGGTCTTGACCGTCGAACTGGCATAGCCGCCGTTCGAGAAGGCCTGATCATCGGTCGAATTGACGGCCAGACATTGCGGCGAGATGGCATATTGACCCGTTTGCAGGGAAGCAATCTCTTCGGGGCTAAGCGGTTTACAGTTCAGGTCGTCCGCCGTGAAGGGGGTGGCGAAATTGGTGGCCCCCACGCTGGTCAGGTCGGTCTTGACCAGACGCATCCCGATATTGCCCGACAGGGTGATGCTGCTGCCGAACAGGGTGGCGTCAGGCCCGCCGAACTTCAGCATCACATAGGCCGAATCCTCCTTCTGGGTGACATTGAGGATTTCGCCCGGCTGGAAGCAGCTTCCGGCGATATTGGCCGCCCGCATACAGATCGGATCCCAGGTGGAGGACGGCGTCTTGCCGCCCGCTGACTGCGCCGTCATGCCGAAGGTGGACTCCATCAGATTGATGTCCTTCAGATAGGACGGATTGATGGTGACGAACTGATCCTGACCGATCAGACCCTTCAGCAGACCGCTGTCGCCGAAATTGGTCGTCTGCCAGTAGGTGCCGGGATAGCCGGCGAAACTGGCCGTGGCCGGCGCATCGAGGTGGAAGGAATCGGCCGGATTGGCCCCCCAGTTGCTCGAAATCGGCTGCCAGTCATAGGCCGACCACTGGTTGAGCTGGTCGCGCTCGGACGTGCGCACGCCTGCCCGCAATTCGTTGAGCCACGGGCCGTCGAAGGCATAGGCGCCGTCGATCTGGAAGGCGTTCATCGTCGCCTTGCTGTCTTCCAGATGATCCATGATCGATTCGTTGAAATAGTTGCGATAATCGGCCAGCGGATCGGTGCCGACCACATTATAGCCCGACGGTGCTTCAAAATTCAGCTTGGGCAGGTCGCCGGTCAGATCGACATTCAGATTGGCATAGGTGCCGTTGCGATAGGTGATGTCGTAATGGGTGTTAGTCGACAAAACGTGCTGAGCGTCGAAGGTCAGCTTCAGCTTGTCGGTCGGCATCCAGATGAAGTTGAGCGCCGTGTCCTCGACATTGCGCTTTTCGGTCGAATAGCGCGTGGCCAGATTAACGGCGGGCGCGATGCGGCACGGCACATTGGCGTGGGTCGAATCGGAATCTAGGCAGGGCTGATAGATCGGTTCGTTAATGCCATACTGATCATAGGTGCCGTATTGATCGGTCGAGCCGGGCAGATAGGTGACCGGATTGGCGCTCCAGTCGATGCCGCCATAGCCCCAGTCGCCCGCCGAGGAGGTGATGACGCCCTTCTGGAACATGCCATTGCTGCCGAAAGTGAACGGCGTGCCGCCGCCCGCCTGATTAATGCCAAGGCCCGGCGCATCGGGCGGGGCGATAATGGAAGGATCGGTCCAGACGGTCGATTGCGTGGTGATCGACGGATCGACATAGGCCCAGTAGCTGAGCAACTGGTCTTCGTTCCAGCTATTCTGATAGCTCGACTTGTTATATTGCAAAGTCGCCTTGAAGTGATTGTCGGTGCTGGCCCATTGTCCGGCCAGCGACAGGCCGCGGCGCGTGCGGTCATAGACGGTGTTGTTATAGCTGATGCCCGACGGGATGTAGTTCATCTGGTCGGTATAGGTGCCTGCTGCAAATGGCATCATGCGTGGCAGGATGGCGCCCTGGCTGGTCGTTTCGATCTTGGAATAGGCGATGTCGGCCAGGAAGCCGAAATCACCGAGATCGGTGCTCCAGCGATTGGAATAGAGCACCGAACCCGACGGCGTCCACGTCTTGCTCAGATCGCCGTAATCGCCCTCAATCGTGCCCGAAATCAGTTGTCCCTTCTGATCGAACGGCAGGCGCGTGCGCAGATTGACCGTACCAGCAATCCCGCCTTCCAGCATATCGGCGGTCAGGTTCTTGTAGGTATCGACGCCCGACAGCATTTCCGGCGACACATCTTCCCAGCTCAGGCCCGAAGCATCGCCCGCGCTGAAGATGTCGCGGCCATTGAATTCCGATTTGACCTGTTGCAGGCCACGAATGATCACGCCGGTCGGCTCAGCCGGAAAGTGCATGACATCGCCGCCCGCCACCGAGCGGATCACCGTCACGCCCGGCACGCGCTGAAGCGCCTCGGCCACCGACTTGTCGGGGAAGGCGCCAATATCGGTGGCGGTGATCGAATCGACGATGGTATCGGCTTTTTTCTTGATGTCCTGCGCGCTTTGCAGCGCCTTGCGCGAACCGACGACGACGACCGTGGTGTCGTCCGTGGTGGCGGCCTTATCTGCGGTCGTATCTGTCCCGGCCGTCTGCGCCAGCGCATGACCCGCCCCCCCAAGCACGCCACACAGCAGGGCTACCGTCAGGGCGGTGCGCGAAACACCGCAATTGTTCCTCTTGATTCTCATCGTCCTAACACCCTCTGATATTGTTTTATGTCGCCCCCAATTGAATTGGGCTACATTCAATATGCTACATTTACTACAGGGCGTCAAACCCTGTTATGCGGGTGTGAAATAAATATGACAATTAACGAAAGCTGTTGCAATTCGGCAATAGTCAGATTGATGAGGTGCGATAAGATATTGAAATTGCATAAAAAAACGGAACACGACAGTTAAGTCGTGTTCCGTCAGGTCTATGAAAACGGCGGCAATTCCGTTTTCATTCGTAAAGGTGCCGGTTTTAGAAGCTCATGCCCACGCCGACCGTGATGGTGCGGCCAAAGGCGCTGTAGCCGGAATCGACGCCGCTGCCCGTGCCGGTGGCGCCCGCCGACCAGATGGCGTTTTCATCGCCATTAAGGAAGGTTCTGACAATCGTATTGGTCAGGTTCTTGCCTTCTATATAGACCTTGATGCGCGGGGTAACGGCATAGGAGGCGGTGGCGTTCAGCCAGCTCGTCGCCTTGGAAATGGCGGGCCAGCCATCCACTTCGGTATAGGTGGACTGGGTGAAGGAACCGGCATAATCCCATGATACGCTGGCCAGGATCGGGCCGTGTTCATAAAAGACATTGGCCGAGAAGGTGGTGGGCGATACGCCCGCTTCCGGCCCTGCCGACTGGCCGTCGATCACCGTCTTGCTCCAGGTATGGGTATATTCGGCGTGGACGCCAAAGCCATTATCAAGAATGTGCTGCCAGCTCAGTTCGATGCCGTAAATATCGGCCTTGTCGCCATTGACCGGCTGATTGATGCTGAATGGCAGGGCCGTGCAGGGGTCGCCGTTAAAGCAGCCGACCGCGCCAATATCGACATTATTGGTCTGGGCGGTGGTAATATCGTCGCGCAGGCGCTTGTCGAACAAGGCCACCGACAACAGATCGCGCGGCTGGTAATACCATTCCAGCGAGGCGTCGAACTGGTCGGCCTTGATCGGACGCAGATCGGCATTGCCGTCATAATAGAGGATATATTCCTGATTGATGGCGTTGTTGGTCGAGGTCGGCACAAGCTGGTTGAGATTGGGGCGCGACATGACCTCGGCGGCGCCTAAGCGCAGTTGCAGGTCGGGGCGGATATGGTAGATCAGGTTCAGCGACGGCAGGGCCAGGGTGTAATGGCCCTTGGCATTGACCGGGGTGATGTCGGAATATTGCACCACGCCCGGATTGGTCGGGTTGGACGTGTCCGCCACGGTCACCGACAGGATCTCATTGGTGGCGGTTGTGGCGTGCGTCCGGGTCGACACCATGCGCAGGCCCAGATTGCCGTCCCATTTCCCGATGCTGAAACTGCCTTCAATAAAGGCGGCGAAGGTCTTTTCATTCACATCGTAGGAATTGGTCGGATTATATTGCGGCGCGGTCAGGCTGAAATCATAGACGCCCTCGCCGCTCGTATAGTTGGGCGTACCGTCGAGATTTTTCAGTCCTGCCAGCAGGGCATTGGCGTTGAGCAGCGCCATCGTCATCGGGAACTTGCCGCCCGCCCCTTCCATGAAGTGCGGGAAGTTGAAGGTGGAGATGACATCAGCTCCCATTGTGGCGAAGGTGATCGGCCCCGGCTGACCATCCAGCGTATTATAGAGTGAGCCATACTGGTTCGAGCCGTTGTTCCAGTCATTGCTGATATCGCGGCGCGACTTGGAGCGGTCGGTATAGTTGACGCCGAAGGTCACCTTTTGCAGCCAGCCCGTATCCTGATGCCAGGTGCCATTGAGCTTCAGGCCGGTAATCTTGTCCTGAATCGAAAAACCACTCAGGCCGACATAGTGGGTGCTCCACAGGCTCTGGTCATTGAGCTGGCCCGAAGCCAGGGCTGTGGCGTAATCGACGCCGCCCGGCAGGGTGATCGTCATGTCCGGCAACCCGCCCGGATTGGCGGTCATGGTGATCGTGTCCTGATTATAGGGGGTGGGCGACACAAGGCCTGCGGTGACGAAGGTGTCGGTGCCGCCTTCGGGACGGTCGGCCTTCGAATAATAGGCGTCGCCGTCAAACGTCAGGTGATCATTGACATTCCAGCTTCCGTTCACGCCGAACAGCGAGGTATCGACGATGCGGTTGACGGTCTGGTTCACGACTTCCGGCGTGAAATTGGTGCCGGTAAACGAGGTGATCAACCCGTTATTGACGGTGACATGGCTCCATTCGGGATTGCCATTCGCATCATAGGTGAAATCGGGATAGAAGGAGTGGTTATAGGCCACCTGCGGATCGCGCAGGCGCGTAAACATCAGGTCAGCGACGATATGGATGTCGTCGGACGGCCGCCATTCCAGCGTGCCGGTCAGCGCCGTGCGTTTTTTCTCGTCAACGATGGAGCCATACGAGATGCAGCATTCGGCCACCACGGCATTGTTGGAATTAAGCGGCCAGACACCGGGACTGGCCGGGTCATAGGTATTGTAGTTGAGCGAGTCGCTGCGCGTCTTGGTGTCGGAATAGACGGCGCCCAGCAGGAAGCCGAAATGGCCGCCATCCGTGGTGTCGCTGATAAAGCCGGAAACCTTGTCGCCATAATATTCCGACATGTCATTATAGCTGCCTTCGGCGCGCAGGGCGGCGTGGAAGCCTTTGTGATCAAAGGGGCGCGCCGAGCGCAGATTGACCGTGCCGCCGATACTGCCTTCCATCGCCGAAGCCTGTGGCGATTTCAAAACGTCAGCGCCGGAAATAATATCCGACGGCAGGATGTCGAAGGCGAAGTCGCGGCCATCATCATCGGTGGCCAGGATGCGGTCGTTCAGGGTGACGATATTATATTGAGAGCCTAAGCCGCGCACGCTGACATATTGCCCTTCGCCGCCCGTCGTGCGGTTGATGGTGATGCCGGTAATATGGCTTAAGGAATCGGCGACATCATTATCGGGAAAGCGCCCCAGCTCGGTGGCATTGATCGAATCGGTAATGACGCTGGCGTCGCGTTTGATATGCAGCGACTTGGCCAGACTGCCACGCATCCCGACCACCACCACCTCGGTTGTGTCAGAAGCGGAGGTTGGCGCAGCGGGGGCTGGCGAAGCGGCGGGGGCGCTGTCCTGCGCCGCGGCCAGGGCCGGATACGCCACAGCGACCAGAGCGACACCGCCCATGAGCGCATTTACGAGGTTTTTCTTTACACGCATCGTTTCGCCTCCATCATGCGGCCTACCGGAAAGGCAGTGCCAATCTTTCGTTATCTTTCGTTACGCACCACTTCCTCGCTGTCAACAGATAAAAACCGCAATTAGGCCATCTATTTTCGACATCGCAACGAAATGAAACAAATATGTCACGTTTTTTCATTCTGTCCGGCGGTTTTGACCAGGCAAAGCACATCCGCATTGAAATTTGGGCGTCATTTAGGGATAACGGACGAGATAACGACTCACAAAGCGCCTGTGTGCGCAGCCGAAAGACCGACACATGACCGCAGCGACACGGGTTACGCGCGACACCAGCGAACGCCGCCGCCAGATTACCCATATGATCAAATCGCGTGGCAGCGTGCAGGTTGCGTCCTTGTCGGATGTGTTCGGCGTGTCGATGCAGACCATCCGCAAGGATCTGCACTTCCTTGAAATGCATGGGGTTGCGGCGCGCGCCTATGGCGGGGCCATCGCTGCCGAAGTGGTCAATATTTCTGAGCCGCCGATTGAGGCCAAGCGCGTCACCCATACGGAAGAAAAGGAACGCATCGGTCGGCTGGCCGCCGCCCTGGTGCAGCCGGGCGACTCGATCATGCTCGATTCCGGCACGACCGCCATGCAGATTGCGCGCTTCCTGCCCGATGATGACGGCATCACCGTCGTCACCAATGATTTCGACGTGCTGGGTGCGCTCAGCCAGAAGCGCAACCTGAAGATCGTCATGCTGGGCGGCGAACTGCGCCGCAAGAACATGGCCTTTTACGGCGCGCAAACCCTGGCTGCGCTTGATGATCTGCTGCTCGACAAGCTGTTTCTCGGCGTCGATGGCTTTGATGTTGAGCGCGGCATCACCACCCATTTCGAACCCGAAGCGCAACTGAACCGCAAGATGGTGGAGACGGCGCGGCGCATTATCGCGGTGACGGACTCATCGAAATTCGGCAAGGTCTGCCTGCACCGCATCATCGACATCAGCGAAATCGATGACCTGATCACCGATTCCGATGCGCCCGACTATATTCGCCAGCCCGAAGCCCATCTCGGTTTCCGCGTCCATCTGGCTTAGAACGGCGTAACCTTTAAAGCTTGCGTTGAAGAAAGTAACCCCTCCGTCTCGACGCGCTTCGCTGGCTCGACACCTCCCCATGAATGGGGAGGAGGGATGTGCCGTCTGCCTCCCTCCTCCCTATCGAGCAAAGCGAAGATGGGGAGGTGGCGGCGAAGCCGTCGGAGGGGTCGTTTTGAATCTTGCCCATATCTCAAACGACAGACCACTGCGCCGAAACTTTTTCTTTCGTTTTGTTATCTTTTTGTTGCGTTAGGCAAAAATTCCGTGCAGCATCGCAAGCAACGATGTCACGCCGCACCCGAAGCGGCCCCGCGCCGGAGCCTGCGAAACCATGACCGCACACGCACCTATTCGCCGCCGCACCCTGTTGTCGCTGCTGGGCGGGGCCGCCCTGACACCGATGCTGATGCCGGAAATGGCGTTTGCCAGACAAAAGGCTGCCCTGCCCGTCGCCGCCGCGTCTGACAGCGCCATCAACATTGCCTTCGACGCCCGCCTCTATAGCCGCGTATCGATCCGGCAGGACGGCGCATGGCTGCAACTCAGCGATTTTGCGCCGAGCGATTATGTTAGCCTGAAAAGCGTCGATAAAGCGGGTAAAGCGCCCGCCGTTCGCATCGATACCTTTCATTTCGTCAGCCGCAAAAACGAAGCGGTCAGCGACATTCACGGCGCGGGCCAGCGCTTCACGATCACCGGACGCTCTCCCGAAGGACTGGAAAAAACGGTCAGCCTGACCTTTTATGACCGCTATCCGGGCTTTGTCCTCCAGCAGGTCAGCTATCGCAATGCGGGCGCGAAAACGCTCGACATCGCAAGCTGGGCCAATGGCGCCCACACGCTGAAAGACGGCGAACACGGCTTCTGGTCGTGGTCGGGTTCATCGCACGAAGACCGCCGCGACTGGGTGCAACCGGTCAAGTCCGGCTTCGACCAGCCCAATTTCATGGGCATGAACGCCTCGGATTACGGCAGCGGCACGCCGGTCGTCGATGTGTGGCGACCCGATGCGGGGCTGGCGGTCGGCCATGTCGAGCCCGTGCCGAAACTGGTGTCTCTGCCGCTGGTCGCCATGCGGGCGGGCGCCGCCATCGCCGTCAATATGGAGCATGTCGTCACGCTCAAACCGGGCGACAGCTTTGCGACGCTCGACACCTTCGTTACGGTGCATCGCGGCGACTATTTTGTGACGCTCGACACCTATCGCCAGATCATGTCGGAGCGCGGACTGGCCTCGCCCGTCACGCCCGCCGCCTCCTATGAGGGCATCTGGTGCGCCTGGGGCTATGACCGCGTCGGCACGCCCGAAGAGGTGGAGGGCACGCTGGCCAAGGCCGCCGATCTTGGCCTGACCTGGGTCGTGCTCGATGATGGCTGGCAGACCTCGGAAGGCGACTGGTATCTCAATCCGAAGAAGTTTCCGCGCGGCGATGCCGACATGCGCGCCTTCACGGCGAAAATAAAGGCGGCGGGCATGAAGCCCCGGCTGTGGATCACGCCCTTGGCCGTCGAACCGGGCACCGACCTTTTGCACGATCACAGCGACATGCTGCTGCTTGATCAGAACGGCGCGCCGCAACTGATTTCATGGTGGAACTCCTTTTACCTGTGTCCGGCCTATCAGCCGACCATCGACTATACCGAGGCCCTGTTCACCAAGATCTTCAGGGACTGGGGCTATGACGGCGTCAAGATCGACGGCCAGCACCTGAATGGCGTCGCACCCTGCTATAATCCCTTGCACAATCACGCTTACCCGGAAGAATCGGTCGAAAAGCTGCAAACCTTCTGGCAATGCGTTTACGATACGGCGCAGGCCGTCCATCCTGAGGCCGTGGTCGAGCTTTGCCCATGCGGCGACTGCTATTCCTATTTCAACTTCCCCTATATCAACAATGCCCCGGCCTCCGACCCGACCTCATCGTGGCAGGTGCGCCTGAAAGGCAAGTCGCTGAAGGCGCTGATGGGGCCTTCAGCACCGTTTTCCGGTGACCATGTTGAGCTGTCGGATGGCGGCGATGATTTTGCCTCGACGGTCGGCATCGGCGGGATTGTTTCGACCAAGTTCACCTGGCCGCACGAGGGCCGCGCGCCCGGATCCAACTTCCTGCTGACGCCGGAAAAAGAGGTTTTGTGGCGCAAATGGATCGCCATCTATAATGAAAAGCGGCTGGCGCAGGGCATTTATCGCGGCGAGCTGTACGACATCGGTTTCGACAAGCCCGAAGCCCATGTCGTCGAAAAAGACGGGCGGCTATACTATGCTTTTTACGCCGAAAACTGGCGCGGGCCGGTGGAATTCCGGGGCCTGAAGGGCGCTTACCGCTTGCGCGACTATTTCAATGACCGCGATCTGGGCAACGTGTCGGAGACTAGCCCGCACCTCGATCTCGCCTTTGAGCGTTTCCTTGTTATCGAAGCCATTCCTGCCGGGGCTACAGCATGACCGATCCCGTAATCACCGCCGTGCCGCCCGCCGATGCGACACCCGAAACCGGTGGCCGCCGCTGGCTGTGGTTTGCCCTCGCCACGGTCGTTTTATGGGGCGTCTGGGGCGCCTTTGCCGGGATTTCGGCGCAGCGCAGCTTTCCCGAAACCCTGACCTACTGCGTCTGGGCCGTCACCATGATCGTGCCCGCCGTCATCGTCATGCAGCGTGAGCGCTGGAAGCTCGACATCCACCCCAAGGCCATCGCCTATGGTCTGGCCATCGGGCTTCTGGGGGCGGGCGGGCAGATGGTGCTGTTCTATGCCGTCTCGACCGGCCCGGCCTATCTGATCTTTCCGGTGATTTCCTTGTCACCGCTGATCACCATCGTCATGTCTTTCCTTATCTTGCGCGAACGCACCAATTGGCTGGGCGCGCTCGGCGTGGTGCTGGCCCTGCTTGCCCTGCCGATGTTCGATTACGATCCGGGCGGCACAGCGGTCGTGCATGGGGTGGGCTGGTTCGTGCTGGCCCTGATCGTCATGCTGTGCTGGGGCATACAGGCCTATTTTATGAAGAGCGCCAATAATGTGATGAGCGCCGAAAGCATCTTCTTTTACATGATGATTTCGGGTCTGGTGCTGATCCCGGCGGCCCTGCTGATGACCAATTTTTCCCGTCCGATCAACTGGGGATGGGACGGGCCGTGGCTGGCCGCCACCATCCAGATGCTCAATGCCGTGGGCGCGCTCCTGCTGGTCTATGCCTTTCGTTACGGCAAGGCGATTGTGGTCGCCCCTTTGAGCAATGCAGGCGGCCCGCTGATCACCGCCATCCTGTCGCTGCTGCTCGAAGGCATTGTGCCGGGGGCCTTGAAGGCCGTCGGGCTGGTACTGGCGCTGTTGGCGTCGATCTTTCTGGCCCTGGCACCCTAAATTTGACGCCCTAAACCGAAATTTATAAGTTTCGTTTTCATTGTTTTTGTTGCGTATCATTGCGGCGCGGGCTATGAAGGCCACAACATCATCGTTTGAAAGGTTTCTGCCATGAGAGCCATGCTCGATCTGGTGGCGCGCCATAAAGCCGGCGTACCCTGTGGCATCGTCTCCGTCTGCTCGGCCCATCCGCTCGTCGTCGAGGCATCCTTACGCCACGCCCTGACGCACGATGCGCCGATCGCCCTGATCGAAGCGACCTGCAATCAGGTCAATCAGGACGGCGGCTATACCGGTATGCAGCCCGCCGATTTTCGTGATTTCGTCTTCGTCATCGCCGACCGGATCGGCCTGCCACGCGCGCGCATCCTGCTGGGCGGCGACCATCTGGGGCCGAACCCGTGGACACACCTGCCTTCCGCCGAGGCGATGGACAAGGCGGAGGTGATGGTGGCGGCCTATGTCAGGGCCGGTTTCCGCAAGATCCACGCCGACTGTTCGATGTCATGCGCCGATGATCCCGTGCCGCTGGCCGAAAAAACCATCGCCGAACGCGCCGCGCGCCTGATCGCTGTCTCCGAAGCGGTGTGGCGTGAAGCGGGCGGCGAGGCCCCCGTCTATGTCATCGGCACCGAAGTGCCCGTGCCCGGCGGCGCGTCCGAAGACCTGCCCGAACTGGAAGTGACATCGCCCGAAGCGGCGCTTACCACCATCCGCACCCATGAGCGCATCTTTCGTGAGCGCGGCCTGACCGCCGCCTGGCCGCGCGTCATCGCCGAGGTGGTGCAGCCCGGCGTCGAGTTCGACCACCATAAGGTCATCGACTATGATCGCGCGAAAGCGAAAGCCTTAAGCCGCGCTATCGAAACCCTGCCGACGATCCTCTATGAAGCCCATTCGACCGATTACCAGACACCGCAGCATTTGCGCGAACTGGTCGAGGACCATTTCGCCATATTGAAGGTCGGCCCCGGCGTCACCTTCGCGCTGCGTGAAGCCTTGTGGGCGCTTGACGCCATTGAGCGCGAATGGATCGCTGCGGATCGCTCCAATTTCCGCGACGTGGTGCTGGAACGGATGCGCGCCCTGCCGCACAACTGGTCGAAATATTATCACGGCGAAGGCCACGCCCTGGCTTTCGACCTGCAATATTCGCTGAGCGACCGCATCCGCTATTACTGGCCCGACGCTGAGATCATGGCCGCCCAGCAACAGATGTTTGACAACCTGACCGAAAACCCGCCGCCACTGGCCCTGATCAGCCAATATATGCCCGACGCCTATGCCGCCATACGCGGTCAAGGTCTTGTCTGCACCCCCGCCCATCTGGTCATGGCCCATATCAGCGTCGTGCTGGATGGCTATTCTGCGGCAACCCAAGGTCAGGTGGAGATGCTCGATGCCTGATATGCCTTTTCCACATACCCACGCCGTGCCCGCCCTGCCCGGTTATGACGAAGCCTGGCTTTCGGCGCATGGCGGCTTCTGGACGGCGCGCGAAATCGCCCAGCAGCCCGACCTGCTGCGCCGGACGCAAGACCTGCTCGGCGCGCAGCAGACCAAGATTGAGGCCTTTCTGGCCCCGCTTCTGGCGCGCCCTGACCTGCGTATCATCCTGACCGGAGCGGGCACCTCGGCCTTTATCGGCGACAGCCTGGCCCCCTGGCTGACGGCAAGGATGCAGCGTCCGGTCGAATCGATCGCAACCACCGATCTGGCCTGCGCGCCCGATCTCTATTTTGCCAAAGCCGCGCCGACGCTTCTGGTGTCGTTCGGGCGTTCGGGCAACAGCCCCGAAAGTCTGGCCGTGGTCGATCTGGCCGATCAGTGCGTCAGCGAAATCCATCACCTCGTCATCACCTGCAATGCGGACGGCGAGCTGGCGCGCTTCGCCGAAGGCCATGCGCGTGGCTTTGGCCTGCTCCTGCCCGAAGAAACGCATGACCGCAGCTTTGCCATGACGTCGAGCTTTAGCTGCATGACCTATGCGGCCCTGGCGATGTTCAGCGGCATCGACGCCATGCCGTCGCGCAACGCCGCTCTGTCCGCAGCCGTGGCTGAGGTGATCGAGACGCGCCTGCCGTTTTTGCAGCAGGTGGTGGCCGAGGATTACGACCGTGTCGTCTATCTCGGCAGCCATATCTTCAAGGGGCTGGCGCGCGAGGCGGGGCTGAAACTGCTCGAACTGACCAATGGCGGCATCGCCACCCTGTTTGATTCGACGCTCGGTTTTCGCCACGGCCCGAAAACCTTCGTCACCGGGCGCACGCTCGTGATCATCTTCGTGTCGAACGACCCCTATACGCGGCAATATGACATCGATCTTCTCGATGAGCTGAGGCGCGATGGCGAGGCGGGGCGCGTCATTGCCGTCACCGCGCAAGACGGCCTTGAGGCCTATGATCATATCCGCATTCAGGGCATGGAAGAGGCGCAGGACATCGACCTGATCTTCCCCTATATTGCCGTGGCGCAGATCTTCGCCTTCCAGCAATCGCTGAAACGCGGCCTGACGCCCGACCAGCCCAATATCAAGGGCACGGTCAACCGCGTCGTGCAGGGCGTGCAGATTTATAAGCGGACGTAAAAATGACAGAGCGGACGGGGCTTTATCTCGGCGTCGATGGCGGCGGCACCAAGACCGAATTCATGCTGATCGACGCCGAAGGCCATGTGCGCGGTCGTCATCAGGGCGGCAGCAGCTATTATCTGCAAACCGGTTTTGACGGTCTCAACCATGTGCTGGGCGCGGGCGTGGCGGCGGTGCTGGCGGCAGCAGACGCTCAGGCCAGCGACATCCGCCATGCCTTTTTCGGTCTGCCCGCCCACGGCGAGGATTCGCAAACTCAGCCGCTTCTCGATGTCATGCCCGAAGCCGTACTCGGCCATCGCCGCTATCTGTGCGGCAATGACATGATCTGCGGCTGGGCCGGTTCGCTGGCGGGCGGTGACGGCATCAATATTGTGGCGGGCACTGGCTCGATTGCCTATGGCGAACGCCACGGCCTGAAGGCGCGCTGCGGCGGCTGGGGCGAGGTGTTCAGCGACGAAGGCTCGGCCTACTGGATCGCCATTCAGGGGCTCAATGCCTTTGCCCGTATGAGCGATGGCCGCCTGCCGAAAGGCATTTTATACGCCATCCTGAAAGCACATTACGGCCTGTCCGCCGATCTCGACCTGTGCGGTCGCGTCATGGGTGACGGCCCGCTGCCGCGTGATCAGATGGCCGCCCTGTCGCAGTTCGTCGCGCAGGCCGCGCGCGATGGTGACGCCGAGGCCTTGCGCATTTTCGGACGCGCTGCCGACGAACTGGCGGCGATGATCGAGGCGATCCGGCAGGCGCTTGACTATCCGTTAGGTGAGGCCGTGCGCGTCTCCTATTCGGGCGGTGTATTCAACAGCGAAGACCTGATCCTTGCGCCTTTAAAGCGCGCGCTGGCCGCCTTTTCCGACCAGTACGACCTGACGCCGCCCCTCCTGTCGCCCGGACTGGGCGCGGCGCTTTATGCGGCGCGGCTGGCGGGCGAACCGCTTGCGCCGGACGCCCTCGACAGGCTACAAAGCCTGGTATGAAAGCCCTTTTGTTCGATATGGACGGCACGCTGGCGGACACCGAACCGCTGCATCTCGACGCCCTGCGCCACATGCTGCGCGAGCATGGCGTCGATCCCGACATGTCCGATTTTCACAGCCGCATTGCCGGTCGCACCAGCGACGCCGTGGCCGCCGTCTTCTTCCCCGATGCGCCGCCTGCCGATCTGCGCGCGCGGGTCAATGCCAAGGAACAACGCTTCCGCGATCTGGCGGCGAATATAGCGCCCGCGCCCGGCCTTCTCGACCTGCTCGACAGGGCCGCGAGGGATGAGATCAAAACCGGCCTCGTCACCAATGCGCCGATGGAAAATGTACGCTTCATGCTCGCGGTGCTCGGTCTTGAAGGCCGCTTTGACACCATCGTGGTGGCCGCCGATCTGCCGCGCGCCAAGCCCGACCCCCTGCCCTATCTGACGGCGCTGGATAAGCTATCGGTGCGGGCCGATGAGGCACTGGCTTTTGAGGATTCTCTGCCCGGCATCCGCTCGGCCACCGGGGCCGGTTTGCGCTGCATCGGCATCAGCACCAGCCTGACGCCAGCGGCCCTGCTGGCAGGCGGCGCGTTTCGGGTCATGGCCAACTTTACGGGCTTCTCGCTGTCGGCGGCGGCCTGACAGGTGACGGTTTTTTGCATTGACATTTGCATCATTTTGTAGCGCATATTATGTAGTGAAGCTACAAAATGGGTGAGGCCGCATGTCCGTACAGAAATTATCCGTCCTGAAAATGTGTGCGGCCCCGCTGGCCATCCTTGCGCTTTTGGGTGCGGGCGCGGCCCACGCCGATGCGCCGGTGCAAGCGTTCGGCAATGCGGACAGCGCCGTGAGCTGGACGCAAACGCAAAACCACCTGACGGATTTTCAGTTCCGCGATAAGCTGAATGGCCGCGATCTGAAAATCGTGTCGCCCTTCACCCTGACGCTCGATCATGGCCCGGCTCTGACGGCTTCGGATCTCATTTTGAGCGCACCTTTGCGCCTTGTCACCGTGGCAGGCGATCCGAAAGCCTCGCGCCTGTCGGACAGCGAAACCCGGCAGGAGGTTGAGGGCACTTTTACCGACACGGAGGGCCGCGTCAGCATCGACTGGCGGCTGGTGCAGCCGCAGGGCGCGAAATATCTGCGCGAAGTCATCACCATCACGGCGCTCAAACAGGACGAGATGATCCCTGAGGTGCGCCTGCTCGACCTGATCGCACCGGGCGCGGAAGTGTCGGGCAAGGTGACCGGCTCGCCCGTCATCGCGGGCCCCGACTATATGATGTTTGAAAACCCGCTGGCCAACAGCCACGCCATTATGGAAGAGGACGAGGCCTGGACGTGGATCGACAATGCTTTGCCGCTGCGCAAGGGGCAAACTATTACCTATTCGGCGGTGATCGGCGTCAGCGCGCCCGGTCAGTTGCGCCGCGATTTCCTGACCTATATCGAGGCCGAACGCGCCCACCCCTACCGCACCTTCCTGCACTATAATTCGTGGTACGACATCGGCTATGACACGCCCTACACCGAGGCCGACGCGCTCGACCGCATCAACGCTTTTGGCGAGGAACTGACCGTCAAGCGCGGCGTCAAGATTGATTCCTTCCTGTTCGACGACGGCTGGGACGATCTCTCCGGCACATGGGCCTTCAGCAAGGCCTTTCCGAACGGTTTTCTGCCGCTGAAGGCCGCCGCCGCGAAATATGGCGCCGCACCCGGCGTCTGGCTGTCGCCGTGGGGCGGCTATAATGTCGCCAAGGACAAGCGCATCGCCAGTGGCAAAAAGCTCGGCTATGAGGTGATCGATGGCGGCTTTGCCCTGTCCGGCCCGAAATATTACGACAACTTCCACAAGGCGACGCTCGATCTGGTCACCCAGCAAGGCGTCAACCAGTTCAAGTTCGACGGCACGGGCAATGCCGACAAGGTCTTTCCCGGCAGCCGTTTCAACAGCGATTTCGATGCCGCCATCCACCTGATCGACGATCTGCGCGCCGCTGAACCAAACCTGTTCATCAATGTGACGACCGGCACCTATCCGTCGCCCGCCTGGTTGCGTTATGCCGACTCGATCTGGCGCGGCGGGCAGGACCACGCCTTTACCGGTGTCGGCACGGCGCGTCAGCGCTGGATCACCTATCGTGACCGCGAGGAATATGAGAATATCGTCATAGGCGGCCCTTTGTTTCCGCTCAATGCCGTCATGCTGCACGGCCTGATCTATGCCCGGCACGCGCTGGGGCTGAACAGCGATCCGGGCCATGACTTTCCTGACGAAGTCCATTCCTATTTCGGGTCGGGCACCGCGCTTCAGGAAATGTATATCACCCCGTCCCTGCTGACGCCCGCCGACTGGGACACGCTGGCGCAGGCCGCCAAATGGTCGCGCGCCAATGCCGATGTTTTGCGCGACACCCACTGGATCGGCGGCGATCCGGGCCGTCTCGATGTCTATGGCTGGGCCGCCTGGGCACCGCGCAAGGGCATTATCACCCTGCGCAATCCATCCGATAAGGCGCAGGATTTCGCGCTCGATATTGGCATAGCGCTGCAATTGCCGAAGGGTGCCGCTGCCACCTACTCCGCCCATAGCCTGTGGGACACGGATCAGGCGGACGCGACGATAAGCGCTGGCCAGCCGGTCACGATCCACCTAGCGCCGTTTGAAGTGCTGACGCTGGAGCTGACGCCACACCCATAAGGCCCCTCACCCGATCACCTTCGCTGCGCTCGGCTCTCGTCCTCTCCCCTCATGGAGGGGAGAGGGGAAGGGCGCATTAGAGCATCATGCCAAAAAGTGGATGCCACTTTTTGGAAAAAAAATGATGCGTAAGCAAAGACTTAGAGCGAGATGACGAGTCTATCTAAAGTCATCTCGCTCTAGAGCAACGAGCGTTTCATTTGACTTACAAATTGAATGCGAGATGCGGAAAAACGTAAAATGTAGAGTGGGTTGCATGCCTTTGACCGATTCAATCAGAATGCAGACCGCTCTAATCGCCCGTAGGCAGGTAATGCTGCTGCGGTGATACGGCCGAGGAGACACGGCGCAGAGTTTCGACCGCAGGTTTGCCGATCATCAGGGCCACCCGGTCGGCGATGCAGTCCAGCACGAACATCTGGGCGAACCGCACCGGATTGGGCTGGTGATAGGGAATATCCATCGCCAGTTCGATGGGGATGAGAATATCGACCAGCCCCGCCAATTGGCTGTTTTCCGGCGCCATTGCGATGCAGGTCGCGCCATAATTGCGGGCGATACGCGCGCTTTCGGCCAGGGGTTCGGGCTGGCCGGTCGAGGACACGAACAAGACCGTATCGCCTTTTTTCAGCGTGGCGGCGGTCATGCGCTGCATGTAGCTGTCAACGTGCGCCACGGCGCGCAGACCCAGCCGGAATAACCGGTTCTGGCCTTCCATGGCCAGCACGGCGGAGCTGCCGCCCAGGCCGAACACGGCAATCATCTGCGACGACATCAGAACCCTGGCTGCCGCGTCGATGCGCTCGAAATGGCGGGTGCCGCTGACTGAGCGCAGGGCCGTGGCGACGCTTAAGCTCACCCGGTCGAAGCGCTCATCGCCGAGCGCGCCATCCGCGCTCAGACCGGCGGGGGTTTCGCGCGCGAATTTTTGCTCAAGCACCAGTGACTGGGCCAGGTATTTCTTGAATTCCTTGAAGCCTTCGCAGCCGATCGAGCGGCAATAGCGGATCACTGAAGGCTCGCTGACGCCGACGCGATTGGCGAAGCTTTTGATGCTGACATCAACGACCGAACCGGGATCGCGCAGGATCTCCTCGCCGATTTTCAAGTTGACCCCGTCTTCATGCGGGGCGCGGTCGCGTATCGTGGTGAGAATATCGTTCAGAGTTGCCATGACCAATTGTAGCAAAATTACATGGGGTGGCAATATAGGCTTTTTACACCCGGTCGGTGCGAGTATCGCGCCGCGCCGCAAACAGGCCGAACAGCAATATATAGAGGTAGGACGGCACCATCAGGGCGGCGAAGACGAGCTGGAAATCATAGACCGACTTCATGGCGGCAAAGATCTGCGGAATCACCGCTCCGCCGGCAATGCCCATCACCAGTATGGCCGAGCCGGTTTCGGTGTGCCGCCCCAGCCCCTTGATGCCGAGCGGAAAAATGGCGGGCCACATCATCGCATTGGCGAAACCGAGCGCCGCCACGAAGCCGACACTGACATAGCCGCGCGTCAGATAGGCGCAAAGGGTAAGGATCACGCCCAGCACGGCGGACACGGCCAGATAGCGCGCCTGACTGATGAAGCGCGGAATCAGCGCCAGCCCGACCGCATAGCCGGCCAGCATGGCGATCAGCGTGCCTGAGGTGAAATATTTGGTCACGTCCAGCGACAGGCCGAAACCGCGCCCATATGTGCCGATGGCGTCGCCCGCCATCACCTCGACCCCGACATAAAGGAAGATGCAGAGAAAGCCGAGCCACAGATTGGGATGGGCGAACAGGCTGCCGCTTTTGGGCGCATCATCGGCATTGGCCTTGTCGGTCACTTCGGGCAGGGGCGACAACAGCGTGGCGACGGCCAGGACGGCCAGCAGGGCGGCCATCGCCATATAGGGCAGATATACCTTATGGGCGAAGGCATCGAGCAGCACGATGCGGGCGGCAGGGCTGGCGGCGGCTACGCGGTCGGCCAGACCGCTGACCCCGCGCATCACCACAAAGGCAAAGGCGACCGGGGCCAATGCGCCCGCCAGCTTGTTACAGATACCCATGAAGGCGATGCGCTGGGCGGCGGAATCGATGGGGCCCAGGATCGAGATATAGGGGTTGGAGGCGGTTTGCAGGATCGACAGGCCCGCCCCGATGATGAACAGGGCCGTCAGCGCGCCCGGAAAGACGCGCATATCGACGCATTGCCCAAATAGCGCCGCGCCCACCGCCATGACCGCCAACGCCAGGGCCATGCCTTTTTTCATACCGATACGACGCAGGATGAAGGCGGCGGGCAGGGACAGGAAGAAATAGGACATGTAAAAGGCCATCGGCACCAGAAAGGCCGAAACATCATCGAGCGTGAAGGCCAGCTTGACGAAGGTGATCAGCGGGCCGTTGAGCCAGGTGACAAAGCCGAAGATAAAGAACATGCCGCCGATAATGGCCATCGGCATCCGGGTCGATTGTGGAGCGCCATTTATTTTCGTGGCATCGGTCATCGTACAGCCCCTTTTTCTATCTTGTTATGCCTTGTTATGCGCCCGCTGCGGCGTCGGCATGAAGGCCCGCCCCGCGTATAAATCGCCCGCTGCGTTCGCCGGTGGCCCGGCCCTGCGACCAGCTCTGCACGCCGCCGACAAAAACCTCTTCGATCCCGGCGGAAATCTGCACGGGTGCCTCGAACGTGGCGCGGTCGGCCACGGTGGCCGGATCGAAAACGGTGATGTCGGCGGCCAGACCCGGCTTGATGCGGCCACGATCTGAAAAGCCAAAGCGCCGCGCCGTGAAGCCGGTCATCTTGGCCACGGCCTCAGCCAGCGGAAACAGGTCGAGATCGCGCGCATAGTGGCCCAGCACGCGCGGAAACGTGCCCCACAGGCGCGGGTGCGGATTGAGATCATTGGGCAGGCCGTCTGATCCGACCATGCACAGAGGATGCGACAGGATGCGCTTCATATCGTCTTCGTGAATCTGGAAATAGCAGGCATAGCCGGGCATCATGCGCCGGGCGGCTGCGCGCTCGCTTAAGCCCCATTCGGCGGCGATCTCCTTCAGATAGCGGCCTGCCATCTCAGGATAGGGCTGCGACGAATTGATCAGCACGCGGATTTCACCGTCGCACAGATCGGGATTGAGCACGCTCGATCCGGCTGTATAGGGGTAGCAGTCCATGCAGACGGGCTGAGTTTTGGCCGCCGTGCCGATCAGGCCGAGCGTTTCCGCCGAACGGCCCCAATTATGCACGCCCGCGCATTTGTGGTGCGAGATGATCAAGGGCGTCCGGGCGGCGCGCGTGGTGGCGAAGGCCTCTTGCAGCGCCTCGGCCACGCCGTCATATTCGCTGCGGATATGGGTGGCATAGACGCCGCCGTGCGCACTGACCGTTTCAGCCAGCGCCGTCAGTTCGGCCAGATCGGCGGCATAGGCGGGCGGATAATAGACGCCGGAACTGAGGCCCGCAGCACCTGCGCGCAGCGCATTGGCCAGCAGATCCTGCATGGCCTTGCGCTCATCGGGCGAGGCGGGCTTTGTCAGGTCGTTCATGCAGATCTTGCGCAAGGTGGTGTGGCCGACCAGAGCCGCCACATTGACCGCCGGGCGGGCAGCGCTGATCGCCTCGGCATAGGCGGCAAAGCTGGCATAGGCGAAGGCTTTTTCATCGCCGAGCAGATTGAACGGCTCCTCGACCGCCCCTTCAAAGCGCAGAGGTGCGATCGACAGGCCGCAATTGCCGACCACGACCGTGGTGACGCCCTGACTGATCTTGGCCGTCATGTCGGGCGTGCGGATGCAGGCATAGTCGTCGTGCGAATGCGAGTCGATGAAGCCGGGCGCTACGGCCTTGCCGGTCACGTCGATCTCGCGGGCGGCACGGACGTTTTTCAGATCGCCCACCGCCACGATCAGGCCGTCGCTGAACGCGACATCGGCCTGAAAAGGCGTTCCGCCGTCGCCGTCAAAGACGAGGCCCCCACGCAGAACATTATCAACAACTTCAGGAAACATGGTGAGTACTCGTCAGAAAAAGGTCTTGAGCGCGCCCACGACGCGGTAGGCGTCATCGACTTCCAGCAGCAGCGGCCAGCGGTCAAAGGTGGTGCAGGGATGGGAAATACTGAGGGCGATGTAGTCACCGACCGCCACAGCGGCGTCTTCGGGCACGCGGACATAGCCGTGCTGGTCATTCATGCGGGTGAAGTTCCAGCCGCTGACCGGCTGGGGCTGGGCGTCCTTGCCGGGGCGCGCCCACACCTCGACCCTGGGCAGGCCCGAATCGTCGGACAGGTCGCGCCGTCCGGCATTGACCAGGATCAGGCCCGCTTCGGGGCGCGACACGACCTGCGCCCACACTTCCAGCGCGGGCTTCAGCGCCGGTGCGGGGCCCAGACCAGAGCCCTGAACCGCGCGTTCACCGACATGGGCGAGCAGCCTTTGATAGAAACCGGTGTCGTGGGTCAGGTAGCAGCCGCTGCGCACCAGCGTGGTGACACCTTCGGTTTTGAGACCGCGCGCCACCAGATCGAAATAGGCCGAGCCGCCTGCGCTCAAAATAGGCGCATCAACAAACAGTCCCTCGGCGCGGCAGGTTTCAAACAGATGCTTGAGATCGCGTAAGAATCCATCGACGCGCGCGGCATCGGCCACGGCATCGCCGGTGACGATCAGGCCCTCATAGCCCTCGACCCCGGCCAGTGCCAGCACAGGCGACTGCGCCACGCGCCGCGCCACATCCATAGCCACCGCAGCGCCCCTTGCCCCGGTGCGGCCACCCTCTATGCCAAGCTCGACCAGCACGCCGAACGGCTTTTGCACACCGGCATTTTGCAAAATCGCCTCAATGCGCTCGACACCCGCCACGCTATCGACCAGCGACAGGATATGCGCGTCCTCGACCGCCGCCAGGGCGCGGATTTCCGTCTCGCCGACCAGTTCATTGGCGATCAGCAGCCGCTTGACGCCATAACGCAAGGCCGTGCAGGCCTGGGCGAAGGTGGCCACCGTCATGCCCCAGGCCCCGGCCTGCAATTGCCGGTCGAACAGTTGCGGGCACATGCTGGTCTTGCCGTGCGGCGCTAATTTCACACCCGCCTGGTCGATATAGGTCTGAAAGGCCATCAGATTATCATGCAGGGCCGAGCTGCGCAGCACGGCGGCCGGCATGGGAATGGAGCCATCGAGCAGGTTCCAGCCTTGTGCGGCCACATCACGGATCATGACGCCCTCGCCCGATGGCGGCACGCCCTTGGTGCCGGTGGACAGGCGGGAATCGAGGATCGGGTTCAGATCGAGCATCAGAACTGTTCCAGAGTCAGCTCAGAAGCCAGCACCGGATTGCCCGCCGTCAGACCGGCATCGACCGGCAGCACCACGCCGGTGATCATGCGGCCAAGGTCGGAGGCCAGAAAGGCGACGGCGTTAGCGATGTCCTGCGGCGTGGCGAAATCGCGCAACGGATACCATTTTTTCAGATCATCGAAGACTTCGGGCTTTTGCGCCGCGCGGGCGTTCCAGGCCTGCGTCTTGACCGTTCCGGGCGCCACCAGATTGGCGCGCAGGCCGCGCGGGCCATATTCGACGGCCAGCGCTTTCGTGTAGCTGACCAGCCCGGCCTTGGCGGCGCTATAGGCCGGGTGGCCGATGGCCAGCATGGCATTGACCGTGCCAATATTGATGACGACGCCCGATCCGCGTGCGAACATGGCCGCCTTGGTGGCCTCGACACAGTGATAGGCGGCGCTTAAGTTAATGGCCAGATCGTGCGCCCAGTCGTCGGGGGTCAGGGTGGACAAAGACACCGCCGCCGCCGCACCGGCATTATTGATCAATATATCGACCGGGCCGGTTTTGGCCGTCAGCGCCGCTACCGCCGCCTTGACCGCTTCAAGATCGGTCAGGTCGGGCGTGGCCTTGTGCAGGCGTGCGTCCATGCCGTCCAGCGTCTCGGCGGCACGGTCAAAGGCCAGAACCGTGGCGTTCCAGCCAAGGAAAGCCTCGCACAGCCCCTGGCCTATACCGCCCGCCGCACCGGTGATCAGCACCACCTTGCCGGAAAAATTAAACATACCGCACCTGTTCGGTAGGGACATTGCGCAACCACCACTGATCGGCGGGGCGCCACATGCCCGGATTTATAAAAAGCGAAATCGGCACCACCCCCGCCCGCTGAAGTAGCGCCGATGCACCCCTGGTCGGGGCTTCTGGCCTAAGTCTCAGGCCTGTAGGCGATGACGTCGATCTCGACCTTGGCGTCGATCATGATCTGCGAGCGCACGCATGAGCGCGCGGGCAGTTCATCCTTGAAATAGCTGGCATAGACGCGATTGAAGGCGGCAAAATCGCGCGTATCGTCGAGCCAGACACTGGCCTTGACCACATCGTTCAGCGTGCAGCCCGCCTCGGCCAGAATGGCGATGATATTGTCCATCGTCCTGCGCGTCTCGGCCACGATACCGCCCTGAACGATCTCGCCCGTCTCATCCATGCCGACCTGGCCGGAAACGAACACGAAACCGCCCGCCACCGTGGCGCGTGAAAAGGGCAGGATTTGGCCGCCGCTGCCCGATTTGGCCCCGCCTATACGCCTGATACTCATGGTTCCTCCGATGATCTGTTCAGTAGGTAGCTTAGCTACATTTAATAAACTACACAAGCGTCGTTAGTCAAATGGCATTTGTAAGACATAACCTGCCCGCACAGCTTGCAGGTGAAAAAAATTGCGGCACGCCCGAAGTGAAGACGTGCCGCAACAAGGTCTTGCCGACGAACAGAACGCATCGCCGGCAAGGGGAGGAAAAGGTTTTAGAGCGTGATGACATAGGTTTGCATCGTTTAACCTTCCCTTCTCCCCTTAGCTTAAAAGGGGTTTGACGGTAACAAAACGCATGTCGTTTTGGCCGTCATGGGTGGCCTGAGTGAAACGAAGGCCGGATGAGAGGCTTGGCAGACGCAATAAAGATGCCCCTCACCCGGTCACCTTCGCTCTGCTCGGTTCCCGCCCTCTCCCCTCATGGAGGGGAGAGGAGAGGAAAAGCGATTCCAAGTCATGTCATCTTGCTCTAGCGGAATTTGTAGCGCACACCGAAATCGATGCGGCGGCCATCTTCTTCCAGCATCAGGAAGTGCGAACGATCGACCTCGTATTCATGCACGAGGCTGTCGGTCAGGTTGATGCCGTCGACATAGAGTTCGATGCGGTCGTTAAGATTATAGCGCATACTGAAGTCAAGCTGGCCATAGGCGGCGCGGTCACGCGGCAGAAGCCCCGAACCGAAGCAACTGACCAGGAAGGCCGAGCGCCAGTTATAGGCCAGACGTGTCTCAAACGTGCCATTCTCGTAGAAACCGACGACATTGTAGGAGTCGGGCGAAAGCCCGTCATAACCGCACTGGTTGGCGTCGTCGGCGCGCTTGGCCGTGGCGTCGATGTGGGTATAGTTGGCCGAGACGCCAAAGCCATTGGCCCAGCCAGCCTGTTCGCCCAGCGCATATTGCGCTGAGATTTCATAGCCATTGATCGTGCCGCTGGCACCATTGCGCGGCCGGGTATCATAGACCTGTTCGGGGATAACCGGCTCGGTCTGCAACACGGTCGTCGTTTCGATAAAGTCGGAAACGTCCTTGCGGAAGCCGGCCACGGCCACATAATTGATCTTCGACAGATACCATTCCCACGAAATGTCGTAATTGTTGGAATGCATCGCCTGAAGATCAGGATTGCCGCCGCTTGAGGTGGGCGCGCCGTAATAGCCGCCATAGGTATTGCTGATGCCGACATCGGTCAGGGTGGGCCGCGTCAGGGTGCGCGAAGCCGCCAGACGCAACAGCATATTGTCGGTCAGATGATACTTGAAATTGGCCGAAGGCAGGACATCGGTATAGCTGTGGCTGCTCGTCAGTTCGGTGGGGGTGCCATAGTATAGATATAGCCTGAATCGGCCGGATAGTTGGTGATGGCCGTCAGAAGCGGCGTGCCATAACCGATCGAGCGCGACTGGACATTGACGATACGGACACCGGCATTGCCCGACCAGCGATCGCCGCCCCAGTAGCTGTCGGCATAAAGCGCGGTCACTTTTTCGGTCACATTGATGGTGCCGCCCGGCTGGGCTTGTGGTGAGATCGGGCCGCCTGCATAGGATTCCGCCAGGGCCGGATCGCTCGACTGCGCCAGATTGACCGGTTCCTGCAACCAGGCGATGACAGCATTAGGATCATAGGTGAAGTGCGCCGCCACCGGCACCTGCACCCCGCCGATGAAGCCGGAGAAGGACTGGAGCTGCAACAGGGTGGCATTGGCCGGATAGGTGTAGCCGCAATAGGCGCAACCGTCCGGCGAGGCCGAGTAATTGTCGATCTTCTGGCGGTCGGAATATTCGATACCGGCAGACAGGCTGCGGAAATAGCCCGCCTCATGCGTCCATTTGGCGCTCAACTGGCCATCGAGAATATCGTCGCTGATGCTGTCGCCGCTGACGCCCGTATAGTGGGAGCGCATCAGGCTGGGATCGGTGACTGTGTCGGGGATGGTCAGGATCGGCGTCTTGCCACCCGGATTGAGGTCGAAGGTCTGGCCATTGACCGACTGTTCACCGATCACGACATAGGGATTGACCGATGTGCCCGTGGCCCGCGAATAGGACAGGTCGCCTTCAAGATGAAGCGTGTCCGACACGTTCCACTTGGCATTGGCACCAAACACATAGGTATTGGCCAGACGATTATTGGTGGTGACGATATTGTCGTTCTGCGAGGCACCGACCTGCGAAGCCAGGGCCGGATTATTATTCACAAAGGTCGTGCCAGGGCGCGTAAAGCTCTGCACCGTGCCGTCCGAACCGATGACCGGATTGATGAAGGCCGGATTGAAATAGGCGCTGTAGATCGAATCGGTCATTTTCTGATCGAGATGCGAATACAGGGTATCGACCGTGATCAGCCAGTCGGCATTGGGCTTATACTGGAAGGTCAGGCTGCCGACCGTCCGTTTGCGCGAGGCGGCTTCCTGATGGAAGCCGAGATTGCTGGGCATCAGGAAGCTCTGGGTCGAGGCGGCACTGGCGGGCAGGCCCACCGACGATTCCGAGCCGGTGACGACCGTGGCCGGACGATTTACCCAGATGTCGGTCTGCACCGAATCCTGCTTCGATTCACGATCCGTATAGGACAGCGAGGCGGCGACTCCGAACGTATGATCCGGATTGGCATAGGAATAGACGCCGCTGAAATTGGGCGTGAAATCCTTGGTCATCGAATCGTAGGAACCGTACAGGTTCAGGCTGGCGTGTGTGCCCCTGGTATCCAGCGGGCGCGTGGTGGTGATATTGACCGTGGCGCCAATGCCGCCTTCGGTCAGTTCAGGCAGCGAGGTCTTGTACACATCGGCGCGCGAAATCAGGTCTGCCGACAGAACGTCAAACGAAAATTCACGGCCCTGATTATCGGTCGGCAGGGTGCGGCCATTGAGCAGCACATTGTTGAATTCCGGCCCCAGACCGCGCACGGTGATGAACTGGCCTTCGCCGGCATTGCGCTGGATGGCCACGCCCGGTACACGTTGCAGCGATTCCGAAACATTGGTGTCGGGAAACTTGCCAGCCTCTTCGGCGGTGATCGAATCGACGACCGCCGGGGCATTGCGCTTTTCCGCCAGGGCGCTTCGCAGGCTGGCCCTTATGCCGGTGACGATCACCGTGGTCGCGTCGTTTGTCTTGGCCGTATCGCCTGAGTCAGATGTCTGAGCCAGAGCCGAGAACGGCATCAGAGCGGCCAGAGCCACCCCCGCACATAAAACCTTTTTCATAGTTGCCTTCCAATGAGCGAGCCCCACGCATGTGTAATTGCGCTACACCAAATTAGCTACATGAGCTACGAAACGTCAAACGCGAAAAGGCCGGACGGGCGGCTATCAGAGAGATTATGGCCGTTATGTTGCAAAATTACATACATTAGGCTTCAAGAAAATAAAGCCCGGCAATCCAGCCGCCTCGGTGTTGACGGCTTCATGTCGGAATGCCGGGCCGTCACCAATGTCATCAGCAATGTGGCGGCCACCATCGTCGTCAGCCGCTGGCAGGGCTTGTTGGATCAGGCCTTGTTGCGCGCTGCCTTATTCGGCACCAACCGCCCTGCCGCGGGGCGGCGCAAAACATAGGGCGCGCCCTTTTTGAACCTCGCTGAGCATTTTGTGCCGAGATCGTGATTGACAGCCAGGTAAACCAAATCGAGGCGTCCGAGATCGTCGACCTTGACTTTGGAATCAGGTTTGGCGTTCGTTCGTTAAAAAATGCAATATATTGACTCTAAGGCCATTTCGCCGATTGTCACCCTATGCGGTTTATAACCAACTACTGGGGCAAGGCGAGGCCACCTGAAGGCATCAACGGACCTGCCTGGCATCCACTTGCCTATCATAGTCTTGATGTGGCGGCGGTCTTATCGGCTGTTCTCGATCTTCGTCCATGCCTGTTGCAGACAGTTTCCGCCCGCACGGGCCTGAGCGAAGCCGACACGCGGCAATGGATGCTGCTGGTGGCGGCCCTACACGATCTGGGCAAGTTTGCCGAGAATTTCCAGACCAAGGTGCCGGAACTCGCGGAAACGCTCGGTCATGCCCCGCAATCAAAATGGGGGCCATGGGGCACGGATGGTCATGGCGATGTCGGACATGCCCTGTGGCAAAAGGACTATAGGTCTGCCTGCCCCGCAGATTTCAACCAATGGCTCCATGCCGCCGTTTCGCATCATGGCGTACCCGCTTCCGACAACGTTCCACTGAATAATGTGATCAGCGATCCCGCCCGTACCGATGCAGGCACCTATGTTGAGGCCGTATTCTCCCTATTGGGCAAGCCTGCCGATCAAAGACCGCGCGCCAGCGCTCAGGCCGAAATCTGGCGCGTGGCCGGGCTGGTCATTCTCGCCGACTGGATAGGGTCAAATGCCGAGGATCGCTGGTTCCCTTACGAAAAGCCCGATTATTTAACCCTTGAGGCATACTGGCCGGTCGCGCTGGAGAAGGGCCGCAAGGCCGTGTCGCTGGCTGCCTTGGCCGAGGCCGAAGCCGCGACCCATTTTAACCTTGCGCACCTGTTCGACACACCGGTGACCGCCTCGCCGCTGCAAGACTGGGCCGCCGCACAAAACCCGGAAAATGGGCCGAATCTTTATATTATCGAAGACCTGACCGGTTCCGGCAAGACCGAGGCGGCGCTGCTGCTGGCCCATCGCCTGATGCGGGCGGGCGCCGCCGAGGGGCTGTACTGGGCCCTGCCCAGCATGGCAACAGCCAACGGGCTTTATGATCGTCTGGAAAAAACCTACCGACGGCTGTTTGAGGGCGAGTCGGAACCCTCGCTGATCCTGGCCCACAGCGCCCGCGACCTGCACATGGGTTTTCAGGCCTCCATTCGCGGCGGCAGGTACGCACCCACCGCCCAGGCCGACGATCTGAGCGCCGAAGCCAGTTGCGCCGCCTTTCTGGCCGAAGACCGCAAGCGCACCTTTCTGGCTCAGGTGGGCATCGGCACGATCGATCAGGCCTTGCTGGCCGCCCTGCCCGTCCGGCACAATGCCTTGCGGCTGGCCGCCCTGTCGCGCCGGGTGCTGGTGATCGACGAGGTTCACGCCTTCGATGGCTACATGACGGCGGGCATTGAAAGCCTGATCCGCTTTCAGGCGGCGCTCGGCGGTTCGGTGATCATGCTTTCGGCTACGCTGACCCTGGCGCAACGGCAAAAATTCATTCGCATCTTCGGTGGAAAGCCGCTTACCGACCCGTCCGCCGCTTTTCCGCTGATCAGCCATGTCGATCCGCAAAAGCAGGTTCACGAAACGGCCGCGCCCGCCCATCGCGGCACACGGCGCGATCTGAAAACCGTGCGCTACGATACCTCCGAAAGCGTCATGCAGGCTTTGCTGGACAAGGCCGAAGCGGGGGCGTGCTGCCTCTATATCCGCAACACCGTGGCCGAAGCGACCGAGGCCTATGAATGGCTGTCGCGCAAGGCTGGCCCAAAGATCGGCCTTCATCTGTTCCATGCCCGTTTTTGCTTGCAGGATCGCATCCGGCGCGAACAGGCGGTTTTGAAACAGCTCGGCAAGCACAGCACGCCCGACACGCGCAAGGGCCAGATTATTGTTGCGACCCAGGTGGTGGAGCAGTCGCTCGATCTCGACGCCGACTACATGGCCACCGACCTGTGCCCGATGGATCTGCTGATCCAGCGCGCCGGGCGGCTGCACCGCCATGACCGCCCGGACAGGGCCGAACCGGAACTTTGGGTTGTCAGCCGCCCCGCCGTGCCCGATGCCGGTGAAGACTGGTATGGCGGGCTGTTTTCCAAAGGCCAGTATGTTTATGAAGACCACGGCCAGCTCTGGCGAACCCAGCGCATACTCGAACAGACGGGCGGGCTCAATTGCCTGAGCGCGTCGGTGCGTGATCTGATCGAGCCGGTTTTTGATCGTGACGGCGATTGCCCCGAGGGTTTGCGCACAAGCAGCGATCAGGCGCGCGCCAGAAACGATGCCGACCGCGCCGTTTCCAAACTCAACTTCATCCATTGCAAGGATGCAAATACCCCGCCAGCCGGATTTATTCACGACGCCAAATGGGCGCCTGATACCAAAACCCCGACCCGGCTTGGTGAGGCCTCGATCACCGTGCGTCTGGCCAGATGGGCAAATGGTGCGCTGACGCCGTGGGCCGAGGCGGACAGAGCGCCCTTAAGCTGGCGTCTGTCGGAACTGAGCCTGCGCGCGGCGCGCTTCGCCGAGGCCGTTTATCCGGATGAGGCTTGCCGCGCAGCGGTCGCCGCCGTGCAGGCGGGCTGGCCGCAAAGATACGACCCGCCGCCCGTTCTGGCGCTTATCCCATCAGATACGCCCGGTTTGTGGCAAGGCCAGATCAAGGATCACAGGGATCGCGTCGTCAGTGTTAGGTACAGCATGGAGCAAGGATTGGTGATCGAGAATTAAATCTGCCCAGAATGAAACTCTTGACCAAACCGTCCTTCATGCCTATTTAAGTTGCACTACTCCCCCGCACGACTATAGTCGTCGGGCGCGCGGCGGGCGAAAGCCCGCCGTTGCTCTTTCGGGATTACGTTTCCTTGCATACACATATCTATATTGACGGCTTCAATCTGTATTGCGGCTTGCTGAGAGGCACACCATTACAAATGGATTGATCTTGAAAAAATGTGTGATCAACTTTTGCCTAAAAACGAGGTTGAGAAGAATTTGGGAATGGCGCGGTGCTTTGCCGGAAATGGGTTGTAAAAATTTTAGCTTTCTCTACAATTACTTAAGTTCGCTCCCCGCATCTGCGGGGATGAACCGGTACTTTCTATACAAACCATCTGATCCCCGCATTTGCGGGGACATTCAAAATATACAAGGTACTATCTATACAAATACATGTTGAGATCATAAGAATTGATCATTAATGTAAAAAGCCCCGCTAGGCGGCAACCTAACGGGGCTAAATCGAAACTACCCACAGTCGCTAGAAAGGAGGCGTGTTTCATGGTCTGGCTATCCAGCAACATAATATGACGCTTAATTACCAGAGGCCGTCTGTTGGCGGCATCTGGTAATTCTCTCATTTTTTTCACACACTTTCAACCCTCCGCCATCCCGCTTGTCGGAGCGTTGGACGGTATTGCGCGCCAACCAACAATTCCAGATTGTGCCGCAATATCTCCCGGTTGAAAATCTGACGAATCAGGCGCAGTCTCGCCTTGGGCGAGGAGGGATTTCATGACATTCAATCTATAGACCGACCCCTGGCTGGAGGTCAGGCGGGCATCGGGTGTGCGCGACCGCGTCCGGGCCTGCGACATCACGGGCGGCGATGACCCGGTCATGGCGCTGGATTTCCCACGTCCCGACTGGAACGCCGCCGTGACGGAGTTCCTGATCGGCCTCACCTATCTGGCCCTGCCTTGCGATGATGTTGATGAATGGGAAGCCCATTTCGTTACCCCGCCCGCGCCGGATGCGCTGCTGAAGGCGTGGCAGGCCCTTGTGCCGTGCTTCAATCTTGATGGCGAAGGGCCGCTGGCCTTTCAGGATTTTGACGATCTGGTCACGCAGGACATCAAGCCGGTCAGCAGTTTGCTGATCGACGCCCCCGGCGAAAACGCCCTGCGCAACAATTCCGATCTGTTCGTCAAGCGCGATGGCGTTACGGCCCTCAGCCTGCCTCTGGCGGCGGCGGCCCTGATCACCCTGCAAACCTATGCGCCTTCGGGCGGGGCCGGGCACCGCACCTCCTTGCGCGGCGGCGGGCCGCTGACCACCCTGGTGACGCCGCGCCGCAAGGGGCAGAATGTGACGACCTTGTGGGATCGGATCTGGGCCAATGTGCCTTACCGCGATGACAATTTCAGCCTGAGGCCGCAGGATTTGTTTCCGTGGATGCGGCCTACCCTGACCTCGGCCAAGAATGAGATTGTGACACCGGAAGACCGTCCTCTGGCCCTCAACTTCTTTGCCTGCCCGCGCCGTCTGCGGCTTGTGTTTTCTGAAGGTCAATGCAGCCTTTCCGGTGCGGCAGGCGCCGTGGTAGCAGGTTTCCGCACCCAGAATTACGGCGCCAATTACCAGTTCTGGCAGCACCCTCTGTCGCCCTATTACGAGGATAAAAAGTCCGGCAAATTGCCGTGCCATCCCCATGCCGGCGCTTCCGATTACGGCGACTGGCTGACCTGGTGGGGATTTGACGGTTATCCGGCAACCGTGGTCAGGCTGTGGGAAGGGCGGCGTCATATCCTGACCCCGCATCTTGATCCGTCATCGCCCGACGGCATTGAGGCCTTCGGCTTTGATATGGATAACATGAAGGCCCGCCAGTGGCTTGAGGCCCGCGCGCCGTGGTTGCCGGAAGGCTCTGCGGCGCTTAAAGCCTCAGTCAAAGCTTTCATCGAAGCCACGGACGAAACCGCGCGCGCCGCCACCTATGCCTGCCGCACAGCTCTTTATGGTCAGAAAAAAGCGGACGACCATTACCGCGTCGAAGGCGCTGACAGCTTCAAGACACCCGGCGAACAGGTATGGGCCGTGACTCAATCCCTTTTTGAGGCCCAATTGACGCACCTCATCGCCCGCGCCGCAACTGAGGATGGCGACACCGATTTGCGCGAGGCATGGATCGCCACCTTACGCAAGCAAGCCTTCCGCGTTTTTGAAACCTTTGTCGATGTCGATGGCCTGACCGACGAGGAGCCGCGCCGTCTGCTTTATGCCCGCAATCAGCTCAATAACCTCATCATGAGCAAGGCGCGCACGGCCCTGGGGCTGGCCAAGCCTTCCAAATCCAGCAACAAAACGGAGGAAACCGTCTGATGGCCGATCCCACGCACATCTATCGCACGGTCTTCCATGACTGGTGGGAAGATAGCATTAAAGCAGCACGTGAAGGTACAGGTGATCGTGCATCCGCCGCAGCCCTGCGCCGTCTCGATCTGATCGAGGGCTTAAGCGGCCCCGAACCGGACGTCCTCAGCGCTCTGATGGATCCGACCTTCCGACACCTCAGAGAGAGGATCGCGAGAGTTGAAAAAGCGGACGGTTACAAGATGACAGATGAAAAAGAAATGGCCCTGACCATCGCCGCGCGTGCCTTGGCTGGTGTGCGTTCGCATCAGCCCCTGCATCCTGCGTCGGTTATCGGGGGCGAAATGCCGGATCTAAGTGAATCCCGCTTCAAAGCGCTGATGCGGGTCGAAACCGATGCCGATCTGTTCGATCAGGCGCGACGTATTTCAGCGCTGATCTGCAAGACCGCCGCCGACACTGGCATGCTGGGGGCCTCGCTCTACTTGTGGCGGCGCAGACCCGCCATCCGCCGCGATTGGGCGCGTCATTATTACGGACTGGATCTCTACGGGGTGGAAACCCCCGGCAATGCGGCAGCCGCACAGACCTGATTTACATCACAATTTTCGAGAGACGAACCTCATGACTCACTTTATCCAACTGCACCTACTCACCACCTATGCCGCAGCCAATCTCAATCGTGACGACACGGGCCGCCCGAAAACGTTGAAATTCGGCGGTGCCGAACGCCTGCGTGTGTCGTCGCAAAGCTTAAAGCGCGCCTTCCGCACCTCGGATATATTTTTCCAATATGTCCCAACTGCCATTGGAATCCGCTCCAAATTTTTTGGAAAAGTACTCCGTGATGAACTCATCCGTCTTGGTGCCTCTCAGGAAGAAGCGGAAAAAATGGTCGTAGATTCTATTGGAAAATCGTCTAATACAGACAAGGGAAAGAATAAACTCGCCACTTGGGATGGAGGAAAAAATTTAACTCACTCTCAAATTGTATCTTTGAGTCCTGAAGAGTTGGCGTTGTTAAAAAAAATTGCAGAGTCGCTTCTTGCTGGAACTGAAATATCTAGAAAAGACGCTGTAATTCTGACGGAAAAACCGCGTGCAGTAGATATTGCTATGTTTGGTCGCATGTTGGCAGATAACCCCGAATTTAATGTGAATGCTGCGGTGCAAGTAGCCCACGCTTTCACCACGCACCGAGCAACCGTTGAAGATGACTTTTTCACTGCTGTGAGTGACCTTCTTGACCCTGATGATGAACACAATGCAGGGGCCGCGCACGTAGATAACCAATATTATGGCGCGGGTACATTTTACCTCTATATCTGCATCGACGCTAATCTGCTGCTGGCCAATCTGGCGGGTGACAAAGCGCTGGCCAAAAATACACTGGAAGCCCTGATCAAGGCCGCCGCGAAGGTCAGCCCCAAGGGTAAGCAAAACAGCTTCGCCAGCCGTTCTATGGCCAGCTACATTTTGCAGGAAACGGGCGAAGACACGCCGCGCTCGCTGGCCGCGGCCTTTCAGAAGCCGGTCGGCGGTGATGGCGAAAATGACCTCGCCGCCGCTTCCGTAGGCCGTATGGTTGAACTGCGCGATGGCTTTGCCCGCGCCTACGGCCTGAAACCCGATCATCTCATTATGGATGTGACCGATCCCGAAAGCGCCACATTGCAAGACCTGGTTCATGCCGCTCAGGCCATGATCGACCGGATCTGAGCCATGAGCGAACGCGACTTCCTCATTTTCCGCCTGCGCGGCCCGATGTCGGCCTTTGGCGAGATTGCTGTCGGCGAACGGCGCAGCCTGTGGGATGCGCCGTCTAAATCCGGCGTCTTAGGTCTGCTGGCCGCCAGCCTTGGCATCGTCCGCGAAGACCAGACAGCCCTTGCCCGCCTCGATACAGAGCTTGGCTTTGCCGTCCGCATTGATCAGGCGGGCCAGCCTCTGCGTGATTACCATACGGCTCAGGCGCCCACAGAAGCCAACCGCACACGCCGCCGCAAACAAGGCCATGATCTCTCCACGCGCAAAGGCGATCTGGATACCGACAAGGACGATCTCAACACCGTGTTGTCCGAACGCTTTTATCGTCTCGAAGCCGCTTTTACGGTAGCCTTGTGGGCAAGGCCGGACAGCACGCCTGATCTTGCCGCCCTTGGCGAGGCATTGAAACGTCCGGTCTTCACCCCCTATCTGGGTCGCAAGGCGTGTCCGTTGAGCAGCCCTCCCCTGCCTCATATTGCGCGCACAGACGGGCTTTTAGCGGCTTTGTCGGCCTATGATGCCCATTGGCTGACCCGCGACCAAGCCCTTAGCAAACCCTTTGCCTTTCGCGGCCTGAGTCTGAACGCCGATTCCCGGCCCGTCTGGTTTGAGATGCAGGCGGGCCTTGATGCGGAAGACGCCGGCGCCCAGCCCGTGCGCTGGCGGCGCGATGCCCTGCGCAATCGTCCCCTGTGGCAATTTGCCGACCGGCAGGAGGGCCGCCTGACCTGGCAACCGCCAGTCATCGGCGCTCCAGATCGGGAAGACGCAGCATGAACTGGTTCACTCACGCCACTTTGCGCCGCGACACCCCTCAGGCACGCGAGCGCCTGAAAGAAAGCTTGCGCCGCCGCCCAGCCTTTGACGCGCATCACAGCCTTGTCTGGCAGATTTTCGACCGCGATCCTGAGGCGCCGCGCGATTTCATCTACCGCGAAATGCGGCCCGACAATTTCCTGATTGTCTCGGCGCGCACACCCGAAGCCGACCCCGAACTCTGGCATCTGCGCAGCAAGCCTTATGCGCCCGTCTTGCCAAAGGACGCCAGGTTCGGCTTTTCGCTTCGCGTCAATCCCACGGTTTCGCAACCGCAACCAGAGGGAAAGCGAGGCGTGCGAAGGGATGTTCTGATGAGTGCCAAACGTGACGCCTCCGCCGCCCTGCGGCCTGAGGAACGCGAAGACATCGCCTTGCACTGGCTACGTACCAAGCTGGAACGTTGCGGGGCCGACCTCGACACAGACCTCAGCCAGTTGCTTGATTACGACCAGTTACGCCTGCGTCGCAAGGGTCAGACGGAGCGCGCCACCCTGTCCTATATTGACGTCGAAGGCGTCCTTTCCGTGCGCGATCCCGATAGCCTGCAAGCCGCCCTCGTCTCAGGCATCGGCCACGGACGCGCCTTCGGCCTTGGCCTGCTTCTGCTCAGGCCCCTCGGAGACTGACCATGGCCAATCCGGATTACATCCCGCTGCGCCCCATTCCCCTGAAAGACCGCTCGGCGATCGTCTTTCTTGAATATGGTCAACTGGATGTTCTGGATGGCGCTTTCGTGCTGGTCGATCAAAACGGTGTGCGCGTGCAGATCCCGGTGGGCGGTCTGGCCTGTCTGATGCTGGAGCCGGGCACGCGCGTCTCCCATGCCGCCGTGGTTTTGTGCGCACAGGTCGGTTGTTTGCTGGTCTGGGTCGGCGAAGGCGGGGTGCGGCTCTATGCTTCGGGCCAGCCGGGCGGCTCAAAGGCCGAAAAGCTGTTGTTCCAGGCACGTAACGCGCTTGACGACAATGCGCGGCTCAATGTGGTGCGCGAAATGTATCGCCGCCGCTTTGACGAAGAACCACCCGCCCGGCGCAGCGTCGATCAGTTGCGCGGCATGGAAGGCGTGCGGGTACGGGAAATCTACAAACGTTTGTCTCAGCGCCACGGCGTAAAATGGAGGGCGCGCAACTATGATCAGGCCGATTGGGATTCCGCCGATATTCCCAATCGCTGCCTGTCTTCGGCCACGGCCTGCCTGTATGGCCTGTGCGAAGCGGCCATTCTGGCGGCGGGTTATGCGCCGGCCATCGGCTTCCTGCATCGCGGTAAACCCCAGAGCTTCGTTTATGACATAGCCGATCTGTACAAGTTTGAAACCGTTGTGCCCATCGCCTTTGCGACCGCCGCCAAGATTGAAAGGGTCCGGGCAGTCAGATGCT
The DNA here is from genome assembly GCF_030027245.1 of Asticcacaulis sp. EMRT-3. Classification (NCBI taxonomy): domain Bacteria; kingdom Pseudomonadati; phylum Pseudomonadota; class Alphaproteobacteria; order Caulobacterales; family Caulobacteraceae; genus Asticcacaulis; species Asticcacaulis carbonis. The sequence goes on from NZ_JASERT010000001.1 coordinate 2,211,985, forward strand.
GCCTGAACGCCAGGTGCGCATCGCCTGCCGCGATATGTTTCGCAAATTCGGCCTGCTGGAAAAAATTATCCCGGATATCGAGACCATTCTGCTGGCGGGCGGTCTGAAACCTGTTGATGAAGGCGAAGACGCCCCCGAAGCCGCCGAACCGGCCATACCGCGCAAGGAGGCAGGCGGCGATGATGGTCATCGTAACTGAAAACGCGCCGCCGCGGCTGCGGGGGCGGCTGGCACTCTGGCTGGCCGAAATCAGAGCCGGCGTCTATGTCGGCGTCTATTCCAGACGCACCCGCGAACGCATCTGGTCGGAGGTGGAACAGATGATCGGTGATGGCAATGCGGTCATCGCCTGGAGCGCGCCGACCGATTCCGGATTTGCCTTTCAGGCTATCGGCGCCAACCGCCGTAAACCCGCTGATTTCGACGGCCTGACACTGGTGCGTTTCAAACCGGTCGAAACCGGCTGATCAGACCGAATGGAAACGGCATTTGTGTGGTTTAATGTTACCACATTAAACAAACGCAGAACTTCGGTAGTTTTTTGACATTGTAAATCTACATAGAAATCAGTAGGTTTCAGCATGTCTGCTCCCCGCACCCGCGGGGATGAACCGAAATTCCTCTCCGCGTTTTGGGTCTGCGCTCCCTGCTCCCCGCACCCGCGGGGATGAACCGGCGCAGTTGCTGGAGGGTGCGGAGGGCGTTTTCTGCTCCCCGCACCCGCGGGGATGAACCGGCGGGAGAGTGTGGGCTAGCCTATCCGAGGTGCTGCTCCCCGCACCCGCGGGGATGAACCGCCAGGTGGAGCGTCAGAATGGTTCCAGTTTCTCTGCTCCCCGCACCCGCGGGGATGAACCGCTGCGGGCAGGCGGCACGAATGCCACGAGCTGCTGCTCCCCGCACCCGCGGGGATGAACCGTCTTCGAGCCAGTCTTCGATAACGCCCTGCATCTGCTCCCCGCACCCGCGGGGATGAACCGAGGCACGGGTCTGGGATGATAACGATTTTGGCCTGCTCCCCGCACCCGCGGGGATGAACCGATCGCCCAGATGCAGGTGCGACAGGCGCGACACTGCTCCCCGCACCCGCGGGGATGAACCGCTGAGCGTCAATGTCGGGCCGCGTCCAGTTCCCTGCTCCCCGCACCTGCGGGGATGAACCGTGTCGCCTGTGAAATTCCGATAGCGACAGCAACTGCTCCCCGCACCCGCGGGGATGAACCGGCGCTGGGGGTTACCGGCGAATTGGTGCGGCGCTGCTCCCCGCACCCGCGGGGATGAACCGTCTCCCGCCTGCCAGCGACAGCCTTTAGGCGCCTGCTCCCCGCACCCGCGGGGATGAACCGGATTCAGACTTTCCAGACCCGCGACCGCCATGCTGCTCCCCGCACCCGCGGGGATGAACCGATGCTGACCGGAATCACCTTCGCCTAGGCGAACTGCTCCCCGCACCCGCGGGGATGAACCGTTAACAAAACACGGAAAAACGAACATGACTGACTGCTCCCCGCACCCGCGGGGATGAACCGTCTATCTCGAATGGGTACGACCTCACGCTTCTCTGCTCCCCGCACCCGCGGGGATGAACCGCCGCTATTGCCCGCCTGCCGTGCCGCGCCGACCTGCTCCCCGCACCCGCGGGGATGAACCGCCTATCCCTCGCCCATTCGCGGCCCCAATTTGCTGCTCCCCGCACCCGCGGGGATGAACCGTCATTTTTTTGTCTCGGTGGTGGGGGCGTGGCCTGCTCCCCGCACCCGCGGGGATGAACCGGCCGAAACCCAAATCATCTATATCCATGACAACTGCTCCCCGCACCCGCGGGGATGAACCGCAGTCGCTTGCCAATGCAGCATCAACGGATGGCTGCTCCCCGCACCCGCGGGGATGAACCGCGGACATTTAGGCGTCGGGATAATTCAGCACGCTGCTCCCCGCACCCGCGGGGATGAACCGGGCGATAAATATCTCCCTCAATATCGCCAAATCTGCTCCCCGCACCCGCGGGGATGAACCGTCTTGATCGGCTCGACCGTCTGTCTCGTGAATCTGCTCCCCGCACCCGCGGGGATGAACCGACATCGCAACTAACCATAACCAGAACCTGCTCCCCGCACCCGCGGGGATGAACCGAGCTGGTATTCGGTCGCGGCACAGTCTGGCCACTGCTCCCCGCACCCGCGGGGATGAACCGGCCTGCATGTTGATGTCGAAGAACAGGTGCATCTGCTCCCCGCACCCGCGGGGATGAACCGTCCCAGTCTTCCCGACTGCCATCTGACCCGCTCTGCTCCCCGCACCCGCGGGGATGAACCGCTTGCTGGTACGGTTGCCAACTGCCACAAATCCTGCTCCCCGCACCCGCGGGGATGAACCGGCCATCCGGCGAATATCCAAGCATAAAGCCCCCTGCTCCCCGCACCCGCGGGGATGAACCGCCTGCTTATTGATCATTGCTATCATAGCGCTTCTGCTCCCCGCACCCGCGGGGATGAACCGGATGGACAGTTCGGCCCGTTCCTGGACAGTTTCTGCTCCCCGCACCCGCGGGGATGAACCGACCTCCCTTAAATCTTCGCTGACGCCCTTGCGCTGCTCCCCGCACCCGCGGGGATGAACCAGGGGCGGATGGTGCGGGATCGGCGGTGATGGCCTGCTCCCCGCACCCGCGGGGATGAACCGGCGCACAACTCATCTTCGTCATTTGGTAGAGACTGCTCCCCGCACCCGCGGGGATGAACCGGTTATTGAGCCTCGCTCAGACCAGATCAATGCCTGCTCCCCGCACCCGCGGGGATGAACCACAGCCAGCATATCGCGGCGGGGAATAAAGGCCCTGCTCCCCGCACCCGCGGGGATGAACCGATACCCAGCCGCGCCGGTCCATGTGTAAAAACCTGCTCCCCGCACCCGCGGGGATGAACCAGCCGCGATTTGCCATTTTGGGATTCCGTGATTCTGCTCCCCGCACCCGCGGGGATGAACCGATGCGAACCGCCTTCTCAGTCTGGCTGATGACGCCAGAACCTATGACCGCGCCGCCAGATTGCTGCTGGGAGCGCACATTTCGCGTGTACGGCTGATGACCAATAATCCGGCCAATATCGGTGACCTTATCAGCGAAGACATCGAAGTCACGGAGCACCTGCCTCTCACCGTTGCGCCTCCGCCCGACGGCCGCGCCTATTTGTCAGCCAAGCGCGCCCGCATGGGCCATCTTGGCTAAGGCGCGACCGCCCGGTGAAAATATTTTGCGGCGATACGGCAGTTTTCAGTTTCACTTCAGATTGAACGGGTAAAAGCCTTGCATCCTTCACGCGAAAGCCGGATTCATGAAACGCCTGACTGCCGTTGCCTCCGTTCTGGCTCTGCTGTGTGCCTCCTCTGCCCATGCCGGTGACAGCGGCCTGAAGATCGTCGATACCTACAGGATCGGTGGCGCGGGCGGCTGGGACTATGCCAGTTTCGACTTAGGCACCAAACGCCTCTATGTCACCCACGCCACCAGCATCGCCGCCATTGATACAGCGACCGGCACGGTGACGCCCAACCTGGCCGAAGCGGATGGTGCCCATATCGCCCTGCCGCTTGATGGTGGCAAGACCCTGCTGGTCACGCAGGGAAAACTCGACAAGGCCAGTTTTATCGACGCCCTGACCGGTGCCGATCTCGGCGATGTGGCCACCGCCGCCAAACCCGACGGGGCCATTTTCGATCCGGCCACGGGGATGGTGTTCGTGCTCGGCAATGGCGGTGACGAGATTGACGCCATCGATCCGGCCAGCCGCACCCTGACGGGCAGGATACCCCTTGCCGGAGCGCCGGAAAGCGGCGCGGCGGATGGCAAGGGCCTGATCTATACCCATCTCGAAGACAAGGACGCCCTTGTCGTGATCGATAGCAAAACGATGCGGGTCAAGGCCACCTTTCCGCTCGATGACTGCCCTGAGCCTTCCGGTCTGGCGCTAATCAGCGATCAGAACCTGATCCTGTCGGCCTGCAAGAATGGCTTTGCCCGCATCAGCAAGGCCGATACCGGCACTGAAGTGGCGCGCCTGCCGATTGGCCTGCACGCCGACGGGGCGCTTTATGACGCCAGAACCCAACTCGGCTATGTGCCTTCCGGCGCGGGCACCCTGACCGTGATCAGCTTCAAAAGCGCGCCGAAGGTGCTGGATGTGATCACCACCAAACCCGGCGCGCGCACCGCCGCCCTCGATCCCGATACGGGCCGCCTCTACCTGCCCTATGCCGACTATGGCCCGCCGGAAGCGCCGGGTAAAAAACCGGGCATCGTGCCGGGTACATTCGCCGTTCTCGTAGTGGGGCCCTGACTTTGTCGGCTCGCTGGTTACATTATTCCTGCGTACGGCCCCTGCTGTTTTCGGCGCTGGCCGTGACCTTAAGCGCCTGCGCCACCTATGCGCCCGATCCGCTTGGCACAAAGCCGCCCGACACCACAGCGGCGGAACTGACCGCCGGGGCCAGCCGCCCCTATCTGACGCCGGTCACTATCGACCTGTCGCAACCGCTCGACGGCAATGCCATCGCCACAGTGGCCGTGATCGCCAATCCCGATCTGAAAGCCTTGCGCGCCCGCGCCGATGTGGCCGATGCGCAAGCCTTCAATGCCGGTCTGCTGCCCGATCCCAGCTTCAGCCTCGGTGCGGACAGCGTTCTGTCCGGGCCGGACACCAAGACCAATCTGACGGCGGCGCTCGGCCTTGATCTCAATGCCCTGCGCACACGCGGCGTCGTCAGGGCGCAGGCCGAAGCCGCCCGCCATCAGGTGCATCTCGATCTGGCCTGGGCGGAATGGCAAACCTCCGGTCAGGCGCGTTTGCAGGCCGTGCGTATCGAGATGCTGGAGCGGCAACTGGCGCTCAATACCGCCAGCCGAGAGGCGCAGGACAGCCTGTTACAACGCACGCTCAAGGCCGCCGGGCGCGGTGATGTGGCCGCTGCTCAGCTCCAGACGGCGCAAACCGCCGATGCGGCGGCGCGTCAGGCCGCCACGGCCACCGAACGCAGCCTGGACGCCGCGCGCTTTGAGCTGACGCGCCTGATGGGCCTGCCGCCCGAAACACCCCTGCAACTGGCGCCCGTCACCCTGCCTGCCGCCCCGCCGCCAGCCGAGGCGCTGGTCAGCCTCGCCATTGATAACCGCAGCGATCTGGCCGCCTTGCGCGCAGCTTACAGCGCGCAGGAAAATGCGCTGCACAAGGCGGTGCTCGATCAGTTTCCGGCCCTCAACCTGACCCTCAATGCCAATCGCGATTCCGCCAATAATATGCTGGTTGGGCCAGCGGTAGATTTCACCCTGCCGCTGTGGAACCGCAATCAGGGCGGCATCGCGGTCGAGCGCACGACGCGCGCTGCGCTTAAGGCCGAATATGAGGCCCGCCTGTTCCAGACGCGCGCTGAAATCACCGCCGCGGTGGCCGATATTACGCGCCTGCGTGCGCTGCATGACCGCCTGAACGCCGAACTTCCCGCTGTTCAAACCTTCGCGGCTGTCACCCAAAAAGCCGCCAGCCGAGGTGATCTGTCACCCGCCACCGCCGAGGCGGCGGCGCAAACCCTGCGCGACCGGCAGGGCGAGATAGATCAGACCGAACAGAACATAGCCGAACTGACCATCAGCCTCGAACTGCTGACCGGACTGCCACAAGGACGCTGGCCGATATGAGATTTTTCCCCCGCACAACAACCGCCTGTCTGACTCTGGCCACCCTGATGATGCTGGGCGGCTGTTCGGACAAGGCCGCCGATGATGCGGCTGCCAATCCCGTGGCGCTGGTCACGCTCGGTCAGGCCGAAACCGGCCGTATCGACCAGACCGTGCCGGTGTACGGCGTCATCGATAGTGGTGCCGACGGCACCTCTGTCCTCGTCGCGCCCAGCGAGGCCATTGTGGCCTCGGTCGATGCACCGGTCGGCAGCGCGGTCACGGCGGGCCAGGCGGTCATTCATCTGGTGCCGAGCCCCGCCACGCGGCAGGACACGGTCAGGATCATGGCCGACGCCACCTCCGCCGATGCCGCCTATGCCCGCGCCAAACGGCTGCGCGCCGACAATCTGGTCAGTGACGCCGATGTCGAAAGCGCCGCCGCCACCGCCCGTGCCGCCGATGCGGCCCTAAGCGCCGCACAGACGCGCAATGCCGGCCTGATCCTGAAAAGCCCGAAGGACGGCTATGTCGTGGCCGTGACGCAAAACCCCGGCGACATGGTGGCGGCGGGCACCAGCCTGGCCACCATTTCCTCGACCGGCCATCTGCGCGCGCTTTTCGGCGTCGATCCGGCTCTGGCGCAAAAGGTGCGTATCGGCGCACAAATCCACATCACGCCCGAAAGCGGCCCGGCCTTCGAGGCCTCTGTCGTTTCGGTCAGTCCGGTGGTCGATCCGGCCACCCATCTCGCCCCGGTCGTGGCGTCCATCCCCGCCGATACCGGCCTTGGCAGCGGTCAGGCCTTGAGCGGCGAACTGCCGGTCAGCACCACATCGGAGGCCCTGACCATCCCTTACTCGGCCCTGCTCGATGATGGCGGCCAGCCCTATGTGTTTGTCGTTAAGGACGGGGTGGCCCATCGCGCCGATGTGACGACCGGCGCGCAAAGCGGCCAGCGCATCGCCATCCTCAAGGGCCTGCACAGCGGCGATCAGGTCGTCACGGCGGGCGGCACGGCGCTGGAGGACGGCATGAAGGTGCGGTTGAAATAATGACGCAGGATTCAAAAACACGCCTGCAAAAACTGGCTCCGGCCATCTGGCTGGCCGTCCTCCTGCTCACCCTGGGCGGGGTGATCGGCGCCCTTAATATGCCCGTCAGCCTGTTTCCGCATATCGATTACCCCCGCGTCGTCGTGGCCATCGATGCCGGTGACCGCGATGCCGACCAGATGGCGGCGGAAATCACCCGTCCGGTCGAAATCGCCCTGCGCGCCGTGCCCAATGTCACCCGCATCCGCTCCACCACCAGCCGCGGTTCCGCCGAAGTGGCCTTAAGCTTCGGCTGGGGCGACGACATGGTGGCGGCCAAGCTGGCCACCGAAGGCGCACTGGCCACGCTGATGACCGACCTGCCGCCCGGCACACGTTTTACCGTCACGCGCTCCGATCCGACCGTCTTCCCGGTGCTGGGTCTGGCCCTGACTTCGAAAACCCTCGACCAGACCGCCTTGCGCCAACTGGCCGAACTGAAGGTGCGACCGGCCCTGACCGGTGTGCCGCAGGTGGCGGGGGTGGAAATCCTCGGCGGTGCGCCGCGCGAAATCGCCGTCGATATCGATCCGGCGAAATTGCAGGCGCTCGGCATCAGCATCACCGATGTCAGCGCAGCGCTTGGCAAGGCCAATCAGGTGACGGGCTTAGGCCGTATCGAAGACCGCCACCGGCTCTATCTGGTGCTGGCCGAAAACCGTCTGGCCAGCCTCAAGGATCTGGCCGCCACACCGATTAAGATGGCAGCGGGCAAGATGGCAGCGGGATCGGCGGGCGTGGTGACTCTGGGTCAGGTGGCCCGTATTCACCCTTCCACCGAACCCAGCTATACGCGCGTCACCTCCAATGGCACCGATGCCGTGCTCGTTAATATCCATCAATCGCCGACTGGCGACACGGTCAAGATCGTCAAGGCCGTCACGGCGCGCCTGAAGTCTGCGGGCCTGCCACCCAGCGTTACGGTCACGCCCTTTTATGACCAGTCCGAACTGGTGACAGGCGCAGCCAATTCGGTGCGTGACGCCATCCTTCTGGGGGCGCTGCTGGCCGGGATCGTGCTGTTCTTCTTCCTGCGCTCAGTACGGCTGATGCTGATCACCGGCCTGATGCTACCCGCCGTTCTGGCCGCCACCTGCCTTCTGCTGTTTGCGCTCGGCATGAGCTTCAACATGATGACTCTGGGCGGCATGGCCGCCGCTGTCGGCCTGGTGGTCGATGACGCCGTCGTCATGCTCGAACACATGATGCGGCGAATGCAGGAAGGAAGAGGAAAAGATCGCAAGGGTCTTCTTCTGGCCGCTTCTGAGATGGGCCTGCCGCTGCTTGGCTCGACCGGCGCCACCATCATCGTCTTCCTGCCGCTCGCCTTCATCAGCGGTGTGACCGGTGGCTTCTTCAAGGCGCTGGCCATCACTATGGTGGCCGCCCTTGTGGTGTCCCTGCTCTATGCCCGCTTCGTCATCCCGCTGCTGGCGGCCAACTGGCTGCGCGAAAAGGACGCCGCCGCCGCCGAACGCGCCAATGGCGTGATGGGCCGTCTGATCGGCCTTTATCACAAGGCCAGCGCGCCTTTGTTTGGCAGGCCCGGCCTGTTTGCCGCTGTCACCGCGCTCGTTTTTATCGTGGCCGGAGGACTGGCCTGGACGCATGTGCCGTCCGGCTTCATGCCGAAAATGGATGAGGGCGGCTTCATCCTCGACTACAAGGCGCAATCCGGTGCGGCCTTAAGCGACACCGACCGGCTGCTGCGTCAGGTCGAAACCATCATCACCCACACGCCCGAAGTGGCCAGCTATTCGCGCCGCACCGGTGCCCAGCTTGGCGGCGGCCTGACCGAGGCTGACGAGGGCGATTATTTCATCCGGCTCAAATCCGGCCACAGGCGCAATATCGAGGCCGTCATGGCCGATATTCGCCAGCAGGTCGCCGCCAAGGTGCCGGGACTCGAGATCGAAACCGCTCAGTTGATGGAAGACCTGATCGGTGACCTGACCGCCGTGCCGCAACCGATTGAGGTCAAGCTGTTCGGCGATGATCCCGCCGAATTGAGTGACGCGGCCAAAAAGGTTGGCGAATCGATTAGCAAAATACCGGGCGTGGTCGAGGTAGTTGATGGCCAGCGCGTGGCGGGCGATTCGATCCGCATCCAGGTCGATCCCGGTCTGGCCGCCCAGCAGGGCCTCGATGCCGAGGCGGTGTCCTCGCAATTGCAAAGCCTGATCGGCGGCACGCCCGCCACCCAGATGCGCCTCGGCGAACAACTGATTACCGTGCGCGTGCGCGGCCCGCAGGATCTGCGCCAGCGCGCCGATATGCTGGCCAATCTGCCGCTGACCGCCCCTGATGGCCATGCTCTGTGCGTCAGCCAGATCGCCACCGTCTCCGTTGTCGCCGGTCAGAAGCAACTGACCCGCGAAGACCTGGCACCCTTCGTGGCGGTCACGGCCCGTCTCGAAGGCCGCGATCTCGGCTCCGCCATGAAGGCCGTGCGCGCCTCTGTGGCGGCCCTGCACCTGCCCGCTTCGGTGCGCGTCGATTATGGCGGCCTCTATGCCCAACAGCAAAAGAGCTTTTCCGATCTGGCTATGGTGTTCAGCGCCGCCCTGCTGCTGGCCGCCCTGCTGCTGACCGTGCTGTTCCAGCGCGTGAGCTGGACCATCGCCACACTCGGCACAGTCCTGTTGTCCGTGGCCGCCGTCCTGTGCGGCCTGTGGATCACCGGCATCGAACTCGATATTTCGGCCTTGATGGGCCTGACGATGGTGGTCGGCATGGTCACCGAACTGGCCATCTTTTATCTGGCCGAAATCGACACGGGCGGTGAGATCACCATCCAGAGCTTACGCGACGCCGGAGAAAAGCGCCTGCGCCCGATCCTGATGTCGGCCCTGATCGCCATCCTGACCCTGTCGCCGCTGGCGCTGGGCTTAAGCCGGGGCGCGGGCCTGCAACAACCACTGGCCACGGCGATCATTTTCGGCCTGATCGCCGCCGTGCCGCTTTTGCTTCTGTTCCTGCCCGCCATGATACTGGTCTTGTCGCGCGAGGCACCCCAAGCAGCGGATCACGCCGCAATTGACCCGAAATGACCCTGCTTTCGCCTGTTTTGCTTCAGCGTAGCTTCAGTCTGCGGGTGCAGTTTGTTTATGGCAGGGCCCTTCCTGCGATAAGGAGATGAAGATGAAAACCGCAATTATTATTGCTCTTGCGGCAACCGCACTGTTTGGCACTCAGGCGATAGCGGCAAATAGTCCTGCCCATTATGATGGCGAAAAGCTCGCCAAACATGCCAGGATAACGGTCGACCAGGCCAGACAAATTGCGCTCAAGGCGCGGCCCGGTACGGTTACCGATCAGGAACTGGAAAAAGAAAATGGCGGCAGCGGTCTGCGCTATTCCTTTGACATCAAGGTCGATGCCAAGACCTATGAGGTCGGCGTAGATGCGAAAACCGGCAAGGTGCTGGAAAACGCAACCGAGGGTGCGAACCCGGATTAGAGCGGTCTGCATTCTGATTGAATCGGTCAAAGGAATGCAAACCGCTCTAAGTGCTTGACCCTCAAATAGAAAAGTTGAGGCGCACGCCCAGCCCCACACCATCGTCAGGCGTGAAAAACCTGACCTCAGCGCCGGTCTGGGCGGCAGCGATACGCACGATCGCCAAACCCAGACCGCTACCCTGAGCGCGCGAGCCCTTGATGCGGTAAAAGCGGGCGAACACTTTTTCGCGTTCGTCTTCGGCGATGCCCGGCCCGCGGTCACGCAGGCAGATCGCGCCTTGCGACATCGCAATATCGATGTCGCTGCCTTCGGGGGCATATTTGATGGCATTGTCGATCAGATTGCGCAGGATAATACCGACGAGGCCCAGATTAGCGGTGGCTTGCGCCTCGCCGCTGATATGAAAACCAATCCGGCGGGCATGGGCTTCGGGATAGAGATCCCTGACCGCATCAGACACGCATTGCGAGAGACTAAGCCACATCACCGGCGGGGCGTTCTGGCGCAGCCGCGCCATCGTCAGGAGCTGATCCATCAGACGCGCGGCGCGGTCCACGCCCTTGGTCAGTTCAGCCAGCGCTGCCTTGCGTTCCTGAGCATTGCGCGCACCCGTCACCACCTCGGTCTGGGTCTTGACGACCGCCAGAGGCGTACGCAGCTCATGGGCGGCATTGTCGGTGAACAGACGCTCCTGCTCCAGCGAAGCGGCGATGGTGGTGAGCAGGCCGTTGATCGAAGCCGCCAGGGTCTGCAATTCCGCAGGCGCGCTTTGCGTGTCGATTGGCGTCAGATGATCGGCCGAACGTTCGCGCACCGAGGCGGCGAAGCTGCGCAAATCCTTCAGGCCCCACACGATGCCGAGCCACACGGCCAGACCCAGCAGCGGCAGGGCCAGGCTGAGCGGCAGGACCAGGCCCCAGAAGACGCGCGCGATGAGTTCGCCGCGCGCCTTGATATTTTCACCCACCGCGATGACTTCATGGCTTTCAGGCAGATAGAGGGTGAAATAGCGCCATTGGCCATCAGCATCCGTCAGATCGCTGTAACCCGGCGGCAGGGGCGCGCCAACAGGACGGGCATTGCCTGCCATCAGCACCAGCCTGCCGTCGCGCCAGACGCGAAAGCGCCGCCAGCGTGAATATTCGGCCAGACCGTGGCGCGCCACCGGGCTGAGATCGCTGCTGAGCGTGCCGATGGCGGCGTTTCCGCCATTATCAATGTCGCCATTATAATAGCGCAGGAAATTGGCCGCAGTGGCCAGTTGCGCGTCATAAACCTCGTTGATTTCGGAATGGGCGCTGATATTGGCCACCACGCCGATCAGAACCACGATGGCGATGATGGGCAGAACCACCCCGGCCAGCAGACGGGCCGTCAGGGAACGATGTTTCGGGCGCGAGGCGGGCATGCAGGCGTCAATCCGAAATGACGTAGCCGACGCCACGCACATTGCTGATCAGATCCTTACCGAGCTTTTTGCGGATCGTATAGACCGCTGCCTCTATGGTGTTGCTCTCGACCTCGCCCTCCCAGCTATAGACCTGCTCCTCGATCTCGCTCTTGCTCATGATACGACCGATGCGCGTCATCAGCAGAGCCAGTATCTTATATTCGCGCGCCGTCAGTTTCACCCATTTGCCGGCGCGCCGCACGGTATGGGCGGTCATGTCCAGCTCGATGTCGCGGTGCACAATGACGGATTGCGCCAGACCCTGAGCGCGGCGTACCACGGCGCGAATCCGCGCCAGCAGCTCGATCAGCTTGAACGGCTTGACCAGATAATCGTCAGCGCCAAGATCAAGCCCTTCGATGCGCTGCTCCAGTGCGTCACGCGCGGTCATGATGACAATCGGCATGGCCGAGGTCTGGCGCACCTTTTTCAGCACATCAATCCCCGACATGCCCGGCAGATTGAGATCGAGCGCCATGACAGCGAACGGACTGGTGCGCAGGGCTTCGAGCGCGGTTTCGCCATCGGTCACCCATTCGGGATTATAGTCCGCCTGTTCGAGACCGGTTTTCAGCGCCCGCCCCAGCAGCTCATCATCTTCAACCAGCAAAACGCGCATTGTCCGTCAGCACCTTTTTCCTGTTTGACGCATAGCACGCAAAACTGAAGCGAAACTGAAGGATATGCTGGCTGAAATGCCACAGATCGCCCGTGCGCGCTTTGCGGCGCATAATGTCGCCAAAGCGTCACCAAACCTCAGTCTCATTGTCATACTGCGGTGACATCAGCCCCTGCACGCCGGATGACCATACCCGGCGGCACGCATTTTCATACCAAGGGGCTGTAACCTATGTCATCCACTTTCCGCCGCGCGGGCCGTCTGGGCTTGCTCGCTTCCTCCGCCATCACGTTATCACTGATCGCCGGTGTGGCCTTTGCGCAAGATTCCGCCAGCCAACCCGACCAGCCCGACGTTTCGGACAGCGCCATCAAGACCATTATCGTCAAGACCGAGCGCTCGAAAGCCGCCGCCACCGCGCCCACGAAAGCCTCGGTGGACGCCACCCAGCCGCAATCGATCATTTCGCGCCCCTATATCGACCTCGTCGTGCCGGAAACCGGCGACTTCACCAGCGTGGCCCAGATCGCGCCGAGCGTGTCGGGCACCCAGGGCAATGGCGCCGGTTATGGCGACGCCAAGCTGGTCTTACGCGGCTTCCAGGACGGCGAATATAATATCACCTATGACGGCATCGCCTATGGCGACACCAATGATCCGTCGCACCACTCCAACACCTTCTTCCCGGCCTCGACCATCGGCGCGCTCGTCGTTGATCGCGGCCCCGGCATGGCGGGCGATCTCGGTCAGGCCAATTTCGGCGGCGCGATCCACATGTATTCCAACAAGGTGACCGACGATACCAGCTTCACGCAGAAGCTGTCCTATGGCTCGTTCAATTCGTATCAGGCCGTGTCGATCATCCAGACCGGCATCATCCCCGATACGGGCGGTGCAAAGGCGCTGGTCAATCTGCAAACCCGCAAGACCGACGGCGCGCTCAGCTATTTCGGCCTGAAGAGCGATAACTGGGAATTCAAGATCGAAAAGCCGTTCGGCGACAACTGGAAACTGACGGTTCTGGCCACGCATAACCAGAATTTCAGCTATCAGCCCGATAATGACGGCGCCACCCTGGCTCAGGTGGCGAAGTACGGCAAAGACTTCTACATGACCAATGATCCGTCGAGCCCGACCTATTACAAATATAACCGCATCCTGAAGAACACGGCCTTTGCCTATGCCAAGCTGGAAGGCGATCTCGGCCACGGCTGGTCACTCGACGATACGGTCTATACCTACTACTATTCCAACAAAACCCTGTCGGCGCTCGATGTCACCGGCCAGACGCCGCTTGGCACCTATGGCTATGCGGCGGGCGTCGATCCGCTGACCTCGACCGCCAAGCCGACCATTGCCAATGGCGACCCGACCGGCATGAGCGGCTATGACAAGTTCAACTATTACGACGTCAACGGCAACATCCTGCGCGTCAATAAGCAATTCAGCTTCGGCACGCTGAAAATGGGCGGTCTGGCGGAAACTTCGGACACCTTCCGCCACCGTTATGATTATCAGATCAATCCCAATGATCCTTATGACACCAGCATCAAGGATTACCGCGAAAAGAACTGCGTCACGGCCGAAACCATCGGCACCACCAATGTCAAGTGCAACCCGGACGACCGTTCGGTGCAGTATGATGAGCGCTCGTGGTGGACGCAGTATCAGCTCTTCGCTGACTTCATCTGGACGCCGACCGACAATCTGACCATCACGCCAGGCCTGAAGAACATCCAGTTCACGCGCAATCTGGCCGGCAAGATCAAGGCCAAACCGACCCTGTCCTATATTTCGACGCCGGAAGCGGAAACCTTCCGCAAGACCCTGCCCTTCCTGACCGTCAATTACAAGCTGCGCAAGAACTGGTCTGTCTATGGCCAGTACGCCCAGGGCTTCCTGGTGCCGCCGCTGAAGGATCTGTACGTCAACGATGTCAGCCAGAACACGGTCGAACCCGAACAGACCACCAATTACCAGTTCGGCTCGGTCTATAATGGCAGTCATGTTTCGCTCGATGGCGATGTCTATCAGATCGACTTCAAGAACAAGTTCGCCTGCAATAATGTCTATTGCTACAATCAGGGCGCCGTTACCTATAAGGGCATTGAAGGTCAGGCGGCCTATGCCTTCGATTTCGGCCTGACCGTCTTCGCCAACGCTTCGATGAACTCGGCCAAGTCGGACACGAGCCACCTTCAGATCGGTCAGGCACCGAAATCAACGCTCGGCTTTGGCGGCATCTATCACTCAGGCCCGGTCAAGGCGGCCCTGACCTTCAAGCAGGTCGGCGAGCAATGGGCGGATGACGGCGAACCGGCTGATTACAAGATCAAGGCCTATAATAATGTCAACCTGGCCCTGTCCTATGATTTCGGCCAGCGTTACACGGCCAAGATTCAGGTCGATAATCTGCTCGACAGCCGCAACATCACCAAGATCACCATCAATGGCGCGCCTTACGACCAGTATTATTATCAGGCCCCGACCAATGCCATGCTGACCCTGTCGGCCAGGTTCTAAACCTACTTCCCAGACCCCCGGCGGGGCGGCCCCTTGGCTGCTCCGCCCTTTTTCATGTGTGGTGATATGATGAAAACGCTGAAAGTTCTTGCAAGCCTTCTGGCGGTCAGCAGCCTGAGCGGGCTGGCCCCTATGGCCCATGCCGAAGATACGGCTTATGTCGTGCTGGGCGCAGGCCGCACCGCCGAGGCGCGCCTGATCACGCAAAGCGCGCATTGCCCGAACATCACCATTGACGGCCGCAAGCGTCAGATGCAGGCGCGCGCCCTGCCCGCCACCGAAGCGCAGCGCCCCACCCAGTCCAAACCCGAACTGTCCAAACCATCCGCATTTCCTGTGCTGGTTTGCGAAGCCCCCCTGCCCGCCGGTACGCGCACAGCCCTGATCGGTCATCAAACCCTGCCGGTGCGCAAAGCCCGTCTTGACCGCCTCGTCGTCATCGGCGATACCGGCTGCCGCCTCAAGGACGCCGACCACGCCTGGCAGGCCTGCAACGACCCGAAAGCCTATCCGTTCGCCCAGGTGGCGCGCGAAGTCGCCGCCTGGCACCCCGATGCCGTCATCCATGTCGGCGATTATAATTACCGCGAAAACCCCTGCCCCGCTGATCAGAAAGGCTGCACCGGATCACCGTGGGGCTATGGCTGGGATACATGGAACGCCGATTTCTTCGCGCCGGGCGCACCGATGCTGAAGGTCGCGCCACTCATTCTGGCGCGTGGCAATCATGAAAACTGCTCACGCGCCGGCCAGGGCTGGTGGCGTTTCCTCGATCCGCGCCCGCTGGAACGACACCATGACTGCAATAATCCGGCCTATGATGCTGAGGGCGATTACAGCCCGCCCTATGCGGTCGATTTTGGCGGCGGCGCGCAGATTGTGGTGATGGATCTGTCGCACGCTGGTGGCACGGCGATCCCTCAGCATGACCCGCGTTTCGCGCAATATACGGCCACCTATGATCAGGTGGAGGCGATGACGAAACACGCCCGCTTCACCTTCACCGTCGATCACTATCCGTTTCTGGCCGTCGCCGCCGATGAGATCACCCACGCCATCGTGGCGGGCAATGCGGCGCTGGCCTCCACCTTCGGCGCGCGTAATCCCTATATCATGCCAAAGGGCGTCGATGTGCTGCTGTCGGGCCATGTCCATCTGTGGGAACAGGTCAGCTTCGCCAAGCATTTCCCGTCGCAGTTCGTGGCCGGGTTTTCCGGCACGCAGGAAGATATTGTGCCCCTGCCCGCCAAGGTGCCCGCCGGTCTGGAGCCGGTGCCCGGCGCGGTCATCGCCCATTTCAGCTCGTGGATCGACGGTTTCGGCTTTATGACACTGGAACGCACGGGCCCTACAAGCTGGCGCGCCGAAGTGCATGACGGCATGGGCCGCGTCGTCAATACCTGCCAGATCAGGGGCCGCATCTCGACCTGCGTAAAGGCGGTCGTCCAAGAGGCCAGATAGGGCGTGTCCGCGAACCTTCGGCGACATCAATATCAGTGGCGCGGACGATGACGAACAGCATCAGACCGAGAATATCCGTGATAATGTGCCCCCGATACCAACTTGTGCAGACCAGAATCTATTTAGGTGCAAGTTGGTATAAGCCCAGACGCATCGAAATCTGTTCGCAGCTTTACCGCCATGTCAAACGCCTCCCCATCAGAGGGGCGAGTCAGGGTTCGTCAGCTTCCGAAAATCACAAACGAGTCAAAGGTCGCGCACCTCGGTTCCAGCAAGAAAAAAGCCCCTCGGCGGCAACCGAGGGGCTTAATTGATAAGACCTTCTCCCCGTCCTTCAGTGGACGGTTTCGAGATACTCGACCGCGTGTTCGGCCAGAATGGTCATGCCGTCTTCATTGACATCGGCAAAACCGCCCTGCACCTGAAAGACGCGCTTGCTATTGCCATCCAGAATGGTCACCGAGCCTTCGGCCAGTGTGGTCATAAACGGCGCATGGTGGGCCAGCACGCCGAATTCGCCTTCGGAACCGGGCGCGACCACCTGATCGACCTCGCCTGAAAACAGTTCGGCTTCGGGCGTCACCAGCGAGACGTGCAGCTTGCCCGATGTAGAATTTGGGTCAGCCATCTTACTTGCCTTCGCCAGCCAGGCGCTCGGCCTTGGCGATGGCGTCTTCGATGGTGCCGACCATGTAGAAGGCGGCTTCCGGCAGATGGTCGTATTCGCCATCGCACAGACCCTTGAAGCCCTTGATCGTGTCTTCGATCTTCATCAGCACGCCCGGCGTACCGGTGAAGATTTCGGCGACGTGGAAGGGCTGCGACATGAAGCGCTGGATCTTGCGGGCGCGCGCCACCACCAGCTTGTCTTCTTCGGACAGTTCATCCATGCCGAGAATGGCGATGATGTCCTTCAGCGCCTTGTACTGTTGCAGAATCTGCTGGACGCGGGTGGCCGTGTCGTAATGTTCCTGACCGACGACGCGCGGATCGAGGATGCGCGAGGTCGAATCGAGCGGATCAACCGCCGGATAGATGCCCTGTTCGGCAATCGAGCGCGACAGGGTGGTGGTGGCGTCGAGGTGGGCGAACGAGGTGGCGGGCGCCGGGTCGGTCAGGTCGTCGGCGGGCACGTACACGGCCTGAACCGAGGTGATCGAACCCTTGTTGGTCGAGGTGATGCGCTCTTGCAGCTTGCCCATTTCGGTGGCCAAAGTCGGCTGATAGCCCACGGCGGAAGGAATACGACCGAGCAGCGCCGACACTTCCGAACCGGCCTGGGTGAAGCGGAAGATATTATCGACGAAGAACAGAACGTCCTTGCCTTCCTGATCGCGGAAATATTCGGCCTGAGCCAGACCGGTCAGGGCCACGCGCGCGCGCGCGCCGGGAGGCTCGTTCATCTGGCCGTACACCAGCGTACAGCGCGACGTGCCGCCGCCGCCCAGTTCGTTCACCTTCGACTCGATCATTTCATGATAGAGGTCGTTGCCTTCGCGCGTACGCTCACCGACAC
Organism: Asticcacaulis sp. EMRT-3; assembly: GCF_030027245.1. Lineage (NCBI taxonomy): Bacteria > Pseudomonadati > Pseudomonadota > Alphaproteobacteria > Caulobacterales > Caulobacteraceae > Asticcacaulis > Asticcacaulis carbonis. The sequence continues at coordinate 2,229,778 of NZ_JASERT010000001.1, forward strand.
CGGCGAACACCGAATAGCCGCCGTAAGCCTTGGCGATATTGTTGATCAGTTCCTGAATCGTCACGGTCTTGCCAACGCCCGCGCCGCCGAACAGGCCGATCTTGCCGCCCTTCGAATAGGGGCAGATCAGGTCGATCACCTTGATGCCGGTGACCAGCAGCTCCGCCGAAGTGGCCTGATCGGCGAAGGCCGGGGCATCGGCGTGGATCGGATTGAAGAACGGGGTGTCGATGGGGCCCGCTTCGTCGATCGGCTCGCCGATGACGTTCATGATGCGGCCCAGCGTGGCAGGGCCAACGGGCACGGTGATCGGCGCGCCAAGATCGGTGACCGGCTGGCCGCGCACCAGACCTTCGGAGGCGTCCATAGCGATGGTGCGGACGGTGTTTTCACCGAGGTGCTGGGCCACTTCGAGCACCAGGCGCGTGCCCGTGGCCGTATTGGTGGTTTCCAGCGCATTGAGAATGGCGGGCAGCTTGCCGTCGAACTCGACGTCAACGACAGCGCCGATGATCTGCGAGATCTTGCCGGTGGCGGCTGTGATCTTTTGTTGAGCGGACATGGATTTTATCCTTAAAGCGTTTTCCCAAAAAGCGGCTGCGCCTTTGGGATAAGAAAGAGCGACAGGGACTTACAGGGCTTCCGCGCCGGCGATGATCTCGATCAGTTCGGTCGTGATCTGGGCCTGACGCTTGCGGTTATACTGAAGATTGAGGGCGTTGATCATTTCACCGGCATTGCGCGTGGCATTGTCCATAGCGCTCATCTGAGCGGCATAGAAACCGGCATTGTTTTCGAGCAGGCTGGCCAGAAGCTGCACGCCGAGATTCCGCGGCAGCAGGGTTTCCAGCAGCTCTTCCTCGCTCGGCTCATATTCATAGACCGCGCCGTGAATATCCTCGGCGGCGTTGAGATCAACCTGAGCAGGGATCAGGCGCTTTGAATCCGGCACCTGAGCGATCACCGACTTGAAGTGCGAATAGAAGAGCGTCACCACATCGGCACGGCCTTCTAAGAATTCGCGCGTAATCAGCTCGGCAATCGGCTTGACCACATCCATCGTCAGCACCTTGGTGCCCGACAGATCGAAGCTTTCCAGCATCCGGTCGGCATAGGTGCGCTTCATCTGGTCGCGGCCCTTGCGACCGATGCACAGGATGCGCACGGTCTTGCCTTCGGCGATCTGGGCATTGATGAATTCACGCGCGGCACGCACGATGTTCGAATTGAACCCGCCCGCCAGACCGCGATCCGCCGTGGCCACCACCACGAGCTGGTGGCTTTGCGAACCATTGCCAACCAGCATTTGCGGCGCGGAATCGCCACTGATGCCCTTGGCCAGATTGGCGATCACCGCCGCCATATGCCTGGCGTAGGGACGGGCGTTTTCCGCCGATTCCTGCGCGCGCTTCAGCTTGGCCGCCGCCACCATCTGCATCGCTTTCGTGATCTTCTGCGTGGCTTTCACGCTTCCGATCTGATTGCGCATGTCCTTTAAGCTAGCCATATAATTATCTCACCGCAAAATGCTGACAGGAGCATTTTGCGCTGGCTCCATATTGCCAATCCGAAGCTTGAAGCGTTTCATCGCTTCGGATTGACGTTTTTTGTTGAAGAGGTTTGATCAAGATCAAACTTTCCTTAAGCGAAGTTGGCGGCGAAATCGGACACGATGCCCTTGAGCTTGTCTTCCAGATCGGCCGACAGCGCCTTTTGGGTGCGGATGGCGTCGAGCAGGTCGGTGTGGCGCGTGCGCAGCAAAGACAGGAATTCCTTTTCGAAACGACCCACTTCACCGACGGCAATCGCGTCGAGATAACCGCGCGTACCGGCATAGATCACGCAGACCTGTTCCTCGACCTTCAGCGGCGAATATTGCGGCTGCTTGAGGATTTCGGTCAGGCGCGCACCACGGGCCAGCAGGCGCTGGGTGGCGGCGTCGAGATCGGAGCCGAACTTGGCGAAGGCCGCCATTTCACGATACTGGGCCAGATCGCCCTTGATCGCGCCAGCCACCTGTTTCATCGCCTTGATCTGGGCGGACGATCCGACGCGCGACACCGACAGACCGACGTTCACAGCCGGACGGATGCCCTGATAGAAGAGGTCGGTTTCGAGGAAGATCTGACCGTCGGTGATCGAGATCACATTGGTCGGGATATAGGCCGACACGTCATTGGCCTGGGTTTCGATGATCGGCAGGGCGGTCAGCGAGCCCGAACCATTCTCTTCATTGAGCTTGGCGGCGCGTTCCAGCAGGCGGGAATGGAGGTAGAAGACATCGCCCGGATAGGCTTCGCGGCCCGGCGGACGGCGCAGCAGCAGCGACATCTGGCGATAGGCGACGGCCTGCTTGGACAGATCGTCATAGATGATCAGGCCGTGCATACCATTATCGCGGAACCATTCGCCCATCGCGCAACCGGCGAACGGCGCCAGGAATTGCAGCGGGGCAGGCTCGGACGCCGTGGCCGACACGATGATCGTGTAGTCGAGCGCGCCGTTTTCTTCCAGCGTCTTGACGATCTGGGCGACGGTCGAACGCTTCTGGCCGATGGCGACATAGATACAATAGAGCTTGGCTTTTTCGTCGTCGCCCGCATTGATCGCCTTCTGGTTCAGAATGGCGTCGATGGCCACGGCGGTCTTGCCGGTCTGGCGGTCACCGATGATCAGTTCGCGCTGGCCACGGCCCACCGGGATCAGGGTATCGATGGCCTTGATGCCGGTCTGCACGGGTTCATGCACCGACTTGCGCGGGATGATGCCGGGCGCTTTCACGTCGACGCGGCTATATTCGGTGGCGGCAATCGGGCCCTTGCCGTCGATCGGCTCACCCAGCGGATTGACAACGCGACCGAGCAGGCCACGGCCCACCGGCACCTGCACGATTTCGCCGAGACGGCGCACTTCGTCGCCTTCGGCGATTTCGCGGTCTTCGCCGAAGATAACGACGCCGACATTGTCCTTTTCGAGGTTCAGGGCCATGCCCTTGACGCCCGCCTTGGGGAACAGCACCATTTCACCGGCCTGAACCTTGTCCAGCCCATAGACGCGGGCGATGCCGTCGCCGACCGACAGAACCGAACCGACATCGGAGACATCGACGTCTTCGCCGTAACCGGCAATTTGTTGCTTGAGGATGGCCGAGATTTCGGCAGCGCGAATGTCCATGATCTTTACGCTCTCTTAAGGGCGAATTTGAGGGAATCGAGTTTGGTTTTCAGGCTGGCGTCAAACAGACGCGAACCGACGCGGACCTTGAGCCCGCCGAGAATGGCCGGATCGACGCGCGTGTCGATGTCGGCCTGATGACCGAGCGCCTTGGCGAGGGTCTTTTTGAGGTCTTCGGCCTGCGGCTCCGTCAGGGCCACAGCCGTCGTCACTTCGGCGCTGACAATGCCCTTATGGGCGGCATAAAGCCTGCCAAACGCCGTGATGAAGGGAAACAGATGATCGAGGCGGCGATTGGCCGCCAGAACGCCGAGCGTCCTTTTGGTGAGATCCTGAAGCTTCAGCTTTTCCGCCACCGCCAGCAGGCCGTTCAGCTTCACATCCGACTTATAGACATGCGAGGTCAGGAAGGCGCGCAGTTCCGCGCTCTGTTCGAGCAGACCCTTCAGCGCCGCCACATCCTTCTGCACCTTGTCGAGAACCTTGTTGTCCCCGGCGAGATCGAAGGCGGCGCGGGCATAACGCTCGCCGGCTTCCGTTTCTCGAAATTGATCGTTCACGCCAAATTCCTAAAATAAAAGGGCGTCCCTTGAACGGGGCCCCAATGAAGACTTGTCCCCAATGAAACTTTCTCCAACAGAAAGACCTGGGGTTTTACAGAGACACGGAAAGGCGGGCGCAAAACCAGCGCCTCCGGCCTCCCTCAAGCCGCGCGCGTCCTTAGCATAGGCTTTTTGGCACCGCAACTGATCCGGCTGGCTTTTGTCCAAAATATCTTTTGTCATCCCACCTTGAGATTTAAGGCTTTTCTTTTATTTAAAAGAGGCTGTTACCTGACAGCACAAAAGACCTGATTTAAGGCGCGAGATAGTTTCATGGACGTTATAACGGCACTTATACTCGACCCCGCAGCCTGGGCTGCGCTTTTGACTCTTATTGTCATGGAAATTGTCTTGGGGATCGATAATCTGGTCTTCATTTCGATCCTGACCAATAAACTGCCGGAACACCAGCGCGGCAAGGCGCGCGCCATCGGTATGTTTGCTGCCCTGGGCCTGCGCGTGGCCCTGCTCGGCTCGATCTTCATCATCGTATCACTGAAAAAGCCGATCTTCGAGCTGTTCGGCCACGGCTTTTCGTGGCGCGACCTGATCCTGATCGCAGGCGGGCTGTTTCTTTTATATAAGGCCATCACCGAGATCATCGAAAGCACGGAAGGCCACAAGAAGGCCAGCGACGAAAAGCCGCAGGTGCGGGTGCCCGGCATGGCGGCGGCCATTGTGCAGATCCTGCTGCTCGATCTGGTCTTTTCGGTCGATTCGATCCTGACGGCGGTCGGCATGACCGATCACCTGCCGATCATGATCGTGGCGGTGCTGGTGGCCGTGGGGCTGATGTTCGCGGCTTCCGGCCCGATCTCGGCCTTCATCGCCAGCCGCCCGTCCATCGTCATGCTGGCGCTCGGCTTTTTGCTGATGATCGGCGTCATGCTGGTCATGGAAGGCTTCGGCCAGCACGTCGATAAGGGCTATATCTATGCCGCTATGGCCTTTGCCGGTTTTATCGAGGTGTTGCAGATGCTGCGCCGCAAGGCCCCCGATAAAGACTAGAGCGGTTTGCCTTCTGACTGAATCGGTCAAAGGAATGCAACCCACTCTACATTTTACGTTTTCAGGATCTCGCATTCAATTTGTAAGTCAAATTAAACGCTCGTTGCTCTAGGCGGCCCTGACGACATCCGCGCTTTCAAACACAAGCGGCGCACCCCAGAAGCTGGCCGCCAGGGCCGAGGCCGGGCCGGGCTGGCCGGTGGTCAGGAAGACGCGCCCGCCGCCGTGCCCGATCTCATAATCCGGGTGGCGCTCTATATAGCTGCTTAAGGCCCGCGCCACCGCTTCGGGCTGGCCGATCAGTTGGGTGGTGTCCGGCAGGTTTTCGCGGAACAGATCGGCAATGATCTCATAATGGGTGCAGCCCAGAATAGCGCGGTCGGGATAACGGCCAATCCGACTTTTCAGCGCCGCGACATGGCTTTTGATGACAGCGCTCAAATCCTTGCGCGGCGCGTCGCGTTCGATCATATCGGCCAGACCCGAACAGGCCTCGGTGAAGACACCGATATCGGGTCGGCGCTTGTCGATCTCGATCTCGTAAACGCGCGACCGCGCCGTGGCGGCGGTGGCGAAAATCCCGACCACATCACGCTTTTCCAGCGGGGTCAGGCTCGGTTCGGCCTCATGCGCCCACGGCAGACCGGTGGCGGCCTCGATGGTCGGCACGATAATGCCGAGAATATTGACCGGACGGCGACTGACCTTGCGATAGTGCATCAGCCAGTTTTCCTGCAAACGGCGCAGCGCCGCCGCCGAGGCCGTGTTACAGGCCAGCACCACCAGAGACGCCCCCGCATCGAACAGGGTTTCGCAGCAGCTTTGCGTCAGGGCGACGATCTCTTCGCCGGGCCGGTCGCCATAGGGGGTGTTTTTCTGATCGGCCAGATAGAGAAAATCAGCCTGCGGCAGGTGGGCGGTCAGGGCGCGGTGGATGGACAGGCCGCCAATGCCGGAATCGAAAACGCCAATGGCCATGCAACGCACCGAAAATTTAGAGAAATATCGCTTTTAAGCCTTCTAGTGCTTTTGCCCTGATCCGTAAAGCGGGCGCGCAGCCGGATTTGCCCTTGCATCCTGACGGCCAAGCCCGTAAATCGCGCCACAAACTCATACAAGGTTCAAGGCCATGTCCGCTCCCACAGATAAGCCCGTCCGTAAAGTCGTTCTCGCCTATTCGGGCGGCCTCGACACCTCGATCATCCTGAAGTGGCTGCAAACTGAGTATCAGGCCGAAGTGGTCACCTTCACCGCCGATCTCGGTCAGGGCGAGGAGCTGGAACCGGCGCGCAAAAAGGCCGAGCTGCTCGGCATCAAGCCGGAAAACATCTTTATCGAAGACCTGCGCGAAGAATTTGTCCGCGATTACGTCTTTCCGATGTTCCGCGCCAATACGGTCTATGAGGGCCAGTATCTGCTCGGCACTTCGATTGCCCGCCCGCTGATCGCCAAGAAGCAGATCGAGATTGCCCGTAAGGTGGGCGCTGATGCGGTGTGCCACGGCGCCACCGGCAAGGGCAATGATCAGGTGCGTTTCGAGCTGGGCTATTATGGTCTTGAGCCCGACATTCGCGTTATTGCGCCGTGGCGCGAATGGGAGTTCGCCTCGCGCGAAGCCCTGCTCAACTTCGCCGAACAGCACCAGATCCCCATCGCCAAGGACAAGCGCGGCGACGCGCCGTTTTCGGTCGATGCCAATCTGCTGCACTCCTCCTCCGAGGGCAAGGTGCTGGAAGATCCGGCGGTCGAAGCGCCGGAATTCGTCTATCAGCGCACGATTGCCCCCGAAGCCGCGCCGGACACCCCGACCGTCTTCACCATCGATTTCGAACGTGGCGACCCGGTGGCCATCAATGGCGAGGCCATGTCGCCCGCCACCCTGCTGGCCAAACTGAACCAGCTTGGCCACGATAATGGCGTCGGTCGTCTCGATCTGGTTGAAAACCGCTTTGTCGGCATGAAGTCGCGCGGCGTTTATGAAACACCGGGCGGCACCATCCTGTTGGCGGCGCACCGTGGCATTGAATCGATCACGCTCGACCGTGGCGCCATGCACCTGAAGGACGAGCTGATGCCGAAATACGCATCCATCGTCTATAATGGCTTTTGGTTCTCGCCGGAGCGCGAAATGCTGCAAGCGGCCATCGACTATAGTCAAGCCAAGGTGACGGGCCGCGTCACGGTCAAGCTTTATAAGGGCAACACCACCATCATCGGCCGCGAGAGCCCCTATTCGCTGTACGATCAGGAACTGGTGACGTTCGAAGAGGGCAAGGTGGCCTATGATCACCGCGATGCCGCCGGTTTCATCAAGCTCAATGCGCTGCGCCTTCGCGTGGCCGCGAAGCGCGATCGGCGCGGCTAACTGATGGGGTTTGGGGCCCGAGGCCCCAAGTCTTCCTCCTTCTTTTCCGTCTTTCGCCCGCAAGGGGCGGAAGGCGGAAAAGAAAAGATGCAGGTTTGTGGGGTCGCCGACCCCACGCCCCATCAGTTGGTCAGCGCCACCCCCAAAATTGCCACATTGACGGATCAAACTCCTGATCCATAATGATAAGCATCCGTTGTGGGGAGAATCTGTAAATGAAACGTCTTGGTATCGCCTTGGCCGCCGCGGCCAGCCTGACCCTTCTGTCCGCCTGCGCCACCGCCACCCCCTATCAGGCGGCCAGCCTGACCTCCGGCAGCTATCATCCCGGCTATACCGATACCCGCATCGAAGACGACCGCTACCGCATCGGCTTTTCCGGCAATGACCTGACCTCGCGCGAAACGGTCGAGAACTATATGCTCTACCACGCCGCCGAACTGACCCTGAAGGCCGGTTATGACTGGTTTGAGGTCATCAAGCGCGACACCGACCAGAAAACCCGCACCGTCTCCACCCCCGATGACCCGCTGTGGGGCAATATGTCGTGGCGCTTCTATGGTCGCAGCCGCTGGAGTGGCTGGGGCATGGGCTTCGATGACTGGGATTCGGTGCAATATACGCGCTATGAAGCCAATGCCGAAATCCTGATGCACAAGGGCGCCAAACCCGATGGCGACCCCGCCGCCTATGACGCCCACGCCGTCAAGGCCAATCTCGAACGCCAGATCGTCCGGCCCGTTCCGAAATAGCTTCAGCAAAAAGGCCGGTGCTGAACCGGCCTTTTTTCTTATCTGCGTGATTTGGGGCGAAGAATTTTCGGGGTCTTGAGGCGGCGCTTATTCATGTGCTCCTCGATCTTCTCCACCCCGCCTGACGGGGCCGGCTTCTCGCCACGGAAATAGAACTTCTGCCACTGTTCCTTAACCGCTTCGGGATCGCGGCGCGTCAGGCTGTCATTAAATTCGCTGCGCATCTTCGCCCAGGCCTGAAACTGGTTTTTCAGATCGGGATCGCTTTCCAGCGTCTTGATCACCGGCTGAATCTCGTCCTGCTTTTTGTGCTCGACCACCTGAATGAAGCAAAACGGCTCGCCCTTCTTGAAGCTGACCGCGCCGGGGCGCGTCATCAGCCAGTTCATGGTGAAGGGAAAGGGCAGCCAGTCGGTTTCGACCAGCCCATTGAGCGGCTGGATGCCGTCCTTGACATGGTTGGGCGCACCCGATGCCTGCACCGCAAAGCCCGGCGGCGTGCGGAACATATAGCCGGTGTGAAACGTCACGACGCCGTGCGTAAAGTGCGATGTCACCAGATGTTCGAGATTATAGTTCGGGTCGGTGTCACAGCCGATAATCAGGTCGTCCTTGCCCTTGCCGCCATTCCAGATAATGGTGAAATCGACCGGGCAGAGGATTTCCCAGCCGGTCGTATTGGCCATCGTCAGGGGCAGGCAGCGATAGGGAAAACGCGATTGAAACGCATCCATCCAGTCGCGCTCGGGCCGTCCCGGCACGATTTCGGGCGGATAGGTGGTCATGACAAAGCATTCAAGTTCCATCATTTGCCTCTTGATGATTCCGGCTTTTCTATCTCAGGCGATATGGGTAAGACTTGGGCCGCATGACCGGCACCCGTTACACGCCTGAAAAACTGCTCGCAGCCTTAGACGATTTGGGGCTGAAAACAAGCACGCATCACCACGAAGCCGTGTTCCGCGTCGGCGAAGGCGACGACATCAAGGCGCAACTGCCCGGCGCCCACACCAAAAACCTGTTTTTGAAGGACGATAAAGGCCAGCTCTGGTTGATCTCCGCCGAACAAACGACGCAGATCAACCTGAAAGCCCTGCCGAAAATGATCGGTTCCGGGCGATTGAGCTTCGGCTCGGAGCAGCGGCTGTTCGATGCGCTGGGCGTGCGTCCCGGTTCGGTGACGGCGCTGGCCCTGATCCATGATCCTGAGCATAGGGTGAAATTCCTGCTCGATAAGGTGCTGGCCGAGGCCGAAACCGTCAACTTCCATCCGCTCACCAATACCGCCACCACCGCCCTGAGCCAGAGCGATTTCCGCGCCTTTCTGGCATCCTTGGGCCGCGAACCGGTGGTGGTGGATTTCACGACGGTGGTTTGAGGGAATCCACAGATGAACACAGATATTCAGGCCTGTTTCACGCTACCGCTATCGTAATAGCGCGACAGGCTATGAACGGCGCGAAGCGCCTGATAGCCATGTCCTGGGCAACGCCTTTTTGCACAGTGGTCGCGAATCATCTGTGTTTATCTGTGTGCATCTGTGGATAATAAACAAAGCGTGACACAAGAATCTAGGGGGGAAGGTATGTCTCAAAGCGATCGTGATCCACAAACCTACGCCGTCATCGGCGCGGCAATGGAAGTTCATAATATACTGGGCATGGGTTTCCTCGAAGCTGTCTATCAGGAAGCCTTGGCCGTGGAATTCGCGGATCAAGGCATACCTTACAGACGCGAACATTCTCTGCCTGTCCGGTATAAAACAACAGTTCTGGCCTGCGCCTATAGGGCGGATTTCGTTTGCTTTGATAACTTTATCGTCGAGATCAAGGCTTTGTCGCGTCTTTCAGGCGCTGAAGACGGCCAGATGCTGAATTACCTCAAAGCGTCCGGTATCAAAAAAGGCCTGCTTCTGAATTTCGGAACCAGCCAATTGGCTTATCGTCGCTTTGTCGTGTGACATCTGCGCGTTCGCTTCGGTTGGTCGCTTGACTCCGCTGCCTCGGAAGACCATCTGACAAGCATACAGTTTGAGAGGCGACAGCATGGCCAGCAACGATCCCAATATTATCGACGGTTCCGAACAGACCTTCATGAACGATGTCGTCGAGGCCTCGATGACCACGCCGGTGATCGTCGATTTCTGGGCGCCGTGGTGCGGGCCGTGCCGTCAGTTGGGCCCCGCGCTTGAAAAGGTGGTGGGCGAGCAAAAAGGCAAGGTGAAGCTGGTCAAGATCGATGTCGATCAGAACCAGGCCATCGCCGCCCAGCTTCGCGTCCAGTCGATTCCCACCGTCTATGCCTTTGTCGGTGGCCGTCCGGTCGATGCCTTTATGGGCGCGAAATCGGAAACCGAACTGCGCACCTTTATCGAGAAACTCGGCATTGCGGACTCAGGCCCGACGGTCGAGGACACGCTGGCCTTGGGCGCTCAGGCGCTGGCGCAGGGCGACGTCACCTCGGCGCTCGAAGCCTACAGTTTCATCCTGGAGCAGGACCCGGAAAACCCCAAGGCGCTGGCCGGTATGGCGCGCGTCTATCTGAAGACCGGTCAGGCCGAGCAGGCGCGCGCCTTCCTCGATCAGGCCCCGAAAGACATCAACGACCCCGACATCGCCGCCGTGCGCGCCATGCTCGAACTGGCCGGCGACGGGCCCACCGACATCCCGGCCTTACGCGCAAAAGTGGCCGCCAATGACCGCGATTTCGAGGCGCTGTATGATCTGGGCCGGGCATTGGCAGCCCAAGGCGATACCTCGGAAGCCATCGACACCTTGCTCGAAATCGTCAAATACGAGCCGGACTGGAACGGACAGGCGGCGCGTCAGTATCTGTTCAAGATTTTCACAGCAGTCGGTAATGACTCCCCCGTCGTCAAGGCGGGCCGCCGCCGCCTGTCCTCCATGCTGTTTTCGTAAAGAGATAAAGATGAGCGACCTTGATTCCGCCAAGCCCGATGCCGAAATCGACCCGCGCCTGCTGGAGGCGCTGGTCTGCCCGGTCACGCGCCGCCCGCTCACCTATGACAAGGCGGCCCAGGAACTGATCAGCCCCACCGCCGGCCTGGCCTTTCCGGTGCGTTCCGGGGTACCGATCATGCTGGTCGATCAGGCGCGCCGGTTCGATCCGGTGAAGTAATAAGAACCCCGCATCATTTTTGATGCGGGGCCATTTTATTCCCTAGCGTTTGCTATTGGGAGTAATACGTATCGGCTTCCAGGTTGCCCCCGGAGTAGTTGTGGGAGGCAAAGGCTTGTTGTCGGGAACCGTCGTAAAATTTGGACGAGGCCCGCCACGGGGGCCGACTTCTTGAAAAATTCCACCTTTGTTGCCGGTGGATTGGCCTGGTTTCTGACCCATAGGTCAAGCTCCTTAGAAATAAGAATAATATTCTGCGAAGCATTGCTATTTTAGAGCTTTTAAAAGCTGCAATTTGAACTAGAATCCAAACTTAGGAGATGCTTCGCGTCTTCTGCTAGAGGGGAGGATCGATTTATGCCGCTAAACATTGGATCGACCTTCCCTCACACTCGTTTTGATCGCTAACGCCAACCGCTACGAATAATTTGGTTGATTTTCTGGGCAGAACACCTCCGACTCGCATATGTTGTATACAAGCGATAATAAACCACAAAATGCGGTTATGTTGGAGTCGATTTGTTGGTTTCGTTGTGACTTTTTAGTTAATGCACAGTTAAAAGCATAACCAATTAAAATTACTACACATTTTCGCCCTTCAGCAACCTCGGCAAGTCACCCGTGGCGGCACCCGCATCCTCCATCACGAAGGTGCGCAAGGCTGGCACGCGGTTGAAGATGCCCATGCCGACATCGCGCACCGTGCGCACCAGCGGGTTGCCGGTCGAAAACAGCCGCACGAAACCATCCATGATCGCGGCGGTCGAGACATTATCGAAGCGCCGCCATTTGGCATAACGCTCCAGCACCAGATCGGAGCCCAGGTCTTCGCCCAGCCGCGCCGCTTCGATTAGCACTTCGGCGAGGGCCGCCACATCCTTCAGGCCGAGATTAAGCCCCTGTCCGGCAATCGGATGGATGCCGTGGGCCGAATCGCCCACCAAAGCCAGCCGCCCCTTGTGCATCTCCTGCGCTAATCCTAAGCCCAAGGGATAGATGAACTTATCGCCTATCAGCTCGACCTCGCCCAGGAAATCACCGAAACGCGCCATCAGATGCGCATGGAACAGTTCGGGCCGCACGCTCATCAGCGCCTTCGCCTTGGCGTGTTTTTCCGACCAGACGATGCAGGCGCGGTTCCCGGTCAGAGGCAGGATGGCGAAAGGCCCGGTCGGCAGGAAATGCTCATAGGCCACATGGCCGCGCTCAAGAAGCGAAGCGTTAGCGCTACGAGAAACTGGCGGCTTTTCCATCTTCACCGTGCAGACCACGGCGCTCTGGTCGTAGTTCCAGTGGATGTGGTGAATGCCCGCCTTGTCGCGCAAAGAGGAACGCCGCCCTTCCGCCGACACGATCAAAGGCGCACGCAAAACCTCACCCGTATCAAGTTCGATCTCGGCCATCGACGCGGTTTCACGGCTGTCGCTGACCGATACCGGGCTGAACAGATCGACGCCGCTTTGGGTGATCGCCTCGTACAGCGCCTTCCGGGTCTGGCGGTTTTCGACCATATAGCCGAGCGGCTCATCGCCGGTACTATCTGAGATTTCACTCGCCGTAAAATGCAGGAAAAACGGCAGGGGCTTGGGCGAGGCCGCCCCCGGCAAATGGCCATCGCTGACCACAATCTCATCCATGCGGCAGGCATGGTGTTCCAGCACCTGACCGACGCCGAGCGCCTGCCATTGCCGGAAACAGGCATAGGCAATCGCCGAGGCGCGCCCGTCATAGGCCACATCGAGTATATCATCAAACGACTGGCGCTCGACCAGCGCCACGTCCAGCCCGCCCTGCTTCAGGGCCAGGGCCAGGGTCATGCCGGCCATGCCTGCGCCTGCGATCACCACATCATAGTTTTTCATGAAAAACACCTCTGCCTTTTATCATAGAGGCCGCCCCGAAAAGCGCAATGCACAGAGGTCGCGTGCCCCTTTCCGCCGTCGAAAAATGCGCGCCCATCGCACATCGTAAACAGGTTTTAACCATTTCCGTGGCAAGTGGGAGCCTTGCTGCTTCCTCTCTCTTCCTGTTTTGAATGTGATATGGCCACACTGACCGCAACCCTCTGGACCGCTTTTGATACGCACCTGCGCGCCATCTGGCGCTCGGCACCAATGGCGCGGATGCGGGGTGCCTTTATTACGCTGGCCGGAGCGGTGGGCATGGTGTCGCTGGCCACCTATAATGCCGACGATCCCAGCCTCAACACGGCGTCGAGCGGCGAAGTCCATAATGCGCTTGGCTATTACGGGGCGATCATGGCCGACATTGCCGCCCAGTCGCTGGGGCTGGCCGCCTGGCCCGCCGCCGCCCTGATGGTCTATTTTGGCCTGCAACGCACCTTCCATCCCGATCCCGACCAGACGCGCGGCAAGCTGCGCCTGCACGCCTTATGGGCCGTGCTGTTCGTGCTGGCCCTGGCCGCCGCCATCGCGCCGCTCAACAGCGGCAGCGATCCGGTGGTGGCGCGCAGCTTTGGCGGTTTCTGGGGCGCGGGCCTTAACCACCTGCTGTTCGCCCTGTTCGATTTCATGCACCTGCCGGGCGCGCTGATCGTGGCCAGCCTGATCTTCGCCGGTATCGCCGTCTTTGCCTTCAACCAGACCTTCAGCCTGAAATTCGACGCCTATTTGCGCGCCGGTCAGGCTACGGCCTCGATGCTGGCCGAGGCGATGGGCCGCCTGACCCACCGCGCCACCTCACCCGATGAGGATGCCGCGCCCGTGCGCCCGAAACGCGCCCGCAAGACCAAGACCTTTATCGATGAAGGCGCCTATGACGGCGCCATCGACGAAGATCCCGGCTTTTCACCGCGCATGGCCTTTTCGCCGGAAGACGACAGCGTGCCGGACTTCGCGCCGCGCATCCTGTCCGATAAGCCGGTAGCCGCGCCTGTGGTCAGCGACATCAAACCGCTGAAGCCCTCAGCCCGCGAAGCCGCTGAAAAACAGCCGGAATTCGAATTCCTGCGCCCCGGTCATTTCCGCCTGCCTGAGCTGTCCATCCTCGCCAAGCCCAAGCCGCGCAGCCATACCTTCGACGAAGACTCCTTGCGCCAGAACGCCCGGATGCTGGAAAGCGTGCTGGCCGAATTCGGCGTCAAGGGGGTGATCGACCAGATCCGGCCCGGCCCGGTGGTGACACTCTACGAACTGGCCCCGGCGGCGGGTGTGAAGGGCGCGCGCGTCGTGGCCCTGGCCGACGACATCGCCCGCAACATGTCGGCGCGTTCGTGTCGCGTCTCGATCGTGCAGGGCCGCAACGCCATCGGTATCGAACTGCCCAACCAGAAGCGCGAAACCGTTTATCTGCGCGACCTGCTGGCCAGCCGCGAATATGAAAATACCGGCCACACCCTGCCGATGGCGCTGGGTGAATCGATCGGCGGCGACCCCTATATCACCGATCTGGCCAAGATGCCGCACCTTCTGATTGCGGGCACCACCGGTTCGGGTAAATCGGTCGGCGTCAATGCCATGATCCTGTCGATCCTGTACCGCCTCGATCCTGAGCAGTGCAAATTCATCATGATCGACCCCAAGATGCTGGAACTTAGCGTCTATGACGGCATTCCGCATCTGCTGACCCCGGTGGTCACCGATCCGAAAAAGGCGGTGGTGGCGCTGAAATGGACGGTCAAGGAGATGGAAGACCGCTATCGCCGCATGTCGAAGATCGGCGTGCGCAATGTGGCCAGCTATAATGAACGCGCCCGCGCCACCGCCGCCGAGGGCAAGAATTTCGTGCGCAAGGTGCAGACCGGTTTTGATGAAACCGGCCAGCCCGTCTATGAAATCGACGAAATGGTGCCCGAACCCATGCCCTATCTCGTCGTGGTCATCGACGAGGTGGCCGACCTGATGATGGTGGCGGGCAAGGATATTGAGGGCGCGGTGCAGCGTCTGGCTCAGATGGCGCGCGCCGCCGGCATCCACCTGATCATGGCCACGCAGCGCCCGTCGGTCGATGTCATTACCGGCACGATCAAGGCCAATTTCCCGACGCGTATCTCGTTTCAGGTCACATCGAAGATCGATTCGCGCACCATTCTGGGTGAACAGGGGGCCGAACAACTGCTCGGCCAGGGCGACATGCTCTATATGGCGGGCGGCGGGCGCATCACCCGCCTGCACGGGCCGTTCGTCTCCGATGAGGAGGTCGAGGCCGTGGCGCAATATCTGCGCGATCAGGGCACGCCCAACTATCTCGAAGACGTCACCTATGGCGGCGATGAGGAGAGCAGCGAAGGCGGCGCGGGCGAAGGCGGCGGATCGGGCGATGATCTTTATGACAAGGCCGTCTATTACGTCACTTTTGATCGCAAGGCCTCCACCTCCTATATCCAGCGCAAGCTCCAGATCGGTTATAACCGCGCTGCCTCGCTGATGGAGAAGATGGAGATGGAAGGCGTGGTCGGCCCGGCCAACCATGTCGGCAAGCGCGATATTCTGGTCGGCCCGCCTCCGGGGCATTAGGGGTCAGCGGCGGGGGGCTTCGCATCGGTCGTTCGATCCGTGCTTGCCTTTCGTTCACTCCGGCTTCACTTTACGGCCACTTTCCGGCGCTGAAATGTCTTTTTCGCGCCCTGCAATTGCCTTGGCGGGCATTTAGGTTGCTAGAGCCTGATGCATAGGTTCTAGAGCCTGATGCATGGGTTTGCATCGCTTACTTCCCTTCTCCCCTTGGCTTAAAAGGGGAGAAGGTGGCCTGAACGGAGTGAAGGTCGGATGAGGGGCTTGATGGGTACACAAAGAATGCCCCTCACCCGGTCGCCATCGCTGCGCTTGGCTCCCGTCCTCTCCCCGCTTCGCAGGGAGAGGGGAAGACAGCGATTCCAAGTCAAATCATTCTAGACAATCGCCAAACACGAAAGACACCGCATGTCCCTGACCCGCCGCCTGTTGCTGACAGCCTTAGCCGCTGCCGCCCTGTCATCCACCGCCCTGCCCGTCATGGCGCAAAGCGGCAAGAACCAGTTCTCCGGCCTGATCGCCGTGCCCAGTTTCAATGCCGCCGACAAGGCGCGCATCGCCGAGGCCACGCGCAGCCTGCAAGACATTTCGAGCGCATTGGGCCGGTTCGAACAGACCGATTATCGCGGTCGTATCACCCACGGCACCTGGTATCTGCAACGCCCCGGCAAGATGCGCTTTGAATATGATCCGCCCTATTCGGTGGTGATCGTCTCCGATGGCAAAACCGTCAGCATGTGGGATCCGCGTCTTGAAACCGTTGATCGCGTCCCTCTGAGTGAAACCCCGCTGTCGCTGTTTCTGGCCCGCCAGGTGCGTCTCGATCAGGGCGTGGTGGTGACCGCCGTCACCTCCGATGCGCACGGCTTCTTCCTGCGCGCCCGCGACCGCCGCCAGCAGGTGGAGGGCTCGGTCACGCTCGGCTTTGATCAATTGCCGGGTGGCAAGGCCCGCCTGCGCGAATGGACGATCATCGACGCCCAGAACCGTTCGACCAATGTGCGCCTGACCAGCTATGGCCCCGGCGTCAATCGCCCGGATTTATTTGTGCTTAATAAGCATCAGGTCGAAAAATAACGGCCAATTCACATTTTATCTTGCAGTTTTTTTCGTTGAGTGTTATTTTTCACACATCGGATCGCACTTCGGTCGGTCAGGCGTTCAGCGCTTTCTGAACATACGTTTTTTCTTTTTTCTCTTCGTGTTATGTGCCAAATCTCGCCCGGTTCCCCTCTCAGGAACCGGGCTTTTTTGCGCCCGTCTCTGGAATTTTGGAGGTCTTGTGCGGCTCAGCCTTGCTTCGTGGAATATCAATTCGGTGCGGCTGCGCATCGATCAGGTGGCGCGCTTTGCTGCCGAACAGGCGCCTGATGTCCTGTGTTTGCAGGAGATCAAGTGCCAGAGCCACGAATTTCCGCGTGAAGCTTTTGAGGCGATGGGCTATCCGCACCTGCTGGTCACCGGCCAGAAGGGCTGGCACGGCGTGGCCTTGGCCTCAAAAATCCCGTTCGAGGTGCTGGAAACCCCGGCCTTTTGCCGCCGTGGCGAGGCGCGCGCTCAGGCGATTACAATCGGCGGGGTGGAGATTCAGAACTTCTATATTCCGGCGGGCGGCGACATTGCTGACCGGATCGAGAACGACAAGTTCGACCACAAGCTGACCTTTTACGAGCGCCTGACCGAAAGCCTGTATAACCGCCCTGCCGATGCGCCCCTCTTGATCTGCGGCGATCTCAATATTGCACCGGGCGAATTCGACGTCTGGGGCCACAAACAGATGCTGAAAACGGTCAGCCACACGCCGCCGGAACTGGCCGCCTTCCAGATATTGATGGAGGCCGGTGACTTTCACGATCCTTTCCGCGCCGCCTATCCCGACCCGCAGAAGATTTTTTCGTGGTGGAGCTATCGCGCCGCCGATTTCCGCAAATCCAATCGTGGCTTGAGACTCGATCACATCCTGCTCAATCCGGCCTTGCGCGCCCAGATCAAGGGCGAGGTGCAGGCCGTGATCCACGACACGGTGCGCGAATGGCAGCGCCCGTCCGACCACGCTCCGATCCAGGTCAGTTTCGAGATTTAGAATGCCCGACTTAGCCGAGAGCCTGTTGCCCGCCGGGATTCTGGCGAAAGCCGATTTTCGCTTCAACGAATATGCCTGGCGCGTGGCCGACCTGCCCGACGTGATTGCGGCGGCGCAAGAGATGGGCCTGCTCAATCTGGGCGGCCAGTTGCAGATTCGTACGCCCGAAGCCATCGGCGAATGCTATTGGGTGGCCACCGACCCGTGCGCCCATGTGGCCGAAGACCTGCCGTGGGAGGTGCGTGTGCGCATGTCCGCTGAATTATCGTTGCGCGATCTGGCCGAGATTCAGGCCGAGTTCGACTTCGCACAGGAGATAACCGAAGCCTTCCCCGAACCGGTGGCGGCCTTTATCGCCGCGGGCGGCGATCTCAACGCGGCCATCTGGTTTACGTGGTATGTAGCAGAGGAAGAGGCGAGCTGAAATTGCCAAGGCCTGATGCCTTGTTCTGAAATTGCCTTCCTCCCCTCTCCCTGCGAAGCGGGGAGAGGACGGGAGCCAAGCGCAGCGAAGGTGACCGGGTGAGGGGCATTCTTTATTTGCCTGCCAAACCCCTCATCCGGCCTTCACTATGTTCAGGCCACCTTCTCCCCTCACGAGGGGAGAAGGGAAAATCAGGTGATGCACGTTGATATTCTCGTGCTTTAATTGCGCAGCGTCCAGCCATCATATGTGCCGTCTGCATGTTTGGCGGCAGCGGAAAGCTCATGCCGGATTTCATCCATCTTCTCAGATGACGGAATGAGTCTCAGAGTAATCGTCAAGCCCCAACCATGATCGTTTTTATCGATATGGCTTTCGATCATATCGAAATTACGCGTGAGTCCAAAGGACACTTCACCAGCCTTTTCTTCACTGTCAAACGACATGTGGAAATCAACAAGCTGCTCAGGCTTGAGATCATAACCATCGTGCCAGTAATCGTAGAACCTTTTGCCATCTTCAGAATTATAGCGCTTAGAATTCTTCTGTTGGCCAGATTTGGCGGCATAAATGATCACGCGGACAAGCCGGATACACAGGAAAGCAGCCCCAACCGCCCAGAGCCAGTGGCGATACCTGACCAAAAAATCCCAGACCATGCGTTCCCCCCAAAACGATCATTAGAACTGCAATCTATACCCGCCCGCATCGGTCATCAGCAGGCGCGCATTGGCCGGATCGGGTTCGATCTTTTGCCGCAGACGATAAACATGCGTTTCGAGCGTGTGCGTCGTCACTCCGGCATTATAGCCCCAGACCTCGGTCAGCAATTCCTCGCGTGACACCGGCTTGCCGCCGGCGCGATACAGATATTTGAGGATATTGGTTTCTTTTTCGGTCAGGCGCGTCTTCTTGCCGTTCTGATCGACCAGCACCTTCAGGGCCGGTTTGAACTCATAGGGCCCGATGCGGAAGGTGGCGTCTTCCGAGGTTTCGTGGCTGCGCACCTGGGCGCGGATACGCGCCAGCAGAACCGCAAAGCGGAACGGCTTGGTGACATAGTCATTGGCCCCGGCATCGAGGCCCAGGATCGTGTCGGAATCCGATACCTGCCCGGTCAGCATGATCACCGGCGTGGTCAGGCCGCCCTTGCGCAACATGCGGCAGGCTTCGCGGCCATCCATGTCGGGCAGATCGACATCGAGCAGGATCAGGTCGGCATTGATGCTCTTGCCCAGCTTCAGACCTTCGGTGCCGTTCGACGCCTGAACCACCTTGAACTCTTCGTGCAGTTCGAGCTGCTCGGCCAAAGCCTCGCGCAGTTCGTCGTCGTCATCGACAATGAGGAGGGTTTTTTGTTGAACCATGATCCTGTATCTTGGGTTTTTTGTTATGGTTGAGCGCAGACGGCACCATGGTCAAGATGTTTACCGCCCGTGCGGATGGCACGTTTTTCTCAGACCAACATAAGGTGCGTTGCGCGCTGGGGAAAGGGGGCGTTCGTCCTGCAAACGAGAAAAGAGAGGGGGATGGCGCGTCACCGGCCGGAATCTGGCCGATTCGCCACGTTTTTTACCGTCCCGACCGGCTGGCAGCCCCCGAAACGCAGCTTAAACTTATACCACTCACCCCCGATGATGGCTGGTGTGACGATTCGAAAGCCGCCCAATATAATCGCCACGTCAGATTGCCGTTTGCCGCCAGCCACGAAACCCTGTGGCGCGACGATCATCTGTACGACGTGATCGTGGTGCTCGGCCATAATGACGACCCGCCCGTGCCCGGCATGGGTTCGGCCATTTTCGCCCATATCGCCAAGCCCGATTACAGCGGCACCGAGGGCTGCGTGGCGCTGGCCCTGCCCGACATGCTGGCCTTACTGCGCGTGGCTGAACCGGGGGACGCGATTGAGATTGTTACGGGGCGTGGGGTCGATTGGCCCCAAACCCCGTAGCGTCTCACCGCGCGCCGAACAGCGCCGAACCGACGCGGATTTCGTTGGAACCGAAAGCCAGAGCCGTTGCAAAATCATCGCTCATCCCCATGCTGAGATGGCCCATACCGTTGCGCGCCGCAATCTTGCCCAACAACGCAAAATACGGCCCGCGCGGCCCCTCCACCGGAGGGATGCACATCAGGCCTGTAATATTCAGACCATAGGTGTCGCGCGCCGTTTTCAAAAACGCATCGGCTTCTCCCGGCAAAACGCCCGATTTCTGCGTCTCCTCGCCGATATTGATCTGCACAAAAAGCGCCGGATGGCGGCCCTGTTTCTGGATTTCATCAGCGATCGCGCGGGCGATCTTGTCGCGGTCGAGGCTTTCGATCACGTCGAAAAACGTCAGGGCCTCGGCGGCCTTATTGCTTTGCAGAGGGCCGATCAGGCGCAGATCGAGATCGGGATAGGCACCGCGCACATCGCCCCAGCGCGTCATGGCCTCCTGCACGCGGTTTTCACCAAACCGGCGCTGTCCGGCCAGTAATACCGGCTCAACCGCTTGCCACGGCTGGTTTTTCGATACCGCCGTCAGATAAGCTGCATCGGACGCGCGGCCCGCCGCCTTCAGGGCCTTGTGCATCCTTGCCATCAGCTTAAGATAGGCAGAGGCTGTTTCGGCTTCTGGCCCGGTATCTGGCAATGACATATGCAACCCGTTTTCAATATCTCTATGACAAGGCGCGCCTTTTAGCGCATAGCGGCCCTGCGATAAAGCCGGGCGCCTTGCCGCCTCTGTTTTTCTTCACCGACCCCAAGCGCACGCCTCACCCCGAAGACATAGCCAGCCTGCTGCCGATGGGCTGCGGTATCGTCTATCGTCATTTCGGCGAGACTCATGCTCTGCAACGCGCCCGGCTTTTGCGCCGCATCGCCGATGATCGCGGCCTGACCCTGCTGATCGGCGAGGATGCGGCCCTGGCGCTGGAGGTCGGTGCCGACGGTATCCACCTGGCCGAACGCAGCCGGGCCCGCGCCGAAAGCCTGAAACTGGCCGCGCCCGAACTGATCCTGACCATCGCCTGCCATGAGGCGGACAATCTGCAAGATTTGCCGGAACGTGATGTTCTGTCTGCCGTCTTTATCTCGCCGGTCTTCGCCAGCCATAGTCCGTCAGCACAGGGCAAGGCGGCGCTCGGCCTCAAGGGCCTGCGCGCCTTCACCGAGGCGACCAGCCTGCCCGTCTATGGTCTGGGTGGCATCAATTGCGACACGATTACGCAACTGCACAACAGCGGACTGGCCGGGGTGGCCTGCATCGATGCGTTTACGGCCTAAAATTTAAACGTGGTTTCGAGGCGGACGCGCGGCTGCTTTCTGGCGTCCTGCGCCACCACCGCATTACCGGCTTCCGATTTCAGCGGGTCGGATTTTTCGCCGAAACCGAGGCTGCCGCCAACGCGCAGCGAGGGGGTCAGCTTATAGAAGGCGCCTGCGTCAATATCATTGATACCCGACGGGCTCATCTCAGGCTGGCTGACATCGAACTTGACGCCCCACTTGCTGCTGAGATCGAACTGATAGGTCTTGGACTGCAATTTGTTGAAACTGGTCGAAGAGTCGCTGATATAGCTGTCGGAACCGGACGCCATCGACGTCAGGGCCAGCGAAGAACTGGCACTATTGGCCCTGACCGTCTTTTGCGCCGTCACGGCCAGAGCATGGCTGGAGGTTCCGGCCAAAGCCAGAATCACCGCACTCAGCATCAGGTTCGTTACAGGTTTCATCGCCATTAAAGATCAGGTTACAGGTCGCAGTCAGTGTTTTTTTGGGGGTAGCCAGTCTGAAAAACAGACAAGTTACACATACTTACACACACATTTTGACATGCATGTGTCAAAAACCGATTAAGCCTTCTTGCCGCAGCGGTCAATTTGATATGGGGGCAAAAACGCCTCATGGATGTTTTCGCGCAGTTGATGTGTTGATTCCGCCACGCTTCTCACAGTTACAGTTTGGATCTTCGGCAGGTGCGCACGTTTGTCTGTTGCGATGGCGACGTAATTCCGGCGCAGAAATATCCCGCCTGCCGCATATCCGCCCTTATTTGCTGTTGAGTTAACAAACTTGTGAGCGCCCTCTTGTCACACCCCCCGACCGCCATGCTATAGAGGCCGGGCGCTGTGCAACGGCGGGAAAATAAAAAGACTTCGCGTCGGCAGGCACTTGCCGCTCGCGGGTTGCGAAAGATGCGGAGCGATCTTTTCATGATAAGCATGCGTAAACCTGCCCTTAAGGCCGCCATGGCGATGGCCGCGCTCGGCATGTGCCTGAGCTTCACCGCCTGCGCCAGCATGGGCAGCAAGGGCGGTGCCACCACTGCCTCGGCCAATACCACCGAGCCGGAGCAGGATCAGAAAATTCCCCTGTCGCATCTGTTTGGCGGCGGTCACAAAAAGACCAGCGCCTACAATGCCCAGGCCGGGATTGGCGTCAATGCCTATCTGTGGCGCGCCTCGCTCGACACCATCGCCTTCATGCCGCTGGCCTCGGCCGATCCGTGGGGCGGCACCATCATCACAGACTGGTACGCCAATCCTGAAAAGCCCGACGAGCGCTTCAAGATCACGGTCTATATCCTCGATTCACGCCTGCGCGCCGATGCGCTCAATGTGACGGTCAATAAGCAGGTTCTGCAAAATGGCCAATGGGTCGATGCCGATGTGTCGCAGCAGACACAGATCGACATTGAAAATGCCATTCTGAGCCGTGCGCGCGAACTGCGTCTGTCGGATGTCAAAAACTAAACCCACCTGCCGGATCCCCTAAAAATTAATGGCACGCTACAATCCTAAAGACGCCGAACCCCGACAGCTCAAACGTTGGGATGAAGCCGAGCTGTTTCTGACCAAAGTCGATCCGGTTAAGCCGAAATATTATGTGCTTGAGATGTTCCCCTATCCTTCGGGGCGCATCCATATGGGCCATGTGCGCAACTATGCGATGGGCGATCTGGTGGCCCGTTTCAAGCGCGCGCGCGGCTTCAATGTGCTGCACCCGATGGGCTGGGACGCCTTCGGTATGCCGGCGGAAAACGCCGCCATGGAGCGCAAGATCCACCCGAAGGGCTGGACCTACGATAATATTGCCAATATGCGCGGCGAGTTAAAGCGTCTGGGCCTGTCGATTGACTGGTCGCGTGAATTCGCCACCTGCGATCCGGCCTATTATGGCCAGCAGCAGAAATGGTTCATCGAACTTCTGAAAAACGATCTTGTCTATCGCCGGGAAAGCCAGGTCAACTGGGATCCGGTCGATATGACGGTGCTGGCCAATGAGCAGGTGATCGACGGCAGGGGCTGGCGTTCGGGGGCCGTGGTCGAGAAAAAGAAGCTGACCCAGTGGTTCATGCGCATCACGCGCTTTGCCGATGACCTGCTGGAGGGTCTGTCCACGCTGGAGCGCTGGCCCGAAAAAGTCCGCACCATGCAGGCCAACTGGATCGGCAAGTCGCTCGGCCTGAAGATGCGCTTCCCGTTTGCAGGGCGAGACGGTGCGGTCGAGGTCTATACCACGCGGCCCGACACCCTGTTTGGCGCATCCTTCATCGCCATCGCCGCCGATCATCCGCTGGCCATCGCTGAATCGGAAAAAAATCCCGAACTGGCGGCCTTTCGTAAATCGCTGGCCACGGGCGGCACCACCCAGGCCGAGATCGATACCGGTGAAAAGCTCGGCTTCGACACCGGGCTGAAGGTGGAGCACCCGTTCAAGCCCGGCGAAACCCTGCCCGTCTGGGTGGCTAATTTTGTGCTGATGGATTACGGCACGGGCGCGATTTTCGGCTGCCCGGCCCACGACCAGCGCGACCTCGATTTCGCCCGCAAATACGGCCTGCCGGTGCGCGAAGTCGTTCTGCCGCAAGGGGCGGACGCCGACAGCTTCACCGTCGGCAAAGACGCCTATACCGGCCCCGGCCACATCTTCCGCTCCGGCTTTCTCGACGGACTCGACATCGAGGCCGCCAAGCAGGCGGCGATCGACAAGATCGAAGCCATGCAGCTTGGCGAAGGGGCCACTGTGTTTCGCCTGCGTGACTGGGGCGTGTCGCGCCAGCGCTACTGGGGCTGCCCGATCCCGATCATCCACTGCGAAGCCTGCGGCGTCGTGCCTGTGCCCGAC
This sequence comes from Asticcacaulis sp. EMRT-3, assembly GCF_030027245.1. Taxonomy (NCBI): domain Bacteria; kingdom Pseudomonadati; phylum Pseudomonadota; class Alphaproteobacteria; order Caulobacterales; family Caulobacteraceae; genus Asticcacaulis; species Asticcacaulis carbonis. Next base: position 2,253,914 of record NZ_JASERT010000001.1, read on the forward strand.
GACCAGTTGCCGGTGGTGCTGCCCGAAGATGTCACCTTCGATGTGCCCGGCAACCCGCTGGAACGTCACCCGACCTGGAAACACGTCAAATGCCCGCATTGCGCAGGTGACGCGCGGCGCGAAACCGACACGCTCGATACCTTTGTCGATTCCTCGTGGTATTTCGCCCGCTTCACCGATCCGAAATCACCGACCCCGATCAATAAGCAGGCTGCCGATTACTGGCTGCCGGTCGATCAGTATATTGGCGGCATCGAACACGCTGTTTTGCACCTGCTCTATGCCCGCTTTATCACCCGCGCCCTGAACCATTGCGGTTATCTCGACGTGAAGGAGCCGTTCGCGGGCCTGTTCACGCAAGGTATGCTGACGCACGAAACCTATAAGGACGCCGCCGGTCAGTGGGTTGAGCCCGCCGATGTCGATGTGATCAGCGAAGACGGCGCACGCGTGGCCAAACGCCTGTCGAGCGGCGAAATTCTGACGATTGGCGACATTGAAAAAATGTCGAAGTCGAAGAAGAACACTGTCGCGCCCGAAGATATTTTCAACACCTATGGCGTGGATTCGGCACGTCTTTTTGTTTTGTCCGATTCGCCTCCCGAACGCGATGTGCAGTGGTCCACCTCCGGCGTCGAGGGTTCGTGGCGCTTCACGCACCGCGTCTGGGATCAGTTCGACGGCCTGCCTGATGAAGATGTTCCGTGTACGGACGAAGCCGCCGCGCTGGAGCTGCGCAAGGCTGCCCATAAGGCCGTCAGCTTCGTCACCGATGGTTTTGAAGGCTTCCGTTTCAACGCCGCCATCGCCAAACTCTATGAGCTGGTGACGATCATCCGTAATGTCGAAATCGCCGTGGTCGGCTCTGCCGCGCGCCGCGAAGCGCTGGAGCTGCTGGTCGGTCTGATCGCGCCGGTCACACCGCATCTGGCCGAAGAATGCTGGACGCGCCTGGGCAAGCCGGGCCTGATCGCCGACGCGCCCTGGCCGAAATTCGATCCGGCCCTCGCCCAGGATGACGCCTATGTCATGCCGGTTCAGGTCAATGGCAAGCGGCGCGGCGAAATCCTGATCCCGGTCGGGGCTTCCGAAAGCGAAATTCGTGAAACCGCGCTTGCGGACGAAGGCGTTAAGCGTCATCTTGACGGCGTTTCGATCCGCAAGATCATTATCGTGCCGAACCGGATCCTCAATTTCGTGGTGGGATAGAATGCGCAGACTGTCACGATTGTCCGGCCTTGCTGCCGCCCTGACCCTGGCCGTGGCTCTGCCTTTGTCGGGTTGCGGATTCGTGCCGCTCTATGCCCAGAAGGGCGTCACATCGGGCCTGTCGGAGATCGATCTCGTGGTGCCACAGACGCGCACCGGCTATTTCCTCGAACAGAGCCTGCGCAACCAGTTGGCCAATGACGCCGCGACTCCTAAGCTGTACACGCTGAAAATCGCGCTCAAGGAAAACCATTATGGCATCGGCTATCAGGTCGATGACACCTCGACGCGCTCGGAAATTACGGCATCGGTCAGCTATGTGCTGATCGACAAGGCCAGCGGCAAGACCCTCTATCAGGACGGTTTCAGTGACACGGTCACCTATGACACCACCCGTTCGCCCTTCACCGGCGTGGTGTCGCAGCAGGATGGTCAGAAGCGTATAGCCACCGATATTTCGCAGAAGATCCAGACGGCGCTGGCCCTCTATTTTCATGGCGATGCGCCCGCGCCGAATGTTGTGAACAGCTTGCCCGGCGATGGCGACTCGACTTCTGAAACGGCCAAGCCTGCGTCATGAAGCTCGCCAAACGGGCCGAGATCGACGCTTTTTTCGCCAAGCCCTCGCCTGCCATTCTGGGTGCTCTGATCTATGGCAAGGATCGCAGTCAGGTGATCGAACGCGCCACGGGACTGGCCCGGCAGATCGTCAGCGACATCAATGATCCGTTCAATGTGTCGGTGCTGACCGATACCGACATCGACAACGATCCCGCCCGTCTCGAAGGCGAATTGCAGGCCCTGTCAATGATGGGCGGGCGGCGTCTGGTGCGTCTGAAATTCTTTTCCGAAAAAGCGGCGCTCGACAAGGCGGTGGCCGCCACCCTGAAAGCCCATGCCGCCGGTGATTTCAACCGCGAGGCCTTTATCGTCATCGAGGCCGGGGGTCTGGGGGCCGATTCTGCCCTGCGCCGTCTGGCCGACAGCGATAAGAGCCTCGTCAGCATCGCCTGTTATGAGGATGAAACCGGCGATGTGGTGCGCATGGCGCGCGAAACCCTGTCGGCCAATGGCGTAGCCCTATCAACCGCCGCGATGGATATTTTCGTGCAGCGCCTGCCCAAGGAGCGCGGCATTGCCCGTCAGGAAATCGAACGCCTGATCCTGTTTATCGGCCCCGGTTCGCACAAGACCTTGAGCGAAGTCGAATTGCAGGATTTTCTCGGCGTCGAGCCCGAAGCCTCTTTGTTCAAGGCGGCGGCTGATGCGTTCGGCGGCCGCATGAAGGCGACCCAGGCCGGCTTGCGCCGCGCCTTTGCCGAGGGCGAAAGCGGCGCCGATGCCCTGCGCGCCTTAAGCCAGCATTATAACAAGCTGAAGCTGCTCAAAAGCCTGCTCGAAAAGGGCGCGGGCACCAAGGAGGCAACACGCGCCGCCGGGGTTTTCTGGAAGGACGAAAACGACATGCTGCGTCAGGCCCAGGCCTGGAGCTTTCCTCCGCTTGACGCCCTGGCCGCCGACCTCATTCAGGCCGACAAGGCGTGCAAATCGACCGGCATGCCCGATCTGCTGATTTCAGAGCGCCTCTATCTGCAAGTGGCGGGCAAGGCGGCGCGCGCCGGATTGTAAACGTCCGCGCTTTTGCTTTCTGCGGATGCGTCCTCCAGACACAGCAAGACAATTGCCGGTTCCGGCAGAGTGTGTTATCGCTCCGGTAATACTCAGACATATAAACATGGCAGGGACGTAATTTCAGGACGCCATCACCGCCATGCTGATGAGGCGCGCCCTGAACACAAATATAAACATGCGAGGAAACACCATGAAATATGCCATGACCGCCAGTCTTTTCGCACTGGCCGCGGCCTTCGTCCTGCCGGTCATGGCGACCGCAGCGCCAGCAATCCAGCTCACGGTCGATGGCGATAAGCCCGGCGCCACCATCGACCGCCACATCTTCGGCCAGTTCGCCGAACAACTGGGTCATGGCATCTATAATGGCATCTGGGTCGGCAAGGATTCCTCCATCCCCAATACGCGCGGCATCCGCAATGACGTGGTGGCGGCGCTGAAAGCCATCAAGGTGCCCGATGTGCGCTGGCCGGGCGGCTGCTATGCCGACAGCTATCACTGGCGCGACGGCGTGGGGCCTGAACGCACCACGCGCGTCAATACGGCCTGGGGCAATGTGGTCGATTCCAACGCTTTCGGCACCGATGAATATATGGACTTCATCCACCAGATCGGCTCCGAAGCCTATGTGTCGCTCAATGTCGGTTCCGGCACGGTGGGCGAGGCGCAGGACTGGATGGAATATATGACCGCCGACCAGCCAACCACCTTGGCGAAAATGCGCGCCGCCAATGGCCACCCCGCGCCGTACCGCGTGGCCATGATGGGGATCGGCAACGAAAGCTGGGACTGCGGCGGCCTGATGACGCCCGATGAATATACGGCTGAGTTACGCAAATATGCCCGTTTCGTCGGCAGCTATAACAGCAAGGAACCGACGCTGAAAATCGCTGTCGGCCCCGGCACGGACGACACCACCTGGACCGAGGCGGTGATGAAAACATGGAAGGAACGGCGCGGCTGGTCGTTCGATTTCCAGGGCCTGTCGCTGCATTCCTATACGGTCTATGACGGCTGGCCGCCGCATATGCCCTCCACCGGTTTCGATGAAGACGCCTATGCCCATGTGCTGAAGGAAACCCTGAAAATGGGGCCGCTGATCGACAAGCAGGCCGCCGTCATGGACAAGTATGATCCTGACAAGAAGGTGGCGCTGGTGGTCGATGAGTGGGGGGCGTGGCTGGCCCCGACGCCGGGCTCAAACCCCGCCTTCCTGATGCAGCAGAACAGCCAGCGCGATGCTGTGCTGGCTGCGCTCAATATCAATATTTTCGCCCGCCACGCCGACCGCGTGCGCATGGCCAATATCGCCCAGATGATCAATGTGTTGCAGGCCATGATCCTGACCGATGGCCCGAAAATGGTGCTGACGCCGACCTATCATGTCTTCAAAATGTACGTGCCGTTCCAGGACGCCACCTTCATCCCGGTCACCTATGATGCAGGCGCTTACGTGCATGGCGACACCACCCTGCCGCGCCTCGACGCCATCGCCGCCCGTGATAAGAACGGCACGATCTGGCTGTCCCTGACCAATCTCGATCCCGACCAGCCGCTGGAGGTCGATGCCGCCGCGCTCGGCTTCAAGGCCAGCTCGGCCAGCGGCCAGACTCTGAGCGCGCCTGCGGTGGACAGCGTCAATGATTTTGACCACCCCGACACGGTGACGCCGAAAGCCATCCGCGGCAAGTTGAAGGACGGCGCCATCATGCTGACCCTGCCGCCCGCCTCGGTGACCGTGGTGTCGCTACAGCCGTAACCGGCCCCGCGGATCGCATCTGACAAGGAACGAAAAATGAAGATTTTACGCGGTTTGGCGCTGTTTCTGGTGGTCGGTCTGCCACTGACGGGCTGGTCGGGTACGGCCCTGGCCCAGCACACAACTGAATATGCGCAGCTTCTGCCCAAGCCCGAAGTGGCCATGACGCCACCGATGGGCTGGAATTCATGGAACCATTTCCAGTGCAATATCGATGAGGCCAAGATCAGGGGTGCAGCCGATGCGATGGCGGCGTCGGGCATGAAAGACGCTGGCTATCAATATGTCATCATCGATGATTGCTGGCAGGTGGGGCGTGATGCGCAGGGCAATATCGTCGCCGATCCGGTCAAGTTTCCGTCCGGCATCAAGGCTTTGGCCGATTATATTCACAGCAAGGGCCTGAAGTTCGGCATCTATTCCGATGCGGGCACCAAGACCTGTGGCGGACGGCCCGGTTCGCGCGGCCATGAGTTTCAGGATGCGAAGCAATATGCCGCCTGGGGGGTCGATTACCTGAAATATGACTGGTGCTATACGGGCAGCGACGACGCCCGGGCCAATTACGCCATCATGGCCACGGCTTTACGCGAATCAGGCCGCGACATCGTGTTTTCCATCTGTGAATGGGGCACGCATAAGCCCTGGGAATGGGCGGCGGCGGATGGCCATCTGTGGCGCACCACCGGCGATATTACCGACGCCTTTTATCGTGGCCATCATAAGGGCTGGGATAATGGCGTGCTCGATATTCTCGATGAGCAGGTCGGCCTTGAAAAATACGCCGGGCCCAATCACTGGAACGACCCGGACATGCTCGAAGTCGGCAATGGCGGCATGACCGATAATGAATACCGCGCCCATTTCAGCCTGTGGGCCATGCTGGCCGCGCCTTTGATCGCCGGCAATGATCTGTCAAACATGAGCGAGGCCACCAAAACCATCCTGCTCAACAAGGACGTGATCGCCGTCGATCAAGATACACTCGGCCGCGAAGGCCATCGCGTCTCGAAGGACGGCGATTTCGAGGTCTGGGCGCGTCCTCTCAGCAATGGCGACACGGCGGTCATCCTGCTCAATCGCTCAGCCGCCATGCACCGCATGACCGCCGACTGGAAGGCGCTGGGCTTAACCAACAAGGCTGACGTGAAGGATCTGTGGTCGAAGGCGGTCAAAAAGAACGTCCAGACCGGCTATACAGCGGATGTACCCTCGCACGCCGTGGTGATGATCCGCGTCACGCCGAGGCCATAAAAGCAAAAGAGAGCGCCGGTGGCAGACACCGGCACTCTTTTTATCAGGCTTTCTTTTTCAGGTCTTGGCCGTATTGAGATAGACGGCGAAACGGTTCCATGAGTCCGACAGGGGCGCGAAACGCACCTCTCCGCCATCGCTGGCCGCCACATAGGTGAGCGGCGCGCCCGCCACGGGCCTCGCCAGTTGATCGAGCGGCTGACCGCTTGTGAAGGCGGGGATCGCCATCGGCAGCTTGGCGACATCCGGCCCCTGAGCCTGGCTTAGTTGCGCAGATATGTCGCCACGCGGCAGTTGCGCTGCCAGCACGACCGGGCCGTAGGTCAGAGCCTGCAAGGCGGGCCGGTCTTCGAAGCCATCGGCACCCAGCTTCATCGGCAGGCGCAGTTCGATGTGGTCGCCCTTTTGCCAGACGCGCGACAGACGGGTATAGCCGCCCGGATCGGCCACCGCATCCACCGCCTGTCCGTTGAGGCGCAAACCGGCCTGGCCGTCCACCCAGGCCGGAATACGGATATGCAGCGGCCAGGCCTTGCCATTGCTGGCCTCGACAGTCAGGGTAACGGTATCGGCGCGCGGGAAATCCGTGACCTGGCTGAGGCGCACCCCCTGTTCGCGCCAGTCGAGCGTCGAGGGCATGAACAGATTGACCCAGACGCCGTCATGATCGTGCAGATAGATCATGTCTTCCAGCTTGGAAAACTCTTCAATGCCCGTGCCGGTGCAGCACCAGTAGGTGTCTGTGTCGGTACACAGCGTCTTCCAGGCACCCGGCGCCATCGACAGGAAATAGGTGGTGTTGCCGGTCTGCGGATCGATCGTGCCAAGGCGGTGATTGAGCAGGTTGCGCTCATAATAGTCCATATAACGCGCCTGAGGTGCCTGCATGAACAGGGCGCGCGTCAGTTTGAGCATATTGTAGCAACAGCAGCATTCCTGATGATTGGGGCTTTCGGCCCATTCGGCGGCAAGCTGGCCCGGCGGCTTGAGCCAGTGTTCCTTATTGCTGGAGCCACCGGTGACATAGCTGCGCGACTGGGTAACCGTGTCCCAGAAGAAGCCGGAAATACCGTTGTAATAGGCATCGCCGGTGATGTCGTAACGCCGCGCCGCGCCGATCACCTGAGGGATGTGGGTATTGACGTGCAGGCCGGTCAGTTCATCGACGCGCGCTGCCAGAGGCACGAACAGCCGATCCTTGCTGAAACGGTCGCCAACCGCGATCCAGCGCCGGTCACCACTCAGCCGGGCGAGATTATAGAGCGCCTCGTTCATGCCGCCGAACTCATCGTTCATAATGTCCTGCATGTGGGCGCGCGTCTTGTCCTTCGTCCAGTTATCGACCCATTCGCCCATGCCGGTGGCGACGGTAAGCGCCTGAGCGTTCTGCGCGTGTTCGTGCATATCGAGCAGCCCGGCCAGAATCTTGTGATAGGTATAGAAGGGTGCCCATACCGGCTGGCGCGCATCGAGCCGGACGAACAGTTCTTGCGGAAAAGCGCTGAGATAGCCGCCCTGATTGAGCGCTGTCTGGCAGGCGGCCAGGGCGGCCACCAAGGCGTCGCCGCGCGTCTTCAGATCGGCATCGCGGCGATGGCCATAGGCCAGCGCGCAGGCCGACAGATAGTGGCCGGTGAAGTGGCCGCGCAGCTCGCAGGACGGGTCTTCCCAGCCGCCGAGCGGTTGCGCCTTTGTTGGCAGGCCGGCATTGAGCCGGAAGGTGTGCAGCAGACGCTCAGGATCCTGACGCAGCATGAAGGCGCGGTTGGCCTTTTGCGCGTCCAGAAACGGGCCGCTATTCAGACGAACCTGTCCGCCGCCAAATGGTGCGAGGCGCGGCCCACCAGCCGAATCGCCGATCGGCAGGGCGCGCGCACCTGTAGCGCCCAGTGCGTACAGGGCCAGTGGCGCGGCCATGAAGCTCCGGGTGAGGGTGCGGCGTGTCAGTCCGCGTTGAGGGCCGTAGGGCTTGCCATGTTTTTCAGGTGTCATTCTGGCCTCGCTAGAGCGGTTTGCATTCTGATTGAATCGGTCAACGGAATGCAACCCGCTCTCCATTTTACGTTTTTCCGCATCTCGCATTCAATTTGTAAGTCAAATTAAACACTCGTTGCTCTAGCTGAATCGCTGGGCGGCGGGCAGGCTTTCCGCCCGCAGCCTGATGCCTATTGCGCGTCGTCGAACTTCAGGTGCTGGCTGAAGAAGGGTAATACATGGTTCTGGAAGCGGTCGGCCACGGCGCTGGTATGGGTGCCGCTATACAGTTCGAAACTGTTGGCGATGCCATAGCTGTCCAGCACCTCATGCAGCTTCTTCGTATCGACATTGAGCCCGTCCTGATCGCCGACATCCATCGCGATGGCGTTATATTGCCTCAGGTTCGAGATATACTGGTCGATCATGGCCAGAGGTGCATTGGCCGCCCATTTGGCCAGAATGTCGGGCTGCGCCACGCCATCCCTGGTAGGCAGATCAAGATAGAGGGGCGGTTTTTTCGGATCGGGCGACCAGGCCGCCGCCGTCGCCAGTGTGGCGCGCGCGAACCAGTCGGCCTTGACGGCCTCGTCTTTCGTCGTGATCGCTTCCAGCTTTTTGGCCATCTCGGCGTCCGGGGCGGCGCGCGCCGACAGGCAGCACGGGCTCATAATATAGAGGGCACCAAAGACATCGGGATATTTCATGCCGATGCGTGTCGTGCCGTACCCGCCCATCGAATGCCCGGCCAGACCGCGGCTGTTGCGATTGGGGATGGTGCGGTAATGGGCGTCGATATAGGCGACCAGATCATGGGCGATGAAGCCCTCGAAATTGCCGACCGTCGGTGAGTTGGAATACATTGAGCCATTATGCAGGGTGCGCCCGTCGGGCAGGACGATGATCATGCCCTTCGTGCCCGTGGCGAAGGCCCCTTCGATGGTTTGCGGCGTGTGGATTTCATGCGTCCACATCTCATTGTCGATTGAATAGCCGTGCAGGGCATAGACGACCGGATAGTGCTTGTTCGGGTTCTTGTTATAGTCGGGCGGCAGATAGACGATCACCTTGCGGTCGGGCGATTCGCCTTCGAGATTGCCCTCCAGCGCCTTGGAGTGGACGATGATGTTCTGCACAATGACCGGTGCCGCACCCGGCACGACGGCAGGCACAACGGTCTGTACCTGCGCCCATGCCGGCAGAGCCGGTAAGGCGATGGCCAGCGTCGCCGCCAGCAGCCCCTTGAGAAGGAAAGATGTTTTCATGACGTTTTCCCTGATGCGATGGCTTAAAGCCCGCCGGTTATATCAAATTCATAGATGACGGTGGAGGTGGCCGGCACACTGAGTTTGCCATCATTCAGCGCCGCCGGGCTGGTGGCGATGGTGACGCCGGGCGTTTGTCCCACCTTGTTGGCGGCATCGAGCGTGGCGCCCGCCAGCCGGTAGGCCGTGCCGGTGGCGGCCAGTTTCAGCCTGCCCAGGGTCAGCACCAGATCGCGCGGCTCGTAGGTGGCGTTGACCGTGCCGATAATCAGCTTCTTCTTGTCGGGGCTCAAGGCCGCGATCACATCCACCGGCCAGGTCGGGCTGCCCGCCACCACCTGCGGATGATCGAAGCCAACCGGATATTTCGGGTCGGGCCAGGGCGTGCCGCCGGTTACCTTGACGGGAATAACGCCCGCGCCGAAATGCTCACCATACAGCTTGAACACCAGACCGGTTGTGTTCAGCGTCGAGGCGCTGGGCGTCTGGTCGAGCGTGGCCGGCCCCATCGTGAAGGCCGACATGCGGATGGCGTCGGTATGGCGCAGCATTTCCTGCAACACCATCGAATAGGCCAGCGATGTCTTCAGATCGGGCGGCGACGGGAAATAGGCATATTCGTCGATCGACAGGAACATGTCCTTCTTGTCGATCACCGGATATTTCTGGCGGTAGATGTTCCACTCATCGGCCTTCATCAGCACATTATTCGAGGGCTGACGGGCGAATTCGATCAGCTCGTCATCGGCCGGCGCATCGGGTCGTGCTTCGGCCGTGTCATACCAGTGTTCGGTGACGCCGCTGAAATAGTCCGACGCCTTGGCCAGCAGGCCGCCCGTCCAGTCGAGTTCGGTGCCGAATTTCGGCAATATGCTTTGCAGATTGGAGTTTTCCTTGTCCACCCCCGGCCATTTGCGCTGGTCGGGCATGGCCCCGGAAGCCAGCAGGATGATCGACGGATCGGCCTTCTTCATGCGTTTGGCGAAGTCGATATGCTTATAGATGTAATATTGCAGAGTCGTCTTGCCGATCTGCCAGTCGCCATAAGGCTCGTTGCCAATGTCCCAATAGGTGATGCCATAAGGGGCCGGATGGCCGTTTTTGGCGCGCAGGCCGCCCCAGTAGGAACTGGCCGGGCCGTTCAGATATTCGACCTCCTCGGCGGCGGAATTGGCGTCGCCCAGACCCGCATTGACCGTGACATAGGGCATGGTGCCGATCAGGCGGCATAGTTCCATCCATTCGTCCATGCCGATGTCATTGGTCTGCATGGCATCCCAGGCGTGGTCGAACATCGGCGGGCGCTTGTCCTGCGGGCCGATGGCGTCGTGCCAGTCCCAGTTGGACAGATAATTGCCGCCCGGCAGCCGCCACATGCCCGAATGCAGGCTTTTCAGTTGCGCCACCGCGTCGGCGCGCCAGCCATCGAGATTATCGGCGGGCATCAGCGACACCGCGCCGATACGCAGATCGCCCGTGCCCGTGCCCGTGCCCGTGGCAGTGATCTCCAGCCGGGCCTGGTCGCTGGCGGCTGAGGGCTTGAAGCTGAAACTGACCGTCTTCCACGCGCCGCCCGTGGCGGGCAGCTTCACGCTCTGCCGGTCGTTCGGCCCGTCGCCCCAGACGAGGCTGACCTGACCTTGCGCGCCCGAAGGTATGGCCACCACGATGCGGCCCGTATAGGCCTTGTCCGCCACCACGCTCAAACCCGATTGCGAAATGCCGCGCGGATCGCTGCCCGCCAGGCTGATGCGCGGGCTCTGATCGCCGACGTAAGCATCTTTCGTGTCCATCACCACGGCATCAGCGGGGCCAACGGGCCGCCAGTGCTTGTCGGGGCCGGTGCGTGAAGGGCGGGCGGGCGGCGCATCCTGGCCTTTCGGCACGATGGGGAAGTAGAATTTGCGGTCGTCGAGCATTTCGGCCCAAAGCGTGCGATCCACGGCGCGGCCAATCGGCTCGACGAACATGCCGTACTCATAGGGGCTGATGGCGCGCTCTGTCTGGCTGGCGTCGATGCCGACCGTGATCGGAAAGAGCGGGATCGAAGGCGAGGTCGCCGGGCTTTGCGCCTGGGCGGCCAGCGGAGCCAGACCGAGCGGGCTCAGGCACGCCATGACGGCCAGCCCACTGGTCAGCCTGTATAATAAACCCTTTTTCATGAATTATAGTCTCCCTGTATGGATAGATGACGGCGTCTTTTTATGTGATGGTTGTGCCGTAACGTTTTTGATAGCGCTATCATGACATAGCTGCCTTGTCCGCCTGCCAGCCATAATGGCCGAATTGCACATGCACGGTTCATAAATCGTCCCTGTCGCGCCTTACCGGCGTTCTTTAAGCTTATGTATCAGCATACCGCGGAGCGCCTCCCGAAAATGCGTCGCGCTTTCGCAATAGACCCCATTTGTCAGACTAAACTCTGAGTTTCTCCGTTTTTCAAGTAAAATAGATTGAATCGAAAGCGGCACGCAGAGGATGGGCGCTGGACGGTAAGCCATATTCAGGCGCGAATTTCCCGACAATCACACGGCAAACCATGATCTGCACCGGTTTCAATCCCATCTGAATCCAGAAAATCCTTACGTCTGTCCCTGACCCTCCGGGCGGAACGGAAAAGTGTCGCTTGTAAAATTAACTTTCATTTGTAGGACTTATGCGCTAAAAATGGTGGTAGCGCTATCATCTGCACGATGCGGCCTTATAAATATAAATCAGGGAAAAATCAGATGTTACGATTGGGTACTTCCACCTTGGCCATCGCCTTCTGCCTGGCGTCATTGCCGCTTTCACCCGCTATGGCGCAGGACGCGACGACCGGATCATCGGTACGCGATGAAGCCAATAGCAAGGCCGAGGCGATTGTGGCGCAGATGACGCTCGATGAGAAGATCGGTCAGCTCGTCAATGTCGCCCCCGCCATTCCGCGCCTCCATATCCCGGCCTATAACTGGTGGACTGAATCCTTGCACGGCGCACTGGGCGCGGTGCCGACCACCAACTTCCCCGAACCGATCGGTCTGGCCGCCACCTTCGATGCGCCGCTGGTCGGCGATGTGGCGGGGGCCATCTCAACGGAGGTGCGCGCCCTGCATACACTGGGCCGCCAGACCGGCAAGCTCGGCCATATCGGCACGGGGCTCGATACCTGGTCGCCCAATATCAATATTTTCCGCGATCCGCGCTGGGGCCGCGGTCAGGAAACCTATGGCGAAGACCCTTATCTGACGGCGCGCATGGGCGTGGCCTTTGTTAAGGGGATGCAGGGGCCCAACCCCGACCTGCCCTATGTCATCTCCACGCCCAAGCATTTCGCCGTCCATTCCGGCCCTGAGCCGACGCGCCATATTGCGGATGTCTTCGTCTCGACCCACGACATCGAAGACACCTATCTGCCCGCCTTCCGCGCCGCCATCGTCGAGGGCAAGGCCGGTTCGATCATGTGCGCCTATAACAGCATTGACGGCCAGCCGGCTTGCGCCAATGACCTGCTGCTGAAAGATCACCTGCGCGGCGACTGGGGCTTCAAAGGCTATGTCGTCTCCGATTGCGACGCCGTGACCGACATATCCGAGCACCACAAATATGCCGCCGATCCGGCGGAAGCCGTGGCCGTGGCGCTCAAGGCGGGCGTCGATAATGAATGCAATACCCAGACCCTGTCCGACACGCCGGGCCTCGGCAAACGTTATAAAGAAGCCTATGAGCGCGGCCTGATCGGCATGAACGACATCGACCGCGCGCTGGTGCGGTTGTTCTCGGCGCGCCTGCGCAATGGCGATCTGCCGGGCATCCGCACCGATGCGCCCGTGCCGGTCAGCGCCATCAATACGCCCGAACATCAGGCCCTGGCGCTGAAGGCCGCTATCGAGAGCCTTGTCCTGCTCAAAAATGACGGCACCCTGCCCTTCAAACCCGATGTGAAGATCGCCTTGGTCGGGCCTCTGGCCGATGCCACCCGCGTGCTGCGCGGCAACTATTCCTCACCGCAGAGCGCGCCGCCGATCTCAGTGCTGGCGGGCTTACGTCAGGCCATGCCGGACGCCAAAATCGCTTACGCGCCCGCCGCGCCTTCGATTACCGACGGCAATCCGATCCCGGCCTCGGCCTTTATTGGCCCCTATGGCAAGCCCGGTCTGCAAGCCGACTATTATAATGCCAGCGGTATTGGCGCCGACGGCAAGGCCACCGGCTATGAGGACAAGCCCGCCGCCATCCATAGCGAAGCCGGTCTGGCCTCATCCGCCGATCAGCTCAAGGGCGTCAGCGAACACAATAAGATCGTCTGGACGGGTGATCTGGTCGCGCCGGAAACGGGCACCTATCGCATCGGCGTTTCGGGCGTGATCGGTACGATGCAGGTGGACGGTAAGCCCGTCATCAATGTTACCACCTATTCCAACTGGGGCGATCCGATCAATCTGGTTGAGGTGAGCCTGAAAAAAGGCCAGCACTGTCCGCTGCATTTCGAGATGGCCTCGGACAAGTCGTTCGGCGCGTCGATTGTCTGGCAGCGCGTCTCGGCCCACCCGGACGCCGAGATGCAGGCCGCCGCGAAGACCGCTGATGTGGTGGTGGCCGTGGTCGGCCTGACCTCCGATCTGGAGGGCGAGGAGAGCAAGCTGCACGTGACCGGCTTTGATGGCGGCGACCGCACCTCGATCGACCTGCCTGCCGATCAGATTGAACTGCTGCAAAAGGCCAAGGCGCTGGGCAAGCCTTTGGTGGTGGTGCTGATGAATGGCAGCGCCATCAATCTGGCCTGGGCCAAACAGAATGCCTCAGCCATTGTCGAGGCCTGGTATCCGGGCGAATCGGGCGGGCTGGCCGTCGGCAAGGTGCTGGCGGGTGCCGCCGATCCGGGCGGGCGTTTGCCGCTCACCTTCTATGAAAGCGTCAAGGATCTGCCGCCGTTCGATGATTACAGCATGAAGGGCCGCACCTATCGCTATTTCACCGGCACGCCCGTCTATCCGTTCGGCTATGGCCTGAGCTATACCAGCTTCGCCTATGGCCCGCTGACAGTGACGCCGGTAAATGGCGCGGTTGAAAACGGCGTCACTGTTACCGCCGATGTCAGCAATACCGGCACGCGCGAAGGCGGAGATGTCGCCGAACTGTACCTGACGCCGCCCGCCTTCGATGGCGCGCCGCGTCTGGCCCTGCGCGGCTTCACGCGCGTCTCGCTCAAACCCGGCGAGCATCAACAGGTCACTTTCACCCTGTCGCCGCGCGACCTGAGCTTCGTCACGCGCGACGGCATCCGCCAGCTCACCCCCGGTCACTATATGATCAGCGTCGGTTCCGGCCAGCCGGAAAGCGGCAGCGCGAATCAAAGCGCGCCGCTCGACATCAGCCGGCAGGTCAAGATCGCCGACTGATACCAACTTGCGCAGCCCAGAACCTGTTTGGGTGCAAGTTGGTATCAGTATTATTTGCAGCTCAAACGCCGCCATTTCTTTTAAGAAGAATGGGCTCCTCGCATAAGCTCGGACGGCCAGTCGGCCAGATTGGTATGAGACATCCGCCCATGAAAAATGCCGACCTGACGACATCAGGGCGGCATTTTTTTTGTTCGCGCCACGGCCTCTGTCGTGAATTTAATCGTCCCTGTGCACAAGGACTGCGGTCAAATTCGCCTGAGACGCTGTTATGCGAAAATATATAATTATTTCATTAGCTTACGGCACAAGTCATCGAGCTGTTCGAGGCTGGCATAGGTCAGGCGCAGCTCCCCCTTGCCGCCACGGTCATCCAGCTTAACCTTGAGGCCCAGCGCCTCCTGCAAATCCTGTTCGAGCGACAAGGTGTCGGCATCGCCGGAGGACGGCGCTGGTCGCTTCGCCGATTTCGTTTCCGGCGCGTCGCCATCGCGCACCAGAGCCTCGGTCTGACGCACCGACAGGCCCTTGTCGATGATAATCTTCGCCAGCCCTTCCGGGTCAGCCGCCGTCACCAGGGCGCGGGCATGGCCCGCCGACAGGCGGCCCTGAAGGACATGATCCTGCACCGCTTCCGGCAGATTGAGCAGGCGCAGCACATTGGCGATATGGCTGCGGCTCTTGCCGACCACCTGCGCCAGCGCATCCTGGGTACGGCCGAAGCGATCCATCAGCACCTTATAGGCGCGCGACTCTTCAATCGGGTTGAGATCGGCGCGCTGCACGTTTTCGATAATGCCGATTTCCAGCACTTCAAGATCGTCGAGTTCGCGGATGATGACCGGCACCGTATGCAGACCGGCGCGCTGGGCGGCGCGCCAGCGGCGTTCACCGGCGATGATCTGGAATGACCCGGCCTGACCGGGGGCCGACCGGACGAGGATCGGCTGCAATACCCCCTTCTCGCGGATCGACGACGCCAGTTCCTCGATGTCCGCCTCATTGAACACCCGGCGCGGCTGATCGGGGTTGCGCACCAGCAATTCAATCGGCTGTTCCAGCCCCTTGCCCGTGTCGCGCCCCGTTTCGCGCGTCGAGGCGGGCGCTTCCGCCGTCACCGCCGCCGCGCCCTGATCGCCCAGAAGGGCCGACAGGCCGCGACCCAGACCTCTTTGTTTTTCCGACATATTTACCTTTCCTGTCAGGCCCTCGCCTGATTAGGCCGCCAATTTAAGCTGCCTGGGCCTTGCGTGAGCGTTCACGCGCCACCAGCTCCTTGGCCAGCTTGATATAGGCCTGACTGCCCGAACATTTCATATCATAGATCAGGGCCGGTTTGCCGAAGGACGGCGCTTCGGACACCCGCACATTGCGCGGTATGACCGTGTCATAAACCAGCTCACCGAAGTGCGAACGCACGTCGCGCTCGACATGACCGGACAGGGCGTTGCGCCGGTCGAACATGGTCAGCACAATACCTTGCAGGCCCAGTTTAGGATTGAGACTGCCGCGCACCAGATCAATGGTGCGCATCAACTGGCTTAAGCCTTCCAGCGCGAAGAACTCACATTGCAGCGGCACCAGCACGGCATCGGCGGCGCTCATGGCATTGACGGTCAGAAGATTGAGCGAAGGCGGGCAATCGATCAATATATAGTCATAGGGCGGAGCGGCCTGATCGAGGCCATCCAGCGCATCGCGCAGCCGGTAGGAGCGGCGCTCCGCCTGACCCAGTTCGATTTCCACGCCGGACAGATCAGGATCGGACGGCAGCAGCCACAGGCCCGGCACCGATGTTTTAACAGCCGTATCACCAATCGGTCTTTGATCGACGATCACATCATAGAGCGAACTGGCGCGTTGCGAGCGCGGTACGCCTAAGCCCGTTGAGGCATTGCCCTGCGGATCAAGATCGACCAGCAGGACGCGCTGGCCGATAGCCGCCAGGGCGGTGCCGAGATTGATCGCCGTTGTCGTCTTGCCGACGCCGCCTTTTTGGTTGGCGACGGCCAGAACGCGGATTTTACGGTCTGCATTGAGCAAAATATCTTTAGACGGCGTTTCTGACGGCAGATTATCGGGCACGGCGCAGCCTCTCGATATGGATCAGGCGACCACGCGGGTCGCTTAAGGAGTCATAAATCTCTACGTCAAAGTGCCAGCTTTTACCAGCTTCCGCCAGTTCACTTTCGACGTTTTCCCCTTTTAAAAACCACGCATCGGCACCATTGCCGATAAGGGTTTCAGCAAAGCCGAGTAGCTTCGTCATCGGGGCCACGGCACGCGCCGTCACCACATCGACCTTGAGGTTAATTTTTTCGGCGCGTTCATTAACCACCTTGGCCGGAAGCTCAAGCCGATCCACCACCATTTGCAGAAAGCGGCAGCGCTTGATCAGGGATTCGACCAGCCAGACGCACGGTTCCGGCCCCTGCGAATGCTTGAGGAGGATGGCCAGCACCAGACCGGGAAAGCCCGCCCCCGCCCCCAGATCGGCCCAGCGGCGCGCATCAGGGCGGCGGTCGAGCAACTGCGCTGAATCGAGCACATGGCGCGACCAGTAATCGGGCAAGGTGGCGGGCCCGACCAGATTCATCACTTCATTTTGCTCGGCCAGAATCTCATAAAAGGTTTGCAAATCCTCGATAGCCGCCTGTTTCACGTGAAACACCAGCCGCGCCGCCATCTCGGTCGGCGTCATCCCCATCGCTGCGTTCATGCCGAACGCTTGCCCTGATTGCGGACGTAAAGCAGCAGGGTTGAGAGCGCGCCCTGCGTCATGCCTTCGATGCGCCCCGCCTGCCCCAGGGTTTGCGGGCGAATGCGGTTCAGCTTTTCGCGCGCCTCATTCGACAGGCCCGCAATCGCCAGATAATCGAGATCATCCGGCAGGGTCAGGTTTTCATCCTTGCGGAAATTGTCGATCTCGGCCTTTTGCCGCGCCATATAACCGGCATAGAGGGCGTCGATTTCGATCTGCTCGAACAGGGCCGCATCCCACTCAGCCACTTCCGGCCACAGGGCTTCCAGCCTTTGGCGCGTGCAGCTATCATAGGCCATGAGTTGCATCAGATTGCGTCTCTGGCCATCACCATTGACTAAAATACCCTGCGCCAGCGCCTCTTTCGGCGTGGCGTTCAGCTCCGCCGCCCGCGCCCGGATAGCGGCCAGAGCCTCACGTTTCGCCACCCATGCCGCCTGACGCACCGCCCCCACCACGCCCATCGCCATACCGCGATCGGTCAGGCGCTGATCAGCATTATCGGCGCGCAAACTGAGGCGAAATTCGGCGCGCGAGGTGAACATGCGGTAAGGTTCGGTCACGCCGCGCGTCACCAGATCGTCGATCATCACGCCGATATAGGCCTCATCGCGGCCCAGAAGCACCGGCTGCGCACCCCCTGCCCGCGCCGCCGCATTGATGCCGGCCATCAGGCCTTGCGCCCCCGCCTCCTCATAGCCGGTCGTGCCATTGATCTGACCCGCCAGAAACAGGCCCGACAGGCGCTTCAGTTCCAGCGTCGGATTCAGTTCGCGCGGATCGACATAGTCATATTCAATCGCATAGGCGTAGCGTCGCACCACCACGTCTTCCAGCCCCGCAATGGTGCGCAGGAAAGCATCCTGCGTCGCCTCGGAAACGCTGGTCGAAATGCCATTCGGATAGACGGTGTCGTCGTCATAGCCTTCGGGTTCAAGGAAAATCTGGTGCGAGGTCTTGTCGGCAAAACGCACCACCTTGTCCTCGATGGACGGGCAATAGCGCGGCCCGCGGCCCGAGACATGCCCGCCATAGACCGCCGATTCCTGAAGGCGTTCGGCGATGATGGCGTGGGTTTTTTCATTGGTATAGGTGATGCCGCAGGCGATCTGCGGACGGTCAATCGCCGCCGTCATGGTCGAAAACGGCTGGATAAGCTCATCGCCCAATTGCTTTTCGAGCCGGTCCCAGTGGATAGTGCGGCCATCAAGCCGTGCCGGCGTACCGGTTTTCAGCCGCCCCATATCGAGTTTGAGATCATAAAGCCGCTGTCCCAGCCCATTGGATGGCGCATCACCCCAGCGACCGGCGGGTGTGCGCTGATCGCCGATATGGATCATGCCGCGCAGGAAGGTGCCCGTGGTCAGAACCACGGCCTTCGCCTGATAGCGGAGGCCCGCACCGTCGATCACACCCGTCACCACGTCATGATCAACGATCAGGTCTTCGACGGCGGCTTCGATAATGGTCAGGTTCGGCGTTTGCGCCAGTTCGGCCTGCATGGCCTCACGATAGAGCTTGCGGTCGATCTGAGCGCGTGGGCCGCGCACGGCGGGCCCCTTGGAGCGGTTCAGCACCTTGAACTGCATCCCGGCCTTGTCGGCCATGCGGCCCATCAGCCCGTCCAGCGCATCGATTTCGCGCACCAGATGGCCCTTGCCAAGGCCGCCAATCGCCGGATTGCACGACATTTCGCCAAGCGTTGCGAATTTATGGGTCAACAAAAGCGTGTCCGCACCCATGCGCGCCGAGGCCGCCGCCGCCTCGCAACCGGCATGGCCGCCACCGACCACAATCACATCCCAAAGCTTCGTCATTCTTACGCACCATACCCGACAGGAAGCCACGGCCTATAGCAGATCGGGCGCGTCCGGTCGAATCGCAATGGCCGTCAAATGATGCTATTTGCCGATACAGAAGGTCGAAAAAATGATGTCGAGCACGCCTTCGACATCATAGCGGCCAAACAGGGCGTCGAAGCTGGCCAGCGCCGAACGGACATTTTCCGCCGACAGTTCGGGTGCGGCAGACAGCGCACGCGCCGCCTGTTGCAATTGATCGCGTGCCTCGTTCAGCCGGTCGATATGGCGCTGCCGCGTCGCCGCCGGGAAGGTCTGGTTGGCCAGTGCTGACCCGACCCGCTCTTCAATGGCCGCCACGCAGTCTTCCAGCCCCTGCCCGAGCGCCACACTGACGGCGAACAGCGATGTTTCACGTGAAACACGTAAA
The DNA here is from genome assembly GCF_030027245.1 of Asticcacaulis sp. EMRT-3. Classification (NCBI taxonomy): domain Bacteria; kingdom Pseudomonadati; phylum Pseudomonadota; class Alphaproteobacteria; order Caulobacterales; family Caulobacteraceae; genus Asticcacaulis; species Asticcacaulis carbonis. The sequence continues at coordinate 2,273,378 of NZ_JASERT010000001.1, forward strand.
CCTGCGATGGCGGCGCGCTCGCCCTCACCGGCCTCATCGAGCTTGTTAAACACCATCAAATCTTCGTGTCGCCAGTCGTCCGGCAGGGCGGGGTTGGTGGCGTCGATCACCCAGATGCGTAAGTCGGCCTCGTCGGCCTTGGCGCGTGCCCGCCTGATCCCCTCGGCCTCGACCGGTTCGGCGGTTTCGCGCAAACCCGCCGTGTCGTAGAGCAGCACGGAATAGGGCCCGACGCGGAGTTGCGCCTCGATGATGTCGCGTGTCGTACCGGCAATCGGCGTGACAATGGCAGCCTCGGCCTTCAGCAGCGCATTGAACAGGCTCGATTTACCGGCATTGGGTTCGCCAAGGATAACGATGCGGTAGCCTTCGCGGATCTGCCGTCCGCGCTGCGCATCGCTTACCGCAGCGCCCAGCCGCAGCGCCAGACCGTCGATGCGTGCGCGAATGGCCTCGGCCAGTTCGTCGGGCAGGTCTTCATCCGGGAAGTCGATATAGACTTCGAGGCGCGCCAGCAGATCGAGCAGTTCGGCGCGCCACTGTTCATATTGCGCTTTCAGCCCGCCGCCAAGCTGGGTCAGGGCCTGTCTGCGCTGGGCTTCCGTTTCGGCATCGACCAGATCGGCAATCGCCTCAGCCTGAGTCAGGTCGAGCTTGCCATTTTCCAGCGCTCGCCGTGAAAACTCACCTGGCCCGGCCAGCTTCAGACCCAGTTCGGTCAGGATGGCGTAAAGCCGATCGAGAATGGCCCGTGCGCCATGCACATGCAGCTCAACGCACTCTTCGCCGGTAAAGCTGTGCGGCGCTTTGAACCATAGCACCACGGCCTGATCAATCAACTCACCCTGATAGATGAGCGGCGTATAGCTGGCGTGACGCGGCTGCAAAACCTTGTCCGTCAGGTGGCCGACGGCCTCAAGCGCGCGCGGCCCGGACAGACGCACCACCGCCACCCCAGCGCGGCCCTGCGCGCTGGCCAGGGCAAAAATCGTCTGTTTCACGTGAAACACGGCGCTTATTTATCGGCCTTATTGCCGAAGCTGTTCATGCTGGCCGTGGCCGCCGATTGCATCAGTTTGAAAAACTGGTCCTGCGCCGTGACACCGAGGCTTGACCAGTTTTTGAGCATCTCATCCGGTTGCATGGATTGCATATTCTGCGCCATGCGCGCCTTCATCTGCTCCATCATATAGTCGTTGAGCGGTTCAACATCCGGCAAGCCTAAGAAGGTGCGCGCCTCTTGCGGCGTACATTCGACATTGACCGTGACCTTCATGTGGGATGCTCCCGATGCGGACGAATCGCCCTGATTGAAACAGACAACCCGATATGAGCCTGTCATATCGGGTTGGCAAGTCTTCTCCCCCGTCCCTGTAAGGTCTGGGTATATATAAGTTTCCGATTTGCGTAGCAAATCGGCAAGCGCGACTGCGCGTCCGAGCCTTTGCGAGGCACTCTTCTTTAGCTAAAATACATAAGGCCAAAGGCCTTATGTATTCATGCTCTGGAAGAATTCGCCATTGTTCTTGGTCTGGCGCAATTTATCGCTGAGGAACTCAATCGCGTCCTGTGCCCCCATCGGGTTGAGGATGCGGCGCAGCACATAGGTTTTTTGCAGGTTCGACTTGTCGGTCAGCAATTCTTCCTTGCGCGTGCCGGATTTCAGCACATCCATCGCCGGGAAGACGCGCTTGTCGGCCACCTTGCGGTCGAGCACGATTTCGGAGTTACCCGTGCCCTTGAATTCTTCGAAGATCACTTCGTCCATGCGCGAACCGGTATCGATCAGGGCGGTGGCGATGATGGTCAGCGAGCCGCCTTCTTCGATGTTACGCGCCGCACCGAAGAAGCGCTTCGGGCGTTGCAGGGCGTTGGCGTCAACACCACCGGTCAGCACCTTGCCGGAGGACGGCACCACGGTGTTGTAGGCGCGGCCCAGACGGGTGATCGAATCGAGCAGGATGACGACATCGCGCTTGTGTTCGACCAGGCGCTTGGCCTTTTCGATGACCATTTCGGCCACCTGAACGTGGCGCGTCGCCGGTTCATCGAAGGTGGACGAGATGACCTCGCCGCGCACGGTGCGCTGCATGTCGGTCACTTCTTCCGGGCGTTCGTCGATCAAAAGCACGATCAGATAGCAATCGGGATGATTGGCGGCCACCGACTTGGCGATGTTTTGCAGCATGACCGTTTTGCCGACGCGCGGCGGGGCCACGATCAGGCAGCGCTGGCCCTTGCCGAGGGGGGCCACGATGTCGATGATGCGGCCGGAGCGGTCTTTCAGGGTCGGGTCTTCGATCTCCATCCACAGGCGCTCATCGGGATAGAGCGGGGTCAGATTGTCGAAATGCACCTTGTGGCGGATGTTTTCGGGGTCTTCGAAATTGATCGTCTGCACCTTGGTGAGCGCGAAATAGCGTTCGCCTTCGCGCGGTGAGCGGATCAGGCCTTCTACGGTATCGCCGGTGCGCAGGCCGTGGCGGCGAATCTGCTGCGGGCTGAGATAGATGTCGTCGGGGCCGGGCAGATAATTGGCTTCGGGCGAGCGCAGGAAGCCGAAGCCGTCCTGCAACACTTCGACCACGCCGGAGCCGGTGATTTCGGAGCCGTCATCCGCCAGCGCCTTCAGCACGGCGAACAACAGGTCTTGCTTGCGCAGGTTAGAGGCGTTCTCGATGCCCATGCCTTCGGCGAAGGTGACAAGCTCGGTCGGGGTCTTGTCTTTCAGGGTTTGCAGCGACATTTTCTGGCCGCTTAAGGGGCCTACGCCGTCTTCGGAATCGTCGTCGCCTTCGCCTTCGTCGCTGTCGAGGTCGTTATCCAGTGATTCACCCAGAGTCTCACCAAGCGTCTCAGCGGGGGTGTCGGGCAGGTCGTTGTCGGTTTCGTCGCTCATGACGGGTCTTTCTGTAAAGGACGAACAGGCGCAGGTCTTGGCGGGCTTGTCAGCCTGCCGGTTGCGGTGGTGTTCATGTGCCTTTCAATATAAGGTCTTGAAAAGGCTATGGTTTTTTAAAGGATGCGGCTCTTCCACAGAACATGGCGCCGTGAATTGGGTCTTGCGCGGCAGGGGGTGGGGTCGCCTGCGCAAAATCAGGGTGATCTGTACAGGATTGGCGGCAGGCGTCAAATGAATTTTCGGGGCGTGGGGTCCGTGACCCCACATCTGTCTTTATCTTTTCTTGGGCCTTTGCCCAACGGGCAAGGCCAAAGAAAAGACAGAGGAAGGCTTGGGGCCACAGGCCCCAAACCCCGACGATCCTTCAACGCGCCCCATATTCCAGCGTTACCGACAACACCATGATGATGGCCAGCACGAACGGCACCTCATTGATCATCCGCCAGAACTTCTCCGTGCCAATGTCTTCGCCGCGGTCGAGCTTTTTGAAGCGCACACTGAGGAAATGGTGATAGCCGGTCATCGCCACAACCCCCAGCAGCTTGACGATAATCCACGTCCCCAGCAACCCGACCCAGTGATTATGAAAGCGCAGCCAGATCAGGCTCAGGCCAAAAATCCACGCCGCGATCATCGACGGGTTCATGATCAGCCGCAAAAGCTTGCGTTCCATCACCCGGAAAACCTCGGTCACCTGCGGCTTGTCACGGTTCTGGATGTGGTAGATGAACAGGCGCGGCAGATAGAGCAGCCCCGCCATCCACGCGATCACCGCCAATATATGCAGGCCGCGCGCCAGATCATACCAGTTCACCGAACCCATAACTATCTCCGTTTCGGACAAAATCTGTGACAGGCGGCGCAGTCATGATCGCCGATAATCGCCGCCTCGGTGCCGATCGCCTTCAGCACTTCGTCATTCAGCGCCTTGATATAGTCGCCATTCACGCCCAGCGCCGGCACGCGGATATAGTCCGCCACCCCCGCCTCACGCGCCAGATGCCCATATTCAATATCCAGTTCGACCAGGGTTTCGATATGCTCCGACACAAAGGCCACCGGCACCACAATCACCGACTTGCCATCCCTGCCCGCCTGACGGATCGTATCGTCCGTCGAAGGGCCGATCCATTTTAACGGCCCCACCCGGCTCTGATAACAGATGGTGTGTTCGACATCGGTATTCAGCATGGCCATGATGCGGGCCACCGACGCCTCAACCTGTTCAGAGTAAGGATCACCGCGCTTGACGATAGTCTCCGGCAAGCCATGCGCCGAAAACAGGATGCGGTAGTTTTCCGGCGCGCTCAGGCGCTTCAATACCGCCGCCACCGCATCGGCATGGGCCTTGATGAAATGGCCATTACCGGCATAGCAGCAGACATAATGCACCTTCGCCTTGCCGCGATAGGCCTTCTTGAAGGCCTCGAAACCCGAAAGCGTGGTGGTTGAGGAAAACTGCGGATAGAGGGGCAGCACCACAATCTGGTCGGACCGATAGGCCTCGATCTCACGCACCGTCTCGGCGATGAACGGATGCCAGTAGCGCATACCGGTAAAGACGCGCGTCTCCATGCCTTGGGTGTTTTTGCTAATATAGGTTTCCAGCGCCTGCCTCTGCGCCTCGGTTTCCTTCAGGATCGGCGACCCGCCCCCCATCAGGGCATAATTGGCCCGCGCCATCGGGGCACGGCGGCTCGAAATCAGCGCCGCCACGCCCTGGCGCAAACCAAAAGGCAGGTTGATAATATAACGGTCGGCGAACAGATTATAGAGAAAGCCCCTTACATCCTCAGGCTTGTGCGGCCCACCCAGATTGAACAGCAAAACCGCTGTCCGCTTCGGTGCCGTTGTGCTTATCTTACGATCCATATCAGGCTCTGATCCTTTGCAAGGCCTGCTCGACATGGGCTATCGGCGTATCGGGAAAAATGCCGTGGCCGAGATTGAAAATAAACGGCCCCTGCCCCCAGGCTTGCCTTATACGTTCGATCTGGTCATCCAGAGCTTTGCCGCCGGAACGTAAGGCCACCGGATCGAGCGCGCCCTGGATCGTCACCTTCTTTTGCAGTTCCACACCCAGCTTCAGCGGCGTGGCCGTGCCGAGCCCCAGAGCCTGCACCTCAACCGCGTCGATATAGTCGTGGCAGCGCGCCTCAGCGCCACGCGGAAAGCCGATGATCGGCAAGGTCACACCCAGTTCGCGCACGCGCCGGATCAGTCGGATATGCGGCTGAATGATCAGTTGATCGAACAGAGGATCGGGAAAGCCCTCCGCCCAGCTCTCGAAGATTTTCAGCACCTGCGCCCCGTGATCAGCCTGCATCTTCAGATACTGGGCCGAGGCCTCGATGACGATGTCGATCAGCGATGCCACAAGCTCCGGCTGCTCATAAACGAAGGCGCGGATCAGGCTGCGGTCATGCGCCTTCTTGCCATTGAGCATATAGGTCATCACCGTCCACGGCCCGCCGCAAAAGCCGATCAGCGTGGTGCGGGCCCGATCAAGCTGCGCCGCCACGCGCGCAACCGTTTCACCAACATTTTTCAAAGCCTCGCCCGCCTGCCCGGCCTTGTCACGCATAGCCTCTAACGATGGCAGGTCACCGAGGATCGGCCCTTCACCCGCCGCAAAGGTCAGATCCTGACCGAGCGCCAGCGGGATCATCAGGATGTCCGAAAAGAGAATGGCGGCGTCGAAACCGAAACGCCGTATCGGCTGCAAGGTGGCCTCAGCCGCCTTTTCGGGATTGAGACAGAAATCAACAAAGCCCGAGGTGGAGGCACGTAACTCACGGTATTCCGGCAGGTAGCGCCCGGCCTGTCGCATGAACCAGACCGGCGGCGTTGTCAGGGTCTGGCCCGAAAGCGCGTTTAACAGAGGGGCCGCAACAATCGATGCCAGAGGAAGGGTCATAAAGTCAACTCGTATGAAAAGCGCCTTCCTTCATGACCTATACTAAAAGAAAAGAAAAGGGTTTGAAGTGGTTATAGAGGGCCGGACAAGTCGGAAAACCGGCGCAGATTTGGCGCGATTCACGGCTTTTTCACAAGCGGCAGCGGACAGGACAAGCGCCTTTTCACAGCCTGGGGAGAGCGTGGATAATTAACCAAATATTAGGATTGCTTAAGAATTCCTTAACGCACCTCCAGCAGAGCCTGTGCAGGGTTAATGAAAGATTAACTTACGCACATGGTCACCGATCGTCTTTATACATTTTTAACTTTTTGCCGAAGACCGGGACAAAATGCCGCCTTATCCACCCCTATCCACCGGCGAACCGGCTTTTGGCTTTTTCGCCCCAGGTTTTCCCAAACAGCACCCGCAACTGTCCCCAAAACAACGCACATATTTTTTGCATTTTCAGGCGGACCTTATTTTTGCGCGGGCGTGACGCGCGAAAATTGGTTATGAACCTGCATATATCTGAAAGGTTCAGCCCATGGTCGCCCTGCCGCCCAAGTCATCGCTTTCGAAAATCGGCACCTATTTCCACGTCCACCTTGTCTCCGATTCGACCGGCGAAACCCTGAATGCCCTGGCCAAGGCGGCGGCGGCGCGTTTTGAGGGTATCCTGCCGATTGAGCATATCTATGTGCTGATCCGTTCGGAAAAGCAGCTAGAGCGCAGTTTGCAGGAAATCGAGAGCTTTCCCGGCATTGTGTTGCACACCATGGTCGATGTCGAACTGCGCACCATGCTGGAAACACGCTGCCGCGAACTCGATATTCCGGCGATTGGCGTACTCGATTCGCTGGTGGTGGCCTTTTCGCGTCATCTGGGCGCGGCTGTCTCCAAGCGGGTGGGCGCGCAGCATAATCTCGACAATGAATATTTCGAGCGCATTGAGGCGCTCAACTATGCCATCGCCCATGATGACGGCGCGATGGCCGACAAGGTGCGTCAGGCCGATGTGGTGCTGGTCGGGGTGTCGCGCACCTCAAAGACACCGACCTGTATCTATCTGGCGCATCGCGGCATCAAGGCGGCCAATATTCCGCTCGTCCCCGGCCATGAACCGCCCGAAGAACTCGATCAGCAGGATGTGCCGTTGATCGTCGGCCTGATCGCCTCGCCGGAACGGCTGATCCAGATCCGCAAGAACCGCCTGCTAACGCTTAATGACGACAAGCCCTCCTCCTATACCGATCAGGAAGCGGTGCGCGAAGAAATTATCCGCGCGCGCCGGCTGTTTGAGCGCAAGGGCTGGCCGGTGATCGATGTGACGCGGCGCTCGATCGAGGAAACCTCGGCCACCATTATCAGCCTGCTCAATGAAAAACGTACCGGCAGGCTTGGTGGTATATAGGTGTGCGGCATATAGCCATTATCCCTGTCCATCACATATAAGACTGCATGACCCATCACCTGACCCTCGCCTCCGCCTCGGCCTCGCGCGCTGCTCTGTTGAGCGGTTCGGGCCTCAGCTTTGCTAAGATTCCTGCTGATCTCGATGAAGAGCAGATCAAGGACGATGCCCTGGTGCGCGGCTTGAGCCCGAAAGCCATCGCGCTCGAACTGGCGCGCGCCAAGGCCCTGCATGTGTCCTTGCGCACCTCCGGTCTGGTTCTGGGCGGCGATCAGGTCTTGCAGCTTGACAACGACCTGATCAGCAAATCGGCCTCGCTTGATGAGGCGCGCGCGCTGCTCAAGCGCATGAGCGGCCAGAGCCATTATCTCCATGCCGGTCTGGCACTGGCCGAAAACGGCCAGTTGATCTGGTCGCATGTCGAAACCGCCGAAATGACCGTGCGCACACTGAGCGACGCCTTTATCGACCACTATCTCGACCAGACCGGTGACAAAATCTTATCGAGCGTCGGCTGTTATCAGCTCGAAGATATGGGTATTCATCTGTTCGACGCCATTCGCGGCGATTATTTCACCGTTCTTGGCCTGCCGCTGCTGCCGCTGCTGGCCCAGCTTCGTCATTTGAAGGTTATTCCGGCATGAGCACGCTGATCGAAACCCTGCCGACGGGTGCGGCTCTGGTGGCCGGTATCGTCGGCCAGCCCGTCCATCATTCCTTAAGCCCGTTCCTGCATACGGCCTGGCTGCGCCAGATGGGGCTGAACGGCGTCTATGCACCGTTTGGCCCGAAGGACGAGCACGGTTTTGACCGGCTGATCCTGTCGTGCCGTTCCAATGGCATCAAGGGCCTGAACATCACCGCCCCTTTCAAGGCGCAGGCCCTGGCCCTGGCCGATACGGTCAGCGAGACGGCGAAAAAGGCCGGTTCGGCCAATCTGCTCACCTTTGATGACGAAGGCTATATCCATGCCGATTCCACCGATGGCCACGGCCTGATCCGTGCTTTTGAGCTACAGGCCCCCGATTGCGATCTGGCCTCGGCCCCGGTGGTGGTGCTGGGCGCGGGCGGTGCGGCGCGCGCCGTGGTGGCGGCCCTGCTGGATCGCGGCTGCCCGGAGGTGCGCATCGTCAACCGCACCCTGGCGCGCGCCGAAGAGCTGGTTTTCGCCTTTCAGAACAACGTCACCGCCTTTGATCTGAGCCAGACCACGCGCGCCTTTGAGGGTGCCGCCGCCGTCATCAATGCGGCGTCCGGCGGGCCGCATCCGCCACTCGAAGCCCTGCCCGCCACTGCCGCCGTGATGGACATGACCTATCGCCCGCTCAGGACGGCGTGGTTGCAGGCTGCCAGCGCGCGTGGTCTGGTCACGGTTGATGGCCTTGATATGCTGATCGAACAGGCCCGCCCGTCGTTTCAGGCCTTTTATGGCGTTGCGCCGTGGCCCGGTTTCGATATTCGCAAACTGGCGCTTGAGTTTCTGGGGGAAGCCAGGTGATCCGCCGCCTCCCCATAAAAATCGGCCTGACCGGCTCGATCGGCATGGGCAAATCGACCATCGCCGCCATGTTCGCTGCCGAAGGCGTGCCGGTCTGGGATGCCGACGCCGCTGTGCACCGGCTCTATAGCGGTAATGCGGCGCTGATCGACGAACTGAGCGCGGTTTTCGGCGATGTGGCGGGCGAGGCGGGCATTGACCGCGCCAGACTATCGGCTGCCGTCCACGCCCTGCCGGAGGGCTTCGACCGGCTCAATGCGCTGGTGCATCCCCATGTCGTGGCCGACCGTGAGGCCTTCATCGCCGCCCACCCCGATGCGCCCGTCGTGCTGGCCGATATTCCGCTTCTCTATGAAACGGGTGCCGATCAGCATCTCGACAAGGTGGTGGTGGTCAGCGCCCCGCCTGAGGTGCAAAGCGCCCGCGTCCTGGCCCGGCCCGGCATGGATCAGGCCCGTTTCGCCGCTATTCTGGCGCGGCAAATGCCCGATGTGGAAAAACGCGCCCGCGCCGACTATCTTATCGATACAGGCCAAAGCCTTGAGGCCTGCCGCGATCAGGTGCGCGCCATTCTGGCCGATCTCAGCGCCTCATAAACCGCTGGACAAATCACCCGCCGTTAAAGCACTAAAGGATCATGGCCCTCGAAATCGTCCTCGATACAGAAACCACCGGCATTGACCCCAAGCGCGGTCACCGCCTGATCGAAATCGGCTGCATCGAGATCGAGGATCTGTTGCCGACGGGCCGCACCTTTCACCGCTATCTCGATCCCGAACGCGAGATCGAGGCCGATGCTATCCGCGTCCACGGCATCAGCAACGAAAAGGTGCGCGGTATGCCAAAATTCGCCCATATCTGCGATGAGATGCTCGATTTCATCGCTGACCGCAAGATCATCGCCCACAATGCCGCCTTCGACCGCGGCTTCATCAATATGGAGCTGGAGCGCCATAACCGCGCCGTCACGCCGGACGAACAATGGATCGACACACTGGCCATTGCGCGCGGACGGTTTCCCGGCGCGGCCAATTCGCTCGACGCCCTGTGCCGCCGCTTCAATATTTCCCTGGCCGAACGCGATCTGCACGGCGCGCTGATCGATGCCCGCCTGCTGGCCTCGGTCTATCTCGAACTGCTGGGCGGCAAGGAGCGTGGCCTCGATCTCGAAATGGTGGGGGCGCGCGCCGAAGCCGCCGCCGCCGCCAATCATATAAGCTATGGCCCGCGCCCGCGCCCGCTGAACAGCCGCATCACCTCAGCCGAGGCCGAGGCGCATGAGGCCTTTGTCAAAAAATACCTGAAGGACAAGGCGCTGTGGACTTATTCGCAATAAAAAAACCCGGCCTTGCGACCGGGTTTTTCGATAAAATTACCTGAAAAATCAGGCCCAAAAAATCAGGCATTCCCGGCCACGGGCCCGCCATTGGCGCGTTGTGCTTCGAGCTGGGCGCGTTGCTGCATATAGAGCGTGCCGAAATCGATCGGATCGAGATAGAAGGGCGGGGTAAAGCCGCCATCTGCCGTGGCGTCGGCCACGATGCGGCGGGCGAACGGGAACAGATAGCGCGGGCATTCGACCAGCAGCGTCGGCTCCACCAGGGCTTCGGGCATGTTGCCGAGCTGGAACAGGCCGCCATACACCAGTTCGATGGCGAACATCGCGCCTTCGCTGGTCGAGGCCTTGACGTTGAGCTTGATATCGACTTCGAACAGGCCATCGGGGCGACCCTTGGCGCTCATCTCGACGCCGAGATCGACATCGGGGCGCGATTCCACGCGCAGGCTATTGGGGGCGCGCGGATTTTCAAACGAAAAATCGCGGATGAACTGAGCCAGAACCTGCATCTGGGCGGCGGGCGGCTGCTGAGACAGGTCGGCGTTCTGATCGGGGTTTTGTGCGGCGGGGGTCGTCGTATCGTTATCGGTCATGAAATTCAGGGCTCCGAAATGGGTCAGGCAAGGCGCTCCAGCGCGTCACCGGCGGCGTGTGACACGCCTGCTAACAGATAAGAAAATTTTAAGCAATCAAACGAAGAGTTCACCTTCTCAACTTTCTTCCTATATATGGGTCAGGTGCGGCATAAAAGACCGCGATCAAGCCGAAGAGAATACCGTGAACAATGTTGCCGTCCTGATTATATTCGCTGTGCTGGCCCTGGTCATTCTGGTGAATCTCTACAATGTGCTGGGCCGCAAGGTGGGCTTCCGCTCCGAAGACAAGGCTCTGGGCGCGCAAAAGCCAAACGAGATCGAATCGGGCGGCAAGCTGGAACGGCCCGCCGAATCGCGCAATCCGAGCCTCGATGCCTTGAAAGCGCGCGATGTCAATTTCAACGAGACGAACTTTCTCGAAAAGGCGCGTGAAACCTATGAGCAGGTGGTGCTGGCCTTCCACAAGGGTGAGCTTGAGCCGGTGAAGGATCGCCTGAGCGAGAAGGTATATGCGAGCTTCAGCGACGCCGTGGCGGCGCGCACCGAAGCGCCGAAACAGATCCTGAGTTTTGTCGAGTCGCCCAAGGCCGACATCGACACCATCGAATATAAGGACGAGCAGGCGCAGTTGCGCGTGCGCTTCCTGTCGGAAATGGTTTACGAAACGCAGGCGGGTGAAAACGGCGAGGCGGCGCAAAAGCTCTATCGCCGCGCCGCCGAATACTGGACCTTCCAGCGCGCCTATAAGAATATGAACGGTTCGTGGATCCTCGCTCGCGTCGAGGCGGCCAAGGCGTGAGGCTTGGGCTTGTCTTAAGTGCAGGGCTGGCTCTGCTGCTGGCGGCGTGCGCCACTGTGCCCGTTACGCCGCCCGTTACGCCGCCCGTGACCTCCCCTGTTTCGCCGTCTGTCAGCCCCGAAAGCCCGAGTCTCGGGGCGGATCAAACACCCGGTTCGCCCTCGCAAACCTATAATCCTGTCGCCATGTCGCAAAGGCTCGACACCCTGCCGGGCTGGAGCGGCACCGATCCGTTTATCGCCATTGAGGCCCTGCGCGCGGCCTGCGCCTATAAGAATGGCGGCCCCTATGCGGCGGTGTGCGCCTCTATGGCCCGGCAGGATTTTGAAAGCCCTGAGCAGATCATGGCCTTTCTCGACAGCCATTTGCAGGTCGAGGCGGTGTCGTCTGCCGATCAGACAACCGGCACCCTCACCGGCTATTATGTGCCTGATTACGATGCGCGCCATCAGCCCGATGCCGAGTTTTCGCAAGCTGTGCGCGGCAAGCCGTCTGATCTCGTCTATGTTAATGGCGCGCAGATGACGCCTGCACAAACGGGCAGCCATGTGGCGGCGCGCAAAGTGGGCGGCCTTTATCTGCCCTATTATACGCGCGCCGAGATTGAGGCCCAAACCCCCAGCCAGATGCCTGCCGATCCGATGACCGACTATTATATGCGCCCGGAAGACTATTTCTTCATGCAGCTTCAGGGTTCAGGCTTTCTCGACCTGCCCGATGGCAGCCGTGTCTATGCCGCCTATGCCGCCGATAATGGCCAGCCCTTCGTCGGTATCGCCAGGGTGATGGTGCAGCAGGGCTTACTGGCACCGGGCGCCACGTCGGGCGACAATATCCATGCCTGGCTGGCTGCCCATCGCGGCCCGGAAGCGCAGGCCCTGATGAACGCCAATCCGCGCTATGGCTTTTTCACCATCCAGCCTGACCAGACCGAGCCTCTCGGTGCGGCGGGTCTGGCCTTGCCGCCCGGTTCGGCCATCGCCGTCGATCCGGCCTACCATCATCTCGGCGACCTGTTCTGGATCGACGCCCATGCCGGGGCTGCTGGCCTCGATAATGCCTTCCCGGCCTATCAACGGCTGGTGGCGGCGCTCGATACCGGCGGGGCGATTAAGGGCGATGTCCGCGCCGATCTCTATGTCGGCCACGGTCAGCGCGCCGGCACGGAAGCGGGCCGCATCAAGCATGTGCTGCGCATGTACCGTATCGTACCGGCGCAATAACCGTTTTAAAACAGCAACATCAAAGCGCGCACGCACAAAACGCCCAGCACACCGGAGCTGGCCAGAAACAGGCAAAAGCGGATGGTGGTGATATTGCTGGTCGATTGCACCACCGAATGCAGCACACGCAGGGCCACATACAGCCAGGCCAGATATTCGAGATCGAGATTGCTCATGCCGCTGATGTGAATGCCCAGGCACAGGGCATAGAACAGGGTGGGCTGCTGCATCAGATTGTTATAATTATCCGCCGACCATTGCACCTGCGGCGGCAGACGGCGCACGGCCTCACCGCTGTGCAGCCGCGCCTCGCTCAGCGCATAGCGCACAAGCGAAGGCAATCGCCTGACATAGAGCCAGATGAGCATCACCATCGACCAGGCAACAAGAGCGAGAACGGGTTTGATCATACAGGCCGGATTATGGGCCTAAATGCTAAAATAAGGTTGAGTTAAGCTTATTTTTTAACCTTTTCCCGCCGCCCGCATCACGAAAAGCGTGAAGAGCCGCGAGTCCGGCGCCAAGCCATGAAAAGGGTGCCGGCGCCATTCGACCTGGCTGAGTAGCAAAAAGCGGCCCCTGAATGATTCAGGGGCCGCTTCATTACGTGGTCTTCCAATTCATGGGGGTCAGAACTTGTAGGTGACGCCCACCTTCACCTGATACAGACCCGATGTGTAATAGGTCGGCGACTTTGTCTGATAGGAGTTATACTGGTAGTAGTTACCAGACGCCGCACAGCTATTATCGACGTTTTTGGGCGGATTGCCATTGCCTACGGAGGTAGCTGCCGCCGCCTGACAGTTGGTCGCAACAACCGCTCCGTAATTATACGGGTAGCTGTATTGTGCCACAGTGCCCCACTTCGGGTTAATCAGGTTGCCAAGGTTTTGAACGTCCAAATAGAGTTGAAACTTACCCCAGCGTGAGCTGATAGCCGGCAGTTCCTGCGTTATGCGCAGATTGGTCAGGAAGGTTGCCGGTGATTTGAAGGCGTTGCGCGGAGCGATGGATCCGGCGTACTTGATCAGGCCTGTGTCGTGCAGGAACTGATTGAAGCCCGATACATCGAAGCCTGCCTTGTAATGGACGCGGGCGTCGGAATTCGCCGTCACATTACCGCTAGAGTCGGACGCTGGAACGTAGAGAAGTTCAGTGTCATAACCGGTGTAGGTTGCGTTTTGACCATAAAGGCCCGTGCCATTATTTGCCGAACTTGATGTGTCGTCAAAAGTGAAGCTGTAATGCTGACCGGTTCGGTATTGGTTGTAGAGGTATATGCCCGTCACATTGTCGCCAAAGAATTTGTGCTGATAGCTGACCGTCAACTTGGCCATCCGGTCAATCATGTAGTTCGAATTGCTGGCAACTGGGTTGGCATAGTCTGAGGTCGAAAGGGACTTCATATTTGATGTGGCAATCGAGCTGGTTCCAGAGTTCACATCCGTCGAATTCGAACTGACGGCACTCAAGTCTAGGGACAGCCCGTTAGCCCAGCCCGCATGCCACGCCTTGCTTAGGGTCACAATAAGCTGGTCGGCCTTGCCGAGACCCACGGTATCCAACACAACATCCTGACGATTGGCACGAGCTATGCCTTTCGCTGTCGTGTTGAAAAACTCCGGTCGACCATCCGGCGCACTGCCACTGTAGAACTGCTCTTGGTAAATATCATACCAATACGTGGCCGCATCGAACTTCGTCGCGTCGTATTCCATCGAAAAATGGTAGTTGTCACCAAGGCTGCCCATGTCAAAGGTTTTGGCAAAACCAAGAGAGGCTTTCCAGACACTCGGTATCTTGAAATCGGGCGCAATCGCGTTGGTCGTACCGGTTCCGGCCCCAGCATTGGCCGCATTCACGCTTTGCAGATAGGTCCCGACGTCAGTGCCGCCGACATTGGTAAGAGCTGCCAGGCAGTCCGGCGTAGTCGGTGTTTTGGCACTGCCGGCATAACAGTTGGCGTAACCCAAAAGGTTTCCGGTATTGGAATAGCTGTCAGAAATCCACACATTGGCCTGACCGCCCTGAAACTTGCCGATGCCACCATATACAGTCAGGGTATCGTCGATTGCCGGGTGCCAGGTGAAGCTGACGCGGGGTTGCAATGAACTCAGACCGTCAAGTCCCTTGGTATTGCTGAAACCGTAATTGGCCAGGAAGGTGGGATTCGCCTTCGGTTGTTGATTGGAGCTGTAGCTGTCATAGCGCAGGCCATAGGCTAGGGTGAAACGCGGAGTGACGCGCCAGGTATCCTGAATGTAAGCGCTGTTGGTACTATAGCTGAAGCTGGCAGCGCCGTCGGCTTTGACGTTGTCATACGAATTATCATACGAAACGGAGTTCGCATCACCTGCTGCTAGAGCATCAATGCCCGATGCATATTTTGCAGTCCCCGAAGAGCCATTTTTGTTGAAGGTGTAAACACCATTCGAATAGGCAACGAACGCATTGAAGATGTCGACTTTTTCATGTTCGACGCCGAAGAACAGGGTATGTTTGTCCAGGCGATACTTGCCCTTGAAATCGAAATGAGTGTTGTTATTGGTCAGGATATTGTAGTGACGATAGCGGTCCGGGCCGAGATAGATATAGCCGCCTTCAGGAGTCACAATCCGGAATTCGGCGAAATCTGTACCGCCCATGGACACCGGAATAGCCGAGACTTCCTTCTTGGAGGCATTGAATTCAGTGCTAAAGGCATCGGTCCAGTTGGACAGAACCTGCAGCTTGTAAACCTTCAGATCCGTCTCATTGGTGTACCAGTGTGATTGCAGGGCGAGATCACCATAGCTGGTCGAATTATCATAGTCGCTGATCGACTGGCTCTTAGTGTCCTGATAGGACAAGGTAGCCCGTTGATTGTCATTGATCTGCCAATCGAGCTTGCCGAAATATTTCTCGTCCGTATAGGGCTCAGACCCGCTCCAACCCAGCGGATCATAGCCATATTTCGACTTCATGATGCTCGTGACCTGGTCGATATCGGCCTGGCTGACCCCTTTAATAATATTACCTGCACCCGAACCAGCCGGGCCATAGGTTGCCGGAAGAGAACCCTCAAACTTTTCATAATCGACGAAGAAAAACAGCTTATCCTTTACGATAGGGCCAGACAGATGGGCGCCGTAGGTTTTTTCCGAGAAGTCCCCTGTAACGGTTTTCGTAGCCCAGTTGCCCGAGCTATTCTTGTAGTCAAGCTTCTTGCCCCGCATGTTGTTATTGGTTTCTTCGTAAACCAATCCACCATGGAAATCGTTACCGCCTGATTTGGTGACGAAGTTGATCACGCCGCCCTGGAAAAAATCGTACTGGACGTCATAAGGTGCCGTATCGACATTGACCGCTTCCAGTGTATCCACGGAAATCGGCGAACGCAGGGTTGGCAAACCGTTAGCGTTCAGACCGAAGTCATCGCCTTCCTTGACGCCATCAATGAGAATGGCATTAGAACGGCTGTTTTGACCGCCGAGTGACAGGGCGCCGGAGTTGGTGGAATCTTCCCAGGCCGTGGGTGACTTTAGGGCATAGTCGCGAATATCGCGCTCAAGCGTCGGTTCGGCAGCGATTTCGGCGGCCCCAATATGGGTCCGGCCGGCAACCCGTGACGCACGCACGCCGCGCACGGTAACTTCAGTTGGCGCCGAAGATGACTGAAGCGCCACATCGGCCTCCGTCGCTTCACCGATGCCGACAACCGGAACCGTAACTTTGGTTACTGCCTCTGAGTCAGTGGACACCGACACAGTGTAGGGGCCACCAACGCGCAATTGATCAATGGCGTAGTAACCCGTCGAATCCGTGGTGGCTGTAGAGGTCATGCCGGTTGGCGTATGGACGATGGTTACCCTGGCACCAGCAACAGCTTTTCCGCTGGCATCAGTGACGTAGCCCTTCAGCCCCCCAGTTGTCTGCTGAGCATAGACGGTACTTGCCGAAATAAGGGCGAGTACAGAAGCCGCCGCGGCAATTTTAAACATATTTCTCATCAGGAGTATCCCCTCTCCAGGTTAATTTGAAAATCAGTAAATTATTTCCTGAAAATGGCTTGATATCTTCGTGCAAAACAGACAGCACAAAGCAGTCGATAAGGTTTACGTCAGCAAACCATTCGACATATATCGAATTCTATTATATTTTATGTGCCATTTTACAGGCATTCGCCTGACAATATGTTTTGTAATTGCTTTTTGTGACGACAGGTTTGAAGATTTGCAAAGCTTTCACGTAAATTGAGCAGCAGTTCTACGACAAACGCAAGGGAACCGGCCACGATCGTCCGAACCGGGTCATAGAAGTGTCAACGAACCATTCTATTGTGCAAACTGATAGGTTCAACTCCCTCTCCAAGGCGTGTTCGTAATCATAAATGAGTCCGGCTCGGCTGTACTTTTGAGGCTGAGCGATGCTCGGCAAGGCCCTTGATTTTCAAGAGACGTACATGACCTTAATCACACCCTCCCGCCGCCAGTTCCTGACAGGCGGGCTTACCGTTCCATGCGTTGCCGCCCTTCCTCTATGCAGCCTGGCGCAAGGCGCGCTCGGGCCGTTCACCCTTGGAGTCGCCAGCGGTGATCCGGCCAGCGATGGCTTTGTTATCTGGACGCGGCTGGCACCAGACCCACTGGCCCCTGACGGCCTCGGCGGCATGACGACGCCGACTAAGGTGCGCTGGTTCGTATATGACGACGAGGCCATGAGCCGACCGGTGGCGCAGGGCGAGATTTCGACATCGCCGCTCGCCGCCCATGCTGTGCATGTCGAGGTGGCTGGATTGAAACCCGACCGTTTTTACAACTACCGTTTTGAAGCGCTTGGCGCGCGCAGCGCCACAGGCCGGGCGCGTACCCTGCCGCTGCCTTCTGCGAAGCCGCAGCGGCTGAAGCTCGCCTACGCCTCGTGCTCGCACTATGAAAAAGGCTGGTTCAGCGCCTATCGCCATATGGCCGATGAAGACCCGGACTATTCGGTCTTCCTGGGTGATTACATCTATGAATATAGCTACAAAAAGCCCGACGGGCTCGTGCGCCATCACGAACAAATTGGGGATGTGCGCACCCTGTCGGAGTTCCGGCGTCGCTACGCGCTGTATCGCCTTGATGCGGATCTTCAGGCCCTGCATGCCCGCACCACTTCTTTGATCACCTGGGATGATCATGAAGTCCAGAACGACTATGGCGGCTTTCTGTCTGAATATATGGACGATGACGTGAACATGCTCTCCATTCGTCAGGCCGCTTATCAAGCCTTTTATGAAATGATGCCGCTACGCCGTACATCGCGTCTGATCGGTACTCATGTCCATCTCTACAAGGCGTTCCGCTTCGGCGATCTGGCCGACATTACCTTGCTGGACGGCCGGCAGTATCGTTCGCCTGCGGCCTGTCCGGTCAATGGGGTACGCAAGGGCCATGTCGTCACCGACGCCTGTATCGACCGGCTCGATCCGAAACGCTCTATGCTCGGCATTCAGCAGGAAGCTTGGCTCTATGATCGATTTGCGAAATCGCACACCACATGGAACATCATCGCGCAGGATCTTCTCGTGGCGTCCTTCACACAAACGGGCAGAGATAAGGCTGGCAATACTATCGTCGGTCACTGGACCGATGGATGGGACGGTTATCCGGCGACGCGCGACCGCTTACTGGCCGCGATCCAGTCTACGCGGCTGAAAAACCCGGTCATGCTGGGCGGGGACATCCATTCCTTCTGGGCGACGGACCTGAAGGCAGACTTCAGCAATCCCAATTCTGCGACCATCGCCACCGAATTCGTCGGTACATCGGTAACGTCAGACGGGCCGCCACGTAAGGCCTTTGCTGACCGGCTTCCCGAAAATCCGCATATCAAATATTTCAATAGCGGCACACACGGCTATGTTGTGGCCGAGGTCACGCCGCAACAAATGGCGGTGCGCTTCCGGGCGATTTCTGATCGTGCCGACCCGAATGCCACGGTGGCGACAGAGCGCGCCTTTACTGTCGAAAATGGTCGCGCTGGGGTAATAATGGCCTAACCTGAGCTGAGGCTGACCATTTGTCCCAATCAGCCGAGAACTCCGGATAGCGCGACGGAAGGCGTGCGCTTTGCCCGGTCATGCCAACATAGACCGACTTGCGATCGTAACTGAAGGTACTGAACTGGCGCTGTTGCAAAATTTAAAACTGGCAATAGTCTGTTTAAGCTACGCGGTCTGAACCGCCCCGGATTTGCCGGAGGCCGGTTTATAAAAGTTACGCGGCCATCTCTTCGGTGTCGAGAGCGGCATAGTACATTTGTTCAGCCTCAGCCGGCGGTATATTGCCTATAGGCTCAAGGAGCCTTCGGTGATTGAACCAATCGACCCATTCGAGGGTGGCAAACTCAACGGCTTCAAAGTTGCGCCACGGCCCTTTGCGATGAATGACCTCGGCCTTGTAAAGCCCGTTGATGGTTTCAGCCAGGGCGTTGTCGTAGGAATCCCCAACACTTCCGACCGATGGTTCGATACCCGCTTCAGCCAGACGCTCAGTATACTTGATCGAAATATACTGACTGCCCCGGTCTGAGTGATGCACCAGGCCGCCGCGATGAACAGGCCTGCGATCATGGATCGCCTGTTCCAGCGCATCGAGGACGAAACTGGCATGGGCCGTACGACTGGCGCGCCAGCCGACAATGCGGCGGGCGTAGGTGTCGATGACAAATGCCACATACACAAAGCCCTGCCAGGTGGCGACATAGGTGAAATCCGATACCCAGAGCCTGTTGGGCGCCGGTGCACGGAATTGCCGGTTCACATGGTCCAGCGGGCAAGGTGCCGCCTTATCGGAAACCGTTGTACGAACAGGCTTTCCGCGGATTATACCCTGCAGACCGAGGCCGCGCATCAATCGCTCGACCGTGCATCGGGCAATGTCAAAGCCCTCCCGATTCATCTGGCGCCAGACCTTGCGGACGCCATAGACCTCGTAGTTCTCGGCAAACACACGCGCGACCTCCGGCTTGAGTTCCAGATCACGCTTCGCCCGCGCCGACAGTCGAGCCGGATCATTACGCTGAGCGATGCGTTCGAAATAGGTAGATGGGGCAATCGGCAAAACTCTGCAGATCGGCTCGACCCCGTACGCCTCCCGGTGATCATCGATGAACGCAGTCATCGCTTGAACGGGCGCCCACTCTTTCAGGCTCGCTCCGCCTGGGCAAAATAAGCGCTGGCCTTGCGCAATATCTCGTTGGCCTGCCGCAACTCCCGGGTCTCGCGCTCCAGGGCCTTCATCTTCTCGGCCAGATCGGTCGGAACGCCAGCGCGCTTGCCGGTATCGACCTCAGTCTTCTTGATCCAGTCGTTCAGGGTGCCCGGCGCACAACCGATCTTCTGAGCTACCGACAAGATGGCTGTCCATCGCGAAGGGTAATCGGCTTCATGTTCGAGAACCATCCGTACAGACCGTTCGCGGATCTCAGGGGAAAATTTATTCGTCGTTTTGTTCGTCATAGCCCTATCTACTCACGAGTTAGGGCCTCCGGCAAATCCGGGGCGGTTCAAACGCACGGTCGAAACACTGTGGAACAGGATCGGCAAGTTGCTCGACCTCTTCTCTCAACAAGAATGTGCGAATTATCTCAGAAACTCAGGGTATGCGTAAACCTAATCACAAAAGAGTCTAGCAGAAGTCGTTACCGGTAGCCCTCCAACAGACCTCTATCAAAAAGGACGCCTATGAAGAAAAATTTGAATGATTCTAGCGCATTGCCCGCAAGCAGCAACGCTTCGCAGCAGGTGCCCATTTTTGAACAGGAATGGTGGAGCTTAGCGGAGTCGAACCGCTGACCTCTTCAATGCCATTGAAGCGCTCTACCAACTGAGCTAAAGCCCCATCCATCAAGATGGCCCCGGAAGGCATGACCCGCCGAGGCCGCGACTTCTATTTCAAGGCTTGGTCTGGTGCAAGTCCTTTTGCGCACTTTTTTGCATTTTTTGTTTTGCAGCGAAAATAGCAAGACAGATCAGCCAGATAATCCATCGTTTTACAGTCCGGCCAGCCGCGACACGCTCAGAGGGTGAAAAGCGTCCGGTCATAAAAAAGCCGGCGGAGGACATCCGGCGGCTTCATTTTCAGCTCAAAGCGCCGCCACTCTCTCTGCTAAGAATGGGCTCCTCGCATAGGCTCGGGCGGCCAGTCGGCCTTGCCCAAGGCATAAACGTGCCTTGGGATTACACCGTCACCTGTGTGCCCAGTTCGACGACGCGGCCCGGCGGGATATGGAAGAATTCGGTCGGGTTGGTGGCGTTTTTCATCAGGAAGATGAACAGCTTGTCCTGCCAAAGCGGCATACCCGAATTGGCCGACGGCACCACCGAGCGGCGGCCCAGGAAGAAGCTGGTGGCCATGATGTCGAACTTCAGGCCCAGCTTGCGGCACAGACCCAGCGCGCGCGGCAGGTTGGGGCTTTCCATAAAGCCGTAGGTCAGCGTCACTTTTTTGAAGTCGGCATTGAGCACTTCGATCGACACGCGGTCCGATTCCGCCACACGCGGCGTATTGGCCGTCCTGACCGTCAGGATGATGTTCTTCTCGTGCAGGATTTTATTGTGCTTGAGATTGTGCATCAGCGCCACGGGGGCCGCGTCGGAATCCGAGGTCAGGAAGATGGCGGTGCCCGCCACGCGGTGCGGCGGACGCTTTTTCAGCATTTCGATCAGGTCGGTCAGCAAAACCGAATCGCGGCGTGTCTTTTCGGTGAGGGTGCGCGTACCGGCGGCCCAGGTCAGCATGACCAGTACCAGCGCCGCACCCAGCGTCAGCGGCAGCCAGGCGCCCTGCGGAATCTTGAGCAGGTTCGAGCCAAAGAAAACCAGATCGAGCGCGCCCAAAGGCAGCAGCAAAAGCCAGGCCTGCCAGCGCTTCCATTTCCAGACATGGCGCAGGAACACATAGGCCAGCAGCGTATCGACCATCATCGCGCCGGTGACGGCGATGCCGTACATCGAGGTCAGGCGGTCGGTGGACTGGAACAGCACCAGCAGTAACAGAACACCGACCATCAGCATGGTGTTGATCTGCGGCACAAAAATCTGTCCGGCCTGAGTCTCCGACGTGCGCTTGATGTCGATGCGCGGCAGAAGGCCCAGTTGCACGGCCTGTTGGGTCATCGAAAAGGCGCCGGTGATGACGGCCTGCGAGGCGATGACCGTGGCCATCGTGGCCAGAACGAAGATCGGCCAATAGGCCACTTCGGGCACCATGCGCCAGAAGGGATTATCGCGCGCCGAAGGATCGTGCAGGGTCAGAGCGCCCTGACCGAGATAGTTGAGCATCAGGCACGGAAACACAAAAAACAGCCAGGCGCGCTGGATCGGTTTCTTGCCGAAATGGCCCATATCGGCATAGAGGGCTTCGGCACCGGTGACGGCCAGAAACACCGAACCCAGAATCACAAAGCCGGTAAAGCCGTTGGCGAACAGGAATTCGATGCCGTATTGCGGCATGAGCGACACAAGAATTTGCGGCTGGTCGAAAATATGGACGAGGCCAAGGCCGCCCAGCGCCAGAAACCAGATAACCGTGATCGGGCCGAACAGGCGCGCCACCTTGGCCGTGCCTTTCGACTGCACCATGAACAGGATGATCAGGATAATGGCCGAAATCGGCACGATCAGGTGCGACAGGGAATGGCCGAGGCCCGGCGCGTCCCTCAGGCCTTCCACCGCGCCCAGAACAGAAACCGCCGGGGTGATGATGCCGTCGCCATAAAACAGCGACGCCCCGCAAATGCCCAAGAAAAACACGGTCGGCGAATATTTGCCGAGCGCTTTTTGCGCCAGCGCCATCAGGGCCAGGGTTCCGCCTTCGCCCTTATTGTCGGCGCGCATCAGGAACAGGACGTATTTGACCGTCACCACCATGACCAGCGCCCAGAAGACGAGCGAAATCACGCCCTTGACGGCCAAATCGGCGCTGGTGCCTTCGCGCGTGTGGCGCAGGGCCTCGCGCATGGCATAGAGGGGGCTGGTGCCGATGTCACCAAACACCACGCCAATGGCCCCCACGCACAGGGCCCAGAAACCTTCCGCGCCATGTCCGTGACTGGACACGGCTTCGGCTTCGCTGGGATGGGCGTGACCTGAACCGTTTTCGGATTCGTGGCGGGGAGAGTTGTGGGTGGTGGCGAAATCCGAAGTTTCCGCCGAAGTGTCCGGGCCGGAGGCTGAGGCCAGCGGTTCGGGAGGGGTATCCCCATTCATGCATACTCTCCTGAGGGGGCTGGACACACAGTCTTCATATCCCTCGCTTGAACCCGGCGCTCTTACGCCTATTTATAACGACATTCAACCTCATTAGGCTGGCCTGTGCGCCGCCGGGGCCGAATCCAGCCGGAATGCGGGGTTTGCTCCTCCCAAACCCCGCCTTGCGCAAACACCGTTTGACGCAGGGTGAAACCTGCGTAAGAATGTCCTGAAATGTCTGACAGCCAAAGATTTCCCGTCGCCGCGCATACGCTGGCCTATCTGGCCCACCGCAACGCCTATACGCGCGAGCGGGCCGTGTCGTCGTCGGTGCTGGCCGCCTCGATCCCGACCAATCCGGTGGTGATCAGGCGCATGACCACGCAACTGGCGCGGGCGGGTCTGCTGGCCACCTGTTCGGGCGTATCCGGCGGGGCGTGGCTGTTGAAGCGGCCCGAAGACATCCGGCTCGATGAGGTGTTGCGCGCCGTCAATGGCTGCGCCCACTTAGGTTCGGTGCCGCTGGGGGCCGAGGGCTGCCCCGTTAGTCAGGCCATACCAAAAGCGGTGCATGACGCCATGCAAAAAGCCAATGCCGCCGCCAGCGACAGCCTGTCCACCATCACCGTCGCCGATCTGCTTGCCCATACCCACAGTTTGCCGGTCGAGCCGGTCACAGCCTGAGGTCGCCCGCTTGCCACGCCGCCTTGCCCTGATTACCGGAGCCTCGTCGGGTATCGGCATGGCGTTTGCGCGCGTCTATGCCGCGCAGGGCTGGGACGTGGCGGTGACGGCGCGGCGCGCTGACCGGCTGGATAAATTGTGCGAGGAAATACGCCTGCGCTATGGCGTCGAAGCCCATGCCCTGCCCGGTGACCTCAGCGATCCGGCCACGCCGGAAAAGCTGTATGACGGCGTAATGGCGCTGGGCCGCAACATCGATGGTCTGGTCAATAATGCTGGCTATGGCCAGCCGGGCGGCTTCGCCGGCAATGCACTGGAAGATCAGCGCGCCATGATGCAGGTGATGATGCAGGCCCCGATGGAGTTGACCCACCGCGTTTTGCCCGGCATGATCGCTGAAAAATTCGGTCGCATCGTCAATGTCGCGTCGCTGGCCGGTTTGCTGCCCGCCTCGCCGGGGGAAACCCTGTATGGCCCGATCAAAACCTTTCTGATCCGCTTTTCGCAGAGCCTGCACCTCGAAATGCGCGACCACGGCATCCATGTCAGCGCCCTGTGCCCCGGCTTTACCTATAGCGAGTTTCACAATGTCACGGGCCAGACCGGCAAGCTGTCGAAAACCGTGCCCGAATGGTGCTGGATGGGGGCCGATGAGGTGGCGCGCGAAGGTTTCATGGCGGCGGAGGCCAATCGCGCGGCCTGCGTGCCCGGTGCGCCTAACAAGACGGCGGCGGCGCTTCTGAAGGTGCTGCCTGATGACTGGACGATGGAAGTACTGGCCGGACAGTTACGCCGCTTCCACCGTTAACCTCTTAAATATGCACTCAGAGGCCGTGCAGGCTCGCTGCAGGAGCGGCGGCGTGCGGTCGCACGCTGCAAGCTGCGATGAGTCAAGCTCATCACAGCCTGTTATCCGCGCTTGCGGTAAATCTGCGTCCGGCTTACACCGGTGGCTTCTCTTTTGCCGAGCATGTCCGTGTCTGAAATTCCGCCTGTCGCACCCGCTGTACGAAAATCCGGCCTGGTGCGCAATTCGCTGATCAATGCCGGCTTTACCCTGATTTCGCGCCTCGCCGGTTTTGCCCGCGATCTGGTCATCGCCAACTATCTCGGCGCATCGGCCAATATCATGGCCGACGCCTATGCCACGGCGCAGCAGTTTCCCAACCTGTTCCGGCGCATCTTCGCCGAAGGGGCGTTTTCATCGGCCTTCGTGCCCGCCTATGCAGCAGCGCTGGAACGCGACGGGAAAGAAAAAGCCGACAAGATGGCGCATGACGCTATGGCCACCCTGGTCTTCCTGACAGTGGGCCTGACCCTGTTGTGCGAACTGACCATGCCGTGGCTGATGTTCGTTTTCAAACACGGCTTTTTCGCCGACCCGGAAAAGTTCAAATGGACAGTGATCCTGACCCAGATCACCATGCCCTATCTGCCGTGCATGGCGATCGTGGCCCATCTGGCCGGGGTTTTGAACACGCGCGGCAAGTTCATGCTGTCGGCGGGCGCGCCGATCCTGCTCAATGCTGTGACTCTGCTTTTCATCATCCCCACCCATTCACCGTTTCAATCAGCGCTATGGGGATCGATCGGCACACTGGTGGCGGGCGTGCTGCAAGCCAGCCTGCTTTTGTGGGGGGCGCGCAAAACCGGGGCCCATGTCAGCCTGTCGATCATTCCGGTTTTCTCGAAGCAAATTAACGCCTTGCTTTTGCTGGCCGTTCCCGGCGCTCTGGCCGCGGCAGCCACACAGGTTAATGTGTTTGTGTCGCAGTTCTTTTCCTCAAACGTCAATGGTGCCACCATGTGGCTGACCATCGCCGACCGCTTCTACCAGTTGCCGCTGGGGCTGGTGGGGGTCGCCATCGGCACGGCGCTTTTGCCTGCCCTGTCGCGCGCTGTCCATGCCGGGGATCATGATCACGCACAAAGAACGATGGATCAGGCCGTCGTCTATGCCTTCGTCTTCGCCCTGCCCGCCGCTGTGGCTCTGGTGGCCATGCCGTTTTTTCTGGTCGATGGCGTCTATACGCGCGGCGGTTTCCACGTCCTCGATTCGCTGTGGACGGCGCGCTGCCTCTATTATTACGGCTGGGGCGTTCCGGCTTTTGTGCTGACGCGCATCCTCAATCCGGCCTTTTTCGCGCGCAAGGACACGTTTGGCCCGATGAAGTTCGCCGTTGTGTCGGTGGTCGTCAATATCGTGGTCGGGGTCAGCATGTTCCACCTTATTGGTGTACCGGGACTGGCCATCGGCACCTCGGCGGCGGCGTGGGTCAATGCGCTTCTGATGATCTTCACCCTGGCGCGGCGCGGCACATGGACCATTGGCAAGGGCGCACTGGCCCGCGTGCTGCTGGTGCTGGCGGCCAGTGTCGGCATGGCGGTCTTCTGCATGGCGGCCACGCATTTTCGCCCGTTCATTCAGGACGCCATCGGCGGCTTCCTGCCCGTCCATAAGGGCGTCCACGACCTGACGATTCTGGGTCATAAGGCCATTGGTACGAAGGAAATCGCCATTGTGCTGGTTTCCCTGTGCGGCGGTCTGGTCTATATCGGGCTGCTTTTCATGACTGGGGCCGTGCGGCCCGCCGAACTGAAGGCGATGCTGAAGCGTCGCTAAGGATTTTTATGACTGATCAAGCTGCCCCTAT
Organism: Asticcacaulis sp. EMRT-3; assembly: GCF_030027245.1. Taxonomy (NCBI): domain Bacteria; kingdom Pseudomonadati; phylum Pseudomonadota; class Alphaproteobacteria; order Caulobacterales; family Caulobacteraceae; genus Asticcacaulis; species Asticcacaulis carbonis. Next base: position 2,299,596 of record NZ_JASERT010000001.1, read on the forward strand.
CAAACGCATCCTGTCCGGCATTCAGGCGTCCGGCTCGCTGCATCTCGGCAATTATCTCGGTGCTTTGAAAAAATTCGCCGACATGCAGACCGAAGAGGCCGAGCGCTTCTTCTTCATCGCCGATCTGCACGCCATCACCGTCTGGCAGGATCCGAAAAAGCTGCTCGACCAGACGCGCGAAATCGCCGCCTGCTATCTGGCCGCCGGAGTCGATCTCGAAAAATCGGCCATCTTCCCGCAATCGGCGGTGACCGGCCATTCGGAACTGGCGTGGATCTTCAACTGTGTGGCGCGCCTCGGCTGGCTCGACCGCATGACCCAGTTCAAGGACAAGGCGGGCAAGGATAAGGAACGCGCCTCGGTGGGCCTCTATACCTATCCGGTATTGCAGGCCGCCGATATTCTGCTCTACAGGGCCACCCACGTGCCGGTGGGCGAGGATCAGCGCCAGCACGTCGAACTGACGCGCGACGTGGCCAAGAAGTTCAATCACGATTTCGGCGTCGATTATTTCCCCATCCCCGAAACCCTCTATCAGGGCCCCGGCGCGCGTATTATGAGTCTGCGCGACGGCACGGCCAAGATGTCGAAATCCGATCCGTCCGACAATGCGCGCATCAACCTGACCGATACGGCCGATATGATCGCTTCCAAGATCAAGAAGGCCAAGTCCGACGCCGAAGTGTTGCCCGAAGAGGCGGCGGGCCTCGAAGATCGCCCGGAAGCCAAGAATCTCGTCGGCATCTATGCGGCGCTGGCCGGTGTTTCGGTGGCCGATGTGCTGGCGCAATTTGGCGGCAAGGGTTTCGGCGCCTTCAAACCGGCCCTGGCCGAAGTGGTGGTTGACAAGATGGCCCCGATCTCGGATCGTTTGCGCCGCCTGTTAGGCGATCCGGCGGAGATCGACCGCGCCCTGACCCTTGGCTCGGACAAGGCCAATCAGGTGGCGGCACCCGTGGTCAAGGATGTCAAAAAAATCGTCGGTCTGTGGGGTTGATCACGCAAAGTATCGCCGTCTGGAATAGGAAGGTTTAGTCTATGAAACCGTTGATGATCACCGCCGCAGCGGCCTTAATTGTATCGGGCTGCACAGCCAAGACCGAGGTGTCGAAAGCGACTTCCGATAATGGCGTCACCTCGGTTTCAACAACGGTGACGATCAACGGCAATAAACAGCACACGGCCCTGAAGCTGACCGACTATGCGATGCGCGCAGCACTCGGCAATAATCCCAATACCGCCGCCTATGTCACGGTCAGCAATACCGGCGACAAGCCCGACCGGCTGGTGTCGGCGGCCTGTGCCTGTGCCACGACGACCAGCCTGCACACCATGACGATGAACGGCACCATGATGGAGATGGGTGACGCGAAGAATGGCTTCGTTATCGCACCGGGCCAGACGATCACGCTGAAACCCGGCGGCAACCACATCATGCTGATGGGCCTGACCGAGCGCCCCAAGGACGGCGATGTTGTCGATGTGACGCTCAATTTCGAAAAGGCCGGGCCGATCACCCTGCACATGCCGGTATCGATGACGCCGCTGGCTTCGCAAGGCGCGGGCGGCGACGATATGTCGGGCATGAAGATGTGATCTGATTCCAGATGGCGAAGCGATCTGGCAAGGCCAAGTGGCCGCCCGAGCCTGTGCGAGGACTCTTCTACTAGAGCGGTCTGCATTCTGATTGAATCGGTCAAAGGAATGCAACCCGCTCTACATTTTACGTTTTTCCGCATCTCGCATTCAATTTGTAAGTCAAATTAAACGCTCGTTGCTCTAGCCGTAAGGATGCGCCGCTGCGGGCAGGATCAGCCCGTGCGTGATACCGCTGAGCGCTGAAATGAAGATCTGCACCGACAGGGCGCACAGAACCAGGCCGAGCACGCGCACCACCACCACCATGCCGACGCGGCCAAAGATGCGCGAGATCGCATTTGAGAATAACAGCACCACCAGAATGGCCAGGGCGGCGCTGACAATGGCGGCTACCCCGACTGCATAGCCGATCATGCCAAAGGTCTTGGCGGCGACGGCCTGAATCACCACGCCGGAAATCGCCCCCGGCCCCACCATCAGCGGAAAAGCGAACGGCACGACCAGCTTCTCGAAGCTTTTCTTGGCCGTTTCGCGCGGGCCCAGCGGCTTGACGCCGATGGCGTCGCCGCCCTCCTTGACCGCGTCGGCGTGTTCGAAGGTGGCCAGAAAATTACCACGCGCCATGTCCAGCCCCATCAGGAACAGCAAAAAGCCACCCGCGATGCGAAAAGCATCCATCGAAATGCCGAAGAATTTCAGGATGCTCAGGCCGCAAAAGAAGAAAAGCGTCAGGATCAGCGCCGTAAATAGCGAGATATAGAGCGACACCCAGCGGCGCGCCCCCGCGCTCTGGCTCTGGGTGGCGGCGGCATAGATGGGCACATTGCCGATCGGATCGATCAGGGCAAAAAGCGTAATGAAAAAGTTGACGTAGAAGGCGAGGAGAGTCATGTGCAGCCCATGCGGCTTGCCTTAAGGATGGCGATGCCTCTTCATAGCAAATGCCTGGCCTCAGTTACAGAAGAAACCTTATGACCTTCAATGCCGACCCGCGCCTGATCGTGGCCCTTGATGAACCTGATCTCGCCTCCGCCCGCGCCCTGATCGACAGGCTGGGCGACAGTGTCAGCTTTTACAAGATCGGCCTGACCCTGCTGGCGCAAGGTGGTTTGTCACTGTGCGAGGAACTGGCGGCGCAGGGCCGACAGGTTTTTCAGGACTGGAAGCTGCACGACATCGGCGCGCAGGTCGAGGGCGCAGCGCGCGCAGCGGCCTCAGGGGCCTGCCATCTGCTCACCGTTCATGCCGAGCCGCAGGTGATGAGGGCGGCGGTGGCCGGCCGGCAAAATGCCGGTTGCAAAATCATCGGCGTCACCGTCCTGACCAGCCTCAGCCAGACCGATCTCGACCATATGGGCTACGGCCTGAAGCTGAACGACCTGATCCTGCGCCGCGTCGATCAGGCGGTGGAATGCGGGCTTGACGGCGTAGTGGCCAGCCCGCAGGAGGCCGAAATGATCCGCGCCCGCGTGCCCGCCGATTTCCTGATTGTTACACCGGGTGTACGCCCGGTCGGGGCTTCGCTGGATGACCAGCAGCGCGTGGCTACGCCGCAGGACGCCCTGCGCAATGGGGCCTCGCATGTGGTGGTGGGCCGTCCGATCACCCGCGCCGCCGATCCGGTTAAGGCCACGCAAGACATACTGGCGGCGATTGAGGGTATCTAAAAATCGACAGCAATGCCCTTGCGTTCCCAGTCACCGAAGCGCGTCGGCTCCGGGCCATTGGGGCCACCCAGCTCTATGGCTTTTTGCGCCTCGGCCTCAGCCTTGGCGCGACGTTCAGCGGCTTCGGCCAGCGCGCGTTGCGCCTGCGGCGTCAGCACCTTTTTTGGCGTAAGCGCCGACAGGTCTTCGGGCGCGGTATCTTCGTGAGTCTGGGTCATGGCGGCATTTTACGCGCAAGCGGCTCCGGCGGCAATGACAAAGACATTTACGGATGCGGCGCAAGCGCCTATGACGCCCACTGACATTCCCCAGCATCTTAAGGTAAAGCCTGCTCATGGCCTCTCCGCCCGTAAAATCCGGCAAACCGACCTTTCAGCGCAAGCTGGCCCGCCAGAAGGCCGTCAATAAAGCCGTCATGGCGGCGCGAAAACCGGCCAGACCGGTCGATGCCCCCACCCCCTACGTCGATGACGGCGGCGACATCGGCCTGAAGGCGCGCACTGCCGCACTCGATCTGGTCAAGGCGGCGCTCGAAAAACGCTCCGGCTTCGATGAGGCTGTGACGCGCTCGGAATTTCTGGCCTTGAGCGATTCCGAACGCGGCTTTGCCCGCGCCCTGGCGCTTCTGATGCTGCGCCGTCTGGGCCAGCTTGATCATATCATTGCTAAAAAAACCAAGAAGCTGCCCAATCATGAGGTGATTGACCTGCTGCGCCTCGGTCTGGCGCAGATCGGCTTCATGCAGGTGCCGGACTTCGCCGCCGTCTCCACCACCGTTAAACTGGCCGACCGCAGCACGGCCACACGGCCCTTCAAGGGGCTGATCAATGCCATCCTGCGCGGCGTGGTGCGCGAAGGCGGCCTGCCCGCCCCCGTGGTCTCGAAACTGGCTCCCGACTGGCTGTTTCAGCGCTGGAAAATGACCTATGGCGAAGCCGACGCCGAGGCGATGGCGATGGTGCTGACGGGCGAACCGGCCACCGATCTCAGCTTCAAAACGCCTGCGGCCCTCAGCGAACTGGCGCCTGCACTCGAAGGCGAGACGCTTGGCCCGCTCACCTTGCGCAGCGCCTTACGCGGCGATGTGCGCGACTGGGCGGGCTATGGCGAAGGCGTTTGGTGGGTGCAGGATGCGGCGGCCAGCGTGCCGGTGAGCCTGCTTGGTGATCTGAGCGGCAAGACCGCCATCGATCTGTGTGCCGCGCCCGGCGGCAAGACCCTGCAATTGCTGGCGTCGGGGGCCTCGGTGGTGGCGCTCGACCGCTCGAAAAACCGCTTAAAGCGCGTCGAGGAAAATCTGGCCCGCATCGGTTACATTGCCGAACTGGCTATGGCCGATGCCGAGGGATTCGAGGATGCGCGTCAGTTCGACGTGGTGCTGCTCGATGCGCCATGCAGCGCCACCGGCACCTATCGCCGCCAGCCCGATGTTCTGTGGGGCACCCGGCCTTCGGACATTGCCAAGCTGGCCGATGTTCAGCACCGTCTGCTCGATTCGGCGGCAAGGCGCGTCGCCCCCGGCGGCGACCTGATCTATTGCACATGCAGCCTGGAGCGCGAGGAAGGCGAAACCCAGGTTTTGGCCTTTCTGCGCCGCAATCAAGCCTTCGAACTGGTGAAAATCGCCCCCGATCTGGCCGAAAGCTTAGGTGTTCCCTCAGCCAGCCTGCGCCCCGAAGGCTGGCTGCGCCTGTTGCCGCATCAGCGCGATGGTGGGCAAGACGGCTTCTTCGTGGCGTTGCTGAAACGTTGTGCATAAGACTTTTGGCCACGAAAGACACGAAAGGCACGAAATGAAGGCGTGTCGCCAATGCGTCATGGCGTGCTTCCCCGAAGAGATGTCGCCTGATCGCGGATTTTCGAGCCATTTTCGTGTTTTTCATGCCTTTCGTGGTCAAGCCCCTCTCCATCTCCGCCTGCCAGCAGGGCCGGAAAACGGTTGACCCGCCCCCTGCAATGACGCTTTAACTGCCATACCCCAATTCCGCGAGTTTGCCGCCATGCCATCCGTTACCCCGCTGATTTGCCCCTCGATTCTGGCCTCCGACTTTGCTTCGCTCGGTGCTGAAGTGAAGGCCATTACCGAGGCAGGCGCTGATTTCGTGCATATCGATGTGATGGACGGCCATTTCGTGCCCAATATCACCATCGGCCCCGATGTGGTGAAGGCGCTGCGCCCCCACACCGCCCTGCCGTTTGATTGCCACCTGATGATCTCGCCGGTCGATCCCTATCTGGAAGCCTTCCGCGAGGCCGGGGCCGATCTGATCAGCGTCCACCCCGAAGCGGGGCCGCACCTCGACCGCACGCTGAAATATATCCGCCAGCTTGGCGCGAAAGCCGGGGTGGTGCTCAATCCGGCCACGCCGATCGATATTCTTGACTGGGTGCTCGATGATGTCGATCTCGTTTTGGTGATGAGCGTCAATCCCGGTTTCGGCGGCCAGAAATTTATCGACGGCCAGTTGCGCAAGGTCGCGGCCATTCGCAAAAAGCTCGACGCCATCGGCCATCCGGCCATTCTGCAAATGGATGGCGGCGTCAATGCGCAAAACGCTGCCCGGTGCGTTGAGGCGGGTGCCACGGCCCTGGTGGCGGGCACGGCGGTCTTCCGCGGCGGCCCTTCGGCCTATGCCGCCAATATCAAGGCGCTGAAGGGTCTGTAAATGCAGACCACCCCATCTGCGCCTGCTGAGGTCGGCCATCATCCCAGCCCATCGACGCGCCCCACGGTGGGGCGCGTGCTGCTGGCCTGGCTGAAGATTCAATTGGGCGCCGAGCTTTTCGGAATGCCCGGCTATCGCCTGACCTTGCGCGGGCGCACGCCCGATGGCTTTCTGGCCGCGCCGCACGATGTCCGCTCCGCTAAAGCGGCCACCGGGCGCGCCATGCTGTCGGGCCGCTTCGCCCTGGCCGATGCGCGCATGAGTGTTCAGGGCAGCGGCGACCCGTGGAACCGCCCGTCGCCGACGCGCGCCTTCGCCCTGCAACTGCACCGTTTCGCCTGGTTACCGCCTCTGATGACTCAGGGCGAGGACGGCGCGAAAGAGGCTTTGCGCCTGTTTTTGCTGTGGCAAAAAACCTTCCGCAACTGGACGCCGTTTGCGTGGAGCCCGGCGGTTCTGCCGCGCCGCCTGATCCAGCTTTCGGGCTTTGCCCGCAAACTGGCGGCGCAGGGCACGCCCGAAGACAGCCTGATCATGGCGCAATCCATGAGCGAACAGGGCCGCCACCTGTTGCGCCTGCATAATGATCCGGCCACCCAGGCGACACGCGCCGTGGCTCTGGTCATTCTGGGCTGCGTCCTGGCCGGACGTGTCGGCGATGGCTTTCGCCGCAAGGGCTTGAAACGCCTGCCTGCCGCGCTGAAACGCACCGTTCTGGCCGATGGCAGCCATGCCTCGCGCAGCCCGCAGGCCGCGCTGGAGCTGCTTTATGATCTGATGATGCTCGAAGACGCCCTGGCCCAGCGGTCGCAGCCTGTACCTGCAAGCGTGGAGCAGGCCATTCAGCTTTTAAGCCGTTTCGTGCGCGTCATGTCGCACCCTGATGGCAGTCTGTGCGCCTTTCAGGGTGCCGAAAGCCTGCCCGAAGACCGCATCGCTCCGGCGCTTGTCCACACCGATAATCGCGCCGATGCCCGCGCCGCCGCCCTGCCGATGGCGCTGGAACAGGGCCGCTATCACCGCCTGCTTGGCCGTTCGCTCAGTGTTTATGTCGATGCGGGCGAGGCGCGCGCCGATGCTTTTGGCGTGGCGGCCTGCGACCAGCCGATGAATTTCGAGGTGTCGGGCGGGCGCGACAAGCTGATCGTGTCGCCGGGCTGGTCGCCATTGCAGGCTGACCGGCAGGCCTTTCGCGTTATCGGCGCAGCCAATGGCTTAAGCCTCGGCGAAGATGTCATTCTGGCCCCGGTCAGCGGGCGCTTCGGCGACCTGCTCGATCATGCGCTCGAAGGGCCGCGCTATAAGGTGCGTTCGCGCCGTGTCGAGGCCGGGGAGTCGGGCGCCCTGCTCGAACTGGAGCACGATGGCTGGAAGCCGAAATATGGTATGCGCCATGAACGCCGCCTCTATGTCGATGTGCAGCGCGACGAATTGCGCGGCGAAGATCGCCTGACCCCGATCGAATCGCGCAAGGACATGCCGGTGGCGGCGCCATTCGCTATCCGCTTCCTGCTCCATCCCGAAGTGCAGGCCTCGCTGGCGCGCGACCGTAAGAGCATACTTTTACGTGGCCCCGGCGGGCGCGGCTGGTGGCTGCGCCACGATGCGCGCGATGTAACGCTGGAGGAAAACGGCGTGGTGTTTGAGGGTGCATCGGGCCGCCGCACCACGATGATTGCGCTGCGTGGCACCTGCCGACTCGATGCGCCGACGCGGGTGCGCTGGAAACTGTCACCTGCCGAATCCTGAAGCCTTCTTTACCCGGCAGCGTATAATCATGACTGTATCCTTATACTCTTAGGCGGATAGTGGCCGCTCAAAGTAAAAGGAGACAGTCATGTCCAGATTTTATCATAAGGCCGCCGTCGCGGTTTTCAGCGCCAGCCTTCTGACAGGAGCGCTGGCCATCCCCTCCATCGCCAATGCCACCAGCTATGTCTGTAAATATCAGGAAAAGCACAGCAGCAAGACCGGTACGGTCGTCGGCGCTGTGGCGGGCGGGGCCATCGGCGGCTCGCTGGCCGACACGCACAATAAGGGTCTGGGCACCGTGGCCGGTGCCGTCGTCGGCGGGCTGATCGGCTCCAAGGTTGGCAGGAACCACGGCAAGGAAAGCTGCGAGAACGAACGCGCCTGGCGCGAGCGCACCGTCTGGGAAAAGGACAGCCACGGCCATCGCCACAAGGTCGTCTATAAATATGTCGATCCGCGCCGTTAAACGCCTGCGCATCGGAAAGATCGAATAGGGCTATGGTCGCAATGACCATAGCCCTTTTATTGTACCGCTATATCCATTGTCTCGCCCGGATCGGTCGAGGATTGCCCCACCACCAGCCGCACGGTTTCCGTCTCAACAACAAACCGGTTCTGCGCCTCATCCCAATAGGCAAGCTGGGCGGCTTTCAGCGGAATCGTCACCGTCTGGTTTGCGCCCGCCGCCAGATGGACGCGCTTGAAACCCTCCAGTTCGCGCTCGGGACGCGATACTTTCGAATGCGGATGCTGAACATAGAGTTGCACCACCGTATCGCCGGCGCGCGCGCCCGTATTGCTGACATCGACGCTGACATTGAGCGCGCCGTCCCTGGCCAGTTGCACCTGATCGCTGCGCAGATGGCTGTAATGGAAGGTGGTATAGCTAAGCCCATAGCCGAACGGATAGAGGGGCTGGCCCCAGTTGCCCTTGCTGAAATACATATAGGTGCGGCCATGACGGATATTATAGTCCATCATCGGCGGCAGTTGCGCCTCCGAAGCGGGCCAGGTTTCGGTCAGGTGGCCGCCCGGATTATAATCGCCGAAAATGACGCTGGCCAGGGCCGTGCCCTCGTCCTGCGAGGCGTGCGTCATGTGCAGGATTGCCGGTACATGGCCCTGCGACCAGGTAATCGTGTAGGGGAAACTCGACACCAGCACCATGACGGTTTTCGGATTGGCCGCCATCACCTGCTTGACCAGAGATTCCTGCGCTAAAGCAAGCGTCACACGGTCGCGGCCCTCGCGGCCATCGCCGGGATCGGCGCACGGCTTGGTGCCGTCGGCGATCCAGTCATGCGCCATATCGGGCCCGCAGGTCGGGTCATTGCCGACCACCACAATAGCCACATCGGACGCCTTCGCCGCCGCAATGGCCGCATCGCCACCAGCAGCATAATGAACGATCACACCGGGGCCGAGCAGGGCCTTGATGCCCTCAAGCGGAGTGACGGCATGGGGCGGCAGCCCGCCATACCAGTCCCAGTGGACACTGTCGGCCAGCGGCCCGATCACCGCCACCGATTTCAGCTTCGTCCTGTCGAGCGGCAAAAACGCATCGGCATTCTTCAGAAGCGTCACCGATTCGAGCGCCATCTGTTTCGAGATGTCCTGATCCTTAGCCGTCGTCCACGGTTCCGACCCTGAGCCAATCGACGCATAAGGCACGCGGTCGGGCGGATCGAGCAGGCCCAGTTTCAGTGTGACGCGGAACTTACGGCGCAAGGCGGTATCGAGATCGGCCTCTGTCAGCGAACCGTCCTTCAGGGCGGCGTGCACCTCATCCTTATAGGTGTCGAGAAACTGGTTGATACCCGCCTTCAGACAGGCCACCACGGCAGCTTCCTGCGTCGGGTAGCGCTTATAGAGCTTGACCAGATTGGTCACCGCTCCGCCATCGCTCGATATGACATCGGCGCCCCACTGGTCGATCACCAGACTTTGCAGCACGGGATTGACCGCCATCGGCGTGCCGTTCCACGCATTATAGGAGGCCATGACGCCGCGCGCCCCGCCGTCTTCAAAGCCCATGCGAAACGGCACGGCGTAATATTCATGGAACAGGCGCGCATCGAAATTCGAAGAAGACGAGCCACGGCCATTTTCATTGGAATTGGCCAGAAAGTGCTTCATCAGCGATGCCGCCTGCCAGTAATGCGGGTCATCGCCCTGCAAACCGTGCGCGAAGGCCGCCACCATGGTGCCATTGAGGAACGGGTCTTCGCCATACACCTCTTCGCCGCGTCCCCAGCGCGGATCGCGCGCCAGATCGGCCTGCGGCCCCCACAGCATCAGGATCGGATGGTGATAGCTGGCCGTGGTCTGGGTGATATAGCGGCCCTCATAGCCCTCGACCCCGCCCGCCTGACGCACCAGATCGGGGTCCCAGGTTTCGCCCATGCCCGGCGGCTGCGGAAATTGCGTCGTCGTGACAGGGGCCAATCCGCGTTGGGCATTGCCGCGCTGCACCACGCCATGAATGCCTTCCGAAGAGCCAAAGCTGGGAATGCCAAGGCGCGGCACGGCGGAATTGGTGCTGAGCGCGTCGATCTTTTCATCGACCGTCATCAGCGACAGGATATTATCGATGCGCTGGGCGGCAGGCAGGTCAGGATTCCGGAAGGGGTAAGCGGTTTGCGCGGCGGCGGGCAGGGCCATCCCTATCAGAGCCATCGCCATAAGGCTGCACAGGCTGGTCAGATGAGTCAGGGGCTTGGCCATCCATATCTCCCGCAATGCGCCACCTCTTCATCCGGGCGGCTGTGCAAAGGGTCGCACAGGCAGGCAGGGCCGCAAGTCGCAAAAAGCGGTGACGACTGCCCGCATTTACCGCTTCCTTATGCTTCGGATGACCTTTCCCATCGGCATTTTGCACTTTCGCCCTTCCTCTGCTAAGCTTGGTGACCCATGCGCAGACCGGGGCTGCGCATGACGTCTGGTTTCACACCTTATCTGAAGGGAAACAGGATGTTACATGCGTATCTGTCCAAACTTATCAAACGGGGCCGCCTCACGGTTCGGGTCAATCCCAATACGAGGTGGCAGTTCGGCGAGGTGATCCCTGACCGTCCCGACCTCGATGTCGCCATCTGGTTCAGCAGCCGCTGGAGTGCGATCAAGGTGGGCCTGAATCCCTATCTCTTTTTCGGCGAGGCCTATATGGACGGCGACCTGATCGTTGAGAAAGGCTCGCTCTGGGATCTGATGGAACTGGTCGGCCTCAATATGCGGGCCCTGCCGCGCCGCCCGGCGCTTTTTCGCCTGTTCAACCGCCTGAAGCAATTTTTGCCCGCCCATTCGCTGGCGGCATCGCGGCAGAATGTGGCCCACCATTATGACCTGTCGGAGCGGCTGTATCGCCTGTTTCTCGACGAGGACATGCAATATTCCTGCGCCTATTTCCGCGATCCCGGCATGACGCTGGAAGAGGCCCAGACCGCCAAGCGCGACCACATCGCCGACAAGCTGATGCTGTCGCCCGGCCAGAATGTGCTTGATATTGGCTGCGGATGGGGCGGCATGGCCCTGCATCTGGCCAAACGCGCCCAGGTCAATGTCACCGGCGTCACCCTGTCCACCGAACAGCTCGCCGTGGCCGAACAGCGCGCGCAAGGCCCGGACGTCAATGCCCGCGTCCGCTTCGCGCTCTGCGATTACCGTCAGGTCGAGGGCCAGTTCGACCGCATCGTCAGCGTCGGCATGTTCGAACACGTCGGCAAGGCGGCGTTCGACACCTATTTCGAGACGGTTTATGACCGGCTGAAGGATGACGGCGTGGCCCTGATCCACACCATCGGCCGACGCGGCGAATCGGGCGCGCGCTCGGCCTGGCTCGACAAATATATCTTCCCCGGCGGCTATATTCCCAGTTTATCGGAAATAACAAAATCGGTGGAACGCGCTGGCTTGTGGATCACCGATGTAGAACCTCTGCGCCTGCACTATGCCGAAACCCTGAAATGCTGGCGCGAACGCTTTATGGCGCACCGCGCGGAAATCCAAGACCTGTATGATGAGCGTTTCTGCCGCATGTGGGAATTCTATCTCGCCTTCTGCGAACTGGGTTTCCGTCATGCCGACCTGATGGTTTTCCAGGTGCAGATCGCCAAGCGTATCGACACCCTGCCGATGACGCGCGACTATATGATGGCGCGTGAGATGTCGGCCGAAGTGGTCAGTTTCGAGGAGGAATCGCGCAAACTGCGCGAACGGCCGCGTCGGGTGCAATAGCTTATAATTCCATTTATATGGAATGATCAGGCTTTACGCTTTAATCCCATGATCATGGCGACGATATGGGCGGTCAGCACGGCGGCGAACGTGCCCCAGCCCATATCGATAAAGCTTAAGGCGTGCGGCCAGTCGGTGATGACGGCAAGGCCCGTCAGATCATAGGTTGAAAAGGCGGCCAGCCCGAACAGCCCGGCGCGCACGGTCAGATCAAGCCGGTTGAGGCCTGCGCCCGTCTTGATGGCGGGCCAGATCACCAGCCAGTGCAGGGCGAAACCATAGATCAGGTAAAAACCCGCCGCCGCGAAGAGATTGGCGTCAGGGCGCATCAGCGCCCCCATCGCCGGACGGTAAAGCGTCTCCGCTGTCGTCCCCAGCCATATAAAATCCAGACCGAGCAGAACCAGCAGAACCAGCAGCAGGCTTAGGGCGAAACGCATCGCTCAGACCCGCGAAATGGGCTGGATCAGTCTGCCGAGCCAGGTCAGGGGCAGGATCGACGCTTCCAGTGTCACCAGACACAGGCAATCTTCCTGAATGGACGGGGAGTGATGCACGACCTCGTCGCACACGGTCAGGTCGCCCACCTCATACTGGCCGAGCGCATCGCTGAACCGGCCCTTCAGCACCAGGGTCATTTCGCGGCCACGGTGGGTGTGTTCGGGCATGGTCATGCCCTTTTTGACGTGCATCAGGAAGGTCTTGGCGGTTTTTGAGCTGTCACCGGCCTCTACCGGTGCCATCCAGACACCGGGCGCCGCCCAGTAACGCTTCTTCACCACCACATCGCGCAGCGACTCCGGCAGCTCAAACCCCTGCAAGAAGGCCGGACGACGCGGCAACGCTGGCATTGTTTCTGTTTCCGCCTCCACAGGCCGTTCGATACGCGCCAGCGCCAGATCGAGCGCATTTTCCGACATGGCTACTTCGTCAGCCGTTTCCAGCATCGCCCCGCCCACGGCATCGAGCAGGCGCAGATCGGCGCGGCACTGAGCGCAGGTTTCCGTATGGGCGCGCATGATCAGCGCCTGCCCGCCGGACAGCCGACCGCAATGATAGTCCCACAAAACATCTTCACCCGGATGGTGACGGACGCTACTCATAAAGTGTCTCCTGAAACCGTAACAAAGGCGGCGCGCAGGCGGGTCAGGCCCAGGCGCAGGCGCGATTTGACCGTGCCCAGGGGAATAGACAGGGCGCGGGCAATATCGCCATGCGACAGGTCTTCGTAAAAAGACAGGCGCAGGATGGCCTTCTGCTCCTCCGGCAGTCCTTCGATCAGGGCCGACAGGGTGGTGGCCGACTGGGCATCGACCAGTTGCTCATCGGCGGACTTATCATTTTCCGGCTGCCACAGATCTTCGGGCAGGGCCTTGACGCGCTTGACTTTTCGCGCCTGATCGATGCGCAGATTGCGCGTGATCGAATAGATCCAGGTTGAGGCCGCCGCCTTGGCGGGGTCGAACATATGCGCCTTGCGCCACACATTGAGCAGAGCGTCCTGCACCAGATCCTCGGCCTCGGCAGCATTCAGCCCCTGCCCCATCACAAAGGCCTTGAGCCTCGGCGCAAAATGGCTGAACAGTTGCGCATAGGCGGCGCGATCCCTGTGTTCGGCGATGCGCACGATCAAGACTTCCGCCGAAACTTCCGTTCGGACGGCAGCCACATCAGAGGTCGTTTCGATCTTCTCATTCATCCGTGCAGAAGACCTGATTGTCAGGGCCTGGTCAAAGGTCATTTTGCCTAATTCATCTTACCCCGGACGAATGACCTGAGAAAGGTGATCCGAAGGGGTGGTTCGAGAGAGCAGACTGGTGAAATTCTGTGCAATCTACGCACATCTCGGTCAATCGGATCACCGCAAAGACGCACGGGTGATCCGTCATGGCGGCGGGGGCGTACACAATCTGTAAATAAAATCACGGAAACCAGTACATGCACGACGGCTTCAGTTCGCATCCTCAGTCCCGCAACGCGCCGCCCCTTTCCGTCAAGGCGGGCGGCACGCGACGCATCGCGGTGATCGGTTCGGGCATTGCCGGGCTTTCCGCCGCCTGGATGCTCGATTCCCACGCCGAGGTGACCGTGTTCGAGGCCTGCGACCAGATTGGCGGCCATAGCCACAGCGTTAATGTCGGCACCGACGCTGATCCCCTGTGGGTCGATATGGGCTTTATCGTGTTCAACGAGCCCTGCTATCCCAACCTCGTGCAGCTTTTCAAAACGCTTGATGTTGCGCACCAGCTTTCCGACATGTCGTTCGGCGTCTCGATGGATAAGGGGCGGCTCGAATATTCGTCGCTCGGCCTGCGCGGCCTGTTCGCCCAGACGCGCAACCTGTTCCGCCCACGTTTTTTAAGCCTGCTGCTCGATGTCGTGCGCTTCTACCGCGAAGCCCCACGCGATCTGGCGGCGCGCAACCGGCCCGGTTACCGCCTCGGTGATTATCTGAAGGATCGCAATTATGGTCGCGCCTTTATCGACGACCATCTGTTGCCGCAGGCCGCCGCCATCTGGTCAAGCTCGGCGGCGCAGATCATGGACTATCCGTTCCGCGCCTTCATCACCTTCTTTGAAAACCACGGCCTGCTGCAAATCACCGACCGCATCCTGTGGCGCAGCGTGATCGGCGGCGCTCAGGCCTATCTGGCCAAACTGAGCGCGCCCTTCGCCCACCGCATCCGTACCTCAACCGCCATTACCGGCGTCAAACGCCATGCCCGCGGCGTCACCCTGCGCGATCAGCATGGCCAGAGCCATGAATTCGACGAGGTGATCTTCGCCACCCACGCCAATACCACGCTGAAAATTCTCGGCGACGAGGCCAGCCTTGATGAGCGCGCTGTGCTGGGTGCCTTTGAATATACGGTCAATGAGGTGGTGCTGCACACCGATGAGAGCCTGATGCCCAGGCGCAAGGCCGCCTGGTCGAGCTGGAACTATATTGGCGAACGGACCGAAGACAGCGCGCGCCAGCTCTGCGTCACCTACTGGATGAACCTGTTGCAGGTGCTGAAAACAAAGCAGAATTACTTCGTGACGCTCAACCCCACCCATCCGGTCGATCCACAAAAAACCCTCAAACGCATCGCCTTCGATCATCCCCTGTTCACTGCCGAAGCTATCGCGGCGCAAGCCGAGCTGGCCAGCCTTCAGGGCGTCCGCCATAGCTGGTTCTGCGGGGCCTATTTCGGTTCGGGCTTTCATGAAGACGGCCTGCAATCGGGACTGGCCGTGGCCGAAGCCCTTTCGGGCCAGCGCCGTCCGTGGGATTTCGACTGGGCACAAAGCCGCATCGGCTATAATCCGTGGGTGAAGGATTCGCTGTTGCAGGCGGCAGAATGAGCATGGAAGCGGCCATCTATACCGGCGACGTCGTTCATCAGCGCTTTGCGCCGAAGCGACACCGCCTGAACTATCGCATTTTTCAGGTGCTGTTCGATCTCGACCGGCTGGATGAGCTGAAAGCCTTGCGGCTTTTATCGCATAACCGCTTTAATTTGTTCGGTTTTTATGATGCCGATCACGGCCCCGACAAGGCGCAGGCGAAGGCCGCACCGCTGAAAGACCGCATGGTGGCGCTGCTGCGCAGCCACGGTCTTTATGAGCCGGGCGACCGTTTGTTCCTGCTGGCCATGCCGCGCGTGCTCGGTTTCGTATTCAATCCGATCAGCCTCTATTTCGTGCAAACCGCCGATGGCGCGCAGCGCGCGATTGTTTATGAGGTCAATAATACGTTTGGCGACCGCCATGCTTACGTCTTGCCCGTTTACAGCCAGAACCGCCATATCCGTCAGACCAGCGACAAAAAACTGCATGTGTCGCCCTTTATGGACATGGACATGACCTATCGTTTTGATCTCAATGCGCCCGATGAGCGCTTTTGGCTCAATATCCGCGTCGATCAGCAAAAGACTGATACGCCGATGCTATTCGCCGCTTTCACCGCCGTCCGCCGCCCGCTGAAGGACGCCGAACTGTGGCGGCTGTTCATTGTCATGCCGCTGCTCACCCTCAAGGTGGTGGCCGGGATTCACTGGGAGGCGGTTTTGCTGCTGGCCAAGGGGCTGCGCCTCAAACCGGATCCTAAAAAGGCCGCAGCGGCTGCCGAAAACGCCAAGTTCAGCGCGACACAATGACGATGAGCCGACGTAACCTGCTCAGTTTGCTGGGGCTGGGGCCGCTGCTGGCCGCCTGCAATACGCTCAGCCTGTTTAATACCTTCACCCCCAAGGAGAGCGGCGTCAAACGCATCGCCCGCGACATCGCCTTTGGCGCTGATCCGCGCCAGACCTATGATCTCTATGCGCCGAAAGACGCCACAGGCCCCTTGCCCGTACTCGTCTTCTTCTATGGCGGCGGCTGGAACAGTGGCTCGAAAAACGACTATGTCTGGATGGGCCACGCCCTGGCCGCTATGGGGTATCTGGTGGCCATTCCCGATTACCGGCTGGTGCCGCAGGTCGTCTATCCGGCCTTTCTCGACGATAATGCCGCTGCCATTCATCACCTGATGGCCCATGCGGCCGATCATGGCGGCAATCCGGCCCGGCTTGGCGTTTGCGGCCATTCCGCCGGTGCCTATGCAGCGGTGATGATGGCGCTGGATCCGGCCTATTTTGGCCCGAGGAGCGGCCATTCAGCCATAGCCGCCTGCGCCGGGATTTCGGGCCCCTATGACTTCTATCCGTTCGATGTGGCAGCCTCGGAAGATGCCTTTGGGGCTTGGCCGCACCCGCTGGAAACCCAGCCCGTCGCTTACGCCGCGCCCACAAATACGGCCTTTTTGCTGATGCAGAGCCGCGCCGACAAGATCGTCGGCACGCGCAATGCCGTCAATCTTGAGGCCAGACTGAAAGCGCAAGGTTGCGATGTCCGCCTGCTGATGTTCGAGGATTTAAGCCACGAAGATATGGCGGCGGCCTTTTCCCTGCCGTTTCGCGGCAAGGGGCCACTCTATACCGATCTGCAAACCTTTCTGGCGCGTACGCTTTAGGCGCATGACCTATTGATGAACGAGCCGAGGTCTGCGCTGGTTCGGCGGAAAAGCCGCCGCCGTTCATCCTTACCCTTATGAAACATCTCGTCCTGCCTGCGCTGGCTACCGCGCTCATAAATATCCCCGCCCCTGTTCTGGCCCATGATATCTGGTTTGGCGCCGACCTGTCTTACGTCAATGAGATGAAGGATTGCGGCGCCCAATACAGCTATGAGGGCCTGAGCGACCCCTATGCCATCTTCGCCAAAGCCGGCACCAATCTCGTGCGCGTGCGCATCTGGGTCAATGCGGGCTGGACCCACTATTCCAACCTTCCCGATGTCGAAAAGACCATCCGCGCCGCCCGTGCCAACGGCATGAAGGTGCTGCTTGATTTCCACTATTCCGACGACTGGGCTGATGGCGGCAAACAGATCGTGCCCGCCGCCTGGGCAAGGCTTGACGAAGACGGACAGGTGAAGGCGCTTTACCACTATACGCTGAACACGCTCGACGCCCTGAAGGCCCAGGGCCTCATGCCCGATATGGTGCAGGTGGGAAACGAGACTAATGGCGAAATCCTGCAAACCGAGCCACAAAAGGACGTGCCTATCCACTGGGCGCGCAATGCGAAGCTGTTCAATGCCGGAATCAAGGCCGTGCATGAGGCTTCCGCCGACAGCGCCATCAAGCCGCAGATCATGCTGCATATCGCCCAGCCGGAAAATGTCGAGGCGTGGTTCGATGCCGCCACCAAAGCGGGCGTCACCGGTTACGATATTATCGGCATGAGCTATTACAGCAAGTGGTCAGAGGAAAACCTGACAGGGCTTGCCGCCACGATCCGCCGTGTTCACGCCAAATTCGGCAAGGCGGTGGTGGTGGTCGAAACCGGATACGCCTTCACCGACGCTTTCAATGACAAAGCCCCCAATCTGCTCGGCTCCGATTCGGCCCTGAAAGGCTATCCGGTCACGCCGCAGGGGCAGGCCCTTTATATGCACGATCTGATGCAGGATGTGCTCGATGCGGGCGGCGAAGGCGTCGTCTATTGGGAACCGGCCTGGGTCTCGACCAAATGCCATACGCGCTGGGCGCAAGGGTCAGACTGGGAAAATGCTGCCTTTTTTGACTTTAAGGGCCAGGCCCTGCCCGCGCTCGACTGGGCGAAAGCCGCCTATGTGCTGCCGGTCGAGGTCAGATTCAGCGTGCCCGATACGGGCCAGTCCGCGCAATATGTGGCGGGTGACTTCAGCGGCGGCATCATCGTGACCATGCAGCGCGACGGCGCGAATTTTACCTACCGGACATGGTTGCGTCCCGGCAGCACGGTTGTGGCCGCCACCGCGACAAGCGCCGAAGCTGTGGGCGATGCTGAAGCCCTGAAGATGACCATTCCGCAAGCTGGCGGCACGCTTGTGCTGGCCGCGCCACATTGATTTTAATTATCATATAATATCCTGACACGAGTCAAAAACCATGTTACCTATCCTGTATAAAACCGGCATGGCCGCGCTCAGCGCGCCACAAAGCCGCGACAGGGTCAAAGGCCTGGACAGGGCCAAAGGCCTCGACAGGGAAAGTGGAAAAGACAATGGCGGATGTCTTGGAAGGTGTAAGTGCAGGCGGGGTTGCAGCGGAAAGAGATCTGCGTCACGCCGAACTCCTGGCCTTTGTGGCCGCTCATATATTGCCGCACGAAAGCGCCTTGCGCGGCTGGCTGGCGCGCTTGGGTGTCAAATCCGGCGAACGGGATGATATTGTGCAGGAAGTCTATTGCCGCCTTTTGCGCCTTGATGCCGTGGCGCACATCACCGAACCGCGCGCCTATCTTTTTCGCAGCGCGCGCAATGTCGTGCTGGAGCAGGCGCGGCGCAACCGCGTCGTTTCGATCACCACCATGCAGAATATAGATGAGCTGGGCATGGCCGATAGTGGCCCCGATCCTGAGGCCGCCACCTCTGTGCGCGCCGAGCTGAAGCGCGCGCTGGGCCTGATCGCGCGCCTGCCCGAACGCTGCCGGCGCGTCTTTGAGATGCGCAAAATCCACGGCCTGTCGCAGATGGAGACGGCGCGTGCCCTGCATGTCAGCGAAAATATCGTCGAAAAGGAAACGGCGCGCGGCTTAAGCCTCGTTCTGCGCTATCTGGGTGAGGCCGGGCATGTCGCGGATTGACGAAGAGGCCGCCGCCTGGCTGGCGCGCCGCCGCAGGGCACGAAGTCCGGACGCGATTCACCCCGATGATGCCGCCGAAGCCCGTTTCCGCCTGTGGTATGAGGCCGATCCGCGCCATCGCGGCGCTTATCTGCGCGCCGAGGCCGCCTGGCTGATGCTCGATTCTGCGCGCGGCATGGCGCTGGCCCAACGCAAGCCCGGCATTGATCGCCGCCTGCTGCTGAGCGGGGCCGCCGCCGCCAGCCTGGCCGGGGTCGTGGCGGTTGGTATCAGCCGTTCACGCCTGAGCTTTGCCACCGAACGCGGCGAACTGCGCAATGTGCCGCTGGGCGACAAATCTCTGGCGGCGATCAATACCGATAGCCAGATCGAGGTCGATATGACCGAAAGTTTGCGCCATGTGCAGCTTGTCAAAGGCGAGGCGTGGTTTCAGGTCGCCAAAAACCCCGATGCGCCCTTCGTGGTGTCGGCAGGCGATGTGCGCGTGCGGGCGGTCGGCACAGCCTTTGGCGTACGCCGCCATGATCATGGCGCCGATGTGCTGGTCACCGAAGGCACGGTCGAAACCTGGCGCGTTGGCGAACCCGGCAAGCGCACACGCCTGACTGCCGGCAACGAAGCCTTCGTGCCCTATGCCGCCGCCACGGTGGATGTCGCCTTCCATCCCGGTGAGGTGACGCGCAAACTGGCCTGGCGCGAGCGTGAGATCATCCTCAAGGAAGAAAGCCTGGCCGATGCGGCAGCGGAATTCAACCGCTACAACACCACCCAGATCGTCATCAGCGATCCCGAACTGGCCAGTCGCAAACTGGTGGGCGGGTTCCGTGTTGACCAGCCCGACAGTTTCGCCCGCGCCGTCCATGCCGCGCTCGATGTGCCGGTCAGCATCGCCGATGACCGCATCACGATTGGCGTGGCAAGCGGCGTCTCATAATTGTCACAAAAATGATTGACCTGAAAATTTATCGTATAATTTCGGCGGAAACTCCCTCGCCTTGCATCTGATCCTTGTGAAGGCGGCCACAACGCCTTTTGACCAAAGCGCTGTTCAGGCAGATCTGGAGAGCGTGGCAAAGCAAAAATCAGGGCGCTCAACGCCCTGAAAACAACAGGGAACAGATTATGTCCGTCTTTAAATCCGGGGCGTTGCGCAACCTTTTGATGAGCGGTGCGGCGGCCATGACCGTCATGTCAGCACCCGCCTGGGCGCAAACCGAAAAAACCTTTCAGATTCCCGCGCAGGATGCCACCACGGCCGTGCCTCTTTTCGTGCAGCAGTCGGGGCTTCAGGTGCTGGCCACAGCCGAAGATCTGAAGGGCATCCGCACCCATGCCGTGCAGGGCACGATGACCGCTGATGCGGCGCTTGACGCCCTGATCCGCAATACCGGCCTCAGCATACGCACGCGCGATGGTAATTCCGCCGTTCTGATGCGCACGGCGGCACAGACGGCACCCGCCTCCACCACAACCCCTGCCGCCACCGAGCCTGACACACAGGAGGTCGTTGTGGTGGGTATGCGCAAATCCCTGCGCGATGCTCTCGACATCAAGCGCCGCCAGACCGGCATTGTCGAGGCCATTTCCTCGAAAGACATCGGTGCCCTGCCCGATGTCACCATTGCCGAGGAACTGAACCGTCTGCCGGGCGTCACCACCTCGCGCGACCGCGGCAATGCCAGTCAGGCCTCGATCCGCGGCCTGGGTACGCGCATGGTTCTGGGCACGGTCAATGGCCGCGAAGTCGCCTCCTCCGAGCCGGATCGCAGCGTGCGCTGGGAAATCTATCCGTCTGAAATGGTGGCGGGCGTCGAGGTCTATAAATCGTCGGAAGCCAGGCTGATCTCCGGCGGCATTTCGGGCACGATCGATCTGCGTACCATTCGCCCGCTCGACTATAGCGGCCCAAGCCTCGTGGTGCGCGCAGGGCCGCTCGATTACGAAGGCGGCAAGGCTTTTCCGGGCTATGACGGCATGGGCTATCGCGGCTCGCTGTCCTATGTGTTCAAGCCCGCGCCCAATTTCGGCGTCGTGATCGGTCTGACCTCGCAAAAGCAGAAGAACGGCTATGAGTCGGTGCAGGGCTGGGGTTATAATGACGGTGCCGACAATGGTGCTGTGCTGGCTGGCAACGCCACCAAATACAACACGCCGTGGGGCAGTCAGGCCGAAGGCGACAAGCTGACCGAAACCCGCATGGGCGCATCGCTCGGCATGCAATGGAAGGCGTCGGACAATTTCGAACTGGCCTATGACCTGCTTTATTCCGACATCAAAATCGACGAAGATCAGGATCAGGCCTGGTGGGGCAATAATGTCTGGGGCAACTGGGACGGCGGCAACACGCAAAACTATATTGACGGTGCAGCCGCCTCCGGCAAGGCCCCGGTCATCAACAGTAATGGCGATGTGGTGGCGGCTACCGTCACCTGGGCACCCGATGAATCGGTGGTTGCCAAATATAAGGAAGACAAGACCCTTATCGTTACCGGCCTGAACGGCAAGTGGACGACCGCCGACTGGACCGTGGTGGCCGACGCCTCCTATTCCAAGGCCGAGCGTTATAATAGCTGGGCCGCCGACAAGTTCCAGTACTGGCCCGCCACCATGTCGTTCGATTTCACCGGCAAGCCAAGGGTTTCGGTATCGAGCGCGCCACAGGATAACACCCAGACGCCCGATGCCGGTCAGTGGGAAACCGGCCATGTTGCCGATACCCTAAGTGCGGCGCAGGTGGATGCCACCCGTCACTTCGACAAGGGCTTCTTTACCTCCTTGATGTTCGGTGCCCGTGTCGCCGACCGCCGCAAGGTGCTGGGCAATGTCACCGGCACGGTGGCGGCCCTTTCGGGCGTCACGATCGATCCCTCGCAACTGGATACCTACCAGTTCAAGAATTTCGACATCCCGACCATGCTGACCGGCGATTTCGACGCCATTGCCCAGCAGATATATGGCCGGACTCTCCATTATGACCCCAAGGCCGAACCGGATAGCGACCGCGTTGAGGAAAAGGTGGCTGAGGCCTATATCGAAGGTGCCTACGCCACCAATTGGGGCAGCATACCTGTCGATGGTAATTTCGGCGTGCGCGTGCTCGACGTGAAGACAGACAGCCACGGCACATCCACCCAGGCCGGGGACTGGGTGGAAACCCCGCCGGGCAGCGGCACCTGGGTGCAGCAAATGGTCACCACGCCGGTTTCGGGCGGGGTCAGCTACACCAAGCTTCTGCCTTCCGCCACTGCGCGTCTTGATTTTGGTAATGGCCACTATCTGAAACTGTCAGCCGCCGAAGTGGTGTCGCGTCCGCCGCTCAACGATATGATCATCACCCGCCAGATCTCGGCTTCGGCCCCCTATACGGGCAGTTCGGGCAATCCTTACCTCCAGCCGTTCGAGGCCACCCAGCTCGATGCCAGCTATGAATGGTATTTCAGCAAGGATTCGCTGTTCGCCCTGGCCGGCTACTACAAGGATGTGAAGCACTATATCGGCTATGCCTCGCGTAATGAGACGATCAACGGCAATGCCTATACCCTGACCTCACCCGTCAATGCGAGCAAGGGCGGCTATATCAGCGGCTTAGAGCTGACCTACCAGACGCCATTCAGCTTCATTCCGGGCGGCGAGCATTTCGGCATCTATTCCAACTATGCCTATGTCAGTTCCGACCTGAAGGAAATGAGCGCCAACCTGCCGCTCAATGGTCTGGCGAAAAACACCGCCACGCTCGACTTCTGGTATTCCAACCACGGCATAGATGCGCGGCTGGGCACCAAATACCATTCGACCTATACGGCCATCTATGGCTGGAATGATTCGGCTCTGGTGCGGATCAGGCCGGAAACGACGATGGATTTCAGCGTTTCCTACCAGATGACCGCGCACCTTCAGGTGCGTTTGCAGGCCGCCAACCTGCTCAATACACCGCTCAAGACCTATGAAAACAATATTGCCGACCGCCTTGGCCGCTGGGACTATTATGGCCGCAACTTTCTGGTCGATCTGACGTTTAAGTACTAGAGCAACGAGCGTTTAATTTGACTTACAAATTGAATGCGAGATGCGGAAAAAACGTAAAATGTAGAGCGGTTTGCATGCTTTTGACCGATTCAATCAGAATGCAAACCGCTCTAAAATAAACGCTTCGCCTCTCCCTGCTTGCGGGGAGAGGACGGGAGCTTAAGTGAAGCGTAAAACGACCGGGTGAGGGGCATCTGTTCTGGTGGATTACCCTCGCCCGCTTTTCGTTTCACATTGTCTGCACCGCCTTGCCCACAGGAAGAATCATGCCAAACCCCGCCCGCCGCGACATCTTGCTCAGTGCGTCCGCCCTGGCCCTGCTGCCCGCCCTGACCGTGCCCGCCAAGGCGCAAGGCTTGGCTCCCGCTGATGAGCGGCGCGTCAGCTTCGATGACGGCTGGAAGTTTGCCTTCGGAAATCTCGATGACGCAGATAAGGACTTCGGCTGGGGCAAGGATCAGCGCACCTATGCCAAGCAGGGCCCCGATTCAGGCAATGCCGCACAAAGCGGGTTCGACGATTCAGGCTGGCAGGATGTCACCCTGCCGCACGACTGGGCCGTGGCCCTGCCTTTTGTGCATAAAGAACCCAATCCGCCGCTCAAACCCGACGATCACGGCGCGGTCTGGGACCCCGCAGCCAATCATGGCTATAAGCCGCTCGGCCGCGACTATCCCGAAACGAGCATCGGCTGGTATCGCAAGAGCTTCGGCCTGACGCCCACCGACAAGGGCAAGAAGGTTTTCCTTGAATTTGACGGCGTGTTCCGCGCCTGCGTGGTGATGATCAACGGCTATATCGTCAAACAGCACGATGGCGGCTATACGCCCTTTGCCATCGACATTTCAGACTTCCTCAACACCGACGACAAGCCCAATGTGGTGGCTGTGCGTGTTGATGCCTCGCTCGGCGAAGGCTGGTTTTATGAGGGGGCGGGGCTTTACCGCCATGTCTGGCTGGTCAAGACCAACCCGGTCTATATTCCGCAATACGGCGTCTGCGTGCGCGCTAAGACGGATGGCACGGTCGAGGTCACAACGACGGTTTGCAACGATACGGATCAAACGCAAACGCTCACGATCATTGCACGAGTGGCGCCGGCGACAGAAAATGATGTTCCCGGGTTCGATTATTCCGAAAAAGGCCTAACTATCGCGCCTTTTTCATCCGCTGATGTAACGCAGACGGTCAAGTCAGGAATATATAAGCTCTGGTCGCTGGACGACCCGCGGATAACGTATGCCATGGTCGAGATCAATGATGCGCAAGACTCGCCTCTCGATTATATGCCTTGCCGCTTCGGCTTCCGTGACATCCGCTTCGATCCCGACAGCGGCTTTTTCCTCAATGGCCAGTCGGTCAAGCTGAAAGGCACCTGCAACCATCAGGATCATGCGGGTGTAGGCTCGGCTGTGCCCGACGCCATCCAGCGCTTTCGCCTGCAAACCCTGAAAAGCATGGGCTGCAACGCCATCCGCACCGCGCACAATCCGCCGACGCCGGAGCTTCTGGATATGTGCGACGAGATGGGCATTCTGGTCATCGACGAAACGCGCATGATGACCTCTTCGCAAGCCGGGCTTGACGATCTGGCCACCATGATCCGCCGCGACCGCAATCACCCGTCGGTCATCCAGTGGTCGATCGGCAATGAGGAACCGCAACAGGGCACGGAGCGCGGCGCTATCATCGCCCGCCATATGAAGCGCGTCTGCAATGATCTCGACCCCACCCGCCTGATCACCGCCGCGATGGATAGCGGCTATGGCAAGGGGATCAGCGATGTGCTGGATGTCATCGGTTTCAACTACCGCGACCAGTTGATCGACGCCTATCACACCGACCATCCGCATCAGCCGATCATCGGCACGGAGACGGCCTCAACCGTTTCGACGCGCGGCGAATATATCAAGAATGACGCCGCCCATATCGTGCCCGCCTATGACACGACCGCGCCGTGGTGGGCGACGACCGCCGAGGGCTGGTGGCCGCATTTCGATGCCAAACCGTTCATTGGCGGCGGCTTCATCTGGACGGGTTTCGATTATCGCGGCGAGCCGACGCCCTATTCGAGCTGGCCCTCCATCTCTTCGCAATTCGGCGTGGTCGATACCTGCGGCTTCCCGAAAGACGCCTATTATTACTACCGTGCCTGGTGGCGTGATGAATCGCTTTTGCACCTGTTTCCGCACTGGAACTGGCAGGCGGGCGACACGGTTGCGGTCTGGGCCTATTCCAATGCCGATGAGGTCGAGTTGTTCGTCAATGGCCGCTCGGCTGGCAAAAAAGCGGTGGCAAAGGACATGCACGTGCAATGGGATGTGCTGTTCGCCCCCGGCAAGATCGAGGCCTTTGCCTATAAGGCTGGGAAGGTGATCCTGAAAGACATGCGCGAAACCACCGGCGCGCCGGCCAAAATCGTACTTTCCTCCGACCGAACACAGCTTACTGGCGATGGCCGTGATTGCGCCGTCATCACCGCCACTGTGGTCGATGCGAAGGGCCGCATGGTGCCAAACGCAGGGGACATGATCCGGTTTTCACTCAGCGGCCCGGCGGAGGTGATCGGCGTCGGCAACGGCGATCCCAACTGCCACGAAGCCGATAAGGCCAGCCAGAGATCGGCCTTCAACGGCTTATGCTGTGCTATCGTGCAAACGCGCGCTGCCGGTGCGATCAAAGTCACCGCCACCGCAGCCGGGCTCGTATCGGGTGTGGTGAAACTGAAGGCTGTCTGATCGGTTGCGGCGACCGCACTGGAATGTCTTTACGGCACCACCCGTTTCGTCAAGATCGATTTTCTCGGGCCCACGCCTTCCAGATGCCGGCCATGCCGTCCATGTGACCCCATTTTCAAGCAAAGCCATAATTGAAATATCATTCATATGATGTTTCAATTATGGCTTAATAAATACACAGGGACAGCATGACCAGAACATCTCGCCGCGCCACGCTTCGCGCCCTGCTTCTGCCGGTCTTTATCCTCTCCGTCAGATCGGCTCCGGCTTTCGCGGAACTTCCGCCCGCCCCGCAGATCCCCGTCGTGGCCCCTCCCAAATCGGATCGCCTGTCCGGTGGGGTGCATCTGGCGCTTCGCCCCGCCCCTGTGCCCGCCATGATCTATGTTTCGCCGCAGGGCTCGGATGAGAATGACGGCTCTTCCGCCCATCCGTTCGCCACGCTTGCACGGGCGCAAATGGCCGTGCGCGGCCTGAACCAGGATCATGATGTTACGGTCAGTCTTGGCGATGGAGTCTATCGCCTCGATGCGCCGCTGCGCTTTACCGCCGCCGATGGTGGCCAGAACGGCTTCAAGGTGCGCTATCAGGCCGCACCCGGCGCGCATCCGGTACTTTCGGGGGGGATGCGTATCGCGGACTGGAGCCTGGCCGATCAGGGCCGCAATATCTGGGTGGCCGACATGCCCAGAGGCATGGATCCGCGTCAGATCTGGGTCAATGAAAAGCTGTCGCGCCGCGCCTTGGTCATCGGGCCACGCAATGCCTTCGAATTTTACGACTGGGGCCTGAAGATCGTCGATCCGGCCTGGGACTTCCTGTCCGGCCTGCCTGACCAAAGCCGCCTCGAAATCGAAAACCTCGGCTGGTTCACCGACCGCCACGCCACCATTCAGCGCATCGAGGGCGACCGCATCATGATGCAGCAGCCCGGCTGGCGCGACAATATCATCGGCTATGACACGCTGGCGCGCCCTGTCTCGCCCGACAATGCCCGGCTTGAGTTCGTCAATTCACTGGCCTTTCTGCGCAACGAAGGCGAATGGTACGCCGATCCGAAGGCCGGAAAAATCTATTACAAGCCCCGCAAGAGTGAGGTCATGGCCTCAGCCGATGTCGAGGTGCCGCATCTCGAATGGCTCATGTCGATCAGCGGCGCTTATGAAAGGCCGGTGGCCGATCTCGACTTCACGGGCCTGAGCTTCGAATATACAAGCTGGCTTCAGCCCTCCGGCCCCAATGGCTATGCCAGCCAGCAAAGTGGTGCCTATATTGCGGGCGAGATACCCAATTATCCCAAGGATCCGATCCGTGACTGTAGCTGGGGGTGCCCGGCCTTCGAGGCCATGCGCAACAGATGGAGCCAGCAGCCCGCCGCCATTCAGGTTTCGGCGGCCGAGCGCATCACCTTCTCGCACGACCAGTTCACCCACCTCGGCCAGATCGGGCTGGGCATTGGCAATAATGCCGACGCCAATGCCAGCGGCATCGGCCTGGGTGCCAGCACGATTGACGTGGTGCGCAGCCGCTTCAGCGATCTGGCCGGAGGCGCAATCATGGTGGGCGGCGTCACGCCCGACGCGCACCATCCGTCCCGCCCGGAAATGACCGTGGCCGATATTCTGATTTCGAACAATCTGGTGCAGAACATCTCTCAGGACTATCACGAACAGGCCGCCATCATGGTGACCTATGCGGCGGGCGCGGTCATCAGCCACAATGATGTGTCACAGGCGCCCTATGACGGCATCGACACCGGCTGGGGCTGGGGGGCGAACGATCCCGGCGGCTCCGCAGCCTATCGCACCGCCAACCGCGACTATTATGACCAGCCGGGCAATCTGGTCTATAATACACCTACCATCCTGCACGACACGGTCGTCTTCGCCAACCGCGTACACGAGGTCAAGCAGTCCTTCCCCGATGGCGGCGCCATCTATCATCTGTCGGCCGATCCCGGCGCGCTGATCGCCGAAAACTATGTTTATGATGTGCCCGGCGGCATCGCCCTCTATCTCGATGAGGGTTCACGATACGTGACTGTCCGCAACAATGTGGTCAGCCATGTCGGCATCTGGCTGAACCTCAACTCCCAGGACAATCTGGCGCCACGCCGCACCGCAATGGATAATGTCGCCAAAGGCAACTGGTATGATTCCGGCCTGCGTTCCGGTTCATGGGCCGACTATCTGAATAACCAGTTCAGCGACAATACCGAGGTCAAGGGCGATACCTGGCCCCAGGACGCTCAGGCCGTTATCGCGCGATCCGGCATCGAGCCGGAGATGGCGACGCAAAAGTGATCAGCGTGACGCGCAGCCTGTTGTGGGAAATATCCGCTACCGGAGTGACGCCTGTCACGATACGGGGCTGTTGATAGCGGCTTTTTTAAAAATCACATATCAAAACATGCCAAGGGCTGGATGATTTTGGATGGCCATATTTTATATTATTTGTCGTCTTCCAGCGGCACGCCATACAGCTCCAGCTTATGGCCGACCAGCTTATAGCCGAGCTTGCGCGCCAGAGCCTCCTTCATCACCTCGATCTCCTTATCGAAGAACTCTACCACCTGACCGGTTTTGATATTGATCAGATGATCGTGGTGATCATCGCCCGCCTGTTCATAGCGCGAACGGCCATCGCCGAAATCGTGGCGTTCCACCACACCGGCCTCTTCGAACAGGCGCACCGTGCGATAGACGGTGGCCAGCGAGATATTGGGATCGACGGCGGCGGCGCGGTGATACAGCTCCTCGACATCGGGATGGTCATCCGCCGCTGACAGAACGCGCGCCACAACGCGGCGCTGCTCGGTCATCCGCATACCTTTTTCGATGCATTTTTGTTCGATACGATCCATGCCGCTAAATCTAGGCTGTCCCGTCCTGCAAGGCAAGCCTCAGAATATGGGCATCGACCGGCGCGCCATTGCGGCGTGAATAATAGGCCTTGCGTCGGCCCGTGCGTTTGAAACCGCAGCTTTCATAAAGCCGGATGGCGGCGTCATTATCGGTGGCCACTTCGAGAAACAGGCTGTCCGCCCCTTCCTTTTGCAGCCGCCCGATCACCTGTTGCAGCAACAGCCGCGCCAGCCCTTTTCTCTGGAAGGCGGGGTCGGTGGCGATGGTCAGGATTTCGCCCTCGCCCACCACCACAGCCATGACGACGAAGCTGACAATTTCGCCATCGCTTTCAAACACATAGGTGCGGTGATGCGGCTTGATCAGCAGGTCGGCGAACACCTCTTCGCTCCAGCCAAAATCGAAGCAGCGCGTATGGATCAGGGCCAGTTGCTGCGACGGCGCGGTGAGCTGACGGATCGTAGTCATCAGGCCTCGTTTAAGCTGATCATGCCGCGTGTTGACGCCACGGCATCGGCATCACCCATATAAAGCGGCGTCACATCATCATGGCCGCCGCCAAGAGTCAATTCGGCCAGCGCATCCAGCGACGGCCACGGCTGATCGAGCACCGGAATACCGGGCAGGAACGGCCTGATCAGATCAGCGGCAGGGCCGGTCAGCACCTCAACCGGGCGGGTGGCCAGCCATTCCGCCAGCTCATCGCGCGCCAGGCTTTGCGCGGCCTCGTCCGCATATTGCACATAGATGCGTCCGCGCCCGCCATCGATGGCGGACAGCGTTGCGCGCCCAGTGAGGTCGGGATGGTGGCCCAGCGCAGCAAGCGTGCCCACGCCCTGCAATTTGAGGCCAAGCCCCGTCGCCAGCCCTTTTGCAAAGCTCAGACCGATACGCATACCGGTGAAGGAGCCGGGGCCGAGCGTGACGCCAATGTGACCGAGATCACGCGGCCCGCAACCGGCCTCGGCCAGCACATCCGCAACCATCGGGCCGAGACTTTCCTGCTGACCGCGCAGCATCGCCTCTGACCGGGTGGCCAGCGCCAGGTTGTTACGAAACACGCCCGCCTGACAGGCCGCCAGCGAGCTGTCAATGACCAGAGTCAGCGTCACCTTAAAGAACAGCTTCGATCGATTTTACTTCGGGCACATAATGTTTCATCAGGCTCTCAACCCCCTGACGCAGCGTGGCCGAGGACGACGGACAGCCCGAACAGGCGCCGCGCATATGCAGATAAAGCGTGCCGGAATCCAGGTCGAACGAGCCGAATTCGATGTCGCCGCCATCCTGCGCCACGGCGGGGCGGACGCGGGTTTCGAGCAGGTCTTTGATCTCAGCGACGATCTGGCCCAGCTCCCCTTCATAAACAATCTCATCGGCCACCGCTTCGGAGCGCAGGATCGGCTGGCCGGAGGTGTAGAAATCCATGATGGCGGCCAGAATCGGCGGCTTGAGCTGCGCCCAGATCAGGCTTGATTCGGGCGAACGGCGCACAGTCAGGAAATCGGAACCGAAAAACAGCCCGGCCACGCCGTCAATGGCGAACAGGGCCTCGGCCAGCGGCGACACCTTGGCCTCCTCGGCGGAGCGCAGTTCGCGTGTGCCCGTCTCCAGCACGGTCTTGCCGGGGATGAACTTGATGACATCGGGATTGGGCGTGGCTTCGGTCTGGATAAACATGGCGCAAACTCATATGACGAGAGCGTGTTCCGATCTGATGGGATCAGATCGACGCTCTAAGCTTTTGTTTTGACGCACATCTGAATCCGAAAAGTGCGTCACACTTTTCGGGATGCGCTCTAGAGCGCACAAATGGGCGCAAACGGGGCGCAAAACAAGTGGATTTGTCATCCAGACGGATTGTACCGGCGTAAAAGGCGGCTATAACCGCAACAGCATCTCTTACAGAACTTTTTGCAAAGGATTAAGCCTATGGGCCAGATGATCACCCTGAAACGTCCCGATGGCGGCAGCCTTGATGCCTGGCTGTCCGGCGACGACAAGAGCCGCCCCGGCATTATCGTTATTCAGGAATGGTGGGGGCTGAACGACCACATCAAGTCGATCTGCGAGCGCTTTGCTGAGGCGGGCTATAATGCGCTGGCACCTGATCTCTATCATGGCCGCATCGCCAAAGACGCCGACGAGGCCAGCCATATGATGGACGGGCTCGATTTTCCCGGCGCCGTGCATGAAGACATCGCTTCGGCGCTCGCCTATCTGAAAACGATCAACGAAAAAGTCGCCGTCATGGGCTTTTGCATGGGGGGTGCCCTGACGATTGGCGCCGCCGCCCGGCTGAGCGGCTTTGGCGCGGCTGTCTGTTTCTATGGCGTGCCGCCGCGCGCGTTCGCCGCCCCCGAACAGATCAAGGTTCCGTTTCAGGGCCATTTCGGCGCACAGGATCACTGGATAACGCCCGCCGTGGTGGCCGGTCTGGAGGCCGAAATGCAGGCGGCGGGCAATGTGCCCGAAATCTGGTCTTATGACGCCGACCACGCCTTCTTCAACACAACGCGCCCGGAAGTCTATAACCCGCAGGCCGCCGAACTGGCCTGGAGCCGCATGATGGCCTTTCTGAAGGCGAAGCTGAATTAAGATTTCACCACGGAAAACACGGATCATGGCCTGCGGCCATGTCACGGATACGTGGTGGGCCTTCACTCAGCGTCAGAGCGGAACGAGTTGATGTGAATCGCCTTCTTCCCCTCTCCCCTTAATAAGGGGAGAGGGCGGGAGCCAAGCGTAGCGAAGGCGACCGGGTGAGGGGCAGTCTTAATGTACCCACCAAGCCCCTCATCCGGCCTTTGTTGCACTCAGGCCACCTTCTCCCCTCACGAGGGGAGAAGGGAGGGTTAAATGTCATCAGGCTCTATAATACTTTCCCTTTTCATCCGTGTCATATCCGTGTCTATCCGTGGTTCAACTTTTACACAGATTCCCTTGGCCGCATTCGCGGAGCCTGCGACATTGACCTGAACCACATTTGGGCTTAGGCGAAAAGCCTGATAAGCTTGACGTTCTGAAAGGCCGCGCATCTTGACCATTCTCTTCCATAATAGATTTTTTAGCCCGGAAAACACGGATCATGGCCAATGGATTGGCCTCCCTGATAGCGGTAGCGTGCGACGATCCTGAATATCTGTGTCTATCTGTGGATTCACAAATCCTACGCTTGCGGCGGCGACTGCCGGGAAGAAGGGATCCACAGATGAACACAGATGTTCAGAACGGATTTCACGCGACCGCTATCGGCATAGCCTGTTTCAGATGAGAGATCGCGCTCTGCCGGGGGAGAAGCTTTTCATGTCCGTAAAATCTTGTCTGCCCGCATGATTGCCATTTTAAATGGCAAAGTTATAAATTCATTTATTTGCAGCTTTAAGATTCCTAAATCGGCCACAAAGGTAATCTGAGTGGGCTCAAGGGTGTGCATACACGCCTTTTTGATTAGTCGTTTAGTTAATGGTAAGCGGTGTTCTGCCCCCACGTTCCCTTTTCGGCATTGATCTGCGCATGGCTTGTTCAGAGTTGAACGAGAGGGACTTTCTCCATGGAGACTACACCGGAGATTCTCACTGGAAGGGCGGTCCGCAGTGGGACCCGGCGTTCGCGCCGATGGCCGGATGAGGTCAAGGCGCGGCTTGTTGCAGAGACCTTGCGGCCTGGGGTAAGCGTCAATGAAGTGGCGCGCCGTGCCGGGGTAAAGGCGAACCACCTGTCTTCATGGCGCACCTTGGCGCGGAGGGGCAAGTTGATCTTGCCGGCGCCTGAGGACGACGTTGAATTTAGCGCTCTGGTGGTCAGCGAACCGGCCCCGGTCGCGGCTACGCATCCGGCTATCAGGCCTGAGATCGTGGTCGGGAATGTGACGATCCGTCTTGAAGACGACGCTTCAGCAGATCGTATTGCGGCAGTTGCGTGTGCCATGATGGCGTCGGTATGATCTTCCCGTCAAACCGGGTACGGATCATGGTGGCGACCAAGCCAATCGACTTCCGTAAAGGGCATGATGGTCTTGCCGCACTGGTGAAGAACCAATTGCACAAAGACCCCTTCACCGGCACGGTCTTCGTCTTCCGGTCGCGCAAGGCGGACCGCCTGAAGTTGCTCTATTGGGACGGCACCGGACTGGTGATGGCCTATAAACGGCTGGAGGCGCATGTGTTCACCTGGCCGGCGATCAAGGACGGACTTATGAGCCTTAGCCATGCTCAGTTTGAGGCGTTGTTCTCGGGGCTGGACTGGCGCCGAGTCCGGGCCCTGGAGGCGCGTGCACCGGAGGCGGTGGAATAGCTGCGACAAGATGACTCGGGGGGCATTTTAGGCAGGAAGGTAAAAGCGGATTTTGTTAGATTGCCGTCATGCTCAACCCCGCCAATTTGCCTGATGATATAGCGGTTCTCAAAGCCATGCTGGTGGCTTCTGAGGCCCGCAATCTGCGCAAGGATGACCGGATCGAGCGATTGGAGAAGCTGGTCGCCGCCTTCAGGCAGGCCGCCTTCGGGCGCAAATCCGAGAAGGCCGAGCCGGGTCAGTTTGAACTGGCCCTGGAAGACCTTGAAACCGCTATCGCCGCGATCCATGCTGAGGAAGAGGCCGATGCGCCTTGTGGTAAACGGGCTGCAAAGTCTCGCGCTGGCAATCGCGGGGCCTTACCCGGCCATCTGCCCCGCATCGAAGAGGTTATTGAGCCTGACAGTCTGCTCTGTGCCTGCGGCAACGGCTTACATTGCATTGGTGAAGACAGGTGCGAGCGGCTGGACGTGATCCCGGCGCAGTTCCGCGTCATCGTCACCCGCCGCCCCAAATATGCCTGCCGGGCCTGCACGGATGGCATAACTCAAGCCTCTGCTCCGGCGCGCCTCGTTCCCGGTGGCCTGCCGACTGAGGCGACTGTGGCTCATGTGCTGGTCAGTAAGTATGCCGACCATCTGCCCCTGTATCGGCAGGCCCAGATTTATAGCCGCCAAGGCGTTGACCTTGACCGGTCTACGCTGGCTGACTGGGTTGGCCGGGCCGCGTTCGAGTTGCGCCCGGTGTGGGGCGCCCTGATCGCCAATCTGAAGCAATCCACCAAGCTCTTTATGGATGAAACCCGCGCCCCGGTACTTGATCCCGGCGCACGTAAAACAAAAACCGGATACTTCTGGGCCCTGGCCCGCGATGACCGACCGTGGAACGGTGCGGCGCCGCCTGGTGTCGCCTTCACCTACGCGCCCGGGCGTGGCGGGCAGTATGCCGAACATATCTTGCAGGGCTTCACCGGCATTCTGCAGGTCGACGGCTATGCTGGTTACAATCGCCTGATCGCACCCGACCGTATCGGCCCGGCAATCCGGCTGGCCTATTGCTGGGCGCATGCCCGTCGTAAGCTGTTTGAGATTACCCGCGCCGGTCCGGCGCCAATCGCCGAAGAGGGCCTCAGGCGCATCGCCGATCTCTACAAGATCGAAGGGGACATCCGCGGTAGCGATCCGGCGGTGCGTCTGGCTGCACGACAATTACGATCTGGCCCCGTAGTGGCCGATATAGAGGCATGGCTCAACAATCACCGCAGCCGTGTCGCCGCCAAATCGCCGCTTGGCGAGGCATTGAATTACATCGCCAAATACTGGGGCGGCCTCTGCCAGTTCCTCGACGACGGCTGCGTCGAGCTGGACAACAACACTGTTGAACGCACGATCCGGCCTATCGCCCTGAACCGGAAAAACGCTCTCTTTGCAGGCCATGACGCCGGCGCTCAAAACTGGGCCATCATCGCGTCACTGATCGAAACGTGCAAACTGAACGGCATCGATCCCCATGCCTACCTGACCAACACCCTAAGGGCCATCGCGGGCGGACATAAGCAAAGCCAGATCGACCACCTTCTCCCTTGCAACTACGCCGTCAAGGTGTGAGCGAAACACCGCTTACAGTTAATGGCATGATCCATACATAATCTGCTTGCCTTAAAAAGGCATTTCTTGATTGAAGGGGGTTTTTAAAATGTCAGACGATACTAAGGAGCTCGTCAAACAAGCAGCCGACCAATTGGCCAAAAAATTAAACATCAAATCACCAAACTTGCTAGTCGGTAAGCCTAAAGTTACAGAAACTGCTGGGTCGCACATAACTGTCGTGAAGACAAATTGGCCAGAATTGACCATCAGAGTTTGGTGCGACAAGGTTATGGATGGTAAATCCATTTCCTATTGGAGTGGCTTTGGCTCAATAAACTATGAACCAATTGAGAAATTGTTGTCACTTTGCGGCGACCGCATCGACAAACCGCTTCATCGCGGTTCAAATGATATGGAACCATATGGAGATGGTAAGAACTATAGATTCAAAAAATCTCTAACTGAGAATGAGATGCTTCAAGCATTTACGGAAAAATATCCAAGGTCTTGTGGATTTGGCGTATATAATAGTGGTGACATCTATGATGTTAATCGAGCATATAATTTTATTTCTAATATCATAAACCTTGTTTCTACATTGAGTATAGACATGGAAAGCGATTTATTTGTTGAAGAGTTTGGAGTCAGCGAAGGTGAAAAAATTGCTCACAAGAGGTCAGAAAAGATTAAACGAAATTCAAAGATCATCCGCAGAAAAAAAGCAAGCACTATGGAATCTTACGGGCAATTAGCCTGCGAGGTATGCAATTTTGATTTCCGTAAAAAGTATGGCGAATTAGGTGATAGCTTTGCTGAGGTTCACCATCTAAAGCCAATCGCCGAGAATACAACTGCAACCATTACAAAACTTGATGATTTAGCCATCGTCTGTGCAAATTGCCATAGAATGTTACACCGGAAAAACTTGTTGAGCATTGACAAACTGAAACAGCTAATTTCGGCAGCCGAGATTTCAGATACTCGTGCATCAAGCTAGCCATTTGTTTTTCCATTGGCAGCAGTACACTTTTCAAATCTAGGCCAACCAAAATCGAGAGCATGGTCACGGATATGTTTTTTCGAAGCAATCTTTATGCCTCCCTTCCGACGAGACGGGCTAGCTACCTTCACCGTAAATGGGGAAAGATGAAAATGCTCGGGCCGTTGACCTGAACCACATTTGGGCTTAGGCGAAAAGCCTGATAAGCTTGACGTTCTGAAAGGCCGCGCATCTTGACCATTTTCTACCATGAAGGCGACCTGCCCGATGGCCTTGACCTCGGCGCTTCGGTGGCCATCGATTCCGAAACCATGGGCCTGCGTTTTCGCCGCGATGAGCTGTGCGTGGTGCAGTTGTCGGCGGGCGACGGCCATGCCCATGTCGTGCGCATGAACCGCCCCGGCTATGACTGCCCCAATCTGAAGCGCCTGCTGGCCGACGAGCAGGTGTTGAAAATCTTCCACTATGGCCGCTTTGACATCGGCATGTTCGAGCTGCATCTCGGCGTCACCACCACCCCCGTCTATTGCACCAAGATCGCCTCGAAACTGGCGCGCACCTATACCGACCGCCACGGCCTGAAGGATCTGGTGCGCGAGCTTCTGAGCGTCGATCTGAGTAAGGCGCAACAATCGAGCGACTGGGGGCAGGCCACGCTGAGCCCTGAGCAACTGGCCTATGCGGCATCTGATGTATTGCATCTGCACGCCCTGAAGGACAAGCTCGACATGATGCTGGTGCGCGAAGGTCGCAACCATCTGGCCGAGGCTGCGTTTGCCTATTTACCGCACCGCGTCAAACTCGATTTGGCAGGCTGGGAAGATTGCGATATCTTCGCCCATTCGTGGTCATAACCGGCCCTGATTTTTAAGCGCGCACATGAACCTGTCCGATCTGTCCCTGCCCCCTACCGGCCATTTGCCCGGCGCGCAACGTCTCGATGCCGAGACGGAAACCGCCCTGCGCCACGCCAGGCTGGCCAAGCAGGCGATCATGGTCCGGCGGCGTTCGCGGCGCATCAAGTCGCTGCGTTATCTGTTTCCCGGCGCGGTGATCGCGCTTTTGCTGCTCAATATTGGCTGGATCACGGTTCAGACCATCATCAATTCGATGAACATCTATGGCAGCAATGATGCCGAGATCCGCATGACCAATCCGCGCTATTTCGGACGCAATGACAATGGCGAGCACTATACGATCGGCGGGCTGGAGGCTGTGCGTAAGGGGCCAAATTCGGTCACAGTCACTTTAAAAGCGCCCAATATCGATTTCCGATCCGATTCAGGCAGCACCACCCACGTCACGGCCGCCAACGGGGTTTATGACCAGACGACGCGCCGCCTGACCCTGATGGGTCATGTGGTGATGGTGTCGAGTAGCGATAATATGAACCTGAAAACCGACGAGGCGGTGGTTGATATGATCAATTCCACCATATCGGGTGACAAACACGTTGAAGGAACCAGCACTTCGGGTCATATAGTGGCCGAATCCTTTGCCCTGTCGGACGATGGCAAGCAGTCCATCTTCCACGGCAGGGGCGACACGAAGGTCTGGATTACGATCAATCAGACGAAATAGCGCCATATATTCAGCTATCGGCGAGGAACGGGACGACATGAAGATGCAGAAGATGGGCGTGGCCGCAGGTGTGCTGACGCTTCTGGTAGCCGCCGCCGGACTGGCCCAGGCGCAGGTGTCGTCGCAGGGCGGGCCGGTCATGATGGGCAGCGATACCGCCTCGATGAATCAGACCGACCGCACCTCTACCCTCGACGGACGGGTCGAGATCATCCAGAACGATTCACGCCTGCGCGCCGATCACGTCGTCATCACCTATCTGCCCGGCCAGACCGCCAATAGCATGGGGCCGATCGACACCATCACCGCCACCGGCAATATCTATTATGTCACGCCTGATTCGACCATGAAGGGCGATAAGGCCGTCTATACCAAGTCCAACGACACGATGGTCGTGACCGGCGATGTGATCCTGCAACAGGGCCAGAATGTCATGACCGGCAACCGGCTGGTATCGCAGGTCAGCGCCCATATCACCACGCTCGACGCCAATCCGACTTCGAGCGGCCCCGGCCGCGTCCACGCCGTCTTCTATCCAGACGACAATGGCAAAAAGGGCACCGCTCCGGCAGCCAAGGCCGCCGCCTCTTCAAGTGCTTCGGGCAAATAACGCCGCCTCCCTCTTTCAGCCACCGCCAAGGATTGATCCGCGTGATCTCAGAGCCTCCCTATTCGTCCGGCCCATCGAACGACATCACCGATGGTATTGTGGTTGAGGGCATCGGCAAGACCTATAAGGAACGCGCCGTCGTCAAGAGCGTGTCGCTGCGGCTTGGCCGTGGCGAGGTGGTCGGGCTGCTCGGCCCGAATGGCGCGGGCAAGACCACCTGCTTCTACATGATCACCGGCCTGATCGAGGCCGATTACGGCACGATCCGGCTTGATGGCCAGGACATCACCCACCAGCCCATGTACCAGCGCGCCCGCATGGGGCTGGGCTATCTGCCGCAGGAAGCCTCGATCTTTCGCGGCATGTCGGTGGAACAAAACATCATGGCCGTGCTGGAACTGCATGAAAAGAGCGAGCAGCGCGTGGCCGACGAAACAACGCGCCTGCTCGAAGAACTGCGCATCACCCATATCCGCCACTCCCCGGCCACCGCGCTGTCGGGCGGCGAACGCCGGCGCGTCGAAATCGCCCGCGCCCTGGCCGGGCAGCCATCGTTTATCCTGCTCGATGAACCTTTCGCCGGTATCGATCCGCTGGCCATTTCCGACATCCGCGACGTGATCACCTATCTGAAAAGCCGCGGCATCGGTATCCTGATCACCGACCACAATGTGCGCGAAACGCTGGAAATCGTCGATCGCGCCTCGATCATCCATTCGGGCGAGGTGCTGTTCGAAGGCACGGCGCAGCAGATCACACATGACCCTGAGGTCAAGCGCGTCTATCTCGGCGAGTCTTTCGCTTAAAGAGGTTTTGCTCCTGGGCAAAAAACGTGCCACGGCGGACAAATCTTAACCGTTCCAAGCAAATATTAACGAAAGCGTGCGAATCTCCCCTTGCCCGGCGTCGTGGTGACGCGGGCGATTCGCAAAGGTTTCGGTGACGACGCATGGCGCTCGGTCAAAGGCTCGAACTCAGACAGGGACAGGGGCTGGTTATCACGCCCCAGTTGCAGCAGGCGATCAAGCTGCTGCAACTGTCGAATCTCGAACTCGAAGCCGTGATTGAAACCGAGCTGGAACGCAATCCGCTCTTGCAGCGTGACGACGCCGATCCGTCATCGGAAGCCCCTGACGCTCCCGATTCCACGCCCGAAACGCCTGACGGCGACGTGCACGAACTGACACTCGGCGACCGTGACGCCGCCACCGCCAATAGCGAACTCGACGCCCATCACGATGATGTCTATGGCGAAGACACGCCCCGCTTGCGCGAGCGCGAGGCCGTGGCCGAAGGGGCCGAGGGGCCGGTTGTGGACTGGTCGAAGGCCAGCAAGAGCGGCGGCGGTTTCGATGGCGACGAGGATGGCCTTGAACGCGCCCTGTCGCGCGAGAAATCGCTGGCCGAGCACCTGACCGATCAGGCCCTGATCGCCCAGTTTTCGCCCCCCGAAATGGCCATTGCCCAGATCCTGATCGATGCCGTCGATGAGGCCGGTTATCTGCGCGTTTCCCTGCCCGAAATCGCCGAACGGCTGGGCTGCGAACTCTCCCTCGTCGAAAAGGTTCTGACCGCCTGCCAGGGTTTCGAGCCCACCGGCATCATGGCGCGCAGCGTGCCCGAATGCCTGAAGCTGCAACTGATCGAGCGTAACCGTTTCGATCCGGCCATGGCGGCGCTGATCGACCATCTCGAACTGCTGGCGCGCCGCGACCTGTCGGCCTTGCGCAAGGTCTGCGGGGTCGATGATGAAGACCTGACCGAGATGATCGCCGAGCTGAAATCGCT
This sequence comes from Asticcacaulis sp. EMRT-3, assembly GCF_030027245.1. NCBI lineage: Bacteria > Pseudomonadati > Pseudomonadota > Alphaproteobacteria > Caulobacterales > Caulobacteraceae > Asticcacaulis > Asticcacaulis carbonis. The sequence continues at coordinate 2,339,162 of NZ_JASERT010000001.1, forward strand.
CAATCCGCGCCCCGGTGCGGCCTTCAGCACTGAGGCCTCGCCCGCCGTGGTGCCCGACGTCTTCGTGCGCCCCGATGCCGGTGGCGGCTGGCGCATCGATCTCAATTCCGACACCCTGCCGCGCGTGCTGGTCGATCAACGCTATCATGCCCGCGTGGCCGGATCGGCGCGTTCCGAGGCCGAAAAAAACTACCTGCATGAATGCCTGAATCAGGCCAACTGGCTGATCCGCAGCCTCGACCAGCGGGCGCGCACCATCCTCAAGGTGTCGTCGGAAATCGTGCGCCAGCAGGATGCCTTCTTCGTCTATGGCGTCGAATATCTGCGTCCGCTCAATCTCAAAACCGTGGCCGAGGCGGTGGGGATGCACGAATCGACTATATCGCGCGTCACCTCCAACAAATATATCGCCACGCCACGCGGCGTTTTCGAGCTGAAATTCTTTTTCACCTCGTCCATCGCCTCATCGGACGGCACGCCCGCCCATTCCGCCGAAGCGGTGCGCCACAAGATCAAGAGCCTGATCGACGGCGAAAAGAGCGCTGGCGAAATCCTGTCCGACGACCGTATCGTTGAAATTCTCAAAGAAGCCGGGGTCGATATTGCCCGCCGCACCGTGGCCAAATACCGCGAAGCCCTGCGCATCCCGTCTTCCGTCGAACGTAAGCGCCAAAGCCGGTAGAGCGGTTTGCATTCTGATTGAATCGGTCAAAGGCATGCAACCCGCTCTACATTTTACGTTTTTCCGCATCTCGCATTCAATTTGTAAGTCAAATTAAACGCTCGTTGCTCTAGGGCTTAATGACCATGATGACCACGCACGGAGGCGATGCTTGACGCAACCGTTCCCCCTCCGCACACGCACCGTTACAGATGTTTTCATCAAATGTGAGACAGTATCTTAGCTTTTCCTCTTTCTCGCACATGCGAGATGTGTTATGACAGCGCTGTCATCAACATTCGGATTGCATTGATCCCATGAAAAACCTGTTCGATCGTATCGCCGCCGCCCTGTTGGCCTTTGGCATGGCGCCCGGTTCGGCCACCTGATCTCTTCTGTTCGTCACGAAAGCCAATACCATGAAAACCGTTTATAATCTGATTTCGCGCCTTGTCGTTCTCTGGGCCCGCGCCCACCGCCTGCCGGTTGTCGACTAGAGCGGTTTGCATTCTGATTGAATTGGTCAAAGGAATGCAACCCGCTCTACATTTTGCGTTTTTCCGCATCTCGCATTCAATTTGTAAGTCAAATTAAACGCTCGTTGCTCTAGGCACATCTTATGAGGCGCGCGGCGGAATCCTGCGCATCTTAAAGCCGGTCGGCAATATGACCTTATAGCCATCGGCCTGCCACGCGCTTCGGTTTATCGTGGCCACAGCCCTGCGCCCGTATCAAACATAAAATCGTTAAAATTCAAGTGCAACTGCGCGCGTTTTCGCCGCAGGGCCTACACAGATTAGTGACTCGCCACGCCTCATGAAAGGCGTAAAGTCAGCTCAGTATCCCAAAGGGTACAGGCTTGGCGGGGGTGATCCGCCCCCGGCAGCCGGTTCTTACACCAAGAACGGAGCGTGCATCATATGCAAATACAAATCAGCGGAAAACAGGTCGAAGTCGGTGAAGCTCTGCGTTCGCGCATTGAAAGCGAACTGACGCAGGGCGTCGCCAAATATTTCGAGCGCGGCGGTTCAGCCGAGGTCACCATCTCCAAAGAGGGTTACCTTTTCAAGGCCGATTGTCTGGTGCGTCTGGCATCTGGCCAGGTGCTCGTCTCCCATGCCTTTGGCGGCGACGCCCATTCCGCTTTTACCGGTACATTGGAAAATATCGAAAAGCGCGTGCGCCGCTACAAGCGCCGTCTGAAGAGCCATCATAATGGCACGCCGCAAAAGGAAGAAACCGCCAATGTGACGGTGTTGCGCGCCATCGATCTCAGCGATGTGGCGCTCGAAGAAGACGATGACGACGGCATGGACCATTCCGTGCCGCCCCAGGCCATGATCATTGCCGAAACCGAAGCGCCCTTGCGCACCATGACCGTGTCATCGGCCGTCGCCGAAATGGAGATGTCCAACTATCCGGTGATCATGTTCCGCAATGCCGCCCATAACGGCTTTTCGGTCATCTATCGCCGCCCCGACGGCAATATCGGCTGGATCGATCCTGAGCGCACACGCGCCCGCGCCGACGCCTGACCTCCTCATTGGGGAATCCGGCAGAAGGCCGTTCAAAAACTTGTCATCATCGGGTGGGTTGACCTGCGCGGCCCACCCCTTTAAGGCATCGCCGCTGCGATGGCGCGTTTTCACGCCGATGCAGGTTACGCTTTTATGGACGCATTATGTTTCTGACCCATCTGCTGGACCGGCACGCCATCCTTGGTCATGTCAGCGTCAATTCCAAGCGACAGGCTTTGCAGGTGGTGGCCGATATGGCCGCCCGCCAGCTTGGCCTTGAAGCCGCCTATATCCATCAGGCTCTGCTGGAGCGCGAAAAGCTCGGCTCGACTGGCGTGGGCATGGGCGTGGCCGTGCCCCATGCGGCGCTCAAAGGGCTTGATCGCATGTATGGCGTTTTCGTCCGCCTCGAAACGCCGGTGGCCTATGATTCCATCGACGACATGCCGGTTGATCTGATCTTCGCCCTGCTGGCCCCGGAAGACGCCGGCACCGAACATTTGCGCGCCCTGGCCAAGGTGTCGCGCGTGCTGCGCCAGAAGGATCTGCGCGAACAGTTGCGCGCCATTGAAAACCCCGACGCCATCTATGCCCTGCTGACCGAAATGGCCGACAGCAACGCCGCCTGAGCTGACGGCCCCCGACCCCGACAGTGCCCTATTCGACCGTCACCGACTTGGCCAGATTGCGCGGCTGATCGACATCCGTGCCCTTATGCACCGCCGTATGATAGGCCAGAAGCTGGATCGGCACCGAATAGACGAGCGCCGCCACGAAGGGATGGCAATCGGGCGCCTTGATGATCTTCAGATTTTTGGCCGCATCACCCGACAGCGACGGCACTTTCGACGGCGCATTGGTGATCATCACCACCCGTCCGCCGCGCGCCGCCACCTCCTGAACGTTTGAGGCTGTCTTCTCGAACAGCTCATCATCCGGCACGATCACCACCACCGGCGTGTTTTCGTCGATCAGGGCGATGGGGCCGTGCTTCAGCTCGCCCGCCGCATAGCCTTCGGCGTGGATGTAAGAGATTTCCTTCAGCTTCAGCGCGCCTTCCATAGCCAGCGGGAACATGTCGCCCCGACCGAGATAGATGACATCGCGCGCCCGTGACAGCTCATAGGTGACGCGGGCGATCTCGGCATCCATGCTCAGAGCTTCGGCGATCAGGCCCGGCGCTTCGAGCAGGTGACGCACCAGATGCGCCTCGCCATCGGCATCGATGCGCCCGCGCTGCGAAGCCGCCGCCACCACCAGCGACAGAAGCGCCGACACCTGCGCCGTGAAGGCCTTTGTCGAGGCCACGCCGATCTCCGGCCCGGCATGGGTGGGCCACAACAGATCGGCCTCACGCGCCATGGTCGAGCTATGGACATTAACCAGCGCCGCCGTCTTCAGACCCTGATCCTTGCACCAGCGCAAGGCCGCCAGCGTATCGGCGGTTTCGCCCGATTGCGATACGGCCACGGCCAGGGTGCCGGGCGTCATGGCGGGGCTGCGATAGCGGAACTCCGACGCCACCTCGACATCGACCGGCAGGCCCGCCAGTTTTTCAAAGGCATAGCGCGCGATGCAACCGGCATAATAGGCGGTGCCGCAGGCGATGATCTGGATGCGCGTCACCTTTGCGAAGTCGATCCCGGCCTTGATGTCGGCGCGCACCGCACCGGCCACCGGATCGAGATAGGCCGAAAAGGTGCGCTGGCAGCTTTCGGGCTGTTCATGCACTTCCTTTTCCATAAAGTGGCGATAAGCCCCCTTTTCGACCAGCGCCGCCGAGGCCGACACCGTGACCACCGGGCGGTTGACGAGGAAGCCACCGGCATCGCGCACCTCGGCGCTGTCGCGGTTGAGGATCACCCAGTCGCCTTCTTCGAGATAGGTGACGCGGTGGGTGAACGGCCCGACGGCCAGGGCATCTGAGCCCAGGAACATTTCGCCCTCACCCCAGCCAATGACCAGCGGCGAACCGCGCCGCGCGCCGAACAGGGTTTCGTCCTCGCCACGGATCAGTATGGCCAGGGCATAGGCGCCGTGCAGCCGGTCGAGCGTCGCCTTGAAAGCGTCACGCGGGCTTGCGCCACCTTGCAGGGCTTCGTCGAGCAGATGGGCGATGACCTCGGTATCGGTGTCGGACTCAAACACATGGCCGCGCGATTGCAGATCGGCCTTCAGTTCGGCGAAGTTTTCGATAATGCCATTATGCACCAGCGTCACCGCGCCATAGGCATGGGGGTGGGCGTTGCGCAGGCTGGGCGCGCCGTGGGTGGCCCAGCGCGTATGGCCGATGCCGACACGGCCCTCAATCGGCTGGTCGGCGATAACGGCTTCCAGATTGCGGATCTTGCCCTCGGCGCGGCGGCGCTCAGGGCCTTGCGGCGTCACCACCGCGATGCCGGAGCTGTCATAGCCGCGATATTCAAGGCGGCGCAAGGATTCCAGCAGGCGAGGCGCCACAGGTGAGGTGCCGATAATGCCGATAATGCCACACATGAACGGGAATCCTCTCGCTTTGAAACGGCAGACCAGCCTGCGATTTGCACGCTTCAAATAGCATACCAATTTTGCAATTGCTATAAATATGAGTGACAAATCATTACAGGTTTCGGCTAAACCTGCCGGAATGCACCATAAAACTTCGCCAATATGGCGAAACTGAGCCTTATTGCGTCATAATGAATGCAATATTAAGACTTATTGGGCTGTCAGCATGAATTTTACGCAATGAAAAATTTGCAAATTGCGAATAAGTCTCTATTCTGATCCTATTAACGGGAATGCAAGCGCCATGAGCGATACGAAATGGGACAGGCTACAGGCGGCGGTGAACGCTTCGGGCCTGTCGATCAAGGATGTGGCCGAGGCGGCGGGTATCGCGCAATCGAGCCTCTTCCGGGCGCTGAATGGCTCCACCAAGGCACCGCGCCCCGAAACAGCCGACAAGCTGGAGGCCGCCTTCATCGCCCTGGTGACCGGCAAGCTTGCCGATTACCGCAACGCCCTGTCCATCTATGGTTACAATCCCATCCGCAACAAAAATGAGGAAATGGCCGCCCACATGCCCGCTTTGAACAAGACCCGCACCTATTTCGGCACGGACGGCATCCGGGGCCGCGCCAATACCTTCCCCATGACCGCCGAAGTGGCTTACCGGGTCGGCATGGCGGCGGGCAAGATGTTCATGTCGGATAATGATCGCCGCCATATGGTGGTGATCGGCAAGGATACGCGCCTGTCGGGCTATATGATCGAACCGGCTCTGGTGGCCGGTTTCACCTCGGTCGGCATGGATGTGCGCCTGTTCGGGCCTTTGCCGACGCCCGGCGTGGCCATGATGACGCGCTCGATGCGCGCCGATCTGGGCGTGATGATCTCGGCCTCGCATAATGGCTTTGCCGATAATGGCATCAAGCTGTTCGGCCCGGATGGTTACAAGCTGTCCGATGAGGTGGAGCTGGCGATCGAGACACGCATGGACGGCAATATCCTCGAAGGCGTCGCCGATCCGGCCCGGCTTGGCCGGGTGCAGCGGGTCGATGACGCGCAATGGCGCTATGTCGAGATCGCCAAGGCCACCTTCCCGCGTCACCTGACGCTGGCGGGTCTGCGTGTGGTTATCGATTGCGCTAATGGGGCGGCCTATAAGGTGGCACCGCTGGCCTTGTATGAACTGGGGGCCGAGGTCTTCCCGCTCGGCGTGACGCCTGATGGCATCAATATCAATGAGAAGTGCGGCTCCACCCAGCCGCAGGCGATGGCGCAGAAGGTGCGCGAACTGCGCGCTGACATCGGTATTGCGCTCGATGGCGATGCCGACCGGGTGGTGATCTGCGATGAGCACGGCAATATCGTCGATGGCGACCAGATCATGGCCATTGTGGCCAGCGCTATGGCGCATAAGGGCCAGCTTAAGAGCGGCGGGCTGGTGGCGACGGTCATGTCCAATCTGGGGCTGGAGCGCTTTATGGAGAAGAAGGGCCTGAAGCTGGAGCGCACCAAGGTGGGTGATCGCTATGTGATGGAAAAGATGCGCGAGGGCGGCTTCAATATCGGCGGCGAGCAGTCGGGCCATGTGATTTTGAGCGATTACGCCACGACGGGCGACGGCCTGATCGCCGCCTTGCAGGTGCTGGCCGAGCGCGTCGAAACCGGCAAGCCGATGAGCGAACTGGGCAAGCAGTTCGATACCGTGCCGCAACTTCTGAAAAATGTGAAATATTCCGGGTCGAGCCCGATGGAGCGCGATGATGTCAAGGCGGCGATTAAGGCGGGCGAAGAGGCTTTGAAAGGCACGGGTCGCGTTCTGGTGCGGGCCTCAGGCACGGAACCGCTGATCCGGGTGATGGCCGAGGGCGACGATGCGGCTCTGGTCAAGTCGGTGGTGGAACAGATCGCCGCGACGATGGCCGGGTAGCACTGGTAACTTATGGGGCGCGGGGTCTGCGACCCCACATCGTCTTATTTCACTAAAAAGCCCTGCCTAGAGCAACGAGCGTTTAATTTGACTTACAAATTGAATGCGAGATGCGGAAAAATGTAAAATGTAGAGCGGGTTGCATTCCTTTGACCGATTCAATCAGAATGCAGACCGCTCTAAAGGCGGGGCTTTTTTAGTGAAGGAAAGGCGTGGGGCCACAGGCCCCAAACCCCATCAGTTACAGGATGCTCTGGCCCGTCTTGGCCCAGTCGGCCAGAAACGTCTCAAGCCCCTTATCGGTCAGCGGGTGCTTGAACATATCCTTGAAGGTCTGCGGCGGCAGGGTGGCGCAATCGGCCCCCGCCAAAGCCGCCTGCGCCACATGGGCCGGATTGCGCAAGGAGGCCGCCAGAATTTCCGTGTCGAATTCGTAATTGTCATAAAGCTGGCGGATGTCATGGATCAGTTGCATCCCGTCCGCGCCCTGATCATCCAGCCGGCCCACGAAGGGCGACACGAAGGTGGCCCCGGCCTTGGCGGCCAGCAGCGCCTGATTGACCGAGAAGCACAGGGTCACATTGGTCATCAGACCCTGCGACGAAAACTCCTTGGTGGCCTTCAGCCCTTCCAGCGTCAACGGCACCTTGATCACCACATTGGAAGCGATTCCGGCCAGCTTTTCGCCTTCCTTGATCATGGTGGGCGCGTCGGTCGCCGCCACTTCGGCGGAAATCGGCCCGTCGATCAGGTCACAAATCTCCTTGATCACCTCAAACATGTTGCGGCCCGACTTGGCGATGATGGTCGGATTGGTGGTGACGCCATCAATCAGGCCGGTCTCTTTCAGTTCGGCCAGAACCTTGGTGTCGGCGGTATCGGCAAAAAGCAGCATGGTGTTTTTCCTGTGTGACGAAGCTGACCTGAACGGCGGGTCAGGAATAACTTTCAAATCGGACGGTTTTGTGATTATGCAGGGCCATACAACAAAATCGCAGGAATGAAACCTGCCATTTTGTTGTATGGCTTTTTTTGCGTTCAGTCGCCACGCAGGCTTTCCTCGCAAACGGCTCGGACGCGCCGTCGCGCTTGCCGGTTGTTCCAACCGGAAAATCTCCAATTTCAAACAGCAAGTTCCAGTTCATGACCACCTCCTCGTCCGCGCAACCCAGCGTCGGTTTTGTCTCCTTAGGCTGCCCCAAGGCGCTGGTCGATTCCGAGCGCATCCTGACCCGCCTGCGCGGCGAAGGCTATGCCACCTCGGCCTCTTACGGCGGCGCGGACGTGGTGGTGGTCAATACCTGCGGCTTCCTCGATTCGGCCAAGGAAGAAAGCCTCAATGCCATCGGCGAGGCGCTGAACGAAAACGGTAAGGTGATCGTCACCGGCTGCATGGGCGGCGAAGAGGCCATGATCCGCGCCCGCTTCCCCAATGTGGCGGCGGTGACCGGCGCACACCAGTATGATGCGGTGATGGACGCGGTTCACAAGGTTGTGCCGCCGAAGCCCGACCCGTTTCGCCCGCTGGTGCCCGAAAATGATGCAGGCGTGCGCCTGACGCCGAAGCACTATGCCTATCTGAAAATCTCCGAAGGCTGCGACCACCGCTGTTCCTTCTGCATCATCCCGTCTTTGCGCGGTGACCTGGCTTCGCGCCCGGTGGCCGATGTGCTGCGCGAAGCCGAAACCCTGGCCAAGTCTGGCGTGAAAGAATTGCTGGTCGTGTCGCAGGACACCTCCGCCTACGGTCTCGACATCAAATATGCCCAGAGCGAATGGCGCGGCCAGAACTGGCACGCCTCGTTCGAGGATTTGTCACGCGGCTTAGGCGAACTCGGTATCTGGGTGCGGATGCACTATGTCTATCCCTATCCGCACGTCAATGCGGTGATTCCGCTGATGGCCGAGGGCAAGATCCTGCCCTATCTCGACATACCGTTTCAGCACGCCAGCCCGAAAATCCTCAAATTGATGAAGCGGCCCGGCAATCAGGATAAGACCCTGCAACGCATTGAATCGTGGCGCGAAATCTGCCCCGATATTACCCTGCGCTCGACCTTTGTGGTCGGTTTTCCCGGCGAAACCGAGGCCGATTTCAACCTGTTGCTCGACTGGCTGGAAGCCGCGCAACTCGATCGCGTTGGCGCTTTCGCCTATGAGAATGTCACCGGCGCAGCGGCGCAACACCTGCCCGATCATGTGCCCGAAGAGGTCAAGCAAGACCGGCTCGCCCGCTTCATGGCCGCCGCCTCGCGCATTTCGGCGGCGAAGCTGCAAGCCAGGGTGGGCCGCATCGAAGAGTGCCTTGTCGATGACATCCGCAATGACGGCACCGCCATCGCCCGCACGCGCGGCGATGCGCCCGAAATCGACGGCCATATCTTCCTGAAGGGCTTTAACGGGCTGAAGGCGGGCGATCTGGTCAAGGCGAAAGTCACGTGGGCCGATCATTACGACCTGTGGGGCGAACCCGAAGGCCTGATCAAGCTGAACCGCGTCCCCGGTGCGGTGCCGAAGCGCCGGATGCACAACCTGATTTCACGTCTTTAAAGCGCGTTTCGATTCGACAAACGCAAATCGAAACGCGCCCCAGCGCCAAATCAGGCGATGCTGTTTTCGCTCAACCACTCGACCAGCTTGGCCTTGGGCATGGCGCCCACCTTCATCGAGGTCATCTGGCCGCCCTTGAACAGCATCATGGTCGGGATGCCGCGCACGCCAAACCGCGACGGCGTCATGGGCGAATCTTCGATGTTCAGTTTGGCGATCTTGACCTTGTCGCCCAGCCCTTCGGCCAGCTCTTCGAGGATCGGCGCGATCTGCTTACAGGGCCCGCACCATTCCGCCCAGAAATCGACCAGAACCGGCGTGTCGGAATTGAGCACGTCGCTCTCAAAGCTTTCGTCAGTGATCTTATGCGTCGCCATCATGGGCTCCTTTTCAATACTTGGCTTCATATGTAAGCGTCATGAGGGCCGAAATCAACGCGCCAGAATCTCCGCGAGGCTGAGATTTACTAAAGCCTCGCTTAAGGGTGTTAATCTCGGCCCGTCCGTCCATAAAAGCGCCGCCTCCACCATCTTGTCGGGGTGGATACGCCGCAACAGGGCCACATATCCGGCCATCTGGCGCTGATAGGTTTTTGAGGCGTCTTCGGCGCGATCAGGGGCCGGACGGTTGGATTTATAATCGATGATCAGTACACGGTCTTTCGTGATCACCAGCCGGTCGATGCGGCCCGACACCTTCACCGCTTCGCCCGACGCATTGACGCCGATCTGTCCGGCCAGCGCCACTTCCGGGCGCGAATTGGGCCCGAAGGCCTCGGTAAAGTGCGGATGATCGAGCACGGCCAGCACAGCCCCCGCCATCTCCGTACGCTGGGCGGCGTCAAGGTCGTCCTGCCGCCCCAGATAGCGCGCCGCCACATCGCCGCGCCGTTCTGGCGTCACTTCGGGCAGGATTTCGAACAGCTTGTGGATCAGTTCACCGCGCCGGTAACGCCCCAGACCCTTTTGCCGGGAAAGCGGTGATGGCGCGCGCTCATCCTCCTCGCGCTCATCATCGCCCATTTGCGAAATGGCCCGCCAGCGTTCGAGATCGACCTCGGCCTGCGCCACATCCGCCAGCGCAAAATCAGGCAGGATCACCGCCTCTGTCCTGCGCTCTGCTTCCGGCGTCAGGGCCGGGGCGCGCTGGCCAAAGGTGCGGATGACCGCCTTATCGGTCATCTCCATATCGTCGAAAGGCCGCTGCAAGGCCATGCTCTCGCTGCCCGCTTCCGGCAAGCGATCAAAAGCCTGATCGAGCAGATCGTACCAGGCGCCAAACTGCCCCGGCTTCGGCGTCTTCTTGCCGGCAAAACCGCACAGGGTCAGGCGGTCACGCGCCCGCGTCAGGGCCACATAGAGCAGGCGCAGCCCCTCCTGTTCGTCGCGCATCGTTTTAGCATCGCGCAGAGCGCTGATCGCCTGCACGTCACCCTTGCGGCTGGCGCTCAGGAAGATGTCACCCTCTTCACCGAGCATCAGCAGGTCGTCCTTGCTGGCGCTGGTGTGCTGCGGGCCGATCGGCAGGATCACCCACGGCGCTTCCAGCCCTTTTGATCCGTGTACGGTCATCACCCGCACAGCCCGCCCGCCCTCTTCCTGTTCGCGCTTGATCTGGGCGGCGCGAAATTCAAACAGATCGAGGCAGGCCACCAGTCCGCTTTCACCCGCCGTCTCGCCTTGCAGGGCCAGACCCAGGGTTTCATCCAGCACATCCTCGCATTCATCGCCCAGCCGCGTCAGGAAGCGCTGCTTCATGCTGCGGCCAGCCATATCGCGGCGATTGAGCACGCGCGCCAGAAAATCAAAGGCGCTCAAACCGCGCGACAGCCGCAAGGCCCAGCCGAGCAGGGCGCGCGCCTCGGCAAATCGGCCTGTCTCTTCGGGATAATGGCGCAGCGCACTCCATAGCGCGCCCTCGCGGCCCTGCGCCAGTTGGTAGAGATCGTCCTCGTCGAGATCGCACAAGGGGCTGCGCAAGCAACAGGCCAGCGATAAATCATCTTCGGGACGCAGACAAAAGCGCAGCAGGGCGCGTAAGTCCTGAAAAGCGATATGATCGCCAAGTTTCAGCCGGTCAGCGCCCGAAACGGCCACGCCAGCCATCTTCAGTTCACGGATGATGTGTTCGAACAAGGCATCGCGTTTGCGCACCAGTATCAAAACGTCCCCGGCGTGCAGCGGGCGCGCGGCCTCGCTTTTCTTTTCATAGACGGCGCGGCCCGCCTGAATTTCGGCGCGCACCACCGATGCGATCTGACGCGCCAGCCTTTTAGCCGCCGGTTCGCTGTTCGGCTGATCGACGGGGGCGATGTCGAGATCATCAGCCGACGCATCGGGTGCATCGATCGGCTGGACCAGCGGCCACAGCTCGACAAAGCCATGCGGGCCGGAACGGCGCGCCCGGTGCTGAATCAGATTGCCGGTGAAATTGAGCGCATGGGCCAGATCAGGGGCCGGGAAGACGGCATCGACGAAGCCCAGCAGTTCGGGCAGGGTGCGCCAGCTATCGATCAGATCGGGGGCGACGAACTTTTGACCCGCCCCGCGCACCAGCCCATCGAAATACCGTCCGGCCTCGATAAAGCGGTCGGGCCGCGCGCCCTGAAAGCCATAGATGGATTGCTTTTCATCGCCGACGGCAAAGACGGTGCGCTCCTCCGCACCCTGGCCTCGCCCGGAGAAAAACTCGCCCGACAGCGCTTTCACAATCTCCCACTGATCATCGGATGTGTCCTGCGCCTCATCGACCAGAATATGCTCGAGCCCGCCATCCAGCTTGAACAGAACCCAGATCGACATGTCGCTATCGGCCAGCAAACCCTTGGCCCTGTTGATCAAATCCTGAAAATCAAGCACGCCTTCGCGCTGTTTCAGGGTCTGATATATCTCGCTAAATTCAAGAAACAGGATGATGGCATCAAGCGTGTTTTGCGCAACTTCGGCGGCTTTTTTACGGGCCACGACTTCAGCGACGGCCTCAGCCAGACGGTGCAGATGCTGCTTGTCCGATTCGCTCGCCTTGCCGCTGTAAGTATGATCGCTGAAGGTATCTTTGTCGGTATAGAAACATTTGTAATAGAGGTGCAGATCGAACGCCCCATTGCGGCTGGCCTCGATAACCGCCAGTAATTTAGCGCCGGTTTTTTTATTGTTGGCACCGTCTGTATTGGACATGGAGTTTGCCAGATCAGCAATTGACGGCCAGTGCAGCTCTGCTTCAAAGCGCGCTACGATCATCTCTGGCGCAAGCGTCTCTTCCAAACCGAGACTGGCATAAATCGCCTGCGCCAAAGCACTGCCATGACTCACGCGAAACCGGTTTAAAGCTGCCGCAATCGTATCGTGCTGGATAACGAACTGCGCCAATAGCCGCTCGAAACCGGAAACCTTCAGCTTACGGATCAATCGGTCGCGCGCTTCGGTCAGGCCTTCGGGTTCGGAAAGTGTGAGCAGGGCGTCGGTGGCGGCTTGCGCCAGCGCCCGGCCTTTCAGATCGTCCATCACCTGAAAGGCGGGCGATAGTCCGGCTTCGAGCGGAAAACGGCGCAGCAGCTTCTCACAAAAAGCGTGCAGGGTCTGAATCTTCAGCCCGCCCGGCGTTTCCAATGCGCTGGCGAACAGGGCGCGGGCGCGGGCCAGATCGTGTGTCGCTTCGCCAATCTCGATCAGGTCTTTGGCCAGGGCTTTGTCATCGGCCACCGCCCAGCCGCCCAGGTGTTCAAACAGACGCCCCTGCATTTCGGCGGCGGCGGCCTTGGTATAGGTGACGCACAGAATGCGTTCGGGTTTCGCACCATTGAGCAGCAGGCGCGCCACGCGATTGACGAGGGTGGAGGTCTTGCCGGAACCGGCATTGGCGGTCAGGAAGGCCGAAGCGCCGGGATCGGCGGCAACGTTCTGGGGGTTATTTTGGGGGTTATTTTGAGGGTCAGGCATCGGCGTCCTCAGCATCCGCACCGGCCTCCTCATCGCCCAGCACATGCCACTCATAAAGCCGCGCCAGATGGTCGTAATCGCCGCCGCGCGTTTTCAGAAACTTTGGCGCGAACCACGACACATAACCCTTATTCGCATCGGCATAGGCATCGAGGCGCCGTTGCAGACTGGTTAGGGCCGCGTCCGCCGCTTCATCGGCAATGGCTTGCCGCTCAATCGCATTGCGCGGTTTGGCGCTGTCAGGCGTGACGCGGACATAGACCAGCTCACCCATCGGCCGGTCGGGCAGGCCGGCAAAACCGCCACCGCGCACAATGGCCGCCGTCAGGGTCAGTTGCGGATAAAAGCCCGCCATGACTTCTTTAACGGCAGGAAGTTGGCCGGTCTTGAAATCGAGAATATCAATGGCCTCATCGCGCACCTCGATACGGTCGGCGCGGGCGGTCAGAAGAAAAGGCCCGGCGGCGGTGGACAGGCTCAGTTCGCCGCTCTGCTCAACCCATATGCGCGGCCTGTGCGCCCGGCGCTTTTGTTCGAAATCGACATATTCGCGCGCCAGTCCGGGCAGCAGCGGCCTTTGCAGCGCCATCTGGGCAGGCGACAGGCGCGTGGCGGCCAGTTCGGCATCCAGCACTTCGGTCAGTTGCTCTATACCGGCCTCGCCGAGCGGCAGATTCTCCACCACGAAGCGCTCAAGGCTCCTGTGGATGGCCGTGCCGCGCTGGCGCGCCTCGACCGGCTCATTGGGGCGGTCGAGCGTGCGCAAGGCCAGAATGCGCCTTGCATAGACCGCGTAAGGGTCGCGCACAAAGGTTTCGACCTCGGTGACCGGCATCCGGCGCGGGCGCACCTCAAGCGGCGGCTTTGGATCGGGCCGCGCGGCGGGCCGCAGGCGGTCGGGCCGTTTGGCAAGGCCCGCATCGAGCGCGCGCGCCCAGTCGAGAATTTCAGGCCGCGTCGGCAAGTCCAGCCCCGCGCCCTTGCACAGGGTTTCCAGCCGCCACAGCCAGCGCGACGCCACCTGCGGCTGGCCTTCGCGGCGATGGCGCGTGATCAGCCACGCTTCGGGTGCGCAGGCCGCCTGCACAAAATCATGGGCCGAAAGACCGGTGCGCCGTTCAGGCGAAGGCAGGCCCAGACGCTGGCGCATTGGCCGCGACAGGAAGGGGTCAAGCTCCGGCGCCTGCGGCCACACGCCTTCTTCGAGGCCCGCCAGAATCAGCCGGTCGGCGCTGACAAGGCGCGCTTCGATGGCCCCCAGAATGCGCAGGCGCGGATGGGTATTGCCGCCGGTGCGCATCTTGGTCTGTTGCAGCATCTGGCCGAGAATATGGGCCAGATCGGCCAGATCGCGTAAGGCAAAGCCCTGACCTTCGCGGATCAGTTCGGCCAGCAAGGCCGATGCCTGCGCCCCCGGCGCGCCCGCCCACAAAACCTGCCCGTCTTCACGCGCCATCGCTTCGGCCAGAGCGATAAAGCGATGCAGGCCCGCGCCGAAATCGATGTAATCGGCCTGGGCTTCGGGCAGGATCAGAGCCAGATAGTCCGTCCACAGACGAATGGCCTCTTCGTCGCGCTTTTCGCAGGCCTCCAGCACGGCCATGACATCATCCGGGCCATTGGGCGTGGCTCCGCGCAGAGCGCGGCGCTCCAGTCCGGCCAGTCCGGCATGGCCGCTGAAGCGGCACAGAGGATTATTGAACAGACCCAGCAGGCGCACAGGATCGGCAGGATCTTGCACCAGCGCCAGCAGATCGCTCAGGTAACGCCCGACCGGCGTATGGGCCAGCGGTTCGCCCGCCGAGGAATCGGGTTGCAGACCCCAGCGTGACAAACGCGCCGTCACCCGGCGCGCCAGTGTGATGTCGGGCGTGATCAGGGCCGCCACCTTGCCCGGCATTTCCAGCGTTTCGCGCATCAGAAGCGCAATGACCGTGGCGGCCTCTTCATCGCGGCCCGTCTCTATCAGATTGAGGCCCTGCAAGCCTTCGGCCAGCACATCGCCTTGCGCGCCGCTGCGCAAGATGGCGATCTGGGCCAGCCAGTCGCGGGTGGCCTCCGCCGGTCGCAGGGCTTCGTTGAGCAGGCGGCGGCGCGCTTCCGGGGCGCGCTGCGTCCGGGCGGCAGCGGGCCAGATTCGCACCTGTTCGCGCCCAACCCCATTGCGTTCGAGCGCCCGCTTCATGGTATTTTGCGGGTGGGAATCGCCAATCTGCGCCCAGGCCTCATCGGCCAGAGACAGATCAAGCCCCGGCAGCAGCACCGCACCACGCGGCGCGCGCGCCACCAGCCCGGCCAGATCGGCCATTGAAGGTGCAGACCCCGTAGTGCCCGCCAGAACCAGCGGCATTTCGGGCGGATGCTCCGTCCACTGATCAATCAGCCTGCGAATCAGCGCCACCTGCCGCTGCGACGGATCCATCAGGCCGAGATCATGCAGTTTTTCCGGCCAGCTTTTAACGGCAATGGCCAGAAAGCGCGCTGATACCTGCCAGTGCTCGGCCCAAGATTCCAACACATATTGCGCCTCGCCAACGCCTTGCACCAGCGCATCCAGCTTGTCGGTGGCGTCAATCTCTTCCAGCGCCAGCGAATCGAAAAAACCGGCCAGACTGTCAGCCAGTTCGAGCGCACGGCGCGCGCTTAAGGCGCTGTCATGATGGGCGCTGACCAGACGCGCCAGTTCGAAGCGGCGGCGCAGGGGCGACAACGCAGGCGGCAGATCGAGCGCCAGCGCATCAAGATCAAACGGCGGTTCGCCCTCATCGAGATCACCGATGGCGCGGATCTGCGGCAACAGCAAAGCGCCGTCTCCGGCCAGAGCCGAAAAGGCGCGGGCCATAGCGCGCGCCCCGCGTCGCGTCGGAGTCAGCACCTGCGCTTCGGACAGCCGCGCCCCCAGCGCCGCGCTTAAGCCCTTAGCCAGATCATCCAGAAAATCGCGCCCGGCAGGCACGGTAAACCAGCGTGGGCCCGGAATGGCAAAGATGTCGGTCGGTAATATCACGCCGCTCGCCGCAACCGCGCCTCGGCCACGTCACGCGCCGCCGGATCACCAACGTGCATCCAGTCGCCCGTCATCAGCACGCCGGAAAGATGGCCCAAAGGTGCGGCCTGCCGCCAGATGTTCGCCAGCGAAAAGGCATCCTCCGCCACATTATCGGTGATGGAAGGATGGGTGATATGCACGCCCATATAATTATACGGCGCGGCTTCGGCCTCGCCACGAAAGCGGAGGCAGCCATCACCGGCCATGAAGAAATCACCCGCCCCGTCAAAGCCTGAGGTGCGCTCCATGCGCGCCAACAGCAGACAGGCCGCCATATCATCACGCCAGGCGTCGGCCAGCCGCGGCAGGGCCTCATCATCGCCGATCCACACGCTGTCCGTATTGGCCACCCAGATGGGGGCGTCGCCCAGCAGGGGCCGCGCTTTTTTCAGTCCCCCGCCGGTTTCGAGCAGGCTTGCGCGCTCATCCGATATGATAATATCGAGATCGCGGCGGCTTTTCAGATGGGCCTCCAGCTTGTCGGCGAAATAATGGACATTGACGACGAAACGCCTGGCGCCCGCCTGCGCCAGCCGGTCGAGCATATGGTCGAGCAGGGTCTTGCCGCCCACCTCGACCAGCGCCTTGGGCCGGTCATCGGTCAGAGGCCGCATCCGCGTGCCGAGGCCTGCGGCCAGAATGAAGGCGGTTTCAGGCGTGGTCATGGGGCAATATGCTCGCGGAAATCATGACGCTCGAACCAGCCGAGCAAGCCCTCCATGCCGGGCTGACGCAGATTGCGGCTTAAGTGACGCCACATGCGCGGCATGAAATCCGCATAGCGCGGCTTATGGTCACGCACGATCAGGCGGGCGAAAATCCCTAAGATGCGCGCCTCATTGAGCGTGGCCAGCGCCGTATAATCGGCCATAAAGGCTTCGCGGTCGAGCTGCGGGCGCAGGGCGAAATAATGATTGAGCGCGGCGGCTTCCAGTTCGGGCGCCACATCGCGGCGCGCATCCTGAAGCAAAGAATGCAGGTCCCAGCTCGGATGGGCGCGCAGGCAGTCCTGAAAATCGATCATACCGACGCGCGCTGCGCCCTCACGATCGGGCAGCCATAACAGGTTTTCGGCGTGGTAATCGCGGTGGGCAAAGACGCTGGCCCCCTGCTCGGCACGCTGGCGCAAGGGGGCCCACAGGGCTTCCCATTCTGCCAGCGCTTCGGGGGGAAGGGGCGGGGTATGAGCGAATTTCGGATACCATTCGACGAACAGATCGGCCCCGGTTTTCAGCGCCAGATCATCATAGGACAGCAGCGGCCAGCCATATTCACCATCGGGCGATAAGATTTCCGGCGGGGTCTGTTCGTGCAGGCGGGCCTGCGCCTCGATGGCCGACAAATAGAGCGGGGCCTCATCCTGTCCGCTGGCGATCAGGCGGGCGAACAGATCATCGCCGAGGTCTTCGCTGATCAGAAGCCCGTTCGCCGCATCGACCTCGTAAATCTGCGGTGCGGAAAGACCGTGATGGCGCAGAAAATTCGAGGCTGCCACGAAGGCTTCCATGCGGCCCGCCGCCAGCCGCGCCATCGCATTATAGCCCGAAGCCTTGCGCTCGGCTGGCGTTTCGTGCAGGCGGCAGGGCTGGGTTTCGAGCGCTGGCGGCTGATCCATCAGCATAAAGGTCAGGCCATCGGGGCGGGTCAGGCGTTCATAGCGGCGCGTCGAGGCGTCACCCGGCAGGGGCTGGCGCAGCGCATCGGCAAAACCGGCGCTGAGGAGAAAGCGCGCCTTGATCTCTTCCCGGTCATTCATAGCATTCATAGACGGTCCCTGAACCGGCCGCACGGCGTCAGCGTGGCGATACGCCCGTGGCCGGTTTGCGGAAAATTGGTCTTATCATCCTGTTCTAGGCTGATCTCCAGCCGGTCGTCAAAGCCCAAATGGCCGAGCCGGTCGGGCCATTCGATCAGCAGAACCGAACCGGCCAGAGCTTCATCAAGGCCCAGTTCATGCACCTCTTCCGGGCCGGGCAGGCGGTAAAGATCGAGGTGCCAGATGTCGAAGGCGGGCGTCTCATAGATCTGCATCAGGGTGAAGGTGGGCGAAGGCACCTCCTGATCGGGGTGGGTGAGGGCGCGGATCAGGCCGCGCGCCAGAGATGACTTGCCCATGCCGAGCGCGCCGGTCAGATAGACCACGTCCCCCGCCTTGAGCTGCGGCGCGATGGCGGCCCCCAGATTCATCGTGGCGGCCTCATCGGCCAGATGCAGATGTTGGTTGTGTGCAATATCAGCCATGAAAAACCTCGTCGGGGTGAAGCGGCAGGGTGTGTTCGACATAGGCTTTCAGCCGCTCGACCGTCAGATCGTCCGCGTTCGGATCAATAGGGGGGCCAAGGGTCAGGTCGAAGCGTTTTCCGGCCTTATTGAGCAGTTCGTGAAACAGGGTGATGTCGCGCAATTCCTGCGAAAAGCGGTTGAACAGGTGAAACCAGAAGGAATCGGGCCCGGCCACATGGACGGGAATGATCGGCGCGTCATATTTCTGCGCCAGCGATACGCAAGTGGTGGCCCAGGCCGGATCGCTAAGCTGGCCCGATCCATCGCGCCGCGCCAGCCGGCCCGCCGGAAACATGACCACGCAGGCCTCGCGCGCGAAAGCGTCACGGGCGGCGTGTAGCGTGGCGCGCGTCTTCTCGCGCGTCCGCCTGGCCTCGACCCATTCGACAGGGATCAGGCTTTCATCGAGGCGCGGATTGACGCGCAGCGCATCGGCATTGGCAAAGAAGATGAGGTCTTCGCGGCGGCGCAGCAGGGCGTCGCGCACGGCCAGCCCGTCGGCAATGCCGGTGGGGTGATTGCACACGACGAGGCAGCGGCCTGTGGCGGGCAGATGATCGAGGCGGCGCGCCGCCACCTCCAGATGCAGCAGGCCGGATACATGATCAAGCGCCGCATCGCCGCTCAAATCGCGGATGGCATCGGCCATGCCGACAGCCTTTTGATAACCGAGCACGGCATAGAGCAGGGGCCTGAGCACCCGCCACCAAGGCGTGCGCACAAGGCGCGGGGCGCGCTCCCAGATCAGTTGCTCAACAATATGCACGTTTAGTTTCCAGCCTGTTCCTGATCTGGAGCCATTTTCGTTTCTTGGCAAGCCCGATGATCCGGGTTACATTTCGGCCATGTCTGACAGGATAGAGCCCGATACCATCAGCGAAGACCGCCGCAGACCCAAGGCGCGCCTGCCCTATGCCCTTTTATGGCTGGCTGTGCTCGCCGGACTGGTTTTTGCCGCCACGGCGATAATTTTGCGTAGCTGAGGCCGTATTTTCGCGCCTCGACAGGGTTTCCTGCCTTAAGAAACTGTAAAGCCTCATAATTTTCAGGTCGCTGCGCGGTCTGCGCACAAGCCTTTGCGCGCGCGCCATTAACCACCTATAGTGGGGGTTGAAAAGAGCGGATAGGTCGCGGAATCTGGCGCTGCGGGGGTATAATGAACCGGAAAACCCTGTTGTGGGCGATGGCTTTGGTGGTGATCGTGCCGGCTGTGCTGGGCGGGGCCTACTGGGTCTATTGGGATCAGGTTGTGCGCTTTGCACCCGTGGTGATCAGCAATCCCGATGATGTGCCGAAAATCCAGTCCCTGCTCGACCGCGTCGATTATGTGTCGCCCGGCCCGCAAACGCGCTTTGTTTATCTGGTCACCTATCGCAACTGCGTGCCGTGCAATGATTATCAGCGCAAGGAATTCCCCAAACTGCAAGCCGCGGGCGTCGAAACGCGCGTCATTGTTTTCGCCCGCCCCGACAACCAGAATATCGCCCAGTCCTCGCCGGAAGAACGCTCCACCGTCGCCGAGCTGTGGCTGAACCGGAGCTGGCCGCTCTATGTGCAGTGGTTCAACACCCCTAATGAAAACTGGAAGGCCACGGGTCTGCCGGTTGCCGATAAGGACATGGCGCGGTCGGGCGTGGTGTGGGCATCGCGCGATTTCGTCGATGAACTGGGGCCGATCCTGCGCCGCAATAAGGTCAATGTCGGCTATCCGCTGATCATCTGGCGCGACGGCGATCATCAGCTCAAGGTCTGTAACTGCGCCTCCGAAAAAGCCTATCCGTTCATCCGTCAGGATTTCGGCATCGACAGCGATCTGGAGGCCGCCGCCAAGGGCTTGCTCAACTTACCGGCCAGGGTTTTGTCGCCGGGCAGCGAGGCGTCGAGCGCCTCGGTCGATGACGGCCCGGATGGCGGGCTGTAGTTTAGAGCGCTTTTCGATCTGATCGACTCAGATCGAAAAGCGCTCTAAGTTTTTGCTTACGCATCATGCCAAAAAGTGGCATCCACTTTTTGGCATGATGCTCTAGAGTCCACAGATGGACACAGATTTGCGAATGTCTTGCACGCTACCGCTATCGATGGAATTATGGCTCGAAAGCATGGCGCGGAGCGCCGGGAAAGCTTATCGGCTTGCTTTATAGATAGAGGTAGCGTGGCCCATGCGTTGAATATCTGTGTCCATCTGTGGATAAACCCTCTTGGCCCGCGCGCCGCTTAGACCGGGCAGCCAGCAAAAACCCCGCCGGTGAAAACCAGCGGGGTTTTGCCTTCAGATGGCCTGAAGGGATTTTAGGCTTCGGCGTCCGGGTTGCCGGAGGTTTCGGCGGCGGCCATCTGGGCGCGCAGCTCGGCGCCCTTGGAGCCGCGTGTCGAGCTCATCGAACGCTCGACGATACGGGCCGACTTGCCGCGACGGTCGCGCAGATAATAGAGCTTGGCGCGCCGCACGACGCCGCGACGCTTCACTTCGATCGATTCGATATTGGGCGACAGGATGGGGAACTTACGCTCGACGCCTTCGCCGAACGAGATCTTGCGGACCGTGAAGGTTTCATTGATGCCGGAACCGGCGCGGGCAATGCAGACGCCTTCAAAGGCCTGGATGCGCTCGCGCTCACCTTCCTTGATGCGGACATTGATGCGCAGCGTGTCGCCGGGCTGGAATTGCGGGAAGGTCTTGTCGCCTTTCAGCTTGGCGACTTCTTCGGCTTCGATCTGTTGAAGCAGGTTCATGGTCTTTATCCTTGTTTGTGGCGCTGCATGAACGCCGTTGAGGCTTACTTCCTTTTGGAAGCGCCGCTTAGCTGTAATTTGGAAAGATGGGCGGCCCACAGATCGGGTCGTCTCTCTTTCGTAACCGCCTCTCTTTGCTGCTGCTTCCAGACGGCCATCTTTTTGTGATCGCCGCTTAAAAGCACTTCGGGGATGTCGAGGCCCTCAAAACTGCGCGGTCTTGTGAACTGCGGCTGTTCGAGGAGGCCATCCTCAAAGCTTTCGTTATCGAGACTGGCGGACGCGCCGAGAACCCCCGGAATAAGCCGCACCACCGCCTCAATCGTTACCATCGCCGCCGCTTCTCCGCCCGCAAGGACGGCGTCGCCGACGCTGATTTCTTCGAATCCGCGCGCATCGAGCACACGCTGATCCACCCCTTCGAACCGTCCGCACAGAACAATCAGTCCCGGCTTTTCGGCCCATGCCTTAACCTTCGCCTGCGTCAGGGGCCTGCCGCGCGCGCTCATATACACCAAGGGGCGCTCGGAAATCTCAAGCGAATCAAGCGCTTTGGCGATCACATCCGCCTTCAGAACCTGACCCGGCCCGCCGCCTGCCGGGGTGTCGTCAAGAAAGCCGCGCTTATCGCTTGAATAGTTACGAATGTCCAGTGTTTCCAAGGCCCAGCGCGCAGATTCTTTCCATGCCGTGCCGATCAGCGATACGCCAAGCGGCCCCGGAAAGGCTTCGGGGAACATGGTCAGGACGGTGACCTGATAAGGTTTTGGGGCGTCGTCGGACATGGTGCGCTGCCCTTACAGGAAAGCGCTCAATACTGCAACCTGAGGGTCAGGCCCCAGGTGCGCGGCAGTCCTAAGAAGGCGTCATAGGTGCCGCTCTGGAAGGGGGCGGCGAAGGCCACCTGCTCATAGGTGACATTGGTCAGGTTCTGGCCCCACAATTCGAGCGACCAGCCATCATCAGGCGAACTGAGCGCGATGCGCCCGCCCACCAGCGTATAGGCCTTCTGTTCCTTGACTGGATTAAGGTCTGAGCCGGTATTATAGGCGCTGTTATATTTGGCGCTGACGGTGATGCCTAAACGCAGATCACCGATGGGGTGGCTATAGTCCGCGCCATAAGCCGCCGACCATTTCGGCGCGAACGAGGCCGTGCCGTTTGCGATCAAAGGCAGGCCGGGTACGGCTTCGGAGCCGAACCTGGCCTCATCATAGGTGACGCCGCCATTCAGGGTCAGGTCGCCCATATAATAAAGCCCGTCCAGTTCGACGCCTTTCGAGCGCAGGTGCGGCACGGAATCGACGACGAAGGTGGTGCCGAGATAGGTGTTGAGCTGGAAGTTGTTGAAGGCTTCATCGAAGGCCGCCAGATTGAGGCTCAGGCGATTGGCCAGCCAGCGGCCCTTGGCGCCGATTTCATAGGAGCGCGAGGTTTCCGGCTTGAACGAGGAATCGCGATCCACCGTATCGTCGGGGTTTTGCTCGCGGTCGAGATTATAGCCCGTGCCCTTCCAGCCGGTGGCGTAGGACACATAGGTCATCAGGGTCGGCGTGGCCTGCCATTTCAGGCGCAACGAGCCGGTGGTGGCGTCCTCAGCATTGCGCTGGAACAGGACGAGGCCATTATAGGCCGGGTTCGACCACGGCAGGCACAAGACACTCAAACCACCCGTGGCCAGAGAACAGGCCTTGCCGCCATCGGAATTGGAAAAGCGGCTGGTCAAGAACTTGTCCTGATGGTTCCAGCGCAGACCGCCCAGCAGGGTCAGGCTGTTGGTCAGCTTCCAGTCGGCATGACCAAACAGCGCCACATTCTTGTCGCGCTGCTCATAGACATCGTGGCTGCCCTGACCGGCCACGAAGGACTGACCGACGGGCAGGCCGGTATAGCCGGACACCTTGGCGGGATCGGTTCCGCCCGACAGCAGCAGGCTGAGATAGGCCTCGTAATCGCTGCCATACAGGGTTTCGTCGTGGCGGCTCAGATCGTTCTGGTCGATATAGACACCGGCCATCCAGTTGAGCCGGTCGCCCGTGCCATTGAAACGGATCTCCTGCGACACCGTATCGAACTGGTTTTGCAGGCCGCCAATGTCGCGGTACAGGATGTCGGCGGCGGTGAAATCGCCGTCATAGCCGTTTTTGTCGGTCCAGCGGCGCACGGCGGTGATCGAGGTGAGCTGCACATGGTCGGTCAGTTTGAGATCGACCTGGGCCGACACGCCTTCATCGGTAATCGTCTGGTTAAGCGGGCGGTTCGACCAGACCTGACGCGCCTTGGGATCGGCGGTCATGGCCGTGCCGTCACCACCGGCGAGCTGATTGATATAGGCGGCGGTCGGGCCGACATTGAGGCCGACGGCGGCGCAGCAGGCCTCATCACGGTTGGTATAGTCAGCGATCAGGCGCACCGAGGCGCGGTCATTCGGCACATAGAGCAACTGGCCGCGGCCCGACCCGTAGTTCTGATCGGCATCATCCTTGCGCGTGGCCGGGCCATCGCCGGTATGGACATGGTATTGCCCGTCGCGCTGGCGTTTGGTGAGGAAGAGCGACCCGGCCCAGTGATCGCTGATCTTGCCGGTGGTGTAGAGCGAGGCACCGTAAGCCCCCATAGTACCTGCGTCGAGCGTCACATCGGCTTCGGGCGTGAAGGAGGGCCGCTTTGACACCACCTGAATGACGCCGGCCGAAGCGCCCTTGCCATAGACATCCGACTGCGGGCCTTTCAGGATTTCGATGCGGTCAAGCGGGCCCAGATCGCTCATCGCCGTGGCGGTGCGGGCGCGCGAAACGCCGTCGATCACCACGCCGACCGACGAATCGAGGCCGGGATTATCGCCCACCGTGCCGACACCGCGCAGGCGCGCCGTGGTCTGGGCTTCATTGGCGTCGGCGATGACGAACAGCGAAGGCGTCAGGTTTTGCAGATCGCGCAGATCGTGCGCCCCGGCCTTCTCCATCTGCTCGCCGCTGACCACGGCCATAGCCAGAGGCGTGCGGCTCAGGGGTTCGGGACGCTTTTGCGCTGTCACGATAATTTCGGTGATCGGGGCTTGCGCCGACTGCGCCAGAGCGGGCACGGCGTTGAAAACGAGGCCAGACAGGGCTGTGAAAGCCATCAGTCGTGAGGTCAGGAGCAGGGACATGTAACCATCTCTTGATGACGCAGGGGCAGGATGCCCGCCGCCCTATGTGCTTTGTGCGCCTTTCGCAAGTGCGCAAAAGACGTAGAGGCGCAGGCGTGAACCGGGGGAAGTTATAATCCCTAAGCCTATAACGAAATCGAAACCGCTGTTACTTGATGACGTTCATCGTTTTTCGCCGACTGTGGCGATGCGAAGACAGTCGGCACCACGGATTACCTGACCTTCAGGCCCAGTTCGGACAGCAGTTCGGCGGCCTGACCGCGCGAAATCGTGGCCCCTTTGAAGCGCCTTGCATCTTCGAGCCTTACGCCGCCAATGTCGCTGCCGCGCAGATCGCTGCCTTCGAAGCGCGCGTCCGACAGATCGGCATCGCGCAAACTGCAATCTTCAAAGACGGCATGGCGGAAATCGCAGGTGCGCAGGTCGGCATTGTGCATGTCGAGCGATTTGAGCGTCTGCTTGTTGAAATTGAAGCCGCGCAAACGGGCGTCATTGAGGCGGCATTCTTCAAACGTGGCGTCAAGCGCGCGTGCATCGTTGAAATCACAGCCGGTCAGCTTGCAGCTTTGAAAGCGCGCCTGCGCCAGGTGCGCGCCGCGAAAGCGCGCATTATTGACATCACAGCCGGAAAAGCGCGCTTCATTGAGGCTGGCGCTGGTGAAATCGGCGTGCGCGCCCTTGCACTTGATGAACTGCGCCTGTTCCAGCCTGGCCGAGGTGAATTTGGTCTTTTTGAGAATGCAGTCCTCGAACACCCAGCCATTGAGGATCATGTCGGACAGATCCAGCTCTTCCAGCTCGCAGCCGGTGAGCGTGACGGGCTGGCCCTGATTGGCCAGCAGCAGTACGCCTGCGCGGTTCAGTATCTGGTCGGTGACGATATGGGCGGGCGCTTCGATCATGGCCGCAGCATAGCGGTGTTGCGCCACCGCGAGAAGTCAAGAAACGATACGGAAAACAGAAACGCCCGCGCAAGGCACAGGCTTGCGCGGGCGTTGTCAGGTTTGTCGCCGGATCCAAAAGCGTGATGTTTTGATTTGGAAACACTTTAACTTCCCCTCTCCCTGCGTAGCGGGGAGAGGGCGGGAGCCTTAGCAAAGCGCAGGCGACCGGGTGAGGGGCATTCTTTATGCGCTTGCCAAGCCCCTCATCCGCCCTTCACTACGTTCAGGCCACCTTCTCCCCTTAAAAGGGGAGAAGGGAGGGTTGGGTGACGCAAACCTGCGATCAGGTCTAAGCCAGCGCCGGTTCGATGGTCTTGCAGGCCGCGATCAGGCCCTGCACGCTCTCAACCGACTTGGCGAACATCGCCTTTTCCTCGTCATTGGTCGAGAACTCAACGATGCGCTCGGCACCGTCCTTGCCGATCACGACCGGCACGCCGACATAGAGCCCACGCAGGCCATATTCGCCGTTGAGATAGGCGGCGCACGGCAGAACGCGCTTCTTGTCGAGCAGGAAGGACTTGGCCATCGCAATGGCCGATTCCGCCGGGGCATAGAAGGCCGAGCCGGTCTTCAGCAGGGCGACGATCTCGCCGCCGCCACCACGGGTGCGCTTGACGATGGCGTCAAGCTCGTCCTGCGTAAACCAGCCCTGCGCCACGCATTCCGGCAGGGGCAGGCCGCCGATCGTCGAATGGCGCACCATCGGCACCATGTCGTCGCCGTGACCGCCCAGGGTCCAGGCGTGGATGTCTTCGACCGACACGCCGGTCTTTTCAGCCAGGAAATAGGCAAAACGCGACGAATCGAGCACGCCCGCCATGCCGACCACTTTGGCGTGGGGCAGGCCGGAAAATTCGCGCAAGGCCCAGACCATCGCGTCGAGCGGGTTGGTGATGCAGATCACGAAGGCATTGGGCGCGTGCTGCTTGATGCCTTCGCCAACGGCCTTCATGACCTTCAGATTGATGCCGAGCAGATCGTCGCGGCTCATGCCGGGCTTGCGCGGCACACCGGCGGTCACGATGCAGACATCGGCGTCGGCGATACCGGCATAGTCGTTAGCGCCCTTCAGCGAAATGTCCTTGCCGAAAACGGCGGTGGCTTCGGCGAGATCGAGCGCCTTGCCTTGCGGCGTGCCTTCCATGATGTCGAACAGGACGATGTCGCCCAGTTCCTCGCGGGCGGCGATGTGGGCCAGCGTGCCCCCGATCATACCCGAACCGATCAAAGCAATTTTCGCGCGTGCCATGCAGGCTCCCTTCACTTGGAATGTACCGTGAAACGTTGTGCCGTTTGATGTGCAGCGCAACGCAAATCCGTGTTTGCGATCTAATCCTTAAGACTGCCGTGCGCAAGCCCCCTTTGTGGGGTGGATTTTCAGCCGGGGTGGCCGAGATGCACTTTTTCAAGACGTATCGGGGTTCTTTCCCCGCTGACCGACAGCATATGGCCGCTCCATTGGCCATCGGCCCCCTTGTGCAGATGCAGGACGGTCGGCGAACGGGCATGACCGGCAAAATAATTGATTTCGAGATCGTCGCCCTTCAGGGTGAGGTCGGAGATAAAGCCTGCCCGGTTGATACCGGCCCCGGCCAGAAATGAACGCCATGCGCCGCTCAGATCGTCGGAGGCCTTGCGTCCGGCGCGCAGTTCCAGACCGAGCAGTTTGCGGCCCGTGTCGTCTCTGACCAGCCACGAGCCTTCCATGTCGCTGGCGCGGGCCTGTCGCGCGCGATAGGCGGCGATGATGTCGGCGTTGAAACGTTGTTCGCGCTCGCTCTGCGGCCGGGCATAATTGCCATGATAGGCATTAACATCGACCGGGGCATCAATCGGGGCCGTTGACGGGCTGGCGGATTGGGCGGCAAGGGCGGCGGACATCAAAAGGACAGGCAACACGGGGCAGGCACTCGCAGGATAGGTTTGGGCAATGAAAGCGGGGGAACTTATCGAGACGCCAGCTTAAAACTTTGGACGCCGACCAGCAACCCGCCACCGGATATCCGCCGCCTTTGCGCGGAAAATGGGGCAAAGCTTGGGCGGAACGACCGTCCTCACGCGCCTGTGAACACGCTGTCCACCCCTTGGCGCGCTTGACACAGGACAAAAAATCCGCATCGCAACTGCGAAGCTTGATTGACAGGGCGGTGTCAGGGTCTAAAAGACCCGCAAGTGTAACCTTCCCGATCACTGTGTCGGGGCCTGTTTTTGCGTGCGATGCGTCAGCCGATGCGGAGCACCTGTATTCAAAGACCGTGGATCGAGGCTTATTCGCAATGTCCCAAACGGCTTCCAACAAGACGGCTGCTGATAAGACGGCGTCCGGCACCCCGTCGCCGACGCCCCGCCGCCCCCTGTCGCCGCACCTTCAGGTCTGGCGCTGGCACATCACCATGTTCACCTCGATCCTGCATCGCGTCACCGGCTTCGGTTCGGTGGCGGGACTGGTGATGATCGCCGCCTGGCTGGTCTGTCTGGCGCTCGGCCCGCAGGCCTATACGGGCTTTATGCTGTTCGGCAAAAGCCCGCTTGGCCTTCTGATCTGGTTCCTTTTGTCACTGGCAGGCTTTCTGCATATGACCGGCGGCATCCGCCACTGGGTCTGGGACATGGGCGCGGGCTTCAAACTGCCGCAGGCCGATGCGCTGGCCTTGTGGTTCATGATTCTGGGCGTCGTCCTCACCCTGGCCTTCTGGGCCTGTCTTCTCTTCAGCGGAAAGGTGATCCTGTGAGCAAGCGCGACCTGACCGGCCGTTCGGTGGCCGACTGGAAAAAATCCGAGCATCACGGCGCCCTTACCTGGCTGGCCGAACGCTTTTCGTCCATCGTCCTTCTGCCGCTGACCCTGTGGGCGGCCTGGGCGGCCTTGCAGATTTCGGGCGGCGGCCTCGAGGCGGCGCTGCATTTCGTCAGGGCACCGCTCAATGCGGGCCTGATCGCCCTGACCGTGCTGTTTTCGGTCTGGCACATGTATATGGGCCTGCGCGTCGTCGTTGAGGACTATATCAGCAAGGAAGAGGGCTTAGGCGTCTATCTGTTCCTCATCTTTCTTTTCAGCCTCGCGCTGCTGCTGGCTTGCGGCGGCGCGCTCTGGCTTGTCCATCAGGCGGCGTAAACCATGTCAGACTCGCAGAAAAAACCCTATAATATCATTCATCACGACTATGATGTGGTGGTGGTCGGCGCGGGCGGTTCGGGGCTTCGTGCCGCGCTCGGCGCTGGTCAGGCCGGTTTGAAAACCGCCTGTATCACCAAGGTCTTCCCCACCCGCTCGCACACAGTGGCAGCCCAGGGCGGCGTGGCCGCTTCGCTCGGCAATATGGGCGAGGACAAGTGGCAATGGCATATGTACGACACCGTCAAGGGGTCGGACTGGCTGGGCGATCAGGACGCCATCGAATATCTGGTGCGTAATGCGCCCAAGGCCGTTTACGAGCTTGAACACTGGGGCGTGCCGTTTTCGCGCACCGAGGACGGCAAGATCTATCAGCGCCCGTTCGGCGGCATGACGCGCAATTTCGGCGAAGGCCCGGTGCAGCGTACCTGCGCTGCTGCCGACCGCACCGGCCATGCCATGCTGCACACATTGTACGGCCAGTCGGTGCGTGAAAAGGTCGAATTCTTCATCGAATATCTGGCGCTCGACCTGATCATGGATGGTGATGTCTGCCGTGGCGTCACCTGCTGGCAGCTCGATAATGGCGACATCCACGTCTTCCGCGCCCAACTCGTCATTCTGGCGACCGGCGGCTATGGCCGCGCCTATTTCTCGGCCACCTCGGCCCATACCTGCACGGGTGACGGCAATGCGATGGTGTTGCGCGCCGGCCTGCCGCTTCAGGACATGGAGTTCGTGCAGTTCCACCCGACCGGCATCTATGGTTCGGGCTGTCTGATCACCGAGGGCGCGCGCGGCGAAGGCGGCTACCTGACCAATTCGGCGGGCGAACGCTTCATGGAACGCTATGCGCCCTCGGCCAAGGATCTGGCCTCGCGCGATGTTGTGTCGCGCGCCATGACGATGGAAATCCGCGAAGGGCGCGGCGTCGGGCCGAAGAAAGACCACATCTTCCTGCACCTCGATCACCTGCCGCCGGAAATTCTGCATAAGCGTTTGCCGGGCATTTCGGAATCGGCCAAGATTTTCGCCGGTGTCGATGTCACCAAGGAGCCGATCCCGGTTATCCCGACCGTCCACTATAATATGGGCGGCATCCCGACCAATTATCACGGCGAAGTGCTGACCCTGAAAGACGGCAATGCTGATACGGTGGTGCCGGGCCTGATGGCGGTCGGCGAAGCGGCCTGCGTGTCGGTGCATGGCGCCAATCGCTTAGGCTCCAATTCGCTGATCGACCTGGTGGTGTTTGGCCGCGCGGCGGGTCTGCGCGCCAAGGAGCTGGTGACGCCCGGCGCAGCCCACAAGGACATCGGCACGGCTGAGGTTGACAAGCATCTGGCCCGTCTCGACCGCTTCCGCTACGCATCGGGTTCCACCCCGACCGCAGAGTTGCGCCTGAAAATGCAGCAGGCCATGCAACAGGACGCCGCCGTCTTCCGCACCGGCGAAACCCTGCAACAGGGCGTCAAGCGCCTTGATGACGTGTTTCAGGGCGGGGCCGACATCGGCATCAAGGATCGCGGCCTGATCTGGAACACCGACCTGATCGAGACGCTCGAATATGACAATCTGATCAGTCAGGCCGTGGTGACGGTCAATTCCGCGGCCAACCGCGAGGAAAGCCGTGGCGCTCACGCCCGCGAAGATTTCGCCAGCCGCGACGACGAAAACTGGATGAAGCACACCCTGACCTGGATCGATCCGAAGACGGGCAAGACCACCATCGATTATCGTCCGGTTCATGCCTATACCATGACCAACGACATCGCCTACATTCAGCCTAAAGCCAGAGTTTATTGATGACAATCGAGCTGACATGGCTTCATTTAGATGTCATAGCGCGGTGGCGAAATGAATCTATCGGAATGGATATTGGAGAATTTCCAGCCGACATTGGTTATGATGCTGAGCGGATAGTGTATGTGATTAGGCTCAAACGTCCTTGCTACGTCGAATATAACAATGGTCGTTCTCCAGTGTGCTATATCGGCTCTGGGAGGGGTTGGCGTATTTTTACTCATCGTGAAGGATGGCTTGCCAAGCTTCCATTATTACTTGATGATTTTAAGGGTTATGACATTAAGCTTTCGAAGCCAAGACGTAAAGGGCCGGGAAATTTTGATGCCTATAAGGTTGTTGAGGCCGATATGATTCGTCAGTTCAAGGCAAGATATGGCGAGAGGCCATTATTCAATAGATCTCTAGGATCAGGTGATTTGAAATTTGAATATGCGCACTCAGAAGACGTCTTTGGACTCGGAAGTGGTCCGGGTTATACGGTTCCAATTAAAAGTACCCAGATGCGTCGCTCTGGATTGTTAGCTTAGACATAGGTGGTCCATGGTTGAATTAGCCCTTCCCCGCGACTCGCAGATCAAGTCCGGCAAGCGTTTCAAGGCCGCCAAGCGGACGAAGACGACGCGCACCTATAAGATTTACCGCTTCGATCCCGATTCGGGTGAGAATCCACGCTGGGACACCTATGAGGTCGATTCCGCCGAGCACGGGCCGATGATGCTCGACTCGCTGATCTACATCAAGAACCACGTCGATTCGACGCTTTCGTTCCGCCGCTCGTGCCGCGAAGGCATTTGCGGTTCGTGCGCCATGAATATCGGCGGGCGCAACACCCTGGCCTGCACCAAGGGTCATGACGAGTTTTCCGGCGAGATCACTGTAGCGCCTCTGCCGCACATGCCGGTGGTCAAGGATCTGGTGCCCGATCTGACCGGTTTCTATAACCAATACGCCTCGATCGAGCCGTGGCTGGAATCGAAGACGCCCGATCCCGAAAAAGAACGCCTGCAAAGCCCGGAAAACCGCGACAAGCTGGACGGCCTTTATGAGTGCATCCTGTGCGCCTGCTGCTCGACCTCGTGCCCCAGCTACTGGTGGAATCAGGACAAGTATTTAGGCCCCGCGGCCCTGCTGCAAGCCTATCGCTGGATCGCCGATTCGCGCGACGAAAACACCAAGGCGCGCCTTGAGTCGCTCGAAGACCCGTTCAAGCTCTATCGCTGCCACACCATCATGAACTGCGCTCAGGTGTGCCCGAAGGGTCTGAACCCGGCCAAGGCGATTGCCGAAATCAAAAAGATGATGCCTGCAAAGGGGTAAGGGCATGGGGGAAACGAACTTTCCCCCATGCTCCCTTTTCAACAGGGGAAAAATTTTCTAGGGCGGCCCGTCGAAAATTTTTGCTTTATGTGTAAACGTCGCTTTGCGACG
Source organism: Asticcacaulis sp. EMRT-3 (assembly GCF_030027245.1). Taxonomy (NCBI): domain Bacteria; kingdom Pseudomonadati; phylum Pseudomonadota; class Alphaproteobacteria; order Caulobacterales; family Caulobacteraceae; genus Asticcacaulis; species Asticcacaulis carbonis. The sequence continues at coordinate 2,370,757 of NZ_JASERT010000001.1, forward strand.
CAACTTAAAATGCCAGATCGGGCGCGAAGCCGCCTTTAGCCCGATCTGTCCGCATTGCTCCGTGGAAAAGTACACCGAGCGCAGCGAAGGACTTTTCCACGAGTATGGCCAAGATCACCTATATCGAAAACAACGGCACCGAACACATGATCGAGGTCAGGAATGGCCAGAGCGTGATGGAAGGTGCGGTCAAGAACAATATTCCCGGCATCGACGCCGATTGTGGCGGGGCCTGCGCCTGCGCCACCTGCCATGTCTATGTCGATGAGGCGTGGACGGACAAGACGGGCACGGCTTCGGTGATGGAGGAATCGATGCTCGATTTCGCCAATGAGCTTCAGCCCAATTCGCGCCTGTCGTGCCAGATTATCGTCAAGGACGATCTCGACGGCCTGATCGTGCGGATGCCCGCCGACCAGCACTGATCATCATTCGGCGGGCTTGTCTTCCGGCGTGACAGCCGGTTCTTCCGCATCCGCGCCTTCTGACAGATGCGGCATGGGCAGCTTTTTCAGCTTGCGCGCCGCCTTGGCCGATTTAGCCGCATCATCGGGCTTCTTCTTTTTCTTGTCGGCCTTTTTTTCAAGCCGCTTCAGGGCCTTGGCCTTTTTCTCATCGTCCTTGCCGGGCTTGTCCTTCGCGGCGTCGCCCTGAGCGGCTTCGCTTTCGCGCATATGGACAACTTTACGCAGCAGCTTGACGAAGCTTTCGCGTTTGGGCGGCGACAACAGGCTCAAAATCTTCTCGTCGGCGGCCAGGACGCGCGGTTCGGCATCGGCCAGGGCGGCGCGGCCCGCCTCAGTCAGTTGCACCAGATTGGCGCGGCCATCGGTAACTGAGCGCTCGCGCGCCAGCAGGTTTTTGGTCGTCATGCGCGCCACCAGATCGGCCAGGGTCGAGCGGTCAATACCTGTGAGCCTGACCAGATCGGCTTGACTCAGTCCGCCGCTTTCGCCGCCCTCCAGCGCCTTGAGAACGGCATATTGACGCTGCGAAAGCGCGTCCTCGCCCATTTCGGCATTGTAAATATCGAGCGCGATTTGCAGCACACGGTGCAACAGGTGGGCCGGCGAATCCTCAAGACTGGCAGCGCTATGGGCGGGCTTATCAAACATCGATCTCTTCCGTCCGGCATGTTTCATTGTCAATCCCCCTGATTGTACCATCAGGAGCATGACACGGATTGATGACGCATTTGCGACAGTTTCCTCCGCATACGGAAGGACTATATCAGACCTGTTCGTCCGCGTCCGGTTCCGTCACCAGATTTTTCATCAGGAAGGGTAGGAGCGCCAGGGTCAGCACCACCGGCCCCCCGACGATAGAGATAATTTTCCAGGTCGCCCAGATATCGGTTGTATAGGCCCGTCTGACAAATTCATTGATGGCCGCCATCGCAAAATAAAACAGCGCATAATAAAGGGTCAGGCGTGGCCATGCCGCGTCTTTCAGCTTCAGGCTTTCGCCGAGCAGGGCCTTTAATGGTTGCTTTTTGAGTAACAGGCCACCGATCAGGATGGCGCCGATCAAAGCATCGAGAATGGTCATCTTGACTTCAATGAAGGTGGGATTGTGGAATATGACCGTCAGGATGGAGAAGGGAACAGACAGCAAACAGGATACCAGCGGAATCCACGCAATACGCTTTTCCAGCGCAAGACCGGCTACTAAAGCGACGACCGAAGCCACACCCAGGGCTGCGCTGGCATAGATGATGCGATCATCCTTGGCCCCGATCTTGAGAAGATTGGAGATCAGCAATGTCAGCCCGAACAGGATGATCGGGCCATAATCGACCGCCATCTTGACGTAGTTCTGCTTCGGCTCGCCCGTTTTCAGCGCCAGTTCGGGATTAACCTCGCCCAGCTTTTCCGCCATGTGCGCACCGGCCTTGTCAACGGCGGCATCGGCGGCGCGGATGGCTTCAGGTGTTATTTCCGGCTTTTCGGATTCGTCCGTCATGCGTCACCCAGCGGCTCAAGGCCGACCATCGAGCGGGCGAAATCGCGCGCCTTGAATTCATGCAGGTCTTCGATGTCTTCACCAACGCCGATCAGCTTGATCGGGGCGTCCGAAGCCTTGGCGACCGGGATCAGAATGCCGCCGCGCGCCGTGCCGTCCAGCTTGGTCATGACCAGCCCCGACACAAAGGCCTGACGGCCGAAAATCTGCTCCTGACTGAGCGCATTACGGCCTACCGTGGCATCGAGTACCAGAAGCGTTTCGTGCGGCGCGTCCGGGTCAACCTTCTTGATGACGCGCACGACCTTCAGCAGTTCGTCCATCAGGGCCTGCTTGTTTTGCAGGCGGCCCGCCGTGTCGATCAGCACGACATCATAGTTTTCTTCGCGCGCCCTGACAAAGGCGTCATAGGCCAGACCCGCCGCATCGGCACCGGTCTTGCGGCCCATGAAATCGGCTTTGGCGCGCTCGGCCCAGATTTTGAGCTGTTCGACGGCGGCGGCGCGGAAGGTATCGCCCGCCACCACCAGCACCTTCGCGCCTTTGGCGGTCAGCGAGGCGGCAATCTTGCCGAGCGTCGTCGTCTTGCCGGAACCATTGACGCCAACGAACAGCACCACATAGGGTTTGGGCCCGGACAGGGGATCGAAGGTCGCTTCATGGCCGACCAGTTCCTCGGCCAGAGCCTCGGCTAGCGCCGTGCGCACGGCATTGGGGTCTTTGGCCGAATTGAAGCGGGCGCGGCTCATCTTGTCGGCGATGGTGGCGGCCACGGCAGGGCCGAGATCGCTCTCGATCAGCAGGTCTTCCAGTTCCTGAAGCGCGTCGTCATCGAGCGCCTCCTTCTGCACGAACACCTGCGTCACCTGTTCGGTCAGATTGGCCGAGGTGCGCGACAGCCCTTGCGTCAGGCGCTGGAACCAGCCCTTTTTCTTCTCTTCGGTCATGCGATCTTCGATAGCTCGGTTTGGGCGATTTGGCCCGTGGCGTGTTTGCCATCATGGCCGGTAATGGTGATGGCGCTGATCCCGCCCACAATGGCCGCCCCGTCAAACACCACCTCGGTGAAATCGGCGGCGCGCGCGAAACCGGGCTTTTCGATCACGCAGGACAGGGTGCGGCCCAACTGGCGGTCGAGATGGCGGTGAAGCGCCGCCTCGGCCTTACCGCGAAGCTGGGCGGCGCGTTGCTTGATCAGGGCGCGTGGCAATTGCGGCATCTTGGCCGCCGGGGTTTGCGGGCGCGGACTATAAGGAAAGACGTGGACGAAGCTCAAATCCGCCTCATCGACCAGCGACAACAGGTTGGCGAAGGCCTCTTCGCTTTCGGTCGGGAAACCGGCGATCAGATCGGCCCCCAGCGAAATGTCGGGACGCGCTTTGCGCACGGTTTCGACCAGACGCAGGGCATCGGCGCGCAGATGGCGACGCTTCATGCGCTTCAGGATCAGGTCGTCACCATGTTGCAGCGACAGGTGCAGATAGGGGGCGAGGCGTGCTTCATCGCGCAGCGCCATCAGCAGCGTATCGTCGATCTCGGCGGCATCGATCGAGGACAGCCTGAGGCGCTTCAGGTCGGGCACCAGTTTTAAAATGCGCGTCACCAGATGGCCGAGTTGCGGCTGGCCGGGCAGATCCTGACCCCACGAGGTCAGATCGACCCCGGTCAGCACGATTTCCTGATAGCCCTCGGCCACCAGTCTTTGGGTTTGCGCGATTACATCACCCGCCGCCGCCGAGCGCGAATTGCCACGGCCATAGGGGATGATGCAGAAGGTGCAGCGGTGGTCGCAGCCGTTTTGCACTTCCACAAAGGCGCGGGCGCGATCCTTCAGCCCGTCGATGAGATGACCGGCGGTTTGCTGCACCGAGAAAATATCATTGACGACGATGCGGGCCGAATCCGGCGTCAGCCGGTAGGCCCCCGCCTTTTGCTTGTCGCCATTGCCGATAATGAAATCAACCTCGCCCATTTCGGCAAAGGTATCGGGATCGGTCTGCGCCGCGCAACCGGTGACAATCAGCCTGGCGTCGGGGTTTTCTTTCCGCGCGCGGCGAATGGCCTGACGGGCCTGACGCACCGCCTCAGCCGTGACGGCGCAGGTGTTGAAGATGATGGCATTATCCAGCCCGTCTTCCGCAGCCGTTTTGCGGATGACCTCGCTCTCATAGGAATTGAGGCGGCAGCCAAAGGTGACGACATCAACCTTATTCACAACGTCCCCTCGAACTCGACCTCGACCGGGCCGGTCATGAAGACGTGGTCATTCTCAGCCCACTGAATATGCAGCGGCCCGCCATCCATGATGACGCTGGCCGTGCGCTCGGTCAGGCCGCGCCTTGCGCAGGCCACGAGCGTGGCGCAGGCGCCGGTGCCGCAGGCCTTGGTGATGCCTGCGCCGCGTTCCCAGACGCGCATACGGATGGTGTTGCGGTCGATGACTTGCGCGAACTCGACATTGACGCCTTCGGGGAAGAGCGGATGGTTCTCGATCAGCGAGCCGGTGGCGGCGACATCGACGGAGGCCACGTCATCGACGAAGAAAACGACATGCGGATTGCCCATCGAAACAGCGCACGGCGTATGATAGAGGGGCGCATCATAGGGCCCGACCTTCAGCTCCAGCCGCAGCGTGTCCATCTCTTCCGACAAAGGGATTTCGCGCCAGTCGAGACGCGGCCTGCCCATATCGACGCTGGCCGTGCCGCTGGTGGCGTCGGCGCGCAACATCCGCGCACGGGTGGGGCCGCCCAGCGTATCGATCTTCAGCGTGCGGTCAGAGGCATCGCGGTTCAACACCCAGGCGACGCAGCGCAAGGCATTGCCGCAGGTTTCGACCGTGCCGCCGTCACTGTTCCACACGCGCATGAAGGCGTCGCCCGCGGGCGCGCTCTCGATGCTGATCAACTGATCAAAGCCGATGCCCGACGCGCGATCGCCCCACGCCCGGATCTGATCCGGGGCGGGCGCGAAGGCGTCTTCGCGGGCATCGATGACAATGAAATCATTGCCAAGGCCGTTCATCTTCAGAAAGGGACGGGTCATAACTGCCGCTATATAGTCATAAAGCCGCGCGACTAACAGGCTTTTCAGCAAATTGATGTCAGGCTATGGCTGAAGACACACAGGAGTTCATCATGCCCAAAGCCTATCTGATCGCCCAGGCGACCGTTTCCGACCCCGAAGCCTATGGCCGCTATGTCGCAGGCACCAAGGCCGCCTTCGACAAATATGGCGCAAAACCATTGGCGCGCGGCGGGCGCACCGAGGTGATGGAGGGCCACGGCCGCCCGCGTGTTGTGGTGCTGGAATTCGCCGATCTCGATATGGCGCGCGCCTATTACAACTCGGCGGAATATCAGGCGGCGCGGGCCGAGCGCATTGGCGCGGCTGAATTTGACTCAATCATCGTCGAGGATCGTGCCCCAGGGCGTGGTGTAATTGAGCGCTTGGCATCAATGACTTCCGGACAGGTCCGGGTTTCGCTCAGTTTGCCACGGCTGGCATGCTGAGAAGTGGATCATCGCTGAGTTGTGCGATGGTTTCAAGGGTAATGTAGCGTCCGCGCTGAACCGCCCATTCGTCATTTTGTTCGAGCAGGATGGCGCCGACCAGTCTGGTGATGGCATCGTCGTTTGGGAAGATGCCCACGACATCGCAGCGACGCTTGATTTCGCCATTGAGCCGTTCAATGGGGTTGGTTGAGTGCAGCTTGATGCGGTGTTCCTTCGGGAAGGTCATATAGGCCAGGACATCGTGCTCAGTCTCGTCCATGATCGTGGCCAGCTTTGGCATTTTGGGCCTGAGCTGGTCGGCGACGTTTCGCCATTGGGTACTCGCCGTTTCCGCCGTCTCCTGGGCGAAGGCCGTGCCGATGAAGGCAGAGACGACGCGTCGCCCGCTCTTGCCGGCATGGGCGCAGACATTGCGCATGAAGTGAACACGGCAGCGCTGCCAGGTGGCGTTGAGAACCTTGGAGACGGCACCCTTGATCCCGATGTGGGCATCAGAGACCACAAGTTTGACACCACGCAGGCCCCGGCGTGTCAGGTTGCGCAGGAACTCTGCCCAGATCGGTTCGGCTTCCGAGGTGCCGACCTCCATGCCCAGCACTTCACGCCTGCCGTCGCTGTTGACGCCAACGCAGATGATGACGGCGACCGAGACGATACGGCCGCCCCGGCGCACCTTCAGATACGTAGCGTCAATCCAGATGTATGGCCATTCCCCTTCAATGGGGCGGTTCAGGAAAGCCTTCACACGGTCATCGATCTCTTCGCACAGCCGACTGACCTGACTCTTGGAGATGCCGCTCATCCCCATCGCCTTGACCAGATCATCGACAGAGCGCGTCGAGATACCCTGAACGTAAGCCTCCTGGATCACAGCCGTCAGTGCCTTCTCGGCCATGCGCCTGGGCTCCAGGAAACCCGGGAAGTAACTGCCTTTACGAAGCTTCGGGATCCGAAGCTCGACCGTGCCTGCGCGTGTTTCCCAGTCTCGGTCACGATAGCCGTTGCGCTGGACCAGCCGGTCGCCGGTTTTCTCATGGTAGCCGGCACCGGTCATGCCGCTCACTTCCAATGCCATCAAGCGTTCAGCCGTGAAGCTGATCATGTCGCGCAACAAATCGCTGTCTGAGGTCTTTTCAACAAGCCCTTTCAGGGCCATCATATCGTCGGTCATCGGTGTTCTTTCGTTCTGGAATGAGTGTCGCAACCCAAACCTATCCGAAAATCACTGATGACCAACCCGCTACGCTAAGGCTCGCTTTGCCCTTTTGAATGGGCAGCGAGCCATGCGCTACGCTCTTACCCAGTTACACCACTCGCTGGGACACGACCTCGTCGAGGGCGTGGAATAAAAAAGCCGCCGTATGAAATCGGCGTATCAGACTGCTGACAAACCCCTGGCGTAAGCCGGGGTTTTGTGATTCACCAGGCTATGCTCAAGAAACCCAGTGCTGAACAAACCGCAAACCCAGTGCTGAACAAACCGCCCTAGCAGTCTGTCGGATTGGGTTTGTTTGGATTGGGTTATGCACGTGCTATTGCTCTCAGATGGGCTTGAGAGCGGTCATTCGCTTGCAGTTGTACGCCAGGGCGAGCAGTGCCCATTCGCATTTGACCTTTTGCAGTCCACGCATTGAGAAGCGTCGGAAACCGAGGACGGATTTGATGATGCCGAAGACGGGTTCGACGGTCTGCTTTCTGAGCTTGTACTTGGCTTTTGCGTCCTGGGTTTCCAGTTTTGCCTTCATGGCCAGCCTCCAGGGTTCGTTGATGGCGCGTTGCGGCTTAGCGTCTGTCGGAGGCGGTCTAAAATCGTAGGGTCTTTGGGGCTGTGTTCTGGCAATGGCGACCAAAGCTTCAACCTTCATGGCCTCAATGGCGGTGAACCGCCCCGGATTTGCCGGAGGCCCTAACTCGTGAGTAGATAGGGCTATGACGAACAAAACGACGAATAAATTTTCCCCTGAGATCCGCGAACGGTCTGTACGGATGGTTCTCGAACATGAAGCCGATTACCCTTCGCGATGGACAGCCATCTTGTCGGTAGCTCAGAAGATCGGTTGTGCGCCGGGCACCCTGAACGACTGGATCAAGAAGACTGAGGTCGATACCGGCAAGCGCGCTGGCGTTCCGACCGATCTGGCCGAGAAGATGAAGGCCCTGGAGCGCGAGACCCGGGAGTTGCGGCAGGCCAACGAGATATTGCGCAAGGCCAGCGCTTATTTTGCCCAGGCGGAGCGAGCCTGAAAGAGTGGGCGCCCGTTCAAGCGATGACTGCGTTCATCGATGATCACCGGGAGGCGTACGGGGTCGAGCCGATCTGCAGAGTTTTGCCGATTGCCCCATCTACCTATTTCGAACGCATCGCTCAGCGTAATGATCGATCGTGCCCCAGGGCGTGGTGTAATTGAGCGCTTGGCATCAATGACTTCCGGACAGGTCCGGGTTTCGCTCAGTTTGCCACGGCTGGCATGCTGAGAAGTGGATCATCGCTGAGTTGTGCGATGGTTTCAAGGGTAATGTAGCGTCCGCGCTGAACCGCCCATTCGTCATTTTGTTCGAGCAGGATGGCGCCGACCAGTCTGGTGATGGCATCGTCGTTTGGGAAGATGCCCACGACATCGCAGCGACGCTTGATTTCGCCATTGAGCCGTTCAATGGGGTTGGTTGAGTGCAGCTTGATGCGGTGTTCCTTCGGGAAGGTCATATAGGCCAGGACATCGTGCTCAGCCTCGTCCATGATCGTGGCCAGCTTTGGCATTTTGGGCCTGAGCTGGTCGGCGACGTTTCGCCATTGGGTACTCGCCGTTTCCGCCGTCTCCTGGGCGAAGGCCGTGCCGATGAAGGCAGAGACGACGCGTCGCCCGCTCTTGCCGGCATGGGCGCAGACATTGCGCATGAAGTGAACACGGCAGCGCTGCCAGGTGGCGTTGAGAACCTTGGAGACGGCACCCTTGATGCCGATGTGGGCATCAGAGACCACAAGTTTGACACCACGCAGGCCCCGGCGTGTCAGGTTGCGCAGGAACTCTGCCCAGATCGGTTCGGCTTCCGAGGTGCCGACCTCCATGCCCAGCACTTCACGCCTGCCGTCGCTGTTGACGCCAACGCAGATGATGACGGCGACCGAGACGATACGGCCGCCCCGGCGCACCTTCAGATACGTAGCGTCAATCCAGATGTATGGCCATTCCCCTTCAATGGGGCGGTTCAGGAAAGCCTTCACACGGTCATCGATCTCTTCGCACAGCCGACTGACCTGACTCTTGGAGATGCCGCTCATCCCCATCGCCTTGACCAGATCATCGACAGAGCGCGTCGAGATACCCTGAACGTAAGCCTCCTGGATCACAGCCGTCAGTGCCTTCTCGGCCATGCGCCTGGGCTCCAGGAAACCCGGGAAGTAACTGCCTTTACGAAGCTTCGGGATCCGAAGCTCGACCGTGCCTGCGCGTGTTTCCCAGTCTCGGTCACGATAGCCGTTGCGCTGGACCAGCCGGTCGCCGGTTTTCTCATGGTAGCCGGCACCGGTCATGCCGCTCACTTCCAATGCCATCAAGCGTTCAGCCGTGAAGCTGATCATGTCGCGCAACAAATCGCTGTCTGAGGTCTTTTCAACAAGCCCTTTCAGGGCCATCATATCGTCGGTCATCGGTGTTCTTTCGTTCTGGAATGAGTGTCGCAACCCAAACCTATCCGAAAATCACTGATGACCAACCCGCTACGCTAAGGCTCGCTTTGCCCTTTTGAATGGGCGGCGAGCCATGCGCTACGCTCTTACCCAGTTACACCACTCGCTGGGACACGACCTAATGATCCGGCTCGACTGTCGGCGCGGGCGAAGCGTGATCTGGAACTCAAGCCGGAGGTCGCGCGTGTGTTTGCCGAGAACTACGAGGTCTATGGCGTCCGCAAGGTCTGGCGCCAGATGAATCGGGAGGGCTTTGACATTGCCCGATGCACGGTCGAGCGATTGATGCGCGGCCTCGGTCTGCAGGGTATAATCCGCGGAAAGCCTGTTCGTACAACGGTTTCCGATAAGGCGGCACCTTGCCCGCTGGACCATGTGAACCGGCAATTCCGTGCACCGGCGCCCAACAGGCTCTGGGTATCGGATTTCACCTATGTCGCCACCTGGCAGGGCTTTGTGTATGTGGCATTTGTCATCGACACCTACGCCCGCCGCATTGTCGGCTGGCGCGCCAGTCGTACGGCCCATGCCAGTTTCGTCCTCGATGCGCTGGAACAGGCGATCCATGATCGCAGGCCTGTTCATCGCGGCGGCCTGGTGCATCACTCAGACCGGGGCAGTCAGTATATTTCGATCAAGTATACTGAGCGTCTGGCTGAAGCGGGTATCGAACCATCGGTCGGAAGTGTTGGGGATTCCTACGACAACGCCCTGGCTGAAACCATCAACGGGCTTTACAAGGCCGAGGTCATTCATCGCAAAGGGCCGTGGCGCAACTTTGAAGCCGTTGAGTTTGCCACTGGACTTGCCCGGAAAAAGTGGAGAGCGAACTTCTAAAATTTGCTAGGAGTTTGATCCATGAAGGACGAGAAGAAAACATTAGGCGGGCGTGGTCGCCATGCTGGTGTGACGCCGGAGTTCCGTGCTGAGGCTGTGCGTCTTGTTGAGACGAGTGGCCGATCTGTTGCCGCAATTGCAGAAGATCTGGGTATTGGAAAATCGACGCTGACGCGCTGGCTGACGCAACATCGGGAGGCCGATCTTTTGTCGGGGCCGCACTCAGACGTCAGCAAGGAGCTGGCGCGGCTTCGCAAAGAGAATGAGATTTTGCGCCAGGAGCGCGACCTTCTAAAAAAAGCAGCCGCCTTCTTCGCGCGGGAGACCACGAAATGATATTTCGGGTCATCGATGCGGAGAAGGCCACCGTTCCTGTCCGCCGCAGTTGCGCCCTGTTCGGCGTCAGCATGAGCGGCTTTTACGCCTGGAAGGGCCGTGCGCCCAGCCGTCGTCAGAAGGATGACCTGGTGCTTCTGGCGCATATCCGGTCGCAGTTCGCCACGTCGCATGAAACCTATGGCAGCCCGCGTATGACGGTCGAATTGCAGGAAGACGGCGTCGAGGTCGGGCGCCATCGCGTTGCCCGTCTGATGCGCGACAACGGTTTGAAGGCCTTGCAGACAAGGCGTTATAAGAAAACGACCGACAGCCATCATGGCGGGCCTGTGGCGCCCAATATTCTGGATCAGGACTTTGAGGCGTCAGCGCCTGACCAGAAATGGGGTGTCGATATCAGCTATATCTGGACGGCGGAGGGTTGGCTTTACCTGGCGATCGTGCTCGATCTTTATTCCCGCCGGATTATCGGCTGGTCGGTCAGCGACCGGTTGAAGAAGGATCTTGCCCTCAATGCCCTGCAACGCGCCATCGCCATACGCAGACCGCCGCGTGGCGTTATTCACCACTCCGACCGCGGCAGCCAATATTGTTCCGAGGCCTACCAAAAGCTCTTGACGGGCCGAGGCTTTATCCTGTCCATGTCGGGCAAGGGCAACCCCGCTCTAAGCCGCGTCAAATGGCAGTGTCTGCTCGCCGCAACCGCCCAGAATATCAAGAAAATCGCCCTCATGATGGCCAATGAGCCAAGGCTGAGCGCCGCATAGATCGCGCAAACCAATTTGCCCGCCCAAACATCTTACGAATGGGGCCCGCAAAACAAAACCCCGCCAAATATGACGGGGTTTGTCAGCAGTCTGAATGGCCATCGGTCACCCGATGGCCATTGTGCATTTTGTCGGCGATTTTAAACGATGTCTTCGTCGTCATCCTTGCCGGGCAGGTCTATGTCTTCATCAAAATCGTCGTCGTCGTCTTCGAGGAAGGGCACGTCGTCGCCATCATCGTCGTCGCCAATATCGGCGTCCTCGATTTCCATATCGACCGTATCGGGCGCATTGACACGGGCCGGATCGGCAGGGTCGAGATCCTCGTCCTCATCAACCAGCAACGGATCGTCGGTCACCACTTCGTCGATTTCGGGTGCCGTGACTTCGGGCTCTTCGTCATCGTCGTCCTCATCGCCGGGGGTCTTGCCCTTGGCCTTGGTCTTGGCCAGCTCTTCGCCATCCTCGTCCGTATCTTCGTAATCCGGCTCGACCGGGCGGGCGCGCGAACGGCGGGTGCGCACGACCTCTTCCTGATCGAATTCGAAATCGCAGCGCGGGCAATGCGCCGGATGCTTGCCGAGATCATAGAATTTCGCCGTGCAGTTCGGGCAAACTTGTTTGGTACCTAAGGCAGGATCAGCCACGGGACGTCCTTCTTTCAGTCTGGAAATTTTCTGTTGCTTTGGCTCCCCTGCCACTAGATAAGCCTCCTGTCAAAGCCCCTTTTGCGGGGGCTGTTTATTTTTTGCTCAAAAACCGAGACTTTCCCGTGCCCAATCAAACAAATGCGGTGAGACTTGTGCCCGTTCGGACACGGATCGCCGGAAAAATCGCCCTGCCCGGCTCGAAGTCGATCACCAACCGCATCCTGCTGATCGCCGCCCTCGCCGAAGGCACGAGCCATATCAGCGGCGCGCTCAAAAGCGACGACACCACCTATATGGCGCAGGCCCTGCGCCAGCTCGGCGTCACGGTCACGCAAAGCGGCGAAAGCGATTTTACGGTGGTGAGCACAGGCACGCTTAAGCCTTCGCCAGAGCCATTGTTTCTTGGCAATGCCGGAACCGCCGTGCGCTTCCTCACCGCCGCCGCCGCCCATATGGATGGCACCACCGTGCTGACCGGCGACGCGCATATGCAGAAACGGCCAATCGCGCCTTTGGTGGAGGCGCTGAACGCGGCGGGCGTGACGGCCGCGGCCCCCACAGGCTGTCCGCCGGTGACGGTGACGAGCAAGGGCGGCTTTTCCAGGCGCGCCGTTTCTGTCGATGCCAGCCTGTCGAGCCAGTATGTCTCGGCCCTGATGATGGCCGCCACCAGGGGCGATGCGCCCTTTCGTTTAAGCGTCCGTGGCGGTGACATCGGCGCGCGCGGCTATATCGATATTACGCTGGCCTGTATGCGCGCCTTCGGGGCCGAAATCACCCAGACCGAGGCCCTGGGCTGGGAAATTGCCAACACGCCTTATGCGGCGCGCGACTACCGGGTGGAACCCGACGCCAGCGCCGCCACCTATCCGTGGGGCATCAATGCCTTGCTGGGTGCAGACATCGACATCGGCATCGCCCCCGAAGCCATGATGCAGCCCGACGCCAAAGCCTATGACTATATAAAGCAATTCCCCAACCTGCCGCCCGTGATCGATGGCAGCCAGATGCAGGACGCCATCCCCACCATCGCTGTGCTGGCCGCGTTTAACCATCATCCCGTCCGCTTCGTCGGTATCGCCAACCTGCGCGTCAAGGAATGCGACCGCATCAATGCCGTGGCCACCGAACTGAACCGCATCCAGCCCGGTCTGGCGCAGGAAATCGGCGATGATCTGCTCATTACGCCCGACCGCAGCCTGATGGGTCGCAAGGTTGAGGCCGACATCCACACCTATCATGACCACCGCATCGCTATGGCCTTCGCACTGGCCGCGCTGGTCATCGATGGCCTGCGCATTCTCGATCCCGGCTGCACGGCCAAGACCTGGCCCGGCTACTGGCGCGATCTGCAAAGCGTCGGCGTAGAGATGCGTTTTGATTGAATTTGCCCGTCATTCATGGTATATATGACCATAGACTGTGACTATGGACAAAAATCATGGATGACGCTTCAATCGGTGCCGGCGATTTTAAAGCCAAATGCCTGAAATTGCTGGATGAGGTGGCGGAAACACGCCGACCTCTTATCATTACCAAGCACGGCAAGCCTGTGGCGCGGCTCGTGCCCATGCCGCCGAAGAAAAGCCTTTTCGGCTTAATGGCGGGTAGTGTTGTCTATGAGGGCGATATTATCTCGCCCATAGACGTGGAATGGGATGCAAATAAATGAGTCTTGTCCTGCTGGACACGCACGTCCTGATCTGGACCGTCACTCAGTCACACCGTATTGGCCCGCAAACACAAGCCCTGCTTGAGCGCGCATCGGTCCATAGTGAGGTCTGCATTTCGGCCATCACCATTTGGGAAATCGCCATGCTGGAATCGAAAGCGCGCCTCAATCTGGATCGGGATGCGGAAAAATGGCTTGAGACTATCTTCGAGCAAGGCGGTCTTTCGCTCATTCCTCTCGCACCCGCAATCTCCTTTGATAGCACAAGGCTTCCAGGGAATTTTCACAATGATCCCTCTGACCGACTGATCGTTGCAACGGCACGTTATCTTAACGCGCACCTTATTACTGAGGACGCAGCCATTCTGGCCTATGCGCGTCAGGGTCATGTCAAAGCTGTGAGTCCAAGCCTGTGAATTCCCCCCTCATCATCGCCTTTGATGGCCCCGCCGCTTCGGGCAAGGGCACTTTGGCCGCGGCAATCGCCGCCGATTACGGCCTGCCGTGCCTCGATACGGGGCTTTTGTATCGCGCCGTCGGCCATATCGCCCAGACGAAAAACATCGACCCGGCCCTTGCCGCCGCCCATATCGACGCTGACCTGCTGGCCGATGCGGTTTTGCGCGGTCGCCACGCTGGTGAGCTGGCATCAAGAGTGGCCGCCATCCCCGAAGTGCGCGCCGCCCTTTGGCAGTATCAGGTCGATTTCGCCCGTCAGCCGGGCGGGGCGGTGCTGGATGGCCGCGACATCGGCACGGTGATCGCGCCCGATGCGCCGGTCAAACTGTTCGTCACCGCAGCACCTGAGGTGCGCGCCGCGCGGCGCTGGAAGCAGTTGGTTCAGGCCAATCCGGCGCTGACGCTCGACGAGGTTCTCGAAGATATTCGCATCCGTGACGCGCGTGATTCGTCGCGGTCAAGCGCGCCTTTGGAAAAAGCCGCCGACGCGCTCTTGCTAGATACGACCGACTTGGGTATAGAAGCGGCCATCGCAACTGCGCGATCCCTTGTGAAAAGCCGTTTGTAACGCGCCAAAAAATTCCAGAATGGCGCGTTAAATCCCAACATCGGCTGTTTGAGGCAGCACACGAGACGCCAGCGGAGCCGTTTTACGGCTTGCAGTTTACAATTTGGGGCCCGCCTTTATGGCTGCCTCCCAATCCAACCCAACTTTACAAAGTCGCACCCCCGCGCCCTTTCCCCGTCTGCGTCACGGCCTCACTGCCGTTTTCGGGATCATGAAAGCCGGGACACGCGCCAACCCGAAACAAGAATGCTTATGAGCGATTATAATCCTTCCCGCGACGATTTCGCCGCCCTGCTCGATGAATCGATGCATGGCCGCGACATGCTCGAGGGTCAGGTCATTCACGGCCTCGTCGTCGCCGTTGAAAAAGATTATGTCATGGTCGATGTCGGTCTGAAGACCGAAGGCCGTATCTCGACCAAGGAATTCGGTGCCGAGGGCGCCAATCTCAAGGTCGGCGACAATGTCGAAGTCTATCTTGAGCGCGTCGAAAACGCGATGGGCGAAGCGGTCATCAGCCGCGACAAGGCCCGCCGCGAGGAAGCCTGGACGCGCCTCGAAGCCATCTTCAACAAGGGCGAGCCCGTCATGGGCACCATCGTCGGCCGCGTCAAGGGCGGCTTCACCGTCGATATGGACGGCGCTTCCGGCTTCCTGCCCGGTTCGCAGGTCGATATTCGTCCGGTGCGCGATGTCGCGCCGCTGATGGGTAAGGAACAGCCTTTCGCCATCCTGAAAATGGACCGTCCGCGCGGCAATATCGTTGTGTCGCGCCGCGCCATCCTCGAAGAAGCCCGCGCCGAACAGCGCACCGAACTGGTGGGCCAACTGGCCGAGGGTGAAATCCGCGATGGTATCGTCAAGAACATCACCGATTACGGCGCCTTCGTCGATCTCGGCGGCATTGACGGCCTGCTGCACGTTACCGACATGTCGTGGAAGCGCGTGTCGCATCCGTCGCAGGTGCTCAATGTCGGCGACAGCGTCAAGGTTCAGATCATCAAGATCAACCCCGATACGCAGCGTATCTCGCTCGGCATGAAGCAGTTGCAGTCCGATCCGTGGGAAAATGTCGACGTCAAATATCCGGTCGGCGGCAAGTTCTCCGGTCGCATCACCAACATCACCGACTATGGCGCTTTCGTCGAGCTGGAATCGGGCGTCGAAGGCCTGGTGCACGTTTCGGAAATGTCGTGGACCAAGAAGAACGTCCATCCGGGCAAGATCGTCTCGACCTCGCAAGAGGTTGAGGTTGTCGTGCTCGAAGTCGATGCCGCCAAGCGCCGCGTTTCGCTCGGCCTCAAGCAGGCCCAGGAAAATCCGTGGGATGCTTTCTTAAGCGCCCATCCGGTCGGCTCCACCATCGAAGGCGAAGTCAAGAACGCCACCGAATTCGGCCTGTTCATCGGCTTCGAAAACGACATCGACGGCATGGTTCACCTGTCGGATCTCGACTGGAACCTGCCCGGCGAAGAAGCCATCGCCAAGTACAAGAAGGGCGACATCGTCAAGACGAAGCTGCTCGATGTGGATGTTGAAAAAGAGCGTATCTCGCTCGGCATCAAGCAACTGGGCTCCGATCCGATGACCGGCGATACCTTCCGCAAGGGCCAGACCGTCACCGTCACTGTATCCGAAGTCACGACCGGCGGCATCGAAGTGCGCTTCGGCGACGACGATGCGCCTATGTCAGCCTTCGTGCGCAAGTCCGACCTGTCGCGCGACCGTAACGAGCAGCGCGTTGAGCGCTTCGCTGTCGGCGACCGCATCGACGCCCAGGTGACCAATATCGACAAAGCGGCCCGCAAGGTCTCCGTGTCGATCAAGGCGCTGGAAATGTCGGCGGAAAAAGAAGCGATCGAGCAATATGGTTCGCAGGATTCGGGCGCTTCGCTCGGTGACATCCTGGGTGCCGCCCTGCGCGACAAGGCCGGTTCTTAAAAACCTGCCAGACGTCATCTGAAAAGAAGCCGGAGCCTTCGGGTTCCGGCTTTTTTTGTGCCTGAAGGCCGCCGACATTTTTAATTCACGCAAACAGAGACGTTTTCCAACCGGGGCTTCGGTGTGACCTTTGAGGCATAGAGCCTTACGTGTGGTAAGAAAATTTCAGTTGTTACCGCTACCAGTGCGTTAATTAGTTTCCAACCCCTTGAACTCTTTTTCTTTTTCCATCATGCTCAGTTTCCAGGTTCACCAACCGGGGGAGACTCGATGCTGAAATCCGAACTCATAGAGCGCCTGGCTTCCGAATACCCGCACCTTACGCAAAAAGATGTGGAGCGCGTGGTCAATCTCATCCTGGAATCGATGGTGAGCACGCTCGAAAAAGGTGGCCGTGTCGAGCTGCGCGGCTTTGGGGCCCTGTCGGTGCGGTCGCGCCCGGCGCGCGCCGGACGCAATCCGCGCACCGGCGAGGCGGTCAATGTGCCCGCCAAGCACGTGCCCTTCTTCAAGAGCGGCAAGGAATTGCGCGAGCGCCTGAATCTGTCGGGCGACGATAACGCCTGATGCTATTCTGAAATCGAGCGGGGAATGTCATGAGCATTGCATCCGAATTTAAAACCTTCCTGATGCGCGGCAATGTCATCGACCTCGCCGTCGGTGTGGTGATCGGCGGCGCCTTCGGCAAGATCGTCACCTCGCTGGTCAATGACATCATCATGCCGCCGATTGGAATCCTGACCGGTGGTGTCGATTTTTCCAAGCTGAAATGGGTGCTGAAAGCCGCCGATCCGCTGACCAAAACGCCGGAAACGGCGATTGGCTACGGCATGTTCATCAATACGCTGATCCAGTTCCTGATCATCGGTGCGGCTATTTTCATGGTGGTCAAGGCGATCAACAAGCTGATGCCGCCACCCCCGCCGCCGCCGCCCGCCAATACGCCGAGCCAGGAAGAGTTGCTGGCCAATATTCTGGCCGAACTGAAGGCGCAAAACGCGAAATAAGCAAAGGCCGGTGGTGACACCGGCCTTTCTTTATCAATCGAAAAGCGTGGCCAGGCCGATGACCTCCATATCGTGGGCGGCGGGTTTGAAAACCGGTATCTCCGCCACATAGCCGCTCAAACGCCCCTTGTCGCTGTAGCGTTTGACAAAGGCCTCGACATCGAACAGATCGCCGATCATATCGAGCAGGTCGCCGGACAGATAAACGCCGCCGCGCGCCCCCAGAATCAGCGCCACGTCCGAAGCCATAGCGGCGAACCAGCCCATGCTCAGATCGATGACCTGATGGGCGCGCGTATCCTCAGCCGAGGCGCGGGCGATAATCTCCTCCGGGCTCGGCGCTTCGTTCTCATCGCCGTCGATAATGGAAAGGGCGCGCCACAAATCGCTCAGACCCGGAATCGAAATGACCCGTTCGCGCGACACATGGCCGTATTTTTGGGCCAGAACGCGCAAGACCTGATCTTCGAGATCATTGGTGGCGGCCAGATCGGAATGGCCGCCCTCTGTCGGCATAGCCGTCCAGTTGCCCATGCCATCGGGTGCCAGAGCTGACATGCCCAGCCCGTTATGCGGCCCGATGACGGCGATCACCTGTTCCTCAACCGGATCGCCGCCACAAATCTGCACACGCTCGCTGTCCTTCAGGCGCGGAATGGCCAGGGCCTTGGCGACGAAATCATTGACCAGATTGACGCGCTGCGTATCGAGAAAGGCGCGCATGTCATTGCGGTTGATCGAAAACCCATGATTGGGCAGCTTGATCACCCCGCCGCGCTCCCAGCCGGCGGCGGAAATGGCCGCACCGGCCAGTTGCGGCTTGCCCCGATCATCAAGAAAATCGCTGATGGCGGTTTTAAAACCATCAAGACTGTTACAGGCATATTGCGTCGTGGCGTCAGGTCTTTGCCCGCGCCGCGCCAGTGCCAGTTTTAAAGAACTCCCATTACTGATATCGCTCAACAACACGAAATCGGTCATTTATCTGCCTGCCCATTGTATGATTATTACGGTTCGTGACGAAACCGCTGTTATTTAAGTTTGAAATCTATAGCCCAAACCTTGATTTTTGCTAAAGCTTCCTCCACCTGAGGCAAGGATTTGAGGTGTTTTTGTGCAACCGGAAATAAAGATTTGCGGAATTTCGACGCTGGAGGCAGCCAAAACGGCCCTCAATGACAGCGCTGACTTTCTCGGCTTCATTCATTTTGCCAAAAGCCCGCGCCATTTATCCGTTGAGGCCATGTCGGCATTGGTGCGACAGGTGCGCCAGTATCGCCCGGATGCACGCCTTGTCAGCGTTGTCGTCGATCCCGATAATGCGCTGCTGCACGCCTTGAAATCCGAGGTGGCACCCGATCTGATCCAGCTCCACGGTCAGGAAACGCCGCAGCGCGTGGCCGAGGTGGCGCAACTCATGGCCGTGCCGGTCATCAAGGCGATCAGCTTGGCGGAAAAGGCCGATCTGACAGCGGCTGACTCTTACGAACGGGTGGCCGACTATCTGTTGTTTGACGCCAAAACCCCGAAAGGCGCTGATCTGCCGGGCGGCATGGGCTTAAGCTTCGACTGGGCCATCATGCGCGACTATGCCGGCGCGAAACCGTGGTTTCTGGCGGGCGGGCTGACGGCGGAAAATGCCCGCGACGCTATGCGTTTGAGTGGCGCGCACAGGCTGGATGTCTCGTCCGGCGTCGAATCGGCCCCAGGCGTCAAAGACCCGGCGTTGATTTCACGCTTTCTTCGCGCCGCAAAATCGCTATAAAGCCAGTCTCTTTGCGATCGCCCGGCGTATAAGAGGGCAATCCGAAAAGTGTGACGCACGTTTCGGATTCAAATGCGCGTAAAAACAAAAGTTTAGAGCGTCGATCTTGAGTCGATCAGATCAGCGCTCTGAAGAACCAGACCGGTCTTGCATGGTGCATGGCCGGTGCCCTCAGAAGGACTGTATTTCGGTGGACGAGCCCGTTCTGCGACCCAATACCTATCATCAGCCGGACGCCCACGGGCGCTTCGGTTCTTTCGGTGGCCTCTATGTGCCCGAAACCCTGATGCCGCTGGTGCTGGAACTGAACGAAGCCTGGCAAACCGCGCGCAATGATCCCGCCTTCTGGGCTGAATATCATTCGCTGATGAAGTTCTTCGTCGGTCGTCCCTCGCCGCTCTATTTCGCCGAGCGCCTGACCGAGCATTTCGGCGGGGCGAAGATCTATTTCAAGCGTGAGGAACTGAACCACACCGGCGCGCACAAGATCAATAACTGTATCGGTCAGGTGCTGCTGGCCAAGCGCATGGGCCGCACACGCATTATCGCCGAAACGGGCGCGGGCCAGCATGGCGTGGCTTCGGCCACGGTTTGCGCGCGCTTTGATCTGCCGTGCATCGTCTATATGGGCGCGCTCGATGTTGAGCGTCAGGCACCCAATGTCTTCCGCATGAAGCTGCTCGGCACCGAGGTCGTGCCCGTCACCAATGGCAATGGCACGCTGAAGGACGCGATGAACGAGGCCCTGCGCGACTGGGTCACCAATGTGCATGACACCTATTATATGATCGGCACGGCGGCGGGGATGCACCCCTATCCCGAAATGGTGCGCGAATTCCAGACCATTATCGGCAAGGAAACGCGCCAGCAGATACTGGAACAGGAAGGCCGTTTGCCGGATGCGGTCATCGCCTGCGTCGGTGGTGGCTCCAATGCGATTGGCATGTTCCATCCGTTTCTGGATGATGACGGCGTGAAAATCGTCGGGGTCGAGGCATCGGGCCACGGGCTGGAGGTCTATAATGGTCACGCCGCCTCGCTGAATGGCGGTCGCCCCGGCGTGCTGCACGGCAACCGCACCTATCTGCTTCAGGACGACGACGGCCAGATTCTCGAAGGCCATTCAATCTCGGCGGGCCTTGATTATCCCGGCATCGGCCCCGAACACGCCTATCTGTTCGATACCGGACGCGCCCGCTACGTCACGGCCACCGACAAGGAAGCGCTCGAAGCTTTCCAGCTCACCTCAAAACTCGAAGGCATTATTCCGGCGCTCGAATCGTCGCACGCCATTGCCCGCGTCGGCGATCTGGCGAAAGAGGTCGGCAAGGGCGGTATCGTCGTGCTCAATCTGTCGGGGCGCGGCGATAAGGATATTTTCACCGTTGCGAAAGCGATGGGTGAAGGCATGGGAGGTCTGTAACATGGGCGTTTCACGTATTGATGCCTGTTTTGCAGGCCTGAAGTCGCAAAACAAGGCGGCCTTTATCGCCTATATCATGGCGGGCGATCCCGATCTGGAGCAGGCATTTGCCACTCTGAAGGGTCTGCCTGAGGCGGGTGCGGACATTATCGAACTGGGTTTTCCCTTCTCCGATCCGATGGCCGAAGGCCCCACCATCCAGCACGCCGCCGAACGGGCCCTGAAAAACGGCACGAAGATCGCCGATGTGTTCGAGCTGGTCAGGCGCTTCCGCGAAACCGACCAGACCACGCCGATCATCCTGATGGGCTATATGAATCCGGTCGAATCGCGCGGCCCCGCTGTCTGGGCGCAGGCCATGCACGATTGTGGCGCCGATGGGCTGATCGTCGTCGATTGCCCGCCGGAAGAGGCCGATCCGTTGAGCGATGCGCTTGATGTCCACGATCTGGCCCTGATCCGTCTGGCCACCCCCACCACCGACGCCGCTCGTCTGCAAACCCTGGTCAAACGCACACGCGGCTTCATCTATTATGTCTCGGTGGCGGGCGTCACCGGCGTCAAGGAAGCCGATGCGAACGCTGTGGCCGGTCAGGTGATCAAGGTGCGCGAAGCCTCCGGCCTGCCGGTAGCGGTGGGCTTTGGCATCCGCTCGCCGGAACGCGCCGCCGAAGTGGCCCGCGTGGCCGATGCCGCCGTCGTCGGCTCGGCTCTGGTGGACGAAATCCACACGTCTTTACTTGAAAATACACTCGCCAGCGCAAAAGTTCTGGAAAAGGCCGCCATTTTGGCTAAGGCTGT
Organism: Asticcacaulis sp. EMRT-3; assembly: GCF_030027245.1. NCBI lineage: Bacteria > Pseudomonadati > Pseudomonadota > Alphaproteobacteria > Caulobacterales > Caulobacteraceae > Asticcacaulis > Asticcacaulis carbonis. The sequence goes on from NZ_JASERT010000001.1 coordinate 2,392,148, forward strand.
TCACAGCGCCAGAAACTAGAGACTTGCGATTAAGGTTTACGGAGTACCCTATGCCTATGGCCGATTCCTCAAACAAAGGTCCGAAATTGCCCCCCAATGCCCGTCCGGCCGAGCGCCGTGACCGTGGCGGCTGGCTGGCCAAGATTGCCCCCGGCGTGTCGAAATTCGTGTCGCGGCGCGAAACGCCCGAAAATCTGTGGGTCAAATGCCCCGATACGGGTGAAATGATCTATCGTTCCGATCTCGAAGCCGCCCTGTGGGTGACGCCTTCGGGCCGCCATATGCGCATCGGGGCCGAAGCGCGCATGAAGTTCACCTTCGATGACGGCCAGTGGGAAAGCCTGCCGACGCCGGAAGTCATCGAAGATCCGCTGCAATTCTCGGACGGCAAGCCCTATGTCGAGCGCCTGAAGGCCGCCCGCGCCAAGACCGGTGCGCGCGATGTCATGGCGATTGGCTATGGTAAGATTCAAGGCATCGATTGTATCGTGCTGGTGCAGGATTTTGCCTTTATGGGCGGCAGCATGGGCACGGCGGCGGGCGAAGCCTTCATCGCCGCTGCCCGCGCCGCGATTGGCCGCAAATGCCCGATGGTGGTCTTCACCGCCGCCGGTGGCGCCCGGATGCAGGAAGGGGCTTTGTCCCTGATGCAGATGGCGCGCACCACCCTGGCCATTCAGGAACTGAAAGCCGCGCAACTGCCCTATCTGGTGGTGCTGACCGACCCGACCACGGGCGGCGTTACGGCGTCCTATGCCATGCTGGGCGATATTCATCTGGCCGAACCGGGCGCGCTGATCGGCTTTGCCGGGCGGATCGTGATTGAGAACACCATCCGCGAAAAACTGCCCGAAGATTTCCAGACCGCCGAATATCTGGTCGAAAAAGGCATGGTCGATCGCGTGGTGCCACGCGGCGAACTGCCCGAAGTGCTGGGCGCGCTGATGTCGATGCTGATGGGTGGCCGCCGCCGCGCGGCATAAGTTTCGGGGTTTGGGGCCAATGGCCCCAAGCCTTCCTTTATCTTTCACGCCCTCCGCCCATTCGGGCGGGAAGCGTGAAAGATAAGAAAGTTTGCGGGGTCACAGACCCCACGCCCCATAACTTAGCCACTGACATGACCGACCGCCTCCTTCCCTTTGACGCCCCGCTGGAACGCCTCAAGGCGCTGCACCCCAAACTGATCGACCTCAATCTCGACCGGATGCTGCGCGTCTGCGCCGCGCTTGGCGATCCGCACATGCGCCTGCCGCCCGTGGTGCATGTGGCGGGCACCAATGGCAAGGGCTCGACCATCGCTTTTTTGCGCGCCATGTGTGAGGCCGCCGGTCTGCGCGTCCATACCTATATCTCCCCGCATCTGGTGCGCTTTGCCGAACGCATCCGTCTGGCAGGCACTCTGATCACGGACGATTATCTGGCCGATGTGCTGGCCCGCGTCGAAGCCGCCAATGCCGGACAGCCGCTGACCTTTTTTGAATCGACCACTGCTGCGGCTTTTCTGGCCTTTTCGGAAACCCCCGCCGATCTTTTGCTGTTAGAGACGGGGCTGGGCGGGCGGCTCGACGCCACCAATATCATCGCCGCGCCGCGCCTGACCCTGATCACCCCGATTGACTATGATCATCAGGCCTTTCTCGGCACCGAACTGAACCAGATCGCCCGCGAAAAAGCCGGTATCTTCAAGCGCGGCACGCCCGCCCTGTCCGCCCGTCAGGCCGAAGAGGCGCGCGATGCGCTGGAGCGTCAGGCGCTGAAACTGGGCGTGGATTTAGGCTTTCTCGGTGAAGGCTTCGATGGCTGGCGCGAAGGCGAACACCTGATATTTCAGGATGATGCGGCGCTTTATGACTTTCCCCGCCCATCGCTGGCCGGGGCGCACCAGTTCGATAATGCGGCCCTGGCCATCAAGGCGGCGCTGACGCTTGGCCTGCCGCCGGAAGCCATCGAAAAGGGCCTGAAGGCCGCGCAATGGCCGGGCCGATTACAGGCGCTGAAGGCCGGGCCGCTCTATGACGCCCTGCCCGACAAGGCTTCCGAACTGTGGCTTGATGGCGGTCACAATCCCCATGCGGCGCGCGCCTTGCGGCACTTTATCGAAGAGATGGCGGCGCGCGATCCCAAACCGCTGAAAATCATCTGTGGACTGATCAATACCAAGGATACGTCAGAATTTTTCGCTGGTTTTGAAGGGCTCGACGCCGATTTTTCGTGCGTCGGCTTTTCCAGCGACGCCGCCATCCCGCCTGCCGAACTGGCCGAGGCCGCAAAAGCGCATGGGCTGAGGGCCGGTGTCGCCGATAGCCCGCTGGCGGCGATCAGGGCGCTCACGCCCGAAGCCTGCCGCGTCATTATCTGCGGCTCGCTCTATCTGGCGGGCGATGTGCTGGCCCTGTCACCGGCCACCTGGCCGGTCTGATCAAACCGCGCACCAGACCTCAGGCGACGCGCACCAGACGGCGCGGAGCCTGTTCACCCAGGTCAGCGAACCATTGCGTGGGGTCGAGCGCCACCTCGTCGGTCAGGGCCAGGGCGTCCCAGTTGATGCGCGGGGCCTTGCGTTCGGATGCGGCCACAATAGCGCGCAGTTCGGCGGCCGAGGTCACCCCCACCATGACGGTGGAGACGCCTTCGATATTGAGCGCGTAAGATAAGGCGGCGTGCAAAGGATCAGCGCCGCTTTCGGCCATGATACGGCGCACGCGCGACAGGTGCGGCCCGATGGCCGTGAGGTTGTTCGGCAGGGCTTCGCGCGGCAGGAACAACAGCCCCTGCAAAAAGACCGACCTGATCTGCACCTCGACGCCGAGATCGCTCATCGCCTTGATGTCGCCACCGCGTACCAGACGCTGATCGAGGATTGAGGCCGGCACCTGCATGATGTCGGGCTTGAAGCGCTTCGCCAGCAACAGCGGCTGGTCGGCATGGCTGGCCGAAATGCCGATCTTGCTGATCAGCCCCTCGGCCTTCAGCTTTTCCAGCCGCGCCCACAGGGCATTGCCCTGATCGCCGGTCAGATCTTCGGCATGATCGACAAGCGCGGCGTGAGCGCGCACCAGACCCATATGGTCGATGCTGCGGCGCAGGCGTGATTCCAGCCAGTCGAGCCCCTTTTCGAGGCGCAAAGTGCGGATCTGCGGCCTGAAAGGTGAGGGAAACGGCCAGTTGCGGCCCAGGATGCGCTCGACATCGCCATCATAGTGCGAGGCGTCGATATTGAGCACCTTGCAATTGGCGGCATATTGCAAAATCTGACGCACCTCGTCCTCGCCCACGCGCCCGCGCGTGTTCGATATGCCGTAATCGCCGCCAAATTGCGCCGAACCAAGACCGAGGGTGGCCGTCATGCCGCTTCAGTAACCTGTCATTAACCCTAGCCCTTAACCACAGGGCAATGGCTCGACTTTGCGGCTGAAATGCTGAAGAAGGTCTTTACACCGGATAAAAAACCTGTGTGGTTCGGTCTTTTTTGGCGTTAAAAATCAAGGGTTAACGCGCATTAACGGCTATGGCGAAATTGTGAGGCGTCAGATGCCGAAAACCTGCATCCGCTCTGCGAACGACGATACGGTCACACCCTGATCGGTGACCAGGCCATCGCTCAGGGCATAGACCCAGCCGTGAATGGCCAGGGACTGGCCCTCGCTCCACGCCCGCTGAACAATCGGATTGACCGAGACATTGCGCACCTGCTGGATGACGTTCAGTTCGCACAGACGGTCGAATTTCGCCTTGTCTTCGTGCAGATGCGCCAGCTCGTCGGCGTGATTGTGCGCCACTTCGCGGATCGGGGCCAGCCAGTGATCAATCAGGCTGTCGCCCTTCGATTCGATCGCCGCGCGCACGCCGCCGCAGCCATAATGGCCGACCACGAGGATGTGCTTGACCTTCAGAACCTGCACGGCGAACTGCAAGACGCTTAAGTAATTGGCGTCCTGCGACGGGGCCATATTGGCGATATTGCGGTGAACGAACATTTCACCCGGATCGAGATCAACGATTTCGGTGGCGGGGACGCGCGAATCCGAACAGCCGATCCATAAATATTCGGGCGATTGCTGCGCCACCAGACGGCGGAAGAAGTCGGGATCGACCTCGGTCTTGGTGCGGGCCCAATGGCGGTTATTGTCGATGAGTGCGTTCAGCATGGCCATGCATGTTCTCCCAATCAAAACCTGATGGAGCTATATACGGCCAGATGTGCGGATCAAGTCATTTTTGCTGCATTGCATCAGGCTTTGGCGAAGCCATGACCGGACAGGCGAGGTGCTCCAGCCCATGCACGATGCAGCCCAGCGAATCATCGAGCGCCTGTCCGGCCCTGGTGAACGAACCATAATGGACGGCCAGAATGATCACCACCACACCGAGCAGACTCAGGATCGCTTCGATCAGATTGATCAGCACCAGCACGGGTCGCACCCGCACCTTGCGGGCATAGGAGGCCAGACCTTCCGAGGCAGGCGCACGCACCGGTTCGGAAAACTTCATGCTTCATCCCCTCCTGAATGACCCTGCATCAAAAGCTTAACCGCAAAACAGACGGCGCGCCAGCCGGTATTACATCTTGTCAATAACGCTGATTTCGATCAAATGACGGCATAAAAATGAAAAACAGGGGCAGGATATGGCGGATAAGAGCGCAAGCAAAAGCTTTGGCGGCCTCAAAACCATCGTGGCGGCATCGGCAGCGGGCACCACGTTTGAGTGGTATGACTTCTTCATCTTCGGCACCCTGACCGCCACCATTGCCAAAAACTTCTTCGCCAATGCCGGTGCGCTCGGCACGATACTGGCGCTTGCCACCTTCGCCGTCGGCTTTATCGCCAGACCGGTGGGGGCTCTGGTCTTCGGCCATATCGGCGACCGCAAGGGGCGCAAGGGCACATTTTTATACACCATCCTCGTCATGGGTCTGGCCACCATCGCCATTGGCCTTTTGCCCACCCATGCCCAGATCGGCAATCTGGCCCCGCTGCTGCTGGTGGGTTTACGCATCATTCAGGGCTTTGCGCTCGGTGGTGAATATGGCGGAGCGGCCATCTATGTGGCCGAACACGCGCCGGCTGATCAGCGCGGCCTCTATACGGGCTGGATCCAGACCTCGGCGGCGTTCGGCCTGATCGCCGCCCTGATCGTGATCCTGATCACCCGCAAGACCATGACGCCCGCCGCTTTTGACGACTGGGGCTGGCGCATTCCATTCATCATCTCGTCTGGTCTGCTGGCCGTTTCGGTCTATATCCGCGCCCGCACCGCCGAAAGCCCGGCCTTCAAGGCCCTGCATGAGGCCGGTCAGGTGGCCAAGGCCCCTTTGGCCGAAATCTTCACGCGCTGGCGCCATCTGAAAGGGATGCTGATCGCCCTGTTCGGCTTCATGACCGCTCAGGGCGTGATCTGGTACACGGCCTTCTTCTACACCCAGGTTTTCCTGACCTCGATCGTCAGGCTCGACGCCGCCCTGATGAATGGCCTGATCATGGGCATGACTCTGGTTTCGGCCCTGCTCTATATCGCCTTTGCCGCGCTTTCGGACAAAATAGGCCGCAAACCGGTTTTGCTGTTCGGCATCATACTGGCCGTGGTCAGCTTCTTTCCCGGCTTTCACGCCTTGATGAAATACGGCAATCCCGATCTCGAAGCCGCCATGCGCAGCGCGCCCGTGTCGGTGGTGGCCGATAGCGCGCAATGCCACTTCCAGTTCGACCTGATCGGCACCCATGCCTTCACGGCCCCCTGCGACGTGGCCAAGGGCATCGTCACCAGCGTCAATGTGCCCTATGCCAGCGAGCGCGCGCCGGGACAGGCCGGAGCCTTTATTCGCGTCGGCGGCCAGACTATCGCCGTGCCCTCGGCGGACGGGCTCGATCCGGCGGCGCTCAAGGCCATGAAGGCCAAGACCGCCGCCGCGCTGAAAACCGCCCTGAAAGCTGCGGGCTATCCTGATAAGGCCGACCCGAAAAAGGCCAACCTGCCGATGATGTTCGCCGTGCTTGTGCTGTTCGCCATCGCAGCCTGCGCGCTCTATGGCCCGATGGCCTCGCTGCTCGTTGAAATGTTCCCGACGCGCGTGCGCTATACGGCCATGAGCCTGCCCTATAATATCGGCACGGGCTGGTTTGGCGGCATCCAGCCTGCCCTGTCGTTCGCTATGGTCACCGCCACCGGCAGCATCTATTTCGGCCTGTGGTATCCGGTGATCACCGGCGGCGTGGCGGCGGTGGTTACGCTGTTCTTCCTCAAGGAAACCAAAGGCCGCGACTTAAGCGAGATTGAGTAGCGGTTAGCCCGCTTTGCGTGCGTTCATATAGGCTTTCAGCACGTCTTGCATCCGGGTCAGGTGTCCTTTGCCGTTCGTTTCGGCGACAAAAAAATCAAAGACCTCCGGGTCGAGTTTCAGATGGATCGAACGTGGCTTTTTAGGTTCCTGAATCTTGGCGCTTGCCCAGAAATCCGCACCCAGAGGCTCACCTTCCGGCGCATCCGGATCATGGAAAAGTTCACCTCTTTCATACATCGCCTCGATGTCTTCAAGCGATGCTGTCTTGATACCGCTTTTTGTCATCACGACCACCTTTCCACGCAGTTATCAGCCGAAGACTATCGCCTCTCTGAGTGTGAATCACGACGAAACATTCGCCACCAACCATGCCCACAGACATGAGCCGCTCCTCACCATAGTCCTTTCTATCATCGATGCTGGTCAGAACATGCCCCTTAAATATTCGAGCGGCATAAAGTATGTCCACATTCCGGCGTTCGATAACCTCTCGTCGCTTACTCTCATCCCATTGAAATTGCATGAGTTCATTCCAAAAATATAAATCAGCATAAACCCACCTGTTTGATGGTGACCGCTAGATAACGGCGATAATATAATTGTTAAGTGTACACTTTTGTGTACATATGTCAAGGCGCATCCGCCGACCTGATCGCCACCACACGGACATGGCTTTTGGCCGACTGGCCGTCGCCGCCGGTGACAGTCAGGTCGTAAAAGCCCTCGCTGGGCGGTGACCAGTTGAACGCGCCGTCATCATCTGCTTTCAGCGGCGCGCCATCGACATACCACTGGATCGGGGCCTTGCCGTGCGCCGATAATTTGAGCGGGCGCGTCACCTTCAGATGCTCCTCGCGCGCCCGTCCTGCCGTCTCGACATAGACGGTCGCACCCGATGGCGGGAACAGGATCGACATATGATCCGACGCCGCATTCAGGCTTTGCAGGGCGACGGGCGCCACCGGCGGCGCGATGGCCTGCGGCACTTGCGACGGGGCGCGGAGCTGATCAAAGACATCGAACAAAAGCGGTGCAGCGTCGTCACGGCCCGTTTCATCGGCGCGCGCCCCACCATCGGGCCTGCCCGTCCACACCATCACCGCATAGCCGCCCGCCACCCCGACGGCCAGGGCGTCACGATAGCCGTAGGAGGTGCCGGTCTTATAGGCCGGACGGCGTGACACGCGCATCAGCGGCCCCGGCAGGCGGCCCGGCGGCGGCGGGGTTTCGCGTAAAATGGCCAGCACCTTGTCGGCGGCCTCGGCGCGCATCAGCCTCTGGCCCGACGCCGCCGCACTGGCCTTTTCATCGTCCAGTCGATAGACGAGCGGCTTGACCAGACCATGATCGCCCAAGCCCGCATAGAGCTTGGCCAGATCGTCGAGATGAATACCCTCACCGCCCAGGGCCAGAGCCAGACCGGCATCATTGAGCGCCGATTTCGGCCGCACCAGCTTCACCCCCACCGCCGCCAGCCGCGCCTGAAACACATCCGGCCCGATACGGTTGAGCACCGCCACGGCGGGCACATTGAGCGAATTGACCAGCGCCTCCTTCACCGAAACCTCGCCGTGGAAATTGCGGTCGAAATCCTCCGGCTGATAGTCGCCAAAGCGCGTCGGCGCATCCATCAGGCGCGTATCGGGGGCCACCACGCCGTTTTCAAAGGCAAAGCCATAGATGAAGGGCTTGAGCGCCGAACCGGGCGATCTGAGCGCGCGCGTCATGTCGATCCAGCCGCCCGGGCGATCAAGACCGCCACCGCCGACACTGGCCAACACGCCGCGCGTATGAATATCGACCACCAGTATGGCCGCCGACACATTGGGGCCTTGCGCCTTCGCCGTGGCCGCCGCCATCGCCTCCAGCCGCGTTTGCAGACCGGCATCGAGCGTGGTGACGAGCGTGGCTTGCAGGCCGGTGACGGTGCGCGCCAGACGGCCCGCCGTCTGCCAGGCGATGGCCGGGAAAGGCAGGCGCTGATGTGCCACCGGTTCCTGCAAGGCCTCATGCAGGGCCTGTGCGTCGATCAGGCCGTTCTGCGCCATGCGGTCGAGGATCAGATCACGCGCGGCCTGCGCTGCCTTCGGGTGCAGGTCGGGGCGGCGCGCCTCAGGGGCTTGCGGCAATGAGATCAGTTGCGCCTGTTCGCCCAAAGTCAGGGTTTCCGGTTCATGGCCGAAATAGGAGAGCGAGGCGGCGCGCACCCCTTCGAGATTGCCGCCATAAGGGGCCAGCGTCAGGTAAAGCTGCAAGATGTCGTGCTTGGAATAGCGCAGCTCCAGTTGCAGGGCGCGCAGGGCTTCGATGGCCTTGCCGCCATAGGTGCGCGGGTGCGGCGACAACAGGCGCGCCGTCTGCATGGTGATGGTCGAGCCGCCCGACACGATGCCGCCGGCATGAAAATTCGACAGAAAAGCGCGCGCCACCGCCGCCGCATCGACGCCGGGATGGAGATAAAAACGCGCATCCTCAATGCCGAGCAGATGGTGGAGAAAGGCCGGATCGGTGCGGTTAAGGTCGGCGCGGAGACGCCAGCGCCCGTCATCGACGGGCAGGGCGCGCAGGAAAACGCCGTTGCGGTCGAGCACCACGGGCGAGGCGCGGTCCGCTTTTGCCATATCGGGCGGACAGACAAGGTTCACCACGGCCAGCAGCACCTGCAAGACCATCAGGACGATCAGGCCCTTGACCAGCCGGGGGATGAGGGAGTCGGTTTTAAGCTTGGGCAAGGCGCGTCACTTTCCCCTCTCCCCGTTTACGGGGAGAGGACGAGAGCCGAACGTAGTGAAGGCGATCGTGTGAGGGGTTGGGCGGTGACGGAGCATAAACGTCCGGCGGGCCCTCACCCGAGGATCGGCGGCTATGCCCTGCTCCTCGTCCTCTCCCCTCGTTGAGGGGAGAGGGGAGTTCAGCGGTTTTTTTCACCTTGGCGCAATCACGGTGCGGCTGCCCCCGGTGCGGCCATAGGTGTCGGTGCGGTAGAAGTCCTTCGCCTCAGCCCCCGGCAGGTAATAGTCACCCTGCGTCACCGCCCGCGCAATATAGGCCAGGGTAAAGCCTTCACGCGAAGACACATCAAGCGCCGCCACATAGCGGTCGTCGCGCGCCTCGGAGACTTTCAGGTCGCTGAGCTTGCCGATAAAGCCGAACGGCCCGTTCTGCGCGTCTTCCGGGCTCAGGGTCGAGTCGATCTCAAAACCGGCGGGCAGCGGATCATCGATGACAATCGGCCTTTGCTCGGCGCGGTCGGAATGGCCGGTGATGACCACCAGCACCTTCTGCCCTTGTGTCAGGTGCGACGGATCGATGCGTGATCCATCGAGCGCATAGAAGCTCTTGGTGAGCGACAGGCCATGACTGTCCGCGCCGGGGCTTGTGCCGGGTGTGCCGATCACCGTCACCGTGCGCCAGATCGGGCCGGAGCCTGTGTTCTTCAGCCGCGCCGCGCTCAAATTGCCGATACCATAATGCAGGCCCGAACCGGGCAAGGCCGTGACATTTTGCGCATCGATCTTGGGCACGCCCGCCGCCTTTAACATATAGGAGGCGGCGCGCAGCACATAGGCGTCTTCTTGCGTATTCATCTGGGCGGGTGACTTCATGGCGTTTTCGAGCCGCGGAATCAGGCTCTGCGCGATGTCGGGCTCGCCCGCCTCATAGGCCAGCGCAATCACACCGGCCAGATCGCGCAGCGGCGACTGATACCAGTCGTTCGGATCGCTGTAGCCGAGCTTCTGGATCGCCTGCCGGAAGGCCAGACGCGCCCGCGCCCGGTCGCCCATCATGGCCAGACCGGCGGCCACCTGCGCCCGCGAAAGCGGCGAATCTTCAGCCTTGAACTGCACGTCCTGATACCAGCGCAGCCGCGCCAGATCGCCGGAATGACCCTTGGCCAGCACATAAAGCGCATAGGCCGAGGCGCGCGAGCGTAACTGCTTGGTCATCTGGTCGCTTGAAACGCCCAGCCAGTTCCAGTCATCGGGCACGCTTAAGCGATAAGTGATGCTGGTATAGCCATCTGGCCTGGCCATATCGCGCATGGCGTTCAGCGCCTTGTCGATGGCGTCCTGCGGCACGAAGACACCGCGCGCCCGCGCCTCCAGCAGGAAGTCTGTGGCATAGGCGCCGATAAAGCCATCGGCCTCGCCATCGCCCGCCCGCCACAGGCCAAAGGCCCCATCGGCGCTTTGCCGGTCGAGTATCCTGGTCACCGCCTGTTTGAGCGCGGCTTCGGCGGGCGCAGACTCTGACTTGCCGACCATCGATTCGCTGACGAACAGCCAGGGCGTCGCCGCTGAGGTCACCTGTTCGGTGCAGCCGTAAGGATAGCGGCTGAGTGACGCCGCCAGAGGCGCCGGATCGATATTGCGGAAGGGCGAATAGCTGACCTCGACCGTGGCCGAGCCGGGTTGCAGGCCGTTCAGCAGGTTGGCGGGCGGGGCCCAGACCTCACCCGGTTTTTGCAGGGCGGTATCGATCTCGGTTTGCGGCCCCCAGCCATTGCGCGTCTCGATGTTGAAGCTGTCATCGAAATGATAGCCTTGCCCATCGAGGCCCAGCTTGACGGTGGAAATGCCGGTGGTCTGCGGTGCATTGATCGCCACGCTTTCAATCGTGCGGTCGCCTTTATTCAGGTGGAAGGCCTTCTCGAAGGCCACCACCAGTCCATTCAGCCCCTTGATGACGGCCTGATAGAGTCCGGGCTTGCCATCGACATTATCGAGTTCGAGCGTCGCCATCGCCTTGTCGCCGGGGGCTAAAAAGCGCGGCAGCGACAGATCGGCCACCACCGGTTCGCGCACGATCATCCTGGCTTGCGCTGAACCGACCGCATTATCGGTCCAGGCCACGGCCATGACGCGCAGTTCACCGGAGAATTTGTCGATCGGCAGGCGCACCACCGCCTTGCCGTCCATACCGGTATAGATGACGCCCGACCACAGGGCCACGGTGCGGATCGGCGTGGTGGTCAGGCCCTCGCCGCCGATCTCGTCAGCCCCGTATTCGAGCGGAGACGCCGCCCCCAGATTGGGATCGAGCAGGCGGCCATAATCATCATTATAATCAATACCCAGCGCCCGCTTGCCGAAATACCATTTGACCGGATCGGGGCTCTGGAACTTCGTCAGGTTGAGGATACCCTGATCGACCACGGCCAGACTGAGGCGCGCGCTTTCGCCGAGCCGCATCCCCTTGATCTGCACTGGCACCTCGATATAGCCGTGGCCATTCTTGTCGTGCTTCGGCGGTTGCGGCTGGTCGCTGGTCGCCAGTTCGACATCGAGCTTGCGCGGCCCCGGATCGAGCGGCACATAGATCAGGCCGATGGCGCGGCGCGGCTTGGGCGAACTGACCGGATCGCGCGCCTGGATCAAACTGACCAGCACATAGGCCCCGCCGCCCCAGTCCGCCGAGGTTTTGAGATGCACGGTCGTGCCATTTTCGCCGACCGAAACGGTTTGCAGGTCGATAATGTGATCGGTGGCCACCGCGATCTGCGCCTCGCCCTTATACGGCCCCTTCAGGGTCAGATCGACCGTATCGCCCTGTTTGTAGGTCTGCGAACCGGCGGTCAGGCGCACGAAATCGGGCGCATCGCCGCCCTGCGAGGGCGAACCCCAGCCCGACGAGAAGCGCGTCACGGTTTTGGCTAAACCGGGCGCTTCGACCTCAAGCCGGTAGTCACCCCAATCGAGGCCGCGTTCGATGGTCAGGCCGGTATTGGCGTTGAGATCATAGGCTTTTTCCGCCACCAGCACATCATGGTGGCTGGAGCGCCAGCGCCATTTGCCGTCGGCGACATACCAGTCATAGTCCCAGACCTCGGAGATCAGCCGCACGGTGACGCCTTTCACGGCGGTCTTTTGCCCCTGCGGCGTCACGCCGACGATGTTGAACTGCATCTGCGGCGTGTCGCGCCAGTTTTTCGTGTCCTTCTGCGTCACCCTGACGCCGAGATAGAGCGGTGAGGGCAGGATTTTCAGCGTCTGGCTTTCCTTGACCGGACGCCCGCCCGGTTCGAACACCGAAGCGGTCAGCAACACGCTCAAGGGCTGGGTGGTCTGACCGGCTGCGGAGGCTGCAAACGGGAAGGTGGCCTTGCCTTGCCCGTCCGTGGTGGTGGCGGGCAGATCGACATATTTCTCATCATAGCCTTGCGAGGCGTCGCCGAAGCTATAGTCCTTAAAGGCCGGAAACGGCGTCGGGTCGGCGCTGATGCGCGCATCACCCGTCACCTGAAGGCCCGAACCGATGGCGCCGTACAGATAGTGGGCCGTCACCGTCACCGGGCGGGTATCCTTGAGCGACAGGATCGGCGTGTCGGCGCTGGCATCGACATCGACGCCGAGGCGCTGCGGCGCGAAATCCTCAACCGCGAAAGAGGTTGAGCCCGCCGCATCGTCCATGCCGTCCAGCTCGACTTTCGCCGACCACTGGCCACGCGGCGCGCCTTGCGGCAGGGTGATATTTTTGCCCGCAAAACCCTGCGGGGTGGCGGCAAAAACATAGCGGAAGGCCTCGACGCCGGAGGGCCGATAGACGACCAGCGCGCCCTTGCGATCCTTGATCACCCGGCCTTGCGCATCGCGCAGCAGCGCCACCAGATGGATGGTTTCGCCGGGGCGATAAATGCCGCGATCGGTATAGACGAAGGAATCGACGCCAAAGGCCGAGGTGCGGCCATCGCCGCTTTCGCCTGCCTGCCGTCCGCCAACGCTGTGCGACGACATGTCCATCGGGGCGCGGGTAATATCGGAGGCCGTGTAATCGTTATTGGGGCCATAGGCCATGACCATCTTGGCCTGCAAGGCATTTTCGCCTTTCAGCAAGGTGCCGGGAAAGGCGACGTGGCCATTGGCGTCGGTCTTCGCCGTGCCGAGCGTATCGCCGTTCATGGCCACCAGATCGACCCTGACCCCGCCCATCGCCTTGGCCGTTTTCAGCGAACGCATGATGACATCAAGTCCGCCCGTGCCTTTGTAGGTGGTCATGGCCATGTCGGTATAGATGACCCAGCGCCGCGCACTGGCCGGCTGATCATCGGCCTTCTTGTCGCGCCCGCCGGATGCGTCGCGCGCCTTGACGACATAGGCTCCCGGTTGCAGGGTTTTCAGCACAGCGCCGAGCGGGAAGACGGTGGTGACGCGCTGGCCGTTATTGAGCTTGACGCCCAGCTTGCCGGTCCACACCTTGACGCCGATGTCGTCGGGCGAATCGTCGCCATAGCTGTAATCATACTCGCCCTCGGCTACCGGATCGGGCGCTGACACCGATTTGCGCACCAGATTGCGATCCGACACGCGCCACACCTCGACGGCGAGCGACGACACATTGACCGTTTCAATGCCCACCCCATCGCCTTCGGCGCGCGGCAGGATGACGCCATTACCGGCAAAGCCGACATAGGCGGGCTTGATGCCAAAGCTGAAATCAAGATCGGCATCGGCCTTCAGCGTATCGCCGCCCCTGGCAGGCAGGCCCTTGAGCAGAGTGATGCGGCGGTCGGAAAAGCCAAAGCCCGACACGCACAGGGTATCATCCTTGACCGAAATGGCCGGGGCTGAAGGCAGGGCGGGCGACACCACCACATAGTCGCCGTAGGGCTGGGCCGGATCGAGCGGGCGCGACATCTGCACGCACGCCTTGGGGCTGTTGCCCGATGTGTCGAGACTCTGGTGCCAGACGGCAAAACCGGCGGGCTTCTGATCTGAGGCGCGCGGAGCATTTCTGGCGCGCGGCTTGCCAAACAGGCCGGTGGCAGGCGTCATCAAATCAGCGGTGGCCACCGCCGCCTTGCCGCCGCTGCCATGACCGAGCGCGTAATCGGTGAGAAAGCCGATGCCGAAACCGGCGATCAGCACGGCAGCGGCCGCCGCGATCAGAGTCCGGTTGTCTCCATTGAGCATCAGCCTGTTCCCCGCCGTCTGCGCAGGCCCGCAGTTGCGCCCCCGCTCATCTTTAGGCGGACTCAAACGTGGAATTCAGCAAAGATCAATCTTTGTTTTGGAAAATGTCAAAACATCATTAGTGATTTGCAGGTCAGGATCAGATTGGCAATGCGGGAGTTCGGCGGGTTTGAGTAATACATTTGCGCGCGTCATGGTGCTGGTGGTCGATGATAATCACTATATGCGGGTGATTGTCTGCACCATGCTGCGCTCTATGGGCATCACCCTGATCCGTGAGGCCTCCGATGGCGTCGATGCGCTGGAAATCGTCCGTGACTGGCGGCCCGATGTCATTATTCTCGACCTGATGATGGAGCAGCTCGACGGCATCGAATTCACCAAGCTGGTGCGCACCGGTTCCGACAGCCCCAACCCCTATGTTCCGATCATCATGATGACCGGCCATACCGACCGTCGTCGCGTTCTGGAGGCGCGCGATGTCGGCATCAATGAATTCATCGCCAAGCCGCTGACCGCGCGCGCCCTGATCGACCGTCTGCGCAGCGTCATCAATAATGAACGCGGCTGGGTGAAATCCTCCTCCTATGTCGGCCCCGACCGCCGCCGCCGCAATATGCCCGACTATAAGGGGCCGTTCCGTCGCGTTTCCGACAAGGCCGAGGGCAAGATCTGAGGCTTACAGCGCCGTTAGATCGTTTCACGGGCAAACAGCCCTCCCTCGGCGCGCGCGCCGCCTTGCGCCTCCGCCTGGATATATTCAACCACAGGACAGCCATGCGAAATCAGGCCTGACTGTATCCCTTCCGCGAGGCCCCGTTCGCCACCGCGAAGGGTAACCGCGTCTGTACCTGTAAGGCCACATCCGGGTCCACAGTGCTGCACTGCCGAAAGAAAAACATTGACGACATCAAAAACTGTTGTTGTTCTTGGTGTTTTCAAGGACAGTTTGCCCTTATGGCGTCTCAGGCACGCATATACGATCAGTACTGGCAGGAGTTGTGCCGTGTTGTGCGGCGCAAATTCGGCGCGGGCCCGCCTGACCCCGAAGAAGCCGCTCAGGCCGCGTTTGAACAACTGATCACGGCGATGAAGACGGGCGAAATTACCAATCCGCGCGCCTTTCTCCACCGCTGCGCCTATAATTATGTTATCGACCACAAACGGCGTCAGGCGGTGCAAAACCGCTATGAGGATGAAATTATTTCCTTAAATGTGACCGGCGGCACTAATGAATTCGATGCCCAGCGCGTCTTAGAAGCAAGAGAACGCCTGACGGGTGTGATGCGCACCGTTCAGGACATGGAAGCAAAGAGGCGAAGGATCCTTTTGTTGCACACGATTGACGAACTGAGTTTTGCCGAGATTGCTCGCAAAATGAGCCTGTCACCCACGCGGGTGATGCAGCTCTTTGCCGATGCTCTGGCTCAGTGCGCGCGTGCGGCCAGGGAAACCGAAGCCCGCACGTCAGACGTTACGGCTATGACGGTAACAGGGAAGCCCCAAGGGAAGAACGGAAAGTGAGCATGTCACAGGACATGGACGATCAGGCGGCTATCGATCAGGCGGCCAGTGAATGGTTCGCGCGCCGACGCCTGAGCCAGGAAACCCATCCGCATGAGGCGGGGGCGGATAATGACGAGGCCGAATTCAAAGCTTGGCTGGAAGCCGATGCGCGTCATGCCGCAGCCTATGGGCTGATGGAGCGCACCTTCGATGATATTTTATGGGCTGTGCCCAATTCCGGTTTTGGCGAACGCACCCGCCGTTTAAGCTGGCGCACATGGACCTATGCCCTGCTGGCCGGGGCGGCCTGCGTGGCCGGGGCGCTGGTCTTGATCAATATGCCCAGCGTACGCACGGAATCGACCGGCATTGGCCAGACGCGGCAACTGGCCCTGGCCGATGGCAGCCAGATCACGCTGGCGGGCCGTTCCTCGGTCGAAATCCGCTATAGCCGCAGCGAACGGCGCGTCACGCTGAAACAGGGCGAAGCCTATTTCAGCGTCGTCCATAATGCGGCGCGTCCGTTTCTGGTGCGTGTTGGCGATGTGGATGTGCGCGATGTCGGCACCCGTTTCGATGTCAATCTGCGCCCGTCCTCGCTCGAGGTCGATGTGCTGGAAGGCCGTGTGGCCGTGGCCTATGCCAAAAGCGCTGACGCGGCCACCCAGCTTGCGGCGGGCGACAGTTTGCGTGTGCCGACCCGACCGCAAGGCGCTACGGATGGCGAAAACTGGCAGGTGCATCATCAGGCCCAGTCCGCCACGGCGTGGAACGAAGGCCGCATGGTCTATGATAATGCGCCGCTGGGCGACATCGTCGCCGATCTCAACCGCTATTATGCTCCGGGCGTCACGATCACCAGCCCGGCCGTGGCCGATCAGCGCCTGACCACCAGCTTTGCCGTGACCGATATCGACACCTTCCTCAACACCCTGCCGGTGGTCGCCAATGTCAGTTTGCAGCGCAATGCAAACGGGGCCGTTGTAATATTGCAACGCAATAAAGACGAATATAACAAATCGTAAATTTATGACCGTTTTTTGACGGTCACCCCCTGCTGATAGGCGCAACTCATCCGTCCCAGAATGTGGAAGCCAGCCAAGAGAGCCGGCTCCTCCCCTCCACATTCACACTTTCCGGGACAAAAGATATGCGTGACGTTGCAGGCTTTTTACGATCAGGCGCCAGCCTGACGGCTATGACCGCCGCCCTGTGCGCCCTGCCCTCTCTGGTGCAGGCGCAGGACACAGACCAGCCCACAGAAGTTATTGTTACAGGGACACGCACGACGGGTCTGAAGGCTGTTGATAGCCCGGCCCCGATCCAACTTGTTGATTCTAATGCGCTTAAGCGCGTTGGCGCGCCCGATCTGGCCGCCGCGCTTTCGCAAAGCGTGCCGTCGTTCAATGTTCAGAGCTTCGGCAGCGACATGGCCAACCAGACCCTGTCGGCCCGCCTGCGGGGCTTAAGCCCCAACCACACGCTCGTGCTGGTCAATGGCAAGCGCCGTCACGGCACCTCCAATCTGGCCGTGCTCGGCGGTTCGTTCCAGGGCGGTGCCGCCGCCGATCTGAGCTTCATTCCCGTGGCCTCGATCGACCATATCGAAGTGCTGACCGATGGTGCTGCGGCGCAATATGGAACGGACGCAATTGCGGGCGTGATCAATATCATTCAGAAGAAAAACGATTCGGGCGGCACGATTGCCCTGACCGGTGGCCAGTATTTCGACGGCGGCGGCAAGACCGGCGACATCAGCTTCAATATCGGCCTGGCGCCGACACCGAAATCCTTCCTCAACCTGACCTATGAGTCGAAATATCACGGCTATTCCGACCGTGGCGCCGCCGATCCGCGCGCGGCCAACTATCCGATCCTCGCCACGGCGCCGGGCTATCCCTACCTCAACCACATTCAGGGCGACGGGATGCAGCGCCTGAATGTGATGGCCTATAATTACGGTTATCAGATCAACGATACCTGGGATCTGTACAGCTTCGGCACCTATGGCCGCAAGGCCGCCGCCTCGCTGGAAAACTGGCGCACGCCCGACAAACTGCCCGCCCTCTATCCGCTCGGCTTCAATCCGCGCGAAGCCGATCACGAAGCCGACTATTCCGCCACGCTCGGCATCAGCGGCATGATCGGCAAATGGGGCCTCGATCTCGCCACCACCTATGGCGAAGACGATATGGATCTCAGCAATTACAGCACGGGCAATATTTCGCTGTACAAGGACACGGGCTTTACCCCCACCGCCTTCTATGTCGGCTCTTTCAAGGGCACGCAGGAAACCACGACGCTTGATCTGACGCGCAGCTTTGAAGTGGGTATGGCCGAACCTTTGAACCTGGCGCTCGGCGTCGAGCACCGCCACGAAACCTATGGCATTACCCAGGGTGATCCCGCCTCGAACTACAAGGAGGGCGCGCAGGCCTTCCCCGGCTTCGCCGCCACCGACGCCGGCTCGCATTCGCGTAACAATGACGGGGTCTATGCCGATGTATCGATGAAGCCGATCGAGCCCCTGCTGGTCGATGTGGCCGTGCGCTACGAAGACTACAGCGATTTCGGCTCGACCACGGTGGGCAAGGTGACGGCGCGCTATGATTTCAGCCCGGCGGTTGCGGTGCGCGGTACGATTTCGACCGGCTTTCGCGCCCCCACTATGGCCGAAGAATATTATTCGGCCACCAATGTGTCGCCCACCTCGGCCTTCGTGCAGTTGCCGCCCAATTCGAACGCGGCCAAACTGCTTGGCGTTGACGGGCTGAAGCCCGAAAAATCGACCAATTACAGCCTGGGCCTCGTCCTGCACCCCACGGCCAAGCTGTCGATGACGGTGGATGCCTACCAGATCGACATCGATGACCGCATCATTGGTTCGGGTTCGATCTATGGGTCGGGCGCTCCGGCAGGCGTGCCCAACCTGTCTGAGGTGACCGCCGCCATCGAGGCCAATGGCAATGTGCTCGATTCGAGCGTGGCCTCCACCGGCGTCAACATGTTCCTCAATGGTGCCGACACCACCACCAAGGGCGTGGACGTGGTTCTGTCCTATCCCACCAGCTTTGGCCATTTTGGCCACGTCGACTGGTCTTTGTCGGGCACCTATGTCTCGACTGAGGTGAAAAAATATCTCGACGCCTCATCCTTGCTGCCTGCCGCCCTGCTGTTCGACTCCACCGTCACCACGCGCCTTGAAAAGCAGTCGCCAACGACGCGGGTGATCGGCAGCGCCCTGTGGAAGATCAAGAAGCTGACCGTCAGCCTCAAGGAAACCTATTATTCCAAGACTTCGTCGGTGACGCTGGGACCGAAATCGGGCACGCCGTTCGTTTCCGAGGTTGAACCGGCCATCCTGACCGATCTCGACATCAGCTACAGGCTGCCAAAGGGTCTGGGCGTGTCGATCGGGGCGAACAATCTGTTCAATCACTATCCTGAAAAGATCAATCCCGGCCTGATGGCCGAATATGAGGCGCTCGGTTACTCGACGGCGGTGTCTCAATACCAGAGCTACTCGCCGTTCGGGTTTAACGGCGGCTATTACTACGCCAAGCTCACCTACAGCTTCTGATGTTACGGGGCGCGGCGGTTTCCAAAACTGCCGCGCCCCGATGCGTTTCAATTCCAGTGTTCATAAGCACACCGCAAGGAGATAGAAGTCCATGATCCATAAAGCATCCAAGGCGATTGCTCTCGTTGGTTTCGCCAGCCTGCTCGCGGCCCCCGCCTTCGCCCAGACGGCTCCCGCCGCCATTTCGCGTCTCTATGCCAAGCCCGACGCCTTTCTGGCCACCAGCGCCGCCGTGCCCGATGGTTACAAGATCATCTATCTGAGCGGCCAGCTCGCCGATGTTGCCGATCCTGCCGCGCCTAAGGGCACGGTGGCTGCCTATGGCGACACCGAAACCCAGACGGAATCGGTGCTGAACAAGCTCGACGCCGCGCTTCAGGCGCAAGGCGCCACCATGAATGATGTCGTCAATATGCACGTCTATCTGGCCGGTGACCCCAATATGGGCGGCAAGATGGATTTCGCCGGCATGATGAAGGCGTATTTGCGCCACTTCGGCACGGCCACAACCCCCAACCGGCCGACGCGCGCCGCCTTTCAGGTGGCCAATCTGGCCGCGCCCGGCTTCCTCGTCGAGATCGAGGTCGTGGCGGCAGTGCCCCAGAAATAAGTGATTTCACGCGGGCGCAGAGGTTCGCGCCTGCTTTCAGCCCTCACAATACATAAAGCCAACATCATGACCGAAAACACATATCGTCCGCTCGTTTCGCGCCGTCGCTTCATTGAAACCGTCGCCGCCTTCGCCGGCACCGCCACGATGGCGGCGGGCCTCGCCTCCTGGGGTGTGGCCACCGCCTCGGCCACCAAGACCCCGCCCAGCCTCAAAGGTTCCGGCACCGGCAAGAAGGTGGTCATTCTGGGTGGCGGCTGGGCCGGGCTCGTCTCGTGCTACGAACTGAGCCAGCAGGGCTATGACTGCGTGATCATCGAGGCCAACCCCTATATCGGCGGCCGCGCCCAGACCGCGCGCAACGGCACCAAGGTGCAGCAACTGGGCAAGGATCCGCTCGAATGCACCTTCGCCGAGGGCGAATACCTCAATTACGGCCCGTGGCGCATTCCGTTCAACCACTATTCCACCCTCTACTATACCCGCCTGTTCGGCATTCCCGTCGAAACCATGGTCAATCAGAACGACGCCGCCTTCGTCTATTCGTCCACCGGCCCGATGGCGGGCAAGCGCGTGCGCCAGTTCGAGATCAAGGCCGATGTGCGCGGCTATACGGACGAGCTGATGTGCAAGCTGGCCGCCAGCGGTCAGCTCGACGGCTATCTGAGCAAGGATGACGAGGAAAAGTTCGTCGAATATCTGATCAGCGAAGGCTATCTGAAGCGCGATTCCAAAACCTATGAAGGCACGACCGGACGCGGCTTTGATGTCAATCCGGGCGCGGGCCTTGTTCCCGGCCCCGGCGTGCCGTCCAAGCCCTTCAGCTTCTCCGATGTGCTCAATTCCAACATGTGGCAATCGGTCAAGTCGGTCGGCGAATTCGAGCAGCAGAACACCATGCTGGAGCCGGTGGGCGGCATGGATCGCACGCCGAAAACCTTCGCCAAATATATCGGCGACAAGATTCGCATGAGCTGTCAGGTCGAGAAGATCGACCAGAACGCCAAGGGCGTCACGGTCAACTATCTCGACAAGGTGACCGGTGCGCACGAAAGCGTTTCGGGCGATTACTGCATCTGCACCATCCCCATTTCGGTGCTGAAGAATATCGACGCCAACTTCTCCAAGCCCTTCAAGGCGGCGATGGATCAGGTCGCCTATGCGGCGGTCGGCAAGATCGGCCTGCAAATGAAGCGCCGCTTCTGGGAAGAGGATGACGGCGTCTATGGTGGCCATGTCTATACCGATAATGAGTTCGGCCTCCTCTCCCTGCCCTCCTATAATCTGATGGGCAAGACCGGCACCATCCTCGGTGGTTATCTGCACGGCGCCACCGGCATCAAATATTCGGCCATGTCCTATAAGGATCAGTTCGACGCTGCCTTGGCCAATGGCGCTCTGGTCTGGCCGAAGACCATGACCGATGAATTCGCGTCCGGCTTCTCCTATTACTGGCACCTCGACCCGCATAATCTCGGCGGCTGGGCCGAATGGAGCGAAGACGCCCGCAAGACCGCCTATCCGGTTCTGCTGGAGCCCGATAACCGCATCTATCTGGCCGGGGAACACCTGTCCTATCTCGGTGGCTGGCAGGCAGGCGCGATCGAATCGGCCTGGCAGCAGATCGAAAAACTGCACCTGCGCGCCAGCGCTGCCTGATCCGTATCTGTTCCTTTTTCCAAGAGACTGCACATGACATCTATCCTCAATACCAAGTGCGCCACCCGTGTGGTGATCGGTCTGGCTCTGGCGGGCGCCCTCAGCGCCGCTCAGGCTCAGGCCATACCGGACGGCCATAGACTGTTCGTACAAAACTGCTCGGCCTGCCATCAGGTGACCGGCAAAGGCATACCGGGTGCATTTCCGGCGCTGGCTGGTGACAAGTTCGTGCTGAACGCCAGGGACGATGTGATCATCCGTACCGTCCTGCAAGGCCGGGCCGGTATGCCCGCCTTCGCGGCCAGCCTGGATGACAACACGCTGGCCGCCATCCTGACCTATGTGCGCTCGGCCTGGGGCAATAAGGCACCCGCCGTCAAACCGGCCTCGGTGGCGCGCATCCGCAAAACCGTCAGCACCGGCGGCAGCAGCCCTATCCATAACTGATACAGGGAGACGCGAAACAGAGATCTCATACTGGCGATTGCCAGGCCCCGGCGTGAAGCGTCGCCGGGGCTTCTTTTTCATATCTGCCGCAACGCACCATTCACATGACCGTGATCCGCAGGCCGGGGCCTGCGGTCATGAAGACGTGTGGTTATAACAGATAATGCATTGTTATTACGTAATTTTATGGTTGCGTATAGCCAATGTGACGCGAGGAAAGCCAGGCGGAAGGGCGCAGCCTTTCACGCCACAATGTTACATATTCAACCATCGTGTCTTTCGCGTGTGCGAGATACGTGCCTATCCTGAACTTTTGACCGGAACTTTTAACCTGTCAGGCAGTCGCCGGAAGGCAGATTTAAGGAAAAGGCCCATGCAGGTCTTGCGACGCCCGTTCATACCGGCCCGGCTCCCGGCGGGAAGCTGTGAGGCGCTATGGTAGGCTGGCCGGGGATGAAGGTGTTGAAACCGCCTGCGGGCCAGCCGTCCTACCGGCCCGGCCCAGAGCTGCGCCTTCGTCTCTGTGTCCTGCTGTTCTGCCTGTTGGCCGTCAGCGCCTTCTTCGTCACCCGCGCCCTGGCCGATGGCGCACGCCTTGGCTACGCCATAGCTGCAAGGCCGCTGGCCCAGGCCCTGCTGGAGATTTCGCGCACCGGCGGCATTGTCGTGGTGGCCCCTTCCGATCTGGTGGCCGGAAAGACCTCCCATGCACTGACGGGCACCTATACACCGCAGGAGGCGCTGGCCCTTGTGCTGACCGGCACGGGCCTGAGCGCCCGCCGGGTATCGGCCAGCAGTTTCGTGCTGATACCTGCGGCGCGCAAAATTCCGGTGGCGCGCAAGCCGCAAGCCCTTGATACGGCGCGCCCTACCGAGGTGGTTGTCACCGCCAGCCGTGATCTGGCCACGCCGCGCTCCGGCGGCATCCTGTCGCGCGACACTCTCTCTGGTGAGCATCTGGCCTTTTTCGGGACGGGCGACCTGCCGCAGGCCCTGACCCAGGCCATACCGGCCATCGCCATGCAGGCCTATGGCCGCGACGCCGCCAACAATACCCCCTCGATCCGCCTGCGTGATCTCAGCCCCAACGACACCCTGACTCTGGTCAATGGCAAGCGCAGGCACGGCACTTCCAGCCTGTCGGTGATCGCCGGGCCGTTTCAGGGCGGGGCCAGCGCCGATGTCCGCATGATACCGGTCAATCTGATCGATCATGTCGAGGTCGTCACGGATGAGCTGAGCGCCGGCTATGGCAGCGACGCCATAGCGGGGGTCGTCAATATTGTGCTGAAATCGCATCAGGGCGGTGGTGCGGTCACCACCACGACCGGCGGCTATTTCGACAGCGGCGGCCAGACCGTCGATGTGGCGGCCAATATGGGCGTCGTCAGCTCACCGACCGCTTTTTTGCAGGTCAGTCTGCAATCGAAATATCACGGCTATAGCCAGCGCGGAGCCGTCGATCCGCGCGTTCTGGCCTATCCCGGACTGACGGCGGCCAAAAACTATCCCTATCTCAATACGGTGTTCGGCGATGGCGCCTATCGCCTCAATGTGTTCGGCTTCAATGCCGGACGCGATCTGGGCGACCACTGGCAGGTCTATGGCTTCGGCATGGTCGGGCTGAAAACGGCCGCCTCGCGCGAAAACTGGCGCGCCCCCGACCGCCTGCCCGACCTCTATCCGCAAGGCTTCACTCCGCATGAAGCGGTCAGGGAAAACGACAGCGATTTCACCCTGGGCCTGCGCGGTCAGGTGCGTGACTGGAGTGTCGATGCCGCCTTCAGTCACGGTGCCGACCATCAGGACATCAGCAATTACGGCAGCGCCAATATTTCGCTCTATCAGGATACGGGCAGCACGCCGACGCGCTTTAATATCGGTGATTTCGCCCGTGACCAGTCCGTGGTCAATCTCGATGTCCACCGCGCGTTTCAGATCACGCCCGCCCGCAGGCTGAGTCTGGCCTTCGGGATCGAAGACCGGCTGGAAAACTATGCCATCGGGGCGGGCGATTACGCCGCGACCTATAAGGAGGGCGCGCAGGGCTTTCCCGGTTTCTCAGCCCAGGATGCGGGCCATTATCGCCGCCGCGACGAAGCCGCCTATATCGAACTTGGGCTGGATGACGGGCCGCTGAAGATCACGGGCGGCGGGCGCATCGTCCATGTCAGCGGCTTTGGCTCCGCCCTGATCGGCCGAATGTCGGCGCATCTGGCGCTCACACCGGTTGTGGCCGTGCGGATGGCCCTTTCCAATGGCTGGCGCGCCCCGACGCTTGCCGAATCCTACTATTCCGCCACCAATGTCAGCCCCAGCGCCGCCGCCCTGCAACTGCCGCCGTCTTCCGCTGCCGTGCGCGCACTCGGCTTAAGCCCGCTCGTTCCCGAAACATCGCGCAATGCCAGCCTCGGTCTGAGCCTGCATCCCGCCCGCAACCTGAATATATCCCTGAGCGGCTACCAGATCGATATTCATAACCGCATCGTCGGCAGCGGCACGCTTTATGGCTTTGGCAATCCCGATGGCCGCAACGCCCCGGCCATCCTTGATGCGATAGCGGCGCGCGGCGTCGTGCTTGATCCCGGCATCACCAAGGCGAGCTTGAGCGTTTTCACCAATGGTCTGGATACGCGCACCCGCGGGCTGGAGATGCTGGCCAATATGGCATGGGCCGCGCAGGGCTGGCGCGTACGTATGTCGCTCAGCGGCAATGCCAGCCTGACGCGCGTCAGCCATATCCGCGTCACACCCGCCTCGCTGCAACCGCAAAGCCTGTTCGATCCCTTCACCCTGTCCAATCTGGAAGACGCCTCGCCCGCCTATCGCTGGATTCTCGACACCCAGATCGTGCGCAATCCGTGGATGTTCGACCTGCGCGCCACCCTCAATGGCCACGCCGCCACCACGCTTGAAAGCAATCCCTATACCGAAGGCGGCGTCAGTTATCCGGCGGAATGGATTCGCTCGGTCATCCATCCGCATGTCGTCTTCGATGTCGAGGCGAGCTACAGGCTGAACGCACGGGTCAGCCTGTATGTCGGGGCCGATAATATCTTCAACCTCTATCCCGAAAAAATCGATGCGCGCCTGTTGCACAGCTACGTCGCGAGCCAATCGAATCTGGCGGTTTATCAATACGCCACCTGGTCGGCCTTCGGCATCAATGGCGGCTATTATTACACCCGGCTGAAGGTGGATTTTTAGAGCCCCGCGTCACCGCCATTGACGTTGCGCCAACGGGGTCGCTAAAGACATGGGCAAGGGAGTCTTCTCATGCGCAACCTGCTGATCCTTGGCGGCGGCACGGCCGGCTGGCTGACAGCCGCCTGTCTGGCGCGTCACTTCGACGCCGCCATGATGGGGCCCGTGCGAATCACCCTGATCGAATCGCCCGCCATCGCCACGGTGGGGGTTGGCGAAGGCACCTTTCCTACCTTGCGCAATACGCTGCGCACGCTCGGCATCGACGAGGCCGCCTTCATGCGCGACACCTCGGCCACCTTCAAGCAGGGCATCCGCTTCAACGACTGGGTGCACACGCCCGAAAATGGCCGTCACGAACACTATTTCCACCCGTTTGAAGCGCCCTGTTACGCCGAAGGGGCGGCGCTCCTGCCCTACTGGCTGCGCATGGATCCGGCCACACGCCCGCCCTTTGCCGAGGCCATGACCTTCCAGAAGCGCGTGGCCGAGGCGCGGCGCGGCCCCAAGCGCCCGCACGAAGGCGCGTTTTCGGGGCCGCTCAGCTATGCCTACCATCTCGATGCGGCCCGGCTCAATGCGGTTCTGGCCGAGCGCGCGCGCCAGCTTGGCGTGCGCCATATCGAAGACACACTGACCGGCGTGGTGCGCGATGAAAACGGCGGCATCGCTCATATTGTGACCGAAGCCCACGGCCACCATACTGCCGACCTCTATATCGATTGCACGGGCTTCCGCGCCGAACTGATCGGCAAGGCCCTGCGCGCGCCGTTTCACAACGTGCGTGACATCCTGTTCGCCAACCGGGCCGTGAGCTGCCGTGTGCCCTATCCGCGTCCGGGCGCGCCGCTCGAAAGCTATACGGTGGCCACCGCCCATGCTGCGGGCTGGAGCTGGGACATCGGGCTGGAACAGGGCCGTGGCGCGGGCTATGTCTATTCCGCCGACCACTGTAGTGATGAAGACGCCGAGACCCTGCTGCGCAGCCATATCGGCGCCGGTGCCGACATCGAGACGCGCATCACCCGCTTCGAGCCGGGCTGGCGCACCACGCCGTGGGTCGGTAACTGCGTGGCCGTGGGCCTGTCGGGCGGTTTCGTCGAGCCGCTGGAGGCCACCGGCATCGTCCTGATCGAGCTGGCCGCCAGTATGATCGCCGAAATGCTGCCCGCCGCCGGGCCGGTTCATGCACCGGCGGCGCGCTTCAATATGCTGATGAATGAACGCTATGAAAATATCGTCCATTTCCTGAAGCTGCACTATGTTCTGAGCCAGCGCAACGAGCCCTTCTGGCGCGACAACCGCGACCCGGCCAGCCTTCCCGCAGGGCTGACTGAGCGGCTCGATCAGTGGCGTTACCGCCCGCCCGGCCGTTTCGATTTCCGCCTCGACACCGAAACCTTTGCCTGGTTCAACTATCAGTATATTCTGTACGGCATGGGCTTCCAGACCGATGTGTCAGGCGCTGATAACGGCCCTGTGTCGTCGGCGGAGGCCGAGCGGATGCTTAAGCGCATCCGGCAGTTCGGCGAACGCGCCACCCTCGACCTGCCGCCCCACCGCACCCTGATCGAGCAAATCTATACGCACGGCTTCAGCGAACCGGCTTAAGGCTTTAAGGCAGAGATTTTACGGCCGTCTTCTGCGGCGGCGCGTCCGGCGACATATTGCCCGACTGGAAGACAAGACCGGCGTGGCGTTTCAGCTTCGGCGCCACCATCGGGATCGACAGCATGGTCGAGGCCACGGCCATCAAAAGCGTGGCGGTAAAGGCCCCGCTGGTGATGATCTGCTTGTCGAGCAGGATGTTGACGAAGATGATCATGATCAGGGCCTTGGTCTGTAACAACCAGCCGATGATCGAGGCCTCGCCCTTTTGCCATTTAAGAATGCGTCCGGCCAGATGAATGCCGGCCAGTTTACCGCCGACCGAAGCCACCAGCAGCACGGCGGCTGCGATAAATACCGCCGCTCCGCCCATTTCCCAGGTCGTGCGCAGACCGGTGGACAGGAAAAAGACCGGCATGATGGCCAGCAAAATATGGTCGCGGAACAGATCCATCTTTTTTTGATCGAACAGATCGGAATCCAGCACCGCCCCGGACAGGAAGGCCCCGACCATGAAATGCAGCCCCGACCAGTCGGCGGCGAAGCCCGACGCGGCCAGCCAGATCAGCGCCAGATACCAGCGGTCGCTTTCGCGGACGCGCCGCATCAGCTTGCGCATCAGCCAGGCGGCCACGGCAAAGGCCAGCAGAAAACCCGCCTGCCGTCCCACCCGCTCCCAGTCGAGCAGGATCAGGGCCAGCACGCCCCAGATGGCCACATCGTCGAGCGAAGCGTAGCGCAGGATGCGCTGGCCAAGCGGCTGGCGCAGCATGTTCAGCTTTTCCATCAGCAGCACAAGAATGGGCAGGGCCGTCACGGCGCAGGCCATGCCGATGCCCAGCACGAACTGCCAGTCATGACCCTTGGGGCCCACCCACAGGGACAGGCTGCCCGTATGCAGGGCGAACATCAGCAGGCCCGCCGCCGCCACGCAGCCGAAGACCAGCGGCGTGAACAGGGCCAGACCGGCGGTGACGGCAGTTTCGCCGCGATATTGCCAGACCTTTTTCAGATCCAGTTCGATCCCCGCCACAAACACGAATATCATCACCGCCCACCAGGCAATGCCGTTCAGCGCTCCGATGGTTTGCGGATTGAAGACGAAATGATAATAGGCCGGAAAGACCGCGCCCAGAATGCCGGGCCCCAGCAATATACCGGCGATAATCTGCACCACCACCAGCGGCGCAAAATAATCGGTTCTGAACAGCCGCCACATCAGATAGGGCACGGTCAGTATGATCAGCATGGCGATCAGAAAAATTTCAGTCGGCCCCATTGTCATTGGCGCTGGTTCCCCGAATAATAAGGTTATTTTTTGCAGACCTAGCCGAAGTTTTTGCACAGCGTCAATCAGAATTTTTAATTATAAGCTATTTATTTTATTCATTATTTTTATGTTGCGATACATGTGGAATGTAGGCATGTTTCTACATATGACGCCTTGCCTCTTCCCGGGGGCATTTTCGGAGACGACCAGATGCCGACCATGACCAGCCGTGAATTCAATCAGGACGCCGGGCGCGCCAAGCGCGATGCGCGCAGCGAACCCGTCTTCATCACCGATCGCGGCAGACCCACCCATGTGCTGCTCAGTTTCGACGCTTTTTGCCGCCTGAGCGGCCAGGGCGAATCGGTGCTCGACCTGCTGGCCCTGGACGATGGTGCCCATGTCGATCTGGAAGCCTCCAGCCTCGGCGCGGGCTGGGACCGGCGCGAGGAGTTCCGCTGATGTATCTGCTCGACACAGGCATTATGTCCGCCCTGCGCCACGCCCGATGGGACGCTGCCTGCGCGCCGCTGGCACAGTGGGCGCGCGGCATAACCCCCGCCCGCCTGTTTATTTCGGCCATTACCCTGCTGGAGCTGGAAAATGGCGTCGCCCATGTACAGAAGGACAGGCCCGATGAGGCGAAAGCCCTGCGCGTCTGGCTCGACAATCAGGTGGCCACGACCTTCGATGGCCGCATCCTGCCGGTCGATGCCGCCGTGGTGCGCCGCCGCTGTGGCCTCAACTACGCCGATGGCCGCGACGGCCTGATCGCCGCCACGGCGCTGGAACACAGCCTGACACTGGTGACGCGGCGGCCTTCGGCCTATCGCGCCGGACGGGTCAGGCTGCTTGATCCGTTCGCGGCCCACCCGGCAAGCGACGCCGCGCCTCAGGAAAGCGAATGGGCCGGGGAAGCGCGCAGCGGTCAGGGCTGGCTGCGCAATCTCTTTCTGCGCTTCTGAGGGGCTTCGTCCCGGCCACGGCCCACAAAGAAGGGCGAGCCTACCAGGCCCCGCCCAGCGCGCGGATCAGGCCCACGGTCGATTCGTAGCGGGCGGCGCGCACACGTAAGGCCTGACGGCGAACGGCCAGTTGCTGGCGTTCGGCGTCGAGCACGTCTAGCTGCGACGACGAACCATTGGCATAGCGCGATTGCGACATGGCAAGCGCCCGGTTGGCCGCCTCCAGCCCCGCATCCTGCGCGGTCTGCTGCTGGCGCAGATAGCCAAGGTCTGACAACTGATCCTCGACATCGCCGAGCGCCGTCAGCACCTGCTGCTGATAGGTGGCGAAGGCCGCATCGAGGCCGCCTTGCGCATAGTCGATACGGGCACGCCTTTGCCCGCCGTCAAAAACCGCCTGTGACAGCATGGCCGCCAGCGACCAGCTCGTTGAGGTCGATTTGACCAGCGTATCGAGATCGGGTGACAGATAGCCGCCCGAAGCGGTCAGGCTGAGGCTGGGCAACCAGGCGGCTTTCGCGATGCCGACGCGCTTTTGTGCCGCGAACAGACTGGCCTGCGCCGCCTTCACATCGGGACGGCGCGCCAGAACATCGGCGGGAATCCCGGCGGGGATGGCGGGCACAGAACCGGCCCAGGGCTGGCTGGCCCAACGGCTGGTCGTCACGTCGAACGTGCTGGCCGGTTCGCCGACCAGAATGGCCAGGGCATGGGCCAGTTCGGCGCGCTGCTGATCGAGCGCCGCGCCTTCGGCCTCGGTACTGGCCACCTCGGTCTGCATCCGCGCCACATCCAGCTCGGCGATGTCGCCTTCTTTGAAACGCTTTTGCGTCACGTCCAGACTGCCGCGATAGGCCGTCAGCGTATCGGCCACGATGGCGCGGTCTTCATCGAGCGCGCGCAGGGCGAAGTAGCTCTGCGCCACCTGCGACTGGATCAGCAATTGCGTTTCATCCAGCAAGGACTGCGCCGCCTCGGCATCGAGATGCGCCGCTGACGCCGCTTTTGCCAGCCGCCCGGACAGATCGACCTCATAGGACAGGTTGAGATCGAGCGCGTGACTGGTGGCGGCCTTGCCCTGCGGCTGCAAATAGGTCGATTGCGAGGGATTATAGCTCACCCCCGCCTGCGGCCACAGATCGGCATGGGACGATTTCAGCAAGGCGCGCGCCTGTTCGAGGTGGGCGGCGGACAGGCGGATGTCGTTATTCTGCTGGCTGGCCCGCGCCATCAGATCGTCGAGTACGGGGTCAGAGAAGATCAGCCACCAGCCGCCCGTTTGCGGCGCAGGCGTGGAGGATGCCTCCGAGGCGGTGGCAAAGGCCGCGGGCGTGGCAAAGCTGGGCGGCGGAAGCGGCGCGCTGGCGCAACCACTGAGCAGGGCGGCGGCGAGGCTGACAGCCGGGAGCGTTTTGAACAGGGTCATGAGGCCCTCCTTAGAAGCGCACCCCCGAAAAGTGTGACGCACTTTTCGGATCCAGATGCGCGTTAAAACAAAAGGATTAGAGCGCCGATCTGAGTTTCTCAGATCGGAACACGATCTAATCAATAAAAAGAACGGGTTGCGCTTCGGGTAGGTCGGGCGTGTCATCGCCTTCACCCGCCAAGGTCGAGACGTGCGATTTCAGTGGCCGGTTGCCCGACAGGGCGCGCAACAGAACGTAGAAGAAGGGCGTCAGGAACAGACCCAGAGCCGTGGCCCCGATCATGCCGGCAAAGACGGCCACCCCCATAGCGTGACGCATCTCCGCCCCCGCCCCCTGACTCAGCACCAGAGGCAGGACGCCCATGATGAAGGCGATCGAAGTCATCAGGATCGGTCGCAGACGCAGGCGGCTGGCGCGGATGGCGGCTTCACGCGGATTGAGGCCGGTCAGTTCGAGTTCGCGGGCGAATTCGACGATCAGGATGGCGTTCTTGGCCGACAGCCCGACCAGAACGAACAGGCCGATCTGGGTGAAGATATTGTTGTCGCCATGACTGAGCCAGACGCCGATCATGGCCGATAACAGTCCCATCGGCACGATCAGGATGATCGCCACCGGCAGAACCACGCTTTCATATTGCGCGGCCAGCACAAGGAAGACGAGGATGATGACCAGCGGGAAGACCAGAGCCGAGGAATCACCGGCCAGAATCTGCTGATAGGTCAGGTCGGTCCATTCATAGCCAATACCTTGCGGCAGGGTTTCTTTGGCGATCTTTTCAATCGCCGCCTGCGCCTGACCGGACGAATAGCCGGGGGCGGGCCCGCCCGAAATATCAGCGGACAGGAAACCATTATAGCGGCTGGCCGTCACCGGCCCTGCGGTCTGATCGACCTTGAGCACGGCGGCCAGCGGCACCATCGAACCATTGGATGAGCGCAGTTGCAGCTTGCCTATGTCCTCAGGATTGGCGCGGAAGGGCGCGTCGGCTTGCAGACGCACGGAATAGGTGCGGCCAAAGCGGTTGAAGTCGTTGACATATTGCGAGCCGAGATAGATCTGCATCGTCTGGAAGATGTCGCTGACCGAAACGCCGAGCTGACGGGCGCGCGTGCGGTCGATGTCGGCGAAAAGCTGCGGCGTATTGACGTCATAGCCGCTGAAGACACCGGCCAGTGCGGGGGTTTGATTGGCTTTGGCCACGAAGGCCTTGGTGGCGGCGTCCATCGCGGCATAGCCCAGGCCCGCATGGTCTTCCAGTTGCAGCTTGAAGCCGCCCGTCGTGCCCAGCCCCAGAAGCGGCGGCGGCGGGAACATGACGGCATAGGCTTCCTTGATGCCGCCCAGCTTGGCGTTGAGCGCACCGGCAATCGCACCGGCGCTTAAGGCCGCGCCATGACGATCGGCAAAGGGTTTCAGCGGCATGAAGACAACCGCCTGATTGGACGCAATGGTGAAGCCATTGATCGACATGCCGGGGAAGGCGATGGCGTGGGCCACGCCCGGTTGCTGCATGGCGATCCGGCTGACTTCGCGGGCTACGGCCTCGGTGCGGTCGAGCGTCGCGCCATCGGGCAATTGCACCATGCCGATCAGATAGGCCTTGTCCTGTTGCGGAATAAAGCCGCCCGGCACCACCTTGAACATCAGGAAGGCGCAGGCCGCCAGACAGGCATAGAGGCCGAGCATCAGGGCCTTGCGCGACACGATGCCGCCCAATGAGCGGCCATAGGATTCCGAGCCGCGCTTGAACAGCTTGTTGAAGCCGCCGAAAAAGCCGCCCAGAGTCGCATCCATAAAGCGCGTCAGGCCATCTTTTTTGGCGTCGTGGCCTTTCAGCAGCAGGGCGGCCAGGGCGGGCGACAGGGTCAGGGAGTTGACGGCGGAAATGACGGTCGAGATGGCGATGGTCAGCGAGAACTGGCGATAAAACTGACCCGACAGGCCGGTGATGAAGGCCAGCGGCACGAAGACCGCCACCAGAACCAGCGCGATGGCGATGATCGGGCCGGACACTTCGCGCATGGCCTGATAGGTGGCCTGACGCGCCGTTTTCCCGGCTTCGATATTGCGCTCGACGTTTTCGACCACCACGATGGCGTCATCGACCACGATCCCGATGGCCAGCACCAGACCGAACAGGGTCAGGGCATTGATGGTGAAACCGAACAGGTGCATCACCGCAAACGTGCCGATGATCGAGACGGGCACCGACAGAAGCGGAATGATCGAGGCGCGCCAGGTCTGCAAGAACAGGATGACGACGATGACGACCAGCAGCACGGCTTCCAGCAGGGTGTGGATCACCGAATTGATCGATTCATGGACATATTCGGTCGTGTCATAGGCGATCTCATACGACACGCCTTCCGGCATCGATTTTTTCAGCTCGGCCATCGCCTTGTGGACATCGGCCGACAATTGCAGCGAATTGGCCCCGGCGGTTTCAAAGATCGGAATACCGACGGCGTTCTTGTTATCGAGCAGCGAGCGCAGCGAATAGTCGGATGCGCCCATTTCAACGCGGGCAATATCGCCCAGTCGGGTCACCGCGCCATCCGCCCCGGTCTTGACGATGATGTTGCGGAAATCTTCGGGCGTGCTGAGACGGCCCAGCGCATTGACCGACAATTGCAGGGCCAGACCCGGCACGCCGGGCGACCCGCCGATCACACCGGCGGCGGCCTGCACATTCTGCGCGCGGATGGCGTCAGCGACATCAGAAGGCGACAGGCCGCGCTCGGCCACTTTTTGCGGATCAAGCCAGACGCGCATGGCATAGTCACCGCCACCAAACATCTGGATCGGCCCGACGCCGGGAATGGCTTGCAGGCGATCCTTGACGTGCAACAGGGCGTAGTTGCGCAAATAATTAACGTCATAGCGGCCATTGGGCGAGGTGATATGCACCACCATCGGCAGCGAAGACTGGCTCTTTTGCGTGGTAATGCCCAGCGCGCGCACATCGGATGGCAGGCGCGCTTCGGCCTGACTGACGCGGTTCTGCACCATCTGCTGGGCCAGATCGGGATTGGTGCCCAGCTTGAAGGTGATGGTCAGGGTCATCTGGCCGTCAGCCGTGGCCTGCGAGTTCATGTAGAGCATGTTCTCGACGCCATTGACCGATTCCTCGATTGGAGCAGCCACGGTTTCGGCGATGACCGACGGGCTGGCCCCCGGATAGACGGCGTGGACCACGATCTGCGGCGGCACCACTTCGGGATATTCCGACACGGGCAGGATGCGCAGGCTGAGCAGCCCGGCCATCAGGATCAGCACCGACAGCACACCGGCGAAGATCGGCCTGTCGATAAAGAATTTGGACAGATTCATAGCGTTCGACCCTTTATGGTCTACAGAAATTCGTTTAATTTTAAGGGGTTACAAAATGACCCTTACGCGTTGGGCACCTTGGCATCCATGCTGACCATCTGCTCGGCGACCAGCGCACCGGGCATGACGTGTTGCAGGCCGTTGACCACGATGCGCTCGCCCGGCTTCAGGCCGGAGGTGACGATGCGCAATCCGCCCGATGTGCCGCCCAGCGTCACTTCGCGGTAGGCCACCTTGTGATCGGCCCCCACCACATAGACGAAACGCTTGTCCTGATCGGTGCCGACGGCCAGTTCCGACACCAGAATGGCCGGTTTCGAAACCGCCGAACCGAGCCGGACGCGGACGAACTGGCCGGGGATCAGCCTGCCGTCGGGATTGTCGAAGACGGCGCGGGCGCGGATCGTGTCGCTGGAACCATCGAACTGGTTGTCGATAAGCTGCAAATGGCCGGTGATCACGCCGTCTTCGTCATTGCCCGTGGTCAGGGTGACCGGCACATGATCAAGCGCCGCCTCGCCCGTGGCGGTTTTCAGGTCAGACAGGGTGTTGTCGATGACGGTTTCGTCGGCGTCGAAGCTGGCATAGATGGGGCTGACCGATACGAGCGTGGTCAGAACCTCAGCCTGCGGGCCTGCGGCCACCAGATTGCCCGCCGTCACCTCGATGCGGCCGACGCGGCCCGAAACAGGCGCGCGCACCTGCGTGTAGCTGAGATTGAGATTGGCGGTCTGCAAGGCGGCCTGGGCGGCCTCAAGACTGGCCTGCGCCGTCTTCAGGTCGTTGACGCGGCTCTCGACATCGGCCTGCGCAATGGCGTGGTCGGCCCACAGGCGCTGCGCCCGCGCCTGCTCACTGGTGGCCAAAGTCAGACGAGCCTGAGCGGCGGACACATCGGCCCGCGCCCGCGCCGCCTCGGCCAGATAGGGGGCCGGGTCGATGGTGACCAGCAGGTCACCGGCCTTGACCAGCGCGCCTTCGCGGAAATGGATGGCCTTGATGGCGCCCGATACGCGCGGACGAATATCAACGCGGTCCACCGCTTCGAGATGGCCGGAGAAATCCTGCCAGTCGGTGATGTTTTGCTGGCTGACCACGGCGACCGAAACGGGCGTGGCGGCAGCGGCAGTCTGGGATACGGCGTGCGAAGAGACGCTCAGCACGCCGATGGTGGCCACGGCCACGACACTCAATGAGGCTGCGCCGATCAGGAGCGCTTTGCGCGTGCGCAAAGAAAGGGCCGAAAGGCCGTGAATATGAGACATGAAAGCCTCCTTCGGGGGAGAAAGGGGGGGACAGGAAAGCAAAAAGAAACAGGCGGAACACCGGAAGCGGACTTGTCCGCCGCCAGACCGCACCTATTTATGTACTGATCCGCAAGTTAATAGGGGCGGGCCGCCATTATGTAAACATATTTTTGTACCATTTCGCACATAAATATGTTTGACATTGTTTTTATTGGTTTTAATCTTGGAAATCATGAAAAATCTTGACCGCGGTTTTCGCTATAATGCGGCGCTGCGTCAGAATGTGGCACTGGTCAGGCCGCAAAAAGCGCGCTAAGGTCGCTCATCACGGCTGGCTACGGCGAAAAACACGGCAACGGACTGTCACGAGATCAGCAGGGGCGACACAAGAGGAGTTTTCGCGTCTTCATGGACGACATCACAGCAGCCCCATCGAACCACCTTGTTCCCGGCCTCATGGAAGATATGGCCTGTGCCGGCCAGGGCGCTGACTCAGGTGCCTGCGCAACCTCGCGCAAACGCGGTCGCCCGCGCGCCTATGATTATGACGATGTGCTCGAAAAGGCGCTGGAGGTTTTCTGGACCAAGGGCTTTTCCGCCACCTCGCTCGATGATCTGGTCGAGGCCACCGGCGTCAACCGCCCCAGCCTCTATGCCGGTTTCGGCGACAAGGAGGCGCTGTATGTCAAGGCGCTCAACTTCTACAGCAAGACGATCAGTGACCAGCTCGACGAGGTGCTGACCTGTCAGGGGGCGGGCGACAGTATTCTCGGCATCATGCAGCGCTATTTCGACGTAATGATCAAGGCCTATGCGGGCGAAAACGATAGCTGCCTCGGCTGCGCCTTTATCTGTGGCGCGGTCAATGAGGCGCCGCAGCACGAATCGATCATGGAAATGGTGCAGGGCGCGCTGGCCCGCTTCGACCAGCGCTTCGAGGCTTTTTTTCAGGCCGCGAAGGATCAGGGCATTATCGCCGCCGATCAGGATCCCGCCGTCCTGTCGCAGATGGTGGTGGGGCTGACGGCCAATATCGGGATGCGCGCCCGCGCCGGGGCCAGCCGCGAGGAGCTGCAAAAGATCATCAGGGCGTCCACGGCTTTTCTGTTCCGCTGACGCAAAGCCCGCATATCGTCGGCCAGCGCCTATATTGCCGTATTTCCTTATGGGCCGGGTTCGCCTTGTGATCGAAATCTTACAATCGGCGGGTTAAGCACGCCTATGGACAGGCAGGACGCCCCGAAAAACATACCGGCAGACCCGACACAGAAAGAGCCGGCGGATTTAGGCGACTACGCCATTATCGGTGATTGCC
This sequence comes from Asticcacaulis sp. EMRT-3, assembly GCF_030027245.1. NCBI lineage: Bacteria > Pseudomonadati > Pseudomonadota > Alphaproteobacteria > Caulobacterales > Caulobacteraceae > Asticcacaulis > Asticcacaulis carbonis. The sequence goes on from NZ_JASERT010000001.1 coordinate 2,428,509, forward strand.
GCTCGGCTGCCCTAGTGTCGCGCTTTGGAGCGATCGACTGGCTCTGCCTGCCTGATTTCGCCTCTTTCCCCTGAAAGAATGAGGGCGTTGATACCGGAACCGGCGCACCGCTTGGCAATATACCGCAGGCCTTTTCCCATGCCGGCCTGATCAATTCGATCATGATGCGCGATAAGGGCCGGGGACAATACAGCAATCATCCGGACGCGCAGCCCGCAAGCGAGGCGTCATGAGCGAGGTTCTGCATCATCCTGACTGGCTGTTCCTGTGGGGAATGCTATTTTCACAGGCCCTGTTCGGCCTGATCCTCGGCGCCACCTATCCGATGTGAGGCGTAGAAGCGCGCCGCGCACGTGATCCATTATGATCAAAATGCGACATATAATCAAAATCGACAACATATAATACAATTTGCGCAGGATTTTGGCGCACCCGCCGTATAAGGGGCAGGAACCGTGAAAAAGGTTCGAATCTGATGCCCGGAGGCTGTCCATGAAACCGTTTCGCGCCCTTATTCTGCTTGCCGCCGCCGCCCTGTGCGCCGGTATTCCGCTCACCGGCTGGGCGGATGACGGCCACGCCGTCACGGTGACCGATAATGGCAATTCATGGACGCTCGACAATGGCATCGTCAGGGCGACGATTGCCAAGGATACCGGCTACATGCCGTCGCTCATCTATCATGGCAAGGAGCTGATGTCGGCCAATAAGGGCGGCTCATGGGAGCATACGCCCGAAGGTGCGCCGCACGTCACCAACAGCATCACTATCGATCCCGCCAGTAATGGTGGCGAACGCGCCGAGGTGTCGGTCAAGGGCGTGACGGACGGCGTCTATACGCTGAGCCCCCATGCGCCGGGCGGCGGAGCGCAGGCCGATATGGAGATTCGTTATGCGCTGGGGAAGGGGGATTCCGGCATCTATGTCTATGCCATCTGGGATCACCCGGCCAGCTATCCGGCGGGCGGCACGGGGCCGGAAGACCGCTTCATCACCCGCCTCAGCCACGATTTCGACTGGATCACGGTCGATAAGGATCGCAACATGCTGGAGGCCTCGCCCAAGGACTGGGGCGCAGGCGTGGTGGTGCACGCCAAGGAACAGCGCATCATGTCCACCGGCGTGTATAAGAACTCGGTCGAGCACAAATATTCCTATTCGGGGATGCAGTATCGTCAGCCAGCCTATGGCTGGTCGTCCACCAAAGACCATATCGGTATCTGGTTCATCAATCCGACGACCGAATATCTGAGCGGCGGGCCGACGCGCATCGATCTCGACGCCCACTTCGATTCCGATAATGATCCCGATCCGATCATTCTCGACTACTGGCATTCCGGCCATTATCTCGGTGCCAGCACGCCGCTCAAGGCGGGCGAGGCCTGGCGCAAGGTGATCGGGCCGATCTTCGTCTATGTCAATGCGCTCGACCATCCGGCCCCGACCACGGCGGCCGAACTGAAAACCCTGGCCGAGACGGCGGGCAATCCGACCGTGCCTGCAAGCTGGACGAAAAACGCCGATGCCCTGTATGCCAATGCGCTGGCCGAAGCGAAAACGCAAAACGCCGAATGGCCCTATGGCTGGGTCAAGGCCCCCGGTTATACGCCCGCCGATCAGCGCGGCACGGTGACCGGCCATATCGTGCTTGACGATCCCTTAGCACCGGCGGGCACGCCCAAAACCCTGCCCGATCTGGTGGTCGGCCTGACCCAGCAGGATGATGACGCCGCCACCCCGCCGCAACCGCCCGCCAATATGCCCGCACGTTACGCCGCGCGTTACGCCGAACAGTACAAGACCCTGCATACCGGCCCTGACGCCTGGCGGCACGATGCGCGCTTCTACCAGTTCTTCAATGACGGCAAGGCTGACGGCAGCTTCGCCATCACCAAGGTGCGCCCCGGCACCTATACGCTGCACGCCTGGGCCGATGGGGTATTGGGCGAATACAGCCAGGCCAATATCACGGTTGAGCCGGGCAAGACGCTCGATCTCGGCAAGATCGACTGGCAGCCGGTGCGTCATGGCCGCCAGCTCTGGCAGATCGGCTACCCTAACCAGTCGGCCAGCGAATTTTTCAAGGGCGATCAGGCCTGGTTGTGGGGCTGGAACCTGCGCTATGCGCTGTTGTTTCCGCACGACCTGACCTATACGATCGGCAAGAGTACGCCTGCGAAAGACTGGTTTTTCGAAGAGGTGCCGCACGCCACCGACCTGTCCTTCGTCAATCCGGCGGCGAAAGACCCGGCCAATCAGACGTTCGGCTGGGTGAAGACGGAATCGCTCGATCAGTATCCGCAAACCGACCATACCGGCCCGTGGCGCATCTATGGTAATGGCCGCGCCACCACATGGACGGTGAGGTTCAACCTGCCGCAGGATGAACACGGCACGGCCTATTTGCGCGTGGCGCTGGCGGGCGAGGACGGCATGGACGGCCAGTTGCCGGTAGCGGTCAATGACCAGAGCATAGGGGCCATCGGTGACGGCAGCTCGCCGGACAATGCCCGTATGCTGCAAACCAACGCCATCCGCTACAATACCGACCGCGGGCTTTGGCAGCAGCGCACGCTCAGCTTCGATGCCGCAAGGCTGAAAAAGGGCTGGAACACAATGAGCTTCACCGTACCGGCGGGCAGCCTGCAAAGCGGCGTGGTCTGGGACTATCTGCGCCTCGAACTGGCCGATGCGCCTTCTCAGCCCTGATCAGGTATGAGCTGAGAAGGCTCTGGGCGGCGGCGGACGGAAAACGCGGCTGGTTCAGGCTGCGCATCAAGCCGCAAAGGTGCAGCCTAGAGCAACGAGCGTTTAATTTGACTTACAAATTGAATGCGAGATGCGGAAAAACGTAAAATGTAGAGTGGGTTGCATGCCTTTGACCGATTCAGTCAGAAGGCAAACCGCTCTAGATGAGGCCATTTCATGCGCCTTTTCAGCATAAATACCCTTCGCAAATTTACCGGTTTCGCGCTAAACAGCTTCTCATGTCCGATATCGCCACCTCCTCCTTCGGTTTCCGCGACGTTGACGCCCGCGAGAAAGTCGCGCTCGTCCACGGCGTGTTCCGCAATGTCGCGCCCAGCTACGACCTGATGAATGATGTCATGTCGGGCGGCATCCACCATCTGTGGAAGGACGCCGCCTGCGCGCGCCTCAATCCGCAGCCGGGTGAAATCATCGTCGATTGCGCCGGCGGCACCGGCGACATTGCCCGCCGTCTGGCCAAACTGGCGCGGCGCGCCAAGGCCCGACGTGAGGCGCGCGGTCATGCGGCGAAAGACGTCGAAATCCGCATCATCGATTATAATGAAGCGATGATCATGGCCGGGCGCGAGAAATCGGCCCGCCTGCGCCACGACGAACACGAAATTTCGTGGTCGGTCGGCGATGCGATGAATCTGGCCCTGCCCGGTGATGCGATCGACGCCTATATCATCTCGTTCGGCATCCGCAATGTCGCCGATGTGCAGGTGGCGCTGAATGAAGCTTACCGCGTGCTGAAGCCGGGCGGGCGCTTCTTCTGCCTCGAATTTTCGCACCCCACCTCATCCGTGGTCAGCAGGATTTACGAAGCCTACAGCTTCAAAATCATCCCCTTTATGGGCGAACTGGTGGCGAAAGACCGCGACAGCTATCAATATCTGGTCGAAAGTATCCAGCGCTTCCCCGATCAGGACAGCTTCAAGGCCATGATGGCCAAGGCCGGTTTCAAGCGCTGTTCATACACCAATTTCTCCGGCGGGGTTTGCGCCCTGCACGAAGGCTGGAAATAGGGCGGCATTGGATGGCGTCACCCGGTTCATGGCTGCGCATGATGCGCGCGGGATTCGTTCTGCTGCGTTATGACGCGCTGATTCCGAAAGAGGCCTCGCACCACCTGCCTGCCGTGCCGCGCGCCCTGGCAGGCCTTTTGCGCCTTGTCTTTTCGCGCCGCAGCCATTTGCGTCCCGGTGAGCGTTACGCCATCGCCTTCCAGCAGTTAGGCCCCGCCTTTATCAAGCTCGGACAGGTACTCTCGACGCGCGGCGACATCTTCGGCGAACAGTTCATCCGCGATCTCAGCCACCTGAAGGACAGCCTGCCGCCCTTTCCGAAAGCCGTGGCCGAGGCTTCGGTGCGCGAATCGCTCGGCAAACCGGTCGAGAGCATTTTCGCCGAATTTGGCGAGGTGATCGGCTCGGCCTCCATCGCTCAGGCCCACGAGGCCGTGCTGCATGACGGGCGCAAGGTGGCGGTCAAGATCCTGCGCCCCGGTATCGAAGACATCATCGCGCGCGACATCGATATGCTGACACTGGGCGCAGGGCTTTTGGCCTTTGTGTCCAAAAACTCGCGCCGTCTGGAACCCAAGGCCTTTGTCGAAACCGTGGCCACATCGTTGCGCCTCGAACTCGATCTGCGGCTGGAGGCTTCGGCCTGTGACGAGATTGGCAAGATCATCAATGGCGAGCCGTGGATGAGCGCGCCCGCCGTGGTCTGGCATCAGGTATCGCGGCGTGTGATCGTCACTGAATGGGCGAAAGGCACGCCTTTGTCACGCGCCGAAGCGCTCGACCTGCCGGGCCTCGACCGTAAGGAACTGGCCGATAATCTGATCCGCGCCTTCCTGTCGCAGGCGCTCGATCATGGCGTTTTCCACGCCGACCTGCACGAGGGCAATCTGTTCGTCACCGCGCCCGCCCACCTGACCGCCATCGATTTCGGCATTGTCGGCCGCCTGCGCCCCAAGGAGCGGCGCTATCTGGCCGAAATGCTGTGGGGTTTCCTGCGCCGCGATTACAAGCGCGTGGCCGAGGTGCATTTCGAGGCCGGTTACGTGCCATCGCACCATAATGTCGATTCGTTCGCGCAAGCCCTGCGCGCTGTCGGTGAGCCGGTGCTGGGCCAGAAGGCGACCGAAGTGTCGATGGGCCGCCTGCTCACCCAGCTTTTCGAGATCACCGCCCAGTTCGACATGCACCTGCGCCCCGAACTGGTTTTGCTGCAAAAGACGATGGTGTCGGTGGAAGGCGTGGCGCGGCGCATCTATCCTGAGCATAATCTGTGGGAAGCGGCCCGCCCTGTGGTAAAAGACTGGATCGCCCGCGAACTGTCGCCGCTGGTCGAGGCGAAGCGCCTGCTGGAAAAGCTGGTCGAGCGTCTCAACCATGAACCCGCCGACCGTGACCTGCTGCTGCAAAAGCACAGCGAAAGCTTACGCTCTGACATCCGCCGTGGTCAGGGACTGGCCGTGGCGGCGCTGATCGTGTCGTGCGCGGCGCTGGCCGTTATGGTGTGGCTGGTGGTGCGGGCCTAAGATCCTTGCGGATATAGGCGGTCACGCCCTCATTGATCTTGCGCTGGGTGGGCGAAAGCCGGTCTGTGGCCAGCGGCACATAATCGGCCATCAGCGCTTTTGTTTGCGGATCGGCGGCGATCCAGCCCGGCCAGTCGAATGGCCCCAAGCCGACCAGCACAATATCGGGGCGCTTTGTTAGATCATGATTGACAGCACGGCGATCCACACGCAGCCAGTTTTCAAGACGGGCGCGTTTGGCCGGATCGGTTTCGATCTGCAAAAGATAACGGGCATTGAGCGTGATCCAGCGGCTCGAATAGGTGCCGACCCATGTGCCGTGCACTTCGGTGGTGATCGGATGACCGGGGCGCTGATCGAAGGTAATCGACATCACGGATGGATGCTTAACGGCCGCACGAATGGCCGGTACGACACCTCCGCCCAGATAGCCGAAGAGAAGGAAGTAGCCGAGCGGACTCGTGGCCAGCACCAATGCCGCCAGACTGGCCAATAAGCGGCGCTCACCGCGCTGGTCGTTCGGGCGGGTAAAGCCCGTCTCGGTGCATAATAACACCGCCAGCAAGGTGGGCAGGATAAACATCATCGCATGGTACGGCCAGCCGCGTCCCTGCTCAACGAAGCTGACAACAAACCCTGCCGATGCGGTCATCAGAACCAGGGGTGCCGGATCAAAAACGCGCTTGCCGCACGCCGCATACAGGCAGGCAATGGACAGCAGCCACATCATGACCTTTACCGATATGCCGGGCGCAAAAAAAGACAGCCGCATCGGCGCATAAATATCATACAACATCGGCACAATATTATGCAGATAGACCGGTATTTCGCGCCAGACCCAGACGGCGTACAACACGGTCAGACTGGCCGCCAAGAGGGCTTCCGGGCAAAGAAGCAGGCGCAGATTGCGCCGCCGAACAGCCAGAATCCCATAGACGGCCACGATCCCGTACACGAAAAACGGTTTGATCATCGGGGCCATGCCCGCGCCCAGACCGGCGATCAGGATCAGCCAGACCGGTACAGTTTGGCGGGCCATGCGCAGCATGGCAACGCCCAGAATCGGCGTCAGCAGGAGTAGGGCAACATGCTCTCTTTGACCAAAGGCCTCCAGAGGCGCGACCAGCAAAACCATCAGCATGACCGGCAACAACCATGCCGTCGTCTCACCGGCGCGGCGGGCGCAGATGCTCAGTACCCACGCGGCACCGCTACCGCCCACCAGCATCATGGCCGTGAAGACAGCTTCGGCGGGGAGGTGGGTCAGTTTTTCGATAACCGCCGCCGGCATGTAGATAAAAATGGCCATCGGCGGATTGGTTTCGACGATGTCAACATACAACCGCTTACCTGACAAAACAGCGCGGCAGACACTCATCAGCCAGTCAATATCGGCGTCCAGTGGCGCGAACACCCGGATCAGCACGGCCAGAAAAATCACCGCCACGCTGACAGTGCGGGGATCGACGAACGACCAGACACCAGCGGGTCTGGCCGTCTGGCTTTCCGGTGTGGGGGCTGGCGCGCGTTCAAACATGGCCGCCAGACTAGCGGCCAGCGGTTACAATACCGCTAAAACGGCCTCAGGTTTTCGCGGCGGGCGTGACGCCGAGATGGGCCAGCAGGTCGCTGATCCTGATCGAGGCGAAATGGATGCTCGAATCGGCCACGCCATAGGGCATGAAGATCCATTCGCCGCAGCGCATGGCCCCGCAGGTATAGATGACATTGGGCACATAGCCTTCGCGGTTGTCTTCCGAAGGCGACAGCAAAGGCTCTTTCGAACGCGCCAGCACAATGCGCGGATTGTCCTTGTCGAGCAGGGCCGCGCCCAGCGAATAGCGCCGCACCGCGCCGACGCCGTGGGTCAGCACCAGCCAGCCCTCGTCCAGCTCGATCGGCGAGCCGCAATTGCCGAGCTGGATCAGTTCCCACGGCTCCTCCGGCCCCATCAGGCGCTCGCCATTGTTCCAGCTATATTTGTCGTCGCTTTCAAGGTAAAAAATGCTCTCGTGATCGAGCCTGCCGATAGCCGCCCAGCGGTCATTGAGCTTGCGCGGGAAAAAGGCCAGCCCCTTGTGCTGCGAGGCCGCGCCCACGAACGGGGTCAGGCGGAAACTGCGGAAATCGCTGGTTTCAAAGCATTCGCAGGCGATTTCGCGGCCATTATAGGCGGTATAGGTGCCCATGAAACTGGTGGCACCCACCTCATCACGAAACATCACCATGCGCAGGTCTTCCAACCCGTTGGTCTGGGCGCGCGTCACCGGAAACAGCACGGTTTCGCTGATCGGACAGGCCTGATGGCCCTGCACGGTCACCGCCCCGTCGAGCGGTGCATGATGGGCGGGCTTGGCGGCCACGGCATAGTCGGCTTCCGGCTTCAGCACAATGGTGCCGTCTTTGTGGAAGGTGCCTTCGCGGAACGAGATGGTCGAGATATGGCCCTCGCCCACCGTGCGCGTGGACATGATGAAGTTGGTGCCGCCATTGGCCCCTGTCTGATCGGGGTGCGGCACGACGCTGGGATTCATCACAGCCGCTGCCTGATAGCTGTATTCATGGCAGAAATAGGCACCGACCAGCGCCATATGGTCTTCGTCCAGACCTTCCAGCCCGCCATTCATCTCCTTGATCTGGCGGAAGCGCTCCAGAAAGATGCCGCGCGTCTGCCAGTGACGGCCGGTGAAGTCGCGGTTGACCATTTCCAGCTCGTCGCGCACCTGATCGGCGCTCATGGCGGCAATGGCCTGACAGACGCGGTTGACACGCGACATGGCCCCCATCGCGCTGTCACGCGGATTGATCGAGATCGAAAAGGGCAGGATAACCACGCGGTCAGCATTGGCGCGCAGCATGACAGGGCTGATCTGCATCGGCGTCAGCCTGCGTAAGGCGCCATCGCTTTTGGAATCGGACATGGTTAAGTTCATACGGTCTCTTTACAGAAGGTCTTTTTTTAAAGCGGCCCAGCTCAGGGGATAGGCGAGCAGGGATTCGGCGCCTTGATTCTCGTTGCAGCCATGCGGCGTCAGGCCATCATAACAGCCGCCTTCGCCATCAAGCAAGGACAGGCCCTGCGTATTGTCGCCAAGAAACCAGTTAAAGGCGCGGATGGCCTCGTCTTTCCAGTGGAGATCGCCGGTGAGGCGCGCCGCGCTCAGACAGGCGTCGATCGTGGCCAGCACCTCCAGCGGCTGCTGGTCGTAGATCGGATGCGCCTGACCATCTTCACAGAAATGCGAGGTCGGCACCGGCAGGAAACAGCCGTCCGGCGCGGTCTGGCGCGTCATCAGATAATGCAGGCTGGCCAGCCCGTCGGAGATCATATCAGCCTCGGCCAGGAAATGACCGCCGATGATCAGGCCTTCGCTGAGGCGGCCATTATCATAGGACAGGCTCTCATCGAACCACACCTTCTGACCGCCGGCGTGCGCCTTCAGGCTGCCGTGCAGGCTCAGGCACAGGTCGCGCGCCGTGGCCTGGATAAACTGGCCGTCACCAATAACGCCGAAGCTGCGCGCCAGCGCCTTGATCATGACGGCGCGCGCCCGCAGCGAAGGCCATGCAGCGGCATGGACGATGACGCGGCTGCCCAGTTCCGTGGCCCACTGGCGCAGATCGGCGGGCAGGTTGGAACGCGCCACATCGACCAGGGATTCATACGAGCGGGCGCAGCAATCGTCGGAGCCGCCATCATCGAGCCACTGGCGGCCATACGACATGAAGTTGCGAAAGCGCCCGTCAGGATTCCAGGCATGGTTCATAAAGGCGGCGTAGCGATAGGCCAGCGCGGTCTGATCGGGGGTCAGGGGGGCCAGATGCGAGGCGCGCGCCACCCATGACAGGGCGCGGGCATTGTCATCGGCGCAATAGCCGTGCTGGCGGTCGGGCAGGCGGTACTTGCCATGCTGGAAGATGCCGCAATCATCGCTCATCCGGGCGATGGCCGCCCATGAAGGCGCGGTTTTCAAGGCTTCCGGAAGGGCCTCATGCGTCACGCGCGGTGTCAGGATGGCGGCTTCGGCGCGCGCCACATAGGCCTGGGCCACAGCCGACCAGCGCGATGGCCGCGCCGCCTCATAGGCGCGCTTCGTCATGGCGGCGCGAATCTTGTCCGACGACATCAGGCGGGCAATGGCGGTGGTGAAGGCCTCGGTATCGCCGAACGGGCACAGGATGCCGACGCCATCGGCCAGCGCTTCTTTGGCGTGCCAGTAGGGGGTGGAAACGACCGGGCGGCCCAGCGCCAGGGCATAGGCCAGCGTTCCCGACGTAATCTGGGTTTCGGTCAGATAGGGGGTGACGTAAACGTCGCTGGCCTGAAGAATGTCGATCAGGTCATTGTCGTTGATGAAGCGGTTGATGAAGCGGACATGACCGGACACGCCCAGTTCGCGCGCCATGACTTTCAACTTGTCGCGGTAAGCTTCACCCTCGGCGCGGATCAGGTGGGGATGGGTGACGCCGATGACGAGATAGACGATCTCCGGGCAGGTCTTGATCAGTTCGGGCAGGGCGGCAATAATGGTTTCGATGCCCTTATTGGGCGACAAAAGGCCAAAGGTGGTCAGGGTCTTGCGGCCCGACAGATTGAGGCGATCCTTGAAGTCATCCGTGTCGTGAATCGGGCGCGAGGGCGCGCCGTGCGGCACCACGCTGATCTGGCTGGACGGCACGCCATAGATGCGGCGCAGGATTTCCGCGCCCTTTTCCGCCATCGTCACCAGGGTGGCGGACAGGCGGATCAGTTCGCGCATCACGCGACGCTGTTCGGGGTTCGGGTTTTCGAGAATGGTGTGCAAGGTGGTGATGATGGGCATGGACAGCCGCTCCAGCAGCCCGATCAGATAGGCACCCGAAGGGCCGCCATAGATGCCGAATTCGTGCTGGACGAACAGAATGTCGGTGCCGTCGCTGTTCAGCGTGTCGGCCAGCGCCCGATAAGCCTGGGCGTCGTTCTGCGGCAATTGATGGGTCACATCATCGGGATAGGCGTAGGCTGCGCCCGGATCATTGATGGCGATGACATTCCAGTGGGCCTTGGGCAGAGCGGCGCTCAGACACGAGTACATGTCGCGCGTAAAAGTAGCCAGGCCGCACTGGCGCGGCGGGAAATTGCCGATTATGGCGGGTCTTTTGATGCAGGTCTTGACCTCTGGCGGGGGTAAAAGCCCGGAAATATCGCGCAGGCTGACGTCTTCATGCGCCACTTCAAAACTATTGGCCTGCAACATATCCGATCTCCGCTATATACACTGTCGCACCGCAATATCATCGCGCTTCAGGCGCGGCCCGATCTTCCGCGCAATCCACAGGAATTGCCCTTATCTGGCCGTCAGCTTTGCAGAATGAAATTCGTGTAAGAGATGATGACCATGCAGGAGGCGCAATAAAGATGCAGTATGGAAGCGCGTGCTTTGCAACAAAAGCACAGAACTCCCGGCCCCTTAACCGTTGCCGCCCGCCGCTTCGATCTGTTTTTGCTGCGCCCAGTACCCGGCCCCTTCGGGCGGGCGGTAGAGCTTGCGCGGTGCGCCATCCTTCGTCATCACCGCGAAGATATTGTCCTGCGCATTATACAACAACGTATCGCCATTGCGGCGCTTCAGGGTTTCCGTGCCCGCTGGTGGATGGTGGATAAAGCCATGCACCCGGGCCAGAAAATCGCCATAGGATGTCGCGCCGATTTCCGCGCCGTGATGGGCATATTGATAATGGGCATTATTATCGGCGGAATATTGGCGGCTCTGCGACCACAGGGGCCAGTCGCCATAATGGCTGGTGGTGATGGCGGCGCGCGCACCGTCCGGCAGCGGCAGCGGCAGGGGCTGGCCCATTTTCGGCGGATCGACGGCCACGGCTGGGGCATCAGGCGCATCGATCACGGCCATCGAGGCCTCTTCGGTTCCGTCCGAAGCTGCGGCGGCCCAGACCGGCTTTTTCGTCTCAGGCTTTTGTGCCGGGGCCTGACCCTGACCATCCTGCACCACGGCTGAAGGCCCGGCATCGCAGCCCGCTAAAAGCAGGCTCATCACGATCATGACCTGAATCCACCGCCTCACCCGTTTCCCCTTGCAGCTTGCCCTCAGCCCCCCACCTATGGCACAAGCCCGCCAACAGGAAAAGGCCAGCCGCATGGATCATCAGCCCCCACAAAAGCGTATTCTGCTGATCATCGGCGGTGGTATTGCCGCCTATAAGTCGCTGGAATTGATCCGCCTGTTGAAAAAGGCCGGTCATGCCGTGCGCGTGGTGCTGACAAAAGCGGCGCATGAATTTGTGACGCCACTCTCCGCCGCCGCCCTTTCTGGTGACAAGGTGTATAGCGACCTGTTCGACCTGACCGACGAAACCGAGATGGGCCATATCATCCTGTCGCGTCAGGCCGATCTGGTGGTGGTGGCCCCGGCCACCGCCCATCTGATGGCGAAGCTGGCCACCGGTCAGGCCGATGATCTCGCCACCACGCTCCTGCTGGCCACCGACAAGCCGGTTCTGATGGCGCCCGCCATGAATGTGCGCATGTGGAACCACCCGGCTACGCAGCGCAATCTGGCTACCCTGATGGCCGATGGCGTGGGCTTTTGCGGCCCCGATGACGGCGAAATGGCGTGCGGCGAATTTGGCCCGGGCCGGATGAGCGAGCCGCAGGCCATTGTCACAGCCATCGCAAACGCCCTCGACACCGCGCCGAAGCCGCTGACCGGCCAGCGCATCGTCGTCACGGCGGGGCCGACTTTTGAGCCGCTCGATCCGGTGCGCGGCCTGACCAACCGTTCGTCGGGCAAACAGGGCTATCTGATCGCCGAAAAGCTGGCGCGGGCCGGGGCGCAGGTCACACTCGTCTCCGGCCCCGTGGCTTTGGCGACGCCGGAGGGCGTGGAACGCATCGATGTCGAGACGGCGCAGGCCATGTATGGAGCGGTTCATGCCGCCCTGCCGTGCGACGTCTTTATCGGCGTGGCGGCGGTGGCCGACTGGCGCGCTGAAGCGCCCGCCGCCGAAAAGCAGAAGAAGAGCGCCGAGGACAGGCTGACCCTCACCCTCGTCAAGAATCCCGACATTCTGGAGAGCGTGTCGAAGCATCTGGAGCTGCGCCCACGCCTCGTCATCGGCTTCGCCGCCGAGACCGAAGCGCTGGAAACCTACGCCAAGGCCAAGCTAGCCTCCAAAGGCTGCGACGCCATCATCGCCAATGATGTGTCGCCCGGCAATGCGTCGGAAGGCGTGTTCGGTTCGGCGCACAATCAGGCCACGCTGGTCGATCTCGACGGCTTTACGCCCATCCCCGGCAGCACCAAGGCCGAGATCGCCGATTTTCTGGTCGGATATATCCACAGACGATTAAACGAAAGAGATGGCGTCTGAGCTGGAGGGGTGGGGATCAGGTCGGAATCGTGCCATTAAGCTTTTGTTAACTTTTGAAGGCCACCCGACCATGAATGCCCATACCGCTTCCGAAACCACCGCCTTTGTCGTGCAATTGCCGCACGCTGCCGGTCTGGCCCTGCCCGCTTACGAAACCGACGGCTCGGCGGGCCTTGATCTGCGCGCCGCCATTGCGGAAGGTGACGAGCTTGTGCTGAAACCAATGGGCCGCGCCCTGGTGCCGACCGGTCTGAAAATGGCCGTGCCGCAGGGTTTTGAGGTGCAGGTGCGCCCGCGTTCGGGCTTAGCGCTCAAATTCGGCATTACCTGCCTCAATACGCCGGGCACGATCGACAGCGATTATCGCGGCGAGGTTGGCGTCATCCTGATCAATCTGGGCAGCGAAGACTTCATCATCCGTCGCGGCGACCGTATTGCCCAGATGGTGGTGGCGCGCCACGCCCGCATCGTCTGGCAGGCGTCAGACAGCCTCGAACAGACGGTGCGCGGCGAAGGCGGCTTCGGCTCGACCGGGCGCTGATCAGAAGCCGAGCACGTCCTGCATATCATAGATGCCGGGCTTCTGGCGGCTGCCCCACAAAGCCGCCTGCACCGCGCCGCGCGCAAACAGGCTGCGGTCGCGCGCCGAATGCGACAGGGTGATGATCTCGTCTTCCGAAGCGAAGATGGCGGCGTGTTCACCGACAATGCCGCCTGCGCGCACCACCGAAAAGCCGATCGTGCCGCTTTCGCGCGCACCGGTTATGCCGTCGCGCGCCGACACCTTCACCGCATCGAGATCGACGCCGCGTCCGGTTGCTGCCGCCTCGCCCAGCATCAGGGCCGTGCCCGAAGGCGCATCCACCTTGCGCCTGTGGTGGGCTTCGAAGATTTCAATGTCCCAGTCTTCGGCTCCCAACCGCGCCGCCGCCTGACGGGCCAGACCCGCCAGCAGATTGACGCCAAGCGAGAAATTGCCTGACCGGATGATCACCACCTGATCAGCAAAAAGAGCCAGCTTATCGACCTGTTCGGACGTAAAACCGGTGGAGCCGATCACCTGCACCAGCGGCTTGGGGCGCGCCAGGGCCTCGGCGGCGCAGGCTTCGAGCAGGCTGAGCGAGGCCTCCGGCGTCGAGAAATCGATCACGACATCGGCAGCGGTCAGGTCGATCTCATCCCCCTTGTCGAAGCGCGCCGTGACCGTATGGCCGCCTGCATCGAGCACGCGCGCCACGGCCTGACCCATGCGGCCCTTGGAACCATTGATGGCGAAACGGATGGCGGACATGCGGCTTGCTCCGGCAGAAAGATACGGCCTGTCTGGATAGGGGCTGGCGGGGCTGGCGTCAACACATCAGCTTGATGGCAATCCAGCCCCGTCTATTGCGCCGCCGTGCCGGTGATGTCGTCCCAGAAGCGGCGGGCGCGATGCACAAAACCCTGCGACTGACTATAGGACTGCGCTTCCGAAATCGCCGAAAATTCCTTCATCAGCTCTTTCTGGCGGGCATTGAGATTTTTCGGCGTCTCGATGAACAGCTCGACGATCAGATCACCCTTGGCGCGCGAATTGAGCCCCGGCATACCGCGGCCCTTCAGCTTGACCTTGTGGCCGGTCTGCGCGCCTTCGGGGATGGCGACCTCCAGCTTGCACTGGCCATCGCAGTTTTCGCCGCCCATCAGACACGGCACATCGAGCACACCGCCTAAGACCGCCGTGGCCATCGGCACGGGAATCGAACAGTGCAGATCAAGCCCGTCGCGCTCAAACAGGTCGTGTTCGGTGACGCTGAGGAAAATATAGAGATCGCCCTTGGGCCCGCCTTTGAAACCGGCCTGACCCTCGCCCTTCAGCAGGATGCGCGCGCCGTCATCGACTCCCGCCGGGATGCGCACCTTCAGATCCTTGTCGTGACGCACCTGACCGTGGCCGTGGCAGGTGGCGCAGGGCTCTTTGATCGTCTGGCCCTGGCCGCCGCAGGTCGGGCAGGCGCGCTCGACGGCGAAAAAGCCGTTCGAGGTGCGCACGCGGCCATGACCGGCGCAGGTCTGGCAGGTTTGCGGGCGCGAACCGGCCTTGGCCCCGCTGCCCGAACAGGTTTCGCAGGTCATGGTGGTGGGTACGGTGATCTCGATCTCCGCCCCCTTATAGGCCTGCTCCAGCGTAATTTCGTAATCGAAGCGCACATCGGGGCCGCGCTGCGGGCTTTGCGGGCCACCGCGCCTCTGGCCCTGCTGGCCAAAGATGTCGCCGAACATTTCGGAGAAGATGTCCTCGACGTTCGAGAAACCGGCCCCGCCGGCGAAACCGCCGCCAAAGCCACCCTGGCCGCCGCCCTGGCTGCCATTGACTCCGGCGTGGCCGAAACGGTCATAGGCGGCGCGTTTCTGTGCGTCCGACAGCACGCTATAGGCCTCATTGACCTCTTTGAAGCGCGCCTCGGCCTCGGCGTCACCCTGATTGCGGTCGGGGTGGTGCAGCATGGCCTTCTTGCGGAAGGCGGATTTCAGCACCCCGTCGTCGCAACCGCGCTCGACTTCCAGCACTTCGTAATAACAACGCTTGCTCATTTACCTTGCCCCGATACCCGCCACACAGAATGAAACGCCGCAGCTTTCGCAGGCGGTGTCAGCCTTGCGGCCCTGTTCGTGTGTCTGGAATACAGTTTGTGCCGCGATGGCGACGAGGAGTCAAACCCCGCCGCCATCCGCATCTTTTCAGCGAACAGCGCGCCCATAACGAAAATACCGCGCGTGTTCATGACAGATCGCCCTTAAGCGCCCTTCTTGTCGTCGTCAACTTCCTCGAACTCGGCATCAACCACGCCGTCGTCCGGGGTTTCGGCTTCCGTCGCCGCACCTTCAGCGCCGGGCTGGCCATACATGGCTTCACCGAGTTTCATCGAAGCCTGAATCAGGGTCTGCGATTTCGCCTTGATGTCGTCGGCGTCTTCGCCGTCCCTGGCTGTTTTCAGATCGGCCAGAGCGGTTTCAATCGCCGTCTTGTCGTCCGCCGATACCTTGTCGCCGAATTCCTTCAGCGATTTTTCGGTGGAATGGATCAGGGCGTCGGCCTGATTGCGGGCTTCGATCAGGACTTTGCGCTTTTCGTCCTCGCCCTTATTGGCTTCGGCGGTCTTGATCATCTCCTCGATGTCGGCATCCGACAGGCCGCCATTGGCCTGAATGCGGATCGAGTGTTCCTTGTTGGTGGCCTTGTCCTTGGCGTGAACCTGCACAATGCCGTTGGCGTCGATGTCGAACGTGACCTCAATCTGCGGCACGCCGCGCGGTGCGGGCGGGATACCGACCAGATCGAACTGGCCCAGCGTCTTGTTGTCGGCGGCCATCGGGCGTTCGCCCTGGAAGACGCGGATCGTCACAGCCGACTGGTTGTCGTCGGCGGTCGAGAAGGTCTGCGACTTCTTGGTCGGGATGGTGGTGTTGCGTTCGATCAGCGGGGTGAACACGCCGCCCAGCGTCTCAATGCCCAGCGTCAGCGGGGTGACATCGAGCAGCAGCACGTCCTTGACATCGCCTTGCAGAACACCGGCCTGAATAGCCGCGCCGAGTGCCACCACTTCATCCGGGTTGACGCCCTTGTGCGGTTCGCGGCCGAAGAAGTTTTTCACCGCTTCCACCACCTTGGGCATACGGGTCATGCCGCCCACCAGCACCACTTCGTCGATGTCCGAAGCCTTGAGGCCTGCATCTTTCAGCGCCTGCTGGCAGGGGCCGACCGTCTTCTGGATCAGGTCTTCAACGAGGCTTTCCAGCTTGGCGCGGGTCAGTTTGAGGTTGAGGTGCAGCGGGCCCGAAGCGTTCATCGAGATAAACGGCAGGTTCAGGTCGTATTGCGCGACGGTGGACAATTCCTTCTTGGCCTTTTCCGCCTCTTCCTTCAGGCGTTGCAGGGCCAGCTTGTCGGTGCGCAGATCGACGCCGTTTTCCTTCTTGAACTCATCCGCCAGATAATCGACGATGCGCATGTCGAAATCTTCACCACCTAAGAAGGTGTCGCCATTGGTCGATTTCACTTCAAAGACGCCGTCGCCGATTTCGAGCACCGACACGTCGAACGTGCCGCCGCCGAGATCGTAAACCGCGATCTTCTTGTTATTGTCCTTATCGAGGCCATAGGCCAGAGCCGCGGCGGTCGGCTCATTGATGATGCGCAGCACTTCGAGGCCGGCGATCTTGCCAGCGTCCTTGGTGGCCTGACGCTGGGCGTCGTTGAAATAGGCCGGAACCGTGATGACGGCCTGGGTGACGGTTTCGCCAAGATAGGCTTCGGCGTCTTCCTTCAGCTTCATCAGGATGAAGGCCGAGATCTGCTGCGGTGAATAGTCCTTGCCGTGGGCCTTGACCCAAGCGTCGCCATTGGGGCCCTTGGCGATGTCGTAGGGCACCATGCCCTTGTCCTTCTGCACCATCGGGTCGGTAAAGTTGCGGCCGATCAGGCGCTTGATGGCGAAGAAGGTGTTGGACGGGTTGGTGACGGCCTGACGCTTGGCAGGCTGGCCGACCAGACGTTCTGAATCGTCCACAATGGCCACCACGGACGGCGTGGTGCGCACGCCCTCGGCGTTTTCGATGACCTTGGGGTTCTTGCCGTCCATAACGGCGACGCACGAATTGGTGGTGCCTAAGTCGATGCCGATGATTTTAGCCATGATTCTTAAATCTGCTCCGTTGAGGCGAATGAATAATCTTGCAGGCGGCCTTTTAGGATCAAGCGCCGCGATTATCCATCCCCGTTAAGATGAAGTTGCGGGAATTTTCAAGCCCCGGCGTGTTGTGATCCGCACCGGAGGCCCGAAAGCTGTCACGGATATGGGAAACGAGTCGTGCCCTTCAAGGCATGTTTTTGTAATGGTCGCAACTTTTTTAAGGTTTTATACCAGTCGGCACGGCCATTTCCGGCCTGGGTTTACGGTTTTGTCAGGTCGTAATTCATATTGGGCCATTCATATCGTGGCCAATTCATATTATGCAGGGCCGATGGAAGTTTCGCCCGATCTCAGCCTTAATCCGCGCGCCGATGTCAAGATCCGCGTCCTTGGCCATGAGCGCCAGCCTCTGGTGGTGATCGATCATGCCCTGAGCGCGCCCGGCGACATGGTGGCGCTGGCCGCTCACGCCCCTTTTCGCGCGCCCCAAACCCTCTATCCGGGCCGTCATGCGCCGTCGCCGCCCATCTATACGCAAAACTTAAGCCGGGTTTTACGCCCCCTGCTCGATCAGGTGTTCGGCATCCCCGCCGATATAGCTTTGCGCGCTTCCAGCTTTTTCGCTCTGGCTCAGGCCAGCCCTGTCGATTTGCAGCCCGTGCAAAAGGTGCCGCACCACGATTCCAACAACCCCTTTATGATCGCTATGGTGCACTATCTTTGCCATGACCGGCCAGACGCACCACAAGGCGGCACGGCCTTTTTTCGTCATGCCGCGACCGGCCATGAATATATCGACGAAGCGCGTTTCAGCGCCTATGAGGCTGCCATGCGCGCCGAGCTGCAAGTCCTGCCGCCCACCGGCTATGCCGGGCCGCACAGCGCTCATTACGAGATGATCGACAGTGTGGATTGCGTCTATAACCGCCTGATCCTCTATCGCAGCACCAGCCTGCATTCCGGCCTGCTGGAGGCTTCGACCCTGACCGACGATCCGCTGAGCGGGCGGCTGACGCTCAACACGCTGATCGAGCCCGCGCCAAAACCGGCATAAAAAAGCCTCCGCACATAGCAGAGGCTTTTTCTGGGCAGAGGCTTTTTCTGGATAAGGCTTTACGCCTTGGTGTCGATATTCTCGCCCGTATCTTCTTCGTCATGGGCGTAGCCGTTAGGCTGAGGTGCGGCGCTGGCGACTTTACGCGCCGCCACGGCCACCATAGCCGGACGGATAACGCGGCCAAACAGCTCATAACCGGCCTGCATCACCATAATCACGCCGCCGCCTTCGACATCCTCGGACGGCTGTTCGGTGACGGCCTGATGCAGGTGCGGATCGAACTTGTCGCCCTTCATCGGCGCGATTTTCTTGACGCCATTGCGTTCAAAAGCCCCGGCCAGTTCCTTTTCGGTCATATCGATCCCGGCCAGGAAGTTCTTGAAGGCCGGATCGGCGATTTCAGACGGGGCCGACGACAGGGCGCGTTGCAGAATATCGGCCACGCCCAAAAGATCGCGTGAGAAACGCTGGATGGCGAAGGCGCGCGCATCGTTCATTTCGCGTTCGGCGCGGCGCTTGATGTTTTCGGCCTCGGCGGCATAACGCAGGGCCTGTTCCTTGAGGGCGGCGTTTTCAGCCGACAGCTTTTCCAGCTCGGCATTGAGCAGGGCGTCGGCGTCTTGCTCCAGATCGGGCTGTTCCATATCCGGGGTTTCGGGAGGGGTGTCGCTCATCGTCTCAGTCGTCCTTACAAAATATCTGTCGCGGCAAAATCTCTGTCGCGGAATGTCGGGTCGCCGCGCCTATTCGAGCAGCCGACCCAGAATCCGGGCTGTGTAGTCCACAAGTGGGATAATGCGGGCGTAATTCAACCGGGCTGGCCCGATCACGCCGATCGCGCCCACCACCTTCGCCGCACCCGTCTTGGGTTGCTGCACCATGTAGGGCGCTGCAATAACAGCCGAGCCCGATAAAGAAAACAGTTTCGACTCGGCACCGATGAAAATTCTTACGCCCTGCGCTTCCGTCACATCGCCCAAAAGATCGATCAGCTCTTCTTTTTGTTCGAGATCCTCAAACAGGGAGCGCACGCGCTCCAGATCGTCAAGGCTTTGCGTCGCTTCGAGCAGATTGGCGCGGCCACGCACGATCAGGGCGCGCTTTTCCGGATTGCCGCCCGACCAGACGGCCAGACCGGTTTCGATCAGGGTGGCCGCGGCCTCATCGAGCTTGCGCCGCTCGACCTCCAGCTCCGCCTTCAGTTCGACGCGCGCCTCCGATAGCGTGCGTCCGCGCACATGGCTGTTGAGATAATTTGACGCCTCGGCCAGCACGGAAGGCGTCATGCCCGCCTGCAAGGCCATCAGGCGGTTTTCGACGCGGCCATCATTGAAGACCAGCACGGCCAGCGCCTGTTCCTGACCAAGCGCGATGAATTCGACGTGTTTGACACCCGCCTCGAAAGACGGCGTCATCACCACGCCTGCCCCGCCCGCCAGACCCGACAACAGATGGCTGGCCTCGTGCAAGGCCTGATCGAAGTTTAAGCCCCGCCCGCTTAAGCGACCCTCGATCTCACGCTTGTCGTTTTCGGGCAGGTCGCCGATCTCTAACAGGCCATCGACGAACAGGCGCAGACCCTGATGGGTGGGCAGGCGGCCCGATGAGGTGTGGGGCGCCGATAACAGGCCGAGATGGGCCAGATCCTGCATGGTGTTGCGGATCGAGGCCGGTGACAGATGCACCCCGCCCTTCGAGACGGTGCGCGATCCGACCGGCTCGCCCGTTTCGAGATAGGTTTCGACCACCTGGCGGAAAATATCGCGGGCGCGCGCGTCCATCTCGCTCAAAGAGGCGGCGGAATTGAGCAGGCTGGTTGGGAAGGACGGTGGTTTCATATGCCGCCAACTCTAGCAAATGCGTCCGCCCTTCGCCAAGCGCCGAATAATAATCCTTCCCCTTAAGTGGCTCAAGCTGTTAGGCAGGGGAATATTTCAGGAGCTTCTCATGTCGTCCGATCCGTCCGTTGACACCCATTCTTTAAGTAGCCTGGCTGCGCTCAAGACCTTGCGCCCGTCGGGCCGCAAACCCGACCAGATGCGCGCCGTCAGTCTGGAGGTGGGCGTCACCCGCTATGCCGAGGGTTCGTGCCTTGTTACCTTCGGCCACACCAAGGTACTGGTGACGGCCTCGCTCGAACAGGGCGTGCCGTCGTTTCTCAAGGGCAAGGGGCAGGGCTGGGTGACGGCGGAATACGGCATGTTGCCGCGCTCGACCCATACGCGCTCGCGCCGTGAAGCCGCCGCCGGCAAGCAATCGGGCCGGACGCAGGAAATCCAGCGCCTGATTGGCCGCTCGATGCGCGCCGTGGTTGATCTGAAGGCGCTGGGCGAACGCCAGATTACGCTCGACTGCGACGTTTTGCAGGCCGATGGCGGCACGCGCACCGCCGCCATTACCGGTGCCTGGGTGGCGCTGTCACAGGCCTGCGACAAGCTGGTGAGCGGTAAACTCATCGCCGCCTCGCCGATTATCGATCAGGTGGCGGCGATTTCATGCGGTATTTATGAAAATACGCCGGTGCTCGATCTCGATTATGACGAGGATTCCAGCGCCGACACCGACGCCAATTTCGTCATTACCGGCACCGGCGACGCGGTCGAAATTCAGGCGACGGGCGAAAAGCGCGGCTTTTCACGTCATGAATTCAACACCCTGTTCGATCTGGCCCTGAAAGGCACGGGCGAATTGTTTGCGCTGCAAAAGGCGGCCCTGGGGCGATAAAATGGGCAAAGGCGGCTTGCCGGGCCGTTTATGCTGCATCACAATATAATTGAACCTGTCGTAATCAATTGGCAGCTATCGCATGTTAGTGTTAGCCTGACTGTTAACGGTAACCGAGTTCAAAGCCTTCATGCTCTATTCTCTGCACGAATACGCCTATTATACAGCGGCCCCTTTCCGGGCTATGGCGCAACTCACCCGTGATTTCTGGGGATCAAAGCTCAATCCGGCCGCTGATACGGCGATGGGGCGCAATATCTACGCCTCAGCCGAGCTGTTTTCCAATGTCACCAAACGCTATAACAAGCCGGAATGGGGCATAGATCAGGTCAATATCGGCGGTCACGATATTCGCGTGCGCATTATCGAAGACTGGTCGAGCCCGTGGGTGAAGCTGCTGCGCTTCCAGCGCGATGTCACCGATCTGCGCCGCGCCGGTATCCGCAAGACCCAGCCCGCCGTGCTGATCGTGGCCCCGTTATCGGGCCACTACGCCACGCTTCTGCGCGGCACGGTGCAGGAATTTCTGCTCGATCACGATGTTTATATCACTGACTGGGCCAATGCCCGTCAGGTGCCCGTGCTGGAAGGCCGGTTCGATTTCTACGCCTATATGGATACGATCCGCGATATGCTGACTGCCATCGGCTCGCGCGTCCATGTGGTGGCCGTTTGCCAGCCCGGCCCGCCCGTTCTGGCCACGGCCTGCCTGATGGCCGAAGACAAAGACCCGGTGCGTCCGGCTTCGATGACCTTTATGGGCTCGCCGATCGACGCGCGCTTCAATCCCACCATCACCAATGATCTGGCGCAGGAAAAACCGTTCGCCTGGTTCCGCGCCAATATGGTGCATACCGTGCCGCCGCCCTATCCGGGCGTGGGCCGCCGTGTCTATCCGGGCTTTGTGCAGCTCTATTCCTTCATGAGCATGAACGAGGAGCGCCATACCGACGCCCATTGGGACTATTTCAATTCGCTGGTCGATAATGATGGCGATGGCGCGGCCAAGCATCTGGAATTCTACGACGAATATCTGTCGGTACTCGATCTGAGCGAGGAATTCTATCTGCAAACCATCGATCTGGTCTTCCAGAAATTCGCCCTGCCCAAGGGTGAGCTGGTGCATCATGGCCGCAAGGTCGATACCGCCGCCATTACCGACATCGCCCTGATGACGGTCGAAGGCGAAAAGGACGATATTTCCGGCGTCGGTCAGACGCAGGCGGCGCATAAGATGTGTTCCAATATTCCGGAAACCATGAAGGAACTGTACGTTCAGAAGGGTGCGGGCCATTACGGCGTCTTCAATGGCCGCCGTTTCCGCGAGGAAATCTATCCGCGCATCCGCGATTTCATCGCCCGCCATGACGCGGTCGTTTAGCGAAATTTTCAAGCCCAGAGCGGGGTTTGCGCCCGATCAGGTGATCGATTGCGGCGATTATAACCTGCGCCTGAAGGTCAATCCGCGCGCCCGGCGCATTTCGCTGCGCCTCGACAGCCGCACCGGCGAGGTGGTGGTCACCGCGCCGCGCCCGCGCCTGCTCGGCGATGCCGTGGCGTTCGCACGCAGCCGTCACGACTGGATTTTGAAAACCCGTCGCGCACCGCCACCGGTGCAGAGCTTCGCGCCCGGTCTGCGCCTTGACATCAAGGGGCACAGCGTCGTGCTGGCGGAAAGCGCCGGTGTGATTACGCCGCGCCCGGTGCAGGACGTGGACGGCGGTTGGCGGCTGGTGTCGAGTGGTGACGCCAAAACCTATGCAAAGCGCATCGAACGCTATCTGCGCCAGCAGGCGCTGAAAGCCTTCCAGACGCAAACCGACCTCTATGCCGCCAAACTGGGCGTCAGCGGCGTCAAGGTGACGCTGTTCGACGCCAAGGCGCGCTGGGGCTCCTGCACACCGGGGCGCAAGGCTATCCGCTATAGCTGGCGCGTGATTCTGGCTCCCTATGAGGTGTTGACCTATCTGGCGGCGCACGAGGTGGGCCACCTGAAACATCCCGATCACAGCCCGGCCTTCTGGGCCACGGTAAGCGAGCTTTATGGCGGGGATTACCGTCAGGCTAGACAATGGCTGAAGGAGCAGGGCCACAGCCTGTTTCGCTATATGTAAAAGGCCCCGGCGGAACCGGAGCCTTTTTCTCATTGCGCCTTCTTCTGGGCCTGCGAGAAGATGTCGTCGAGCGACGGGTCGGCGTTCTTGGCAGGCGGTGTTTTATTACTGCTATTGTCGCCCGGATTGGGAATAGGCTGCATGGTGACCACCGGCGGCAAACCATTTTCGTCCGTATTATCATTCGCCGCCTGTGAGGCCTGCACCGCGTCGGCTTGCGAACCGAGCAGATCGCGCAGCGCATCCTCGGCCACCGGATTGAGCGTGCCCGTGGCGGGCGGCCCATCGGGGATCGGCGACACCTGAATGCGTTTGAGCGCCGAGGTCATATAGGCTTTCCAGATGGCGGCGGGCGCCATGCCGCCGGTGATGCCGCGCATGGCCGTATTGTCGTCGCGGCCGACCCAGACTACGGTGACGAAACCGCCCGTATAGCCATCGAACCAGGCGTCATGGAAATCGCTGGTCGTGCCGGTCTTGCCGGCCAGGTCATAGCCGGGAATGGCCGCGCCCGTGCCGGTGCCGCCATGCATGACGGCGCGCAGCATCTGGTTCATCTCCATCAGTGGCGGATTATTGATCACACGCACCCGCCCGCCATCCTCAGCCGGATCGCGGTACTGGTACAGCACCTTGCCGGTGGTGGTGCGGATGCGGACAATGCCGTGCGCTTCGGCGCGATAGCCGCCATTGGAAAACGGGACATAGGCTTGCGCCATCTCAAGCGGCGACGCATCCGATGTGCCGAGCGCCATCGCCGGATCGGTATTGATCGGCGAGGTAATGCCTAAGCGGTGGGCAGTGGCGGCGACGCGACTCTGACCGACATCATTGGCCAGACGCGCCGCCACCGTATTGATCGAATCTTGGAGCGCCGTTTGCAGATCAATCAGCCCCAAATAGTTTCTTTCGTAGTTCTGCGGCGACCAGGTGCCGAGCGTGAAGGGCTCGTCCACCACCGGCGTCGAGGGCTGGTAACCGGCCTCCATCGCTGTCAGATAGACGAACGGTTTGAAGGACGAGCCGGTCTGACGCCTGGCCATCGTGGCGCGGTTATATTGCGAATCGGCATAGGAGACGCCGCCGATCATGGCACGGATGCGGCCCTCGCCATCCACCGACACCAGCGCCGCCTGTTCGACGCCCCTTTTGGCGTAAGCCGGCATAATCGTCTGGACAGCGCGTTCGGCATCGGTCTGGATCGGCAGGTCGAGCGTGGTTTCAACGATAAGATCGTCGGTATTCTTGGGATCGATCAGGCCGCGGATCTGGGTGTCGAGCCAGTCAACGAAATATTGCGCATGGGCCGAGGCGAGGGTTTTCGACACATTGATCGGCGTGTGCAGGGCCTGATCGCGCTGTTCGGGCGTGATCACCCTGGCTTCGACCATTTCATTGAGCACGATCAGGGCGCGTTTGCCGGCGCGTTCCTGATCCGACAGCGGCGAATAGGAGTTGGGTGCCTTCATCAGCCCGGCCAGCATGGCGGCCTCGCCGATGCTCAAATCCTTGGCGGGCTTGTTGAAATAGCGCTGCGAGGCGGCCTCGATGCCGTAGGCGCCCGCGCCGAAATAGACGCGGTTGAGGTAAAGCGCCAGAATCTGCTTCTTGGTATATTTATGCTCCAGCCAGACGGCCAGCATCAGCTCCTGCACCTTGCGCTTGATATTCTGGTTGGATGACAGAAACAGATTGCGCGCAAGCTGCTGGGTGATGGTGGAGCCACCGGCCAGATTGCCGCCCTTCTTGCGGAGGAAGATGTCGTATATCAGGCCGCGTGCCATGCCGATGGGGTCAAAGCCCGGATGGGTGAAGAAGCGCTTGTCCTCGACGGCCACGAAGGCCAGAGGCACATAATCGGGCAGTTTATCAATATCGACGGGCGCCGAGGCCTGCGAGCCGCGCACGGCGATCAACGCGCCCGACCGGTCGAGATAGGTGATGGACGGCTGCTTGTTCACCTTGTCGAGCGTCGAGGTGTCGGGCAGGTCGATGGCCATGAAGCCCAGAAAGGCGACCCCGAAAATCGCCACCCAGATGGTGATGACCGTGCCCCAATATAACAGGGCCTGCAACGGTGTGCGGCGGCCTCTGCCCTTGCCCCCCTGCGGAGCGTTTCCTTTAGCCATGCGTCTTCCTCATATCAGAACCGTCAGCGACCGGTTCTTGCGTCGCGCCTCGACCTGCCCTCTATAGCCAATCCGCGCAGCCGTGTCGCGTGAAAGATATTTGAGATATTAAGCAGCTCAAGCGCCGCATGGCTCCTCGCAAAAGCTCGGGCGGCCAGTCGGCCTTGCCAACTTGTAATTACAAGTTGGAATTACCTGTCTCTTTTGGTCAAAATAAGGGTTAACAGCGCAGGCGAAGCGCCTTAGGGCAGAGGGACATGCCCGATCTGCTCGAAATCCCGACGGCCAACGCCTCTGCCCGCCATGATATGGCGGCGGCGGAAGAGATTCTGCGCCGGGTCTTCGGCTATGCCGATTTTCGCGGCAAACAGGCGCAGGTGCTGGAATCTGTTCTGGCCGGGCGCGATACGCTGGCCGTTCTGCCGACCGGCGGCGGCAAGAGCCTGTGCTATCAGATACCGGCCCTTCTGCCGAAAAATGGCCCGTCAGGTCTTGTTCTGGTCATTTCGCCACTGATCGCCCTGATGAGCGATCAGGTGGCGGCGCTGAAAAGCCGTGGCGTACGCGCCGAACGCTTTGACTCATCACAATCGGGTGAGGCGCGCTCGCAAATCTGGGACGAGGCCCGTTCCGGCGCGCTTGACCTGCTCTATCTCTCGCCCGAAGCCCTGATGCAGGGCTTTGTCCTCGACCGGCTGGTCAAGCTGAAGCCGCGCCTAATCGCCATCGACGAGGCGCACTGCGTCAGCCAGTGGGGCCATGATTTCCGCCCGGAATACCGCGCGCTGGGCCAGCTCAAGGCGCTTTTGCCCGGCACGCCGACACTGGCCCTGACCGCCACCGCCGACGCCCATACCCGCGCCGACATCAAGACGGCGCTCAATATCCCTGATGCGGTCGAGATCGTGGCCGGTTTCGACCGCCCCAACCTGTCCCTGCGCTTCGTGCGCCGCAAGGGCCCGGTGCTCAAGGCTATCGCCGACATATTACGCCGCCAGAAAAACACTTCGGGCATCATCTATTGCGGCTCGCGCGACGGCACGGAAAAACTGGCCATCGCCCTGGCCAGGGAGGGCCATGTCACCGCCGCCTATCATGCCGGACTGTCCCCCGCCGTGCGCGAACGCAACCTGACCGCCTTCATGAAGGGCGAGGTGCGCATCATGGTGGCCACCATCGCCTTTGGCATGGGCATCAATAAGGCCGATGTGCGCTTCGTCATCCATGCCGATCCGCCATCCTCGATGGAGGCCTACTGGCAGGAGGTGGGCCGCGCCGGACGTGACGGCCTGCCCGCGTCCGGCATCTGTTTTCATGGCTCCGGCGATCTCGGCTGGGCCGTCAGGCGGCTGGCTTTGCGCGAAGAGGCGGGCGCTTCCGATCAGGAGGTGCAAAAGCAGAAGGCGCGTGATTTCTTCGCCTTCATTCTCGGCCATGACTGCCGTAAACAGGCCGTGCGGCGCTATTTCGGCGAAGACGCCGGTGAGGCCTGCCGCACCTGCGATACCTGTTTGTCACGCGGGCCGGTCAGGGACATTACCGAAGCCGCCCAGATGCTGATGTCGGCGCTGTACCGGCTGAATGGCCCGCGCGGCCGCAAGAAACTGATCGACCATGTGCTGGGCAAGTCCGACAAGCCCGACTATACGACACGTATGCCCACCTTCGGCGTGGCGAAAGGTCAGGATGCAACGGTGCTGGCCCATGCGCTCGACCAGTGCGAAGCCACAGGCCTGATTGAGGAAAGCCTCTATGACGGACGGATGCCGATTGTCGGCCTGCGTGACGCCGATGGCGTGCGCCGCCTGTTCAAGGGCGAGATGCGCTTTGCGATGAAGGTGTGAGCCGGTAAGGCTTAAGGCAGTGTTTTAGGCTGAAAAGCAAAGAAGATTTAAACCACGGAAACCACGGATCGCCGCTTTGCGGCGTCACGGAGAGATAGTGAAATCCGGATGGCGGCAAGCAATTTCTCTTTCTTATCTGTGTCATGGCCAAAGGCCATGATCCGTGTTTTGCGTGGTTAAATCCTGTTTTTCTCCTTCAAAGCGTGAAACGCCCACGAACATCTGTGTGTATCTGTGGATGCGCTCCCTAAACCCACCCTCAGCCGCCGTAATGGCCCTTGAAGACGAGACTGGACAAGGGCTGACGATCAGACGGCAGTTCGCGTTCGCGCAAGCCTTCCGGCAGGCTTTGCGGATCGCCGCGATAACCGATGGCGACGGCGGCCTCGATCCTGACATTATCGGGCAGGCCCAGCACCAGCGGGGCCTTTTCGAAATCAATGCCATACATGCCGTGCGTGATCAGGCCCTGGCTATGCGCCTGCAAGGCCAGAGACATCCACGCTGCGCCCGTATCGAAGCTGCCGGTCGGCACCGGGCGTTCGCCGTCGAATGAGGTGATTGAGGTCAGGAACACAAGCGCGGCGGCATCCTTGGCCCAGCCTTCGTTGAACGGCACGAGCAGGCTTAACAGGGTGGCAAATTCCGGCTCGCCCTTCAGCCCGTAGATAAAGCGCCACGGCTGGAGATTGGAGGCCGACGGCGCGAAACGCGCTGCTTCGAGCACGGTCAGGAGTTCGCGTTCGCTGACCGGCTTATCCAGAAAAGCGCGTGGCGACCAGCGTTCGAGGAATTGCGGCTGAACAGGCAGATCGGAATGGCGAAGCGGCTGGGTCATGACGGAAAGCTTTCTTAAATAGGCGCTGCAACAGGAAAGACTGGCTTTGGCGGGCGAATTCTGATCCACACAAGGGGAGTGTGAACTAAATCCGTAACTAACATTGTGTCGGTTACATATTAAGTCAAGAGGCGCGCGCGTGCTCGATAGCCTTGCCCACAGATTTTCGATGCTGGAGCCCGCCATCCGGGCCTATGGCCCTGACGATGACCAGCCGCGACCGGCGGTTTTGCTGTTTCATGCCTGCAATGGCGTGCGCGAGCATATTCATGCCTATGCCATGCAGGCGGCGGCGCTCGGCTATCGCGCCTATGTCGTTGATTCGTTCGGGCCGCGCGGCTGGGACCATCAGGCAGCGATGAATCTGGTTTGCACGGGGCTGGCCCTGCATGGCTATGAGCGTTCCGGCGATGTGCTGGCCGCCCTGTGGGGGCTGGGGCAAAGGCCTGAGGTCGATGCAGGCCGTCTGGTGGTGGCCGGCTGGAGTCACGGCGGCTGGGCGATCATGGATCTGATGACCGAGCGCCTGACACGCGAAGGCGAGGCGCGCCTGAAAGACCCGACGCCCGAAGCCATGCAGGGCGTCAAGGGTGTGTTTCTCGTCTATCCCTATATCAATTTTCCGGCGCGCAGTAACAGCCACGCCTGGGTGCATCGCCCGAAGACACTGGCCATACTGGCGCGGCAGGACTTCCTGACCGGCCACAGCCACGCCGAACATATCCTTAACCATCTGCGCAGCGAGGGCGTGCCGGTCGAGATGCAGGTGATGGAGGCGACCCATTGTTTCGATGAGGATTCCGCGCTTCATTTCGGGCCGCTGATGGCCTATGATCGACCCAGCCATACTGCCACCGAAGCCGCTTTTGCGGGCTTCTTAGCGGAGGTTCTGGGGGCGGAGACTTAAGGGGGTCTGATCAATGGATACGATGGCGCAGCGCTATGCCCGGCTGGCCCCCTTCATGCGCTGGTATGGCCCTGATGATGACAAGCCGCGCCCCGTCATCGTCTTTTTCCACGGCTGCGGGGGCTTACGTCCACACGTTACCCATTATGCCGAAGCCGCCGCCAGAACCGGTATTCGCGCCCTTGTCGTCGATTCGTTCGGCCCGCGCGGCTGGGATCGCAATTTCGCCGTCAGTCTGGTCTGTTCAGGGGCAGTGTTTCAGGGTTATGAACGCGCTGGCGATGTGTTGAGCGTTTTGTGGGGCCTAAAGCAGGAAGGCCGCATCTCCGAGGTCATGCTGGCCGGTTTCAGCCACGGCGGCTGGGCGATCATGGACCTGATGACCGATCCGCTCACGCGCCCCGGCGCGGTCAAGATCGCCGATCCCGATGCAGGCCTGGCCGATGCGGTGCGCGCCCTCTTCCTCGTCTATCCCTATATCAATTTTCCGGCGCGCAGCTCATCGCACAACTGGGTGCGCAAACCGGAAACCTTCGCGGTTCTGGCCAGCAAGGACCACCTGACGCCGATCCGCCATTCGCGCAAGGTCTTCATGCGGCTTGAAGAAGACGGCCTGCCGGTGGAAACGCTCGAACTCAATGCCACCCATGCCTTTGACGAAGAAGACAATAAGGGCATAGTCATGCGCTATGATCCTGTGGCGGTGGCCGCCTCCATCGCCGCCATGCAGGGCTTTATCGAGCAGGTATTCGGCGCGAAAGTTCTTCTTTAGAGCGTTCCGCGATTAGGTTGAATCGCGGGGGATTCCCAAATCGGTCGAATAATGATTCAAGATAGGGGCCGGATTTAGGAGGCCGGTTCCGATGGCGAAGGCTTATTCTCAGGATTTGCGTGACCGTGTAATCAACGCAGTTTTGCATAAAGGTTTGAGCCGGCGTGCCGCCGCCCGGCATTTTGGCGTGAGTGACGCTTCGGCTGTTAAATGGTTGCAGCGTTATGAGCGTTTGGCTGACCGTCGCCCTGCTGGCACGGGCGGGCACCGTCCCTCGAAGGTAAAGCCGGAACGTGTCTGGCTTTTGCGCCGGATCGACGAGGTGGCTGACCTTACCTTACAGGCGCTGTGCGACCAGCTTTTGGCCGAGCGCGGCGTGAAGGTGGACACCGGTATGCTGTCGCGTTTCTTTCGTGAAGAAGGGATCAGCTTCAAAAAAAAGCGTGCTGCCCAGCGAGCAGGATCGGCCGGATGTGGCGCGCAAACGGGAACGTTGGCGCAAGTATCAGAACCGGCTTGATCCCAGGCGGCTTGTCTTCATCGATGAAACCTGGGCCAAGACCAACATGACCCGCACCCACGGCCGATGCCGCAAAGGTCGGCGGCTACGGGCCAAAGCGCCCTTCGGTCACTGGAAAACCACCACTTTCCTTGCCGCCTTGCGCCACGACCGCATCGACGCACCTTTCGTCGTCGATGGCGCCATCAATGGCGACATCTTCAAAGCCTATGTCGAGCAGGTTTTGATCCCGACGCTTTCACCTGGTGACATTGTTATCCTCGACAATCTGGGAAGCCATAAAGGCAAGGCGGTGCGAAGCGCCTTCCGCAAGGCCAAAGTCCACCTGCTGTTCCTGCCGCCTTACTCGCCTGATCTCAACCCTATCGAACAGGTCTTCGCCAAGCTCAAAACCCTCTTGCGAAAAGCCGCCGAACGCACGGTCGAAACACTGTGGAACAGGATCGGCAAGTTGCTCGACCTCTTCTCTCAACAAGAATGTGCGAATTATCTCAGAAACTCAGGGTATGCGTAAACCGAGTCTAGCTTAACGCGCCGTTGAGGCGCGGGCGCGGGCCAGATTGCGCTTTGAAGCCACGGCGGGCAGGTCGAGTACGGTCAGAACAGCCTTTTTCAGCGCCTGCTTCTGGCTGCCGGAAAGCTGTGTCTTGCGGAAATGATCGGTGATGTAGAAGGCATCGACGGCGCGCTCGCCATAACAGTCGATATGGGCCGAGGCAATGTCGAGATGCGCTTTGGAAATGACCGACACGATGTCGGCCAGCAGGCCGGGGCGGTCGCGGCCTGACACTTCGAGAATAGTGGCTTCGGGATTGGCGTCGTCGTCAAAGGCGACGGTGGGGGCGATGGCGAAGGCGGCCGTGCGCTGGGCCAGCGGCGACGACCAGCGCACGGCGGCAGGCAGATGACCCAGCGCTGCGGCTTCAAGCTGCGCCTCGGCCTCCTTCATGCGCACCGGATTATCATGGCCGAACGGATCGCCCTGCGCATCCTGCACATAGAAGACATCGAGCGCCTGACCGGTCTTGGAGGTGAAGACCTGCGCCCCCACCACATTGCCGCCGAGATTGGCGAAGGCGCGCGACAGATCGGCGAACAGGCCGGGCCGGTCGGTTGCCGAAATCGAAAAGGCGGTGGCGTGGCGCTGGTCTTCGATGCGCGAGCGCACAGCCGGTTCGGAATCGAAGGTGGACCAGACAAGCGCCGCATGATCCTTGATCTCGTCGGTGGTGAAGGCGAACAGATAGCTTTCGTCCATCGTTTCCAGCCAGGCCGTCATATCGGGATTGTCTTCGCTCAACGTGGCGCGGCGGCGGGCGGCGCGGGCATTCAGGCCTTCGCGCACGCTGTCAGCAGCATTGGCGGCGGCATTGGGGCCGCGTCCGCCGCGGAAGGCGTTTTCAGTGGCGGCGAACAGTTCGCGCATCAACTGGCCCTTCCAGCCGTTCCACACGCCGGGGCCGACGGCGCGAATATCGGCCACGGTCAGGATCAGCAGCAGGCGCAGGCGCTCCGGCGTTTCGACGATGCGCGCAAAGGCCGCCACGGTTTCAGGGTCGGAGACGTCGCGTTTCTGGGCATAGTCGCTGAACACCAGATGGTGGCGCACCAGCCAGGCCACCTGATCGGTTTTCCAGTCTTCCAGCCCCAGCCGCGCACAGGCCTTGCGCGCGGCGCGTTCACCGGCGATTTCCTGACCGTCCTCGCCGCCCTTGCCGGTATCGTGGAGCAGCATGGCCAGATAGAGGCTTTCCTTATCGACCAGTTGCGGCATGATCGATGTGGACAGCGGATGGTCGTCCTTGTAGCGGCCCGTATCGACGCCGTGGATGATGTCGATGGCGCGCAGCGTGTGCTCGTCCACCGTATAGGCGTGGTACATATTGAACTGGGTCTGGGCGATGATACGACCGAATTCGGGGATATAGCGGCCGAGAAGCCCGGTTTCGGCCATCAGGCTCAAGGTTCGGTAGGGGTTTTTACCGCGCACCAGCAGATCGAGAAACAAACGCGCCGCTTTCGGATTGCGGCGCAGCGACGGCGTGATCAGATCGAGATTGCGCGTAATGGCGGTGAAGGCGTCAGGATGCAGGTCAAGCTCCAGCCGGTCGGCCATCTTGAACAGCAAAAACATGGCGACCGGCGAGTCATTGAAAACATCAGCCGACTGGATATTGAGGCGGCCATTGGTGACGACAAAACCCGGATGATCGGCGCGCGTCAGGTTCATCAGCCCGGACTGGATCAGGCCGGACAGGCGGGCCAGCGGCTTGGCCTGCTGGGTTTCCAGCTTGGTGCAGAAGGTGCGGGTCAGCGCCCCCACCTCCTTGGCGGTGATGAAATAACGGCGCATGAAACGCTCGACATTCGGTTCGCCGTCGCGGTCGATAAAGCCCATGCGGCGGGCGATTTCCGGCTGAAGATCAAACGACAGACGTTCTTCGGCGCGCCCCGACACGATGTGCATCAGGATGCGCACCTTCCACAAAAAGTCGAAGGCGCGTTTGAAAATGGCGCGTTCCTTGTCGGTCAGGATCGGGTCGAGCGCCCCCTTCGCGGTGCCGCCCGACATATATTTGGCGATCCAGTAGAGGGTGTGCAGATCACGCAAGCCCCCCTTGCCTTCCTTGATATTGGGCTCGACCACAAAGCGCGTGGTGCCGGACTTGACATGGCGCAGATCGCGCTCTTCCAGCTTGGCGGCGACGAAATCGAAGGTGCTGGATTTAAGGCTATCGCGGCTGAGCTTGTCGTCCAGTTCCTGCGCCAGTCCCTTGTCACCGGCGATGCGGCGATGTTCTAAGATCGCCGTCATGATGGTGTGGTCGCCCCTGGCATATTTCAGGGTTTCATCGACCGTGCGCGAAGAATGGCCCACCTTCAGGCCCATATCCCACAGGGCGTAGAGGATGAATTCGATCACCGATTCGGAGTGCGGCGTCTCTTTCCAGGCGCGCAGGAACAAAAGGTCGAGATCGGAAAAGGGGGCCAGTTCGCCACGGCCATAGCCGCCGACGGCCAGCAGGGTCAGGCGTTCGCCTTCGGTCGGGTTGCGGGCGCGATAGACATGGGTGAGCGTAAAGTCCCACAGGGCCGATACGATGTCATCGGCGCAACGGGCCAGGGCGCGCGCCGTTGACTGGCCGCCCTTGTGATCGTCCAGCCGCTCGAAAAGCGCGGCGCGCGCCGCATCCCAGGCCCCTTTCAGAATGGTGACGGCACGCTGGCGCAGGTCGAGCGTGTCGCCGTTCGACTCTTCATAGGCGCTCGTCAGGGCCTGTCGCAGATGCGCGCCGTCGATACGGTAAGCCGGGGCAGCCGCCACGGCCACCGGGGAGGGCAGATGGGGTTCGGTGAGCATGGGGAGGGGATCGCTCATGATACGCTTAAAACTTCAACCCCCGTCTTTAATCAGATTGTGTAAATTATAGATGATTTCAAGGGCCTCTTTCGGGCTTAAATCGTCGGGATTCAGGTCTTTTATAAGCTTTTCAGCCTTTGACGGCTCGTGGCGGACAGGCACCATCGTGCGCGTTTGCGAAAACAGGGGCAGGTCATCAAGCCGCAGCTCGGTGTGATTGTCCGCTTCCAGCCGGTGCAGAATATCATGGGCGCGCGCCACCACATGGCCGGGCATACCGGCCAGACGCGCCACCTGCACGCCATAGGAGCGATCCGCCGCCCCCTTTTGCGCCTCGTGCAGAAAGATCAGCTCGCCCTGATGCTCGTGCGCCGTCATCGACAGATTGCTGACGTGGCCCAGCCTCTGTTCGAGGTCGGATAGTTCGTGATAGTGGGTGGCGAACAGGGTGCGCGCCTTCGTGACATCATGCAGATGTTCGGTGCAGGCCCAGGCGATGGCCAGACCATCATAGGTGGCCGTGCCGCGCCCGATCTCGTCGAGCACCACAAACGAACGCTCGGTGGCCTGGGTGAGGATGGCGGCGGTTTCAACCATCTCCATCATGAAGGTGGAGCGTCCTTGCGCCAGATCATCACCGGCGCCGACGCGCGAAAACAAACGGTCCACGACGCCTAAGTGCATCGAACGCGCCGGTACGAACAGGCCCGCCTGTGCCATGATGATCAGCAGCGCATTTTGCCGTAGATAGGTCGATTTACCGGCCATGTTGGGGCCGGTCACCAGCGACAGGCGCGGGGCGGTTTCGCCTGAGGCGTCAAGCTCGACATCATTGGGCGTAAACGGCGCGCCTTTGGCTTTCAGGGCGGCGGCGACGACCGGATGGCGGCCCCGACAGATTTCTAGTTTTGTAGAATCGTCGATGACCGGCCTTGCCGCGTCCTGATCCTCGGCCCAGTGGGCATTGCCGCAGGCCACATCGAGCGCACAGATGGCGTCGTGCGCCGCCTGAATCTCGACGGCGTGACGGCGCACCTCTTCGCGCAGGCTTTCAAACAGTTCCTGCTCCAGCGCCAGACCTTGCGTGGCGGCGCGTTGAATCCGGCCATCCAGATCGACCAGTTCGGTGGTGACAAAGCGCACCTGACTGGCCAGCGACTGGCGGTGGATGAACTGTTTTTCGCTATCCTGCGCGATGAGCTGTTCGGCCAGTTTCTGCGACAGCTCGATGAAATAGCCGAGCACATTATTGAACTTGATGCGGATGGCGATGCCGGTTTCACGGGCCAGCCTCTGCTCCAGCGCCAGAACGATCTGGCGGCTGTCGTCGCGCAAAGACCGCACCTCATCAAGCCCGTCATGGAAGCCCTGGCGGATGAAGCCGCCCTCGCGCAAACCGAGCGGCGGTTCGTCGATCAGGGCGCGACTCAGCCGGTCGCGCAGGGCACCCACCGGCAGGGAGGGGGTCAGGGCCGCGATCATGGCGTCGATGTCGGCGGGTGCGCCGCTCAATTGACTGTCGGGCGCATGGCGGGCGTCATTGAGGCATGAGGCCAGGGCTTCGCCGGTATCGAGCGCGTCGCGGATCATGGTCAGGTCGCGCGGCCCGCCCCGGCCCAGCGACAGGCGCGACAGGGCGCGCGCCTGATCCGACAGGGCGCGCATGAGCTGGCGCAAGTTTGTGCGCAGCTCGCGGCGATCCTTCAGCCATGCCACCGTATCGAGGCGCGCATTTATATCTTCGGGGCGCAACAGGGGCCGCGCCAGCCGCGCCTGCAACAGGCGGCTGCCGCCGGAGGTGACGGTGGCATCGATTACCGAGATCAGGCTGCCATCGCGCTTACCGTTCTGGGTGCGGTCGATTTCCAGCGAATGGCGCGTGGCGGCGTCAATCGACATGAAATTGTGCGAAATCACCCGCGCGGGAGGCTTCAGCACCGGCCTTTTGCCCGCCTGGGTCAGGTCGATATAGGCGGCCAGCATACCGAGCGCCGAGATTTCCGCCGCATCGAAGCCGCCGAAGCCATCGAGCGTCTGGACGCCATACAGGCGGCACAGACGCGCCTCGCCCGCTGCTGGATCGCTGAGCGAGGGGGCCTGTGGCTGGATCACCCCGCCATAAAGCTTGATCAGGCCGTACAGATCTTCGTCTTGCAGGATGCGGTCGGCCACCAGACATTCCGAAGGCCGCAGGGCCGAAAGCTGCGCGCCGAGCTGATCGGCCTCGATGCCCGCCACCTCGACCTCGCCGGTGGACAGCTCGACCATGGCCAGCGCCATCATCCCGCCGCGCGAACTGATGGCGACAAGCCGATTGGCGCCTTTTTCCTCCAGAAGCGTATCTTCGGTCAGCGTGCCGGGGGTGACGACGCGCACAATGCCGCGCCGCACCACGGCCTTGGAGCCGCGCTTTTTGGCTTCGGCGGGGTCTTCGAGCTGATCGCAGACAGCGACGCGAAAACCCTGACGGATCAGCTTGGCGATATAGGCATCGGCGGCGTGGGCGGGTACGCCAGCCAGCGGAATATCCTGATCCTTGAACTTGCCGCGTTTGGTCAGGGCCAGTGACAGGGCGCTGGCCGCCGTGACCGCGTCCTCGAAAAACAGTTCGTAAAAATCGCCCATGCGGAAAAACAGGATCGCATCGGGATATTGCGCCTTGGTCGTCAGATACTGGGCCATGACGGGCGTGGCACCCTCAAGGTCAAGTGAGGGATCGAAGGTGGCTTTTTCGGGCGTTGGCGAAGCAGAATCCATATCGGCACGTTAACCTGTGTTAATCCGTCCGCAAAGAGGGGCGTGCGGTAAATTGCGTTTACCTGTGCAAATCGGGCGCAAACGCTTATGGCGCAGCCTTATGCGGACGGCAGTGTTTTGAAACCTGCATCAAAGAAACGTTTTGTAAGATTTAGTGGGTTTATAAGCTATTGATCTTGTTATAAGACTCGCCACAAACACGACAATAATTATCATACAAATGCCCGCCCGTCGCTTGTCCCGACCGGGCACAAGAGTTCAAGCCAATGTCCAGCGAAAAACAGACCTTCAGCGACGACGAAGCCCTTCAGCTTCACCAGTATCCGCAGCCGGGCAAGATCGCCCTCATGGCCACCAAGCCGATGGCGACGCAGCGCGATCTGGCGCTGGCCTATTCGCCGGGCGTGGCCGTGCCGGTGCGGCGCATCGCGGAAAACCCCGAAACCGCCTATGACTATACGGCCAAAGGCAATATGGTGGCGGTGATCACCAATGGCACGGCGATTCTGGGGCTGGGCAATCTGGGAGCGCTGGCCTCCAAGCCGGTGATGGAAGGCAAGTCGGTGCTGTTCAAGCGCTTTGCCGACATCGATTCGTTCGACATCGAGGTCGAGACGCAAGACCCCGACGAATTCATCACCGTGGTGAAAAACATTACCGGCGCTTTCGGCGGCATCAATCTCGAAGACATTAAAAGCCCTGAGTGCTTCATCATCGAATCGGCCTTGCAGGACATGGCCGATATTCCGGTCTTCCACGATGACCAGCACGGCACGGCCATCATCTGTGCGGCGGGCCTGATCAATGCGCTGGAAGTGACCGGCAAACATATCGAAGACATCAAGGTGGTCTTATGCGGCGCGGGTGCGGCGGGGCTGTCGTCTCTGTCGCTCGTCAAAGCGCTGGGCGTGCGTAAGGAAAACACCGTTGTCGTCGATATTCACGGCGTGGCCTATCAGGGCCGCACCATCGACATGGACCAATGGAAGGCGGCGCACGTCACCGATACGCAGAAGCGCACCTTGGCCGAAGCAATGGTTGGCGCCGATGTCTTCTTAGGCATGTCGGCCAAGGGCGTGCTGACGCCTGAGATGGTGGCCACGATGGCGCCCAATCCGATCATCTTCGCCATGGCCAATCCCGACCCGGAAATCGCGCCGGAAGAGGTGGCGCGCGTGCGCTCCGACGCCATCGTGGCCACCGGTCGTTCGGACTATCCTAATCAGGTCAATAATGTCCTGTGCTTTCCCTATATCTTCCGGGGCGCGCTCGATGTGCGGGCGCGGCGCGTCAATGACGAGATGAAGATTGCCGCCGCCCGCGCCCTGGCGCAACTGGCCCGCGAAGACGTACCCGATGAAGTGGCCGCCGCCTATCAGGGTCGCCAGCTCAAATTCGGCAAGGACTATATCATTCCCTCGCCCTTCGACCCGCGCCTGATCTGGTACGTGCCGCCCTTCGTGGCGCAGGCCGCTATGGACACAGGCGTGGCGCGTAAGCCCATCGAGGACATGGACGCCTATCGCAAGCGGCTGGAGCAGCGGCTTGATCCGTCGGCCAGCTTCCTGCAATCGATCACCTCGTCGGTGCGGTCGCGCCAACCGAAACGCATCGTCTTTGCCGAGGGCGAGGACATTCGCGTCATCCGCGCCGCCCACGCCTTCAAGCTGCAAGGGCTGGGCACGCCGATCCTGTGTGGCCGCGCCAATCTGGTTGAGGCCAATATGCGCGCCGCCGGTATCGATCCGGCAGAAGAGGGCATCGAGATCATCAATGCCCGGCTGTCGCACCGCAATGCCGCCTATTCGCAACTGCTGTATGCGCGCCTGCAACGCCACGGCTATCTGAAGCGCGATGTTGATCGCCTGATCTATCAGGATCGCAACTCGTTTGCCGCCGCCATGCTGGTGTCGGGCCATGCCGACGGCATGGTGACGGGCGTGACGCGCGCCTTCGATCAGGCCCTGACCGACGTGCTGCGCGTCGTCGATCCTGCGCCCGATGGCCGCATTATGGGGCTGTCGGTGGTGCTGGCCAAGGGGCGTACCGTCTTTATCGCCGATACCACCGTGGCCGAAACGCCGTCGCCGGAAGAACTGGGCGACATTGCCGTGGAAGCCGCGATGGCGGTGCGGGCGATGGGCCATACACCGCGCGTCGCCTTTATGAGCTATTCGACCTTCGGCAATCCGTCGGGCGAACGTTCGGCGCGCGTCAAGCAGGCCGTGGCCCTGCTGGAACAGCGCGGCGTTGATTTTGAATTCGAGGGCGAGATGCCGCCCGATGTGGCGCTTAATCCCGAACGCTGGGAAAACTATCCGTTCCAGCGCCTGACCGCGCCCGCCAATGTGCTGGTCATGCCCGCCATCCAGTCGGCGTCGATCTCGACCAAGCTGGTCGAAGCCTTAGGCGGCGCGACCGTGGTCGGGCCCTTGTTGCTGGGCCTGTCGAAGCCGGTGCAGATCTGTCAGTTGTCGGATTCGGTGACCAAGATCCTGACCATGGCGACCTTTGCCGCCTATGATGTGCGCGCCACATCACGCGCCTGATCTTCGGGCGGTATTGTGGGTTTGCGCCTGAAATAAAGCCAGACGCTCATCAGGATCGAAATGAAGCCGATCACGATGGTATAGGCGAAAAAGGTGAAATAGCCTGCGCCCAGCGCCGCCGGGCTGACGCCCAGCCTGAGGGCGGGCAGCACGTAGGAATCCGCGCTCAAATGCCCCATCAGGCCGGTGAACAGCGACGCCACGCCGCCCTGGTGCGCGGCCTTGGCCGAAGCCTCGACGATGCGGCCTGATTGCGAGGCCACCAGCTTGCCCAGCACCGAATAGAGGCTGGAAAACAACGCATATTGCGAGGCGGTGAAGGCCGAAGAGGTCAGGGACGACATATAGGCGATCAGCACCGTGCCGGAAATGCCGGCTGAGATATTGTCCAGGGCCATGGCGATGGCGAAGACCTTCACATCATGTCCGGCGCAGGCCAGCCACATGAAACCGGCATGGCTGAGCGGGCCGACCACAGCCCCGATGACCAGCGATTTCATCAGGCCGAAGCGGGCAATGATCCAGCTCGCCAGGCCTAAGCCGAGCATCGACATGGCCACGCCCCACACCTTGCGCATCCCGGCAATCATGTCGAGGCTGAAGCCGAGATCGACATAGAAGGGGTTCATGATATTGAGGATGAATTCGCTGACGCGATAGACGAGGATCAGGGACAGGATGAAGGCCGCCCAGTTTTCATAGCGGCTGAAAAAATCGGCCACCGGCGCCACGAAGGCGCCCTTGAAATAGGCGCCGGGTCTGGTGGCCCAGGGCAGGGGCAGGCAGCAGGCGCCCAGCACGGCAAAGCCTAACAGAAAAGCCGGAATTTGCAGGAAAACACCGCTGGTCTTCGCCGTCCATACCGCTTTCAGGGCGTCCTGAGCATGGGCGCTTAAGCCGACGAGGCCGAGCAGAAAATCGAGCACATCGACATTGCCGGTCAGGCCGCAGCCCATGATGATGGCGGCCAGCACGATCAGCACGCCGCGCGCCATCCATTCCAGCCCCTCCAGCCAGGGCTGCGATGGCAGGCCGTCCATGTGGATCGGGCGGATGGTGTGCGCCTTTTCGCGTGGAGCCAGCAAAACGGCGGCGATGCCGACCGCCATGAAACCGGCCATGATCGCATAGGCGGCGTTCCAGCCGAGCGGCCCGGCCAGCACCAGCGGCAGGACGCCCGCCAGAATGAGGGCGATGCGATAACCCCATTGATAGCAGGACGCCATCAGGCCTTGCAGCTTTTCCTCGACCGCCTCGATACGCCAGGCATCCATCACGATGTCCTGGGTGGCGGCCACGAAGCCGGTCAGAGAGGCGATAATGGCCATCAGGATAATGCCGTGTTCGGGGTGGCTGGTCGAAATAGCCAGCAGGCCCGCCACCAGCAGAATCTGAATCAGCAACAGCCAGCCTCGGCGATGGCCGAAGGTTTGGGTCAAGAAGGGCAGGTTCAGACGGTCGATCACCGGTGCCCACATGAATTTCAGCGTATAGCTGAAGGTGGTGAACAGGAAGAAATAGCCAATATCGGCCAGCGACACACCGGCCTGACGCAGCCAGACGCTGGCCGTGTCATAGATCAAAAGATAGGGCAGGCCGGATGAGAAGCCGAGCGCCAGCATGACCGCCGCCGGCCACAGATTGCGCCTCAGGGTTTCGCGTCTTTCCGCCTTGCTTTCGACCATGTCCGCCTCCGTACTGGTGGCGGACGGTAGGTGGCTTCGTGGCGGCTGTCCAGATGCGATCAGGCCGATCTGGCGGCGGCGTGGTCTCCGGCCCAGGTTTGCAGGCGGTGCTTCAGCGCCACCAGCTCAATCGGCTTGGTCAGGAAATCATTCATCCCGGCGTGCAGGCTGGCGCGGCGATCTTCTTCATAGGCATTGGCGGTCAGCGCGATGATCGGGGTGCGGATGCCGAGCGCCCGCACGGCGCGCGTGGCGCCCAGCCCATCGACGCCCGGCAGGCCTAAATCCATGAAAATAATGTCGAAACTACGCGCCTTCAGGATGTCGATGGCTTCTTCGCCGGACGAGGCGCGCTCGACCCGGCAGCCTTCGCGCTGGAGCAGGATTTGCGCCAGCAGGGCATTGACCGGATTATCCTCGACCAGCAAGACGGCCTTGTCGGGCGCGGCCTCGCTGACGATGCGCTCATCATCCTGCTGAGATGACCCCGCATCACGCGCTTCATTATGCAGGGCTTCGAGCCGTTCGAGCAGCGAGGTGCGGCGCAGGGGCTTGATCAGATAACCGGCCCAGCCCTTGTCGCGCCAGGCATCCAGTTCGTCGCGCTGTTCGGCGGCCAGCAGGATCAGGCTGTTGGCGGAAGGTGCCGCCACAGGCCCCGCCACCGCCGCCCGGTCGCACAGGAGCATGGCCTGGGGATCGATACAGTCTTCAATATCTGTCAGCATACGTACCCGGCAATCCGCCGCCGTCAGATGGCTGGCGGCGCCATCGGCCAGAATGGTATTATGCGTCACCAGCGTCACGGCGTGGGGCAGGCGATGCTGTGCTGCCGTTTTGCGCAGGCCGTAAGGCGCGCAAAATTCGATGGCGAAACACGAGCCCCGGCCCACTTCGGAGTCCAGCGTCAGTTCGCCCTGCATGACCTCGGCCAGCTTTTTGACAACCACAAGACCCAGACCCGCACCACCATAGAGGGTGGCGTCGCTGATCTTGACCTGACCATATTCCTCAAAGATACGCACGCGCGCCTCTTCGGGAATGCCGGGGCCGGTATCGCGCACGCTGAAGCGGATAAGGCCATCTTCGGTCAGGCCGACGCGGATCAGCACCCCGCCCGACGTGGTGAATTTGATGGCATTGCCAGCCAGATTGAACAGGATCTGGCGCAGGCGGCCTTCATCGGCGTGGATATAGTCGAGACGCGGATCAAGCGCCCAGACCACTTCGATGCCATTGGCGTGGGCGCGCGGCGCTAACAGCTCGGCCACGCTCTGTAGCAGCGGTTCGAGCCGCACCTCGCTGGTTTCGAGCTGAATGCGTCCGGCATCGATGCGCGCATAGTCGAGCAGATCATTGACGAGGGTGAGCAGATGTTCGCCCGACTCGCGCGCCGTGGCCAGATAGGAGTTCTGATCGGGCGTCAGGGGCGTGCGCGACAAAAGCGACAACATGCCCATCACGCCATTGAGGGGTGTACGGATTTCATGGCTCATCAGGCGGAAAAAATCTTCGCGCGCCTTCAGCCGGGCTTCGGGCGAAAGATGTTCTTGAGCGCCGGTATTCAGCGGCGTGGACATGGAGACTTTTGACATTGAGGCTTTTGACATGGCGGCTTTTCCGTCGGGTATCATTCTGATCGTTTAAGCCTAGAGCAAAAAGGTTAAGGTCACGCCAAGTTTGCGTTAAGATGAGGTGTATGGCCCGTCGTGTCTGCGCCCTGCCTGCGGTAGATCAGTGCCTCGGCGACGTGGCGGCGTAAGACCGGCCCCGATTGTTCGAGATCGGCGATGGTGCGCGCCAGGCGCAGGGTGCGCGTCCAGCCGCGCGCGCTTAAGCCCGATTTTTGCGCCGCCTGGGTGAGCAGGGTCTTACCCGCTTCATCGAGTGCGCAGATGGCTTCCAGTCCCGCGCCATAGGCGGTGGCATTGAGCGCATTGTCAGGTGCCAGGCCCAGTTTGCGGGCGCGGTCTTCCTGAAGCTGACGCGCCGCCATGACGCGCGCCGCCACCTCTTTCGAGCCTTCCGCAGGCGCAGGCAGGGCCATATCCATAGCGGTCACCGGCGGTACGTCGATTTGCAGATCGATGCGATCGATCAGCGGCCCGGACACGCGACCCTGATAATCCTTGATGCAGCGCGGCGCCTTGCCGCACGCCCCCTTGCCCGCGCCGCCATAGCCGCAGCGGCACGGATTCATGGCGGCGACCAACTGGACG
This sequence comes from Asticcacaulis sp. EMRT-3, assembly GCF_030027245.1. Taxonomy (NCBI): domain Bacteria; kingdom Pseudomonadati; phylum Pseudomonadota; class Alphaproteobacteria; order Caulobacterales; family Caulobacteraceae; genus Asticcacaulis; species Asticcacaulis carbonis. The sequence goes on from NZ_JASERT010000001.1 coordinate 2,471,328, forward strand.
CGCGCCGGATAGCGGACATGATGATTGGCGCGCGCCACGATCACATCGCCGGTTTCTAAGGGCTGACGCAGACTATCGAGCGCCTGCGCTGAAAATTCCGGCAGTTCATCTAAAAACAGCACGCCATTATGCGCCAGCGACACCTCGCCGGGGCGGGCGCGCATCCCGCCGCCGGTCAGCGCTGCCATCGAGGCCGAATGGTGCGGCGAACGAAACGGGCGGTCGCGTGTCAGCTCGCCGCGCGCAATTAGCCCGGCCATCGACCAGACCTGCGAGGTTTCGAGCAGTTCGCGCGAGGTCAGTGGCGGCAAGATACCGGGCAGGCGCTGGGCCAGCATCGACTTGCCCGAACCGGGCGGGCCTATGAACAGGAGATTATGGCCGCCCGCCGCCGCGATTTCGAGGGCGCGCTTGGGCGTTTCCTGTCCCTTGACCTCGTTCAGATCCATCGGTTTTGCCGCCGCCTTCATCTCGCCGGGCGCGGGCGGAGTGAGGACGGACTGACTCTTGAAATGATTGATCAGGGCGATCAGCGAACGCGGGGCGAGGATGGAGACATCGCCCGCCCAGGCGGCTTCGGCGCCATTCTCAAGCGGGCAGATCAGGCCTAAGCCGTAGGATGATGCGGCAATGGCGGCGGGCAGGGCGCCAGCCACCGGCGCGATGGAACCATCGAGCTTCAGTTCGCCGATGCAGACAAAACCTTCCAGCGCGTCCTGCGGGATAATGCCCATCACCGCCATCAGGGCCAGGGCAATCGGCAGGTCGAAATGTGTGCCTTCCTTGGGCAGGTCGGCGGGCGACAGATTGGCGACGATGCGTTTGCCGGGTAAGGCCAGCCCCATACCGGCAAAGGCCCCACGCACGCGTTCGCGGCTTTCGGCCACCGCCTTGTCGCCAAGGCCGACCACCTGAAAAGCGACATGGCCGTGGGTGAGAACGACCTCGGCCTCGACGCGGCGCGCCTCGGCACCTTCGAAAGCTATGGTGGTGACGCGCGCCGGCATGAAGATACCCCCTGATTTTGTAGGACTTTTACGCTTTACCTGCGGTGTAAAGATACAGAATCTATCCACAAGTTAGCGGGGATAAGAGGGTAAATCAAGAACAAAAATGGAACAACAGTGAAACTCGCTGTAATTTTCGCGCAAAAATTATGCAAGCTACGGAATGTATTAAGCTTTTGTGAACGCTTTTCGAGAGCCCGTCAGCGCGCGGCGCGCAGGGCCTCGATACGATCCCACATCAGAGCGCTGGCATCAACCCCCTCGAAGGTTTTGAGCTGCACCGCACCGGTGGGTGAGGTGACGTTGATTTCGGTCAGATAATCGCCGATCACATCGATACCGACGAACATCAGGCCCTTGTCCTTGAGGACGGGCTTGAGGCGTTCGCAGATTTCGCGGTCGCGCGCCGTCAGGTGCAGCGGTTCGGCGCGGCCGCCGACGCGCAAATTAGAGCGCACGGCCCCCTCTTCGGGCACGCGATTGATACCGCCTGCGATCTCACCGTCGATCAGGATGATGCGCTTGTCACCCGCGCTGACGGCGGGGATGAATTTTTGCAGGATGACTGGCTCGCGGCTGATCGAGGCGAACAGCTCGACGAGAGCGTCAAGATTGCGGTCGCCCGCCTTGAGCTTGATCACACCATTGCCCGCTGCGCCATGCAGGGGCTTTAGGATACAATCGCCATGCCGGGCGAAGAAATCATGCAGGGCCAGCGGATCGGCGCTGACCAGGGTGGGCGGTTGCAGATCGGGAAAGTGGGTGGCCAGCAGTTTTTCCGGTGCATCGCGCACGCTGGTCGGGTTATTGACCACCAGAGTCTTCGGATGCACCCGTTCGAGCAGATAGGTCGAGGTGATATAGGCGATGTCGAACGGCGGATCCTGCCGCAGCAGGATCACGTCGAGATCGTCTTCGAGATCGAGTTTTTCATAATCGCCCGCCGTCACATGATCGCCCTTGACGGCGCGAAGCGTCACCTTGCGGGCGCGGGCGAACGGACGGCCATCTTCCAGCGACAGGTGCTTCGGCTCGAACACCCAGAGCTGGTGGCCGCGCGCCTGGGCCGCCATCATCATCTGAAACGTGGTGTCGGCGGCGATATTGACCTTCTCGATCGGATCCATAGAAACGGCGACGCGCAGGCTCATGACGGTGTTCCTTTATTTTCACCCGCCGATATGAGGCGCGGAACACGGCTTGGCAAGCGGCTGATCAAAAATAACAGGCCGCTAAAAATAGCCGTCCGGTTTTTCAAAGGCATTGCGCAGGTGGCGCGGCCAGTGACCGGGAGCCAGGGTATAGAGGTCGATATTGAGATCGAGATGTTGCAGGCGCGGGCGCTTGGCCTGAAGCGTCAGACCGGCCTGCCATAGCCGTTCCTGCTGGATGAAGGAGACGGTTTCCAGCGCCTCTTCGTGGCTGCGGCGCTGCTTGACCTCGACCACGCAGAGGCGACGGCCCTTTTGCGCCAGCAGGTCGATCTCGCCCTGCGGGGTTTTGAGGCGGAATCCTAAGATGCGGTAACCTTTCAGCAGCAGATGGATCAGCGCCACATATTCGGCCAGATGGCCGCTTTTGTGCGCCTTGCGACCGCGCGCCTGCCGATCCGGTTTCATCCTATTCATCCCGGCGTTTGCGCGCCTGCATTTCCAGCGCCTTCTGGTAGATCAGCTTGCGCGGCAGGCCAAAGGCTTGCGCCAGTTGCTTGGCGGCGTCGGCCGGGGCATAGGTTTGCAGGGCCAGTTGCAGGGCTTCGTCGAGATTGTCCGTAGACGGAGCATCGTCTTCGGGCGGGGCGATGACGATGACGATTTCACCCTTCGGCTCCTGCAAAACGGGGTCGTCAATCAGCGCGCTTAAAGGGCCGCGATGGCCGGTCTCAAACAATTTCGTCAGTTCACGGCAGATACAGGCTTCGCGGTCGCCCAGCACAGTTTTCAGGTCGATCAGGGAATCGTGCAGACGCGGGCCGGTCTCGAAAAAGACGAGGGTGGCGCGTTGCGCGGCAAACTCAGCCAGAAAGGTTTTGCGCGCGCCTGATTTGTTGGGCAGAAAGCCCGCGAACAGAAAACGGTCGGTCGGCAGGCCCGACAGGCACAGTGCGGCCAGCACCGATGAGGCGCCGGGAATGGGATGAACCTTCGCGCCCGCCTGATGTGCCTCGGCCACCAGCCTGAAGCCGGGATCGGAGATCAGCGGCGTGCCCGCATCGGAAATCTGGGCGATAATCTGTCCCGCTTGCAGGCGCTCGATAATCTCCGGCAAGAGTTTCGGCCCGGCATGATCATCATAACGCAGCAGCTTCTTTTTCAGATCATAGGCGGCCATCAGCTTGCCGGCGACGCGCGTATCTTCGGCCAGCACCACATCGGCGGCGCGCAGAATATCAAGCGCGCGCAGGGTGATGTCGCGCAAATTGCCAATTGGCGTGGCGACGATATAGAGGCCGGGGCTGACGGGTTTGGGCGGCGGGGCGAACAGGGATTCCATGGTTTAGCTTAGAAGCTCCAATAGTAATCTGTCCAGGACGACGCGGCCCTTATCGGTGGCGCGCAGGCGATCCTTGGTGCACGCAAGGAAGCCCTCAGCGATCAGGGTGTCGGCCTTGGCGAGATCGAGCGAGGGCAGACGTTCCAGTCTGACCCCTTCGATCAGGCGCAGGCCCAGCATCAGGGCCTCTTCTTCGGCCTCGACCAGCGACAGGGCGGTGACGGCAATCGGATCGGCGGATGCGGCATAGGTTTTCAGGTCGGGCTCGGCGATAGTGGCGTGGCGAACGCCGTTGCGCGTCAGTCGGCCATGACTGCCGGGCCCAATGCCCATATAATCGACACCCTCCCAGATCAGCACATTATGCGCCGAGCGGGCAACGGGCCCGCGCGCATGGTTGGACACCTCATAGGCCTCGAAACCGAGCTGGCCCAGCACGTCCTGCGTGCAAAAATAGAAGGCTTCGGCGAGGTCTTGGCCGGGCGGTGACCACTGGCCGCGCCTGACCGCCCGCCCGAAGGCCGTGGCCTGTTCGATGGTCAGTTGATAGGGCGAAATGTGTTCGACGCCCAAGGCCGCCGCCTGACGCAGTTCGGCCTCCCAGGCGTCCACATCCTGATCGGGCAGGGCGTAGATCAGATCGAGCGAGACGCGGCCAAACACAGATTGCGCCGTCTCGATGCCGTGCATGGCTTCGCGCGCCGAATGGTCGCGGCCCAGAAAGGTCAGGGCCTGATCGTCGAGCGACTGCACGCCCAGCGACAGGCGGTTGACGCCGGCAGAGCGAAAGCCTTGATAGCGCGCGATTTCCGCATCGGTCGGGTTGGCTTCGAGCGTTATTTCTATATTTCCGGCAGTTGGGAATAGTGTGTGCGCCGCCGCGATCAGTTCGGCTACCCATTCGGGCGGCAAGAGCGAGGGCGTGCCGCCGCCGAAGAAGAGACTGGCCAGTTGCCGTTCGCCCAGACCCTGCGCCTGACGGCGCAGGTCGGCCAGTAGGGCGTCGAACAGGCCGCGCTGGCTGGCCTGTCCGCGATGTCGGGTCACATTGAAATCGCAATAGGGGCAGATGCGCGCACAATAGGGCCAGTGGACATAGAGGGCGAGAGGAAGAGACCCCACCACCACTTCGTGGTCCCCCTCCCCATGAAATGGGGAGGAGGTCAAAACAACGCCTTGCGCAATTGCTCAAAGGCGAGATGGCGGTGGCTTATCGCGTCTTTGGCCGCCGGATCCATTTCGGCGAAGGTGATGGCGTGGCCATCGGGGCGGAAGATCGGATCATAGCCGAAACCCTGATCGCCGCGTTTCGGGAAGACGATCTCGCCCTGCACCTTGCCTTCAAAAACGCAGGCATGACCCTCCGGCCAGGCCACGGCCAGCGCGCAGGTGAAATGGGCTTTGAGCGTAAAAGCCTCGCCCTTTTCCTCGCGGGCGATGCGCAACTTATGCTCGATCACCTCCATAGCGCGGTCGAAATCCTTGTACGGCCCGGCCCAGCGCGCCGAATAGATACCGGGATCGCCATCAAGCGCGTCAATGCTCAGGCCCGAATCGTCGGCCAGCGCCGTCAGGTCTGCCTTCATGGCGGCGTGGCGCGCCTTCAGAATCGCATTGCCGATGAAGCTGACCTCGGTTTCGGGCGGTTCGGGCAGGTTCAGCGAAGCCGCCGTCACCACCTCGAAGCGGCCATCCAGCAGGGTGGAGATTTCGCGCGCCTTGCCGGGATTATGGGTGGCGGCGATCAGCTTCTGGCCGGTGATCAGCGACAGGCTCATTGTATTTCCTTAAAGAGATGATGCGGGTTTATCCGCCCTGCATCGCCTGTTCGATTTGCTGGGCGTTCTGCTGCGGCGTCATGCTGGCGGTGAGCGGCACGTCGAACTGACCCTGCGGGTTCATCAGATAAACCACCGCCGTGTGGCTGTAGCCATAGCTGTCGCCGCTGCCGGTTTTGGTGGCGGTGGCGCGATATTCTTTCTCGACCTTATCAATGGCGTCCTGCGATCCGGTCAGGCCGATGACGTTTTTCGGAAAGCCGTTGGAATCGAGATAGGCCTTGAGGTTGGCCGGTGTGTCGCGCGCCGGATCGACGGTGATGAAGATGATTTGCAAATTCCTGGCCTTGTCACCGAGCAGGGCCTGGGTATGGGCCAGGTTTTGCAGGGTCAGGGGGCAGACATCGGGGCAGAAGGTGTAGCCGAAAAACACCGCCGACCACTTGCCCTTCAATATTTCTTGCGTCACCGGCTTGCCGTCCTGATCGGTCAGGCTGAACGGGCCGCCGATACGGATGGAGGGGTCGGTCTGCGAAACCGTAGCGCGCGGCGCCGGGTGCAGACCATGCCAGATATTGACACCGGCCAGAACGATCAGCAGGGTGAAGGCGCAGGCGATGATCGCCAGTCGGAATTTGGTCATATCCGTCCTTTTCTTGTCAGTGTCCTATCTCAGCCCCACCCGCTCTTAGACCCTGAAACGGCCCGCCTCAAGCATGTTTGTCGCCAGAACCCTCGAACGCATTTCGGATGTCCTCCATGACGGCGAGCCGGGCCCGGCCTTGTCGGGCGGGCGCGGTCAGGAGCATTTACGCCTGCGCACGCTGGTCATGCTGCGCTGGCTGGCCGTGTTCGGTCAGACGGTCATGGTGCTGCTGGTGGCCTATGGACTGGGCTTTCATATCCGGCTCGGCCTGTCGCTTGGCATTATCATGGCCAGCGTCTGGCTCAATATTACCTTAAGCCTCGGTCGCCGTTCGGTGACGCGGGTGCGCGGCTGGGAAGCGGCGCTGCAACTCAGTTTCGACGCCTGCCAACTGGCGCTTTTGCTGGGCGTCACCGGCGGGCTCGACAATCCGTTTTGCCTGATGCTGATCGCCCCGCCCACCGTGGCGGCGGCCAATCTGCCGACGCGGCACGGGCTGGCCGTGGTGGTGGTGTCGATTATCGCCGCCTGCGGACTGGCCTTCTGGTCGCTCGACCTGCCGTGGTTTGCGGGCGAAACCTTTACCCTGCCGCACATGTACCGGTCGGGCTTTCTGGCCGCCATCATCGTCGGGATCGTGTTTACCGCCGGCTATGCCTGGCAGACGGCGCTGGAGCAGGCGCGCATGGCGCGGGCGCTGACCGCCACCCAGGCTGTGCTGGCCAAGGAACACCGCTTAAGCGCGCTGGGCGGTCTGGCCGCCGCCGCCGCCCATGAACTGGGCACGCCGCTGGGCACCATTCAGGTGGTGGCCAGGGAAATGCTCAATGGTCTGAAGCCGGGCGATGCGCTGTTTGAGGACGCCGAACTGCTGGTGTCGCAAAGCCAGCGCTGCCGCGATATTCTCAAATCCCTGTCGGCCAGCCCCGAGCGCAGCGATATGGTCTATGAGCGCATGGCCTTGCGCAGCTTTCTCGAAGAAGCGGCAGCACCTTACCGTGCCGCGCACAAGCAGATCGTCATTTCGGTCAGCGTCGAGGGCGCGCCCGCAGGCGTTGATCCCGGCCTCGGCATGACCATCCGCCGCCGCCCGGAATGGCTGCACGCCTTTTCGGCCTTTATCGAAAACGCCGTCGATTTCGCCCGCACCACGGTCTATGTCCGCGCCGAAGTGACGCGCGGCTTTGTCAGCGTGACCATCGAGGATGACGGGCCGGGATTCGCGCCGGACATATTGTCGCGGCTGGGCGATCCTTACGTCTCGTCGCGCTATCAGGCCGAAATCGCCGAAAACCGTGACGAGGCCAGCCATTCCGGCATGGGGCTGGGCTTCTTTATCGCCAAGACCCTGATCGAATATACCGACGCCACGGTCAGTTTCGGCAATCGTGAGGCGGGCGGGGCCCATGTGCGGGCCTTGTGGCGGCGCGAGCAAATCGATATTCTGCCTGCGGACTCACTTATTTTATAAGGCAAAGCGTCATGGACGACCCCCACGCCGACACACCCGAAGCGTCACGCGCCGCCCTAGCGGCGAAGATAGACGGTCTGGCCGATACATCCCTGCTGCTGATGGACGATGACGCGCCGTTTCGCAACCGGCTGGCGCGGGCGCTGGAGGCGCGCGGCTTCAAGGTGATCACAGCCGAAGGGGTGCGCGCGGCGATGGCGATCATTGAACAGATGCCGCCCGCCTTTGCCGTGATGGATATGCGGCTGGAAGACGGTAATGGCTTGCAGGCGGTCGAGGCCCTGCACCAAAAACGCCCCGACGCCCATGCCGTCATGCTGACCGGCTATGGCAATATCGCCACGGCGGTGGCGGCGGTCAAATCGGGCGCGGTCGATTACCTGTCCAAGCCCGCCGACGCCGACGATGTGGTGCGCGCCCTGCTGGCCGTGGAGGACAAGGCCCCGCCGCCGCCTGAAAACCCGATGTCAGCCGACCGCGTGCGTTGGGAACATATCCAGCGCGTCTATGCCCTGTGCGGGCAGAATGTGTCGGAAACCGCCCGCCGCCTGGGGATGCACAGGCGGACATTGCAGCGGATACTGGCCAAACGCGCGCCTAAGTAGGTAAGGTATTTTAAGCAAGAGTTTTAACCACGGAAAACACGGATCGCCGCTAAAGCGGCGTCACGGATGGCAGAGTGTAAACGGAGAAGGAGGGATGCCTCCTCTCTCTTATCCGTGTCATGGCCGAAGGCCATGATCCGTGTTTTCCGTGGTTCAAACTCTTTATTGAGCAAGCCGCAAATATTGTGCTCATTCAATCTTGGCTTCGTGGCTAAACCTTATTCATCCGCGATGACAATGCTCGGATTATCGGGCGGAATGAAATCGAACAGGCCGAAATCAAGCGACTTTTGCGGACGTGCCGCCATCAGCGGATTTTGCGACAGGGCCAGCAGTTCTTCCGGCGTCAGGTCTTTTGCGGCGGGCTTTTTGCGTAAGTGACGCGCCTGATCCTTGCTGACCTGACCTTCACCCTTGGGGCGCGCCGGTTCAGCGGCCATGATTTTCCAGTAGCCAAGCGATAGCTGCCAGACGGGGGCCACGGGTTTTTCGCGCTGCGGCCAGCGTTCGCCAGCGGTAAAGACCGGTTCCACGGGCCTTAAACGTCCGCGCTGCGCATCGGGTATGCGGCTCAAAAGACGGCAGATGCGGTCTTCGGGCAGGGGCGTAAAGGCCTTGCCTGCGCGCTCATCTTCCACCAGCCCGGCATAGGCGTCGAGCGCGTCATCGAGGCTTTGATATACCGGCCCCAGCGACTGGGTGACGAAGACCACGCGACCGCCATTCAGATGTTCGGCCTCACGCTCACGCATGGCGCGGCTCTCCGAGCCCTGACGCAGCAGGGCCAGCGCTTCGTGGGCGTCGTGGGCGATGGGAAAGGCGGGCAGGCTCATTTTGCGTTCACGTTTTGATCCGAACGTCACCTTAAACCCGCATAATCGGGGTGACAAGGGGATCATCCTGCGATTATGCTAGAGCAACGAGCGTTTAATTTGACTTACAAATTGAATGCGAGATGCGGAAAAGCGCAAAATGTAGAGCGGGTTGCATGCCTTTGACCGATTCAATCAGAATGCAGACCGCTCTAGACAAAAGTAAGACAAATCTGGATGGAAACGATCATGGACACTCTGCGCCGCACCCTCATTCTCGGCAGTCTGGCGGCTCCGGCCCTTGCGGCTTCGGCGGCTATGGCCCAGACGGCGGCGCCCGATGTCAGCGATCCGCTGCACGCCGGTCTGGCCTGGCCGGAGCCTGCCGCCACGCTTGATCTGTGGCCGAAGGGGGTGAGCGGCCAGTTGCATCCCGATATGCAGGAGCATGTTGAGGAAACCTCGACCGATCCCAAGGTGCGCATTCGCCGCGTTCAGGGCATCAGCCGTCCGCGTGTGGCGGTTTTCCCGGCGAAGAACCCCAATGGCGGGGCCATGCTGATCATTCCGGGCGGCGGGTTTAGCTGGAATTATTTTGACCATGAGGGCTATCAGCTCGCCGATTATCTCAACCAGCAGGGTATCACCTGTTTCGTGCTGTTCTACCGTCTGGCCAATGACGGCTGGGACAAACCCGCCGAGGTGGGTGTGGCCGACGCGCAGCGCGCCATGCGCCTGATCCGCGCCCATGCCGCCGATTACGCCATTGATGCCCATCGTCTCGGCGTCATCGGCTTTTCGGCGGGCGGGTTTCTGGTGTCCACCCTGGCCACGCGCTTTGACGCTTCCTTTTACACGCCGGTGGACGCCGCCGATACGCAACCGGCCAGACCGTTTATCGCCGCTCCCATTTATCCGGTGCAGAGTGTCGATCCGGCCTATGCCTATCCGGGCGTGATCACCAGCCTGTTTGGCGGGCAGGTGACGCCGCAGATCATCAAAACCTGGTCGCCGGATCAGAATGTCGGGCCCGATACCGCGCCGTGCTTCCTGTGCCAGAACGAGGACGACACCACGGTGCCGGTCGAGAATTCGGTGGCCCTGCGCAATGCGCTGGCCGCCGCCAAAATCCCGGTCGAAACCCATCTGTTCGCCAGGGGCGGTCATGGCTTCGGCATGAAGGACGCGCCCGATCAGCCGTGGCATATCTGGCCGCAGCTCTTCGCTAATTTCGCGCGCAGCCGCGGCCTGATGGGGTAGGTTTTTTCCGAAGACCTGTAAGGTCTGAGGCAAGGCCGACGGGCCGCCCGAGCTGATGCGAGGAGCCATGCGGAGATTGAGTTCATGTCCAAAAGGCCTGACGCTCGATGCTTGTAGCTTAAGCGATGACAGGCGGCCTTTTGGCAAGGCCGACGGGCCGCCCGAGCTGATGCGAGGAGCCATGCGGCGATTGAGCTGAAGAATCTCCGTTTTTTTACACGCGAATCAACTTCCTCTATAGTGCTGGGATCAGTGATTCGTATTGTATTCAGGCGGACGCCGGATGGCCCTTGCTACCCTAGCCTATTCTGCCGCTGCCGGGGCTATGGCCCTGGCGCTTTCGACGACCTGGCTGGCTCTGCGCACGCGCTCACGCCTCAGCCGGTCGCAAACCGTGCTGCGCGATGATCTGGGGCATAAACAGGCCCTGCTGCGCGAACTCGATTCGGCCACTCAGGCGTTTGACGAAGCCTTTCTGGCCGTCGAAGCCGATACGGTGCGGCTGGTCTGGGGCGAAGACACGCTGCACGCCTGCGCCGCCGCCCTGGGGATCAAGTTAGCAAACCTGAAAAACCATGCTGCCGATCTGGCGCCCGCCGTCATGGCCGCTCTGGGTGACAGTTCATCCGAAGCTGCCAATGGCCTGAAGGCGCTGATTGCGGAAGGTCGCACCTGCCGGTTCGAGGTGTTCGCCGAAGATGAGGCTGGCCGCGAAGAGGCAAGCCTTGCCGCGCCCGCTGGCATGACCCTGATCGTCGAAGGCCGTTCATCGGGCGCAACGGCGTGGATCCGGCTGGCTATTGCCGGGGCGCGCGCCTCTCTATCGTCGGGGCCGTTCGCCCAGATGGCCGAGCACATGCCCGCGCCGTGCTGGATCTGCGCCCGCGATGGCCGCCTGATCTGGGCCAATGCCGCCTGGCTGAAAGCCGCCGAAGCACCGTCGCTCGATGCCGCCATCAAGGGCAATCTGTCGCTCGACAGCAATGCCGATGCGCTGGTCATGGAGGCGCTGGAAACGCGCGGCCGCCGCGAAGGCTTCCGCTGGCTGACTTTGGGCGGGCAGCGCCGCGCCTTCCAGATCATCGCCGAGCCGCTGAGTGACGCCTATATCTGCGCCTATGTGATCGATGTGACCGAGGCCGAGGACAGCCGCGAGGCGCTCAAGCGCCACGCCAAGGCGCATGACGAAACGCTGGATGCGCTCGAAGACGCTGTGGCCATTTTCGGCCCCGAACGGCAACTGACCTTCCATAACCGCGCCTTCGAGCAGCTCTGGGAACTCGACGCCGCCTGGCTGGCCGAGCGCCCGACCCACGCCGAATGGCTCGACCGCCTGCGCCAGAAGCGCCGCCTGCCCGAAACCTCCGACTATGCCGGTTTCAAGGCCAGAGAGAGCGAAGCCTTTGGCCTGACCCATACGGGCGATGACGAGATGTGGAGCCTGCCCGATGGCCGCTCCTTGCGCGTCGTCCACCAGCCCCACCCCTTGGGCGGTTTGTTGATCCTGTTTTCCGACAAGACCGGCGAGCTGAAGCTGAAATCGCAGTTCAACGCCCTGATTCAGGTGCAGAAATCGACGCTCGACCAGCTTAATGACGCTGTGTCGGTCTATGGTTCGGATGGCCGCCTGCGCCTGCGTAATCAGGCGTTTGACGCCTTCTGGAATATCCGCAGCGACGACATGACCGCCGTGATGGATTTCGCGCAGGTTGCCGAGCTGTGCCTGCCGCTGGTGCATGATCGCGGTTTCTGGAGCGAGCTGAAGGCGCGCGTCACCGACACCGATCCTCTGTCGCGCGCCCCGCAAAAGGGCGAGGTCAAGGTGTCGGATGGCCGTCTGGCGCGCTGGCGCACCCAGCCCCTGCCGGATGGGGCGACGCTTCTGGCCTTTTCCGACATCACGGCCACGCGCCAGCTTGAAAAAGCCATCGAAGACCGCGACGAGGCGCTGAATGAATCGGTGCGGCTGAAGCGCGATTTCGTCGCCAATGTCTCCTACGAACTGCGCACGCCGCTGACCACCATTGTCGGCTATGCCGATCTGTTGCAGACCCAGAGCTTCGAGAATCCGAAGCACAAGGCCTATCTCGACTCGATCCAGTCGGCGGCGCAGGAACTGGCGCGCTCGATCGATGATGTGCTCGATATGGCCCAGATCGATGCCGGGGAAATGTCGATCAGCCGCGCGCCGGTGCGCCTGCTCGATATTGTGGCTGAGGTCGGCACGCGTCTGGCCGACAGCTTCAAGGCGCGCGGCGTGGCCTTCGATTATCAGGGCGTCACCGAAACCGGCGAGATTGATGTCGATGCCAAAAGGCTGGGCCAGTGCCTTGAGCATCTGCTTGGCAATGCCATCCGCAATGCCGCGCCGGGTGGTGCGGTGGCGCTGAAGGCGCGGCGCAATGGCGAGACGCTCGAACTGGAAGTGGCCTATACAGGGCGCGGCATTCCGTTCCATGTGCAGGCGCATATTTTCGACCGCTATATTGGCCGTGAGCGCGGCGGGCCGGGTCTGGGCCTGGCGCTGGTCAAGGCGCTGGTGGAGTTGCACGAAGGCTGGATCACGCTCGAATCCGAGCCCAATACCGGCGCCAGTTTCAAGATTCACCTGCCGGGTCAGGGCGCGATCAGAGCGCCGCTGCCAGTGGAGGTGGCCCAGACCAAGGCGCAGGATGCAGAGCCGGAAACGCTGGTTGCCGCGCCGGGTCAGGGCGATGACGGCGGCGTCAATGTGCTGGGCGTGGCCTGATTGTTGTTTTTTGCAACCCGATGTGACCGGGTAAGGGTTGATCGGGCGAACCAAAAGACCGATAGCAGGGGATAATTTCCCAGCGCCTCCCCTGCAAGCCGCCATAATCCCTGTGGCAGGCCGCACGGAGGCTTTGTCCGTATGAAAGAATTCTCACCCGCCCATGCCTAAGGATCTGCGCCGCCTCCGCCCCGTCATCAGCCGCTGGATGAGCCTGCGTCACTGGCGGTCGCAACTGCTGTTCTGGAGCGGCGGCCTGCTGGTCGGGCTGGTGGCGGTTTCCATGACGATGGTGGCCGATAAGGCGCAGGCTCTGTTTTTCGGGATGCGCCACGCCTTTTTCTGGCTGCCGCTGATCATTACCCCCTTAGGCTTTGCCGTCTCATCCTATGTCACCAAGCGCTGGTTCGGCGGCGCGCAGGGCTCCGGCATTCCGCAGGTCATCGCCGCCAGCGAACTGGTGCGCCATGATCCGGAAGGGTCGCAAAATCTGGTGTCGATCCGCATCATTATCGGCAAGGTGGCCATGCTGATGCTGGGTCTGGTCTGCGGCGCGCCGATCGGCCGCGAAGGCCCGACCGTGCAGGTGGGGGCGGCCCTGATGCGCATGACCGGGCGGATCGGCGGCATTGTCAGCAACGAATCGGCGCTTCTGCTCGCCGGTGGTGCGGCGGGCGTGGCGGCGGCCTTCAACACGCCGCTGGCCGGGATCGTGTTCGCCATTGAGGAACTGGGCAAGTCGTTCGAGCAGCGCACATCGGGCACGGTGATCCTGACCGTCATGCTGGCCGGTATCGCTTCGATGGGGTTGTTGGGCGATTATACCTATTTTGGTCGCCACACTACCGGGATCATCGGCTGGCCTGATGTGGTGGCTGTTTTCGTGTGCGGCATCGGCGGCGGCCTGCTGGGCGGCGGTTTTTCGCGCGGCGTCATTTTCGGCCTGAAACGCATGGGTTCGCTGTTTGGCGGCTTCACGGCGCGCCGTCCGGTCGTCTTTGCCGCCATGTGCGGGCTTTTGCTGGCCATTCTGGGTGTGGCTACGGGTGGAGCGGCCTTCGGCACCGGTTACAGTGATGCCCGCGACCTGCTGGCCGGTACTCAGCACGTCTGGTACGGCTATGGACTGCTGCGCGTGGTCAGCGCCCTGTTGATGGCGATTTCCGGCATTCCGGGCGGCCTGTTCGCGCCGTCTTTGTCGGCGGGCGCGGGTGTCGGGGCCGACCTGCACTTTTTTGTGCCGATGGTGCCGCTGGCCACAATGGCCCTGCTTGGCATGGTCGGCTATTTCTCCGGCGTTGTGCAATCGCCGCTGACCGCCTTTGTCATCGTCATGGAAATGACCGACGACCACGACATGGTGCTGCCTTTGATCGCCACCTCGCTCCTGGCCTATTCGGTGTCGCGCCTCGTGTGCCCGCGTCCGCTTTATCACAGTCTGGCCCAGTCGTTCCTGAAAAAGGCGCGCGACGAAAAACGGGCCGAGACGGCAGAGGTGGAAGCCGTGGACGAAACCGGTCAGATCGAAACCAGTCCGCCCAAGGCCTGAACCGGCCTTGCGCGCGCGGCGAGGATACCGCATCTTTACAAGATGACCGGACACGCCCCGCACATCAGAGCCGCCACCACGCCGCGGGATATAGAGGCGGCGAGGGGGCTGTTCCTCACCTATGCCGCCTCACTGGGCATTGGGCTCGATTATCAGGATTTCGACGCTGAACTGGCGGGCCTGCCGGGTAAATATGCACCGCCGCAGGGTGCGCTTCTGCTGGCAAGCCATGATGCGCGGATGATCGGCTGCGTGGCGATGCGACCGCTGGCCTCCGGCGTCTGCGAGATGAAACGGCTCTATGTCACGCCACAAGGCCGGGGACTTGGCGTGGGGCGCGCCCTGATCGACGCGGTTCTGTCGGAGGCGCGACGGCTCGGCTACGGCGAGATGAAGCTCGACACCCTGCCGCAGATGACGGCGGCCATCGCGCTTTACCAGGAGGCCGGATTTGCGCCCGCGCCCGCCTATTACGACACGCCGATTGCCGGAACCCTGTTCATGGCGCGCACGCTCTAAGCCGAGTGATACAGGGCGCGCATCGTATCGGATGCGCTGATCACGCCTTCGAGCCGCCCATCGGCATCCGTAACCAGCACGTGCCGCCGGTCGCCGCGGCTGAACAGGGGCATCAGCCTGTCCAGCCCGTCCGTGGCGCGCACGCTGACATAATCGCGGCGCATGGCGTTTCTGGCCAGACCGGCCAGACGGGAAAGTCCGGTCATATCTGCGCGCACCAGCAGGCCCAGAACCCGGCCTTGTCTGTCGATGACGGGCAGGGCCTTGATGTCGTGGCGTTGCATCAGGACGTGCGCCTCTTTCAGCGGGGTGCCGGGACGCACCGTATGGACGGGGGCGGTCATGATGCTGGCGCAGGTCTTATGTCCGGCCAGCCTCTGCCAGGCGTGCAGTTCGCTGCGTTCGAGCAGGCGGGCCAGATCGTCGCTGGCGATGTCGAGCACCTCGTCATGCTCGGCCAGGGCGGCGGCCATGTCTTCGGGGCTGATGCGCAGCAGGCCCGACGCCGGCGCAGCCTGTGCGGCCGGCCTGTGCGGATAGGGTTTGCGCGTCAGGCCATTGTAAAGCATGGCCGTGCCGACCAGCAGCAGCGAATTGGTCAGGGCGGGAAACAGGGCGAAAACCGGAGCGTGGACGCCGCTCAAGACCACCAGCAAGGCCATAGCGCCTCCCGGCGGATGCAGGCAGCGCAGGCCGAACATGGCGGCGATGGCCAGCCCCACCGCAACGCTGGCGGCGATGACCGGATCAGGAATCAGATTACAGGCCACAAGCCCCATAATGGCCGATACCGTATTGCCGCCGATCACCGACCAGGGCTGGGCCAGAGGCGATGAGGGCGCGGCGAAGACCAGAACGGCGCTGGCCCCCAGCGGCGCCACCAGCCAGGGTGTCAGATGCAGGTTTTTCGCGGCGGTCAGGCAGATCAGGGCGGTGATGGCGATGCCGAAACCGCCGCCCAGCGCCGCGCGCAGGCGTTCGAGGCGGCTGACAGTGGCCGCTCCGGCCATGACGGCGCGCAGACGGGCCCGGACAGGCGGCAGGGATAGAGGCAGGGGCAGGGCGATGGCGGGGCGGGGCATAACATCTCAGGAGCACAGGAAGGACGCGGGTTTGTAACCGTCCGCGCCGCCGCACCAAAGCTATATATTCTGCACCGCGACTTTAGGCGGGCTCGTCCCCCTTCGGTTCAGACGACAATGTTCAGATAGGAGCCAGGGCGTCTGAGCGCTGTGTCCGCCGGGTTTTGCGCAGGAGAAGGCGGCGCGGCGGGTGATGTGGCTCTGGCGATGTCGGCAGCCCTGAAGGTGGGCGGCGTAATGGCTGGCGCAGCGGGTGCCGTCACCTGCTGGAAGAAGGCTTTCTGGGCCGACAGGGCGCTGGTAAAGCCCGCGCCACTGTTCGCCGGACGCGCCGCAGGACGAGGGGCGGGGGCTTGCGGATTCAGCATCTGCGACAGGGAGGGCGGGATAGGTGTGGCCATAGCTGATCCTATACGGAATCAGGTATTTAAATGGTTAACACGCATTAAGGCTGATGGAAAATTCGGCGCAGACACTCTGAAAAAGACCCTGATGGGGTGCAATGGTCTCCGCTGTTTTGCTTAAAACGCAAAACCTTAGCGAGACCCTGATGGGGCGCAATTGTCTCCAAAAACGCAAAACGGAGACCATTGGGGGGCAATGGTCTCCGTCGCATACCGCCGGTTTCGAGGGGGGGGATGATCCCGGCGGCTAAGTCGGGTTTCAGCAGCAAAATCAGCCGGTGAAACCGTTGTGACCCCTACCTAATACTTTATGCGGAAAATGGAAGACCGCAGTGCAACAAATATCTCCTTTTTTGTGAGAAATTTGCCTAAATTCACATGGAAGTGAACATGAGTCCCTTATTGAAACAGTTTGGCCCAACGCGGCTTGGTGCGCGATTTCCATGCGCCGCGATGATAGGCGTCCGAACCGATCAAAGGCACAACGGTGGTGGCTTCGGCAAACACCATCTGCTCATAGGTGGTGTTGACCTTGCCCCACGAAGCGGCTTCCTGAAGGGTGGATGACGAACAGGCGCCGTCCCGCACATCGGCCACCGTGATCTGCACAGCGTATTTGTGCATGTCGGCTTCGACGCCGAGGATTTCAGCGCAGACAACCGTATCCTGCGCGAAGTTCTTCGGCACGCCACCGCCGACCATGAACAGGCCGGTGGTGCCCGCTGCGATCTTGATGTCGGTCAGTTCGCGGAAATCGGCCACGGCGTCGATCATCATATAGGGTTGCTTGGCGGCGGCGCGTTCCTTCTGGTGCTTGACCAGACCGAAACCGGCCGAGGAATCGACAAAGGCCGGGCAGAAGATCGGCACGCCCTCTTCATAGGCGGTCTGGATCAGCGAGCCGGGCTTCTTGGCATTGCCTTCGGAGAGCCACTTGCCCATTTCCCAGATGAATTCGCGCGAGGAATAGCCGCGCGGCTCCAGACGGTTGGCGATCTCAAGAATGGTGTGGTCGCAGGTTTGCAGTTCTTCTTCGTCGATATAGGTGTCGTAGATGCGGTCGATATAGTTTTCGCGCAGCACATTGTCATCGACCGGGCCCGCGGCCTGATAGTGCTTGAAGCCGAGCGCTTCGAAGAAGTCCATATCGACGATCGACGCGCCGGTGGCCACAACAGCATCGACCATGCCAAACTTCACCATGTCGCGGTAAACGTGCATACAGCCGCCCGCCGAGGTGGAGCCAGCCAGAATCAGCCAGGGCGAACAGGCCTTGTCTTCCAGCGCCATATTGAAAATATCGGCGGCGCGCGCCGTGTCGCGGCTGGAAAAGCTCATCTTGCGCATGGCGTCGATGACCGGACGCGCATCATAGGCGGTGATGTCAACGTGCTCGACGGTGTTTTGCAGCAGTTCAGCTTTGCGATTATTGGGGGTATCAGCGTTCATCTCGTTTTCCTTTGAGACAGGAGTGAAGGTGGACGCCCGTCATTGACCCTTGTTTGACACCTCATATGGCATGAGGTTCGTCCCCCCAGACGGTGCGATGGGGCGGGTATAGCCGACAACTGTGTCAGTCTTATGCGCGGCCCTATACGCGATAGGGCCGCCTTTGGCAATTCAAGCTTTAGGGTGCCTGTTACCTGTTACCTGGCCCTGACGATCCGCTTCTTGCCGCGCTTGCCGCCCTTGGGACGGTTGAGCCGCACCACCTTATTGTCGTCGATGTCAAAGGCCGAGCGCGGATTATTGATCGAGCGCGGGCCTAAGCCAAACAGCGAGGCCATCGGCGCGTCATCGAGGAAGACGGTGTCGGTTTCGCCATAGCCATTGAAGCGCGTGCCCATGGTGACGCCATAAGCGCCGAGCATACCGATTTCGATATAGTCGCCTTCATTGACATCGGCGGGCAGCCAGAAGGGCCCCGGCATGGAATCGATGGAATCACAGGTCGGGCCATAGAAGCGGAACGGTTTCAGGGTTTCCGACTCGATCTCGTCATCCTGTCTGTGCAAACGCACCGGGAACGGCCATTTGGCGTGGGTGGCGTCGAACAGATTGCCGTAGGAGCCGTCATTGAGATAGAGGGCATCGCCCTTGCGCAGCTCAACGCGGGTCAGAACCGAGGTCGATTCCGCCACCAGAGCACGGCCCGGTTCGGCCCAGAGCTGCGTCTCCTCATGCACCTTCATTTCATTGAAGGCGCGGTCGATGACATCCATATATTCGGAAAGGGCCGGCGGGATCATGCCCGGATAGACCGACGGGAAGCCGCCGCCGACATCGACCACATCGGCGAAGACACCGGCGCGTACCAGAGCGCGCGAGGCCGACAGCATGGCCGCGGCGTAAGATGTGGGGCGCATACATTGCGAGCCGACATGGAACGACACGCCCATCAGATCCTGCGTGGCCTGACGCGCCGCCAGCAACAGCGACGGGGCTTCGTGGGCCTGGGCGCCGAACTTGTTGGTCAGCGGCAGATTGGCGCCTTCGCCCGACGTGGCCAGACGCACGATCAGGTTCAGATCGCGCGCGCCGCCGGTGGAGTCGAGAATTTTGTGCAATTCTTCGTGGGTGTCGAGCGAGAAGGTGCGCACACCATAGTCAGAATAGGCGCGCGCAATGGCGCTGCGGCTCTTGACCGGGTGCATGAAGGCCAGACGCGCTTCCGGCAGAACCGAACGCACCAGCTCCACCTCATTGAGGGAAGCGACGTCGAACGAACGCACACCCGCCGCCCACAGGGTTTCCAGCACCCATGCGGAGGGGTTGGCCTTGACGGCGTAGAAGACATTGCCCTTGAAATTGGCCTGAAACCATTGCGCGGCAACTGTGACCGGCGCACGTCGCACGAGGGCGACGGGGCGTTCCGGAGGCTGCTTGCGGACCAGGTCCAGGGCTGATTGGTAGTGATCCACCAGACATCCCTTGCTTGTTTAAAGGTCGCCTGTGCTTCGGAAAATGTGAAGCATATGCGGCCAAAAATACCCAGGCCGGCGTTAGCAGTGGGGGTTGGAACCTTAAGGGTCCGCCGGAACAGGCTGGTATAGGGATTTTTCACTGCATGTAAAGCCTTTTTTCGCTAGAGCAACGAGCGTTTCATTTGACTTACAAATTGAATGCGAGATGCGGAAAAACGTAAAATGTAGAGCGGGTTGCCTGCCTTTGACCGATTCAATCAGAATGCAAACCGCTCTAACAACGCCTTGTGGCGCGTGCCTTTCGGCTGGCTGTGGCCGCGCCGTAAAATCGCGGGGCCGGGGCTTGAAAGACGGTTGCCAGAACCGTGGATTCGTTCTTATGAATACATGTGGTTCAATACGAGTCGGGTTCTTGTCTCTGGAGGCGGAAAGTGCGCAAGCCTGACGGGGCGGCTGACAGGACGAAGGCGAAAGCGAAGATCGGGCTGGCGCTGCTGGCCCTCGTGGCGCTGGTGGTGACCGGCTGCGGTCGTGCGCCGACCGGCGACACCCGCCCGCGTACAGAGATTGGCTTTGCCGTGCGCGCCGATGCGCCAGCGCAGGCCCGCTGGCAGCCTCTGTTCGATGATATGGCGCGCCAGACCGGGCTGAAGATCAGACCGGTCTATGCCGCTTCCGATGCCGCCCTGGTGGCGGCCTTGCGTGACAACAGGGTGCAGGCGGGCTGGTTTTCCAATGCAGCGGGGCTGGCGGCCATGCGCCACGCACACGGTGAAGTGTTTGCCCACACCACCTATCCCGATGGTACGGACAGCGATTACAGCCTGATTATCGTGGGCAGGGATTCAAAACTCAAAACCATCAATGATCTGCTGAAGTGCGATAAGAGGCTGAAATTTGGCGTCGATTATGGCGCTTCGGCGGGAATGTCGGGGGCGGATATGGCGGCGCGTGTCTATCTGTTCCTGCCGCATCATTTTACGCCGGAAACCTGTTTCAAAACCGTGCGGCCCGATAGCCCGCAAGCCAATATAGAGGCCGTGGCGTCAGGCAGGCTCGACGCTGCCATCAGCCACGCCACCGCCCTGACCGCGCTCAGCGCCACGCCGCAGGGCCATGTCGAGCTGGAGCGCATCAAAACCCTGTGGGTGTCGCCGCCGCTCCTCATGGACGTGCTGGAATACCGCACCGATCTCGATCCGGCGACGCGCGAAAAACTGCGCTCCTTCTTTCTCTCCTATGGCACGGCGACGGGCGCAGACGGTGAGCGTCAGCGCGCCGTTTTGAACGGGCTGGTCTGGGGGCCGTTGCAACCCGACGACGATTCGCACTTTCTGCCGCAGCGCCGCCTGGAAGCCTTGCTGGCTATCGACAAGGCGCAGGCCCGGCATGACGACAAGGCGCTGAAGGCGGCGCAGGCGCAACTGGCGGACATTGAAAAGGAACAGGCCGATCAGGCGGACAGCGGCGCACCTCAGGCATCGGTCGATGGATCTGTTGAGGCGCGGCCCTGATCCGCCCGCCCATCAGGCCGGTTCACGGCGCTTGCGGCGGTGGATCTGGCGCAGGCGGTTCCAGAATTTCGCCCGCGCCGGTTCGGGATAGGGTTCGAGATTGCGAATGAATTCCGCCGCGCATTCCGGCCAGGTGAATTTTTCGGCATAGGCGCGCACCGCCTTGCGGTCGATTGTCAGGGCCTCGCTAATGGCCACGGCGAGGTCTTCGTTGATCGCGCCCGCACCGGAGCCGGGGATCAGGTCGATCGGGCCGTGCGCCGGGAAGGCGGCCACCGGCGTGCCGGCCGCCATCGCCTCGGTGATCACCAGCCCGAAGGTATCGGTCAGGGACGGGAAGACGAACACATCCGAATCGGCATAGGAGCGCGCCAGTTCATCGCCGAAACGCGGGCCGGTGAAAACCACATCGGGATATTTAAGCTTCAGCTCTTCAAGCTGCGGCCCCTTGCCGACAATGACCTTGGTGCCGGGCAGGCCTTCGAGCCTGAGGAAGGCTTCGATATTTTTCTCCACCGCCACACGGCCGATATAGGTCATGATCGGACGCGGCAGATCGCCGAAGATCGGTTCCAGGCCGGGGCGGAAGGTTTCGGTATCGACGCCGCGCGTCCACGGCGAAATATTCTTGAAACCGCGCGCCTCCAGATCCTTTTGCAGGGTGGGCGTGGCCACCATCACCCGTCCCGAAGGCTTGTGGAACCAGCGCATGAAGGCATAGCCGACGCTGACCGGAATGGGCAGGCGCGCCGAGACATATTCAGGGAACTTGGTGTGATAGCTGGTGGTGAAGGGCAGTTTCCATTCCAGGCAGACGCGCCGCGCCGCCATGCCGACAAAGCCTTCGGTGGCGATATGGATGGCATCGGGCGCGTAATCGAGGATGATTTCGCGCACCTCCTCGTAGCAGCCGAGCGCCAGCTTGACCTCAGGATAGTCGGGCCATGAAACGGTCTTGAACTGGTTATAATCGACGATCTTGAATTCGTGGCCGAGCTTTTCGCATTCCTCGATCGTCTTGCGCAGGGTCGTCACCACGCCATTGACCTGAGGTTCCCATGCGTCGGTTGCCAGCAAGATGCGCAAAATGGTTGTCCTTCATAGTTGCCCTCTTCTCCATGCCGAACTCGGCGCGGCTTGGCAAGCTTAAGCCGCACCGGCATTTTTTTGACACATGTGTCGCTTTGTGCATCGCACAAGATATAAAAACCCTGTAAATAGCGGTTTCGCGGATGCGCTTGCGACTTGCGTAAAGCGAAAAATGTCTTATTTTTAAAAGCGAAAGACGATTTGGCGTAACGCATGTTCGGTAATGTGCGCCGCGCCCGGAAAGAAGCGGAATGAACGAAGACAGCAAAAGCGCTCCGTCTGCGCCACCGAAGATGTTGCAGGTGCGCAGTAAGGCTGGCAAGAGCCGCGAGCCCTCGTCGCGCGATGGCGGGGCCAAGGACACGCCCAAATCGCGCCGCACCCGCGTGCAGATTTTAGAAACCGCCATGCGCCTGTTCGCCGAACTGGGCTATGACCGGGCGGGCAATGCCGCCATCGCCGAGGCCTGCGGCCTGACGCGCGGGGCCATGCTCTATCACTTTCCGACGCGCGAAGCCCTGATCGAGGCGGCGGCCTGGCATATTCAGGCGGCGCGCGAAGCCGCCTTCGAGATCGAGGCGGGCAAGCTGAAGCCGGGTCAGGACGCGCTCGACGGCGCGATTGACGCCTACTGGCAGCTCTTAAGCTCCGTGCCGTTCGCCGCCTTTCTGGCGCTGGAACGCGCTGGTCGTCAGGATGCCGAAGTGGCCAGGGCCATCGCCCCGGCGCAGGAAGCCTTCGACAAGGGCGCGATGGGCCGCGCTACGCCGGGTTTCATCATGGCCGGTAATGACCCGCGCTTTCAGGTCAGCCGCGACCTGGCCCGCTTCGCGCTTGATGGTATGCACCGCTCGGCCATCACCTATGATCATGATGCGCGCGTCGAACATATGCTGAGCGTCATCAAACGCGCCGTTCACATGCTCAACCGCAAGGGCGATGTGACGGACCTGTGGAGCGAATGATTGGCAAGGCCGTGATTTAAGGTTATGGAACCACGGAAAACACGGAAAGCACGGACGTATGGATAAAGGCCATCTGCTTTATGAGGCGGAGACGTTTGCGATCCGTGGCGCTGTCTTCGAAGTGTCCAGGGAAATGGGTATTGGCTTTCTGGAGTCGGTGTATCAGAACTGCTTGCAGCGCGAGTTCGTATTACGGAACATCCCTGCCATTTCCCAGCCAAGTTTGACCCTTATGTACAAGGGTGAGTTTTTGCCTCCTTGCTTCCAACCCGATTTTGTCTGCTATGACAAGATCATCGTTGAGCTTAAGGCGGTGCGCGCTATTGATGATGCACATCGCGCACAAACGGTCAACTATCTTCGTGCGACAGGATACAAGCTCGCCCTTCTCGTCAATTTCGGTGCGCACCCCAAAGCTCAGGTCGAGCGCATCGCGCTTTGATCCGTGCTTTCCGTGTTTTCCGTGGTTCACTATTCTTCAGGCTCCCATGCGTAATCTTCTCCGCTCCAAAATTCACAACGCCTATGTCACCGAAGCCAATCTGGCCTATATCGGTTCGATCACCATCGACGAAGACCTGATGGAGGCGGTAGACCTGTGGGAGGGCGAGCGCGTGCTGGTGGTGTCCAACACGTCGGGCGCGCGGTTAGAAACCTATGTCATTACCGGCGAACGCGGTTCGGGCAAGATCGCCATGAACGGCGCCGCCGCCCATCTGATCGCGGAATCGGAGCAGATCATCATCATGGGCTTTGAGCTGACGGATAAGCCGATTATCCCCAGTGTCGTGCTCGTTGACCGCCACAATAAACTTGACCGCTATTTAAGCGAAACGCCCGACACGATTCTTTCACAGAAATCGTGATTAAGGCGAAAAAGTGTTAAAGGCGCGCAAGCCCTTGAGAGGCTTGGCAAAAGCCAAAAATTAACCTGTCGTTTACGAAAAATCTTCACCACAAGGGCCTTCAGCCCATTGACGAAATTCGGTGCTTATGTCCCCATATATCGACGGACGGGGCGGGTTACACACCAGATATAGTGTTAACGCGATTTGTACGGAGCGGGCGCCACGGGCGCGCATTTCAGGTATCAGGGTGATTTTCTATGTCTTCGAGTGAAGCGGCCAAACGCGAAACTTCCGTCTCCTTTAAGGCGAATACGGCTAAGGCGAAGATGGCTGTGCGGCCCAAGGCGCGCCCCGAACTGGTGCTGAGCCGCCAGATTGTTACCGATCCGTCACGCGACGCCCTGCTGACCGACTTCGGCAAGACCACGCTCGACGACCGCTATCTGATGCCCGGCGAAACCTATCAGGACATGTTTGCCCGCGTCGCCAATACCTTTGCCGACGATGCCGACCACGCCCAGCGCATCTATGACTATATCTCGAAGCTGTGGTTCATGCCGTCCACGCCGGTGCTGTCAAATGGCGGCGCGGCGCGCGGCCTGCCGATCTCGTGCTTCCTCAATGCCGTGCCCGATAATCTCGAAGGCATTGTCTCGACCTGGAATGAAAACGTGGCCCTGGCCAGCAATGGCGGCGGCATCGGCACCTATTGGGGCGGCGTGCGCTCCATCGGCGAAAAGGTCAAGGGGGCGGGCCAGACCTCCGGCATCATCCCCTTCATCCGCGTGATGGATTCGCTGACGCTTGCCATTTCGCAAGGCTCCTTGCGCCGTGGTTCGGCCGCCGTCTATATCGACATCTTCCACCCGGAAATCGAGGAATTCCTCGAAATCCGCAAATCTTCGGGCGACTTCAACCGTAAATCGCTCAATCTGCACCACGGTATCGGCGTCACCGACGAATTCATGGAGGCCGTGCGCGATGGCACGCCGTTCGGCCTGCGTTCGCCCAAGAACAACGAAGTCCTGCGCTATGTCGATGCGCGTTCGCTGTGGCAGAAGATCCTCGAAATCCGCCTGCAAACCGGCGAGCCCTATCTGATCTTCTCCGATACGGTCAATCGCTCCATGCCTTTGCATCAGCGCGAACTGGGCCTGAAGGTGCGCCAGTCGAACCTGTGCTCGGAAATCATGCTGCATACCGGCCCCGATCACCTTGGCCGCGACCGCACCGCCGTGTGCTGCCTGTCGTCGGTCAATGCCGAAACCTTCCTCGAATGGCGCGACCAGCCGGGCTTTATCGAGGACGTGATGCGCTTCCTCGATAATGTGCTGGAAGACTTCATCCAGCAGGCTCCCGGTTCGATGGACGCCGCCGTCTATTCGGCCAAACGCGAACGCTCGGTAGGCTTAGGCCTGATGGGCTTCCACTCCTTCCTGCAAAGTCAGGGCGTGGCGTTTGAATCGGCGATGGCCAAGTCGTGGAATATGCGCCTGTTCAAGCATCTGCGCCGCGAGGCCGACAAGGCTTCGGTCAAGCTGGCCGAGGAACGCGGGCCCTGCGAAGATGCCGCCGAGCGCGGCGTGATGGAACGCTTCTCGCACAAGCTGGCCGTGGCCCCCACCGCCTCGATCTCGATCATCTGCGGCGGCACCTCGGCGGGTATCGAGCCGATCCCGGCCAATATCTACACCCACAAGACCCTGTCCGGGTCGTTTGCGGTCAAGAACCCCTATCTGGTGGCGCTTCTGGAAGAAAAAGGCCAGAACACATCGGAAATCTGGGATTCCATCGTCGAAAACGAAGGCTCGATCCAGCATCTCGACTTTCTGTCCGAGCATGAAAAGGACGTGTTCAAGACGGCGTTTGAAATCGACCAGCGCTGGGTGGTCGAACTGGCCGCCGACCGCACGCCGGAAATCTGCCAGTCGCAGTCGCTCAACATCTTTCTGCCCGGCGATGTCAATAAGTGGGACCTGCACATGCTGCACTGGACGGCGTGGGAGCAGGGGCTGAAATCGCTCTATTATATGCGCTCTAAGTCGGTGCAGCGCGCTGCCCATGCCGGTTCCGAAACCAAGGAAGCGGTCGAAAAGATGGACATGCCGAAGACGGATTACGAGGAATGCCTCGCCTGTCAGTGACCAGGCGCCGTGCATTTTTGTAAACCCAAAAAAAAGCTAAGGCTACCAGTAACTCACTGGCAGCCTTAGCTTTTTTATATATCAGGGCCACGGCCTCAAATGGTCATCTGCGTGCCCAGCTCGACCACGCGCCCCGGCGGGATATGGAAGAAGTCGGTCGGGTTGGTGGCGTTCTTCATCAGGAAGATGAACAGCCTGTCCTGCCACAAGGGCAGGCCGGAATTGTTCGATGGCACGACATTGCGTTTGCCGAGGAAGAAGCTGGTGGCCATGATGTCGAACTTCAGCCCCTGTTTGCGGCACAGGCCAAGGGCGCGCGGCAGGTTGGGGCTTTCCATGAAGCCGTAGCGCACGGTTACTTTTTTGAAGTCGTCATTCAGCACCTCGATGGCGATGCGTTCGTCTTCGCTGACGCGCGGCGCATGGGTCGTTACCACGCTTAATATGATGTTCTTCTCGTGCAGCACCTTGTTGTGCTTGAGATTGTGCATCAGGGCGACCGGAGCGGCGTCAGAATCGGAGGTCAGGAAGATAGCGGTGCCGGCGGCGCGGTGCGGCGGGCGCTTTTTCAACATCTCGATCAGATCGGTCAGCGATATGGCATCGCGGCGCGCTTTTTCGCTCAGCAGGCGTGTGCCGGTCGTCCAGGTGGTCATGATCAGGATCATCGCCCCGCCAAAGGCCAGAGGCAGCCAGGCACCGGTGAAGAACTTGGTCAGGTTGGAGGCCATGAAGATGGCCTCGATGGCACCCAGCGGCACCAGCAGGATCAGGGTGCGTGTACGCGACCAGCCCCATGTCTTGCGGATCACCACCCAGGCCATGACGGTGGAAATAAACATGGTGCCGGTGACCGCGATGCCATAGGCCGAGGTCAGGGCGTCGGAGCTGCGGAAGGCGACAATCAGCATCAGCACGCCGATCATCAGCAAGGTATTGACCTGCGGCACAAAGATCTGGCCGGCCTGGGTTTCCGAGGTGCGCCGGATGTCGATGCGCGGCAGAAGGCCGAGCTGCACGGCCTGCTGGGTCATCGAATAGGCACCTGAAATCACCGCCTGCGAGGCGATCACGGTCGCCATAGCGGCCAGAACCAGCATCGGCCAGTACATCAGATCGGGGATCATGCGCCAGAACGGATTGCCCATCGCGCTGGGGTCGATCAGGCACAGGGCGCCCTGACCGAGATAGTTGAGCATCAGGGCCGGAAAGACAACGGCCAGCCAGGCCGCGCCGATCGGGTTGCGGCCGAAATGGCCCATATCGGCATAAAGCGCCTCGGCTCCGGTCACCACCAGAAACACCGAGCCCAGGATAATGAAGCCGGTAAAACCGTTGGAAATCAGGAAACTGACGCCATAGACGGGATTGAGCGCCAGCAGCACGTCGGGGCGTTCGACGATATAGCGTATGCCGATGCCGCCGATGACGAGGAACCAGATCAGGGTGATGGGCCCGAAGAAGCGCGACACTTTTTCGGTGCCCTTGGACTGGACAAGGAACAAAACGACCAGAATGACGATGGAAACCGGCACGACCAGATGATCGAGGCTGTGGCCGACATTGGGCGCGTCCTTGAAGCCTTCGATGGCCGACATGACCGACAAGGCCGGGGTGATCAGGCTGTCGCCGTAGAAGAGCGCCGCGCCGCAGATGCCGAGGAAAAAGATCATGGGCGAGTAACGGCCCAGCGCATTTTGCGCCAGCGCCATCAGGGCCAGGGTGCCGCCTTCGCCCTTATTGTCGGCGCGCATCAGGAAGATGACGTATTTGATGGTCACCAATAGCAGCAAGGCCCAGAAGATCAGCGAGATCACCCCGAAAATGGCCAGATGATTGCCAACATCGCCGCGCGTGTGGCGCAGGGCCTCGCGCATGGCATAGAGCGGCGAGGTGCCGATGTCGCCGAACACCACGCCGAGCGCGCCCATCGTCAGCAGCCAGAAGCTGTCGCGGCCATGACCGTGGGCAGCAGGGGCGGCGGGTGCCTGCGACGTTTCGGCGGTGACTATTGCGCTTTGTGAAGACGTGTCCATAAGGAACCTCATGCCAGCCTGTGGTCGAGACGCAGATTGACGATCAGAAGATTGACCGACGGTACGCCACGAAGGCTGAAGGTGGGATTAAAGGTGGAGGCCCGGATGGCCGCTTCGATGACGCTGAGCGGAACGCCTCTGGCGCGGGCGATGCGCGGTGCCTGAAAGTCGGCGGCGGCGCGGCTGATGACGGGATCGAGACGGCTCGGGGTGAAGCGGGCCAGTTCAGCGGGTACGCCGGGGCCAAGCCGGGTTTGCCATGATTGCAGTTCGCGGCGGCAGGCTTCGCTGGCATTACCGGCGCAGGCCGGATCGTAAAGCGGGCCCCAGATATAGGCGGGATCGCCCTGATGCCGGGTGGTGAAGACCGAGGCCAGCGGCGTGCCGTGAGTGGCAGGCACGGTCAGATCGCGCATCTGCTGGTCAAAACCATTGCGCACCGCCGCCTGCTCAAGCGCGGGCAGAAGGACGCCGCCCAGCAGCAGCCCGCCGATCAGCAGGGCCAGAGGCGCACGCACCGGCGTAAAAAGGGCCGGATACCTCATGACGAAGCTCCGGACGCCAGAACGCGCCGCACGCCGGGCGAGGCAGCCAGGGCCAGGGCCGGAATGGCCAGCCAGAAGTGGATGAAGAGTTGCGCCAGCGCCGCCAGCCAGGGCAGGGCGAGGAAGACCGGCATCTGGGGCATAGCCGCCTGCTGCGCCGCCAGTGTGAGCGCGAGGCTGCCGGCGCAGATCAGAAAGCCGAAGACGCGCTTTCGGCTTATATGGGCGTACAGCCCAAAAAGACTAGCCGGGGCGATCAGGTTGACAAAACCGATCACGGCGTCGCCGCGCGCCGCATGTAAGATTTGGGCTGTCGCCAGATCGACACCCGGATTTCCGCTGCCTTGCCAGCCATCGAGGCAGGCGGCGACGCCACTTGTCGCCGTCAGCCCCAGATGCAGGCAGGCCAGAGGCGTCAGGATGCAGATGAGCGCCCGGATCAGATCGCTCCAGTAATTGCCAACCTCGCCATTGGGGCTGCACAGGGCGCGGATCGTGACGGCGCACAGGGCCAGGGTGGCGGCGGATCCGACAAAGGCGGCGCCGCGTGACAGGTCGCCTGAAAGGAGGTCGCCTGAAAGCAGGCCGCCAGAGAGGAGGCCGGACGGATCGCCTGCCACGGCCCGCGCTGCCAGGGCGAAGGCGTTGGCCGCGTCATGGCCGTCCGCCGCCAGAGCGGCATAGACGAGGACGAACAGCAGGCAGGAAAAGCTGAGGGCCGCCAGCGCGGCCTGGCTCCAGCTCATCCGGGTCTGGGCCTGCGGGCCCACGAGTCGCTGCAACAGACGCACGGGCATATCGAGAACTGGACTGAGCAGGGTTTCCCGGCCGGTAAAGACCCTGGCCATATAGGCGCCCGACAACCAGGCCGCCAGCAGCGCTATGGTGAAGCTGAGCAGCCAGGCACAGGGTTGAGCGACAATCGATGTGAGAAACGCAAACGGAAACGGCGACAACATGGGCCAGAACTGGATGTTTCGGCGCACCGAAAAGGCGGACGCGCGAGCTGATCCGCGCCTCATAATTCAAATCGCGTATAGGCGGCGTATAGATATGCCGGAAGCCTGTATAATTTCTGTATAGAGGCGCGCCGTCTATACGAAACCTATATGCACCGGGTGCGCCTTTATATGCCGCCTATACCGGAATGGCGCTAGATGAGGTGGCCTCACCCGGAGGCTCGTCATGCTGTTTGTCTTCCTTATTCTGGGGCTCGGTTTCTTTGCCCTGTCGGCCCTGCTGGTGCGTCTGTGCCAGCGTCTGCTGGAGGGCGGTTCATGAGCGCCCTGATTCTTGTGGGCGGCGTCATCGTCGCCGGTCTGTTCGGCTATCTGCTGGTCGCTTTGATCAAGCCCGAACTCTTTCCCTGATCTGACACAAGAGGCCGTCATGTTTTCGTTCATTCCCGCCGCAGGCTGGTTGCAGCTTGCGCTCTATATGGTCGTGCTGATCGGCGCGTCGATCCCGCTCGGCCGCTTCATGGCGCGCGTGCTGAAGGGCGAGCGCACCTTCCTGTCGCCCGTTGTCGCGCCCGTCGAGCGCCTGATCTACAAAGCGTGCGGCATCGATCCTCAAGCTGACATGCGCTGGCAGGACTATGCCGCCGCCATGCTGGTCTTTTCTGTCGTCAGCTTTGTGGTTCTGTTCCTGATGCTGCTGGGCCAGGGCGTGCTGCCACTCAATCCGCAGCATCTGCCGGGCCTGTCCGCCGATCTGTCCTTCAATACGGCGGCCAGTTTCGTCACCAACACCAACTGGCAGGCCTATGGCGGCGAAACCACTATGAGCTATTTCAGCCAGATGGTGGGTTTGACCGTGCAGAACTTCGTCACCCCCGCCGTCGGGCTGGCGGTGATGGCCGCCATGATCCGCGGTCTGGCGCGTAAAGAAAGCACGGGCCTCGGCAATTTCTGGGCCGATATGGTGCGCGCCACCCTCTATATCCTTTTGCCGATGTCGTTCGTTCTGGCGCTGATTTTGGGCGCGCAGGGCGTGGTGCAGACCTTTCATCCTTACGTTACCGCGCATGGCCTGCAAGGCGTTGATCAGGTGATCGCGCTGGGGCCGGTTGCCTCGCAAGAGGCAATCAAGATGCTGGGCACGAATGGCGGCGGCTTCTTCAACGTCAATTCGGCCCATCCGTTTGAGAACCCGAACCCTCTGACCAACTTCCTTGAGCTGTTGTCGATCCTGCTGATCCCGGCCGCCTGTTGCGAAACCTTCGGCGTCATGGTCGGCGACAAACGGCAGGGCCGCGCCATCCTGACCGCCATGACGGTGATCTTCGTGCCGCTGATGCTGATGTGCGTCATCGCCGAGCAATCGGGCAATCCGCATTTCACGGCGCTGGGTGTCGATCAGATCGCCAGCCATTTGCAGAGCGGCGGCAATATGGCCACCGCCGCGCAAAGCGGCGGCAATATGGAAGGCAAGGAGACGCGCTTCGGCATCGTCAATTCCGCCCTGTGGGCTTCGGCCACCACGGCGGCGTCGAACGGTTCTGTCAATGCCATGCACGACAGCTTCACGCCGCTGGGCGGGCTGATCCCCCTATTGTTGATGAAGTTTGGTGAAATCATCTATGGCGGCGTCGGTTGCGGGCTTTACGGCATGTTGATCTTCGTTCTGCTCAGCGTCTTCATCGCCGGTCTGATGGTGGGGCGCACGCCGGAATATCTCGGCAAGAAGATCCAGAGCTTCGAGATCAAGATGGCCTCGCTGGTCATGCTGATCCCCGGCATACTGGTGCTGGTGGCCACTGCCATCGCCGTGATGACGAAGGCCGGGCAGGCGGGCATTTTCAATCCCGGCGCGCAGGGGTTCTCGGAAATCCTCTACGCCGTCACCTCGGCCAGCAATAATAACGGCTCGGCTTTTGCGGGCCTCAGCGCCAATACGCCGTTTTACAATACGCTGCTTGGCATCTGTATGCTGGTCTCGCGCTTCTGGGTGATCGTGCCGGTACTGGCCATCGCCGGATCGCTGGCGGCCAAGAAGCGCGTGCCGGAATCGGCGGGTACGCTGCCGACCCATACGCCTCTGTTCGTGGCCGTCGTGGTCGGGGTAATCCTGCTGATCGGCGTCCTGACCTATGCCCCGACGCTTGCGCTCGGCCCCGTGGTCGAACATTTCCATATGATTGAGGGATAGGACAATGACATCCCAGTTCAAAAAGAGCGGCCTCTTTGAGGGTGCCGACATCGGCTCGGTGCTGAAACAGACCGTGCTGCGCCTCAACCCCGTCTATCAGTTGCGCAACCCGGTCATGTTCCTGGTGTTCGCAGGTTCGGTCGTCACGACGCTGATCTTCGTCGCCATGCTGGTCATGCCTCATGCGCCGAGCGTCAGGGCGCTGGCGGGTGGGCAGGGCGCGGTCTTCGTCGGCCTCGTCGCCTTCTGGCTGTGGTTCACGCTTTTGTTCGCTAATTTCGCCGAGGCCATCGCCGAGGGCAAGGGCAAGGCGCAGGCCGATTCGCTCAAGAAAGCCCGCCGCGATGTCAGCGCCAAAAAGCTGGCCAAAAGCGCCGACCGCAAGAAGTTCCAGACCGTGCCCGCCAATGGCTTACGCAAGGGCGATCTGGTGGTGATCGAAGCGGGCGATTTTGTCCCCACCGACGGTCAGGTGATCGAGGGCATCGCTTCGGTCGATGAAAGCGCCGTCACGGGCGAGTCCGCGCCGGTGATCCGCGAATCGGGCGGCGACCGCGACGCGGTGACCGGCGGTACGCGCGTCTTGTCCGACTGGCTGGTGGTGCGCGTCACCTCCGATCCGGGCGAAAGTTTCCTCGACCGTATGATCGGTCTGGTCGAAAGCGCCAAGCGCCAGAAGACGCCCAATGAAATCGCCCTGTCGATCCTGCTGGCGGCCCTGACCATCATCTTCCTGCTGGTGTGCGTAACCCTGCTGCCCTATTCGTGGTTCAGCGTGGCGCATACGGGTGCCGGAACCGTCATCTCGGTGACGGTGCTGATCGCCCTGCTGGTCTGCCTGATCCCCACCACCATCGGCGGCCTTTTGTCAGCCATCGGCATTTCCGGGATGCAGCGCCTGATCCGCGCCAATGTCATCGCCACCTCCGGGCGCGCGGTCGAGGCGGCGGGCGATGTCAATGTGCTGCTGCTTGACAAGACCGGCACCATCACCTTCGGCAATCGTCAGGCGGTGGAGTTCCTGCCTGCGCCCGGCGTCTCCGAGCAACAACTGGCCGAGGCGGCAGAGCTGTCGTCTCTGGCCGACGAGACGCCGGAAGGCCGCTCCATCGTCGTGCTGGCGCGGCAGAGGTTCAGCCTGCCTGAGCGGCGGGCGAGCGACATCGACGCCGACTTCATCCCGTTCAGCGCCGAACAGCGCGTATCGGGCGTGGTGGTGGCCGACCGCCACATCATGAAGGGCGCGGGCGACGCCATCGCCAGACTGATCGCGCTCAAGGGCGGCGCTATCCCCGCCGAGGTCAATGGCGATATTGAGCGCATCGCGCGTTCCGGCGGCACGCCGCTGCTGGTATCGGAAAACAGCCTCGCGCTCGGCGTTGTCTATCTGAAGGACATCGTCAAGCCGGACATCAAGGCGCGTCTGGCCGAGCTGCGCCGCATGGGCATCAAGAGCATCATGATCACCGGCGACAACCCGCTGACCGCCGCCGCCATCGCCTCCGAAGCCGGGGTGGACGATTTCCTGGCTCAGGCGACGCCGGAGACGAAGCTTGCCTATATCCGCAAGATGCAGGAAGGCGGTGAACTGGTGGCGATGGTCGGCGACGGCACGAACGACGCGCCCGCTTTGGCGCAGTCGGACGTGGCCGTGGCGATGAATTCCGGCACCCAGGCCGCCAAGGAGGCGGGCAATATGGTCGATCTCGATTCCGATCCGACCAAGCTGATCGAGATTGTCGAGATCGGCAAACAGCTCCTGATGACGCGCGGTGCCCTGACCACCTTCTCGATCGCCAATGATCTGGCCAAGTATTTCGCTATTATTCCGGCGGCCTTCGCCGCGACCTATCCGGCACTTGGCGCGCTGAACCTGATGGGCCTGACCAGTCCGCAAAGCGCCATCCTGTCGGCGGTCATCTTCAATGCCCTGATCATCATCGCCCTCATCCCGCTGGCGCTGAAGGGCGTCAAATACCGCCCGGCCTCCGCCGCCAGCCTGTTGTCGCGCAATATGCTGATCTATGGGCTGGGCGGGCTTGTCGCGCCCTTTATCGGCATCAAGCTGATCGATATGGCGGTCACCGCCATCGGTCTGGCGTAAAAGGAATCGCATCATGAACGCCTATCTTTCCGCTTTACGTCCCGCCATCGTCTCCACAGCCCTGCTCACCGTCCTTTTGGGCGGTGTCTATCCGGCGGTCACCACGGCGGTTCTGCACTTGAGCTTTCACAAGCAGGCCGAGGGCAGCCTGATCCGCAGCCCGGCGGGCCGGATCGTCGGTTCAGAACGGATTGGTCAGAACTTCGACCAGCCGCGCTATCTGTGGGGCCGTCTGTCGGCGACCGGGCCCACGCCCTATAATGCCGGAGCCTCGTCCGGTTCGAATTTCGGTGTCAATAATCCGGCCCTGCTGGCGGCGGCGGAAGCGCGCATCAAGGCGCTGAAGGCTGGCGATCCGGGTAATAAGGCATTGATTCCCGTCGATCTGGTCACGGCGTCCGGCTCCGGCCTCGACCCGGAGATCAGCCCCGCCGCCGCCCAATATCAGGTCGGGCGCATCGCCAAAGCGCGCGCCATCAGCCCCGATGTGGTGCGCGCCGCCATCGCAAAATCGACCAAGGGGCGCACCTTCGGGATTCTGGGCGAACCGCGCGTCAATGTGCTAGAGGTCAATTTAAGACTGGATGGCCTTTTGACGTGAATAGCGATACCCGACCCGATCCCGATAAGCTGCTCGCCCTCGTCCGCAAGGACGGGGGCGAAGACGCGCCCGGAACCACCAGACGCGGTCGCCTGAAGATCTTCTTTGGCGCCTCGGCGGGGGTGGGCAAGACCTATGCCATGCTGTCCGAGGCGCGCGCCCGTAGCCGCGAAGGCCGTGATGTGGTGATCGGCGTGGTCGAGACGCATGGCCGCAGCGAAACGGCCAGCCTGACCGAAGATATGGAGCTTGTGCCGCGTAAAGCCATCGATCATCGCGGCGTCGCCATGACCGAGTTCGATCTCGATGCCGCATTGGCGCGCAAGCCTTCGCTGATCCTGATCGACGAATTCGCGCACAGCAATGCGCCGGGATCGCGCCATCCCAAGCGCTGGCAGGATGTCGAGGAACTGCTCGACAATGGGGTTGATGTCTATACCACGCTCAATGTCCAGCACCTCGAAAGCGTCAATGATCAGGTGGCGCGCCTGACCGGCGTGTGGGTGCGCGAAACCGTGCCCGACCGCGTGTTCGACGCCGCCGACGAGATTGCGCTGATCGACATTCCGTCCGATGAGCTGCTGCGCCGTCTGGCCGACGGCAAGGTCTATGTCGCCGAGGGGGCCAGTCGCCGCGCCGCTGAAAACTTCTTTAAAAAAAGCAATCTGCTGGCCCTGCGCGAACTGGCGCTGCGCCGCACCGCCGAGCGCGTCGATGCCCAGAGCGACGAACTGAGCGCGGCGCTGGGGCGCGATGAGCCGCAACTGGGCCAGAAGATCATGGCGCTGATCGGCCCTGATCCCTTATCGATGCGGTTGATCCGCCACGCCGCGCGCATGGCCAAGGGGATGCGCGCGCCTCTGTGCGCCGTTTATCTGCAAGGCGAGCGGCACGAGCGGCTGGATGAGCGGGCGCGCGACCGCGTTGAGCAGTATCTGCGTCTGGCCGAACATATGGGCGCGCGCATTGTGCGGCTGTCCGGCGCGCATCCGGCGCGCGACATCCTGGCCTATGCCCGCCAGACCGGCTTTACCCGCATCGTGGTTGGCCACCGCAAACCGCCTTTGTGGGCCTTTTGGCGTCCGTCATTCGCGCAGCAACTGATCGCAGGCGGCGAGGGGCTGGAGATTGCCGTCCTGCATGGCGACCGCGGTCCGGCGCGCCGGGAAGCGGCCTCAACGGAGCGCGCGCCGGGGCGTTTGTGGCTGCGGCCCTTTCTGGCCCAGCCGCTCGACTATGCGCTGGCAGCGGGCGGCGTGGCCCTGTGCACCGGGCTCGGCCTGCCGTTCCGTGATCATACGCCCTCGACCAATCTGGCCATGATCTATCTGACCGGCGTGGTGGTGATCGCCGCACGCCTTGGTCTGGGGCCGTCGGTGCTGGCCTCGCTGCTCAGCGTGCCGGCGTTCAACTTCTTCTTCACCCAGCCCTATTACAGCTTCAATTTTTACGACACCTATTATTACATAACCCTGGCCTTCATGCTGGTGACCTCTTTGCTGGTCGGTTCGCTGACGGCGCGCCTGTCGCTCAATGTGCAGCAGGTCAGCGACCGCGAACGCGAGACGCAAGGGCTGTATGATCTGTCGCGCGCCCTGTCGGCCGAACGCGGCGTGGAGCGCATTTGCGAGGTCGCGGTGGCGCATCTGACCGAGCCCTATGATCTGAGCGTGACGGTTTTCGTGCGCAATGGCCCGAATCTGCGGCCTTTTCCGGCCAGCGCGCTCAGCGACGACATGAAGGAGATGAGCGCGGTCAACTGGGTGGCGGCCAATGGCCAGATGGCCGGGCGTGACACCGACACCCTGCCGTCGGCGGTCGGGCTGTACCTGCCGCTCAGCGCCGAGGGCGAAACCATCGGGGTGCTGGGCCTGATTCCCAATGACGGCGCGCGCCCGTTTCGCGGCCCGGAAATCCTGCAATTCGGCACGGCGGCGGGCCTGATCGCCGGGGCTCTGCAACGGGCACGGCGCTCCGACGAGGCGGCGCAGTCCCGCGTCGAATCGGAAAATGAGCGGCTGCGCAATGTGCTGTTGTCGTCCTTGTCGCACGATCTGCGCACGCCGCTGACCGTGATGAACAATTCGGTCAGCACGCTTGTGCGGATGCGCAAGGATCTGCCGCGCAAGGCGATGGACGAGCTGACCAGCCTGTGGAGCCAACTGACGCGCTTGCAGAAATTCGTCAGCAACCTGCTCAGCATGGCGGCGATCACCTCCGGCCAGATGCAGTTCAACTTCCAGCCCTACACGATTCAGGAAATCATCGGTGCGGCTTTGTCTCACACCGAGGCCGGGCGCGAACAGCGCACTGTGCGCACCCAGATGACCGGCGTGCTGCCGCTGGTGCGCATCGATGGCGCCCTGATCGAGCAGGTTCTGGTTAATCTGATCGAAAACGCCTATCAGCATACGGCCAGTGACGGCGACATCCTGATCCAGGCCGAGCCGGAGGCCGACCGTGTGCGGGTCAGGGTTTCCGACAATGGCGGCGGTCTGAAGCCGGGCGACGAAGCGCAGATATTCGAGCAGTTCCAAACCGGCCAGACCGTGACCTCAGACCGATCCGGAAAAGGCTCCGGTCTGGGGCTGGCCATCTGCCGCGGTGTAATCCGTGCCCACGGCGGCGTCATCTATGCCCGCAACAACCGTGCCCCGCGCTCTGGCGCCA
Source organism: Asticcacaulis sp. EMRT-3 (assembly GCF_030027245.1). Taxonomy (NCBI): domain Bacteria; kingdom Pseudomonadati; phylum Pseudomonadota; class Alphaproteobacteria; order Caulobacterales; family Caulobacteraceae; genus Asticcacaulis; species Asticcacaulis carbonis. The sequence continues at coordinate 2,508,293 of NZ_JASERT010000001.1, forward strand.
GTTTTATTTTCACCCTGCCTGTGGCTGAATGAGCAAATGAACGAACCCCTGATCCTGTGTATCGAGGACGATGCCGACATCCGCCGCTTTCTGAAATCCACACTGGCCGCCAATGCCATGCAGACTCTGGAGGCGGCGACCGCGAAGGAGGGGTTGCAACTGGCGTCCAGCCGCAGCCCCGACATCATCCTGCTCGATCTCGGCCTGCCCGATATGGACGGCATGGACCTTATCCGCCGATTGCGCGAATGGGGCACCACGCCGATTGTGGTGCTGTCGGCGCGCGACCGCGAGCGCGACAAGGTGGCGGCGCTCGAACTGGGGGCCGATGATTATCTGACCAAGCCCTTTTCCGCCGCCGAGCTGATCGCGCGCATCCGCGTGGCGCAGCGCCATGCCGGACGGCAGATCAGCGAAGCCGCCTTTGTTTTTGATCGCGGCGGCCTCTTCATCGACAATGCGGCGCGGTGCGTGCGGGTCGATGGCGCCGAGATTCGTCTGACGCCCATCGAATACAAGCTTTTGCTGACCTTGGCGCGCCACGCCGATAAGGTGTTGCCGCACTCGACCCTGCTGGCCGAGGTGTGGGGCAGGCACGGGCAGGACACCCAGACCTATCTGCGCATCCACACCCAGCACCTGCGCGAAAAACTGAAGGACGATCCGCTCAAGCCGCGCTTCATCTTTACCGAACCGGGTATAGGTTACCGGTTACGCGCCTGACTGTGTAAATTTGCTTTTGGCCGCTATTTCTTGTCGGTCGGTTTGACATTGATGATCGGCGTCGAGGAATCGTGCTTCTGCATGGCGGTGATGCGCAGAACGACCGGGCCCAGAATGACGACGAACAGCACGGGCAGGAAGAAGACGATCATCGGCACGGTGAGCTGGGCGGGCAGGGCGGCGGCCTTTTTCTCAGCGGCCGAAAGCCGCAGCTCGCGATTTTCCTTGGCCATGACACGCAAGGCCGTGCCGAGTGGCGTGCCGTATTTTTCCGCCTGAATCATAGCGGTACATACTGCCTTGATGCCGGGATGGTTGGTGCGGATCGCCAGCCCTTCATAAGCCTGGCGGCGTTCGGCCAGATAGGACAGTTCGGCCACCAGCAAAGACAGCTCCTCGGCCAGCGCGATCGACTCCCCGCCAATTTCGCCGGACACGCGATGCAGGGCGGTTTCGATCGACATGCCCGCTTCGACCGAGATCAGCATCAGGTCGAGCGCATCGGGAAAGGCGGCCACAATCGATTGGCGGCGCTTGGCGGCGCGGTTGGAAATATACATGTTGGGCGCGTAATAGCCCAGCACCAGACCGCCCACCGTGACCAGCAGCTTCATTTGCAGGCTGAGGTGACCGACATCCAGAACAAAAACATAAAAGGCAGCGACGGCAGCCAGCACGAGCGGCATGGCGAAGCGAAAGAAGTAGAAGGTGGAAACGGGCTTGGGGCCGCGAAGACCCGCCATAGCCAGTTTCTGCACAACCTTGGGGTCTTCGAGCAGGGTCTTGAGGTTCAGTTTTTCGACCAGGGCGCGGTAGGGGCTGGTATCGGTGCGGCGCAGGCCCCCGCCCGCGTCTTTCGCCACGCTCTGGCGCGAGATGCGGCGCAGTTCTTCGCGCCGCTGCGCCACGGCCTTCATCCGTTTGCTGAGTTGCTCGCCCGACACCATGTTCTGGCCGAGCGTTAGCACGGTGAAGAAGACCAGCACCGCCACGATGATGGCGGCCATATTGCCGGGATTCATGATAAAGGCGGCGAAGGCTTCCATGCTGTGATCCCCGTCAGAACTTGAAGTTGATCATCTTGCGCATCATCAGTATGCCGAGGCCCATCCAGACCGCGCCGCCGAGCAACATCAGATTGCCGACCACATTGGTGAACATGATGGCGATATAATCCGGCCGCGTGATGAAGATCATCAGGCCGACGCCCGGCGGCAGAACGCCGATGATCGAAGCCGAGGCAATGGCTTCGGACGACAGGGCCTTGATCTTTTCGCGCATCATCTTGCGGGCGCGCAGCACGCTCGACAGATTATTGAGCGCTTCGGACAGATTGCCGCCCGATTTTTGCTGAATGGCGATGACGATGGCGAAAAAGCGCAGTTCCGGTGCCGGAATATGCTCGCTCATCTTGTCGAGCGCATTTTCCAGCGACATGCCGATGGCGACATTTTCCACCAGCCGCTGGAATTCCGGCCCCAGCGGCGCGGTGCATTCCTTGGCGGCCAGCTTCAGCCCGTCATTGACCGGCAGGCCCGACTTGATGCCGCGCACGATGATGTCCATCGCATTGGGAAATTCCTCGGTGAACCTGGCGACGCGGCGCTTGGCCATGAAGCTTAAGATCCAGCGCGGCAGGCCATAGCAGGCGGCAAAGGCGGCGCCTGCGGCGATCAGCAGGCGCAGGGCGAAGGGCACGTTGCCGAGCAGCAGCAGAGGCAGCAGAAAAGCCATAGCGCCCAGTACGCCGCTGATGATCCAGAAACGCGATATATTCGCCTCCAGACCGGCGTGCTGCATCCGCGCGCTCAAGGACAGGCGCGCCTTGCGCTCGCGCTGTTCGGCCTCTTTTAACTGCTCGGTAATCTGGCGGCGGCGCTCTTCGGGCGTGCGCGCCTGTCCGCCGGACTTGCGCTTGACGGCGGCATTGGTGCCCAGGCCGATGGCCTGGGTGCGTTTGGTGAGCTGGGCCGAACCGCCGCCGCCGGTAATGGCGAAACCGAGGCTGGCCAGCAGCACAAAGCTCAAAAAGGCGATCAGAAGGGTGGTGAGCACAGGTGGTTCCCCCTATTCCGACGCATCGAGCGCTTCGGCGAGTTCGCGCTCCAGCCCGTAATAACGGGCGCGATCCCAGAAGCGCGGACGGCCGATGCCGGTCGAGCGGTGACGGCCGATAATCTTGCCGTTCTTGTCCTCGCCATCCATTTCGTAAAGGAACAGATCCTGGGTGACGATGACATCGCCTTCCAGTCCCAGAACTTCGGTGACGTGGGTGATGCGGCGTGAACCGTCGCGCAGGCGGGCGGCCTGGATGATCAGGTCGATGGAGCCCACGATCATTTCGCGGATGGTGCGCGACGGCAGGCCGTAACCGCCCATCGTGATCATCGATTCGAGACGCGACACGGCCTCACGCGGTGAGTTGGCGTGCAGCGTGCCCATCGAGCCATCGTGGCCGGTATTCATGGCCTGCAACAGGTCGAACGCTTCCGGGCCGCGCACTTCGCCGACGATGATGCGTTCGGGACGCATCCGCAGACAGTTCTTGACCAGATCGCGCATGGTGACCGTGCCCTGGCCTTCGAGATTGGGCGGGCGGGTTTCCAGGCGCACCACATGCGGCTGTTGCAATTGCAGTTCGGCGGCGTCCTCGCAGGTGACCACGCGCTCGGTCGGGTCGATAAAGGCCGTCATGGTGTTGAGCAGGGTCGTCTTGCCGGAGCCGGTGCCGCCGGAGATCAGCACATTGCAGCGCGACGCCCCGATCACGCCCAGCACGCGCGCCCCTTCCGGGCTGATCGAGCCGAATTCGACCAGATTGCGCATGGTCAGCTTGTCTTTTTTGAACTTCCGGATGGTGAGGGTGGGGCCATCGAGCGCCAGAGGCGGCGCAATGACGTTGACGCGCGAACCATCGGGCAGGCGCGCATCGCAGATTGGCGAGCTTTCATCGACGCGGCGACCGACCTGCGACACAATGCGCTGACAGATATTCATCAGTTGCTGATTGTCGCGGAAGCGCACATTGGTGAGCTGAACCTTGCCGTCCACTTCGATGAAGACGCGCTGCGCCCCATTGACCATGATGTCGGCAATGTCGTCGCGCGCCAGCAAAGGTTCGAGCGGGCCATAGCCCAGAACATCATTGATGATGTCCTGCACCAGATTGTCCTGCTCGGCCACCGACATGGAGACGTTCTTGATCGCCACCAGTTCGGCCACGATGTCGCGGATTTCCTCGGAAGCGGCGCGGTGATCGAGTTGCGCGAGCTGGCTCAGATCGATGGTGTTGATCAGGGCATTGAAGATCGCCGTCTTGGTGGCGTGATAATAGTCCGACTGTTCGCGCACGATCTCGGTGACCGACTGCGCCTGGTGCATCTGCTCCAGACCGGCGGCCAGCTTGCCCTTGGGCGCAGGCTTGTCGGATTCGGCACCAACGCGCTTTTCCTGGCTCAGTTCCGGCAAGGCGATGCGGCTGGCATCGGGGCGTGGCGCATCGAGCTTTTGCGGGCGTGTGGCAATGCCCGTGGCACCGGCAGGCGGTGGTGCCGCCACCGCACGCACGGCGGGTTTGCTGCCGCCCGCGCTTTTGCCCAGAGCCTGCACGCGCACTTCCGAAGGCGAGGCAGCCGCCGGCTTGCCGCCGAATCCGCTGGCGGCGCGCGGTTCAGATTCGCTCGGGCGTTTGCCAAACACGTCAGGGCCTCACTTCTTAAACAGGGAGCCCAGGAAGGATTTCCTGGCCTTGGCTTCGGCAGAGCGACCGGTGATGGCGGTGGTCAGCCGGTTGAGGCTGTCGGCCACCTTGCTGGCCGGGCCGCATTCGGCGATCATCTGGCCGTTATTGGAGGCCTGGCCGAACAGCCTGGCGTCGAACGGGATCAGGCAGCACGGCTCAAGCCCCAGAGCGGCGGTGAAGTCCTTGACCGGGATTTCCGGGCGGCCCGGTATATCCATCTGGTTGAGCACCAGTTTGGGGGCGGAATCGTTGGGGCGCGAATGCTTGAGCAGGTCGATGATGTTCTTGGCGTTGCGCAAGGAGGCCAGGTCGGGCGTGGCCACGATCACCACCTCGTCGGCGGCGATCAGATTGGCCTTCAGCCACGGCGTCCAGATATGCGGCAGATCCATCACGATATAGGGGGCGGCGGCGCGCACCTTGCGCGTCACTTCCGAATAGGTGTCTTCGTCCGCCGTATAGTCCTGATCGAGCGTGGCGGGTGACGAAAACAGCGACAGACGGTCGGTGCATTTGGTCAGCATACGGTCGAGCAGCACGGAATCGAGCCGGTCGGGCTCACCCAGCGCATCGGCTATGCCGTGCAGAGGATCCTGATTGAAATCGAGGCCCGCCGTGCCGAACGGCAGGTCGTAATCGACGATCACCGTGTTCGACTGCATCTGCTCGCTGAGATTATAGGCGAAATTATGGGCAATCGACGACGAGCCCGCGCCGCCGCGCGCGCCGACAAAGGCGATGGCGCGACCGACAAACGGCGTTTCCGGGTCATTGAACAGACCGCCGATGGACTTGATCAGTTGCAGCGGCTGAATCGGCGCCACCACATATTCGGAAACGCCCTGGCGGATCAGTTCCCGATAAAGGGAAATATCATTGTGCGCGCCGATGACGACAACCTTGGTATTGGCGTCGCAAACCTCGGCGAGGCGGCCAAGCTGATCGAGCAGGCCCGCGCCGCGCTCGGTCGATTCCACGATCAACAGGCTCGGCGTCGGTTCGTTATGATAGGTCTGGATAGCCGCTTCGATGCCACCCGGGCGCACCAGAGACTGGGCGCGCGCCATGCGCCGGTCGAGCGCGGCGGTATCGCAGGCTTGCAGGCTGGCAGGCGAGTCGGGGAAGAAATGGATGGCGATGCGCGGGATCGAAATCGCGCCGATGTCGTCATGATCTCCCATGCCAGCGAAGGCGGGCGCGGGTTCGCGCAGGCCGAGATGATTGGCGAAGGCCTGACGCTGCAAGGGCGCTTCCGCCACCGGCTCGGCGAACGGATCATCGGCCAGCCCATCCTCATCGAAGGACGCAGGCGCGGCCAGATCGTAATCGTCCTTCGCAGGCGTAGCATGGTAATCGACGAATTCATCGTCGAGATCGTCCAGGCTGTCGAAAGGATCATTATGCTTGGCGGGATTGGCCATGGATTATTGCCTCACTGGATCGCGGTAGAGATATTGCCCTTGCTCTGATCGTCCTCGGCCGCCGAGGTCACATCACCCTTGCGATACTTATCGAGGATGACGGACTTGCGGGAGGGGTCGGTCGAGCTGGCCGCGTGGGGGGAATCGAGGTCGCGCGGATCGGCGATCATGGCCGCCATATTGGCCGAGATCGCGCAGCCGAAATTATTGTAGGGCCTGTTGGAGGCCGTGGCCGCCAGGTTTTCCCAGGCCTGATTGCAGTCATAGCTGCGCGCCCGGTAATAGACCATATCGACAGTCACCACATCGGCGGGCTGGCTTTGCGCTGTGCTTTGCGACAGATGATCGGCGGACACATCATGGTCGCGCAGATAGCCGCTGATATTACGTCCGGCGGCAATGGCCGAGGGAGCGGAGGCTGTAATGATTTCGACGCTGACCGGCTCGCCCGAAATCCAGTTGGCCTTGTCGGCCACCTGATCGAGGGCGCGGCGCTGATTATCCGACAGGCCATTGGGATTGACGCGCAGGTGGATGGCGCGCGTCAGGGTCTGGGCCTGTAGCGGATATTGCTCGCTGGGCAGGAGCGGGTTCGGATCGGCGGCCATCGCGGTCGGGCTGACCGTGGTGGCGCAGCCTCCCAAAGCCAAGACACCGGAAAGGGTGAGCAGGGCGGAAAGCGTGAAAAGACGGGGCTTGTAAGCAAGGTCGGTCATGATGCTTCCTATTCGATCACATAGCCGATGGGTGCCTGATAGGGGGCAGGTGGCGGCGCGCCCGGTGCGCCTTGCGCAGGGCTGATCACCGCGTTCAGACGGCCCATGAAGACGCTGCTCAGATCATTGGAGGGTTGCAGATTGTCGGCGGGGGTCTGTATGTGATCGGGATCGCTGGGCGACACGATATAGGGGGTGACGATGACGACCATTTCGGTTTCGTCGTTCTGGAAATCGCGCGAGCGGAACAAAGCGCCCAGCACCGGCAGGCTGGTCAGGCCGGGCAGGGAATCGATCGCCGCCTTATATTTCGATTGCAGCAGACCGGCGATCATCATCGACGAACCCGACTGCATCTCGACCGTATCGGAGGCGCGGCGCACGCTTAGGCCCGGCAGGTTGAGCTGGCCCACTGTCAGGGAGCCGATATTGGTCAGTTCCGAAACTTCCGTCGAGATTTTCAGGCTGATCAGTCCGCTCGACAAAACGACCGGCGTAAAGCCCAAACCGACACCGAAGGGTTTATATTCAACGCTGACATGGCCCTGACTGTCCACGCTGGTCGGCACTGGAAACTCACCGCCCGCCAGGAATTTGGCCGCTTCGCCCGATACCGAGGTCAGGTTCGGCTCGGCCAGTGTCCGCACCAGACCGACGCGCTCGAAGGCCGACAGGTTTGAGGCCAGCGACAGGCCCGCTGCCGTCTTGTCGGCATAGCTGAGGGCGCTGCCGCCGAGCAGGGCGTTGTTGACGCCGTAGGTGGCCGTTTGCTGGAAGCCGTAGCTGACGCCATTGGCACTGGTGTTTTGCAGGAGGTTGGTGAAACCCAACTGCTTGATCGTGTTGCGGTTGACCTCGACGATGCGCACCTTGAGCATCACCTGATCCTTGCCGGCAATGGCCATCATATTGACCACGTCTTCGGGCTTATCGACGAAGGTCTGGGCCAGACGGGTGATCTGGTCGGCCTGACCGTCATTCTGCGCCATGCCACTTAGGATGATATGGCCGTTCAGCGCCTGTACCTCGATCTTGGCGTCGGGGAAGAGGCGGTGCATGGTGTCGCTCAGTTCGTCGGTGGGCTTATCGACGCGGATCGACAGGTTGAGGATCTGGCGGCCCATGCGGTCGAAGAAGATGGCGTCGCTCTGGCCCGCCGCCACGCCGAGCACGAAGATGCGGCGCGGCGTGCGCAGAACGGCATCGGCCACCGCCGGATCGGAGACGAAGACATCGGAGGCATCGACCGGCAGGTCGATGACCGCCGAGCGGCCCTTGGCGAGGTTGAGCACTTCGGTCTTGGCCGTCGAGGTCTGGGTTTCGACGCGCATACCGGTGCCGCTATAGGGCACGGGTTCGGACATGGCCGGGCTGAGGGCCGGACTCACGGCGAAGGCCCCGATGGCCAGAAGACCTGTCAGGGCCGTTGTGGCCAGCCGCAACCGCGCAGTGTGTGTGGATTTCAACTGATAGCTCATCGCGATACCAGAACCTCTGAGGCTTGACCGTTGCGGAAGACGCGGACACTTTGTTCGCCGCCACCTGACGGCGTGGCATCGATGACGCCGGATGGGCCCGACGCATCGGCATAGGAACGCAGCATCAGGGACAGGGTGCCCGAAGCCTTGGCCAGGGTCAGCACCTCGCCGTCGCGCGGGCTGACCTCCAGCGTGGCGGTGGCGCCGATCACGCTTTGCTTGTCCTTTTCGGCATTGACCTGCTGGTCGATGGCCAGAACGCGGATATTGCGCAAGACCGGCTGGACCGAATCGATCGTGCCGGAGCCTGAGGCGCGCTGCGTCTGGTGGGTGGCCAGAATATCGACATGGTCGCCGGGCAGGATGAAGCCACCCGCCGTATTATCGACGCTGACCGGCACGGCCATCGCGCGCATCCCCGGATGCAGCATCACGGCCATGAAGCCGCCCTCATCGGCGCGCACGATCTTCTCGTCGGTGACCGGCTCATTGGCGAACATATCCTGACGCGCCACGCCGCCGACATAGGCGTCACGCGCCGGCGAGGGGGCCACCTTGTCGCTGACGGCCTGAGCGATGCCGCCCACCACGCCATCGGCGTTTTTCTTGACGGCCACGGGGCCGCTTTCCGAACCGGGCGCGGCGGAAGCCGAGCCGGAAGCCGAAGCCGACGACGCGCTCATCGAAGGATTACCGCCATCGACGATATAGGCGGGATTGAGCGAGGCCATCGGCCAGTCCTGCCAGGTCAGGTCTGCATCGGTCAGGCGCGTGCCCGCCTTGATGTCGTGGCTGACCACCAGTACGCGGGCCGTCGGTTGGGCAGCGGGCGCTTCCACCGAAGCCTTGGCCACGGTTGAAGGCTTGCCCGCGATCATGCCGCGCACCAGCAGAGCCAGCAGAATGGCCGCCAGACCTGCAATGCCGTAAACGACGTATTTGGACGTCTTCATGCAACAATTCCCCTGCCACTGTCGGGCCGCGTCTTCAGCTTGATCCCGGCCTGATCGCGCGCTTTTCGCATGTAGAGCCGGGTGATTCTCGCGGTGATGTTGGCTTAACGGTAGTTAACGTTCACCTAAGGAAAGCCCGAACCATTGCAAAATCCGTGTTTTAGGTTGTTTTTCGGTGCGGAAGAGGCCCTCCGCCCCTCCGTCATCTTCGCTCCGCTCGCTGACACCTCCCCCGTACGCTGCGCTACAGGGGAGGATCATTTGTTCTCATCCTCCCCTGCATAGCGGGGGGGGAGGGCGCAAGCGCAGATGACAGTGGGGTATCTTGCGGCCTTGAATGCCCCCTCCGTCATCTTCGCTCCGCTCGCTGACACCTCCCCCGTACGCTGCGCTACAGGGGAGGATCATTTGTTCTCATCCTCCCCTGCATAGCGGGGGGGGGAGGGCGCAAGCGCAGATGACAGTGGGGTATCTTGCGGCCTTGAATGCCCCCTCCGTCGCGGGCAAGCCGCGCCACCTCCCCCGTACGCTGCGCTTACAGGGGAGGATCATTTGTTCTCATCCTCCCCTGCATAGCGGGGGAGGTGGCGAGCAAGCGCAGCGCGTCGAGACGGAGGGGGCGTTTTGCCTGATCAGGGCCGGATCAGGCTGAGGAAATCGCTCTGCCAGATGGCGGCCAGCCCGCCGATGGCGATGGCGATGCCATACGGAATATCGCCGCGCGCCTCGAAATGGCGGCCAAGCCAGGCGGGCAGTTTCGGCCCCGCCAATGGAAAGGCCTGACGCAGGCCCAGCAGCGCCAGGGTGAGCGCGCCGCCCGCCAGCGCCGTATAGATCAGGAAGGCCACGAAGCCATGCCAGCCCAGCCATAGCGAAGCCGCCGCGATCAGCTTGGCGTCGCCGCCGCCCATGAAGCGCAGGGCGAAGAAGACCATGCCGAGCACCAGGCCCAGCGCGCCGAGGCCGAGATGAATACCCCAGTCGGTCAGGCCGAAAGGCACGCCGCTGATCTGGGCCAGCAGGGCAGCGGGCACGAAAGCGACCGCCAGACCTATGGTCAGGCGGTTGGGGATGGTCATGGTGGTGAGGTCGGTAAAGGCCGCCGCCAGCAGACAGGCCGGATAGACGAGGGCGAACAGGGTGGCGAGCAGGGTCAGCACGGAAAAACCTCGGCAGAATCGGAACCTGTCCGAGATGTAGCCGCCCGTGGTTAAGGATATGCTTATGGGGGGTCAGTTGGCTCTGTTGGCCACGGCCAGTACGGAATCCGATACATGGCTGAACATATTGATCGCGCTGGTGCCAAAGGCATAAAATGCGCCGATGCAGCCCAGAAAAATGATGGCGGCGATCAGGCCATATTCGATGGCGGTAGCGCCGCTGGTATCATTGAAAAAACGCCGGAACATGAAAAACCTCCGGAGGAAGGCGGATGCCGGATACAGAAACGGGCCACGGACGGGTTGATCGTCCGTGGCCCGCATCAGATCAGATAGGTGATCTGGGTCGATTAAGCGGCGCCGTTAGCCGTCGTCAGCTTGGTCGAAATCTTGCTGAAGGTGTTCGACAGGCTGCCGGACAGGGTGCCGAGAATGGTGATCAGGGCAACGGCGATCAGGGCGGCGATCAGGCCATATTCGATGGCGGTGGCGCCGGATTCGTCTTTGGCAAAGCGGTTGAAGAACTTGGTCATAGGGTTTCTCCTGGTTGAATGACTTGTAGCAATTGATCCATTTACTCGTATCGGGCCTCAAGTTGAATGGCTCAAATGCTCCCGAACACAGGATCGAATTTAGCGAACCTTGATTAATTGCTAGTAAATATCGAATTATTTTTGAAAATAATCTATAGTTAATAAGGATTTACTGTTAATTGTCATTAAGGTTAATCTTTATTAAGTCTATCAAATATTGATTTTTCTCAAGAAATTTGCTTTAATATTATGTTTAGTAAATTTAAAGATTTATTATTTACCTTTCCCGCTAATCGATTCCTCAGCTCTGGCCGCCAGACTGAAGCTCCGTCCTTCTTTGCAAGATGAGCCGCATCCATGATGAACCGCAAAATTTTCGGCCCTGTTGCCGCCCTGATGGCCGCTATGGCCCTGATGGCCGCTATGGCCCTGCTGGCCGCCCCGGCCCTGGCCGCCCAGCGCGTGACGGTGGAAAAGAACCACACGCTGCGCGTCAGCCTGGCCGGTTCGGCGGGATCGGTGATTGTCGGCAATCCCGACATTGCCGATGTCACCGTGGTCGATTCCCACACACTCTATATAGTGGGCAAGGGTTTCGGTTCGAGCGCCATCACCGTCACCGATCAGGCGGGCCGTCCCTTGTTCGATGGCGAGGTGATGGTCACCGCCGCCCAGCAGGGTGCGGTCACCGTCTATAAGGGGCTGACCCCCTCCACGGTGATCTGCTCCACCATCTGCACGCCGGAAGACCCGCAGGCCGTGGCATCGCAGGGATCGTCCGGTATGAATCTGACGCCCGCCGCCATGCCGGTGACGGTGGCTGCGCAATAGACGGAAGATACCCCACCGTCAGCTTCGCTGCGCTCGCTGCCACCTCCCCATCTTCGCTTTGCTCGATAGGGAGGAGGGTGGTGCCGTTATCTCCCTCCTCCCGTTATCTTCCTCCTACCTGCGCGAAGCGTGGGGTTTGGCAAAGCAAAAGTATAGCTTTTGCAAAGCCAAGGGCGCGCAGCGCCGGAGGGGTATCTTTCTTTCTCACCCTTCTGGCGGGCACTTAACGGACTGTTGACGCCGTTGCGCTAAACTGACGGATCATCTCGTCGGGGGCTTCATGCTGACCATGCGGTCATTGTCTTTATCGCGCGCCTTTCAGGCCCTGCGCCGCCGTTGGCGCGATGACCGGCGCGGCGCGGCGGCGATCGAATTCGCCCTGGTGGCCGGGCCGCTGATCTTCATGATCATGTGCTGTATCGAACTGGCCCTGGTGATCCTGCTGTCGGTAACGCTCGACAACGCCACCGACATCGCCGCCCGCCAGATCCGCACCGGCACCACCACGGCGGCCAATTCCACGGCGACGGATTTTCGCCAGCTCATCTGCAATAATATGACCTGGCTGGCCGGCAGTTGCATGGCGTCATTGCAGGTCGATGTGCGCACCTACAGTAATTTTTCTCTGGTTGACACGACCAGCCCGATCCTGAACGGCAAGATGCAGGGCAGCGTTTTTGCTTATCAGATCGGGGCGGGCTCCACCATTCAGTTGGTGCGCGCCTATTACGAATGGCCCCTGTTCACGCCTTTCCTGAAGCCGGGTCTGGCTTCGCTGGCCAATGGCGACGCCGTCATCACCGCCACGGCGGTCTTCAGGAATGAGCCCTTCTGATGCTGCGCCAGATGAACCGAAAGATCAGGCAATGGGCCGGCTTGCAGCGTTTCGCCGCCGACCGCAAAGGCGTATCGGCCATCGAATTCGCCCTGGTGGCACCGCTGCTGATCATGATTTATCTTGGTCTGGCCGAGCTGACCCTGGGCATGATGGCCTCGCGCCGCACCTCGCACCTGGCCGCTACGATCGGCGATCTGGCCGCCCAGTCCGAAACCCTGACCGTGGCTAATATCAGCGATCTGTGGAACATCGGCAACAGCATGATGCAGCCCTTCGCCACCGGTGCGAGTCTGAAAATGCGCCTGACCAGCGTGACCATGAGCAGTCAGAACAAGGCGCTGGTGAACTGGAGCCAGGGCTCCAATATGGCCCGCCTACATCAAAACGACCCGGTTCCCGCCATCACCACGGCGCAGATCGCACCCGGCGAAAGTCTGATCATGACCGAGGTGGAATATGATTATGACTCGCCGATTGGCAATTTCCTGCCCGGCGAGACGAAATTCACCGACACCTTTTATCACCATCCGCGCAATGGCGCGGCGGTGGTCTGTTCGGATTGCCCCGTACCCTAGAGCTTAAACGCCCTCCAGCACGGCCCGGATCAGCGACAGCTTGGTTTCGCTTTCCAGCCGCTCGCTGAGCGGATCGCTGTCGGCCACGATGCCGCCGCCCGCCGCCGCCCGGATCAGCCAGCGGCCACCTTCATCCCTTTCGCAGGCAAGCGTGCGGATCAGCACATTCGAATCCATGCCGCCGCCCGCATCGATCCAGAACAGCGAACCGCAATAGGGGCCGCGCGCCGCCTCCATCCCGGCGATCACCTTCATCGCCTGCACCTTGGGCGCGCCGGAAATCGATCCGGCGGGCAGGGTGGCGCACAAAAGATCAGCCGCGGTCAGGCCCTCGCGCAAACGTGCTGTGACGGTCGAGACGAGATGGTGGACATTGGCGAACGATTCCAGCGCATGGAGCGCCGTCACCCGCACGCTGCCGATCTCGGCCACACGGCCCAGATCATGGCGCATCAGATCGACGATCATCAGGTTTTCGGCGCGGTCTTTTTCGCTGGCCAGCAGTTCGGCGGCCAGTGCCCGGTCGGCTGCGGGGCTTTCACCGCGCGGGCGCGTGCCCTTGATCGGGCGCGTTTCCATACGGCCATCGGGTTCAAGGCGAATAAAGCGCTCCGGGCTGTTGGAAACGATGGCGCGCTGTGATGGGCCAAGGCGCAGGTATCCGCCAAAGGGGGCGGGGCCACGCCGGTGCAATTGCGCCGCCACCTGTCCGGGGGTTACGCCTTCGCGCAAACGCCCCGTCCAGCCGCGCGCCAGATTGGCCTGAAACAGGTCACCGGCATGGATCTGCTGCACCAGAGCCGCCACCTTGTCTTCGTGGGCGTCATCGGGCGTTTCCGAACGCAAGGGCGCATCGAGGCAGGGGCCACTGACGGGCGGCATGTCGGGCGGCAAAACGGGCGTGCGGGCATACAGCGCCGCCAGCTGATCGCGCGCCGCCTCGGCGGCTTCAGGCGTGGGGCCGCGCCCATAGACGGTCAGGGTATGCGCGGTGTGGTCAAAAGCCAGCACCGCCGGATAGAGGTGCAAGACCAGTTCGGGCCAGGCCGTGCGGCCTTCGATGCGGAAAGGGCGGCGGCGCAGGTTTTCCAGCCGTGGGCCCAGCTCAAACGCCGCCATGCCGATCACGCCGCCGGTAAAGGGGGCAGCGTCCGGCGTGGTTTCGCCCCGATCAAAAGCGCAGGCGGCGTGCAAAGCATCGCGCGCGTCACCCACGGCGTCGTGCGCCAGTTCGGCGGTGGCCGCGGGCAGGGCTGTCAGGTAACTATAGCGTCCGCGTTCGCCGCCATCGGAGATCAGCGCGCAGGCGTGATCGTGCGTGAACCAGCCCGCCAGCCGATCCGCCACCGGCGTCCAGTCCAGCCGCCTTTGCGCCAGACAGATCAGGGCTTTCGGCTGATCACGGAAAAAAGACAACATTCACAGCAACTTGATTCGATTGTTAAGGATGAAAGCGCCACTATTGTTACAGGATTTGTCAGCCGGTTGCGGTTTTCAAAACCTATGGATGGAGGTCCATTGATCAAACTTCAGGAGCAGATGGCGGCGGCTGGGCGTGCCGCGCGATCTGCTCCGATTTTTATTCCCCTTACGTTTAGCGAAACGGCGGCTCGTCAAAGGCGCGCAGCTTGCGCGAATGCAGTTTCGGGCCAAAGTCGCGCAGGATATTCATCGTCTCGATGCCGATGTCGATATGTTCGCGGATGGCGCGCTCATAGAAATGATTGGCCTGACCGGGCAGTTTCAGTTCGCCATGCAAGGGCTTGTCGGAAACGCACAGCAATGTGCCGTAAGGGACGCGGAAGCGATAGCCCTGCGCCGCCAGTGTGGCCGATTCCATATCAATCGCCACGGCGCGCGATTGTGAAAAGCGCAGGGCGCTCAAAGTATAGCGCAGTTCCCAGTTGCGGTCGTCGGTGGTGACGACCGTGCCGGTACGCAGGCGTTTTTTCAGCGCGTCGCCGCTTTCGCCCGTAATACGCACGGCCGATTCATGCAGGGCCAGTTGCACCTCGGCAATCGGCGGAATGGGAATTTCGAGCGGCAGCACATCATCCATGACGTGATCATCGCGCAAATAGGCGTGGGCCAGCACATAGTCGCCGATGCTCTGTGATGGGCGCAAGCCGCCGCAATGGCCGATCATCAGCCAGACGTGCGGGCGCATCACGGCCAGATGGTCGGTGATGTTCTTGGCATTGGACGGGCCGACGCCGATATTGACCAGCGAAATGCCGCGCCGCCCCTCGGCCAGCAGGTGATAGGCCGGCATCTGGTGGCGTCGCCATGAAGACTTAGCGATCAGTTCCTCAGGATTGGGCGTGTCCTTGGTGATGGTGAAGTGGCCGCAGCACGACAGCGCCGTGTAGGGGCTATCGGCTTTGCGTAACTGTTCCAGCGCATAGGTGACGAACACATCGACATAGCGATGATAGTTGGTGAGCAGGATATAGCCTTGGGTATGTTCGGCGGGCGTGCCCGTATAGTGGTTGAGGCGGGCCAGCGAGAAATCGGTGCGCAGGCCATCGAAAAGCGCCAGCGGATGATGGCCCTGTTCATCGACGATATCGAGGCCATCGGCCACCTCATTACCGATCAGGGCCAGTTCGGTGGCCGGGAAATGCCGCGCCAGATCGAGCGCTGACACGCTATTGAGATCAAGCCCCGCCCCATCCAGCACGTAAGGGTAGGGGATTTCCTGATCGGACAGGCTGACCCTGACCTCGGCCCCGTAATCGCGGATCATCAGGTCGAGCTGTTCCTCGATATGGCTGCCGAAAATATCGGGCCGGGTAATCGAGGAGGCATAGGTGCCGGGGCGCGAGAAGCGGGCAAAGGCGCGATTGACCTGCGGGTGGCGGTTTTGCAGGATCAAGGCCTCGTCATCGGCATCGTGCTGGCCGTGCCAGACGACGGTGAGCCTGGGGTAGCAATAACGGCCACCGGCGCGCAGCTCTTTCGAGGGCAGGATGCGCTTATCAAGCCAGGCGTGTAGATCGGCCTGAAGCGCCGTGACGGCCTGGGTGTAAAGGCGCTTGAGTTGGCGGACGGCTTCGGCGGCGGAGAGCGGCGTCGTGTCGGTGGTGTTGGCGGGTCTGTTCATGGCTCTGGATACCATGCGCTTCGCCGCTTCGCCAATCGGGACGGCGTGAATATTTTATGGCGTGGTCAGAGGTGCGTGCCCGGTTCCATGCTTTGGTGAAGGATACGCACGATGATGAGATCATCGCCATTGATGCGGAAATAGAGTGTATGTGAAGCGACGTGACATTTGTTATGTCCGGCCTTGATGTGATCCGCTGTTTGGCCAATGCGCCGCCCCTCCAGCACATCCTGACAAGCCTGTTTTATGACACCTATGTAGCTATCGGCCTGCATCACCGACCATTGCTCGGCAGAATAATCCCAGATCTGGCCCAGATCGGCCACGGCACGGTTCGACAGGACGAGGCGTTTCAAGCCTTGCGGGCCTTCATCTTTTGCTCATGTGCGACGTGGCGTCCGGCCAGAAAATCGTCGAAATCGAAACTCTCGACATAGCCGGAAGCTTCGCCCACATCCAAAGCTTCGCGCAAAGCCTTCACCTTGGATTCGTGATCTTCCAGCAAGCGCAGACCGGCATTGATAACGTCGCTTGGCGATGCGAAGCGCCCCGCATCTACCTGTCCGGCCATAAAGGCGGCGGCATGATCATCCAGATTAAGGGAAACAGGTTTTGTCATGTCATCCTCTTCTGAAAGCCGTCCTCTTTTGAAGGCAGGGAGTGTAGAACTTAAAGCCTGTGGCCTCAAGCCATCGTCATCGGGCGGAGTCCCAGTTCTTGCAACAGATGGGCGTCCGAGCCGCGTTCGGGGTTGGGCGTGGTCAGGAGCTGGTCGCCGACAAAGATCGAATTGGCTCCGGCCAGAAAACACAGAGCCTGCAATTCTTCGCTCATCTCATTGCGACCGGCTGACAGGCGCACCATCGATTTCGGGCAGACGATGCGCGCCACGGCGATGGTGCGAATGAATTCCAGCCCGGAAATGCCGCCGTCGCGTTGCGCTTTTTCACCGAGCGGCGTGCCCGCAATGGCGACCAGATTATTGATCGGAATCGAATCGGGATGGTGGGGCAGGGTGGCGAGTTGGTGCAGGAAAGACGCCCGGTCTTCGCGGCTTTCACCCAGCCCCATAATGCCGCCGCAGCAGGTCTTCATGCCCGCATCGGCCACGGCTTGCAGCGTGTCGAGGCGTTCCTGATAGGTACGGGTGGTGACGACCTGATCATAATATTCGGGCGAGGTATCGAGATTGTGGTTGTAATAATCAAGCCCCGCCTCTTTCAAAGCCTGCGCCTGATCGGGGCGCAGATGGCCGAGCGTGGCGCAGGTTTCCAGCCCCAGCGCCCGCACGCCGCCGATCATTTCGGCCAAAGCCGGCACATCGCGGTCTTTCAGATCGCGCCAGGCTGCGCCCATGCAAAAACGCTGCGCCCCGCCATCCCTGGCGGCTTTCGCCGCGGCCAGCACCTCATCGACCGGCATCAGTTTCGACGCCTTCAGGCCCGTGTCGAAATGCGAGGATTGCGAGCAATAGCCGCAGTTTTCGGCGCAGCCGCCGGTTTTCACCGACAAAAGCTGCGACAACTGCACCTCGCTCGGATCGAAGCTCTGGCGATGCACGGACGCCGCCTGAAACACCAGTTCCATGAAGGGCAGATCGAACAGGGCGGCGATCTCGGCCTTTGTCCAGTCGTGACGTAAGCTGATCGTGGAAAAGGCGGCGGTGTCGGCCATGAGAAGCTCCGTGAAATGCGTCACCAGACTTAGCCTTAAAGGCCGTGCCGGGTCAAACCTTGCAGCGCAGCAAATGACAAAAATCCTCGCGCTTTGGACGGCTTTGTTTTATGTGCGGCTGATAAGGGAGGCCACAAACCATGACCGCACACCAAAAACCGCTCAATTCGCCGTTCAAGGTGCTGATCGCCAGCCTGATCGGCACGACGATTGAGTTTTTCGACTTCTATTCTTACGCCACGGCGGCGGTGCTGGTCTTCCCGACCCTGTTTTTCCCGAATGGCAACCCGACCACGGAGCTGTTGCAGTCGTTTGCCACCTTCTCCATCGCTTTTTTTGCCCGCCCGATCGGCGCGATGGTGTTCGGCCATTTCGGTGACCGCATCGGCCGCAAGGCGACATTGGTGGCGGCGCTTCTGACGATGGGGCTGTCGACCGTCATCATCGGTTTCCTGCCCGGCTATGCCAGCATTGGCGTGGTCGCGCCGCTTCTGCTGGCCCTGTGCCGCTTTGGTCAGGGTTTCGGTCTCGGTGGTGAATGGGGCGGAGCGGTGCTGCTGGCCACCGAAAACGCGCCGGAGGGCAAGCGCTCATGGTACGGCATGTTCCCGCAGTTGGGCGCACCGGTCGGGCTTTTGCTGTCATCAGGCGCCTTCTGGGCGCTGTTGCACTTCATGCCGCAATCGGCGCTTTTGAGCTGGGGCTGGCGCATTCCGTTCGTCGCTTCGGCGGTGCTGATCATGCTCGGTCTGTGGATGCGGCTGTCTCTGACCGAAACGCCGGAATTCCAGAAGGCGGTCGCGGCAGAAGAGCGCGTCAGCGTGCCTCTGGTCGAGATTTTCCGCCGCTATAAGCGCAATCTGTTCCTCGGCACCTTCGTGGCCCTGGCCACCTTTGTTCTGTTCTATATCGCCAGCGCCTGGCTGTTGTCTTACAACGTCAAGACGCTGCACATCCCCTTTCTTGACGCGCTTGAAATCCAGATGGCGGGCGCCGTGGCTTTCGGTATTTTCATCCCGCTGGTGGCCAAGCTGGCCGAACGGATCGGCCATCGCCTGAGCCTGATCCTGACCACTGTGCTGATCGGCGTCTTTTCGTTTGCGCTGGCACCCTTGCTGAAGGGCGGCGAGAGCGCGATCCTGATCTTTGCTATCGTCAGCATGGCGCTGATGGGCATGACCTATGGCCTTTTGGGCACCACCCTGGCCGCGATGTTCCCGACGCGCGTGCGCTATACGGGCGCTTCGCTCACCTTCAATTTTTCTGGCATTGTCGGCGCATCGCTGGCCCCTTACATCGCCTTGTGGCTGCAAGGGCATTATGGCTTAGGCGCGGTCGGGCTTTACCTGCTGGTGGCGGCCCTGATCACGCTTGTTTGCGTGCTGCTCTCCGATAAGACGGACGCCATATAAAGATATGTTTATGTCTTTATTGCGAAGTGCGGTGTGAGCGGCTATAAGCGGCCATCATCCCCTTCGTAACGGACATTTCTCATGGCTGCCAAAGACCAGGATTTCATCGTAAAAGACCTTTCGCTCGCCGCTTATGGCCGCAAGGAAATCGACATTGCCGAAGGCGAAATGCCGGGCCTGATGGCCACGCGCGCCGAATTTGGCCCGACGCAAACCCTGAAGGGTGCGCGCATTGCCGGGTCGCTGCACATGACGATCCAGACCGCCGTGCTGATCGAAACCCTGCAAGCCCTGGGTGCCGAAGTGCGCTGGGCGTCGTGCAATATCTTCTCGACGCAAGACCACGCCGCCGCCGCCATTGCCGCCACGGGCACGCCGGTCTTCGCCATCAAGGGCGAAACGCTTGAGGAATACTGGGATTACGCGCACAAGATCTTTGAGTGGCACGATGGGGGTTACCCCAACCTGATCCTCGATGACGGCGGTGACGCCACGCTTCTGTGCGTGCTGGGCCCCAAGGCCGAAAAAGACCCGTCCGTCCTCGACAAGCCGACCAATGAGGAAGAAGAAGCGCTGTACAAGGTGATGAAGCGCTACCTGAAGGAAAAGCCCGGCTTCTATTCGGCCATCGCCAAGGCGATCCAGGGTGTTTCGGAAGAAACCACCACGGGCGTCCACCGCCTTTACGCGATGGCGCAAAAGGGCGAACTGCCCTTCCCGGCGATCAACGTCAACGATTCCGTCACCAAGTCGAAGTTCGACAACCTCTATGGCTGCCGTGAATCGCTGGTCGATGCCATCCGCCGCGCCACCGATGTGATGCTGGCCGGCAAGGTGGCCGTGGTGCTCGGCTATGGCGATGTCGGCAAGGGTTCGGCGGCGAGCTTACGCAATGGCGGGGCGCGCGTCATCGTCACCGAAGTCGATCCGATCTGCGCTCTGCAAGCCGCGATGGAAGGCTATGAGGTGCGCACCGTCGAAGAGGTGGCCTCTGCCGCCGACATCTTCGTCACCTGCACCGGCAATAAGGACGTTTTGCGCTTAGAGCATATGCGCGAGATGAAACATAACGCTATTGTCTGCAATATCGGCCATTTCGACTCCGAGATTCAGGTGGCGGCCTTGCGCAACTACAAGTGGGACGAAATCAAGCCGCAGGTGCACCACGTCGAATTCCCTGATGGCAAGAAGATCATCATCCTGTCGGAAGGCCGCCTGGTCAATCTCGGCAATGCCACGGGCCATCCGTCCTTCGTCATGTCGGCCTCGTTCACCAACCAGACCCTGGCCCAGATCGAATTGTGGACGCGCGGTGAGACTTACGAAAACAAGGTCTATACCCTGCCCAAGCACCTCGATGAAAAAGTGGCCATGCTGCACCTCGAAAAGCTGGGTGCAAAGCTGACCGTGCTCAATGCCGAACAGGCCAACTATATCGGTGTGCCGGTCGATGGCCCGTTCAAGCCGGATCATTATCGTTACTAATATCAAAAGTCTTTCGCTACGCTCAGTGTACTTTTGATATTGAATTTAAGAGGCGGCGCATCACTGGGTGCGCCGCCTTTATTTGAATCCTC
Organism: Asticcacaulis sp. EMRT-3; assembly: GCF_030027245.1. NCBI lineage: Bacteria > Pseudomonadati > Pseudomonadota > Alphaproteobacteria > Caulobacterales > Caulobacteraceae > Asticcacaulis > Asticcacaulis carbonis. Next base: position 2,529,029 of record NZ_JASERT010000001.1, read on the forward strand.
CCCCATCAAGAGATGATAAGGGAGGCGGGTTTCGTCAATTTTCCGTTTTACCTGACTACCGGCACCCAGATTTCGATCACACCTATGCCGGTGTGGCCATCGAAGCGTTCATCCATGCGTTCGAAGCTCGGTGTGTATTGCGGTTTCAACCCGGCATTCGCCAGCCATGCGTCATAGATGGCCCGCCATGTGTCCGAAATTCCCGAAACATGACCATGATGCTCGAAAATAGCATAACGGCCTGAGGGAATTTTGATAGTGCTGAAGCCGTCCGGCAGTATGCCCGAGCCGTCAATCTCGACGCCAGACATGTAGGTGAGCCCGTCTGGTTTGAAGTCGTAGGACACACCATAGCAAACGCCCCCGACCTGTCCGTCAATATGGCCGAAATGGTCGCGGAAGGCTTGCCACTGGCCGGGTATGCCGGTTAGTTGCGTCATGGTGTAAGCATGGGCCAGACCGGCGATAGTCATGGCGGCCCCATCTACGAGGCGAGGGGTTTGCGTGGGCAGGGTCTTGATCTCAGTCATGGAAAAAGGCTCCGTTAAGGCAAGCGCGGCGAGATTGCCGCTAAGACGCAAATCCTTGGGTGACATGCCAAACTCTGCCCGAAAAGCGCGGGTAAAGGCGGCATGGCTGCCATATCCATTGGCCACGGCGACGTCGAGAATATCACCAGCCACCATCAGGGCCTTCGCCGCCTGGCTCAGCCTGCGTGCGCGGACATAGGCCATAAGGGGACGTTGGCTCACAGCCGCGAACAGGCGCGTGATGTGAAAGCGGCTGGCATCCGTGGCCCTAGAAATTTCGGCCAAGTCAGGATTGCGTTCGAGATGGGCCTCGACATACCAGACGATCTTGCGGATCAGACTCACGTTCTTCTCTTTCGGGTTTGCGCTTATAATAGTCTAATCGGGCTCAGACGACGATATTTGATCGCTCTTGTGGCGAAGCGGCAGGATATGGCCTGCCCTGAAAATAAAGAGGTTGGGCATGAAGGAAACCGGTATTGTTACCGTCTCCATCGCATGTTGTCCCGATGCCGAAGCGCAGGCTCTGGCGCGCGCCCTGTTTCGCGTTGACGGCACCGACGCCCAGATCCTGACCAAGTCGGAGCTTTTGCAGCTTCTGGCCGCCTTCGACATCGATGCCCAGCGCAAACTGACGACGATCCGCCTCGGCGATAATGGCAAGACCGACCGCGCCGCCGCCCTCGATCTCGGGCTGGCCCAGTATCAGATCGTCAAACAGTACGAAGCCGGTCAATAAAGCTGTGTTGCGTTTGGCTGCGAAGCGGCTGAAACTGGCCGTTTATTCCTTTCCGGCGCGTCTGCATGACCTCAGCTTCCCGTCCATCCGATCAGGCCGTCTCCGCAGCCATCGCCGCCATGCAGCGCGGCGATCTGCACCGCGCCGTCGAAGCTGCGCGTCAGGCGACCGGGCTTGATCCTGATGATCTCGACGCCTGGTGGCTGCTGGGCTCAGCCACCTGCGAATTGTGGATTTTCGGCGAGGCCGAGGAGGCTTTCGCGCAAGGCATCAAACGCGCGCCCTCAGGCTCGCCGCGACAGGTCAGCTTCCTCGTGCATCGCGCCCGCGCCCTGGCCGCGATGGCGCGCATGGCCAGTGCAAAAAACCTGATCGAAAAGGCACTGGCCATCGGCACCCATGATCCCGCCCATCTGGCTATCATGGGCAAGGTGCTGACCCAAGCCGGATGCACAGGTCAGGCCATCCCCCTGCTTGAAAGCGCCGTCAAGGCGGCACCCGACAATGCCGAGAACTGGCATCTGCTGGCCGAGGCGCAGCAATATATCGGCGATCTCGACGCGGCTGAAACCGCTTACGAACATGCGATCGACCTGGCCTCGCTGCCTGCCGCTCATCTGGCTCTGGCGCGTTTGCGGCGCTGGACGAAAGCGCATCACCATATTGCCCGCCTTCAGCGCCTGCCGCGCCGCAATGCGCAGGAAGCCGCCTCGATCTGTTATGCCCTGTTCAAGGAATGCGATGACATTGGCGATCATGAAGCGGCGTGGAACTGGCTGCAAATGGCGGCGCTAGCCGCGCAGGATCAGGTGGTGCCCGCCGAACGCGGTCAGTGGAATCGCGGTCAGCCCCTGCTGCCGCCCGTGCGCATCGGTGACTGGAAGCCGGCTCAGGAGGCGGCGATTGTCGATAGCTGGATCGAACATTTTCCGGCATCGCGCTTTGAAAACCCGCCTGCCTCCGCGCCGCAAAGGCCCCGGCGCATCTTCATCATCGGCCTGCCGCGTTCGGGCACCACGCTGGTGGAACGCATCCTGACCGCCCATTCGCAGGTGCAGGCGCAGGGCGAATTGCAGGTGATGGCGCTCGGCACCAAGATTCTGTCCGCCAGCCGCAGCGGCCCGATGCTCGATCCCGATGTGGCGGCGCGCGCTGCCCGTATCGACCCCGTCGAACTGGCCGAATATTACCGCAGCGAAACCGTATTCTTAAGCGATGGCAGCCCCTATGCCATCGATAAATTGCCGCACAATTATCACTATGCCGGTCTGATCCGTCTGGCTTTTCCTGATGCCATCATCATCCATCTGCGCCGCGATCCGATGGATTCCCTGTTCGGCACCTACAGGCTTCTATTCGGCTATGCCTATCGCTGGTCGTACACACAAGACAATCTGGCCGGATTTTACGCGCAATATGTGCGCCTGACCCGCCACTGGCGCGCCTGTTTTGCGGCCAGTGGCCAGCCTTTGATCGATGTGTCGCTCGAAGCCCTGATCGCCAGCCCGGAAAGCGAAATCCGACGCCTGCTCGCGGCCTGCGGTCTGCCCTTTGAAGCGGCCTGCCTCAATCCGCACAAGAGCGATGGCGCGGTGGCCACGGCCAGTTCGGTTCAGGTGCGCCGCCCGATCAACAGCGAAGGCGTGGGGGCGTGGCGGCGCTATGCAGCGGGCCTTGCGCCTCTACGCCAGCGCCTGTTCGAGATGGGGTTTATCGACGAGGATGGCCTGGGAAGGGCTTAGGACGGGCGACATTCAGGCTGTTTTCTGTAGCATGGTATAGACCCTGAGCTGTCGTTTAAATAAGCAGCCTTCATTAAGAAGCCACGGATAGACACGGATGATGGCCTACGGCCACCGATCGTGCCCCAGGGCGTGGTGTAATTGAGCGCTTGGCATCAATGACTTCCGGACAGGTCCGGGTTTCGCTCAGTTTGCCACGGCTGGCATGCTGAGAAGTGGATCATCGCTGAGTTGTGCGATGGTTTCAAGGGTAATGTAGCGTCCGCGCTGAACCGCCCATTCGTCATTTTGTTCGAGCAGGATGGCGCCGACCAGTCTGGTGATGGCATCGTCGTTTGGGAAGATGCCCACGACATCGCAGCGACGCTTGATTTCGCCATTGAGCCGTTCAATGGGGTTGGTTGAGTGCAGCTTGATGCGGTGTTCCTTCGGGAAGGTCATATAGGCCAGGACATCGTGCTCAGCCTCGTCCATGATCGTGGCCAGCTTTGGCATTTTGGGCCTGAGCTGGTCGGCGACGTTTCGCCATTGGGTACTCGCCGTTTCCGCCGTCTCCTGGGCGAAGGCCGTGCCGATGAAGGCAGAGACGACGCGTCGCCCGCTCTTGCCGGCATGGGCGCAGACATTGCGCATGAAGTGAACACGGCAGCGCTGCCAGGTGGCGTTGAGAACCTTGGAGACGGCACCCTTGATCCCGATGTGGGCATCAGAGACCACAAGTTTGACACCACGCAGGCCCCGGCGTGTCAGGTTGCGCAGGAACTCTGCCCAGATCGGTTCGGCTTCCGAGGTGCCGACCTCCATGCCCAGCACTTCACGCCTGCCGTCGCTGTTGACGCCAACGCAGATGATGACGGCGACCGAGACGATACGGCCGCCCCGGCGCACCTTCAGATACGTAGCGTCAATCCAGATGTATGGCCATTCCCCTTCAATGGGGCGGTTCAGGAAAGCCTTCACACGGTCATCGATCTCTTCGCACAGCCGACTGACCTGACTCTTGGAGATGCCGCTCATCCCCATCGCCTTGACCAGATCATCGACAGAGCGCGTCGAGATACCCTGAACGTAAGCCTCCTGGATCACAGCCGTCAGTGCCTTCTCGGCCACGCGCCTGGGCTCCAGGAAACCCGGGAAGTAACTGCCTTTACGAAGCTTCGGGATCCGAAGCTCGACCGTGCCTGCGCGTGTTTCCCAGTCTCGGTCACGATAGCCGTTGCGCTGGACCAGCCGGTCGCCGGTTTTCTCATGGTAGCCGGCACCGGTCATGCCGCTCACTTCCAATGCCATCAAGCGTTCAGCCGTGAAGCTGATCATGTCGCGCAACAAATCGCTGTCTGAGGTCTTTTCAACAAGCCCTTTCAGGGCCATCATATCGTCGGTCATCGGTGTTCTTTCGTTCTGGAATGAGTGTCGCAACCCAAACCTATCCGAAAATCACTGATGACCAACCCGCTACGCTAAGGCTCGCTTTGCCCTTTTGAATGGGCAGCGAGCCATGCGCTACGCTCTTACCCAGTTACACCACTCGCTGGGACACGACCCGGCCACCAGCACGGATAATACCAACTTGCGCAGACCAGAACCTATTCAGGTGCAAGTTGGTATTCGTTTTTTTGCAGCTCAAGCGCCGCATGGCTCGCCGCATACGCGGCGACGCGCAGTCGCGCTTGCCAAGCTGCGATGAGTCAAAGTCATCGCAGCTTGGTATAAGGTTTAAAAATCTGTTCTTATCCGTGTGGTCGCTTGCGACCGTCCGTGTCTATCCGTGGTTCAATCTTTCTGCAAAGGCCTCACACCTGATTGTCGATCGCCTAACGCGGCGTCTCATCCATCAGGGCGTTCGAGGCCGTTTCCAGCCGAGTCTTGATCTCGCTCATGAATTCGGCGCGCTTGAGGCCCGCGGGTAAAGGCGGCAGAAATTCAAACACCACCGTGCCCGGCTTGCGGTCAATGCCGTGGGCGGGCCAGAACTGGCCGGAATTGGTGGCCAGCAAATGACAGGGCACATCGAGATCACGATACAGCGCCGCCACGCCCGGCTTATAGCTCGGATCATCGCCGGGATCGGAGCGCGTGCCTTCGGGGAAGATGATGATCTGGCGGCCCTCCGACAGGTTTTTACGGCAGCCCTTGACCATCGCCTTCAGCGCCTTGGCCGCGTCTTCACGCTTGATTGCCACCATATGGGTACGCCAGGCATACCAGCCAAGAAATGGCATATAGATCAATGATTTCTTCAGGACATAAGAGGTCTGGTTCAAAACCGTAAAGGGGGCGATCGTATCGAGCATACTCATATGCTTGCCCGCGATCAGCGCTGCCCCATCGGGTCGGTGTTCGAGGCCGCGAAACTCGACGCGGATACCCACCAAAAGGCGTGCGCCGAACAAAACACAGTGCGCCCACCAGCGGATGACGGCCATCGCCGCACCGGTCGGCAACAGCAGAAGCGGCGAACAGCCGATGCCGAAGATGGCCATTGAACCATACAGCCACACGATAAACAGGATGGAGCGGAGGCGGGTGATCAGGGCGCTCACGAACTGGCGCTCGCAGCGGCGGAGTCTTCGGAACCGGCGGCGGGTGCCCCGCCCTTATCGCCGAAACTGCGCGAAAGGCTGATAATGGCGTCGCGCGTCAGTATGGCCAGGTATTTGCAATATTCGACAACGATGAGGCGCTGGCTTTTCGGTGATTTCCACCAGCCGCGCGCGTCCAGTTCGGGGGTCGCCACCGGATAGGCGATAAAATGGGCGTCAGGCATATCGGCTTTCAGTTCGAGAAGGGCGCGGGGCATGTGGTAATCCGAGGTGACGACGATCAGATTATAGAAATCGTGGCCGCGCGCCCAGTCGGCGATTTCGCGGGCATTACCGACCGTATTTTCGGCTTCGTAGCCGAGATCGACGCAGCATTCATAAAGCCGTTTTGAGCCTTGCGTGACGGCCATCAGCTCCGGGCGCTTGACCTCGCGGTTGACGCCCGAAATAAACAGACGCTGGCCGCGTCGGCGTTCGAGCAGCCGCATCCCTTCCTTCAGGCGCAGATCGGAGGCGCCGGTCAGCACCACAATGGCGTCGGCAGCCGTCGCCGGTTCGACGGCAGGCGTCGAATCGATCACGCGGTCGGCAAAGACCAGCAGACCCGCCAGCCACAGCAGAATGACCACGGCCAGCGCGATGAGGGATCGCATGTGCTTAAATTTCGCCTCCCCGATGACCCGAACCACCCAGCAGCTTCAGCGTGACCATGCGCGCCGTAACGGCGGCGGTCAGCGCCACCAGCACGGGACACGGGATCAATATTAACAGGTCGGGCCATGAAAAGGGAAGGGCCAGGGTGAAGCTTTGTGAGCGTCCGGTGATTTTTATGATCGTCATGGCCAGGGCGGCCAGGCCTGCACCGAGCAGCCCCGATTCAAAGGCCATGCGCGCAAAGCGATTCTGGAAGCGTTCGGCGATGAAGATGTCGCTGGCCCCGCACAAGGACAAGACCTCGACAATATTGGCGCGCGCCGTCAGCCCCGCCCGCGTGGCAAAGCCGACCACCGCCGCCGTGGCCGAGCCGATGATCAGGAAAATGCCAAGCGAAAGCAGCCTGATGGTCAAGGCGCTTTGCTGCACATCCTTCAGCCACACCGTATGATCGTCGATCGAGGCGTCGATGTCCTGCGTGCTCAGGGCGGTTTTGAGATCATGCAGACTGGCCGGATGGCGCGGATCAAGGCGCACCTCGACCAGATTGGGAATCGGCAGATCATCAAGCACGGCATCGCCCAGCCACGGCTTGATCAGATCCTTGGCCTTTTCCGGTTCCAGCGCCGTCACCTGCCCCACGCCTTTCACTCCGGCCAGCACCTCAGCGGCGCGCGCGGCGGCCACCGAACCGCTTTCAAGGCCTGAGGGCCGCACCTGAACCGTGACTTCGGCGTGAATATCGCGTGACCAGCCGGCGGCGGCGCGGTCCGACGCCATGACGGTCAGGGCCGCCATGCAGGCCAGAAAGCACAGGACGCCGATCACATAATGCAGGGCCACTTCGCGCTCATCCTGACGCGGCAGCAGGTCGCGGGCGCGCAAATTCTGAAAGCGGCTGAGCAGCGGGCCGATCATGATGCCTCCCCTTTGGCAGGATCGGTTTTTGTCAAATCCCGACGGCTCAGACGACCGCTTTTCAGCTCCAGCACCGGCATACCGGCGGCACGCACCAGCCCCTCATCATGGGTGGCGATCAGCACGGTGGCCCCTAAGCGGTTCAGCTCGATAAACAGGCGCATGATGCGCAGGCCCATCGCATAGTCGATATTGCCGGTCGGCTCATCGGCCAGAATCAGCGTGGGCCGCGTCACCACGGCGCGGGCAATGGCCAGCCGCTGTTTTTCACCGCCCGACAAAAGCTCCGGCATGGCGTCAAGGCGGTGCTTGAGGCCTACCCAGGTCAGAAGCTCGGTCACGTCATCATGATAGCTGGCCGGATTTTTGCCGTGCACGAACAGGGGCAGGGCGGCATTATCGAACACGGTCAGATGATCGAGCAGGCGGAATTCCTGAAAGACGATGCCAAGCTGGCTGCGCAGCCGCGCGCTCTGGGCGCGGTCACGCGGGCGCACCGCCTCGCCAAACAGCGAAATCCGTCCCTGCGAAGGTTGCTGGGCCAGATAGATCAGCTTGAGCAGCGAGGTCTTGCCCGCGCCCGATGGCCCGGTCAGGAAATGAAACGAACCGGCAGGCAGTTGAAAATTCAGGTTTTTCAAAATGAGGCGCGGATCGTCCTCGCCCTGCAAAGGCGGCTGGCCCGGCCCCAGTCCATAGCCCAGCGACACCTGCTCAAACGCCAGTACCGGCGCAGCGGGGCGGGCCGTCGGAGGGGGGCTGGCGGTGGTGTCGGGGCGTCGGGACATCTCTTCAGGTGCGGCTCAGGGCTTGATCAGTTGTTAAGATTTTTCGGGACATAAGGTTAAGAACCTGTGTGTGGTTAATACGGGCTTATGCAGTGATTCGGCGATAAACTGACTGACCATGATCTTGAGTTGCCCCAGTTGCGGTACGCGTTACACCCTTCTTGAGTCCCAATTGGGGCCGGCAGGGCGCAAGGTGCGCTGCGCGGCCTGCAAGACGACCTGGCACGCCGAAGCCGCCCCCGCGCCCGAAGACCCGATCGATCTGGCCCCCGAACCGGCACCCAAACCGCGCGTCGAAGACCTGCGCCAAATCAAGGCCGAAAAACTGCCCTCGCGTTATCGCGCCCTGTTGCAGGACAAGAAACGCCTGAAAGCCCTGACGGCGCAAGGTCTGGTGTGGGGCGGCATGGCGGCGGCCTTTATCGCCGTCTTCGGACTGGCCTTCATGCTGCGCGTCAATATCGTCAGCGCCTTCCCGCGCATCGCCGGAGCCTATGCGATGGTTGGGCTGAAGGTCAATGCCACCCATTTGCAGTTCGGCAACAAGAGCGCCGATGCCGCCTTCAAGGGCGGGCAGTTTGTCGTCACCGTGCAGGCGCAGGTGAAAAACCTCAGCGACAAGCCGGTGCCGGTGCCGCCGGTGCGCGTCAAGCTGATGGATTCGACGCTGCAAACCTTCAGTTCGGTGCTGATCCCGTCGAGCGGCCTGGTGGTCGGGCCGCATCAGACGCGCACCCTGACCTTCGATGTGGCCGATCCAAAGAATATGACGGCTTCAATCGATCTCGATTTCGATCTTGTGGCGATGAAGGCGATGAAGAACAGCCCGGCCCCCTTGCGTCCGGCGATGGCTGAGGCCGATTCGCCGCCCGCAAGCGAAGATCCGGCTTCCGAATCTGCCACCACCGAACTGGCCGACAACAATACCCTGCCCGCCACCGCGCCGGTCAGCGCCGCCGCCATCGATTCCGACAGCGGCGCACCCGTCTCCGACCATGCCTCACCGCCGCTGCGCCCGCCGCTTAGCGATGACGGCGATGGCCCTTCAGCCCACAAGGCCGCGCACTGAGATGACGCAGACGCCCGCCCTGCCGCCGGTTTTGCTCTCCGAAGACGAGGTACAGACGCGCGTCGAGGTGCTGGCCGACCTCATCAGCCACTATATCCGCGAAACCTGCGTCGGTGTCTGTTTGCTGACCGGTGGCCTGTGGTTCTCCGCCGATCTCAGCCGCGCGCTCAACAAACGCGGCTCCGACATCGCCTTCGACGCCCTGTGGCTGTCATCCTACGGCGATGTGCGCGAATCAGGCACGCTGCTGATCCGCGCCCCCTTGCAGCGCTCGGTGGCGGGTCGTCAGGTGCTGATCATGGATGATGTGCTCGATACCGGGGCCAGTCTGAAAATCGCCCGCGACATCGCGCTGGAGGCGGGAGCGGCGGAGGTGCTGACCTGCGTGTTTGCCCGCAAACCCGATCCGCTCAAAAATGGCCAGATGCGTGAAATCGACGCCGATTTTTCCGCCTGGGAAGCCCCGGCGCGCTATCTGGTGGGCTATGGACTCGATGATGCGGGACGTTACCGCGCCCTGCCCTATATCGGCGCGCTGGATTAGTTCCGGCTGGCCAGAGTGAAGGGTTGCGCAGTGATTCCCGGCACAAAGGCCGACATAATGCGTTCCATCGGCACGGGCCCCAGCAGGATAAACCCGAAAATCGCCGCCACCAGCGCCACATAGCGCAGGGCGAACGGATCGGCCTCGGCAATGCCCGCCTTGGCCTTGCCCAGCTTCAGCGGCGGCTGACTTATCTCGTGGCGCATGGCCAGCAGGCGTTCCGGTTTCAGGCCATTATCAAGCGCGAGGCGGTTATTGATCTCGGTAAAGCCGGGCATCCGAAAACGTCTGGCGGCGCGCACCGAAGCGATGAAGGTCAGCACAAAACCGACGATCAGAACCGAAGCATGGGCGGGCGTCGAAAGATGCTGAAACAGCCCCCACTGCGCCGCCACCGCCACCCATATGGCCAGCAACACATAGGGAAACAGGGCCGGCAAAAGCCGCTCCCAGATCATCAGGACTTTCGTGGCGAACAGGGCGCGATTGAGCGGCGCGAAGGGCGACCGGTTACTCGACTGCAAACTCGACATCACTCCCCCTTCTGTGTCCGTTAAGCGCTGGCCTTGTGTGGCGCTGATTTCAGCCAGACCGGCAGAGGTTCGCGCTTCATCATCTCATCATAGCTCGGCCTAGGACGCACGACCGACCAGTCAGCGTCACGCACCAACACCTCAGGGGCGAGCGGGCGGCTGTTATATTCGCTTCCCATCACCGCGCCGTAAGCCCCCGCCGACATGAAGGCAACCAGATCACCCGCCTTCAGCACCGGCAGTTCGCGGCCGCGCGTAAAGGTATCGCCGGTTTCGCAGATCGGGCCCACAACATCATAGGCCGCTGTAGCATTGCTTGTCGGCTGCACCACGGGGCGGATGTCGTGATAGGCGTCATACAGCGCCGGACGGATCAGATCGTTCATCGCCGCATCGATAACCAGAAATTGCTGGCCCGAATCCGTGCGCTCATGCACATGGATGACGCGCGACAGCAAAACCCCGGCATTGGCGGCGATCAGCCGGCCCGGTTCAAACGTATAGCGCACGCCGAGATTACCGACCGTCAGGGCCGTCATTTCGGCGAAGGCGGCGGGTGAGGGTGGTTCGGACTGGTTGAAATAGGGCACGCCCAGTCCACCGCCGAGATCGAGCCGCTCGACCGGTAAACCATTGGCGCGCAAATCCATCACCCAGCCGCGCATTTTCGCAAAGGCCGCCTGCATCGGCGTCAGATCGGTAATCTGGCTGCCGATATGGCAGGCCAGACCCATCGGGGCCAGATTGGGGTGCGAAGCGGCATCGGCATAGAGGGCCAGCGCCTCTTCGGCGGAGATGCCGAACTTGTCGCGCGCCCCGCCTGTCGTGATCTTGGCATGGCCGCCCGCCCCGACGCCGGGATTGATGCGGATAACAAACGGGGCCACCCTATCGAGCGAGGCCGCCACGCGCGCCAGCCGCTCCAGCTCAGGGCGCGATTCGATATTGAGCTGATAAATGCCCGCCTTCAGCGCAAAGGCCATTTCGTCATCGGTCTTGCCGACGCCGGAAAAAACGATTTTGTGCGCCGGAATACCGGCGGCCAGCGCCTTGCGGATCTCGCCTTCCGACACCGTATCGGCGCCCGCGCCGCACCCCGCCAATGTGGCCAGCACGGCCATATTGGAATTGGCCTTGGTGGCATAGGCCACCAGAGGCGCCTCACCCTTCGGGCTTTTCAGTTCGGGCGGGGTGGAAACGGCCTGAGCGAAGACATGATAGTGCCGTTCCAGCGTGGCCGAGGCATAGACATAGCAAGGCGTGCCGACCGTATCGGCCAGTTCGCGCAGACTGACATCCTCGGCATAAAGTTCGCTGTCGCGGTAGTCGAAATGGTTCATACTTTACTGGCCTTCGGCATTACCAAAGCCTTCGAGCGGGGCGCTCGAAATCTTCTTATTGCCGCGATAGGGATCGGGCATGTGATTGACATCGTCCTTGTCCGGCTTGGCGCGCTCAGTGTCGGCCGAACGCGAATCGTCGGTGGTGGTGGTGGTGCCGCCATCGCTGTTTTGCGAGGTGGACCACGACAGCTCCGCCGATTTATTCATCATGGGCGGTGCCTGTTCGAGCGTGCCGAGCTTGCCGCAGGCGCTCAAGGCCAGCGAGGCCAGAAGCGCCGTAGTGGTCAGGGCAGCAGCGGCGATAAAGCGGGCCCGATTCGGGTTATGAGGTCGAATTGTCATTTGCGTTGGTCCTTCCAGCGCTGGATTTGCAAACGAACCTGATCGGGCGCTGTGCCGCCGTAAGACTGGCGGGAGGCAGCCGAGGCCTCAGGGGTCAGAACCTTATACACATCATCGCTGATCCTGGCTTCCAGATTTTGCAGATCGGCCAAAGACAATTGCGCCAGATCGACCCCTTGCGTTTCAGCCAGTTTCACCGCCGCCCCGGTGATATGGTGGGCATCGCGGAACGGAATATCGAGCGTGCGCACCAGCCAGTCGGCCAGGTCGGTGGCGGTGGAAAAACCGGCCCCGGCGGCGGCGCGCATCCGGGCGGTATCGGCCTCCAGATCGAGCACCATGCCGGTCATGGCGCGAAGGGCCAGATCGAGCGCATCGAAGGCTTCGAAAACCGGCGGCTTGTCTTCCTGCATGTCCTTGGAATAGGCCAGAGGCAGGCCCTTCATCACCGTGGTGAGCGCAATCAATGAACCATTGATGCGGCCCGTCTTGGCGCGCACCAGTTCGGCAGCGTCCGGATTGCGCTTTTGCGGCATGATCGAAGAGCCGGTCGAAAACGAATCCGACAGGCGCACAAAACCAAAATAGGGCGTGGCCCAGATGACGATTTCCTCGGCCAGACGGCTCAAATGACCAGCGCAGATCGCGGTATGGCTCAGGGCTTCGAGCGCGAAATCACGCGCCGATACGCCATCGAGCGAATTATGCATCGGGCGGTCAAAGCCCAGTGCCTTCGACGTGGCGAAGCGGTCGATCGGAAACGGCGAACCGGCCAGGGCCGCCGAGCCCAGCGGGTTTTCGTTCATGCGCAGGCGCGCATCGGCAAAGCGCGAGCGGTCACGGCCGAACATCTCGACATAGGCCATCAGATGGTGGCCGAAAGTGACCGGCTGGGCGGGCTGGAGGTGGGTAAAGCCCGGCATCAGGGCGTCGGCATATTCCTCGGCGCGGCGGATCAGGGCGGCCTGCAAATCATCGAGCTGGCCTATCGTCATATCGACGGCGTCGCGCACCCACAGGCGAAAATCGGTTGCCACCTGATCATTACGCGAACGCGCCGTGTGCAAGCGGCCCGACACCGGCCCCACCAGTTCGCGCAGGCGCGCCTCGACATTCATATGAATATCTTCAAATTCGGCGCGGAATGGAAAGGTGCCTGCCTCCAGTTCGCCCTCAATGATTGTCAGGCCGTCGAGCAGGGTTTGGGCATCTTCGGAACTTATGATAGCCTGCGCCGCCAGCATGGTGGCGTGGGCGCGGGAACCGGCAATATCCTGACGCCACAAACGCTTATCGACATCAATCGACACATTGATGGCTTGCATGATCTCATCCGGGCGGGCATTGAAACGTCCACCCCACATTTTCTGGCCCGCAGGCGCCTGTGCGGGCGTTGCAATGGCTTTGGCGTCGGAAGATTCGGACATGACGGAACCCGTAGATAAGAGTGAGATCGAAGCCGAAGGCCAGCCTCTGGCGCAGGTGGCGGCGGATCAGGCCAAGCCTATAGCCGACGAAGGCGCGGAACCCAAGACGCCCGACGCAGAAATTTGGCGCGACACGGCGCCAACCGTCACCCGGCCGCGCAAATGGCGCGGCCCGCCCCTGCCTGCCCTGCTGATCGTGGGCGTCATCATTCTGGCCTTGCTGGCCCTGATCGTCTGGCGCGTGGTCGCCGTGACAACGCACCATTCCGAAGCCGGTGCCGCAAGCCCGCTCACCGCCAATAGCGCCCCGGCTGCCGGTGTGGCGGCAGGGCCGCTGGCCGTTTACGCCAAGGGCTCGCTGGCCCATCTGGTGACACTGGCCACGCCGCAGGCCATCACTGACATCGGCTTTATCGACCGCGACAAAAAGCCGGTCAAGCTGAGCGATTTCAAGGGCCAGGTGGTGATCCTCAATGTCTGGGCCACCTGGTGCGCGCCGTGCCGCTTTGAAATGCCGACTCTGGCCAAGCTCCAGGCCGATAATGCCGGCAAGGCGCTGAAAGTCCTGCCGCTCAGCGTCGATACGGAAGACAAGTTTGGCGATGTCAAATCCTTCATCGACGTGCAGCAGCCGCTTGATGTCTATGCCGACCAGAATTTCGCCGCCCCGCAGGCTTTCAATATTGCCGGTATGCCCACCACCCTGATCCTCGACAAGCAGGGCCGCGAAGTGGCGCGGCTGGATGGCGAAGCGACCTGGGACACGCCCGAAGTGCAGACCCTGATCAACCACCTGCTCAGCGAGTAATGGCAAGCACCTGCCGGTAGGTCAGGCAGCGCCAGCCCCATTCAAACGGGCCATAGCGGAAAAAGCGCAGCCAGAGCGTGCTGACGACCAACTGGCCGATCCAGATGGCGATGACAATCGGCACGAGGGCGGCGTGGTTCATTGTGCCGAACAGGCCACCCTGCCAGAACAGGCTGCGCCCGCCATAAAAAATGCCGGTCATGATCAGGGATTGCATCAGATAATTGCTGAACGCCATTCGTCCGCAACAGGCCAGCGGGTGCAAAAGCCACGCGCCGAGGCGCGTGCGGCCCATGACAATCAAAACCGCCATATAGCCGAGCGTCACCGGCAGGCATAAAAACCGGTTGGCGAGATCATAAAGGCCCAGCGTCTGTGGAAAGGGAAAGTCCTGCACCTCGGCCAGATATGCCTGCCAGCCGATCAGGGCCAGACACGGCACAGCCGCTACGATCGCCGCCACATAGCCGATCATCCGGCCTTCGCCACGCAGCCAGCCGCTTTTGAACAGGCCCAAACCCACCATCATCAGGCCCAGCGTCAAAGGCAGGTAACTGATCAGCTCACTGGCTTCGCTGTCCGCCCAGGTGGTGAAATTACCGCCGAGCGAACGCCAGAAACCGCCCTGCATCCGGCCCACCATAGCCAGTATCGCCTGTGGATCGCCTGCGCTGCCCTGCGCCGTCAACAGCAGCGGCCCGACGATGAGCAGATTGCCGATGATAAACAAAAACAGCCCGAAACCGAGCAGTATTTTCGGCGAAGCGGCCCGCCAGCGCCAGAAAAACGCACCTGTCACAGCATAGGCCAGCAATATGTCGCCATGCCAGATCAGCGCGCCGTGGATCAGGCCGAACACGGCCAGCCAGCCAAGGCGGCGAAACAGAGGTGTATCATAGACCGGCCTGCCCGGCGGATGATCGCGCCCGACCAGAAACATGCTGACGCCGAACAGCAGGGTAAAGGCGGTAATGAACTTGTTTTCAAAGAAGGTTTCGCTCAGCCACCAGACAAAGCGATCCGCCTGCGTCAGCGGCAGGGGCGACAGGCCGGGCAGGGAATAGACCTCGAAAGGCTGGGCGAAGGCGATGGCATTGACCAGCAATATGCCGAGAATGCTCAGGCCCCGGATATGGTCGAGCGCGGCGATGCGGGCCTTCATGCAGATCGGCGCGTCAGGGCGATCCCTTGCAGCAGCAGGATCGACGGCAGGGCCATGATGAGTTGCGCCAGCACCAGCATCAGGCTGAGCATCGAAAACGACGACAGCAATTCATGGCTGGGCGCATAGCCTTGCAGCAGAACCAGCCGGATCAGAGCGGCCAGTGAACCCAGCACCACCACGGCCAGGGTGCAGCCCCAGGCGCTGAAAACGGCGTGCAGCCGCGAAGACGGCGCGAACACCTTCCACACAACGAGCGCGCATATGAGCCAGCCGAGCGCTGGCACCATCTGGCGACAGGCTTCACCCCCTGCTGCCGCATCACCGGCCAGGGTGCGCGCCACGAACCACAGCGCGCCATGCAGGCACAGGGCGGCGGCCGTAGCGGCGATCAGCCAGGGCGTCTCCGGCTGGCGCAGATGTAACGGAGCCATATCGGTCATGATCAGCGCGTCGGCACCGGCTTTTCGCCGCGATAATCATAGAAGCCGCGCCCGGCCTTGCGGCCCAGCCAGCCCGCCTCGACATATTTGACGAGCAGCGGACAGGGGCGATATTTCGAATCGGAAAGCCCGTCATACAGCACATTCATCACGGCCAGCACCGTATCAAGCCCGATGAAATCGGCCAGTTCGAGCGGCCCCATCGGGTGATTGGCGCCCAGTTTCAGCGCCGTATCAATCGATTCGACCGTGCCGACGCCTTCATAGAGCGTATAGACCGCTTCATTGATCATCGGGATCAGGATGCGATTGACGATAAAGGCGGGAAAATCCTCGGAATTGGCCGTCGTCTTGCCGAGGCTGCGCGCGAAATTGACCGCCGCCTCATAGGTGCCGGGCTCGGTGGCGATGCCGCGAATGATCTCGACCAGATTCATCACCGGCACCGGATTCATGAAGTGCAGGCCGATGAACTTGCCTGGCCGGTCGGTGGCCGCCGCCAAGCGGGTGATCGAAATCGACGAGGTGTTAGAGGCCAGCAGGGCTTCGGGTTTCAGATGGGCGCACACGGCCTTGAAAATGGCGTTCTTGACCGCCTCATTCTCGGTGGCCGCCTCGATCACCAGATCGCAATCGGCAAGGTCGCTCATGGCGGCAGCCATCAGGCGGCTGCGCGCCTGCGCGGCGTCGGCCTCGCTCAGAACCTCTTTTTCGACCAGCCGCGCCAGACCCTTTCCGATGCGTTCCAGGGCGGCGCTGACCGCATCGGCGGACTGGTCGAACAGCCGGACGCTGTAACCCGATTGTGCGCAGACCTGCGCAATGCCCGCCCCCATCTGGCCCGCGCCGATAACGCCGACGGTGTGAATAGTCATAATGATTTGATCCTTAGACAATCTGGAACTGTAACCGGCAATATGGGAACAATTTGCTGCGAAGCGCAAGGCGTATTGCCTGATCGTCCCTCCGTTTCCAAGCCCTTAAAATTCTCGTCTTGGAGAGCGGGCCACTGTCTGGCATGGAGATATGTCGTCACAGAAAGCCACCGGATGAACAAGACCGTACCCGTCCTCATTGCCCTTGCCGGACTGGCGGCCGCCTTTTACGCCGCTATCAGCAATCTGATGTCGCCGGGACCGCAAAGTGCTGTCTTCGCCATTATCGCGCTGGTGTGCGGTGTCTGGTCGTTCCGGCGCGGCGGCGGCTGGCGCTTTCTGGCCATCGCCATGATCGGCCCGGCGGTATTCGTGCTGACCGACGCCCTCATGCGCCTGTTATTCTGGCTGAACCATCGCGGATAACAAACAGCCGACAAAAAAATAGCGCCGCTGCGGGAGGGGGGAGACGCAGCGGCGCGGAGATTTTATCAGGGAGGATAATCTGTCAGCCAAGGGATCGGCTAGGTTCCAGGGGGGCTGGGGGGCTGTTCAGGGAGGAACCGGGCCGACCGCCTTGGCTGACAATCAGATATTCGCAGGCCAAACAGGCAGCCAAAAGGCGGAATTAAGGTCATCTCGCGGCGAATTTATAATGCCAGGATAAGACGGCCACGCCGAAGCCGTATTTCGGCTTGCGCGATTCATGGGTTTGGGGCGTAATCACCATGTCAGCACCCGGACAGAGTAGGCTTCATGAGTGTTCAGGATTTCAGCGCCGCTATGACGCAAAGCCCCAAGGGGCCGGTGTTTTTCGACCGCAAGGAACTGGATCTGATCTTGAGGCTGTATGGCCTGCATGTCGCGGCGGGCGACTGGCGCGACTATGCCATCGACCAGTTTTCTGACGCCGTCTGTTTCAACATCTATCGCCGCACGTCCGAAGCGCCGCTCTATCGCATCGAAAAGCGTCCGGCGCTGGCCCGCAAACAAGGTGCCTTCGCCGTGTTTAATCAGGCGGGCCTGATCCTGAAACGCGGCCGCGAACTGGGGCCGGTGCTGGCCGTGCTTGATAAGCGCAAATTCGAGGTGCTGTGATCATATGTCCCGATAAATCCGGCGATAGGTTCTGAATTCACTGTCCGCCAGAATGGGTTCAAGCGCCGCTTTTGCCAGATCGAAATCGACAACAAAACAACATACTTCCATAGTGCCCTGTCCCGAAGACCCGCCGTCGCAATGACCGAGGCCCAGACGCCCTGTCCAGTCATCGAGGAAGACTTCGAGCGCATGGCGCATATCTACCTCATCCGTATTGGCAAAATGATCGTGCCCCAGGGCGTGGTGTAATTGAGCGCTTGGCATCAATGACTTCCGGACAGGTCCGGGTTTCGCTCAGTTTGCCACGGCTGGCATGCTGAGAAGTGGATCATCGCTGAGTTGTGCGATGGTTTCAAGGGTAATGTAGCGTCCGCGCTGAACCGCCCATTCGTCATTTTGTTCGAGCAGGATGGCGCCGACCAGTCTGGTGATGGCATCGTCGTTTGGGAAGATGCCCACGACATCGCAGCGACGCTTGATTTCGCCATTGAGCCGTTCAATGGGGTTGGTTGAGTGCAGCTTGATGCGGTGTTCCTTCGGGAAGGTCATATAGGCCAGGACATCGTGCTCAGCCTCGTCCATGATCGTGGCCAGCTTTGGCATTTTGGGCCTGAGCTGGTCGGCGACGTTTCGCCATTGGGTACTCGCCGTTTCCGCCGTCTCCTGGGCGAAGGCCGTGCCGATGAAGGCAGAGACGACGCGTCGCCCGCTCTTGCCGGCATGGGCGCAGACATTGCGCATGAAGTGAACACGGCAGCGCTGCCAGGTGGCGTTGAGAACCTTGGAGACGGCACCCTTGATCCCGATGTGGGCATCAGAGACCACAAGTTTGACACCACGCAGGCCCCGACGTGTCAGGTTGCGCAGGAACTCTGCCCAGATCGGTTCGGCTTCCGAGGTGCCGACCTCCATGCCCAGCACTTCACGCCTGCCGTCGCTGTTGACGCCAACGCAGATGATGACGGCGACCGAGACGATACGGCCGCCCCGGCGCACCTTCAGATACGTAGCGTCAATCCAGATGTATGGCCATTCCCCTTCAATGGGGCGGTTCAGGAAAGCCTTCACACGGTCATCGATCTCTTCGCACAGCCGACTGACCTGACTCTTGGAGATGCCGCTCATCCCCATCGCCTTGACCAGATCATCGACAGAGCGCGTCGAGATACCCTGAACGTAAGCCTCCTGGATCACAGCCGTCAGTGCCTTCTCGGCCACGCGCCTGGGCTCCAGGAAACCCGGGAAGTAACTGCCTTTACGAAGCTTCGGGATCCGAAGCTCGACCGTGCCTGCGCGTGTTTCCCAGTCTCGGTCACGATAGCCGTTGCGCTGGACCAGCCGGTCGCCGGTTTTCTCATGGTAGCCGGCACCGGTCATGCCGCTCACTTCCAATGCCATCAAGCGTTCAGCCGTGAAGCTGATCATGTCGCGCAACAAATCGCTGTCTGAGGTCTTTTCAACAAGCCCTTTCAGGGCCATCATATCGTCGGTCATCGGTGTTCTTTCGTTCTGGAATGAGTGTCGCAACCCAAACCTATCCGAAAATCACTGATGACCAACCCGCTACGCTAAGGCTCGCTTTGCCCTTTTGAATGGGCGGCGAGCCATGCGCTACGCTCTTACCCAGTTACACCACTCGCTGGGACACGACCAACAATTGCCCTCCACCGGATACTCGACAATCAGCCGCTTATGTTTTGACATGGGTACAGAGCGGAATCCCTTCGCCTTCATTTGCGATTTCAACCGGGCGACAATTTTTGCTGCTTGAGCTGACGTTTCAAAATCATGGAACCGGTTTTCGCCGCCGATGCCGCAAAGCCCTTCATATTCGGTGATGCGCCCTTCATGCGGGAAAGCTTCGTAGAAATGCAGGCCGTCTTCGTCGCGTCTGAACTGACGAGAGATCGCAGGTAAGGCTTCTTCACCCTTAGTCTGGGATGTGGGAATCGAAAAAGCATCTTCAGGCCTGACTTCGACATAGCGAACGCCCGGCGGGGAAAAGTCATTCGCACCGGGGACGGGACCAAAATGGAGACCGGCCCGGTCGCTGCTTTCAAAATAGATGAGTGAAACCGGCTTAAGGGGTGTGATAAATTCGGGTGCTGATGCCATAACCTCTGTGATTGTGCGCGCATTGACATCCAGCAACACAAGACGCTCGGCATCGGTGAGACGGGTCTTCGCAATCCGCATGATGGCTGTATCGATCGCCTGACCATAGCCCAGAACACGCGAGCGCCAGTCCTGCGGAATCCAATCCGCATAATCCAAGTGGCAAGAGCTGAAATAGGTATGGGTCGGTTTATAATAACTGCCCCGGCGGTTATCCGGTGCCCGTTGCGCTGCCGGGTGCATGATCGAGGTGAATATGACCAGATCACCGAAGCTCTGTGACACGGCTCCATCACCGAAGATGCGTACAAATGTAGGCCCATAGACCGCATCCATTTGCTTGATCGCCTCGCTTGTATCCTCGCTATACGACACGCAGCGGATTTCAATTCGCATAAAGCCCCCCTTTATGAAAAAGCCCTCCGGAGTCGCTTCCAGAGGGCTTTCATGTATCGTCTCCGTCAGCTTTTAGCGGCGACCACCCGTGAAGCGCAGAATGCTGAGGAACAGGTTGATGAAGCTGATATAGAGCGACAGGGCACCATAATAGGTCATGGCGGCCAGACCGGTCTGGTTATGCTCAAACTGGTAATAGGCGTTTTTCAGCCACTGGGTCTTGTAGGCGATCAGGCCCGAAAAGATCAGCACGCCCGCCGCCGAGATCATCAGGTCGAACATGGTGTTGTGCAGCAGGAACACATTGACCAGCGAGGCAATGATGATGCCGAACACGGCCATGACGAGAAAGGAGCCCCAGGCCGTCATATTGACCTTGGTGGTGTAGCCGAAGATCGACAGGCCGCCAAAGGCCGCCGCCGTGATGAAGAAGGTCGAGGCCAGCGACATATCCGTATAGAGCAGGAAGATCGACGACAGCGACACGCCCATCACCGCCACGAACAGCCAGTAGAACAGAGCCATCATGCCGACATTGAGGTTACGCATGAACAGGCCGGACGCCAGCGAAAGACCCAGAGGTGCGAACAGGAACACATAACCGATGACGGTATAGCCTGCGATATGGCCATCGCCCGTGGTGTGGTAAAGCATCTGCAAAAAGACCGGCGAATGGGCCACGGCCCAGGCGGTGGCGCCCGTCAGCAGAAGGCCGAGCGCCATCTTCTGATAAATGCCGAGCAGGAAGCGCTTCAGGCCCAGATCGCGGGCCTGAGCCTCAACGGTCGGGCGGGTGGTTGTGTTTTGACCGACAAAGTCGTTCATGGAATAACCCCTGTTAACATTGCAGAGCCCGCCTTCGGGCCTTGCCTTAAACTTGAGACTAATATGGGACTGCGGCAAAGCGATGGCAAGGGGTATCGTTTTTAACAGGCTTTGACCTTAAGACCGGCCATCTGGTATGAGTCTTTTTTTCAGCTCAGACGCCGCATGGCTCCTCGCATAAGCTCGGACGGGCGGTTGCCCTTGCCAAGTTGCAATGAGCCACAGTCATCGCAGCTTGGTATTATGATCCGCTCCGCCCTGTTTATCCCGTGCGCCCATGAACGCGCCGTCGCCAAGGCCGCCACACTGGCCTGCGACGCCCTGATTTTCGATCTCGAAGACGCCGTGGGCGCGCAGGAACGCGAGGCGGCGCTCAAAGCCTTAAGCCAGGCGCTGCAAGGCGATTTCGTGGCCAAAACCGTGCTGGTGCGCATCCATCCGCCGTCACTCAACGCCATCCACAAGGCGCTTTCGGGCCTGCGCCTCGATGGGCTGGTGGTGCCCAAGGTCGGCGATGTCGAGGATGTGCGCGCCCTGATGATGGCCTGGCCGAAAATCCCGGTCTGGGCCATGATCGAAACGGCGGCGGGGGTGGCCAATCTGTGGGAAATCGCCGGATTGCCGTTGCAAGGGCTGATCGCCGGGCCTAATGACCTGCGCAAAAGCTTACATACCCGTCCGATGCCTGAGCGCGCCGACATCCTGTTCGCCCTGTCGCAGATCGTGCTTTTTGGTCGCGCCCACGGCCTGACCGTGCTCGATGGGGTTTATAATGCGTTTCGTGATGCGGCGGGTTTCAAAGACGAATGCCAGCAGGGGCGCAGCCTCGGCTTTGATGGCAAGACCCTGATCCATCCCGATCAGATCGCGGCGTGCGAAGCGGCCTTTTCACCTTCTGAGGCCGAGATTGTCTGGGCGCGCGCCATAGTGGCGGCCTTTGCGGATACACAGGCGGGCGTGGTGACGGTGGAAGGCGAAATGGTCGAGCGTCTGCATCTGGCGCAGGCTGAGACGATTCTGGGGATTACCGCGCGCTCTTGAGATAGTCTTCCGAACGCATCTCCTCCAGCCGTGACACGGTGCGCTCGAATTCGAACGCGCCGTCGCCCGTCGGATAGAGCTGTTCCGGCTCACGCTCGGCCAGGATAACCGTGCGCGTCCGCGCCTCGTACAGCGCATCGATCAGTGTGACAAAGCGCCGCGCCTCATTGCGATTATCGGCGCTTAGGGCGGGCACATTTTCGATAAAGACGGTGGTGAAACGCTCGGCAATAGCCAGATAATCGGCCGCGCCATTATTGGCGGCGCACAGGTGCTGAAAATCGGCGCGCAGCATCGGCCCGGACGTGGTGGCGAAGGTCAGCTTGCGCTCATTGACGGTCAGCACCGCCTCGCGCTCGCTCATACCGCGGGTCATACTGGCCCACAGGGCGTCGAAACCGGCGCGGGCCTGTGCATCCGAGGCCGGGGAAAACCATGTCTGCTGGTCGCGCAGGCGATCCAGGCGGAAATCGCGCGGCCCATCGACCTCGACCACATGGCAGCGCGTCTTGATCATGTCGATGAACGGTTTGAACAGGTCGCGGTTGAGGCCATCCTTGTATAGATCGTCGGGCGGGCGGTTGGAGGTGGCCACCAGCACGACTTTGCGCGCAAACAGGGCCTCGAACAGACGGCCCAGAATCATCGCGTCGGCGATGTCGGTGACCTGAAGCTCATCAAAGCACAAAAGCTGCGACTGGCTGGCGATCAGCCGGGCCACGGGCGCAATCGGATCATCGCCCCTGTGGGTGCCGAAATGGCGTTTGCGCGCCGCCGCATCGCTTTCGCGCCACAGACCGATGGCGTGATGCACCTCAGCCATGAAGGCGTGAAAATGGACGCGGCGCTTGGAGGCAATATGGGCATTATGGAAAAACAGATCCATCATCATCGACTTGCCGCGACCCGGCGGGCCCCACAGATACATGCCGTAGACGCGCGGACGCAGGCCCAGAAGCGCACGCCACCAGGAACGGCTCATGCGGATCTGTCGTTCCAACCGGAAAAGCGCCTGAATCGCCGCCTTTTGCGCCGGATCGGGCGTCAGTTCGCCCGAAGTGATCATCTGTTTGTACGCGCTGCGAATACCCATCTGTGCCGTTTGCTGTATGCGGGCGCTTCACCGCCCTGCCTATCATGCGGGGCAACATAGACGACCGGTTTCAAATTGGCGTTAAAAAAATGCTGCACCGCGCTCAAGAATTCAAACGCCTGCTGATCGACCTGGCCACCTGAATACCGTGGGCCGCCGAGGTGGTGACGCACGGATGCCAGTAATCGGTGACCTCGCCGCAGGCAAAGACGCCGGAGATAGAGGTTTCGCCGAAACGATCCACACGGATATAGCCGCCATCCAGCGTGGGCTGAAGTCCTTCCGGCACCACCGCTTCGAAGCCGTACATGATGCCGAAGGCCGCAAAGGCCTCGCCATTGACGGTCATGGCCGCCGGATCGGCGTGATAATCACCCACCACCACCGGCACATCGGGAATCAGGCCCTGCAACAGCTTTTGCGCGCGCGGGGCATGGCGCGAAAAGATCACCGGCTTGCCACCGCGATCCCGCACAAAGCGCGCCTGATCAAAGGCATTATCACCGCCGCCCAGAATGGCGATGCGCTGCCCCGCCACCTCCAGCGCCTCCATGCCGTCACCGGGGCCGATAATGATGGTGGGCGAAGGCGAAAAACCGCCGCTGCGCGGGCGCGAACCGGTGGCGATGACCAGAAAAGACGCCTCCAGCACCTCATCAGCCGTGGTCACGGTGCGGCGGCCATCGGCGGAGACGGCCACAACCGGGCACAACTTACGCACCGGCACGCCGAGCGTCATCACATGATCTTCCAGCGCCTGCGCCACCTGCTGACCGGTCTGGCCCTGCACGCCCGGTATCCATAAATTCTCATAAGGACTGCGCTTTTGCAGGCCACCCACATGCGCCGCGCCCTCCAGCAGCAGACATGAAACGCCCATCTTGTGCAGCCAGATGGCGCAGGCTATGCCCGCCGGGCCGCCGCCGATAATGATCACATCTGTCTTCATGGCCGCCAATTTATCCATCTCAGGCGCCGCCGCCCAGCGCAAATTATTGTGAGACTCACCGTGCCTTTATGGCCCGATTGACGCTGCATCCCTTGCGATGTCTCGGAAACGCCTTGCGGCCTCTGCGCAATTATAAAAAAGCAATGGGCCTTCTTCAGCTTTTCATAAGACACATATTGTATATTATTGTTACAGGGCGCGAATCAGTACTGCGTAATCCTTGCGCCCGTGGAGGAGTAGATGAGACTTTTGTGCGTTGAAGACAATTCGACCCTGCGCAAGATGATCGATCTTATGTTGGCGGCCACCGGTATCGATGTCGATTTTGCCAGCGATGGCGAGGAAGCCGTCGAAGCCTATCAGGTCAATGAGTATGATGCCGTGCTGATGGATATGGAAATGCCGCGCATGGCGGGCCTTGCGGCGGCGCGCGCCATCCGTCAGGTGGAAGATGGTTTTTGCCTCGGCTATACGCCGATCCTGTTTTTGAGCGGCCATGACGACGAGGCGCATATCGAACAGAGCCATGAGGCGGGCGGCGATGCCTATCTGGCCAAACCCTTCACCTCCGAATCGCTGATCGGCGCGATTGCCAGCCTGCTGCACGGCCGATCCGCCACCCGCCTGAGCGCTTTTACAGGCGGTTGGCAGCAGGCGGCTTACTAGGCTCTCAACCGGCCTCCCTGATCACGAACACCGTCGCAGGCCGCCATATCTGCGGCGGTGTGGACTCTTTGCACTTGTAAATCTGAGCAAAAAGGCTCATGTGCGCCTCCGGGCGCGACAGGCGCGTGCCGCTATCAGGAGTGTGTATCATGGGTTATCGGGTCGCCGTAGTCGGCGCCACCGGCGCTGTGGGTCGTGAGATGATGACGATCCTCGAAGAAGTCAATTTCCCCATTGCGGAAATTTACGCGGTCGCATCGCGTAAATCGATGGGTGTTGAGGTCGCGTTCGGCACAAAAACCCTGAAATGCCAGAACCTGGAAACCTTCGACTTCACAAAGGTCGATATCGTGCTGATGAGCGCGGGCGGCGACGTGTCGAAAGAATGGTCGCCCAAAATAGGGGCGCAAGGCCCCATCGTCATCGATAATTCCTCGGCCTGGCGCATGGATCCTGAGGTTCCGCTGATCATCCCCGAAGTGAACCCGGATGCGGTGTGGGACGCCAGGAAGAACATCATCGCCAATCCGAACTGTTCGACCATCCAGATGCTGGTGGTCTTAAAGCCCCTGCACGACGCTGCCACGATCAAGCGCGTCGTCGTTTCCACCTATCAGTCGGTGGCCGGCGCCGGCAAGGCGGGCATGGACGAATTGTGGGATCAGACCAAGGCGCTTTACGGCATGGGCGACAAGACGCCCAAGAAGTTCACCAAGCAGATCGCCTTCAACGTTATTCCGCATATCGATGTCTTTATGGACGACGGTTACACCAAGGAAGAGTGGAAGATGATCGTCGAGACGCACAAGATCCTCGACCCGACCATCGATGTCGTGCCGACCTGCGTGCGCGTGCCGGTGTTTGTCGGCCATTCGGAATCGATCAATATCGAGTTTGAAAGCCCGATGGACGAGGATCTGGCCCGCGAAATTCTGCGCGATGCGCCCGGCGTCTCTGTGATCGACAAGCGTGAAAACGGCGGCTACGTCACGCCCATCGAAAGTGTCGGTGAATTCGACACCTATGTCTCGCGCATCCGCAATGACAAGACCGTGCCTTATGGCATTTCGTTGTGGTGCGTCGCCGACAATCTGCGCAAGGGCGCAGCGCTCAATGCCGTACAGATTGCCCAGCTCCTCGACGAGCGCGGGGTCATCGAAGCCAGGATCGATGCTTAAAGGTCAGTACAAACCTTTCAAGTTTTCAAGCCGGTGGATGACCTCATCCACCGGCTTTTTTTATCGGAAACCTACCCATGACGTCGCAAAACCCGTCATCCCAAACGGCCTCTCTGCCCGCCTCGCCCTTGCTGATGGGGGCCATCTGCTATGCCGTCTGGGGTCTGGCCCCGCTGGTCTATCTGCCGATCCACGCCTTTGGCGGCGGGGCTATCGAGATCATCTGCCATCGCGCCATCTGGGCCCTGACCCTGCTGGCCGTGCTGATCCTCATCACCCGTCAGGGCGCGAACCTTAAGGCCATCTTCCGCCATCCGGCCCATATGGGCCTGCTGTTATTGTCCGCCACCATGCTGACGGCCAACTGGGGCGTCTTCGTCTGGGCCGTCACCCACGGTCGCACGCTGGAAACCTCGCTCGGCTATTATCTCAACCCCCTGCTCAATATGGCGGCAGGTGCCATCTTCTTTCGTGAGCGGCTGGATCGCTATGGTCAGGCCGCCATCGCCCTGGCCGTGGCGGGCGTGGCCTTGCAGGCGCTGGCGATTGGCCATATTCCGCTGGTGTCGCTGTTTTTGGCCTTTTCGTTTGCCGGTTACGGGCTGGTGCGCAAACAACTGGCCGTCACCGCCATGTCGGGCCTGTTTACCGAGTGCCTGTTCATGTGCGTGCCCGCCATCATCTATCTCGGCTGGCTTGCGGCCCACGGCGGCGGCCATTTCCTGTCCGCACCATCGCACATCTTCTGGTTCATGCTGACCGGCCCGGTCACGGTGATTCCGCTCGCCCTGTTTTCCTATGCGGCGCGCCGGCTGCCGCTTTCGACGCTCGGCTTCTTGCAGTTCATCGCCCCCACCATCACCTTCTGCATCGGGCTGAACGAGGGCGAACCGTTCAGCCTGTGGCGCGGCGTGTCGTTCGTGGTGATCTGGATCGGCGCGGGTGTTTTCGCCTATGGCGCCTGGCGGCGACTGAAAGCGGTGAAGCTGGCGGCAGGTTAAAACGCGCCCGTCGTTAAGCTCGGTCAAATATGCTGACCAGAGCCGTCAGAACCATTTGCAGAGAAATCAGCCAAAAGAAAAACTGACCTAAGACTTTAAGGAAGCCTATACCTTTTTGGGCTTCTGCCTTTTTCCGATCTCCGAAACACAGCAAATACACCACGATAAAACGCGTATAAAATCCGATTGCCCCGAAGAATAAAAGTCCGACCAGAGAAAATATCCACTCCCGTTGGTCAAAATGGAAAACGTCTAAAAGCTCTTTCATCCCCTCACCTTCATACTTGACTACAAACACCCATAAAACGCATCAATCAGACTGACCGGGCGCGGATCGCCAATCAGCCAGTGCGATTGCTTATTCATCACATAGGCTGCCGAAACCTTGCGCTCCGGGTCGGCCAGGGCGCACGATCCGCCCCAGCCCGAATGACCGACCGCGTTCGGGTTGGGGCCATAGATGGCAATGCCCTTATTGCGCAGAAAACCCGCGCCCCATGACAGCCGGTAGGGCAAGACGCGATCCTGACCGTAAACCCGTTCGCGCATGGCCTGACTAAGCGTCTCCGGCGAGATCAGCGAACGGCCATCGAGCACACCGCCATTTGCCACCACGCTCATCAGCCGCGCCAGACCCAGCGAAGTGGCGTGGGCGTTGGCCGAGGGAATTTCCATGCGCCGCCAGTCAGCCGAACCCTTGCCCGCCGGTGCCGAACCCTTGTCGAGAAAAGCGGCGCGCTTGATGGCGTCGATGGGGCCGAGATCGGGCGGGGCGGAGGGCTTTTGCAGATGGGCGATACGCG
Organism: Asticcacaulis sp. EMRT-3; assembly: GCF_030027245.1. NCBI lineage: Bacteria > Pseudomonadati > Pseudomonadota > Alphaproteobacteria > Caulobacterales > Caulobacteraceae > Asticcacaulis > Asticcacaulis carbonis. Next base: position 2,556,657 of record NZ_JASERT010000001.1, read on the forward strand.
GCTCATAAACATCAGGCGTGCCGATCATCACCTCAATGCCAAAAGGTGCGGCAATGTCTTCGCGCAGGGCCGTGCCGAGCGAGCGGCCATCGGCGCGGCGGAACACTTCGCCGAGCAGATAACCGCCGGCAATCGGGTGATAGCCGGAGCCTTCGCCCGGCGTCCACAGAGGGGCCTGTTCGCACAGGGCCTTCAGTGTGGCGGGCACATCGAACCAGATCGAGGGGTCTTGCGGCGGTGAAAAGCCCGACAGCCCGCCTTGATGAGAGATAAGCTGACCGAGCGTGATGCCTGCCTTGCCGTTCTGGCCAAATTCCGGCCAGTAATTGGCAACGGTGGCTTCGTAATCGAGCTTACCCTGATCGACGAGGCGGGCGATCATCAGCGCCATTACCGCCTTGCCGGTGGAAAAGATCGGCGTCAGGGTTTCGTCGTCAAAGGCGCGTGTGCCGGGACGGCCGGCATGGCCGCCCCACAGATCGACCACGGTTTCCCCGGCGATCTGGGCGGTGAAGCGCGCGCCCAGTTCCTTGCCCGCCGCGAAATTGGCAGCAAAGGCTTCGCGCACAGCGGCGAACGGGGGCGGGCAAAGACCGGAAATGTCTAAAGAGGTGTCAGCCATAGATCGGCGCTCTAAGTTATTGTTTACGCCTCATGCTTCTTCCAAAACGGCCAAAAAAGGTTTCCGGCCGTTTTGGGTATAAGGCTTTAGACCAGTACGCCGTGGCAATGCTTGAATTTCTTGCCGGAACCGCAGGGACACAAGGCGTTGCGCGGCGTATTTTCCCAGCCGCCGGGCAAGACCGAATGCGGTAAGGCGGCGCGCTGCTCGGAATCGAGATCGTCGGTCAGCCTGGCGGCGCGTTCGTTCTGGCCGGTCAGCGGATCGAGATGCACTTCCTGGAACTGGCGGCGGCGCGAAATGGCGTCGGGAATCGGCGGCGGAGCCTCTTCCGGCGGCTGGAAGCGGATTTCCATCGTCATCAGCCAGCGCGTCACCGACTGGCGCAGATTGACCAGCAGGGCCTCGAACATGGTAAAGGCTTCGGTCTTGTATTCATTGAGCGGATCGCGCTGGCCATAGCCGCGCAGGCCGATCACGGCGCGCAGATGATCGAGGTGCATCAGGTGTTCGCGCCAGTGCATGTCGATCATTTGCAGCAGGAACTGCTTTTCGAGCGCCTTCATCTGCTCGTCACCGAGCAGTTTCAGGCGTTCGTCCATCTTGTCGGCGGCGGCCTTTTGCAGACGCTCCTCGAACTCGTCATTGGCGATGCCTTCTTCGGCGGCCCAGTCGTGCAAAGGCAGGTCGAGGCCGGTCAGGGACAGAACCTGTTCCTGAAGGCCGTCAATGTCCCACTGTTCGGCATAGGCCTTGGGCGGCAGGTGGCGCTCGACCAGTTCGTGGATGGTGTCGCTGCGGAATTCGGCGATCAGTTCGGACAGATCGTCGGTATCCATGAATTCCTGGCGCTGCTCGAAGACGGCCTTGCGCTGGTCATTGACCACATCATCGTATTTGAGCAGGTTCTTGCGGATTTCATAATTGCGGGCTTCGACGCGCTTTTGCGCGGTGGCAATGGCACCGTTGAGCAGGGGCGAGGTGATGGCCTCGCCGTCCTCGACGCCCAGCGTCTTCATCATCGAATTGAGCTTGTCACCCGCGAAGATGCGCATCAGGTCGTCTTCGCACGACAGGAAGAATTTCGAACGGCCGGGGTCGCCCTGACGGCCAGTACGGCCGCGCAACTGGTTGTCGATACGGCGGCTTTCGTGGCGCTCGGTGCCGAGCACGAACAGCCCGCCCAGTTCGAGCGATTTCAGCTTGAGGTCCTTGATCTGGGCTTCGATTTCGCCGCGCTTGGTCAGCAGGGCCTCCTGCGAAACCTCGACGCCCGCCGCCTCCTGTTCGGCCAGCCATTTTTGCACGCGCATATCGACATTGCCGCCCAACTGAATGTCGGTGCCGCGACCGGCCATATTGGTGGCGATGGTGACGGCGCCCGGCACACCGGCATCGGCGACGATTTCCGATTCCTGTTCGTGGAAGCGCGCATTCAAAACATTGTGCGGAATACCCTTGCCGGTTTTCCAGACGATGTCATAGGCGTCTTCGCCGGCCTTCAGAATATCCTTCTTGTCGGCATTGGCGAATTGCGGTTTCAGGGTGCGCGACTGCTCGACCTTGTAATTATAGGTCTTGAGGAAGTGCGACAGCTCGTCGGATTTCTCGATCGAGGCGGTGCCGACCAGAATCGGCTGGCCCTTGACGTAACACCAGGCGACCTGGGCGGCGATGGCGGCGAACTTTTCCTTTTCGGTGCGATACACCTCGTCATTGTCGTCGATGCGCTGGATCGGGCGGTTGGTCGGGATTTCCAGCACGTCCATCTCGTAGATGTCGCCGAATTCCTGCGCCTCAGTGGCCGCCGTGCCGGTCATGCCCGACAGCTTGTCGTACATGCGGAAATAGTTCTGGATGGTGACCGAGGCCAGCGTCTGGTTTTCCGGCTGAATCTCGACGTGCTCGCGTGCTTCGATGGCCTGGTGCAGGCCTTCCGACAGGCGGCGTCCGGTCATCATGCGGCCGGTGAATTCGTCGATCAGGATGATTTCGCCGTCCTTGACGATATAGTCCTTATTGGGCGTGTAGAGCGTATTGGCGCGCAGGGCCTGATTGGCGTGGTGAACCAGCGAGATATTGACCGGATCATAGAGCCCGGCTGAATCCTCGGCCAGGTGGCCTCCGGCTTCGAGCATTTCTTCAAGCCGCTCCGAACCCAGTTCCGACAACAGTACCTGGCGCTGTTTCTCGTCCAGTTCGAACATGTCGGGATCCTTGATCAGCTCAAGGATCGTGGTGTTGAGGATCTTGTACAGCTCCGAGCGGTCTTCGGTGGGGCCCGAAATGATCAGAGGCGTGCGCGCCTCGTCGATCAGGATCGAATCGACTTCATCGACGATCGCAAAATTGTGGCCGCGCTGCACCATTTCCTGACGTGTATAGGCCAGATTGTCGCGCAGGTAATCGAAACCGAATTCATTATTGGTGCCGTAGGTGACATCGGCATTATAGGCCTGCTTGCGCTGGGTCTGCGACAGGCCGTTAACGATCACGCCGGTGGTCAGGCCGAGGAAGCGATAGACGCGGCCCATCCATTCGGCGTCGCGCTTGGCCAGATAGTCATTGACCGTGATCAGGTGGACGCCTTTGCCGGCCAGGGCATTGAGATAGACGGGCGCGGTGGCCACCAGCGTCTTGCCTTCACCGGTGCGCATTTCGGCGATGCCGCCCTTGTGCAGGATCATGCCGCCGACGAGCTGAACATCATAGTGACGCTGTCCGATGGCGCGCCACGAGGCCTCACGCGCCACGCCGAAGGCTTCGTCCATCAGCGAATCGAGCGTAGCGCCCTTTTCGAGGCGTTCGCGGAACAAAACGGTCTGGCCGCGCAGTTCCTCATCGCTCATCGCCTTGTATTTGGGCTCCAGCGCGTTGATCTTCTGGACGCGGGACATATAGCCGCGCACCTTGCGGTCATTCGAGGAGCCGAAAAGCATTTTGGCGAGAGCCAGCATGAGAAACCTTAAATTCTTGAAGTCCGACAAGGCTTGCATAACGCGAAAAGCGTCAAATTAACCTGTCGGATGTAGAGGGTTGTTATGGATCCGTGCGACGTTTCTTTAGGTGCTCGACATGTTCGTAACGCTTGAGAAACGGGTTACAGGTCAAATGGGCCTGAAAAGAGGCTTTTCAAGCACGGTTCCTGACTTAAGCGGCGGAATAGTGTATGTCAATCTGGTGGCTCATGGATGTGCGTGTTTCGGCCCGCCCGCCCGGGGGCTGGCTACGGGGAAAATAGCATGACGAACAGCCCGCGCATCGGCGCCCGCACAGTTTTGCCTCTGCTGGCGATCATGGTGTGCCTGGTGGCCTGCGGTAAAACCGCCACCGGGCCCGAGCATCCGCCCGAAGCCGGTGATGTGGCCGTGGCGCGCCTCAACGGCCATACCATCTGGACATCGGATGTGCGCAATGAGGCCATAGCGCAGGGCGCCATCGGTCAGGGCGAACCGCTCGACATCACCTCTGATCTGTTTTCGCGCACGCTCGAAGAGGTGATCGATCAGCGCCTGCTGGCCGATGACGCCGTGAAACAGGGGATCGACAGATCGATCGTCGCCCAGCGCCGCTTACAGGCCGCGCGCGACCGCATTCTGGGTGACATGCTGGTGGAAAACACCATCGACCGTGACATCGACGACAAGGCGATCAAGGCGCAATATGACGAACAGGTGCGGCTGGCCAAGACCTCCAATGAAATCCGCGCCCGCATCATGGTGCTGAAAACCAAGGCCGACGCCCAGGCCGCCTTGCAGCAGGTGCAGGGTGGCGCAGGCTTTGAAGCCCTGGCCATGGAAAAATCGGTCGATCAGGCCACGCGCTTCAATGGCGGCGATATGGGCTATTTCACCGAGGACATGATGCCGGCCAGCTATAAATCCGTGCTGACCACGGCCAAGGTGGGCGATACGGTGGGGCCGGTGCAGGTCGATAATGGCTGGGCCATTTTCCGCGTCGAGGAGCGCCGCCCCGAACAGGTGCCGACGCTCGATCAGGAACGCCCGATCATCATGCGTTACCTCGTCTATAATCAGGTGGCCGGGCTGCTGAACAATCTGCGCAACCATGCCAGGGTCGAACGCCTGATCGCCGGGCCGTCAAATCCTGCCGATGATCCGCCGCCTGCCACCGCTTCGGATGATTCGGCCAATTCCGCCGGTGACAGCGAAGCACAGGCTTCGACGGCAGCATCGTCTGCCGCGCCACCTGTGAAGGCTGCGCCGTCACCGGCGGCTGTGCCGGAAGTGCTGAAAGTCGATCCCCTGCCGCCCGGCCATCATTATTTCGCGCCGCCCAAGCTGAAGAAGTAGGCTGAAACGCATTGGCGAAGCACGCAGGCTCTGATAAGGGGCTGGGCCAGAGCGGTTTGCATTCTGATTGAATCGGTCAAAGAAATGCAACACGCTCTCCATTTTACATTTTTCCGCATCTCGCATTCAATTTGTAAGTCAAATTAAACGCTCGTTGCTCTAGTCTCACCCCCGCCCTGGCCGGGCCTCAAGGAGCCGCGCCCATGACCAAGCCGCCCGCATCCCAAACCCCTTCGACTCCGGCCAAAAACCGTGCGGCGCAAGGGCTGGAGCGTGCGCTTGATCCCTTGACCAGTGCCATCAAGCGCGCCGTGCAGCCGGTGGCCGATCTGGCCGCCAACCTGACGCCGGGACACGCTGAACCGGTCGCGCCGGGCAAGCCGGGTCTGGCTATCTCGCCGCTGGCCGTGCCCCTGCCGTCCATGCCGCCGGTGGGCGGGGTGCGGCTGGCCACGGCGCGCGCCGGTTTTTACAAGCATGACCGCAAGGACACGCTGTTGATGACCTTTGCCGAGGGTACGACCTGCGCCGGCGTCTTTACGCGCCACACGATTGGCTCGGCACCCGTTGACTGGTGTAAGAAGCAGCTTGAGGCCAATGACGGCCATGACATCCGCGCCCTGGTTGTCAATGCCGGTTGCGCCAATGCCTTTACCGGCAAGGCCGGGGCCGACGCCGCCCGCCGCACGGCCTCGGCCCTGTCGCGGCGCATCGATTGCCGTCAGCGCGACATCTTACTGGCCTCGACAGGCGTGATCGGCGTGGTGCTGGATGATGCGAAAATCGCCGCCCGGATCCCGCAGCTTGAAGCCGATCAGCGCGCCGATGCCTGGGCCGAGGCTGCCGCCACCATCATGACCACCGACACCTTCGCCAAGGGCGCTTCGGAAACCGCCGAGATCGACGGTGTGACGGTGCGCATCAATGGTATCGCCAAGGGTTCGGGCATGATCGCGCCCGACATGGCCACCATGCTGGCCTTCATCGCCACCGACGCCACCCTGTCGCCCGGCGTGCTGCAATCCCTGCTGGCCCTGTTCACGCGCACCACCTTCAATTCGGTGACGGTGGACGGCGACACCTCGACCAACGACACCTGCCTGCTGTTCGCCACCGGGGCGGCGGGGGCGGTCAGGATTTCGCGCGCCGGTGATAAGCGGCTGGCCGATTTCAAGGCCAAGCTCGAAAAGGTGATGCACAATCTGGCCACGCAACTGGTGCGCGATGGCGAAGGTGCCACCAAGTTCGTCAAGGTCAATGTGACGGGTGCGTCAAGCCCCGCCTCGGCGCGCAGGATCGCCAAGTCGATCGCCGAAAGTCCGCTGGTGAAAACGGCGCTGGCCGGTGAGGACGCCAATTGGGGCCGCATCGTCATGGCGGTGGGCAAGACCGAAGAACCGGTCGAACGCGAACGCCTCGCCATCCGTTTCGGCGATCTGGTGGCTGCCGAACAAGGCGCTGTGTCGCGCACCTATGATGAGGCGGCGATGAGCGCCTATATGAAAAACCCGGAGCTGGAAATCAGCGTCGATGTTGGGGTGGGACGCGCCAGCGCCCACGTCTATACCTGCGACCTGACGCATGGCTATATCAGCATCAATGGTGATTACCGTTCCTAGAGCAACGAGCGTTTAATTTGACTTACAAATTGAATGCGAGATGCGGAAAAACGTAAAATGTAGAGCGGGTTGCATGCCTTTGACCGATTCAATCAGAATGCAGACCGCTCTAACGCCCTGCATGATACGCAAAGAGCGTGAGATTGGCTGACCGTTTCAAATGAAAGACAGAAAATGGAGCGGGTGAAGGGAATCGAACCCTCGTATTCAGCTTGGGAAGCTGCTGCTCTACCATTGAGCTACACCCGCCTTCATAAGGCTTTGCGTTACGCTGAGACAGAGCGTTTTACGCGATCGTCTTCAAGGCGTTTGCCTAGAGCGGTTTGCATTCTGATTGAATCGGTCAAAGGAATGCAACCCACTCTACATTTTACGTTTTTCCGCATCTCGCATTCAATTTGTAAGTCAAATTAAATGCTCGTTGCTCTAGTGCCATAACAATAGAGGCACCGTCAACAGAAGCGTCGCGGGATTTCAAAGATCTATGCCGCCTGCCATTCCATCCATCTCAGGCGCGGCAGCGGTTTTCGAGGCTTTGCACATGGGGCCATGCGGGGGGTGTGAGCGCCGCAACAGACGGTCTGCCAAGCAGGTAGCCCTGCATCAGTTCGACGCCCATATCGCGCAGAACATCAAACTCGCCGACCGTTTCGATCCCTTCGCAAATCACGCGGATATTCAGGTCGTTCAGCATTTTCAGGCTATTGCTGAGAATGGTGCGCTTGACGCCATCCGTGTCGATGTCACGGATCAGCTCCATGTCGATCTTGACGAGATCGGGTTGAAATTTGGACAGCAGGCCCAGGCCAGCATAGCCTGAGCCGAAATCATCAATCGCGGTCTGGAAGCCCATAGCGCGGTATGAGCGCAAAATATTGAGCAGGTGGCCGGTGTCCAGTTTTTCCGTTTCGGTAAATTCAAAGATGATGCGATTGAGCGGGAAGTCACACTTCATCGCCGTCGCCAGGGTGAGGCGAATACAGGCTCTCGGTTCATAGACGGCATTGGGCAGGAAATTGATCGAAAGACTGGTGCCTTCCTCAGCAAACTTCAGGCCCGCAGCCAGTTCGATAGCCTTTACCCGGCAGGTCTGGTCAAAAGCATAACGATTTTGGTCTGATACCTGTCCCAGAACCTGTCCGGCACCTTCGCCATTCGTGCCACGCACCAGGGCTTCCTGAGCAAAGACGGTGCCATTCGCCAGATTGAGAATCGGTTGAAAAGCCATGGTGATCGGGAGTTCAAAACCCGCCCCATCCTGGCACCCCTGGCATCTATTGTGGTCGCTCATGACGCACCTTCCAAACTGATATATGCAGATGAGCCTACCAGAAGGACGTTAAAAATTTTCTCCGGGGCGCAGGCGGATAAACCGGACTTTTCATGAGCTTGAGGGTGGTAACCGGCGCAGCCGAACATATATGCGGTCTGGAACCTCTTCCTTCATCCCTACAGACGGAACTCCCCCATGTTCACATGCGAAGCCTATGCCGCGCCCTCGGCCAGCGAGCCGCTGGCACCCTTTTCCATCGAACGCCGCGAGCCCACGCCGGAAGACGTGCAGATCGACATTCTCTTTTGCGGCGTCTGCCATTCCGATCTGCATATGGCGCGCAACGAATGGGGCTTTTCCACCTATCCGCTGGTGCCCGGCCATGAAATCGTCGGTCGCGTGAAAAAGGTCGGTTCGGCGGTGACGAAATTCAAAGAGGGCGATCTGGTCGGCGTCGGCTGTATGGTCGATTCCTGCCGAACCTGTTCGGCCTGCCGCGATGGGGTCGAGCAGTTCTGCGAACAGGGCATGACCCAGACCTATGCCTCGCCCGACAAGCACACCGGCGGCTTCACCTATGGCGGCTATTCGAAAAGCATCACGGTTTACGAAGGTTTTGTGCTGAAGGTATCGGAAAAGCTCGATCCCGCCGCCGCTGCGCCGCTTCTGTGCGCAGGCATCACCACCTGGTCGCCCTTGCGCCACTGGAATGTCGGGCCGGGCAAGAAGGTGGGGATTGTCGGCCTGGGCGGGCTTGGTCATATGGGCGTCAAGCTGGCCCATGCGCTTGGGGCGCAGGTCGTTCTGTTCACCACCTCGCCATCAAAGATCGAGGACGGCAAGCGCCTCGGCGCGCACGAGGTTGTGGTGTCGAAGAATGCCGACGAAATGGCGGCCCACGCCGGCTCGTTTGATTTTATCCTCGATTGCGTGTCCGCCGAACACGATCTCAACGCCTATCTCAACCTCCTGAAGCGCGACGGCGCCATGTGTCTGGTGGGGGCGCCGGAAAATCCCTCGCCGGTGGCGTCTTTCAGCCTGATCATGGGGCGACGTTCGCTGGCCGGGTCGCTGATCGGCGGCATTGCCGAGACGCAGGAAATGCTCGACTTCTGCGCCGAGCATAATATCACCTCCGATGTCGAGGTGATCGACATCAAGGACATCAACACCGCCTATGAGCGGATGCTGAAATCCGACGTCAAATATCGCTTCAGCATCGATATGGCGTCGTTGCCGGGCTGATCGTCCGCAAATTCAACAGGTTGACAGGCCGCTCCCGCCGGGGCGGCCTTTTTCATGCGCGCGCCGCAATTATCCACATTTGTGGATCAATAAAACACTATATCTAGATAGATGTGGACAGAGTGAAATTCCCCTGACACCATATATTGCGGTTTTTAACATTTCGTTTACCATCTGTTGATGACTGGAGAGCGGGTTCTCTGGTGCAACACTATATCTTGTGGTTTCGTTGCTTGCGAACCGCAAGTCATATGGGACGGGAGCGTAAAATGAGCTGGACCGACGAACGGGTGGACACCCTGAAGAAGCTTTGGCAGGACGGTCATTCCGCCAGCCAGATCGCCAAGCAGCTTGGCGGCGTGACGCGCAATGCCGTGATCGGCAAGGTGCATCGCCTCGGCCTGTCGGGCCGCGCCGCGCCTTCGCAGCCGACGCGCCCGCTCTATAAACCGGCGCGTCCGGCCCGCACCGTAGCCGCCAGCCCCGAACGCACCGCCGCCCATGCGCCCGCGCCGCGCCGCACCGAGCCGGTGATCAGTCGGCCGGTGACCTCGAACGCCCCTGTCACCCCCTATGTCGAAAGCCCCGGCACGGCCACCGTGCTGACGCTCGGCGCCAAGATGTGCAAATGGCCGATAGGCGATCCTTCGACCGATGGCTTTTCCTTCTGCGGCCGGGTGTCGTCGGAAGGCGCGCCCTATTGTGTCGAACATGCCCGCGTCGCCTACCAGCCGTCGCAGCGCATGAAGAAGCGCGATGGCGGGGCCGATCTGTCGCGCTCGCTGCGCCGTTATCTCTGAGTTTTGATCCCGATTTTTTGGGGACGGACATCATCAAAACACCCCGTGGCCCGGTGCTGCGGGGTGTTTTGCTGTTCAGGGCCATATTGTCGCGTCGCGAAGTTGCGAATAGTTTGCAAAATCATTCGCAAGCTCCTATATAGCGGTCATTCGCACCTTGACCCGTTATGAGTACCGTGATGACGCTGACCGAACTGCCCGCCTTTACGCCCGCTATGGTGACGGGCGTGCGTGACGCCGTGCAGGACGATGTCATCAGCAACCGCCTGCGCGAACTGGGCTTTGTCAGCGGTGAGCCGGTCGAGGTGGTGGGCCGCGGCCCCATCGGCGCCGATCCTTTGCTGATCCGCATCGGCTTTACGCGCTTTGCGCTGCGCCGCGCCGAGGCCAGCCGCGTTCTGGTCGAAAAGGCCGCCTGATGGACGCCCTCACCATTGCTCTGGTCGGCAATCCCAATTGCGGCAAGACGGCCCTGTTCAACCAACTGACCGGCGCACGCCAGAAGGTGGCCAACTATGCCGGTGTGACGGTGGAGCGCAAGGAGGGCGTGTTTCACGCGCCTTCGGGCCGCCGTGTCTCGGTGCTTGACCTGCCCGGCACCTACAGTCTGGAAGCGATGGGGCCCGACGAGATCATCACGCGCGACATCTGCCTGGGCCGTCGTCCCGGTGAGGTCATGCCCGACCTGATCGTCTGCGTGGCCGACGCCACCAATTTGCGCCTGCACCTGCGCTTCGTGCTGGAGGTCAGGCGGCTGGGCCGCCCGATGGTGCTGGCGCTCAATATGATGGACGCGGCGCGCGCCCGTGGCATACAGGTGGATCGCGCGCGGCTGGAGGCCGAGCTGGGCGTGCCTGTCATTGAAACCATTGCCGTCAAATCGGGCGGTACGGCTGCTCTGGTGGCCCATCTCGACCGCAATCAGGCGGGTTCCGTGCCCGCGCTTGACAGTATCGCCGACATCCACGCCGAGGTGCGGCGTATCCTGACTGCCGCCGTGGTGATGCCGACGCGCACCTCAAAGATCGACGACCGGCTGGATCGCGTTCTGCTGCATCCGGTGTTTGGGCTGGTCATCCTCGCTCTGGTGATGTTCGTCATCTTTCAGGCGGTCTTCACCGGGGCCACGCCGGTGATGGACGGCATTACGGCGGGCTTTGACGGGCTGTCCACCCTGGTGCGCAGCCACATGCCCGACGGGCTGCTGAAAAGCTTTATCGCCGACGCCATGATCGGCGGTTTAGGCGCGGTGATCGTGTTTTTGCCGCAAATCCTGATCCTGTTCTTCTTCATCCTGTCGCTGGAAGAAACAGGCTATCTGCCGCGCGCGGCGTTTCTGCTTGATAATCTGATGTCGAAGGCGGGCCTGACGGGCCGCTCCTTCATTCCGCTGTTGTCGAGCTTTGCCTGCGCTATTCCCGGCATCATGGCCACGCGCTCGATCCACGATGTGCGCGACCGGCTGACCACCATCCTGATCGCGCCGCTGATGACCTGTTCGGCGCGTTTGCCAGTCTATACCCTGCTGATCGGGGCCTTTATTCCCGAACACATGTTCTTTGGCTTTTTGTCGCTGCGCGGCCTGATCCTGTTCGGCCTTTATCTGGCGGGAATCTTTGGGGCGCTGCTCGTTTCGGTCATCACCATGCTGTTCCGCGCTGACAAGAGCGAGCATCCGCTGATCATGGAACTGCCGTCTTATCGCCTGCCCAACCTGCGCAATCTGGCCATCGGCCTGTGGGAGCGGGCGCAGATCTTCATGCGGCGCATCACCGGCATTATCTTTGCTGCCAATACGGTCTTGTGGGTGCTGACCACGTTTCCGGGCAAGCCGGCGGGGGCGGTCGGGCCAGCCATCGACTATTCGGTGGCGGGCATGGTGGGGCGCTTTTTGCACCCGCTTTTTGCGCCGATCGGCTTTAACTGGCAGATCTGCGTGGCGCTGATCCCCGGCATGGCAGCGCGAGAAGTGGCGGTGTCGGCGCTCGGCACGGTCTATGCGGTGCAGGGCAATGAAGACACGACGGCGCAGCAACTGGGTCATCTGATCTCGGCGCAATGGTCGCTGGCCACGGCCCTGTCCCTGCTGGCCTGGTATGTGTTCGCGCCGCAATGTTTATCGACGCTGGCCGTCATCCGCCGCGAGACCAATTCGTGGAAGATGGTGGCGGTGACGGCGGGTTATCTGTTCGCTATGGCCTATCTGGCTTCGCTGGTCACCTATCAGCTCGCCAATCTGTTGATGAAGTGAGGTTTGAGATGCTTTATGCCGTCATCCAGTTCGTCATCATCACCGCCGTGGTGGTGTTCAGCCTGTGGCAACTGGCGAAAAAGCTGTTGCCCAATACGGTGCGCGATGTGCAAGGCCGCATGGCGCGCCTGATGGATCGCCGGGGCCTGCATGGTCTGGCCCACGCGGTTCAGCCCGCCGCCGCCCCGGCCACGGGCTGCGGCTCAGGCTGCGGCAGTTGCAAGGGCTGTGGCTTGAGCGAGGTGAAGAAGGGGTAGAACGGGGCAACATTAAGTATTTTATTTAATTAAGAAATTGACCACGGAAAGCACGGATGATGGCCTGTGGCCATCTGCACGGATAAGAAAAGAAAATATTGTCTGTTCTTATCCGTGTGGTCGCTTGCGACCGTCCGTGTTTTCCGTGGTGAAATCTTTCGATAAACGCAAACGCCTAAATGTCGATCCGCCCTTTAGAGCGGTTTGCATTCTGATTGAATCGGTCAAAGGCATGCAACCCGCTCTACATTTTACGTTTTTCCGCATCTCGCATTCAATTTGTAAGTCAAATTAAACGCTCGTTGCTCTAGCTAAGCCCCCCACCACCACATCTCAGCCGCGCTGCGGCTTCGCGCGGTCCCCCGCCCACAGGTGGGTCGGCATAAGGAGCCTAGTTCGCAGGGCAGGCTCCATTGCCCCTGACCTCGACCAGACGCACATCCGAAATCGACACATCGAGCGTACCCGCCGTCTCCAGCCGGGCCACGGTCGGTGTTTTGCTCAGATCCTGGGCGCTGAAGCACGACAGCGGCACCACCACCTGCTGATAGCTGCCACCGGGCAGGGCCTTCAGTTCGGCGCTGATCGGCACCGAGGCCGAACCGACGCCAAGTTGAACCGCATCGGATGGCGCAGCATTGATGCGCAGGGTGACGGCCAGCATCATGGCACCATTGGCCTCTCTGGCGATGTCAGACGGCTTGTCGGCCCCCACATCCAGCCAGGCCTGCGACTTGCCATTCCAGACGGCGTGCAGCGCGCCGTCAGCTTGCGGCTCCACCGTCAGGCTGGCATGGCCATACAGCGTGGTGCGCGTGCCGACATAGTCCATATGCGGCGCATTGGCGTCACCGATGGAAATCTTGTAGCCGTTCCACACATCACCTTTGGTAAAATAGACGTTCTTCTCGCCATATTTGGTGGTGTCGGCCACTTCGGGCAATTGCGGTGTTTGCGCAGGCGCGGCATAGGACAGGCCGTAGCCATAGGCGAACTGCGGATCATAATTCGCATCGCCGACATTCAGCGGCGTCTGGTCGGGGCGCTTCGGCCACGAAAAGGCCAGTCTGCCGGTGAAATCCTTGTGGCCGAGCAGGACATCGGCCACGCCTTCGCCTTCCGATCCCGGCAGCCAGGCCGCCACAAAGGCGTCGGCGGCATTGATCTGCGGATTGACGTAGAGCGGGCGGCCCGACAGCATGACGGCCACCACAGGCACGCCTTCGGCCTTCAGCTTTTTGATCAGGGCCAGACTGTCGGCATTATCGTGGTGCAGAGCCACATCGGGCTGGTCGCCCATGAATTCGGCGTAAGGCGTTTCGCCAAACACGATAATGGCGGCGTCGGGTTTGGTCGGGGTTGTGCCATCGGGACTGTAGAGCGCCTGTCCGCCCGCCGCCTCGATCTGGGCCTTCAACCCCTGGTAGATGGAGGTGGCGCCGGGGAAGTCGGCATTGGTGTTGTCGGTGCCCTGCCAGCTTGAGGTCCAGCCGCCCGACTGCATGGCGATATTATCGGCCCCGTCACCGGCGATCAGGATGGTGGCGGAAGGTTTGAGCGGCAGGACGCCGTCATTTTTCAGCAGCACCAGCGATTCCGCCACGGCCTGACGGGCAATGGCGCGGTGGGCGGGCGTGCCGATCGGCTTGCCGGCATCGGGGCGGTTGGCGGGCGAGGGCTCATCAAAGACGTGGGCGCGGAATTTAACGCGCAAAATGCGGCGCACGGCATCATCAAGCCGGCTCATGGGGATGGTGCCGTCCTTGACCTCCCTGATCATATTGGCGTCGAGCGCCTTCCAGTCGGTGGGGGCGTTGAAGATGTCGAGCCCGGCATTGAAGCTGATCGGGCAATCGCCATTGGTGCAGCCGGGAATCTGGCCGTGGGCGTTCCAGTCGCCCATGATCATGCCGTCAAAACCCATGCGGCCTTTCAACACGTCGGTCAGCAGGGCCTTATTGGCGTGCATTTTTATGCCATGCCAGGAATTGTATGACGCCATGACCGACTGCACACCGGCATCGATGGCGCTGGCATAGCCTTGCGCGTGCAAACGGATCAGTTCGTCTTCCGAAGCCAGGGAGTCGCCCTGATCGCGGCCGCCATCGGTGGAACCATCGCCTAAGAAATGCTTGGCGGTGGCGATGACGTGATCCTTATCGAGGAAGGCATTACCCGTGCCTTGCAAGCCCTCCACCATAGCGGCGGCGTATTCGGCCACGATCTTCGGGTCTTCGGAATAGCTCTCATAGGTGCGGCCCCAGCGATCATCGCGCGCCACGGCAATGGTGGGGGCAAAGGCCCAGTCGAGGCCGGTGGAACGCACCTCTTCGGCGGTGGCAGCACCAATGCGCTTGATCAGCTCGGGATCATGGGCCGCGCCCAGTGCGATATTGTGCGGAAACAGCGTAGCGCCGAACACATTATTATGGCCATGCACGGCATCCGAGGCCCAGATCAGCGGAATGCCCTCGGCATTGCCCTTCAAAGCGGCCTGATAATAGGTATCGGACGCCTTGACCCAATCGGCCACGGTGGCGTGCTTGTTTTGCCCCGGCCATGAGCCGCCGCCATTCTCGATGGTGCCGATATGGTATTTTGTCACCTCTTCGGGCGTAATGTTGCGGATTTCCGGCTGGATGACCTGTCCAACCTTTTCCTCAAGGCTCATACGCTTGAGAAGCGCTGTGATCTTCGCCTCGGTTTTGGCGTCAAGACCGATGGGCGAATGGCTGTCCGGCCATTTCTGCGGGTGGACGACGGGGGCTACAGGGCCTGCGGCAGGTGTTGCCGCCACAGCGCCAGAGCAGGCCATAGCCATGACGAGGGCAAGGGCGGATACCGCGCCCAAAGGGGCGATGCGGAGGGCGGACATGGGCGTTTCTCACTGATGACAATTATTTTTTCAGATATGAATAGCCATGACAGCGTTGTCGTCAAGGCTTATCGTGGTTGCATCCGCGCTTTTGTAACCGATTACAATATGCGGGTCGGGGGATTGACAGGCGCGCCTTCATCCTTATTCATCGGCGGCCATCATCGAAGTCATCAAACGTCTGGAAACGCACCATGCAGATTCGCAACGAACTTGGCGAGGCCGAGGCCCGATTGGCGATGGACGCCTGCGTGACCGAACTGAAACGGCGCGGCAAGGTGGGCGTGGTGGCGGTCGGTGACAGTCATGGTGAACTGCTGGCCCTGTGGCGCATGGATGGCGCGGCCCTGCCGCCCATCGTGATTGCCCAGAACAAGGTCTATACCGCTGCCCGTGTGCGCGGCCTGTCCGGCGATCTCGGTCGTGCGGCGCAAAAAGACGGCTCCGATGTCCATTATCACGGCGATGCCCGCTATGTCGGCTGGGATGGCGGTGCGCCGGTCATGCACAAGGGCCAGTGCCTCGGTGCCGTGGCCGTCAGCGGCCTGTCGGGCGAAGAAGACTTAGAAATTGCGCAACTTGGCGTCAAAGCCATTCTCGAAACCCTGGATTAAGCACATGGCCTTTCCCGTTCCCTATACCGCCGCACCCACGCGTTATGACACCATGCCCTATCGCCGCTGCGGGCGTTCCGGCCTGAAACTGCCTGCCATATCTTTGGGGCTCTGGCAGAATTTTGGTGGCGAGGATGTGTTCGAAACCGGCCGCGCCATCCTGCGCTATGCCTTTGATTCCGGCATTACCCATTTCGATCTGGCCAATAATTACGGCCCGCCCTATGGCTCGGCCGAGGAAAATTTTGGCCGCGTGATGGCCAGCGATTTCAAGGCGCACCGCGATGAGCTGGTCATCTCCTCCAAGGCTGGCTGGGACATGTGGCCGGGGCCTTACGGCGATATTGGCGGCTCGCGCAAATATCTGATCGCGTCATGCGACCAGAGCCTGAAGCGCATGGGGCTCGACTATGTCGATATCTTCTATTCGCACCGCGTAGATCCCGAAACCCCGCTCGAAGAAACGATGGGGGCTCTGGCCACCCTGCACCGTCAGGGCAAGGCGCTCTATGTCGGCATCTCGTCCTATTCGCCGGAGCTGACGCAAAAAGCGGCGGAGATTCTGAAATCCGAGGGCGTGCCGCTGCTCATCCACCAGCCTTCCTATTCGATGCTCAATCGCTGGATCGAGGACGCGCTTCTCGATACGCTCGAAGGGCTGGGCACGGGCTGCATCGCCTTTTCACCGCTGGCGCAAGGGCTTTTGAGCAAGAAATATCTGGGGGGCGTGCCCGCCGATGCGCGCGCCGCCAAGGACGGTTCGTTCAATCAAAACCTGATCACCGACGACAATATCCGCCGCATCCGCGAACTGAACGCCATCGCCGAAAGCCGTGGCCAGACCCTGGCCCAGATGGCCATTGCCTGGGTGCTGCGCGATCCTCGCGTCACCTCAGCCCTGGTGGGCGCGCGCACGGTGGATCAACTGGCCGACACGCTGAAAAGCCTCGATAATCTGGTCTTCAGCGACGACGAACTGGCGCGCATCGACACCTTCGCCACCGAAGGCGGGATTGATCTGTGGAAAGTCTCCTCCACCCTGTAGGATTTTCGTCAGGACGGCCTGCGAATTGCCGCTTTTCTACGCTTCCGGTGCTCACGTACTTGAGTACGCTCCGCTCCGGGTCTCGAAAAACGACATTCTCGGCGCGTCCTGACGAAAATCCGGTTTAGAGCCGTAATCCATGAACCCTGTCTTCGCTGATCTGCCGGTCAGTATCTTCGAGAGCATGTCGCTGGCCGCGAAGGCGCGCGGCGCGGTCAATCTCGGTCAGGGGTTCCCGGAAACCGACGGTTTTGCCGATGTGCGCCAAGCTGCCGCCCGCGCCCTGATGGAGCACTCCAACCAGTATGCGCCGATGCGCGGGATCGCGTCCTTGCGTCAGGCGGTCAGCGATTTTTATGGTCGCACGCAAGGGATCACGCTCGATCCTGAGCAGGAGGTGTTGATCACTTCAGGCGCTACCGAGGCCATCTGCGCCGCGCTTTTGGCCCTGATCACGCCGGGCGACGAGGTGGTGGTGTTCGAGCCAATGTACGACGCCTATGTGCCGCTGATCGAGAGGGCGGGCGGCATTGTGCGCATCATTCCGCTGTCGCCGCCCCACTGGTCATTCAGCGGCGACGATCTGAAAGCGGTGTTTAATGACCGCACAAAACTGGTTTTGCTGACCACGCCGAATAACCCGACCACCCATTGCTTAAGCCGCGCACAACTTGAGCTTCTGGCCGTATATTGCCAGCGCTATGACACCTATGTGGTGGCTGACGAGGTGTGGGAACAGGTGGTTTTCGGGCAGCCGCACTTAAGCGTGCTGCATCTCGATGCCTTACGCCAGCGCAGTATCAAGATCGGTTCGGCAGGCAAGATATTCGCGCTGACCGGCTGGAAGGTTGGCTTTGTCTGCGCTGACCCTGACCTGATTGATCAGATCGCCCGCGCGCACCAGTTTATCACCTTCTCGACGCCGCCCGCCCTGCAATATGGCGTGGCCTGGGGGCTGGCCCTGCCGCAGGTGCGCTTCGATGCGGCCCTGGCCGAGCTGGCGACGCAGCGCGACTATCTGACGGGCGCACTCGAACAGGCCGGTTTTGCCGTCCTGCCGTCGCAGGGCACCTATTTTATCAATATTGATCTGAAAGCGTCCGGCATTACGGGTTCGGGCCTCGATGTGGCGCAGCATCTGGTGCAGGATTGTGGCGTGGCCACCATACCTTTGCAGGTCTTCTGCCCGACGGGCCGCGACCTGGCTGTGCTGCGTCTGTGCTTCGCCAAGTCCTTGACCACGCTGGAAAAAGGCGTGGCTGGCTTGATGCGATACCGGGGTTAGGCGCGGCCGCTGAGCAGGCTTTGCAGGTTACGTAAAATTTCGGCGCGCAGGTGCGGATTGAGCGGCCCCAGACCGCCCTGATGGCCTTCAGGAATATGGGCCACCGGATCGCCGCCGGTCTGGAAGATATAGTGGTCGAACATGGCCTTCCAGTAGGTTTTCTCGTTGGGATTCGGGTCTTTCACGGACAAAAGAGCGGCCATAAAGGCACCCAGCGGGTTTTCCGAACCGCGCACCTGATGGCCCCACCAGTAATTGATCAGCACATTGAAAGGATCGAGCGACTGGACATGGTGCCACCAGTATTTAGGCACGTAAAGGGCGTCGCCCGGTTCCATTTCGGCGATTTGCGCATGTTTCAGGGCCTCGGCCAGACGCGGAAAGCGCTCGTAATCCGGTTCTTCCAGACTGGCCAGCGAAATGGCCCGGCCGGACGGCGTGTGCTCCATCGGGCCAATATAGAGATTGGCCAGTTGTTCGGGTGGGAACAGGGTGAAGCGGCGGTGACCGGCAGCCACGCAGGCCAGATTATCAGCCGTGTCATTGTGGATCTGGGCGCGGGTGGCATTGCTGATCCAGATGCGCGGCTGGATCGACGGTGGCAGGAGCGGGCAGGGGTTGTCCGCCAGGAAAGCTGGCAGAAACTGGTGAATCAGCGCCGACTGCACATAGATATAGGGCGCGTGTTCCTGATGGCGGGCTGCCAAAATGGCGTCAATGCCATCGGAAATCGTCTTGTTGCGCCGGATGAAGTTGAATTCATTCATGTCGGTGGCATAGGCGAAACGGCCAGAGGTTTTGTTATTGGCCTCCAGCACGGCGGTCAACTGGCCGTTATCCATGCCCTTCAGATAGGCCGACATGGCGTCGATGCCGGTTTCCGCCCTGGCGACCGCAGGCCACATCTTGACCAGTCCCTTGAACAGAACTGGACGCCCCGCCGGAAAAATCTCTTCGCCAAATGATCGGAGCGTCACATCGGTGACGATCCGCACGGGCGGGATGTCGGCAAAGACGGAGGATGATGGCATGAAGGCGGCAACTCATGGAAAATGCGCTGGCGGCGGCACAGGTGATGTACTCGTCAACGTGGTAGAATATGTTGCATGGCTTGACAAGGTGCGGGCGGGTCGGGAGCAAGACGTGACATTTATATCGAACCGGAACCGCCATAAAGGACGGCATAAAGGGTTAATAGCGTAAAAAAACTATAGGCGGCTGAGCGACTCAGTGACGCTTTCGGACGGAGAAGCGATTTCAATAAAAGCCGTAAATCGGACGCTTGAGTCTAAAATTTATGGAAAACACCTAAATATCAAGCAATTGTCTTACAAATGGCGCCGGTTCATTGTTGGTAGCGCTTTCACGCCTTTATTATAACCCTGTGGAAAATTCACTCCGCTTGCCAAGCCTTATGAAGCCTTGGTTTGGAGGGTCTGAACTGTGGCATTCATGCCATTGTTGGGCGGGATTGTGGCCGGTTTGTGATATTGCTTCTAGTCATTGTGGAACCGCTCCTATAACTAATAAAAATACGAAATAATAAATCAGGTCGAGAAGCGCACTACGTCACACAGCCCATTCACAATCCTTTGCCGTCGCTGCGTAAAATTGACCAAAGTGTCGAAACGTAGTGTCCCCAAGGGATGGGAGGTCGCGTGAAGTCCGGTTGTAATGGATTACAGGCTGATTTCCATGCTGCATGTCGGGTCGCTTTCTTTTTCGGATTGCTGTTTTGTAATGGGTCTCACCAGCGTCGACTCGGGCACGCTGTAAGGACAACTTAGGGAGAAGACATTATGAGAAGTATCAATGGCAAGGTTCGTTTCGGGCCGAACCTGCTGAAAGCCGGTGTTTCGGCTATGGCTCTGACGGCGATGGCCGCAGGTGCGGCTGTTCCGGCGTTCGCTCAGGACGGAGCGCCTGCCGCCGCCGCTCCGACCGGTGCCGCCACGGAAGTTGTGGTCGTCGGTGTCCGCCGTTCGCTGCAAAGCGCGCAGCAGATCAAGAAAAATGCCGACACCATCGTCGATTCGATCACTGCCACCGACATCGGCTCCTTCCCGGACAAGTCCGTGGCCGAAGCCTTGCAGCGCGTGGCCGGTATCACCGTGTCGCGCTTTGCCGCCACCACCGATACGGCCCACTTCTCGGCGGAACCGTCGGGCGTGCTGGTGCGTGGTCTGTCGCAGGTGCGTTCGGAATTCAATGGCCGCGACACCTTTTCGGCCAATTCGTCGCGCGGTCTTTCGTGGGGCGATGTTTCGCCTGAGCTGATGGCCGGCGTCGATGCCTACAAGAACGAAACCGCCGACATGATCGAAGGCGGCATTGCCGGCACGATCAATCTGCGCACGCGCCTGCCGTTCGACCAGAAGGGCCGCCTGCTCGCCTTCTCGGCCGACATGGCTTATAACGATCTGTCGAAAGCCACGACGCCGGACTTTTCCGGCATCTATGCCAATCGCTGGGATACCAGCATCGGCGAGTTCGGCGTGATGTTGAATGCTGCCTATTCAAAGGTCGAAACACGTTCGCAAGGTTCACAACTGTTCCGCGATGGCATCTTCTGCGCCCCCGGCGGCACAGCCACCATCGACCCCGCCAGCGGCAATGTTCCGGCCAATGCGGGCTGCAACACGCCTCTGTTCCCAGGCGCTTCGGGTTATGAATATATCCCGACCCGCGATACGCAGAACGATGCTACCTACAACCGGACGCGGCATGGTGTGGCGTTCGCAGCGCAATGGCAGAACCACTCGCACAGCCTGCTGGCCACCTTCCAGTATAATGACACGAATTACGACAATGAGATGACAGAGCATCGCCTGATGGCGCAGTTCTACAGCTCGTATAATTCGCCGGTCAGCACGGTCTTCGATAATACGACCGGCAATGCGCCGCTCCTCCTGCCTGCCACGGGGACGGATCCTTTCGTTTTCGACGACCAGGGTATCTTCCAGTCAGGCACGCCGAGCGGCCCTTACTACAACAGCTCGGGTAGCGGTCTGTTCTCTGACAATACCGGCAAGACTCTGCTGGCAGGCTGTTCCAACTGGAACGGTACCGGTTCGCCGACTCAGGCTGAATGCGGACGGATGGGCACGGTTCTGAACACCATCACGCGCTATTCTGACAATCAGGAAAAAACGCAGGACGCCTCGTTTAACCTGAAGTGGAATCCGAACGACAAGCTGCGCCTGAATTTCGATGTGCAGTACGTCAATTCGACCGTCAAAAACTACGACATGGAAGCCTCGTTGCAGACCTGGGCGAATACCACGCTTAATATGAACGGGCCTGGCGGCCATCCGACCATGTCTTTTGCATCGCCTGAAAACATCGCCTTTGCTGATGGTGGCGATCTGACGAACCCCGGTGATTACCATTATGACTATCTGATGGATCATTCGGAAGACAGCGCCGGGCATGAATTCGCCACGCGCCTGGACGCGGAATATCTCTTCGGTGGCGGATGGCTGAACAGCTTGCGCGTCGGGGTGCGTTACTCCGACCGTGAACAGGATATTCGCTGGTCAACCTATAACTGGAGCTCCATTTCCGATGGTATCTGGAGCAATGCTCCGACAGATCCGGTTCTTGACGGCAATGGTAATGTCCTGACGGCGGGTAGTGCGGGCAACAACCTGTACCATCAGTTGACGTCGAACTATGCTGTTACCAGCGCCATCTATCCGCAAAACATCTATAGTGTTCAAAGCTTCGGCACGAGCATTATGGGCAATAACCTGCTGAGTTCAAACAATTTTGTTTGGCTGAACACGAATATTGTCAAGAACCAGGCCGCTCTTGCCGCAGCCTTGGGGGCCCCAGCTCTCGGCTGGACGGATAAGGACTCACCGAC
This sequence comes from Asticcacaulis sp. EMRT-3, assembly GCF_030027245.1. Classification (NCBI taxonomy): domain Bacteria; kingdom Pseudomonadati; phylum Pseudomonadota; class Alphaproteobacteria; order Caulobacterales; family Caulobacteraceae; genus Asticcacaulis; species Asticcacaulis carbonis. Next base: position 2,578,721 of record NZ_JASERT010000001.1, read on the forward strand.
CGGTTACGAAGGTTGGGTGCCGGTCTGCGAACGTATCAACGATCTTCCGGGCACCTGCTACACGCCGTCAGAAACTAACCATGTGGCTGAAAAGACGCAAGCGGTCTACGCCATGCTGAAATTCGGCGGCAATGACCAGACGATCGGCACTATGACGGTGGATGGCAATGTCGGTTTGCGCTGGGTTCAGACGGAAGACGATTCCCGGGGCTATCTGCAATTCCCCACCAGCCCCTCCATTGGCGCGTGTAAGGATCCGACAAACCCCGCCAACCCGCCAGCCTCCCAGCAGGTCGGTTGTCTGGCTGGTACGCCGGGTGCCACCAATATCAATGCGGCGGTGGCCTTCTCCAATAATGGCTATACGGCGACAAATACCGACAAGACCCACATCAACTTCCTGCCCAGCTTCAATCTGAGGCTTGGCCTGACGGATCAGTGGTTCCTGCGGTTTGCGGCGTCCAGGGCCATGTCGCGTCCCGATATGGGTTATCTGAAGAGCTATATTTCGCTCGGCAGCCCGTCCTGGGATCAGACCTGTAATGTGGCCGCCAACTGTATCAAAAACGGCAGTGGTCAGACGGTCGATATGATCCCGACCCTGACGGCAACAGGTGGCAATCCCAACCTGAAGCCGATCACGGCGGATCAGTTCGATATCTCGCTTGAAGATTACTTCGCTTCGGCGGGTTCGTTCACCTTCGACCTGTTCTACAAGAAGTTCTACGACTATATCCAGCTCGGCCAGCTCAACGAAACCTTCACCAATAATGGCGTGTCGGAAAATGTGAAGCTGCAAGCGCCGTTGAACTTCCCCGGTGCTACGGTCAAGGGCTTCGAAGTGGCTTACCAACGCTTCTTCGACTTCCTGCCGTCGCCCTGGAATGGTCTGGGCATTCAGGCGAACTACACGCACATCCATAATACGGGCGTGAACAACTCGACCCTGAACCCGACCAATGCCGGTTCTCCGATCCCGCAAAACAGCTCGAGCGGTGTGGGCAATTACGACTCGATCAATCCGCATTCGCTGGAAGGTCTGTCGGACGACGCCTACAACGTGATCGGCATGTATGAAAAGGGCCCCTGGGCTCTGCGTCTGGCCTACAACTGGCGCTCGAAGTACCTGGTCACCGCGCTTGATTGCTGCGTTGGCTTGCCGGTCTGGCAACGCGCTCAGGGCGTTCTCGACGGGTCGATCCGCTACAAGGTTAATGATAATATCGAAATCAACCTTGAAGGCAGCAACCTGACAAGCCCTGAAACGGTTATCCTGCAACAGGTGTCGGGTGACTTCACCGGTGATAATCCGAATGCGAAGCGTGTTTTCGCACCGGATGGCTGGTTCAAGTCGGACCGCCGCATCGAACTCGGCGTGCGCTTTAAGTACTAAAAGCGTCATGCCAAAAAGTGGATATCGCTTTTTGGAACAACATGATGCGTTAACAAAAGCGTAAACATCTGAATCGGGCGCGCCGTGATCCTTCGCGGCGCGCCTTTTTCATGTGAAGGCGGAATATTCAGGCGGGGCTTTGAAACGCTGACGATTATGTGATTTGTTGCGATGGCCCGGATGCGCAGACTATCCGGGCAACAGAGTAAGGCCATAAAGGGCGACCGGGGAAGATGCAGTCTCGTTTGAAAGTGGTAATTGTGGGTGGCGGCACATCGGGCTGGATGTGTGCGGCGGCCTTGAGCAAAACCCTGCGTTCCGATCCGGGGCGGGCCCTGTGCGATGTGTTACTGATCGAATCGGAAGAGATCGGCACGGTCGGGGTAGGTGAGGCCACCTTGCCGCAGATCAAGGATTTCAACAGCCATCTCGGCCTCAACGAGGCCGACTTCATGCGCCGCACGCGCGCCACCTTTAAGCTCGGCATCGAGTTCAGGGATTGGGGGCGCAAAGGCAATAGCTATGTCCATCCGTTCGGTGATTTTGGCCAGCCGGTGGCCGGGGCCGACTTCGTGCACGCCTGGAGCCGCGGGCAGGCACTGGGGGAAACGGCTCCGGTGGAGGCCTGGTCCTATGCGGTTCAGGCGGCGCGGCGCGGCCGCTTCGATTTCCCTTCGGAAGATGTAAAGTCGATCAAATCGACCTATAATTACGCCTATCATTTCGATGCCGGGCTCTATGCGGCTTATCTGCGTGAGTTCGCGGAAAAGCATGGCCTCAAACGCATTGAAGGCAGGGTGACAGATGTGCGTCGGGTGGCTGATAATGGCGATATTGCCGCCGTGGTGCTGGCGTCTGGCGAGGTGGTGGAGGGCGATCTGTTCATCGATTGCTCCGGCTTTCGCGGTCTGCTGATCGATCAGGTGATGCAGGCGCCGTGGCAGGACTGGTCGGGCTGGTTGCCGTGTGATCGCGCCGTGGCCATGCCGTGCGAAGCCTCAGGCTCGTCCCTGCCGTTGACGCAATCGGTAGCGCTGGAGGCCGGCTGGCGCTGGCGCATTCCCTTGCAGCACCGCACGGGAAATGGCTATGTTTTTTCCAGTCAGTATCTCAGCGATGACGAGGCCACGATGCGCCTGTCGGGTCTGCTGGAGGGTGCGCCGACCGCCGATGCTAAGATCCTGCGTTTTAAAACGGGCCGCCGTCTCGGTTCGTGGAGCGGCAACTGCATCGCCATCGGTCTGGCCTCCGGCTTTCTGGAGCCGCTCGAATCGACCAGCATCTATCTGAGCCAGATCGCTATCACCAGCCTGCTGCAACTGTTTCCGTCACCGGATCAGCCGTTCCGGGTCGATGCGCGGCTGCGCAATGAATTTAACCGCCGCGTCGATCTCGAATATGACCGGGTGCGCGATTTTCTGATCCTGCATTACCGCGCCAACAGCCGCGACGATGGCGAATTGTGGCGCTATGTCCGCCATATGCCGGTGCCGGACAGCCTCCATGACAAGATCGCGCAGTTCCGCCGCCGTGGCTATATCCACCATTATCGTGAGGGGCTGTTTTCACCGGCAAGCTGGCTAGCCGTCTTCACCGGTCAGGACATCGTGCCGCAGGGCCATGACCGCCTGATCGACGCCATGCCGGACGAAAAGCTGGTCGAGACGCTGCACGACCTCAAGCGGCGCATCGATCTCAATGTCGATGACATGCCCAGGCATGACGACTTTATCCGCAATTACTGCGCGGCTCCCGGCCTGGATACGCACAACCTGCAAGGAGCCTCGCTTTGAGCCCGGATATGCCTGTGAAAAAGCTGGTGATCGCGGGCTGCGATGCGGCGGCCTGGCTGTCGGCCTGCGCCCTGATGCGCGCCTTTGGCCCCAGCGGACTGAATATCGAGGTGGTGGAGTTACCCAGCCTGTTGCGCCCGCAGGATGTGGTAGCCAGCCTGCCGCCGCTCGAAGCCTTTCACCGGCTGCTCGGTATCGATGAGCATACTTTGCTGAAAGCGACGGGCGGCGCCTATAGTCTGGGGCAGGGTTTCGCCAATTTTTCCGGTACGGCGGCACCCTTTTTCCATCCTTATGGCGATCATGGCATAGGGTTTGAAAATATCTCTTTTGCGCAACTGTGGTTCCAGGCGCGCCGCGGCGGCTTGCCGGTCAGTTTCGAGGATTTTTCGCTGACGGCGGTGGCGGCAAAAAACGGTCGCTTCTTTATCGGCGACAGCCAGACTCAGGCCTTTGGCCGCAATGATTATGCCTATCATATGGTGGCGTCGGCCTATGTGCGTTTTCTGAAAAACCACGCGCTCGGCATGGGCGTCAGCGCCACAACGGCGCGCGGTTTCGATGTGGTGCTGGAAGAGGATGGCGCCATCAAGGCCCTGCATCTGGCCGATGGGCGCATGGTCGCGGGCGATCTGTTCATCGACGCGACCGGCGCGGACAGCCTGCTGCTCGGACAGGCGCTTGGGGTCGGGTTCGAAAGCTGGTCATCATGGCTGCCTTTTAACCGCATCCTGTCGGCGGGCGGCGAAGGCTTGCGCAGCCTGCCCCCCTGTTCGCAGGTGCGCGCGCTGGAAGCTGGCTGCCTGCACATGACGGCGGTGCAGGGCATGACGGGTGTGATGCACGCCTATGACGGACAGTGGCTGAGCGACGAACAGGCCGCCGAGGCGCTCAATGTGACGGCGGGCCTGCCGATCCGCAGCAGCCTGACCCTGAGCGAGCGCCATCCCGGCCAGCGCAGCGTGGCCTGGGCGCGCAACTGCATCGCCATCGGCGAAGCGGCCTGCGTGTTCGATCCGATTGATAATCCCGATCTCCACGCCCTGCAACTGGGACTGGCCCACCTGATCACCCTGTTTCCGCTGTCAACCGATTGCGCGGTGGAGGCGGCTGAATATAACCGCATCATCCGCAACGGCCATGAGCGAATCCGCGATTACCAGATTACGCACTACAGGCTGAACCGGTTGCATGATCGTCCGTTCTGGGATGGGCTGCGTGACATGGATGTGCCCGACACGCTCAGGGAAAAGCTGGCCCTGTTCGAGGCGCGCGGTCTGGTGGCGCTGGGCGAGGACGAAACCTTCACGAGCGACGACTGGCTATCGATCTTCATCGGCCACGGCCTGATGCCGAAAACCTATGATCCTGTTGTCGATCTGGTTTCGCAGGACGCGGCCATCCGCCATGTGCAGGGCTTGCTCGGCTTTATCCGCGAACGGGTGCAGGATATGGATTCGCACGATGCCTATCTCGAACTGTTCGTTGCGCACAATTTTGCCTGAAACCATGATCCGAAATCGATGGAACGGCTCTGACGGAAAGACGAAAATATGACGACCAGACCCTTGCGTAAAATTGTGATTGTTGGCGGCGGTACGGCGGGCTGGATGTCGGCGGCCCTGCTGTCGAAAACGCTCGGTACACAGAATTACGACATTACCCTGATCGAATCCGAGGAGATCGGCACGGTCGGGGTGGGCGAGGCTACCGTGCCGCCCATGACCTTCTTCAATGAGGTGCTGGGCGTCAATGAAGACGAATTCGTGCGCGAAACCAATGCCACCTTCAAGCTGGGCATCGAATTCGTGGACTGGCAACGGCCCGGCACACGTTATTTCCATCCGTTCGGCGTCTATGGCAGCGATATGGACGGTGTGAGCTTTAATGCCTTCTGGCTGCGCATGGCCAAGATGGGCGGCCATCCCGATTTCGGGCGTTTCAACGCCGAAACTGTGGCGGCGCGCGACATGCGTTTCGACCGTGTGGCCAAGGGGGGACGCCTGCCCGACATCCATTACGCCTATCATTTTGACGCCACACTCTATGCCGCCTTCCTGCGCAGATACAGCGAAAAGCGCGGTCTGGTGCGTGTCGAGGGCAAGGTGGTCAAGGTGCATCAGAATGCCGAAAACGGCTATGTCACCTCGGTTGAGCTGGAAGGCGGCCGGGTGATCGCGGGCGATCTGTTCCTTGATTGCACAGGCTTTCGCGGCCTGTTGATCGAACAGACTCTGAAGACCGGCTATGAAGACTGGACGCACTGGCTGCCGTGCGACCGGGCGGCGGCGGTGCCGTGCGAAACGCCGGCAGGCGGGCTCACCCCCTATGTTACCTGCACCTCGGTCGAGGCAGGCTGGCAGTGGCGTATTCCGCTGCAACATCGCACCGGCAATGGCTATGTCTATTGCAGCGACTATATCAGCGATGACGAGGCCTGCGCCAAACTCCTGTCGCGTCTGCCCGGCAAGGCGCTGAAAGATCCGAAAATCCTGCGCTTCGTCACCGGCTACCGCAAGAAGGGCTGGAACAAGAATGTTGTGGCGATTGGACTGGCTTCCGGCTTTCTTGAGCCGCTCGAATCGACCAGCATCCATTTCATCCAGACCAATCTGTCACGACTGGTATCGCTGATGCCGCGCACCGAGATCAATGAGGCGGTGATCGACGAATATAACCGCCTGACTCTCGGCATTTATGAAAACACCAAGGATTTCCTGGTAGCCCATTATAAGGTGACCGAGCGCGAGGACACGCCCTTCTGGAAGCATTGCAAATATATGGATATTCCCGACAGCCTGAAGGCGCGGCTTGAAATTTTCCGCAGTCAGGGCCATGCCAGCGTCGGCTTGCAGGAATTTTTCAAGGAGCCGAGCTGGTTTGCTGTTTTAATCGGCCAAGGATTGATTCCGCATGATTATAATCCGGTGGCCGACGCCATTTCCTCGGATGAGCTGAAGCTGCGGCTATCGCGAATCCGCACCAATATTCAGGATCGTGTCAAGGATATGCCGAAGCACGACGCCTTTATCGCCAGGCACTGCGCCGCCGCCATTACAGTTTAGATTGTAACAGAATCCGGGTGAAACTTCGTTTAGAGCGGTTTGCATGCCTTTGACCGATTCAATCAGAATGCAAACCGCTCTAAAGGCTGAGCGCGGTTTCGAGCTTCGCCATGCCCTCTTCGAGGATGGCGTCAGAAGCCGTCAGCGGGCACAGGATGCGGATGGTGTTGGCGTAAACCCCACACGACAGCAAGATCAGCCCATTCGCCTGCGCCTTGGCCGTGACGGCCTTGGTGGTGGCCGCATCGGGGGCGTGGCCGCCGTGTTCGCTGACAATATCGAAAGCGATCATGGCACCAAGACCGCGAATGGCGCTGATCGGCACCACATCATTGCGCCGTGACAGGGCTTCGAGCCTTGCCTTCAGCCTGTCGCCCTGCCTTTGCGCCGCTTCGCACAGGTTTTCTTCTTTGATCACGTCGAGTACGGCCAATGCGGCGGCGCAGGCCACCGGATTGCCGCCATAGGTACCGCCCAAACCGCCTACTACAGGCGCGTCCATCACCTCGGCGCGCCCCGTCACGCCCGACAGCGGATAACCGCCCGCCAGCGACTTGGCCATGGTCATCAGATCGGGTTTGACATCGTAATGTTCCATGGCGAACAGCTTGCCGGTGCGGGCAAAACCGGTCTGCACCTCGTCGGCGATCAGCAGGATGCCGTGTTCGTCGCAAATGCCGCGTAAGGCGTGCATCAGTTCAGGCGGGGTGATCAAAAAGCCGCCTTCGCCCTGCACCGGTTCGATGATGATGGCGGCCACCGAATCGGGCGCGACATCGGCCCTGAACAGATGGTCGAGCATTTTCAGCGTGTCGGCCACATCGTTGCCGGAGACGGGAAACGGCAGGTGGTAGATGCCCGCCAGAGCCGGGCCGAGATCCTTTTTGTAGGGCGACACCTTGCCGGTCAGGGCCGAGGTCAGGGCTGTGCGGCCATGAAAGCCGCCGGTAAAGGCGATGACATTGTCGCGCTTCGTATAGGCGCGGGCGATCTTGACGGCATTTTCGACCGCTTCGGCGCCGGTGGTCAGGAAGACGGTCTTGGCCGGTTTCGCCACCGGAGCCAGTGCGTTCAGGCGTTCGGCCAGGGCGATATAGCTCTCATAGGGCACCACCTGAAAGGCCGTGTGGGTGAAGGCGTTCATCTGGGCCAAAGCCGCAGCCTGCACCTTCGGATGGCGGTGGCCGGTATTGAGGACGGCAATGCCACCGGCGAAATCAATGAAGCGGTTGCCGTCAGCGTCCCACAACTCGGCATTTTCGGCATGACCGGCATAGAGGGTGGTGGCATGGCCAACCCCGCGTGGCACGGCGGCGGCGCGGCGGGCAGCGAGATCGGCATTGTGGCTCATTGATGGGCTCCTGATCGACACGCCTTAATAGCACATTGTGATCACAATATGCCAGATCGGGAGCAGGATGAAAGGATAGATTTTTAGCCACGAAAGACAGTTCGGCAAGGCTAAGGCTATGAAAAAATTTAAACCACGGAAAACACGGATCGCCGCTTCGCGGCGTCACGGATGAACAGTGCAAACTGGAATGACAGTCGAGGCGCAAGCCTCCTTATCCGTGTCATGGCCAAAGGCCATGATCCGTGTTTTCCGTGGTTAAATTTTCTTTCTCGTTTTGGCTTCGCCGTGTCTTTCGTGGTTTTAAAAAACCGCGTTCAGCAAGTAGGTGACAGCGCCAAAAAAAGAGGCGGCTCCGAGGGGGAAACGGAACCGCCTTAAAGCGCAATTATTCTAGATTTTCCGAACCGCTTGCGGTGAGGCAAGGGCAAGTGCCCGGCCGAGCTTTTGCGAGGAAAAGCCTCAGTGGCGTTTGAACGTAAAAGAGAAACTGATGACGCTTCGCGTCATCAGTGCACGCTCGACAGATCGACCGGCCCGCTGGGCTTGGGCAGGGTCCAGGCCAGGAAGGCGCAAAAGACGAAGACGATGGCCGCGCCCATGAATATCTGGTTGGTGGCGATCATCACCGACTGGGTTTGCAGCAACTGATCGACCGAGGCCAGGGCCGAGGCGCTGCCGTTTTGCAAGGCGGCGGGCAGGTTGGACAGGTCAATCAGCGGGGCCAGCTTGGTATGGGTGGCGTTGGAGGCGTTCGACCAGGCGGTGGTGACGAAGGAGGTGGCCACTGCGCCCGCCATGCTGCGGATGAAGTTTTGCAGACCCGATGCCGAGGCGGTTTCCTCAGGTTTGACCGCCCCCATCGAAATGGCGATCAAAGGCATGAAGAAGAAGGGCATACCGGCCCCGGCCAGGAAGATCCAGATGGCGATTTCGCTATAGGACATGCCGGTATCGGCATGGCTGCGCATGAAGGTGATGAGGGCCAGCCACATGACGCCGAAGAAGATCAGGCGGCGCGGATCGACCTTGGCCGTCAGTTGCGAGGCAATCGGCGCGGCGACGATGGCGAGAATACCGATCAGGCCGGTAGCATTGCCCGCCGAGGTGGCGGTCCAGCCGAGATTGGTCTGCATCCATAGCGGTGCAATCACATTGATGGCGAAGAAAGAACCGATCATCAGGGCCAGACACACCATCGCCAGGGTAAAGCCGCGATAGCGGAAGATGCGCAGATCGACGATCGGGTTGGAATCGGTCAATTCCCAGATGACGAAGGCAATGAAGCCCAAAAGCGCGGTGATGGCCAGACCGACGATCAGCGGCGAGGCGAACCAGTCGCGGTCCTTGCCGAGGTCGAGCATGATTTGCAGCGCGCCCACCCACAGGACGAGCAGGCCCAGACCCACCGTATCGACGCGCGCCTTGACGGTCTTGGTTTCCTGGCTGAACAGGACGCGCCAGACCAGAAAGCCCGCCCCGATGGCGATGGGCACATTGACAAGGAAGATCGACCCCCAGCCGAGATTATCGCACAGGGTGCCGCCCAGAACCGGCCCGGCGATGGGGCCGAGCAGGGTGGTGATGGCCCAGATGGCCATAGCGGCGGGCTGGAGCTTCTTCGGAAAGATGGTCAGCAGCAGGGTTTGCGACAAAGGCATCAGGGGCCCGCCGCAGAAGCCCTGAATGATACGGGCGAAGACCAGAATATGGAAGTTGGGCGACAGACCGCACATCAGCGAGGAAATGCCGAAGCCGATCAGGGCCACCGAAAAGGTGCGCACCGTGCCGAAACGCGCCGCCAGCCAGCCGGTGAGCGGCACGGCAATGGCCTCGGCCACGGCATAGGAGGTGATGACCCATGTGCCCTGTGAGGTCGAAACCCCCAGCGCCCCGGCGATATTGGGTACGGACACATTGGCGATGGAGGTATCGAGGATGGCGACAAAATTGGCGAGGGCCAGCAGGATTCCGCACATCCACAGGGTCAGGCCCTGTAACTGCACATTACCCGTTGAGGTCAAAGCCGGGGCGTCAGGGTTCGTAGCACCAGACATGGGTCCAGTCCTTCTGAAAAAAGCGGGCTGCAAATCGGAAAAGCGATAAACGAAACCGGAACGCCGCGCGGGCGACATTCCGGCAGGCAGGCTTACTTAACGCCGGAGACGTCGATCTTGGCGTTCATGCTCATGCCGACGCGCAAAGGATGCTGTTGCAGTTCCTTCGGATCGAGCGAGATGCGCACCGGCAGGCGTTGCACGACCTTGATCCAGTTGCCCGTGGCATTCTGAGCCGGAATGACCGAGAAGGCCGAACCGGTGCCGCCCGACAGGCCGATCACCTTGCCGTGGAACTTGACCGAGCCGCCATAGACATCGGCGGTCATGACCACGGGCTGGCCGATCTGCACCTTCTTGAGCTGCACTTCCTTGAAGTTGGCGTTGACATAGGCGTTCTGGATCGGCACCACCTCCATCAGGGGCGACCCGGCCTCGACGCGCTGGCCAACCTCGACCGTGTTCTTGGCGATCACGCCATCAATCGGCGCGCGGATGACGGTGCGGTCGAGATCGACCTGCGCCTGTTGCACCTTGACCTCGGCGGCCACGACCTGCGGGTTCTGGCCGACGCTGACATTGGAGATCAGGGCGTCATTGGAGGCGCGGCTGCCTTGCGCGGCGGCGGCCTGCGCCCTGGCACTGTTGAGCGCGGCGGTGGCCTGACCAAGCGCGGCCTTGGCCGAGGCCAGGTCTTCGCCGGTGACAGCGCCGATGGAGACGAGCGTCTTGCGGTCATCATAGGCCTTCTGCGCCTTGACGAGGGCCGCCTGGGCGGCGGCTACCTGCGCATTGGCGGCGTTGGCCTGGGCCTGCAAGGTGGCGTCATTGGCGTAATAGGTCGAAACCTGGCGCGTCACCTGATCGAGCTGGGCCTGCGCCTGGGCGAGGGCCAGCTTGGTGTCGGTATTGTCAAGCACCACCAGCACATCGCCCTTTTTCACCGGCTTGGTGTCGTAGATATTGGCGGTGATGACAGGGGCGGTGATCTGGGCCGTAACATTGGCCGACGAGGCATTGACATAGGCATTGTCGGTGGACACCGTCTTGCCGCCGAAGAGCAGCTCATAGCCGCCCCACAGCAGAACCGCCACGACGATGATGGCGCCGAAGATCATGAACAGCGGGCCGCGCGATTTGGAGGCGGCGGCAGGCGCAGGGGCGGGGGCGGGAGACGAATCGGGGGAGGTTTGATCGGTCATGTGCTTGAACTTTGTGTGTAAACTTGGCTTATAAACGGGGCGTATAAACGAAACGTGTCAATTATTCAGGCTGGAAACCGCCGCCAAGCGCGGCGATGAAGCGGATGCGGTCATTATAGGCCTGGGCCTGAAGATCGGCATAGGCGCTGTCGGCGGAAGCCAGATTGATGCGGGCGGTATCCAGATCCATCTTCGTGGCCAGACCGTGCTGGAAGCGCGCCTGCACCAGATCGAGGGTCTGGCGGGCTCCGTCACGGCGGATTTGCGCGGCGGCAATCTGGTCGCGCGTCGAATCGGTGGATGAAGCGGCGTCGGCCACCTGCTGGAAGGCCTTGGTCAGGGTCTGGTCGTAAGACGCTACAGCCGCATCGTAATCGGCCTCATAGCCCCGGTATTCGGCCTTGAGGCGGCTTTGATGGAACAGGGGCAGGCTGAAGGCCGGCCCAATGCCGCCGATGTCGGAGCCATCCTGGAACAACTGGTCGAAACCGCCGCGCGACAGGGCCTGCACACCCCAGTAGGCCGACAGTTTGACATTGGGATAGAAGTCGGCGCGGGCATATTTGATACCGGCGCTCTGGGCCTCGACACGCAGGCGTGCCGCCACCACATCGGCGCGACGACCGAGCAGATCAAGCGTCACGTTTTCCGGCAGGGTATTGACATCCACAGGTGCCAGATGCGGGCGCGTGATCGACAGGCCGCGGTCGGGGCCTGCGCCCACCAGAGCGGCGAGCAGGTTTTTCTGGCCACGTATCGCGCCATCGGTGGCGGCAATGCGGCCCGTCAGTTGCGCCTGCTGATCCTGAACGGCCAGGACGGCGTCTTTGGTGATGAGCTGGTGATCGGCCAGGGCCTGATTGAGGCTGAGCTTGTCGTCGGCCGCCTGTTTCATGGCGCTGAGCTGGTCTTGGGCCGCATAGAGGCGGTCAAGCTCGACATAGGCCTGGGCGATGGTGGCAGCCAGGGTCTGGCGGGCGGCTGTGGCATCAACCTGCGCGGCTTCGGCGGCGCGGCCCGCCCCCTTAATGGCGGCGCGGCTCTTGCCCCAGAAGTCGAGATCGTAATTGGCATCGAGCGAGACGCGCGTCAGGTTCTGGTAGCCCTGCGGCAGGATTTCGCGCGGATCGAACGAGGCGCTGCCGAAGCTGACCGATGACGGCGTACCCATATTGATGGATTGTTTGGTGACCGAGTCGGTGATGTTAAAGCTGGCATCGGCCTGGGTGGCGGCCTTGATCTGGGCGCTCTGGGCCTCGGCCTTTTCGATGCGCGCCTGCGCCGCCTGAAGATCGGGCGAATGGGCGAAGGCTTCCTGCATCAGGGCGTCGATCTGCGGGTCGTTAAAGCCCGTCCACCAGTTTTGTGCGGGCCATTGCGCCCCGGCCTGACCAGCCAGGCTCTGGCTGGCGGCGAGGTCGGAAGCCTTGAGCGGCGTCATCGTCGTGGACTGCGGCACACTGGCGCAGGCGCTGAGCAGGGCCAGGACGCTGACCGCCGCGAAAGCCTTGATATTTAAGGGCTTGACGGACAGGGACGTGATAGGGGAGGACATGGGGGAGATAGCCCTGATATACACAAAAAGGTGAACCGTACTGTACAGTTCGGAATATCTGCGCTAGGATGGTTTTCAAGTCAAGCACTAACTGTACAGTATGGTACAAATTTTTATGGAAATGCTCAACACAGCCTCTCGTGATACAGCCAGCTTTAAAGACCAGCGGCGCGAGCGGATTATTCAGGTCGCCCGAAGCGTTTTTTTCGAGGTTGGCTATGCCGGCGCCAGCATGTCGATGATCTCCAGCCGCCTCGGTGGCTCGAAGGCGACACTGTACGCCTATTTCAACAGCAAGGAAGAGCTGTTTTCGGCGATTATCCGCGAAGGCTGCCAGGATATGGCGGCCATCTTTCAGGCCCATATCGGCACCAATGACCTGCGCCAGTCCCTGACCACTATGGGGCAGGAGATGATGAGCCTGATCCTGTCGGACTGGGGCAACCGCACCATGCAGCTCATCATCGAGGAAAGCCCGCGCAATCCCGACCTGCCGAAGCTGTTCCACGACGCCATCGAGACGAGCGGCAAGAAAACGCTCAGGCAGCTTCTGCAAACCGCCCATGACAGGGGGCAGATCGAAGCGCCCGATGTTGACGAGGCCGCCGGTATTCTGAAAAGTCTGCTGTTCGGCGACATCCACTTCAAGCGTCTGCTCAATCTGTGTCCGGCACCCGAAGCGCAAACCCTGCACCACCATATTGACCGGGCCATCGATGTTTTCATGACCTATTATGGTCGTGCGGCGGAACCTGCGCGTTCATAATCTTTACCAAAATGTAAATCTTTTTGGTTAACGTCTTGCGAATCAAGCCGGTAATCGAGACGATCCGCCATGACCCAGTCCCCCGACGATTCCAAGCTGGCCGCCTCCGTCTGCCAGTTGGCCATGGCCATTTTCGACCTGCCCGGCGCGGTGCTCAAACTGTATGAGGGCGAGCGCCTAATCACCATCGGCGCGGCAGGCATGGCGGCGGGCCTGCCCGATCATCTGGCCTTTAGCGACGACCGCAATCTGTCCGAAGGCTTATGCGTGGCCGATGCCGCGCGCGACAGCCGCTTCTTTCTCGAACCCGTGGTGCTCAAAGCGCAGGGCGTGCGCTTTTATGCCGATGCGCCATTGCTGAATGAAGGTCATGTCATCGGCCTGTTGTCGGTGTTTGGCGATGCGCCGCGTCACGATTTCGATGCGCGCCGTCAGGCCCTGCTGTCCGCCGTGGCCGATATTGCCGCCGTCCTGATGACCGCCGCCGAGAGCGCGCGCGACCGCGAGATGTTGCAGGCGGCGCTGGCGGCCCAGACCGCACGCCTCGACCGCGCCGCCACCCTGACCCATTTCGGTTACTGGACGATCGATCTGGCCAGCCGCCAGCTTCACTGGTCAGACGGGCTCTATGCGTTATATGGCCGTGACCGCGACAGCTTCATGCCCAGTCTGGCCAGCCATTTCGATATTTTCGGCGCGGCGGCGCAAGAAGTGGTTAACCATGTGCAGCGCGCCGTAGCCGACGGGGCCGATTTCGATTTCACGCTGGATGTTGGCGGCGAAAACCCGCGCCTTTTGCGCACACGCGGCGGCGTCGAATATGATGTGGCCGGTGGCCTGCCCGCCCGGATATGCGCCGTGGTCTGCGCGGCCGGTGAACAGGCGGACGCCCCGGCGGTTCAGGACAAGGCTTCCCTGCCGCACGACGAACCGCTGATGCGCTTTACCCAGGAACTGCGCCATCCGCTGAAAGGGATTCTTGAAGCGGCTCAGGCCGAGCATCCGGATGTGGCCGCCTATAGCGAAGGCTTGCGCGCTTCGGCAGAGGCTTTACAGGATCTGATCGGTGAAAGCGTCGAAGCCGGTGATCCGGGCGAACCACCTGTGCATGTGGCCGAGGTGATCCAGGCGGCGGTCGAGCCGTTTGTCGCCCGCGCCCGCGCTTTTGACACCCGCCTCAACCTGCATTTTGTCGATTTCAACCGGACACAGGCGCGGCTCGACGTGATGCGGCTGGAACAGGTGCTGCAAAATCTGATCGGCAATGCCTGCCAGTTCACGCGCGGCGGGGTGATCAGCGTGACGGCCAGCCAGGTACAGGCCGAAAACCCTGTCAATGGCGCGATGGAAACGCGCTTGCATGTGTCGGTGCGCGATTCCGGGCCGGGCATGAGCGAAACCGAGGCGCAAAGTCGGCTCAATGGCCACATGGCCGGGGCCGGATTAGGCCTGTCGGTGGCGCGCACGATTGTGGAACTGCTCGACGGCCATATTGGCATCCATGCCCAGCCGGGTGAAGGCACCCATGTCTGGTTTGAAATTCCGCTCATCTGGGCCGATACGAAACCTGCCCGTCCGCGTCATCTCGCGCCTGATCCCGTTCTGACGGAGCCAAAACACGCTCAAGCGGAAGCGCCGCTGATGCGCGGCCCGGCCTATCTGCCGCGCCAGGCTGCGGCACAGGCTGCGGCACCCATCATCCGGTCGGCACCCGTCGATGCAGACCGGATCAACCGTGAATATCTGCGCGCCCTGTTGCAGGATATGAAGCTTGGTCTGAGCTAAGGCGTACCGCCGCATTTCGCCAATTCTTAAGACCTTGGCTGTATTGTGATGGTCAATGTCCAAAGAGACTGCCGGGGAAAACCTGTCTTGACCGAAGACCTGAAACATCAGCGTGACCGCTATATTGCCTTTTCTCTGGCGGCGGCGGATCTGCTGATCGAGGTGGATAGGAATTTCCGCATTGTTCGCACCATCGGCGCGACCCAGGCCCTGTTGAGCGGTGTCGCTGCCGAGGTGGTGGGGCGCGATGTCTGTCAGGTTTTCACCATCGCTGACCGCCATTTTGCCCGCCGCTTGCTGGAGCGCGTCATCACCGCGGGTCGCATCGAGCCCTGCGCCCTGCACCTCGATCAGAAAGACCAGCCGCCGCTGCTGGTGAATCTGGGGGCCTGCCATCTGTCGGGACAGGACGGCCATTCCTTTCTCAGCCTGACGGTTTTGTCGGACGCGGTTGTCATCAACAGCGACGGCCGCGATCCGGTATCGGGCCTGTTCGACAGCGCCACCTTCGAAGCCTTTGCTGAAAAGACCCTGCAACGCGGTGGCCCGGCCATGCCGGGAAGCATGAAGATGGTGCGCGTCAGCGGTCTGTCACGCGCCATCCGCGAAATGCCCGCCGCCAAAGCCTCCATGCTGGTATCTGAAATCGGCGCGGTGTTGCGGGCGCAATCCTTGAGCGGCATGGCGGCGGCCCGCCTGTCGGAAGAGGACTTCAGCTATCTGCCATCGCCCGCCGGGGCCGCTGCCAGCCCCGAAGTCCTGTCGCACGACATCGATGCCGCTGCGCGCGCCGCCGGCCTGCCCGCCGGCAGCCTGAAGACCTCGGTGATGAATCTCGAACTGTCGGTCGGCAATCTCGATCCTGACAGCATCGCGCGGGCGCTGAATTACGTCTTGAGCGATTTCTGCCGCCCCGAACGCAGCCCGATCAGCGATCTCGAAGGCGGCTTGCAGGCGGCGATGGCGGCCACGGTCGGCCAGTTCGATTCGATCAAGTCCCTGATCGATTCCGGCACCTATACGCTTTACTATCAGCCGGTGGTGCAACTCTGTGATCGCAGCGTGCATCATTACGAAGGTCTGCTGCGCTTTGCCGACGGGCGTTCGCCTTTCGATACGATCCGCATGAGCGAACAGCTTGGCCTTGTGCAGGATTTCGATCTGGCCGTGGCGAAAAAAGCCGTCGATATGCTCAATCTGCGCAGCGACATCAAGGTGGCGATCAACCTGTCGGGCCAGTCGGTGCAGAACGATCTGTTCCGTGAAAATCTGCGCCTGTTGCTGCTGCCGTTTCCGCAGCTTTCCACGCGGCTTCTGTTTGAGCTGACCGAGTCCTCGGCCATCGACGATATGGAAACGGCGGGCAATTTCCTGCGCTGGCTGCGCCGAACGGGCTATCAGGTCTGTCTCGACGATTTCGGTTCGGGCGCGGCCACCTATGCTTACCTGCGCCGTTTCGATGTCGATTTCGTTAAGATCGACGGCCCGTTTCTGATGGAGGCGCGTGATAATCCGCGCCAGCGCGCCCTGATCCGCTCGGTCGTTTCGCTGGCGCGTGAGCTGCGCTCGGAAACCGTGGCCGAAATGGTCGAGGACGAAGACATGGCCAGGCTGTGCCAGGATATGGGCATCACCTTCGGCCAGGGCTATCATTTCGGCAAGCCCAAGCCCCAGATCGAGGCGCCGAAAGAACTGATCGTCGGCAAGCGCAAGGGCTTCAGCGAAAGCTGGGGCTGATTGCCCACTATTTAAGATTAACCACGGAAAACACGGATCGCCGCTTCGCGGCGTCACGGATGGATAGCATAAGCCCTTTTTATCCATGTCATGTTATCCGTGTCATGGCCGAAGGCCAGGATCAGTGTTTTCCGTGGTTTTAATCCTTTTCGTGTCTTTCGTGTTGGAAAGGCTGCTAGGGCACGGTTTTCAGAATATCGGCCTCGACCACGCTTAGACGCCAGCCCGCCGCCACCTTGTCGGCCCCAACGCTGGCGGCTTCTTTATTATCCTTCAGCTCAACGATCTTGCCGAAGGCATCGCGGTCTTCGGTCGGGCCGGTCAGTGTGATACGCAGATGCTGGCCGGTGGCGGGGG
Organism: Asticcacaulis sp. EMRT-3; assembly: GCF_030027245.1. Lineage (NCBI taxonomy): Bacteria > Pseudomonadati > Pseudomonadota > Alphaproteobacteria > Caulobacterales > Caulobacteraceae > Asticcacaulis > Asticcacaulis carbonis. Next base: position 2,595,782 of record NZ_JASERT010000001.1, read on the forward strand.
TCAGCGGCAGATTGACATAGCCGAGCGATTTCGGCGTGACGCCCTCAAACACCACCTTGCCATCGAGCGTGACGCGGATCGGATAGGAGCGTAAGCGCCAGCCGGTCAGTTTCAGCGACAGAAGCGACACGGCCTCAGGTCTGGCGAAATCATATTCGATCCAGGCATTGGCGGGCGTGCCATCGCTCGACCAGGCGGTTCTTTCATTATCGTCATGGCTGTCGCCCGCATCGCTCTGATTGGAACCGGCGATGATGGCCGCCACAGGCACAGTCCATTGAAAGGGCTGGTAAGAGGGCGTCAGCGGCGTCGGCCCGCGCGACAGATCGGACGGCTGATAGTCTCCGGCAAAGACGGTCGAAAGCCCATCGCTCACCGTGCCGAAGTCGGTGAGCGCGTGACTTTGCGTGTCGAGCGCCGCCGGTTTCAGCCCGTCGGCGGTGGCGGTCAGATGGACATGGCCCGCCTTCGTGGTGGCGCGGATCAGGACGCGGTTGACGCCCAGTTCCACCGGTAAGGTGGTGGCCAGCACATCGTTTGTGGCGTCCTTTTTGGCCGGATCGTACGGCCCTTCGCTCTGGGCGATGCCGCCTTTCCAGATGGCGGCGCCGGTCAGGTGAAAATGGATCGGCGTAAAGGCGGTCGGCACGCGCTGGCCGTTCTTGTCGATCACCTCGACATCGACCAGCATCAGGTCGTCGCCATCGGCCACCAGACCACGCGGGCCATCATGCGGCGTCAGGCGGATGGCGGCGGGCGCGCCTGCGGTTTTTAAGCTATATTCGGAGTTTTTTCCATCCTTATAGGTGGTGACGGCCTTCAGCTCGCCCGGCGCATAATGCACCTCAGGGAAGGTGAACAAAAAGCCTGAGCTGCGTTCACCCTTGCCGAGCGATTTTCCATTGAGGAACAGTTCGACACTCTCGCCATTCGCCACGACATAGACCGGCTTGACCGTGCCCGCCGCATAGGTCCAGTGGCCGATAATGTAGGTGGCGGGCTCATCCGAATTGACCCAGCCGCCCCACATGACGCGGTCGGCGTACCAGGCGTCTTTCGGCAGGCGCACGGCGTCGAGTACGCCGGAGCGGCGGTAATTATTATCGCCACGAAAGTGCGAATTGCTGTCGGTAAAGCCGATCTTGACGCCACCCGCATTGACGCGATCACCTGAGCCGGGGCGCTGCTGGTAATAGTCCCACCAGCGTTTAACGTCCTCGACCGCCATCGAATCGTTATTGCGGTTATAGTCGGGCGCATCTTTATGGAAGGGCGGCGTCCAGTCGTCCTCATAGGCGCGCGCCGCTTCATCGCGTGAATATTCATGCGCCCACAGGGGCTTACCCGCGCTTTTGTTGATATAGAGCATTTCGCCGCCATATTCGGCGATTTTGGAATCAAGCATTTCGCGCGCCCCAATGGCGCGGCCACCGTGCGGATCATAGAGGTCGCGTACCGCCTTCATCTGCGCCATATGGTCTTCGGTAATCGTCTTATTGCCGCTCTCATAAAAGATGATCGACGGGTCGTTGCGGTTATAGATGATGGCGTCGCGCATCAGCTCAACGCGCTGCTGCCAGCGGCGATCCTTGGGGTCGCCTTCGGAATCACCCGCCGGCATATTGGTCAGAAGCCCCAGACGGTCGGCCGATTCGACCTGTTGCTTCGAGGGCGTAACGTGCATCCAGCGCACCAGATTGCCATTATCGTGGGTGATCAGGCTGTCGGAAAAATCGCTGATCCACGGCGGCACCGAAATGCCGACGGCGGGCCATTCGTCGGTGGTGCGCTGGGCATAGCCTTTCAGGTGCAAAACGCGGTCATTGAGCGAAAACATGCCGTGCGCGAAGGTGGTTTTGCGGAAGCCGGTTTTTGTGTCCACGGCGTCGATGACGTGGCCGGACTCGTCCTTCAGCACGGTGGTGACGGTATAGAGATAGCCGTAACCCCAGCTCCAGAAATGGAGGCCGCCGATCTTCGCTTCGGCGCTTAAGGTCGTCGTTTCGCCCGCCTTCAGCGCTGCGCCGCCGCCGTCGATCGTGGCCACCAGCTTGCCGTCAAGATCGCGCACCATCGCCTGATAGGTCACATTCATCGCCTGATCGGCATGGACCTCCGTCTCGGCATGAATAGTGGCGCTTGCGCCCGCAATATCGAAGCCATCGGCCCAGATATAGGCGCCGGTCGTGCCGAGATTGGAATAGAGCGGCAGGGTCTGGTACACATCACCGGTCAGATGCAGACGCGCCGGCTTATTAATGCCGCCATAATTGGCGTAGAAGTTCATGTCGCTCCACTGGAACGGCGTGTGGGTGGCACGCTCGCGGTATTTCCAGTTGCTGTCAACGCGCACGGCCACGACATTGTCGCCCGGTTTCAGGGCTTTCGTGATGTCGAAACCAAAGGCCATGACGCCATTTTCGCTTAAACCCACTTCAACGCCATTGACCCAGACCTCGGCGGCCTGACGCACGCCCTGAAATTCGAGAAAAGCATGGTCGGCGTGCGTGCCTTTCGGCAGGCGGAAGGTTTTGCGATACCAGGTGATGCCGGTCGACAGCTTGTGGATGTCGCGCGCGAACGCTTCTTCTTCATTGAAGGCGTGCGGCAGGGTGACGGCCTGCCAGCCCTTATCGTCATAGGTCGTGCCGGACGCCGCCGGATCATCGCCGGTGTGCATCTTCCAGTTCTGATCGAAATCGAACGACTGACGCGGCGAGGCGACCACGGTGGAGGCGCGCTCGGCATGGGCGGCTGTGGCCATGCCCGTGCAGAGGAGGATGGCGGCGATGGGCAGGCGGGATAAAAGCTTCAAGACAGGCTCCACGCACTAAGGTCATACCAAAAAAGACGATGGGTATGATCAATAATGCGTGGAGTTGCGCATATGCAAGCAAAATTTGCGCGTTTCAATCAGAAACGATCTTGCGACAAGAGATTAGAATTCGAGAGGCGTTATATTTATAAGAAAAATCATAAAATTCAAAAAGCGCGGCTTCGGAAATGACCGCTTGCGTCTCGACGCGCTTCGCTTGCTCGCCACCTCCCCGTCTTCGCTTTGCTTGACAGGGAGGAGGGATGTGCCGCATGTCACCCTCCTCCCTGTGCCAAAGGCATGGGGAGGTGTCGGCGAAAGCCGACGGAGGGGTATCTTTTGTTTCCTAGTCGGCCAGATTGCCCCAGAGCTTATGCAGGGCCGGGCCGCGTCCGCAGCCTTGGTAATAGGCCTCATAATGGGCGGCGTGGGTCTTCCAGAAATGCTGGTGATAGTCAGAGGCCGGATAGAAGGGCAGACCGGTCGCCGTCGATTTGACGATCAATGTGGCGATAGGCTTGTTCAGTTGCTGGCCCACGGCGGCTTTGGAAGCGACGGCCTGTTTGTACTGGTCATTATTATAGGTGAAGATGGCCGTACGATAGCTGGAGCCGAAATCACAGATGACGCCATCGGGGTTGGTCGGGTCGGTATGGTGCCAGAAGGTATCGAGCAATTGCTGATAGGTCACCTTATCGGGATCGTAAGTCACTTCCACCGCCTCGACATGGCCGGTGGTTTCCGTCACCACCTCTTCATAGGTCGGATTTTTAACGTGGCCGCCCATGAAGCCCGCGCGCGTATTGGTGACGCCGGCCACATGGTCGAAGGCCTTTTGCATACTCCAGAAACAGCCGCCGGCGAAGACGGCCACCTGGCTGGCGGCCTGGGCGGTCAGGGCCGTTGTGCTGAGCATCAAGGCCGCAGCGGCGGCGAAAATCGATTTTTTGAACATGGCAGATTCCTTATCTCCAGATGCGATGATTCTGTGCATTGCATCTGGCAAGGCCGACTGGCCGTCGCCGCTTATGCGGCGAGCCATGCGGCGTCTGAGCTATCAAGCAGGGTGGAATTGCAGGGCCGCGCCATTATTGCAGTAGCGCTTGCCGGTGGGGGGCGGGCCGTCATCGAACAGATGGCCCTGATGGCCGCCGCAGCGTGCGCAGTGATATTCGGTGCGCTCGACCACGATCTTGAAATCGGCCTTCATGTTCAGATGGCCGGGTATGGCGCGGAAAAAGCTGGGCCAGCCGGTGCCGGAATCATATTTGGTATCGGAATTGAACAGGGGCAGGTCGCAGCCGAGGCAGGCGAAGACGCCTTTGCGGTGTTCATTGAGCAGCGGGCTGGAAAAGGGCCGCTCGGTGGCCTCGTGGCGCAGCACCTCATAGCTGAGCGGGGATAAGCGCTTCTTCCATTCGGCGTCGGAAAGATTAAGCGGGGCGATGGTTTCGGCACTGGCGGAGGTGCCGCCGCCGCTTCCGGCAATGGCGGTGCCGAGAACCCCCAGGCTGATCATCGAAAGAAAATCACGGCGTATCATGTGACGGGCTCCTTATTGGCTGTCTGCTTCTTATACGCCGCTGCCGCTGATCGGGTTACATCGGCGCTTATATAGGCGGCATAAAAGTCGGACGGGTCGGGCTCAGCCTGCTTCCGCAGCGTCAAGGGGTGTGCCTTTTTTAACGCACCTGTTATCGCCCGGACACGAATAGGGCTCTGGTGGGGCCGCTGTCACACAACTGTCGTCGAACCTACACGCAAGCGTCATGCGCCGACCCTATAGCGCCTGACGTGGCCTTCGCTGTTCGAGGCCAGACTATTTCCAGACGTCCAAACAAGGGTCTCTCCATGAAAACCTCCCTCATCCTCGGCACCGCAATAGGCGCCCTCATGATGACCGCCGCCGCCGGTGCCAATGCTCAGAGCTGGGCTGACAACACCACGGTTTCCGGCCGCATCTATGCCGACGTGACCGACCTGTCCGTCAAGACCAACGATGTCAAGCAGCCGGCCAGCGGTTTCGGCACGGACGTGAAGCGCTTCTACATCGGCATCGACCACAAGTTCGACAATATCTGGGCCGTCAACGTCACCACCGATTTCACGACCGTCAACACCAATAGCGGCAATCTCGATTCGGTCTATATCAAGAAGGCCTATGTCGAAGGCAAGTTCTCACCGGCCCTGGATGTGCGCATCGGCTCGACCGACATGCCGTGGATCCCCTATGCCGAAGGCATTTACGGCTACCGCTATATTGAAAACACCCTGTCCGACAAGGCGCATGTCGGCACCTCGGCCGACTGGGGCGTCCACGCGAACGGCAAGCTCGGCCCGATCTTCTCCTACGCCATCTCGGCTGTGAACGGCAATGGCTACAAGAACACGGCCCGCGCCAAGAGCGTGGATGTTGAAGGCCGTCTGAGCGCCAAGCTGCCCCAGTGGGATTTCGCCATCGGTGGTTATACCGGCAAGCTCGGCACGGTTTATGGGGTGGCGACGCCGAACACGGCTAATCGCTTCAATGCCATCGGTGCCTGGCATAATGATGTCGCCCGTGTGGGCGTCGAATATTTCTCGGCCAATGACTATTCCGCCGCCATCATCAAGGGCGCGCCGGAAGACAAGGCCGACGGCTGGTCGGTGTTCGGCAATTATCAGTTGAACCCGGTTTATGGCCTGGTCGCCCGCTATGACGACGTGAAGCCGAACAAGACGACCGTGTCGTCGCGCGAAGACAAGTATTACAATGTCGGCGTCACCTATGCCGCCTTCAAGAATGTCAGCTTCGCCCTGATGCTGAAGCACGACGAGCTGTCCTCGACGGGCGTCAAGACCGTGACCGACGAAGTCGGCATCTGGTCGCAAATGCAATACTAAAATCCGTCGCCTTCGGGCGAAGGATGTCGTCAAAGAAGGCCGTCGCGCATGTCGCGGCGGCCTTTTTCTGTGTCATTTATGATGAGAAATGGCGATTTTTTCTGAAAAAAATAGGTTTTTTCACGGTGTCACAATCTTTAACGGCGCTGTCATATAGGTGTTACAAAAGACAGGTAACCCCATTCTCAGGATCACACGGGGTCCGCAAAATTCCTAAGGAGATGGGGAATGTTCAAGTTTCTGACGGTTGCGGCGGTTGCCGCACTGATTATCGCTCCGGTCGCTTCGACCGCAACGGCTGCTGGCACGATTTCGGGTGCCGGCTCCACCTTCGCCGCGCCGCTCTACGCCAAGTGGGCGGAAGGCTATAAGGCGACCACGGGTTCCAACCTCAACTATCAGGCCATCGGTTCCGGCGGCGGCATCAAGCAGATCGAAGCCAATACGGTTGATTTCGGCGGCACCGACAAGCCGCTGACCGAAGATGTTCTCGCTCAGAACGGCCTCTATCAGTTCCCGACCGCCGTTGGCGGCGTGGTTCCGGCCATCAATGTTCCGGGCATTCCTTCCGGCAAGCTGAAGCTGTCGGGCCAGACCCTGGCCGACATCTATCAGGGCAAGATCACCAAGTGGAATGACCCGGCCATCGCCAGGTTCAATGCCGGTCTGGCCCTGCCGAACCTGCCGATCACCGTTGTTCACCGTTCGGATGGTTCCGGCACGACCTTCATCTTCACCACCTATCTGTCGGTTGCCTCGGCGGACTGGAAAGCCAAGGTTGGCGCGAACGACTCGGTTGAATGGCCGGTGGGCGTTGGCGGCAAGGGTTCCGACGGTGTTGCGGCGCTCGTGCGTGGTACGGTTGGCTCGATCGGTTTCGTCGAATATTCCTACGTCCAGCAAACCCACATCAACTTCGCTCTGGTTGCTTCGCATGACGCTACCTGGCCGCAGCCGACCGCTGAGAATTTCAAGGCCGCTACCGCCGGTGCCGACTGGGCGCACGCTCCGGGCAATTATCTGATGATCGTCAATCAACCGGGCAAAAATGCCTGGCCGATCTCCGGTGCTACCTTCGCCCTGGTGCACAAGGCCCCGAACGCTGCTGATGCTGCCAAGGTGGCCGGTGTGCTGAAGTTCTTCGATTACGGCTTCAAGAACGGCGACACGAACGCCAATGACCTGTTCTATGTGCCGCTGCCGGCCTCGGTGAAGACGCTGATCCGCAAGCAATGGGCTTCGCAAATCCAGTCGGGCGGCAAGCCGGTTTACGTGTCTCCCAACAAGTAAGCCTGCGCTGATACGCTGAAAACGCGGGGCGAGGTCGGTTTTTTGGCCTCGCCCTGTCTGCATGTCCAGAGACAATGACCACCACCAAGCTTGTATCCGTCCTGTGCGGTGGGTATAGGCTGAAAGCCGCAAGACCAACCGGGAACAGACACGCTCATGTCCGCTGAAACACCCGCCACCGCATCCGCCACGTCCCAGGCATCAGGCCCGCGCCTCGACCCCACTGATCCCATCTTCCGCTGGGTGTCTTTCGGGGCGGCCACCCTGTTGCTGGCCGTGCTGGCGGGCATTATCGGCTCGCTGCTCGTCGGCGGCTGGCCGGCCCTGTCAAAATTCGGTTTCGGCTTTTTCATCCATTCGACCTGGAATCCGGTTACTGAGCAATATGGCGCTGCCGGGCCGATTGTCGGCACAATCATCTCCTCAGCCCTGGCGCTGGTGTTTGCCTTGCCGATTGCGGTCGGGGTTGCGGTGTACCTGACCCAGTTCTGCCCGCGTGCCCTGGCTCAACCTCTGTCCACGGCGGTGGAACTGCTGGCGGGCATTCCCTCCATTGTTTACGGCATGTGGGGCCTGTTCGTCTTCGCCCCCTTCTTCGCCAATCATGTGCAGGTGCCGCTGATGATGGCGGCCAAGCCCGGCTCGCTGCTCGATAAGCTGACCACCGGCATTCCCAATGGCGCCAATGTCCTGACCGCCTCGATCATCCTGGCCATCATGATCCTGCCCTATATGGCGGCTGTGTTTCGTGAGCTGTTCCGCTCGATCCCGCCGCAGGTGCGCGAAGCCGCCTTCGGGGTGGGGGCCACGCCGTTTGAGGTGACCACCTCGGTCATCATCCCCTATGTGCAAAAGGGCATGATCGGCGTGATCATGCTGGGACTTGGCCGGGCACTTGGCGAAACCATGGCCGTCACCTTCATCATCGGCAATTCGCACCGCTTCCCGAAATCGCTGTTCGATTCGAGCGCCACGCTCGCCTCGACCATTGCCAATGAATTCGCCGAAGCCACCACCGAAATGCACACTTCGGCGCTGATGGCGCTGGGCTTCGTGCTGTTTCTCATCACCTTCGCGGTTCTGGCGGCGGCGCGCGCGCTGTTGTCGAACCAGCGTTATTAGGAGCGCTGACCATGAACCGCGCTTTTCGCCGCAAGGCCGCCAACACCGTCTTCGTCAGCCTGTGCGTGATCGCCACCCTGATCTCGCTGGCGGCCCTGGGCCTGATCCTGTACTCCCTGTTCAAGGAGGGGCTGGGCGGCATGAACCTGCAAATCTTCACGATGGATACGCCCGCGCCGGGCTCGGAGGGGGGCTTACGCAACGCCATCTATGGCTCGATCCTGATGTGCGGCGTCGGCATGATCATCGCCCTGGTCGTCGGCGTGCTGGCCGGGACATGGCTGGCCGAAATCGGCGGCGACACCCCTTACGGCCACGCTGTGCGCTTTCTCAACGATGTTTTGCTGTCAGCGCCTTCGATCCTGATCGGCCTGTTCGTCTATGAGCTGATGGTCAAGCCGCTGCATGGCTTTTCCGGTTGGGCGGGGGCTGTGGCCCTGTCGATCCTGGCCACGCCGATCGTGACGCGCACCACCGAAGACATTCTCAACCTGCAACCCAATGCGTTGCGCGAAGCCGGCATGGCGCTCGGTTCCTCGCAATTCACCACGATCCGCAAGATCATCTGGAAGGCGGCGGGCGCTGGCCTGCTGACCGGCGGCCTGCTCGGCTTTGCGCGCATTTCCGGCGAAACGGCACCGCTTCTGTTTACCGCGCTGAACAACCAGTTCTTTGAAGGCAATATGGCGCATCCGATGTCGTCTCTGCCGGTGGTGATGTTCAATATGGCGCTCAGCCCCTATTCCGACTGGAACAGGCTGGCCTGGGCCGCTGCCCTGCTGGTGGCCGTGGCCGTGCTGGTCGTCAACATCATCGGGCGCTGGCTCGCCCGCGAAAAGCAATCTCACTAATCTCACTCCATCTGGCTCCTGACCGAGAAAACGCATGACCGACACGACATCCCCCGATTTCAAGAGTGTGATCGTTCCGCCGCCGGCCGACAGCCTCGTGCTCGAAACCAGGAAGCTCGACTTCTTTTACGGCGCGCATCAGGCCCTGTTCGGTGTCGATCTGCCGGTGAAGCGCAACGCCATCACCGCCCTGATCGGGCCTTCGGGCTGCGGCAAGTCCACGCTTCTGCGCACGATCAACCGCATCTATGATCTCTATCCCGGCCAGCGCGCCGAGGGCGAAATCCTGTTCGATGGCGAAAACATCCTGTCGCCCAAGATGGATGTGCCGGCCTTGCGCGCCCGCGTCGGCATGGTGTTCCAGAAGCCGACGCCGTTCCCGATGTCGATCTATGACAATGTGGCTTTCGGCGTACGCCTGCACCAGTCGAAATCCAAGTCCGAGATGGACGAACTGGTTGAAACCTCCTTACGCAAGGCCGCCCTGTGGGATGAGGTCAAGGACAAGCTGCACAAGTCGGGCCTTGGCCTGTCCGGCGGCCAGCAACAGCGCCTGTGCGTGGCGCGCGGCATTGCGGTCAATCCCGAAATCCTGCTGCTCGACGAACCGGCCTCGGCGCTCGATCCGATCTCGACCGCCAAGCTGGAAGATACGCTCGAAGAACTGAAGCACGATTACACCATCGTCATCGTCACCCACAATCTGCAACAGGCGGCGCGCCTGTCCGACTATACGGGCTTCATGTTCTTAGGCAAGATGATCGAATTCGGCCCGACCGAAGAACTGTTCGTCAAGCCCAAGGTCGATAAGACGGGTGAGTATATTGGGGGCCGTTTCGGCTAAATTTGCGGCAGATTCGCGTGAGGGCGGCCTGCGAATGGCCGCTTTTTGCGCTTCCGGTGCTCACGTACTTGAGTACGCTGCGCTCCGGTTCTCAAAAACAGCCATTCTCGACTCACCCTGACGCGAATCTTTCCGCAAATTTCAACAATTTCATTCACTCCACGTACAGCACGCGCGGATCGGCCTCAAAGGTGGTGCCGTCTGAGCGGGTGGCGCGGGCTGAAAGCGTGTGGGTGCCGACCTTCAATGAGCCTTTCGGGAAGCTGTAGGTATATTGCAGCCGGGGCCAGTTCGGGTCATATTTCAGCAGGTTCGGCGCGGGATGGCTCTTTTCGTCGATGCCGTAATGGGCGTGGGCCACCACCTTGCCATCAAGCAATATATCAACGGCGGTCACACCCTTCGGATCGGCGGCCATGCCGTAAAGCTGGCTTGTATTATCATGTGAGATGAAATCGCCCCGCGTTGGGTGGGCGATATAGAGCTGCGGCACCAGCGGGCAGGGCTTGCTATCGACCTCGGCATCACTGAGCGGGGAGGTGCGCACACGGGCGGTGAAGAAATCGATGGCCGTGCGATAGGGCGGTAGCGCCGTGATACCTTCCGGCTCGATGGCGTCGAAATCCTTGCAGAGCTGAGTATAGAGCGCCGTCTGTTCGGGTTCGTGATAGATGTAGGATGGCTCCAGCAGAGCCAGCACCACGCCGCCGCCAGCATGATCGGTCATCAGGGCCTGACGGTCGAGGTGCCAGTCGTGGCGCGCCACCGAAAACATGCTGACATCATCATAGGGGTCGCCGAGCGTATAGACGCGACGGCCTTTTTGATGATCGGCTGGAAATTCGAGGTGGACGGCGGCAATATGGCCATTGGTGGCGATGACGGGTGTGCCGCCAAAGCGAACCCTGGTCCGCACCAGTGCCTTATGCAGGGCAGGTTCGAGCAGGGTCCAGTCTTCGTTTTTGAGAATGTTGAAAGCGCGCCACTGCGACGTGAGTTTGGCCGAATTGTCGTAGAGGATCTGATAGCCAGTGGCGGCCACGCCGATCAACAGGGCCAGCAGAGGGCCGGTGGCGATCAGAACCGCGCGCAGGCGGCGGCCATTTAGTGTTCGGGCCTTGTCGGTGAAACGGATCAGAACACCGGGCACCATAGGCAGCATGGGGATGGCGGCCATGAAGGGCCAGTGCGGCATCACCTTTTTATTGACCGTGGCTTGCAGGGCGTAAAACAGGAAGATCACCACCACCTGCCAGGCCAGCAGGGCTTCCGGGCCGGAGGGCCGACGCGGTAGTTTTTCGCCCTTGTCGTCCCGTTCGGGCTTCGGCCACAGCGCGTGTTTGACCGCGCCCCAGATGGCGATGAAAAAGAGCGGCGTCCAGATGGCAAACTGGGTTTCGATCAGGCTTAAGACATGTTTCGGATCAGGATCATAGTGAGGACGGCGGATGACGTGGAACTCAATGGCCGGCCAGCCTTCCTGAGCATTGTAAATAAAGGCGGGCAGCAGGCCCAGAAGCCCGATGGCAGCGGTAATCCACACGCCCTTATGTGTCCACAGGGTGCGGCCGTGCCGATCAGCCAGCATATAGACCACGACGGCCAGACCCGGCACCAGAAAGCGAAAATGAACGAGCTGGCCAATGCCTGCGCAGACACCGGCCCATATCCACCATTTGAGGCCGTCTCCCTTCATGCCGCGCAGGATGCAGCCCAGCATCAGGGCCAGCAGCAATTGCAAGGCGCCTTCTGGATAGAAGATGGTGCCATTGAGGCTGATGGCGGGGATCAGCATCGAAATGATCGCCGCCCACAGGGCGTTGCGCTGGCTGGTGACGGGTGTGGCCATGAACCAAACCGCCCACGGAATCGCCATGGCGATGGCCAGCCCCACCAGCCGTAAGGGCCAGATGTGCCAGCCGAAAATTGTGGTGATCAGCCGGGCCAGCCACGGAAAACCGGCGGGAATATCGGGATAGCCGAGCGCCAGATACTGGCCCGACATGACGAAATGGCTCTCTTCCCAGATGACATGGCTGATCAGGCCGACCGAGAATTTCCAGACCAGCAAGACGAGCCATAGCGCGATGGCGACGCGCAAGAGCTGGCGCTCATCGCCGAACAACGGCTTTTGTGGCCCCAGCGTAGCCGGCGTGGCATTGAGATCGTGCAGTTTGTCTAGCTCAGGCATGGTTCGCTCCCGGTTATACCGTTTATAAACAGCCACGGGGAGCGAGGTAAAGGGCTGGCTTTATTTCGCCGGAGTTGTCGTGGCGGCGGGGGTCAGCCAGCCCATGTCGCTCAGCCAGTCGGCCAGGCGTTGCGGCCAGTCGCGCACCGTCTTGTGGTCGGAGCGGTCGCCCATATTGAAGGCGTGCGGGATGCCCGCCATGACGTGACGCTCGAAAGGTACGGCCGGCCAGGCGTCATACAGCCGCTCGATGGCGTCGGTGTCGGCCATCGCCATGCGGTCGGCCGAGCCATTGAGCAGGAAGACGGGCGGCGGCGCGTGATCGACGAAGGGCGGCAGGCCGAGCGGCCCCGGATAGATTTCGATGAGGAAATCGGGGCGCGCGTCGATACGGTCGATGGGATCGGGGGCCTTGGGATCGGCAGCGGGTGGGTTGAAGGCCGCCATCGAGGTCAGTTCGCCGCCCGCTGAAAAGCCCATAATGCCGATGCGGTGCGGGTTGATGCCATATTGGGCGGCGTGGGCGCGCACATAGCGGATGGCCCTGACCAGATCGGCCTTGGCGTCGCCCTCAATCGAATAGGGCGAGCCCTTTTCGCGCGCCAGCACATATTTCAGCGCGAAGGCGGTGACGCCGAGATTTTGCAGATATTGCGCCGGCTGTTCACCTTCGGCATGGAAGACGAGATTTTCATGGCCGCCACCGGGCGCGATAATGATCGCCGTGCCGCTATTCTTATCGGGCGCAGGCGCATAGACGGTGAGGGAGGGGTTATTGATCGAACGCCACCACCAGTCGGCATGTTGTTCGGGAATGTCGCGGCGCGATTCAAAGCCGGGCTGACCCTTGGCCCACAGCGGGATGACGGTTTGGGCGCCAGCCGTGGAGGCGGCCAAAATAAGCGCGGCCAGCGCTGATGTTTTCCAGATGTGACGCATGATCTTCTCCCGTTATATTTATGGAGAAGAAGCTAGCCCAGCTTTCAGCCCTTGACCAGTTGCCGTGTGGCGTTTTCGATCGTGTAATCAGCGGCCATGCGCACATTGCGCAAATGGCGCACCTGACGGATCGATTCTTCGTAGAGCGGATGGGCCTTGTAGGCGCGGAAATCTTCCAGCGTGTCGAACTCACCATAGACGACGATGTCGATCTCATTGGCGATCTGGTCGATCTTTTCGTTAAACGCCACTTCCAGAATTCGCGCCTGCGGGATCTGGGTCAGCACCGACAGGCCGCGATAAATGCTGTCGCGGTTCGCCGGATTCGTGCTGTTGAACATAACGATGTGACGGATCATGCGCGCTCTATTCGGATTGGGTCAGATTGGGCCAGATTGGGCCAGATTGGGGGAGTTTGCGCCTCACTTAAAGCCTGAGGCGCGGGCGTCAAGTGCCTATTCAGGATCGCAGTTATCCGGCCCGCAGACCCGGCCTTCCGCCACGGGTTGCACGCGGCGGAAAACGTCGGCGAAGGCGGCGGGCGGCTGGGCGCCCGACAGGGCATACTGGCCATCAATCACAAAGAAGGGTACGCCGCGTACGCCATTGGCGCGCGCTAAGGCTTCATCATCGCTGACGCGCGCCGCTATCTCGGCGGAGGTCAGCGCCGCCTGTATATCGTCTGGGGTCAGACCGGCCTCTGCGCCAATGGCCAGCAGGGTTTCGCGGTCGAAGATATTTTGATGATCGGTGAAATAGGCGCGGTAAAGTGCGCTCAAAAGCCTGTCCTGAACGCCTTTTTCTGCGCTCAGAACGAGCAGTTTATGGGCATCGAGCGTGTCACCGATCAGGGTGTCGGCCAGACGGAAATCGAGGCCGAACTGCGCCGCCATATCGGTGACGCGCTGTTGCTGAGCCTCTGCCGCCGCCCCCGTCAGGCCGTATTTGCGGGCCAGCATGTCGTCAACCGGCTGCGGCACCTCACCCGGTTGCAGGCGAAAGGCGCGATGGACGATCTCGGCCTTTACGCCCGCCTCACTCAGCGCCTGTTCGAGCGAAGCCTTGCCGATATAGCAAAACGGACAGACGACGTCAGACCAGATATCGATGCGCATGATGAGGCTCCTTTGTCATCCGTATATAGTCCGGTTACGGTTTGGCTCAAGCCGATGAAGGCCGGGCCAGCCTTTTTTTGCCTGTTATTGTATATCTTGTCTTGCAAAAAGTTACTGTATAACATATGTGGTCATCATGCTTCGCAAAACCGACACCCCGTCCAAAACGTCCGCCCTTTCCGAACACAGCCGGACAAGTGAAAGCGCGATGACCACCGTACCCAAGAAAAGCAAATGGCTGGATTTCGCCTCGGTCGGCCTGTCGGGCCTCTGTGTCGTGCATTGTCTGGCCCTGCCGCTTCTGGCCGCCGTCCTGCCGCTGGCCGGGGCTTTGGCGCATGATCCGTGGGTGCATCCTTTGCTGGTGCTGATCGCCGCGCCGCTCAGCCTGAGCGCCATCCACACATCAAGAGCGTGGCGCAAACTGCCTGTGGTGGGCCTGATCCTGGCGGGCCTGACCCTGCTGGCTCTGGCGGCCTTCGTGCCGGCGCTGGAAAATGTTGAAACCCTGCTGAGCGTCACGGGTGCCCTGGCCATTGCGGGCGCCCACTGGGTCAATTACCGCAGTCAGCACCGCCATGCCTCTACAGGACACGGGCACACGCCGGATTGCGCCTGCGAACCGGCGGCCGAGTAATTTTCCGCAATCGCCTGAGATTTTACCGCACATATGTTTGGCGATAGCTGAGGGTGCGCCTATATAGGGGCACATCCTTAAGCGTTTTCCCGGACATATGCCGTAATGAGTGCCACGCCCGCACAGCCGCCTTCCCGATTCAAGCCATCCGTCATGACCCAGCCTATGCCGAAGCCCAAGGCGAAGGCGTCGGAAACCCTGACCTTCCTGATGCCCTATCTGTGGCCGGAAGGCCGGATGGATCTCAAGCTTCAGGTGATGTGGGCGTTGCTGGCTATGGTGGTGGGCAAGCTTTTGACCGTGGCCACGCCGTTTGCCTATAAGTGGGCGGTCAATGCCTTTGGGGCGCACGGTGCGCATCCGGTGGGCTGGTGGCAACTCGTCATGATGTCGCCGATCATCCTGGTGCTGGCTTACGGCGTCGCGCGGATGTTCTCGCAGATTTTCAACAATATCCGCGACGGCATGTTCGCTGCGGTGGGTCAGCACGCCGTGCGGGGCCTGGCCAACCGCGCCTTTGTCCATCTGCATAATCTTTCGCTGCGCTTTCATTTGCAGCGCCGCACCGGCGGGCTGTCACGGGTGATCGAACGCGGCAAGTCGGGCATTGAAACCATTATCCGCCTGACCATGATGGTCGGCATCCCGACCGTGCTTGAATTTGTCCTGACCGCCATCAGCCTGTGGGCGCAGTTCGACCTGATCTATGTCGTGGTGGTGGCGGTGACCGTGGTGGTCTATGTCTGGTTCTCGATTATCGCTTCGAACATGCGCATCTCGATCCGCAAGGAGATGAATGAGGCTGATTCCGACGCCATGTCGAAGGCGGTCGATTCGCTGCTCAATTTCGAAACGGTCAAATATTTCAGCAATGAGGCGCTGGAGCGCGGCCGCTATGACCGCGCCACCGGCATGTATGAACAGGCGGCGATCAAGACCTATACCTCGCTGGCCTGGCTCAATATCGGTCAGGCGATCATCTTTTCCATCGGCATGGCCGTGGTGATGCTGATGTCGGCCTATGAGGTCGTGCATGGCACCAAGACCATCGGCCATTTCGTGCTGGCCAATGCCTTCATGATGCAATTGGCCATTCCGCTCAACTTCATCGGCACGCTGTACCGCGAAATCTCGACCGGCCTGATCGACATGGAAGCCATGTTCAACCTGCTCGACGAGCCCGAAGAGGTGGTCGATGCGGCGGATGCGAAGGATCTGATCGTCACCGATGGCGCGGTGAAGTTCAGGGATGTGGTGTTTTCCTATGATCCCGACCGCGAAATTCTGAAAGGCGTGTCGTTTGAGGTGCCGGCGGGCAAGACGGTGGCGATTGTCGGGCCTTCGGGGGCCGGTAAATCGACCATTTCACGGCTGCTGTTTCGCTTTTACGACGTCAAGGGCGGCTCCATCGAGATCGACGGTCAGGATATTCGCGGCGTCTCTCAGGCGTCTTTACGCAAGACCATCGGCATGGTGCCGCAGGATACGGTGCTGTTCAACGACACGATCAGCTACAATATCGCCTATGGTCGCTATGGGGCCTCAAGGGCTGAGGTCGAGGACGCCGCCGACCGCGCCCAGATTTCCGGCTTTATCGCCACCCTGCCCAAGGGCTATGATACCGAGGTCGGCGAGCGCGGCCTGAAGCTGTCGGGGGGCGAAAAGCAGCGCGTGGCCATTGCCCGGACGCTTCTGAAATCACCGCCGATCCTCATACTCGATGAGGCGACTTCGGCGCTTGATACCCATACGGAGCGCGAGATTCAGGCCTCGCTCGATGATGTGTCGAAGAACCGCACCACATTGGTGATTGCCCACCGCCTGTCCACCGTGGTGGCGGCGGATGAGATTCTGGTGCTGAAGGACGGGGTGATTTCCGAGCGTGGCCGCCATCATGATCTGATGCGGCAGAACGGGCTCTATGCCTCAATGTGGGAACGCCAGCGCGCCGCCGACGAGGCCAAGCAGGCCCTGGCCAAGGTGACCTCTGACGTCGAATAGCGGGCATGAAAAATCCCTCTCACCGGGGCAGGAGAGAGGGATGACAGCCGAAGCTGAATAAGCCTTTTAGAGCGCCATCTGATTCTATCAGATCGGCGCTCTAATACCAAGTTGCGATGACTTTGACTCATCGCAACTTGGCAAGGCCGACTGGCCGTCCGAGCTTATGCGAGGAGCCATGCGGCGCTTGAGCTGCGAATAATGCTTATACCAACTTGCACCTGCAAAGGTTCTGGTCTGCGCAAGTTGGTATAAGGGTTTACATTGACGAGGACGAAGTGGTCGTCGTGGTCGTGGTGGTGGCTGACATGCCGGTATCCGAAGACATGGCCGTATCGGACGCAGCCATGCCGGTATCGGCGGGGGCCATTTCCGACGTGGTGGTTTCGGTGGTGGTGGAGGTGTCGCTGGTCTTCGAGCAGGCGGAGGCGCCCAGGCAAAGAACGGCGGCAGCGACGGGCAGCAGCATTTTGGCGGAAATCTTGATCATGGTAGTCCCTCTCCTATGTTCACAAACAGGTGAACTGACTATGGCCATTGCGAAATAGATAAGCTTTGCGGATAGGTCGCCGTGTTCATAAAAAACCTGTAAGGATTTTACTTTGGGGCCAGCAGATAATGGCCTATGCCCCATTCGCGGCTCTGATCATGGCCAAATAAGCCCGCCGTGGCGAGATAAAAGAGCCGCCAGCGCCTGTGCCACAATCCGGCGTCGCGGCCATAGACGGAGCGCAGGATAGGCGTGATGGCGGCGTGCTCCGTATCGAAGCGCTCCAGCCAGTCGAGCGCCGTGCGCTGATAATGCTGACCCGACCAGCGCCACTCGGCCTCGACCGCATAGAGATCGCCGAAGCGATGCGGCAGGTCGTGGGCGGGCATGATGCCGCCGGTGAAGAAATAGCGCCCGATCCAGTCGGCGGGATCATCGTGGTGAAAGCGGTAGGAATGGCTGCGGTGCGTAAAGACGTGCAGGAACAGGCGTCCGTCGGGTTTCAGCCAGCCGCGCGTGCGCTGCAAAAGCGCCCGCCAGTTCGACATATGCTCGAACATCTCCACCGACACAACACGGTCAAAACGCAGATCGACGTTAAAATCGTTCATGTCGGCGGTGATGACGGTCAGGTTGTTCAGGCCGCGCTGCTTCGCCTGTTCGACA
Source organism: Asticcacaulis sp. EMRT-3 (assembly GCF_030027245.1). Taxonomy (NCBI): domain Bacteria; kingdom Pseudomonadati; phylum Pseudomonadota; class Alphaproteobacteria; order Caulobacterales; family Caulobacteraceae; genus Asticcacaulis; species Asticcacaulis carbonis. The sequence continues at coordinate 2,613,626 of NZ_JASERT010000001.1, forward strand.
ATATAGCCGCGCTGCGAATGCGAGTTGGAGACCGATACGATGCGCGATTGCGGAAAATTTTCGGCCATGTGCAGCGACAAAGATCCCCAGCCGCAGCCCAGTTCGAGTATGTCCTGACCATCATTGAGGCCCGCATGTTCGCAGGTTTCATCAAGCGCCAGGGTTTCGGCCTCATCAAGCGTGGTGGAATCGTCGGGATAGAGGCAGCACGAATATTTGCGCTGGGTGCCCAGGGTGAGGGCGAAAAATTCGGGCGGCAGTTCGTAATGCTGGGCATTGGCGGCATCGGTGTGGGCGGCGATCGGATAATCGTCCATAGCGGCCACGAAGGCGGCTTCGGCCGCATCATCGCTCAGTTCAAGGCGGCGGCACGTGCGGCCCACCAGCCAGTCGATCCCGGCCAGGGTCAGGCCATCGGGCAGGGGCGCGCGTTCTGCGGCGCCGATGGCGCTGGCGAGCAGGTTCATCTTGTGACTCCTTTGGGGGCGGAATGCGGAGGCAGGGGAAAGAAGGGGCTGACGCGCGCCTGATAGGCGCGAAACGCATCGCCGCGGCTTTTCAGCATGTGGGCTTCGAGCGGCGGCACGCCTGAAACATGGACGAGCAGGCCGTACATCATGGCAGGTGCGGCCAGGGCCAGCCAGCCGAAGCCTGTGAAGGCGGGCACAATGGCGATCACCGCCCAGGCGCACCAGCCCAGCCATTCAAAGAAATAGTTGGGGTGGCGCGACCAGCTCCACAGGCCGGTGTCGCAGACAAGATGTTCGCCCTTGTGCGCATGGCGGAAACGCTCGATCTGGGCGTCGGCCACGGCTTCGCCCGCCACGGCGACGATCAGCAGGGCCAGACCCGCCGCGTCACCGATGGACGGGAAGGGGGCGGGGCTGGTGGCGGCCAGCCGGACGGCGAGCACCAGCACGAGGGCAGCCAGAGCCTGAATCTGTAAAAAGAGGAACAATTGCCAGCCGGCGGACTTGCCCCACTGGGCGATCAGGGCGGCGTAACGCGGATCATCGCCACCTTTTAAGGTGCGGTTGAGAATATGCAGGCCAAGCCGCAGCGACCACAAAAGGATCAGCAGGGCCACCATATAATGACGCGGCGCAGCACCTAAACCGGGCAGGAGCGCTGCCGCCAGCCCGCCCGCGCCGACGCCAAACGACCAGATCACGTCGATCCAGCCCGAATGGCTGGTCAGACGCTGCACGGCCCAGGCCACGAACATGGTCAGGCTGAGGCCAGCGGCGATCAGGAGCATGGGCCAGAACAGGGGCTGGGACTGTAAGAGTGCGGTCATGAAACTGGTACGGTGCCAAAGGCGCGGCGGTTCATGACGGACGGGGATTTTTCTCCGGGTCGCCACCATTGATCCGGTTCGGAGGCCCGCACGTAAAGACAGGTGGGAGCGGCACAGAAAAAGGATGCCCGAATGCCGACACAACCAGCCTGCCTGATGATCACCGCTGCCCTGATGCTGACCACGCCTCTGGCGGCCTATGCTCAGTCGTCATCCGAACGCGCGCCGCGCGCCGCCTCCATGCAAGGTGTGTGGAATCGCGGCGACGGCAAGGCGCGTGTGCGGGTGGGGCCGTGCGGCGACGGTCTGTGCGCCGTTAATCTGTGGATCAAGCCGGGTACGCACGGCGAAAAGGTCGGTGACCGGCTGGTGCTGGATGTGGCACCCGACAGCGACGGCCACTGGTCGGGCAAGGCCTATGATCCGCAACGCAATCTGCATATGAGCTTCGACGCCGATGTCGAGTCCGATCACATGACCACGACCGGCTGCGTGCTGAAAATCATGTGCAAGCATATGGGCTGGACGCGCGCTGCCGGTTGATGATCAGGGCTGCTTGCCCTTTTGCAGGGCATTGATCAGACCGGCTTCGAAATCCATCAATATGTCGGCGAATTCGATGTCGTGCAGCGGGCGGGCACCCTTGCGGGTTGTGCGCGCCATGCGGAAACGCCAGAAGGAGACGATATGGTTGAGCGTGCCGATCTTCTCACCCAGATCGACAAACAGGCTTGAGCCGTATTTGAGGAAGCGACGGAACGGTTCGGGATCACGCCTGACGGCCAGGGCGCGATACACATCATCATATTCGCCAAGCGTTATGCGCGCGTCGTTAAGCACGGCGGCAATGGCGCGCGCCACGCGCGGCACGGCCTTTTCGAGATAGAGGCTGGTGGCGTCATTATGGGCGGCGCGCGGCCGGATCGTGCCGAGGCCCGCCAGCACTTCGCGCACCCCCATTTGCAGTTCGCGGTGACACCATTTGTAATAGAGAAAGCCGCGCCAGCAGACGATGCCGTCCTGGAACGAGTCCTCATCCATTTGCAGGGTTTCGCGTAACGGATTGAGATCCTTGTGTAACTGATCGGACAGGATACGGCTGCCGAGCTTATAGGCTCCCTTGCTACCCTTTTGTCCGAAGGCGACGCTGACCAGGTTTTCAATCTCATCGGCGGTAAAGGCGCTCATCGATTTGAGATCGGCAGCCGAGATCTGGAAATAGACTCCCGATGGAAAATAGCCGGCCTTGGCCAGGTGTTCGCGCAGCAGGAAGGGATCGAGCGAGGGCAGGTTGTCGAGGCAGAGCAAAACCTTGGCGTCGCGGTTTTTAGCGGCGTCCTCGATGCCGAGATAGCTGCGCATCAATTCTTCAAAGCGCGTCTGGCGGAAGAAGAAGGAGCGCCCGCCAAGGCGCAGATCATAGGTATCGTAAGGCAGGATGATCTTGGTGACGGTCTGGCGGCCGCCGGGAAACAGGTGGCGTTCGTCAAGACGCAGGGTGTGCTTGACGATCAGGGCGTGGTTGAGCGCTGAATTCTCGAACATCGGCTTGGCCAGATAGTCGGGATTTTCGCGGTAGGTGGTAAACAGCTTGGCCAGATTGAGCACGCGGCATGTTGACCAGGTGCGGTTGAGATGGGCCAGGTTGCGGATTTCACGAACCGAGATGAAATCGCTGTCATTGGCGGGATGCGAAAACGGCAGGACGGGCTGGGCGTGCTTCATCCTATGTCTCGCTGTAGTGTGACACCAGCGACAGGGAATCCTCAAAGTCCATCAGGATGTCGCCATATTCGAGCGGGGTCAGGCTGTGGGTCAGCAGGCTCTGGTTCATGCGGTAGGCCCAGAAGGAACCGATATGGCTGAGAATGCCGATACTCTCGCCCAGTTCGAAGAACATTTCCGGCCCGTCGAGCAGGAAGCGGCGGAAGGGGCCCGCATTTTCTCCCTCGACCAGAGCGTGGTAAGCCTGATCATAGACGATCAGGATGCGCCCGACATGGCGGATGGCGGCGACGATGCTCTGGGCCAGACGCGGGCGGGCGATTTTCAGATATTCGCGCAAGGCGTCGTCGCAGGCGCCGATCGGCTGATAGCTGGCCAGGCCTTCCAGCACCTTGCGCAATTCTTCGCGCAATTCGATATGCCGCCATTTGAAATAAAGAAAGCCGCGCCATGAGAAAATGCCGTCGGAAAATTCGGCGTCCGTCATGCGCAGTGTGGTTTTCAGCGGGGCCAGTTCCGTGTCGAGTTCATTGGACAGGATCTTGTCGGCCAGTTTGACCGCCGCGCCGGCGCTCAGCACATCGGCGAATGCCGTGCGCACCAGTCGCTCGATCTCTTCATTGGTGAAGCTGATCATGCGCTGCACATCATAGGGCGCAATTTTCAGATAGCAGGCCGCCGGACGAAAATTATTGCGCGCCAGGTGCTCGCGCACCAGAAACGGATCGAGCGACGGCAGGGTGTCGAGCAGGCGCAGGGTCTGGACATCCTGATGGGCATTGAGGTCGTCGGTGTTGAAATAGCCACGGCAGAACGAATCGAAGCCGGTCTGGCCGACGAGGATGGAGCGTCCGCCCAGTTTGAGGTCATTCGGATCGAAGGGCAGGATGATCTTGGTGGCGGTGCGGCGCGGACGGGCGAACAGATCGCGTTCATTGGCGCGCAGCGTATGCTTGACGATGATCGCCTTGTTCATCTGAGCGTTGCGAAAGAACGGCTTGTTGCGGTATTCGGGCTCATGGGCCGATGACAGATAGATCCGCGACAGGTTGAGCACGCGCGAGGTCGAGGCGGTTTCGCCCAGATTGACGAGGTTGCGCGCGTCGCGGCTGGAGCTGGCCATGCCGCCTTTGGAATCGACATGGGCATAGGCGTTCATGAGGCCACCTTGCGATGCTGGCGGCGGTGGGTCACCAGAGTGTCGAGATGGGTCACGATGGCGAGCGCTTCGTCATGATCGGCGGGCGGTTCGCCATTGAGGCGGATCAAGGCATCGAGATGGACATCGAGCACATCGGTCTCGGCCCGGTCGCCGAACAGGCGGACATAGGTGTTGAGTGAGGCGGCGGCGTGTTCGATCAGGCGCATACGTGCATCATGGGCGGCGGTCTGGGTATCGATCAGGCGCGTCACCACCATATTGAGCGCCTTTGGGTTGATCGTGCCGCTGGTCTGCATCAACTGGCGCAGGCTGCTCATCTCTTCGAGCGCCTGCATTTTCAGCGCTTCGGATTTCAGGCGTCTGGCGGAGGGTGGCTTTTGTGGCTTGCGACCGGACGGCGGCGCGGCGGCCATGTCGCCCGTACGCTGACCCAGTCCGGGGAAAAGCGCAGCCTTGCGGCGTGTGCCGGCGGTCATTGGGGTGATGTTGCGCGCTTTACGCAACAGGGCCTTGGAGATGGCGCGCAGCAGAGAATTGGCCGAGAAGGGCTTGACGACGAATTCCGTCACCCCCGCCCGGTGTGCCTGATCGACATCGCGCACGCGCTGGCGGGCGGTCAGCATGATGATCGGCATGTGCGGATTGGCAAAGCGCGTGTCGCCATTCAGGGCGGCGTGGCGCACCTCGGTCACGAGATCAATGCCCGACATGCCGGGCAGGCCCCAATCGACGATCAAAAGATCAGGGGCATGGGCCTGCATCATCACCACGGCCTCTTCGGCGTGGCGGGCGAAGTAGAGATTGACAAAGCCGGAGGCACGCAGCAACTCCATGACCAGACGCCGCGTGGCGTCGTGATCCTCGACCACGAGCACCGTCACCCCCACGGGGTTGAGCCTGCGCATCAGGCGCGAGGTAGGGTTTGACTGTTCGATCATCACGAGGAGGTGCGCCGCGTCCTTGATTGCAATCTCGACAGGCTAGGGCAAATCCCTTAATTCCGCGTTGATCAAGTTGCTGTTTTTAAAGTTAATTTTTACTTTACCCTGTTTAAACTGCTTTTAACGAAACCATGAGAAGGTAAAGGTCATGATCAAGCGTCGTCATCTTCTGCTCCTGCCCGTTCTGGCGTCTGCGCCTGCCCTCCTGTCCGCCGCGCCCGTTTTCGCGGAGACGAAGAAGAAGGGTGGCGGCGATGGCTATACCCAGTTTCCGACCATCAACGTCTTCACCGATGCCGACCGTTTGCGTCACGGCACAATGAGCGTCGATCTTGGCCTGTATAGCGATGATCCCAAGCTGGTGGCGCAGATCAAGCTCTATATGCCGCGCCTTCAGGACGCCTATGTCACCGTGCTTCAGGGCTATGGCGGCACTCTGAACCGCACCTCCGTGGTCGATACCAACTATATCAGTATGCAATTACAGGCCGTCACCGACCGGATTTTACAGGTGCATGGCGCCAAGGTGCTGCTGGGTTCGATTTTGCTGAATTAGGCCTTATCGGCCATTTTGCATTGCACATATCGACAATAGGCCATAGTTTTGCCGGGCTTGCGGTATAGAGCCGTAAGCCTCATGGAGGCTTGCCATGACGACCCGATTTTCACCCTTCACCCAGTCCTCGTTTGAAGCCGGTCTGAAGCTGATGGAGGCGCAGAGCCAGCTTGCGGCGCGCAGCCTGATCAATCTGATCGAGATGATCTCCACCAGCACGCACCGCTACAGCGAAGACACCGACCATTTTACGCAGGAAGCTATGCGCCTGATGAATGCGGCGGCCAGCGCGCCCGATGCCGCCGCCCTGGCCGAGGTGCAGAAGCGCTGGGCCGAAACCTGCCTGACCTATGGCAAGGATCGCACCCAGGCCACGCTGAACTTCGTCGAGCAGTGCGGACAGCAGGCGCTCAATATCGCGGCGCGGCATGGTCAGGGTGGCGCTGACCAGAACAGCTCTGAAGCCCCGAAAACCTAAATCTGATCCTGAAACCTCCTCCCCTCCCCAATAGGATGATATACATGACTCTGGCTAACAAAACCGCTCTGATCACCGGTTCGACAAGTGGCATAGGTTTAGGGATCGCCAAGACGCTGGCAGCGCAAGGTGCCCATATCATGCTCAATGGTTTCGGCGAGGCTGACGCCATCGAGGCCGAGCGCGCCGGGCTGGAAAAGGATTATGGTATCAAGGCGCGCTTCAATGGTGCCGACCTGACCAAGCCCGACGCCATTGCCGGGCTGGTCAAGGCCTGCGATGAGCTGGGCGGGGTCGATATATTGGTCAATAATGCCGGCATTCAGCACGTGGCACCGATCGAGGATTTCCCGCCGGAAAAATGGGACGCCATCATCGCGCTCAACCTGACCGCCAGCTTCCACACCACGCGCCTGACCTTTGCGGCAATGAAGGCGAAAAAATGGGGTCGCATCGTCAATATCGCCTCGGCCCATGCGCTGGTGGCTTCGCCGTTCAAATCGGCCTATGTGTCGGCCAAGCACGGGCTTTTGGGCCTGACCCGAACCATCGCTCTGGAAGGCGCTGAATTCGGCATTACCTGCAATGCCATCTGTCCCGGCTATGTCCATACGCCGCTGGTCGAAAAGCAGATTCCCGACACGATGAAGGCGCGGGGCATGACGCGCGAACAGGTGATCCGCGATGTGATTCTGGCAGCCCAGCCCACCAAGGAATTCGTGGCCGTCGAGGATATTGCGGCGCTCGCCGTCTTCCTTTGTTCGGATGCGGGCAAGTCGATCAATGGCGCGCCTCTGTCCATCGATGGCGGCTGGGTGGCGGCCTGATCGGCATTCAACGCTTTAGGCTCTATGGAATGGGCGGCGACGGCCATAAGGCAAGAACCCCCACCACCAACGCGCAGGCGCGTCGGTCCCCCTCCCCAGTAAACTGGGGAGGTATATAGAAAGCCGCTCTTTTTTATACCTCCCCACCTCTGGTGGGGAGGGGGACCGCACGAAGACGCGAAGCGGCTGAGATGGGGTGGTGGGGGTTCTTACTTTAATTATGCGCCGTCAGTGCCCAGACCCTTAAACCGTCATCTCCAAAGCCTTGGCGAAGGCGCGGGCCATCGGCTTGGGCCTGCCCAGCCGGTCAAACAGCAACGGCTCGTCGGGCAGTTTCAGGCCCGGCTGGCGGTTGATCCACGAATCGCTGTCGCGCAGGCCCCAGATGGTAACGCCGTAGCGCTGCGCCGAAGGCAGGGCGTCATAGGTGTCCAGCAGCGTATTGATCAGGCGAATCTGATCGAGGCGCGGTTCGGCCATATTGGTGATGCGGTCTTCGTGCAGCGAAATATCAACCTCGGACATGTGCAGCATCAGGCCGGTTGAGGCCAGATCGCGGATGGCGGTCTTCAGGGCCTGCGGCGGCAGATCGGCCTGAATATGGGTCTGGCTGCCGATACCGTGTAGCGGCGCGCCCGATTTCAGCACGCGCTCGACCATAGTGAGGAAGGTCTTGCGTTTGGCGGGCGTCAGTTCGAGATTATAGTCATTGATAAACAGCTTCGCTGCCGGATCGGCCTGATGGGCAGCGGTCAGGGCCAGACCGATATAGTCATCGCCCAGAACCTGACGCCACAGACACGGACGCAGGTCGTGGCCGTCATTCCAGACCGGTTCATTGACCACGTCCCAGCCGCCGATGCGCCCCTTATAGCGGCCAACAACGGCCTGAATATAGTCGGCATAGGCCGCGAGAAAGGCATCGGGCCTGTTCCCCAGTTTTGCAAAGCTGGGGCCGCCCGGCTGATCGTACCAGATGAGGGTGTGGCCGTGGAAAGCCATGCCATGCGCCTCAGCAAAGGCCACCAGCCGGTCGGCGCGATCAAAGCGCAGAGTGCCGTCGTCGCCCAGCACATATTCCATCTTCATTTCCCATTCGGGGGTCAGACGTGAATATTGCTGCGCCGCCAGCTTCGCCCAGTCAGGCTCAACGATCTGGCTGGCCGTGGCGGCGACGCCGAGCGGGTAGGGGGCCAGGCTTTTCAGTGGCGGTGGATCGGGCAGGGTCTGGGCGGTGCAGCCGGTGGTGACAGCCAGGCCGGACAGGGCTGCGACGCCCGCCAGCCAGTCTCGCCTTGTTGCCTTCATGGATGGGCCTGCATGGATTAAGCCGGACGCGCCATGCGCAGCGCTACTTCGTCAAGAGCGGCGTTTTCCGCCTTCTTTTCGGCGGCGAGGCGGCGCAGATGGCTGAGTTCGGCGACGTGCTCGAACTTTTTCAGGTCTTCGAAAGCGTGAGCCAACTGATCGCGCACACCTTCTTCTTCATGGCTGACCAGATCGAGTTCGGTCTGGATCGTGTCGCGGCGCATTTTATAACCGCGCTTATAGGCAGTCAGGCTGTGGCCGAGCGCCGGATCGGCGGCTGAGCGCACGCATTCCAGCTCATATTCGGCGGCCAGTGTGGCGATCTTCATTTCGGCGTGGGTGCGGCGGGTGACCACTTCGGCCAGTCGTTTTTGCAGGGTTTCCACCTCATAGGTGGACAGGCGGATCAGCGACTGGGCCCATTTGGTCATGGCGTTACTCTCCATTACTTTTTTTGCGTTCAAGCGCCACGAACGCTATCGCGTCCGGAAAACCAGCTTAAAAGACGGTTTGATTCCGTTAAGCCTTGGCAAGAATTTCGGCCAAAAGTGTAAAGGAGTCGTCAAGACTTGTGTATTCTTCCTTATCCTGACGCAGGAAGTGTTCGATCTCCGGATTGAGGATAATGGCGCGGTCAACATCGGGATCCGAACCCTGACGATAGGCGCCGATGCGGATCAGTTCTTCCATATTGCTATAGGCCGACATGACCTTGCGCGCTTGGCGCACCACCTCGCGTTCGGGGATGGTCTGGCATTCGGGCATGGTGCGGCTGATCGATTTCAGCACATCAATGGCCGGAAAACGTCCGCGTTCGGCAATGGTGCGGCTCATGACGATATGGCCGTCGAGAATCCCGCGCACGGCGTCTGCGATCGGCTCATTATGATCATCGCCATCGACCAGCACGGTGAAAAGCCCGGTGATCGGGCCCGCCTGAAACTGACCACCCGTGCCGTCTTCGAGTACGGGGCCGGGGCCGGCGCGCTCCAGCAATTTGGGCAGTTCGGCAAAACAGGTGGGGGTATAGCCCTTGGTGGTGGGTGGCTCGCCGGTGGCCAGTCCGATCTCGCGCTGGGCCATCGCAAAGCGCGTCACCGAATCCATCAGGCACAGAACCTCCAGTCCCTGATCGCGCAGATATTCCGACAAGGCCATCGTCATATAGGCGGCCTGGCGGCGTTTCAGCGCCGGTTCGTCCGAGGTGGCGACCACGACGATGGCGCGCTTCAATCCCTCCGGGCCAAGCGTTTCCTCGATAAATTCACGCACCTCGCGGCCACGTTCGCCGATCAGCCCCACCACGACGGCGTCGCAGGTGGCTTCACGCGCCAGCATCGACAAAAGCACTGACTTGCCGACACCGGAACCGGCGAAAACGCCGAGGCGCTGGCCACGGCAGCAGGTGGTGAAGACATCCATCGCGCGCACACCGAGATTCAGGCGCTCACCGACGCGGGCGCGTTTGTGCGCCGAAGGGGGGGCGGCTTTCAGCAGATAGCCTTCCGGCCCCTGCGGCAAGGGGCCGTGGCCATCGACCGGATTGCCGAACGAATCGACGATGCGGCCCAGCCAGGCCGAAGTGGGGAACACTTTCGCGCCTTCGGAGGAAATGCGGATTTCGGCGCCGGGCGTGACGCCTTCGACCGGGCCAAACGGCATCATCAGGGCGCGGTCTTCGCGGAAACCGACCACCTCGACCGGCAAGGGGGCATCATGGCGGCGGATGATTTCGCAGCGCGCGCCCACCTGCATATAGGATAGTCCGCCCTTGGCCTCGATCAGCAGACCGCTGACCGCCGCCACGCGCCCGAAGACGCGCACACTTTCGACATTTTTAACGAGATCAATCAGGCCCTGCATGGTGCACAGTATGGTGAATCACGGCTTAAGAAAGGTTAATGCGCGCTTTTATCCGCCAGGTTTTAGGCCAGTTTGATTTCGCGCAGGCGCTGCAACAGGAAATCATGGGCGGTGATCGCTTCGGGAAACTGATCGGGGCGGGCGTCCGATATGCAGCCGGGCAGGGTTTCGATCAGGTAAGGTGGCTCGAAATGCAGGAAGAAGGGCGTCGAATAGCGCGCGATACCATTACGTGCCTCGGTCAGGTTGATCACCCGGTGCAGGGTGGACGGCAGGACACCATTGGTCAGGCGCGACAGCATGTCGCCGATATTGCAGACGATGCAATCAGCCGGCGGGGTGATCGGCAGCCATTGGCCGTCGCGGTCGAGGATTTGCAGGCCCGGTTCCTCGGCACCGAGTAACAGCGTGATGACATTGATGTCGCCATGCGCCCCGGCGCGCACGCTCATCCCCGGTTCATGAACGGGTGGATAGTGCAACAGACGCAAGACGCTGTTGCCATCACGCACGAGCGGGGTGAAAAACTCGCGCTCAAGGCCGAGCCAGGCGGCGAGGGCACCCAGAACCTGTTTGCCGAGCGCATCGAGCGCTTCATAGAGGGCATAGGTGCTGGCGTGAAAATCGGTGATTTCCTGCGGCCAGATATTGGCGGCCATATAGTCGCGGTAAGGGTGACTGACGGGCAGTTCGCGGCCGATATGCCAGAAGGCTTTCAGGTCGTGGGCCTGCGCGTCCCTGGCGGTTTCGACACCGAACGGTGTATAGCCGCGCGCCCCGCCGCCACCGGGCTGGTGGTATTTGAGCTTGATCGATTCGGGCAGGGCAAAGAAGGCCTTCGTGGCCGCCGAGCACGGCGAAACCATAGCGCTCGAAAGCCGCGCCCTGTTGTGCTGAAAAGGCTTTGAAATCGTCGTTATACAGGGCCAGGGGCACGGGCGGGATGGCGGAATCGGGCATGACGGGGTCACAAACGGCAGGATTCGGGGCGGTTGAGGAGCCATTTGGTGTAACGCGCCGCGCTAAAATATCACAGACCTTTTTAAGCTTGGCGCGGGGGATGATTTTTGTCGTAAACTCCGCTATGAACCGGCAAAGCTGTTGGGGAATAGTTTTTTCAAAGGAATATAGATTCAGTGTCAGGGGCGGGCGGGCGTATCGGGGGCATGAAGACGGCGCTTTTCGGAGCGGCGGGCCTCATTGTGTGCCTTGTGCTGGCCTGGCTGATACTGGCCATGCCCGGCCATGCGCAGGCGCAGGACGGCGATGCCGGTTCGACTGCCAGTGCCGGTTCTGGCGGTTCGCTTGGCGACATGGTCGGTTCCGACCTGCAACCGATCAATTCCACCAAGGCCCTGACGGTCGCCGAACAGTCGGTGGTGCGGGTTCTGGTCGTGTATCGCGGCTATGGCGGCCAGCCGCTCGATACGGTGGGCATGGGCTCAGGCTTTGTGGTGGCGCCCGGCTATATCGTCACCAATTATCATGTGGTCGAAGTGCCGCCTGAGGCGTCATCGGCTGATATTTACATCGTGCCGCACAAGGATTCCGGCGCCACCTACCAGCAGGTGCAACTGGTCAAGCCGTGGGTGGAGGGCGATCTGGCCCTGCTGGCCGCGCCCAATCTGAAAATCGCCCCGCTCAAGCTTTATCTGACGCCCTATAAGAATGAGCGCGTGGTGGCGATGGGCTATCCTGATGTCACCGATCACCTGCTCAACCGTTCGGGCACGGCCCTGCTCGAACCGGGCGACGCCTATGTGACGCAGGGCTCGATCGCCCTGTTTGCCTCCTCAAATCCCGATGGGTCGCGCGTCGATACCCTGTTTCATACCGCGCCGATCAATCACGGCAATTCGGGCGGGCCGCTGCTCAATGAATGCGGTCAGGTGGTGGGGGTCAATACCTGGACCGCACCGTCCACCCTGTCGGCGGGCGGTGATCTGGATGTAGCTGCCGGTCAATTCGTGGCCACCCATGTGTCGGCGCTCAACACCTTTCTGGCCTCGGCGGGCGTGACGCCGCAGATCGTATCTACGCCCTGCTATGCCCGCACCGAGGATGAGATCGTCAAGGACGACGCCCTGACCAAGGCGCTGGCCGCCGCCGCCGCCGCCCAGGCGCAGCGCCTTGATGAACAGAAGAAGGCCGAGGCCGACCGCGCCGTGATGGAGCGACTGCAACTGGGGGCGATGGTCATTCTGTCGCTGCTCGTTCTGGTGCTGATCGCCCTGATCGTGCGACGTGAAATGCGCCACCGCGCCGAGATCCACGCCAGCCGCGAACCGGAGGCGCCGACGGCCTTTTCGGGCGATACGCCGGAAAAGCCGCGTCCCGAAAAGACGAAGCCGGTCAAGGCGGAAAAGGTAAAACCGGAAAAAACGGCCCCGGAAAAAACGGCTCTTGAGCGTATCCGACGCGCGCCCTTGCGCCATCCTGTGCCCTGGGGCTGGATCATTCTCGGCCTGATCATTGTGGTGGCCGTGGCCGCCTTCCTGATCAAGGACCGCGACATCTATAACCACCTGCCCAAAGCCAAGCCCGCTGTAGCCGTGGCGAAGGACACCGCCGTGCATATGGTGTGCGCTGTCGATAAGGCGGCCTCGCCCAATGCGCTGCCCGGAGCAGGCCCGATCGAATTCGAGTTCGATGCTGCCCATGCCTGCGTCAATGACCGCACCCCCTATGAGCGCCAGCCCGACGGCACGCTGGTGCGCTTTACCCTGGCTGACAGTGATCCGGTGGCGGCGCGTATGGAGCTGTCGGCCGATGGCACGGTGTTCCGCCGCTTCGATTACCGGCTGGATCCTGCTGCCTACAAGACCTTTCTTGATCAGCGCACGGCGCTCGGTTCGCTGCGCTGCTCAGCGCATGACGATCCGGGCGCTCTGGTGGCGCTCAGCGAGAATCTGGCCAAGGTGCGCGCCCTGTCGCAGAGCTACCTGACCATGCCGCCGGAAACCTCGACCGTCTGGAGCTGCCACAAGGTGGCCAACGGGGGTTAAGCCTTCATCCTGCGTTCAGCCAGGTGCCTGTAAATCGTCTTTGCACCACCGGGATCCGGGACGCCTCGCAGGACAGTTTTACCGGTTTCTAACAGGCTGCGCTTACATTTCCGTCCCGTTTCTTATGGCAACCATGCCAGGATGGGCACCGCTATCTGAGGAGTTTTTGAAATATGCACACATTGATGACAGGGTGTAAAAATCCGGGCCGTAAGCTTCTGCTCGGCCTGACGGGCGTGGCCTTCCTGCTGGCCGGTTGCGAAACCACCGACACCTCCAATGGCCTGAAGACACATTCCAACACTCAGACCGGGGCGCTGATCGGTGCCCTGGCCGGGGCAGGCCTTGGCGCGCTCAGCAACAAGAAGGGCGATCAGGCGCGCAAGAATGCCGTTCTGGGCGCGGGGATCGGCGCGCTGGCGGGCGCAGGCGTTGGTGCCTATATGGATCGCCAGAACAAGGACTTGCGCGCCAAGCTGGAAGGTCATGGCGTCTATATCACGCGCTCCGGCGACAATATCATTCTGAACATGCCGGGCGATGTCACCTTCTCGTCGGGCAGCGCCGATCTCAATGCCGGTTTCATGCCGGTGCTGAACGATGTGGCCACCATTCTGAACCAGTATCCGTCCACCTATATCGATGTGGTCGGCTATGCCGACAGTCAGGGCGCGGAAGCCTATAATCTCGATCTCAGCGAGCGCCGCGCCAATGCCGTGGCCGGTTATCTGGTCGGGCAGAAGGTCAAATCGCAACGCATCTATGTGGCCGGCATGGGTGAGGCCGATCCGATTGCCAGCAATGACACGCCGGAAGGCCGCGCTCAGAATCGCCGCGTCGAAATCACCCTGCGCCCGGTGGAATAGTTAAGCGCCGGTTTACCCTCTCTCTTGAGGGAATATCAAACGGACGGCCTTAGGATGGCGGCATGGAAACAGCATGTCGTCATTTGGGGCGTTCTTTGGGCCGTCTTTCGCTTCTGGGAGCCGAGGTCGATGTCATCACCCCGGCCCATGTGCTCGATTTCGTGGCCATGCGCGCCACATCGGGGCAGGGCGGCATCGTGGCCAATCACAATCTGCACAGCCTTTACCTGTATCAGAAAAGCGCCGCTATGCGCGCCTTCTATGCCCTGGCCGATCTGATCGAGATCGATTCGACGCCGATGATCGCCTGGGCCAGGCTGCTCGGCCATCAGGTATCGCGCGATCACCGCTGCACCTATCTCGATTTCCGCGAAGATTTCTGGGCGCGGGCGCAAGGCCATGACTGGTGCATCTATCATATTGGCGGGGCTTCCGAACATAATGCTGCCTCGCGCGATGCTATCCTGCGCCGCTATCCGGGCGTTCGCCTGCACCTGCATACCGGTTATTTCGATATGAACGGCCCGGACAATGACGCGCTGCTGGCCGATATTGCGATGCACCGCCCGCAGGTTCTGCTGGTCGGCATGGGGATGCCGCGTCAGGAAATGTGGATACTGGCCAATCATGACCGCCTGCCGCCGTGCGTTATCCTGCCGGTCGGCGCTGCCTTCGATTACGAGGCGGGCGTGATGTACACACCGCCGCGCTGGACAGGACGGATCGGCCTTGAATGGCTGGTGCGCTTCGTGCATGAGCCGCGCCGCCTGTTTGAACGTTATTTCGTCGAGCCGTGGCACCTGATTCCGCAGGCTCTGAAAGATGTGGCATCGCGCCGCATCGGATCTGCAACTTAATCTCCGTTAACGGCGCATTAAGCGCAGCATCGCAAAACTGGTGGCTCATCAGCCTCGCAGTCAGGTCGTCATGTCGCCCTCATCCCCGCTCTATCGTGATTTTTCGCCGACCACCGATCCTGTTCAGGGCAAGGTGGTGCTGATCACCGGCGGCACCGGTTCGTTCGGGCGGCGCATGGTGCAGACACTTCTTGAAAATCACGCGCCGCGCAAGGTGATCATCCTGTCGCGCGACGAACTGAAGCAGTATGAGATGCGCTGCGATCTCGAAGACCGTTTCGATGCCCAGCAAATGGCGAAGATGCGTTTCTTCCTTGGCGATGTTCGCGACCGCCAGCGCCTGCAACTGGCCTTTCGCGGTGTCGATATTGTGATCCACGCCGCGGCCTTAAAGCAGGTGCCTGCGGCGGAATATAATCCTTCTGAATGTATCGCCACCAATATCAATGGCGCGGAAAACGTCGTCTGGGCCTGTCTGCAAAACCGGGTCAGCCGCGTCGTGGCCCTGTCCACCGACAAGGCGTGCTCGCCGGTTAATCTGTATGGCGCTACCAAGCTGGCTTCTGATAAGATTTTCGTGGCCGCCAATAATCTGGCCGGTGACATCGGCACGCGCTTTTGCGTGGTGCGTTATGGTAATGTCGTCGGGTCGCGCGGCTCGGTGGTGCCCTATTTCAAACGACTGCTCGATCAGGGCGCGGCGGAATTGCCGATCACCGATGCGCGCATGACGCGCTTCTGGATTTCACTCGATCAGGGCGTGGCCTTTGTGTTGTCGTGCATGGAACTGACGCAGGGCGGGGAGATCTTCGTGCCGAAGATTCCGGCCACCCTGGTCAGCGATCTGGCTCTGGCGATGGCGCCGGACGCCGGTCATAAAATGATCGGCATCCGTCCAGGCGAAAAACTGCACGAGATGATGATCTCGGCGGACGATGCGCGCTCGACCTTTGAGCTGGACGACCGCTATGTGATCGAGCCGGAATTCGTCGAATATCAGCGCAAGAGCTTCAGTAAGGTGCGCGGTGCGCGGCGGGTGGACGAAGGTTTTTATTACGCCTCCGATAATAATGCCGAACGCCTTGATGCACAGGGTATCCGGGCGATGATGGACGCTTACCTGATATGAGCTTCCTGCCCTATGGCCGCCAGTCGATTGACGATACCGACATCGCGGCGGTGGTGGCGGCGCTGCAATCCGATTTCCTGACCACCGGCCCGCTGGTTGATCAGTTTGAGCAGGCGCTGGCGCAAACCGTGGGGGCGCAGGAAGCCGTGGTGGTGTCTAACGGCACAGCCGCCCTGCATCTGGCGGTGATGAGCGAAAATTTAAGCCCAAAGGATGTGGTGATCGTGCCCGCCATCACCTTTGCCGCCACGGCCAATGCGGTGGCCTATTGCGGGGCGCAGGTGGTCTTCGGCGATGTCGATCCGCTGACCGGGCTGATGAGCGATGAGGGCTTTGACGCGGCGCTTGAGCTGATCGCGCGCGACTATGCCGATCACCGCTTTGCCGGGGTGATTCCGGTGCATTATGCCGGGCGGACGGTCGATCTGACGCACATCGCCGAGGTGGCCGGAATGCACGGCGCTTTTGTGATCGAGGACGCCTGCCATGCGCTCGGCTCGGTGGGGCCGCAAGGCCGGGTGGGATCATGCGCGGCGTCCGACATGGCCTGTTTTTCGTTTCATCCGGTCAAGACCCTGACGACGGGCGAGGGTGGGGCGATCACGCTCAATGATCCGGTGCGAGCACGCCGTCTGAGAGCCCTGCGTTCGCATGGCATCGAGCGCGATCCGGCGCATTTCGTGGCTGAGGAGCGCGGTCCGTGGGTCTATGAGATGCAGGCACTGGGCTATAATTACCGCCTGCCTGATCTGAATTGCGCGCTGGGCCTGTCGCAGTTGCAGCGCCTTGCCCACTTTGCCGAACGGCGCGCAAAGCTGGTGGGGCAATATCAGAAGGCGCTGGGCGCGTCCAACCTGCCGGTGCGCTGGGCAGCGCCCTTGCCGGGTGAGACGCCGGTGTTTCACCTGTTTGCCGTATCGATTGATTTTGCCGGTCTGGGCATGACGCGCGAAGCCGTGATGGAGGCCTTGCGGGCGCGCGGTATCGGCACGCAGGTGCATTATATCCCCGTGCCGGACATGCCCTATTGGCAGCATAATGCGCTCGGCAAACGTGATCTTCCGGGTACGGAGCAATTTTACACCACCACCCTGTCCCTGCCTTTGTTCGCCGATATGAGCGATGATGATCCGGCGCGCGTGGTGGCGGCCTTAAGCGAGGTTTTGCATGGCTCTTGAAGTCACGATAGCGGGCCGCAAAATCGGTGCCGGTCACGAGCCCTATATTATCTGCGAATTGTCGGGCAATCATAATGGCTCGCTGGAGCGCGCCCTGGCCCTGGTCGATGCCGCCGCCGCCACGGGCTGCGATGCCATCAAGCTGCAAACCTATACGGCCGACACCATCACCATGACATCTGACCGGCCGGAATTCTTCATTCATGGCGGGCCGTGGGATGGCCGCGCCCTGCATGATCTTTATAATGAGGCCCATACGCCGTGGGACTGGCATGAGGCTCTGTTTGCGCGCGCTCGCCAGCACGGCGTCACCATGTTTTCATCGCCGTTTGATGAAACCGCTATCGACCTGCTCGAAAGCTTAAACGCGCCCGCCTATAAGATCGCCTCGTTTGAGCTGGTTGATCTGCCGCTCGTCGCCTGCGCGGCCTCGAAAGGCAAGCCGCTCATCATGTCCACCGGCATGGCCAATGCCGCCGAGATCGACGCTGCCGTCCAGACGGCGCGCAAATTCGGTTCGGGGGAGATCATCCTGTTGCACTGTGTGTCCAACTATCCGTCCGATATTGCCGACGCCAATGTGCGCACCGTACCTGATCTGGGCGCAAAGTTTGGCTGCGTGTCGGGACTGTCGGATCACACCCACGGCGTCGCGGCGTCGGTGGCGGCGATTGCGCTCGGCGGAGCGGTGATTGAAAAGCATTTCACCCTGGCCAGATCGGATGGCGGGCCGGATGCGTCGTTTTCACTCGAACCGGCGGAATTTACCGCTCTGGTACGCGATTGCAAGGATGCGTGGAAGGCGCTGGGCCACGTCCATTACGATACTCTGGGTACGGAACAAGGCTCGAAAACCTTCCGCCGTTCGCTGTATGTGGTCAGGGATGTCAAGGCTGGCGAGGTGCTGACCAAGGACAATATCCGCTCGATCCGTCCGGGTTTGGGTCTTTCACCTGCCCGCCTGTGGAATGTACTGGGCAAGGTAGCCACGCGCGATCTGGTGCGCGGGGAACCTCTGGCGATGGATATGGTAGGTTAGACATCAATTTGCTGAATAATTGGGGCAATTTGTCGATAATGATGTCCAGAGTTGATCGAGGGTGGCCCGTGATTTGGTGCGTTCTATGTCTTTGGCATCGGCATTGCTGATAAAATTGCTCTCTTCACGCATCAGCTTAAAATCATCATTTTCAGATTTTTGGTAAAATACAAGATAACCACATTCACGATCAATATTTGCAAACTTGCCTGCAATGTCGACAGCGACATAGATACCTGGAAAGGGCGCGTCGGCAGGGTCTTTGGTCCAAGTTATTTTCAATACGGTTCTTTGCTTGGTGGAGCCCGCCTGCTCAAGGAAATTACGATTGTTTTTTGCAAACTCATCGTAAGTTTGATTTTGCTGATCGATTGGTGCCATCATGTCATAAGCTTGCTTATATTCGCCATTGTCTATGGCTGCAAAATAGCGCTGCACCGCAAATGTAACGGATTTGAATTCCGCTTCTGAGGGGAGCCATCCTTTCGCGGAGTCAGTGGTAATATTGACCTCGCGCCAAGGTTTATTCAAAGTTGCGGATGCGGTCTGGGCGTCTGTCGCGCCCACAATCGCAGATACTGCAAAGCATAAAACGATATATAATTTCATGACGTCCCCCCCCCCATTCAGTCTTTCAACATTCCTATAGGCCATAGCCTAAAGTCAAGGGATCAACTTGGCGTACCAAACCGGCCCGCCTGATAATCGGCATAGGCCTGATGGATTTCGGCGGCGGTGTTCATCACGAACGGGCCGTGGGCCACGATCGGCTCATTGATCGGTTCGGCATGACCGAACAGCACAACGGCGTCGCCAATGGCTTCGATGTCGACCACGTCGCCTTCGCCAAATTCGACCAGACGTTCACGCACGGCATCGACGCCATTGACCGCCACATCGCCGCGCACCACATAGCAGAAGACATCGCGGTTTTGCAGACCGTCAAAACGGATGCGCCCGCCGGGTTTGAGCACCAGCCAGCTCATGAAAACGCCGGTCAGGGATTGGATCGGCCCGTGCTGGCCCTGCCATTCGCCCGCCACCAGATGCAGGGCGCATTTGCCATCATCAAGAACCGGAATGGCGTTGGCCTGCACGCCGGTATAGCGCGGCGCGGTCATTTTCAGCTTTGCGGGCAGATTGATCCATAGTTGCAGGATTTCCAGCGGCCCGCCCGCCTGTTTGAAGCGTTCGGGCGACACTTCTTCGTGGACGAGGCCCGATCCCGCCGTCATCCACTGCACGCCGCCCTTTTCGATGATGCTTTCATGACCGCCTGAATCGCGGTGCGCCAGTTCACCCTCAAGGATGAAGGTCACCGTCTCGAAGCCGCGATGCGGGTGCGGGCCAAAGGGCAGGCCCCTGTTGCCCGGCGCATAGGTTTGCGGCCCGTGGTGATTGAGGAATAAAAACGCGCCCACATGGCCCAGATGCGGGCCGGGCAGGGGGCGGCGCGTCACCAGATCGCCGATGTCGTCACGATAGGCTTCATGCAGGGCGAGAACGGGTTTGGATGCGATCATAGACCCCATGTAGGCCCTCATGTCGATCAGGCAAGAGGTGTGTCATGATTAGGCCATCTGTCTGGCGCTTTATTCAGCCTGCGTTCAGCTTGGCGAGCCTATAGAACAGCCAGCTTTCCCGTTTGATGAGTCATGACCATGCGTATTGCTCTCCTTCTGGCCCTTGGCCTCGCCGCTGTCGCCCAGCCGGTTCTGGCGCAGAGCGCTTACGACAATCCCAATGACGGCTATCCCGGCGCGCAGCCGCAGTTTCAGCGTTACAGCGGTGCGCAGAATACTGGCGATGCTTATGAGCAGGGCCGGGCCGATCAGGCGCGCGCCGATGATGGCGCGCCTGCGCAGGGTCGCCACTATGACGGCTATTGCTATGCCCGCAAGGATCAGGCCTCGGCCACCGGCGCCATTGCCGGCGCGGCGCTCGGCGGGGTGATCGCCAACGGCGCTTCCGGGCGCTGGGATCGCGGCTCTAACACAGTGGCCGGTGCGCTGCTGGGCGCGGTTCTGGGGTCGAGCGTCGGGCGTTCCAGTATCGATTGCTATGATGGCGACTATTATCCGTATGACGCCGGTTATTACGCGCCGCCGCCACCGCCCGTCGGCTATTCGGTCGTCTATTTCAACAGCCGCCCGTCCTATGGCTATCACTATGTGTACCGGTCTTATGGTCGGGGCTATGGCTGGGATCATGGCTGGGGCGGGCGCGGCTTTCATCATCGCTGGTAAGCTGCTAAATCAGCGCCTATGGATGCGTTGAACACTGCCCTTTTCTGGCTCGACTATGCGGCTGTCGCTGTCTTTGCTGCCACTGGCGCACTGGCGGCGGCGCGCCTGCGTCAGGATTTCATCACCTTCACCTTTTTCGCCGCCATCACCGGCGTCGGCGGCGGCACCCTGCGCGATCTTTTGATCGGCGCGCCGGTCTTCTGGGTGCATCGCCCCGGCTATATCATGGTGTGCGTGGCGATGGCGGGGCTGATCTGGTTCGTCGGCGGGCGCGGCTGGCGTTTCCGGGCGCTGCTGTGGCTCGATGCTCTGGGCATGGCCGCCTATGCGGTGGTTGGCACGGCCAAGGCGCTCAGTCTCGGTGTGCCGCCGTTTTCGGCCATGATCATGGGGGTGCTGACCACGGCGTTTGGCGGGGTGATCCGCGATGTGCTGGCGGGTGAGCCCAATCTTCTGCTGCGCCGTGACATCTACATCACCGCCGCGCTTTTGGGCGCAGCCACCTTTGCGGGCTTAAAGCTGACGGGTTTGAGCTTCTGGCCTGCGGCGATTCCGGCGTTCGTGCTGGCCTTTGGCCTGCGGGCGGCGGCTATTCGTTTCCATCTCAGACTGCCCGCTTTTCAGGGCGCGCAGAAAGACCTGCCGTCCCATCATTCCTGAACAGGAGATTTCCGATGAAATATATTGTTGAAAGCAGCAAAAGCGTCGATCAGGCCGTGGCCGCCCTGCACGAGGCCGTGCCCGCTCACGGTTTCGGCATTCTGCATATTCATAATCTGAAGGAGACGATGGCCAAAAAGGGCGTCGCTTTCGACCACGAATGCCAGATTCTCGATGTCTGCAATCCCGGCAAGGCCAGGGCGGTCTTGAGCGAGGACATGACGATGAGCCTTGTCCTGCCGTGCAAGCTTTCGGTGTATGAAGAGGGCGGCAAGACCCATATCGGCATGGTGCGGCCCACCGCCCTGCTGGGCGCGATGAGCGATTCCCCCGGCATGGCCGAGGTCGCCAAAGAGGTCGAGGCGACGCTGACCGCGATTATTGACGCTGCGAAATAAGCACGCGGAAGGCTTGCTCGGCCACCTCCCAGTCTTCGGGCGTGTCAATATCGACCACCAGATTACGCGGCAGGATAACCGGTGCGGAAATCGGTGAAAAGGTGATCTCGCCCCTCAGCCAGGCCTCGCTCCAGCCCCAGTAGAACTGCGCGGCGTCATGAAAGGCCGGTTCCAGATCCTGTGAGCGCTTCATCAGGTTTTCCGGCCAGAACATGTCAAGCCCGCCATCTGCCGTCTGGCGCAGGGCGCGCTGGATCGGAAAGGCGTAGGAGGTGACGGAAAAAGCGAAGCGCTTGCCCGGTTGTTGCAGGGCGTTCCAGCCCTCTTTCAGCTTGTCGGGATCGAGAAAAGGGGCGGTGGCGTAGATGCAGCAGCAGGCATCGGCGGCTTCGCCCTGTTCGGCCAGCCATTGTAAGGCGTGAACGATGACCGGCCCCGTGCCGGCGTGGTCATTGGCCAGTTCGGCGGGGCGCATGAAGGGGGTTTCGGCGCCGTGTTCGCGCGCCACGGCGGCGATTTCGTCGTCATCGGTCGAGACGATGATGCGCTCGAACAGGCCACTGGCCTGTGCCGCCCGGATCGCATAGCTGATCATCGGCTGGCCGTGAAACAACTTGATATTCTTGCGCGGAATGCGTTTTGAGCCGCCGCGCGCCGGGATGACGGCCACCTTTTTCATGCCATCACCAGTTTGTTGATATAGGGGTCACGGCCTGCAAGCGGCAGGCGCTCGCTACCACGCGGACAAAAGGGCGACGGATAGAGATTATATTCGATGGCCAGCAGCAGGCGTGGTTCATCGACCGGCAACTGCCCCTTGTGAAAGCCATAGACATCTTCGAGAAACCACGAACCGGCGGGGCCGGTGATGCGCGCGATGGACGCCTCGCCAAAGGTGGCGGCAATGGCCTCGTCGGTCTGGGCGCGGCCCGTATCGAGGCGACGGTCGCGGTGGGAGCCGCGCACGAATCTGTGCGGGCCGGACGCTTCATCAACATCGGTGAGATAATAGAAGGCTTTGAAATTTCGGGCGCAATCATAATCGCGGTGGAAGCGCTGCACGCTTTTGGCGGTTTCGCGGCCTGGGTAAGACCAGGTGATGCCGATATTATCGATCACCGGCTTGCAGCCCATATAGGCCTCGGCGACGGCCAG
Organism: Asticcacaulis sp. EMRT-3; assembly: GCF_030027245.1. NCBI lineage: Bacteria > Pseudomonadati > Pseudomonadota > Alphaproteobacteria > Caulobacterales > Caulobacteraceae > Asticcacaulis > Asticcacaulis carbonis. The sequence goes on from NZ_JASERT010000001.1 coordinate 2,636,316, forward strand.
TATGTCGGGCTGGTTCATCAGGGCGGCCATGTGCGGCGCGCGCAGGGTTTCGTTCCAGCTATAATAGCCGATATTGATTTCGTCCGAAGGCGGAGCATCCCAGCGAAAGCTGCCAAGATGCGGCCGGTAGGGGTCATGGCAGGGGGTGGCTTTAAAATAGGTCACCAGATCGGCCAGCCAGCCGGGATCGATGGCGGGCTGCATATCGGTGACGCCCTCTTCGCGCAATTGCTCAAGCAAAGCCCTCGCCCGCGCTGACAGTTTCAGACCGGGCGTTTTTGGCGCAAAGGCGGACAGGGTTTGCACCAGGGCCTGGCGCTGGCCCAAGCCCAGCACGGGCAGCAGGTCATAGGCGATGTTGCGACTGTCTGTGCGCGCCCGCCCGGCGAAATGGCGGAGGCTGGGTATGCGCGTTTTCAGGCGCTCGGAAAAGGTAATCTTGTCGCCCATCAAAGCGTTCGGGCGTTTTACAGATCGACCAGGGCGGCCAGATCGTCGAGGGTTTTGGCGTCTTTCAGCTTGTCGCTATCCACCGCCTTGCCCAGATCGGCATCGACCATAGCGACAAAGGTGATGACCGACAAGGAATCCCAGTTGCCGACATCGTCGATCTTTTCCTCTCCGGTCAGGCCGGACGGATCGGCTTCGAGAATGTCCGCGACGGCGGCGATAAAGGCGGGCTTGTCCATGACGAAATCCTTGCAAAAGAGGCGAAACCGGCCGGTGATGCGACCGCGAATCGTGTGATCATAGCTAAGACTCTATCCCTCAATATAAGCTTAATATTGCGCGAGCAGAACGTGCGATCTTAACCCTTTTTAAGCTTCGCTGACTATGATGCGAATCGCAGTCGGCCTTGCAGGCCAGGGAGGTATCTATGCCCGAAACCCATCTGGATGGGATCGCCTTTCGCGGCGTTCGCGCCTGCGTTCCGGCTCAGTCGCGCACGCTCGAAGACGAAAACCTGATCGATACCGAGGCCGAGCGCGAACGGCTGATGAAATCGATCGGTGTGCGTTCGCGCCATATTGCCCGCCCCGAGGTCATGACCTCCGATCTGTGCCATAAGGCGGCCGACGGCCTGCTCGACCAGCTTGGCTGGGCGCGCGACACGGTGGATGTGTTGATCTTCGTCACCCAAAGCGCCGACTATGTGATCCCGGCCACGGCCTGCGTTTTGCAAACGCGCCTGGGCCTGGGTTCATGCCTGGCTTTCGATGTCAATCTCGGCTGTTCGGGCTATCCATACGGCCTGTGGCTGGCAGCCAGCCTACTCAAAAGCGTCAGCGTCAGCGGACGGCCAGCACGGGCGCTTATTCTGGCTGGTGATATATCTTCGGCGCGCATGGTGCCCGGTGATCGCAGCGTCATTCCGCTGTTTGGCGACGCCGGCACGGCCACGGCGCTGGAAACCGACCCGGACGCCAAACCCATGCACGGCGTTTTCGGTACGGATGGCGCGGGCGCAGAACACATCATCATCAAGGCGGGCGCGCTCAAGGGGTCGTTGCTGCCGCAGCGCGAAGCCATGAGCGAGGAGGCCTTCGAGCAGCTTTACCGCGATTCACGCCTGTATCTGAACGGCACTGAGGTTTTTAACTTCACGCTGAAAAACGTGCCGCCGCTGGTTCAGGCCATTTTTGATGCGGCCGCCGTTTCCATTGACGATGTCGATTATGTCGTCTTCCATCAGGCCAATACCTTCATGCTCAACCATCTGCGCAAGAAATCGGGCCTGCCGGAAGACAAGGTGCCGATCGCCATGGAAACCTTCGGCAATACCTCATCGGCCTCGATTCCGCTGACCCTGTGCGCGCGCCTGTCTGACGCCCTGACTGAGCCGCGCGAACTGGTCTTTATCGGTTTTGGCGTCGGCTGGTCGTGGGGCGCGATGAAGCTGTCAGTCAGTGGCATTCCCGCGCCGCAGATCGATGACTATGGCTGATACGTTCCGCATCGCAGCGCTACGAGGACGGATCGCGGCGGATTACTATCATCGCGATGACGTATTGGCGGCTGAGCTGGAGCATGTCTTCAAGCCGTCATGGCTGTGTGTCGGATTTTTGCAGGATGTGCAAAACCATCAGGATTTTATCACCGCCCGGATCGGTCATCACGACATTGTGGTGCAGAATTTCCACGGCGAACTGAGGGCTTTTCGCAATGTCTGCTCGCATCGCTTTGCCCGCATCCAGTGCGCCAGCACCGGCAATCGTCCTCTCCAATGCCCCTATCATGGCTGGACCTATGACGGCGCGGGCCGTCCGGTTGGCATCCCGCTCAATGGTCACAGCTTCAGTCTGGATGAGGCGGACAAGGATGCGCTGGCGCTCGAAGCCTATGCGCTGGAAACGGTCGGCCACTTCGTCTTTGTACGGATGAGTCGCGAAGGCCCCTCCTTGCAGACATTCCTCGGCAGCTTTTATGACGATTTGCATCATGTCAGCGAAACCTGCCCGGATCGTTTCGAGAAGGATAGTTTCGACTGGGAGGCCAACTGGAAACTGGGCATGGACAATGCCGCCGAAGGCTATCATGTGCCTTTGGTTCATGCCGAAAGCTTCGGTGAAATCCTGTCAACCGACCTGACCCTGACCACGGATGCGGGCCATAGCCGCTATGTCGGTCAGTTGAAAGAGCGCTCGCTGAAATGGTGGGGCAATGTCGCCAAATCGATCCGGCTGGAACCCGGCGACACATATCCGCACTATGCCAGCTTTCTGATTTTCCCCAATATCATCGTTGTTTACGCCTATAGCGCCTTCCTGACCTTCCAGACTTTTGACCCCACCGGGCCGCAAACCTTGCGCATCCATACGTCGGCATGGCTGGCGCGCAATAATGGCCGGGCCGCACGCGATATGGTCGTTGAGTCGCTAAGAGGGTTTTCGGCTCAGGTGCGTGACGAGGATCGTGACATCTGCGCCAAAGCCCAACGCGGCACGCGGGAAGCGGGGGCACGGCGCCCCTTGCTGGGAGTTATGGAAGGGCGTATTCGTCATTTTCAGGAAACCTATATACAGTATATGCAGAAAGCCCGATTACCATGAGCCAGCCCCTCTTCAACCCCATGTCAATGGAGGGGCGCACGGTTCTGGTTACCGGGGCGACGAGCGGTATCGGCATGGCCACGGCCATCTATCTGTCGCGTCTGGGTGCGCGCGTGGTGGCCAGCGGACGCAGCGAAGAACGTCTGGCCGAGGTGATGAGCCAGCTTGCAGGCGAGGGTCATCTGGGCAGGCTGTTCGATCTGGCGCAGCTCGATGAGATCGTGCCGTGGCTGAAGGCCCTGTGCGCTGAGATTGGCCCGCTCAATGGCATCGCCCACTGCGCCGCCGTGCAGGCCACACGGCCTATTCAGGCCATCAATGCCGACTTCGTCACCAACGCCCTGTCGCAGAATCTCGGCGCATCCCTGATGCTGGCGCAGGCCTATCGCCTGAAGGCCTGCCGCGGCACACCCGCTTCGCTCGTCTATTGTTCGTCATCGGCGGCCCTGCGCGCCGCCCCCGGCAATGTCGTCTATGCCGCCACCAAGGGCGGGCTGGTTTCAGCGGTCAAGGGCCTGAGCCATGAACTGGTGCGCGACGGCATCCGCGTCAATGCCGTGGCCCCGGCCATGGTCGATACGCCGATGGCCGAAAATTTCCGCACGATCGTATCGCCGGAAAAGTTCGCGCACGTCGTAAGCCTGCAACCGCTCGGCCTTGGCCGCCCCGATGATGTGGCCGCCGCCATCGCCTATCTGCTGGCCGATACGGGCCGCTGGGTGACCGGCACGGTGCTCAATGTCGATGGCGGGTTTCTGGCGTGACCACGATGGCTCCCGCGCGCAGCCCGGTACGCAAGCTGGCGCGGCGCATCCATGACGGCCATTCGCGCGGGCCTTTGAGCTATCTCGACATGGGCAGGGCCGACGCGCCCGCCATCGTTTTCATTCATGGCTTCGGCGCTGATCTGCTCACCTGGTATCTGTGTCTTGTGCCGCTGGCATCGTCGTTTCGGGTGATCGCGCTCGATCTGCCGGCGCACGGCGCCTCCACCACCGAGGTTGGCGACGCCTCGCTCGACGCCATGCTCGACTGGTTCGAGGAGGCGCTTGAGCTGCTCGATGTGCGGGCCGCCCATCTGGTGGCCCATTCGATGGGGGCCAAGATCGCGCTCGGCTTTGCGCTGCGCCATCCCGAACCCAGCCTCAGCCTTGGGCTGGTTTCGCCCGCCGGACTGGGTGGCCATGCCAATCACGATGCGCTCAACGCCTTTATCGACGCGCCAACGCCAGAGCTGGCCGAAGCCTTTGCCCGTCGGCTGACCGGCCCGGCAGCCGCGCATTTGCTGCCCGCCATGACGCGCGCCCTGATGGAGACGATGTCCGACTCTGAGCGCCGCACCGCCCTGGGTCACCTGCTGGGCCGGTATCAGGCCTCGGCCCTGACCTGTTTTCAGACCAATGCCACTTTTTCTGCCGGGGATTTGCTGGGGCTGCACTGTCCGCTTTTGATCCTGTGGGGCGCGCATGACGACATCCTGCCCCGGCCCGATATGGCGCAATTGCCACCGCACTGCCAATGGGTTCACCTGGCGGATGCCGGACATGTGCCGCACATGGAAACGCCGCAGGCCGTGGTGGCGGCGTTGAAAAGCTTCCTCTCAGCCGGGGTGGCCTGATGCGCCTGTTTATCCGCACGCAAGCCTCAAGCGCCATCGGCATGGGCCATTTCATGCGCTGTTTCGCCATTGCCGAAGCGGCGCGCGCGCAAGGGTTGGCGGTTACCTTCCTGCTGGATGCTCTGGAAGATGGTGTGCGCCAGCGCCTGAGCGAGATTGGGGCGGATGGTGTCGTCATACCCGCTCTGGGCAGCGGCGAAGACCTGATGCGGCTGTCCGAACTGGGCCTGACGCGGCGCGACTGGCTGATCGTCGATTCCTATGCTGCCGACGAAGCCTATCTGGCCGCCTTAAGTTTGCTGGCGCGGCTGTGCGTGATCGACGATCTCGGCCTGCTGGCCGTCTATGATGCTGATCTGCTGATCAATCCGGCTCTGGCCGCGCCCGATATGGGCTATGCGACCAAAACGCGCGCCCGCTGTCTGCTGGGGGCGCCCTATGCCTTGATCCGACGCGAGTTCCGTGAGGCTGTGGCGCGGCCCGACGGGGTGGTGACGATCATGTTCGGCGGTTCCGATCCGCAGAACTTAAGCGCCGCCTGCGCCGAAATCCTGCTTCACAATGATATGTTCCGTGTACGGATCATCGCGGGCCCGGCCAATGCGCACATCGCCGGATTGCGGGCATTGGCGGCGCTGCATGACCGGCTGGAGGTGGTGGCGTCGCCGCCCTCCGTTGCCGAAGCCCTGAGCGACAGCGCGCTGGTGATCACGGCGGCGGGCGGTACGGTGGGCGAGCTGGCGGCGATGGGGCTGCCCGCGCTGGTGCTGGTGGTGTATGATAATCAGGCGGCGGCGCTGAGCGCCTGTCCCTATCCGGTGATCGATGCGCGCACGGGCCTGCCCACGGATCTGACGCTGCGGGTGGCGGCCCTGCTGGCCGATCCGGCGGGGCGCGTGCAAAACGGTCAAAAGGCGCATGGGCTGGTCGATGGGCTGGGGCCGCGGCGCATTATGGAGGCCATGACCGGTGTATAGTTTTTTGTCCTGCCGCCCGGTGACGCCGGATGACGCGAAATTGCTGCTCGACTGGCGCACGGCCCCGCACGTCACGCAATATATGCTGACCGACGTGCCCTATGACATCGAACGCCAAAGGGGCTGGATTCAGCGCTGTCAGGCGCGTGACGATTATCACGACTGCATCCTGCAATGCGAAGGCCGCGACATCGGCTATACCTCCATCACCATCACGGACCGGCATTCCGGCATAGGTGAGATCGGCATCTATATTGGCGACCTGACCGCGCCGCACGCCCTGACCATGTATAATTTCGTTCACACGCTCAACCATGCCTTTTTCACGCTCGGCCTGCACAAGCTGGTCAATCATGTGGTGGCGTGGAATGGGCGCGTGGTGAAGATGCAGGCTTTTAACGGTTATCGCCATGTCGGGGTATTGAAAGAGCACGCCCTGAAGGACGGGGTGCGCCACGACCTGCATATTTTCGAGCAGTCGGCAGCCGAATGGGCCGTATTTCGTAAAAAATTTCCCGATAACCGTAACTGGTGGGGCGCACAAACAGTATATGATGGACATTGAAGCATTCCTTATGAAAGGCGTTCATCATGTCACCTGTCTCCGCCAGAAAATCGGCCCTCGGTTTCGATCTGACCCCGCCCACTTCCGACGAGATTCAGCAACTCGCGGCCCGTCTCGATCCTGAGGCGCGCCGTATCCTGCTCGATCACGGCACTGAGCCGCCATTTTGCGGGGCCTTCGATGAATATGAGGAGGAGGGCACCTATACCTGCAATCTGTGCGCCCTGCCTTTGTTTTCGTCGCGCGCCAAGTTCCATTCCGGTTCAGGCTGGCCCAGCTTTTATGAAAGCCTCAACAAAGAACACGTTCGCTATATCCGCGATACGTCGCATGGCATGGTGCGCACTGAGATCCGTTGCGGGCGCTGTGATTCGCACCTTGGCCATGTCTTCGAGGACGGGCCAAGGCCGACGGGACTGCGCTATTGCATGAATTCCGTCGCTATGGATTTCGTGCCGGATGGTGAGAATCTGCCCGATCCGCTGAACCGCGACGATCCTGAGCATCTTTAGTGTTTATTAAGGACGATCAGGCTACCTTTTGGAGAACAAAGATATAAATAATAACCAAATAAAACCTGGGGTTGATCTTGCTGTCCATGCTCAAAAAACGTCCTGTCGCCGCCATCGAAACGACGAGCTTCACGGACGAAGCCGCCGCCCTTTCCTCGGCTCAGATCATCGCGGCCCTGTCGGCCCTTGAGACGGGTGCCGACCTGCCCGATCTCAGCGCCCTGACTGAGGGCGTGGCCCAGGGCTTACGCGCCGTTCATGCGCGCCAGTCGGCTCAGGCCGAAGCGTTGCGCAAGCAGGCTCAGGCGCGCTCATTGCAGGCCAGCGAGGTCAGGAGCGCCACTCATCATATTACCGGCGAAGTGCGCACCACGCGCGAACACGCCCAGAGCATGGCGGCGGGCATTGAAGAACTGACGGCCTCGATTGAGCAGATCGCCGCCACGGCCAGCCATGTCGCCAGTGCGATGGACGAGGCCAATTCGGCCATGCGGCAGGGCGCGCAGGCGTCGCGCGTGGCCGGTGACGCCTCGCGCAGCATCGGTGAGGCCTTTGATGTCATGACCGGTTCGACGAAGCAACTGACCGAAACCTCGACGCAGATTTCGACCTTTGTTTCGGCCATCGACGCTTTGGCGCAGCAAACCAACCTGCTGGCGCTCAACGCCACCATCGAATCGGCGCGGGCCGGTGAAGCCGGGCGCGGCTTCTCGGTCGTGGCGTCGGAAGTGAAGGCCCTGTCGGGCCAGACCCGCAAGGTCACCGATGACATCCGCGCCCATATCGAGCGGCTGGAAAGCCACGTCAAGGCCCTGACCGACAGCGTCAGCAGCGTGGCCGAGCGCGTGCAGGATTCGATTGCCAATACCGAAAACGCCTGCGTTCATATCGAATCGATTGAAAGCATCGTGGCCGATAATGCGCAGAATATGGGCATGATCGCCGGGGTCATCAATCAGCAGACCGAAGCCGTGCAGGAACTGGCGCAGGGCATTACCGCCACCGCCGAGCATTCCGCCGCTGCGGTGGGCCATGCCGATACGATTGTGGCGCATCTCGATAAGATGATGGTCGGTTAGAACGAAAGGTCTGATAGAACATTCGTTCTAACCATTGCGCAAAGCTTTAATCCGCGTTGAGATAGGGAATAACGTCCGGTTCGGTCTGGGCCAGCAGATTGGCGACCATGCGGCCATAAAAGGTCGCGCCCGTCGTCTGGTTCATGTGGGTATAGTCGAACTTCTGGGGTTCATGACCGCTCATTTGCGAGGCGTCGGTGAAGACCGCCGGCACGGATGTGCCGGTGGCTTCGGTTTTCAGCACATTTTCGGGAATCGGCTGGCCCGCCAGATAATGGTTGGCGGCCACATTGCCCATCGCCTGCACCGCGCGCTGGCTCTCGCCGAACAGGTCGATCAGCGGCAGGTGATGCTCGATGGCGACATTCTGCATCGAGGCAGCAAACGGCGCGATACGGTCGGGCAGCAGCCTATTGTCCACGAAATCGCGCATCGAGATCGGCGTTACCAGCACAAAGGTGGCCCCGGTGCTTTGGGCGTCTTTCGCATAGCCCCACAGATTGGCCGGATATTCCCACAAAACATCGGTGTGGCGTTCCGGCTTGGGCGAGCCGTCATTATGGCCGAACTGCATCAGCACATAGGTTTTGGCAAACGGCACGCCCTGATCATTGGTCGTCTTTTTCAGCGCGGTCATCACATCCTGATCCCAGATGCCATCGACGCGGTAGCTTTTCGTGCTGCGCCCGCCGCGCCCTTCATTGAGGCAGGTCACCTGCGGGCCAAACTGGCGGCAGAAGGCGTCGCCATAGCCGCTCTTATGCGCCATCGTCGAATCACCGACCAGCACGATGCGGATGGGTGGCAGGGCCTGACTGGGCGCGGCTTGGGCCTGAGCCGCGCCGGTGGTGGCGAATAGGGACAGAGAGCCAATAATGGCCAGATGACGGAGCGTGGCAAACATGGCGCGAAAAACCTCCTGCTTGGATGAAGGCGGCATAAAAGCGCCTAATGGTGGCGCAATCAAGCGAATATGATCAAAAAAAATCACTATCAAGCAATTTGGCGACTGAGGCTGACTAAAAGCGGCTGGGTTGTAAAGGCTGCCGAATGTCACGCAAGTGTCACGCACAGACGCCATAGAAGGGACAGTCCAACCCTCTTGCGGAGATCGTGATGAGCTTGCGTTCACATCTGTTATGCGCCGTCGCCGCCCTCAGTTTTATGGCGGCGGGTTCAACACAGGCAGAGCCAGCCCTGATCGCCACACTGAGGATTCCCGCCGATGCGGCCGACAAGGCCGACATGCCCGAAGCCCTTCTGGAAAACGGCGTCTCCAATCATCTGCTAGGTGGCCTGGGTTCCGGCCTGGCCTATGCCGGGGGCGATCACTTCGTCGCCCTGCCGGATCGCGGCCCGAACGCCAATGTCTATAACCCCATCGTTGATAATACGGTGAGCTATGTGGCACGCTTTCATACGCTGAGCCTGCGTCTGACCGCCAATCCGGCGGCGGGGCAGGCGGCGCAATTGCCGTATCGGGTCGATGCCAGTCTGGACAAGACAACCCTGTTGTTTGCCCCGACCCCGCTTGTTTACGGCGATGGCGTGGCGGCGCATATCCGCGACGGCAGGCCTGACATCAATACGGGGTCAAAATATTATTTCACCGGTCGCTCGGATGGTTTTTCGGCGGACGAATCTTCACTGGCGGCAGATCAGGCGCGCCTTGATCCCGAAGGCGTGCGCGTTTCCCCCGATGGCGCCAGCCTCTATATATCGGATGAATACGGCCCGCACCTGTATCAGTTTGATGCCAGAACCGGTGAGCGACTGAAGAGCTTTGCCATACCGGCAAAATTTGGCGTGGCGGTTCAGGGCGCCAGTGAAGATGTCGAACTGGCGGCCAATCGCTCAGGCCGGGCCTCCAATAAGGGTATGGAGGGGCTGGCTATAACACCGGATGGCAAGTTTCTGCTGGGTGCGATGCAGGCACCGCTGTTACAGGATGGTGGGGCATCCGGCACCTGTATTCGCCTGATCCGCTTTGATATAGCCACGGGCAGGACGCAGGAATTTGCTTATGAACTGACGCAGGTCGGCAAGCCGGGAAAGCCGAAACTGTCCGATCTCAATGAGATTCTGGCCGTCAATGACCACCAGTTTCTGGTGCTGGAGCGCGATGGCAAGGGCCTGGGAAATGAATCGAAGGCCGCGTTCAAGCGCCTTTATCTGATTGACCTGGCGTCGGCGCAGGATGTCAGCGATGTCGAGGGGGCGGCAGCCCTGGCACAGAAAGCCGTTAAAAAGACGCTCTTTCTGGATATGGTCAGCACACTGACGAAGGCGGGCATCAAGGCGTCCCACATACCGGCCAAGCTGGAGGGAGCGAGTTTCGGGCAGGATGTCACGCTGGCGGGAAAGACGCGGCATACCTTGTGGCTGTCATCGGATAATGACTTTCTGGCGAGCGTGCCGGATAAGGATGGCAAGATGCGGCCCAATCCCAATCGTCTGTACGTCTATGGTTTTACCGATCAGGACCTGCCCGGTTATCAGGCTGAGATGTTCACGAAATAGGCTTTACGGCGAAGCATAAAAAAAAGCGGCGCACCCGCGAAGGTGCGCCGTTTTCATGTTGGATCAAAAATGACCTGTCTTACGGCTGGATATAGGCCGTCTTGACGATGGTGTAGAATTCCTTGGCATAGGCGCCCTGTTCGCGCGGGCCGAAGGAGGAGGCTTTGCGACCGCCGAACGGCACATGGTAATCAACGCCCGCCGTCGGCAGGTTGACCATGACCATGCCCGACTGGATGCGGCGTTTGAAGATTTCGGCCGATTTCAGCGAGGTGGTGCAGATGCCCGCCGACAGACCCATTTCGGTGTCATTGGCCACCGTGATCGCTTCTTCGAGATCCTTGACGCGGATGATCGAGGCCACAGGCCCGAAGACCTCTTCCTTATTGATCGCCATGTCGGGCGTGGTGTTGTCGATCAGGGTGGGGGCGTAATAATAGCCGGGCGTGCCAAAGGTCAGGTCTTCGCCGCCCGCCACGATGGCGGCACCTTCGGCCTTGGCCTTGGCCACGGCGTCGCGCGCGATGTCGAGCTGTTCCTGCGAAGCAATGGGGCCCATCTGAACGCCATCGGCACGCGAATCGCCGACCTTGATGGCCTTGGTGGCCTTGGTCAGTTCGGCAACGAACTTGTCGGCAATGCCTTGCGTCACGATGATGCGCGACGAAGCCGTGCAGCGGTGGCCGGTCGAGAAGAAGGACGAGTTCAGCACCGAATTGACGGCGATGGTGAGGTCGGCGTCATCGAGCACGACGACGGGGTTCTTGCCGCCCATTTCGCACTGGACGCGCTTGCCCTTGGCCACGGCCTGATCGCGGACGCGCGTGCCGGTCGGTACCGAGCCGGTGAACGAGATGGCGTCGCAGCCGTCGATCATCAGCGGGCCAGCCACCGAGCCGCGCGCAAACACGACGTTCAGCACGCCCTTGGGCAGGCCCGCGCGGTGCAGGATGTCGGCCAGGGCCCAGGCGCAGCCGGGGGTCAGTTCGGCGGGCTTTAAGACCACCGTGTTACCAAAGGCGATGGCCGGGGCCATTTTCCACGCCGGGATGGCGATGGGGAAGTTCCACGGGCAGATCAGGCCGACCACGCCCACCGGTTCGCGGGTGATTTCCACCTTGACGCCGGGACGCACAGAATCGAGCACTTCGCCGTGGGCGCGCAGGGCCTCACCGGCGAAGAATTTGAAGATATGACCGGCGCGGGTCACTTCGCCAATGCCTTCGGGCAGGGTCTTGCCTTCTTCGCGCGACAAAAGCGCGCCCAGCTCGGCCTTGCGGGCCAGGATTTCCGTACCGGCATTGTCGAGCACGTCGAAGCGCTGTTGCGGCGTCGAATATTGCCAGGTTTCAAACGCGGTGCGGGCGGCCTTGATGGCGGCATCGACCTCGGCCTCACCGGCGGTCGAATAGACGCCGATCACGTCATTGGTGTCGGACGGGTTGATGTCGTTAAAGGTCTTGCCCGTAACGACCCATTCGCCATTGATCAGGTTTCCGAATACATTGGGTGTGCTGGTGTCGGCCATGAGCGTGCTCCTCGATTTGTGGCGGTTTCTGTTAAGGCTGACCGGCTCTATAGGCCATCATGGTAGCGTTAACAACAGGGATGTTGACCGTGTCTATATAGTCAGCCGCGCCGCCTTTGTCACGGTGCGCGGGTCAGGTTTTATTGTATTTACTGAAACTTTGGGAAATGCCTTTTGAGGTGTCATTTCCTTCCAGCCTGATAAAGCGCATCCTGCGCCCGGCATATTGCCGTCGGCACCAGTATGAGGATTTCGAGCATGGCCATTCCGTTCATCGATCTGGGTACGCAGCGCGCGCGCATCGGCGCGAAGATCGAAAGCGCGGTGGTGAATGTGCTTAATCACGGCGCCTATATTATGGGGCCTGAGGTCAAGACCTTCGAGGCCAATCTGGCGGCCTTCGCCGGGGCGAAGCACGCGCTTTCTTGCGCCAATGGCACGGACGCTATCGAACTGGTGCTGCTGGGCTTAGGGATAGGCAAGGGCGATGCCGTTTTCGTGCCGTCCTTTACCTTTGTCGCTACGGCCGAAGTGGTGCCGATGACGGGTGCCGAGCCGGTCTTTGTCGATATTCAGCCTGATACCTATAATATCGATCCGCTCAAGCTCGACGAAGCGATTGAAGCGGTCAAGGCCGAGGGGCGGCTCAAACCTGCCGCCATTATCGCCGTTGATCTGTTCGGCCAGCCCGCCGATTATCCGGCCCTGTCGGTCATTGCCAAAAAGCACGGCCTGCATCTGATCTCGGACGCGGCGCAAGGGTTCGGCGGCACGATTGATGGCCGTCAGTCGCTCGAATGGTGCGTGGCCACGGCCACCAGCTTCTATCCGGCCAAGCCGCTCGGTTGCTATGGCGATGGCGGCGCGGTGGTGACCAATGACGACGCCCTGATGGAGCGCCTGATCTCGTTCCGCGTCCACGGTGGGGCCACGCCGACCGATGCGGCGACCATGAACTATGCTCACGAGGCCAAGTACCTCAATGTGCGTATCGGCATGAATTCGCGCCTCGACACGATTCAGGCGGCGGTGCTGATCGAGAAGCTGGCCATTTTTGGTGAGGAAATCGACCTGCGGCAAAAGGTGGCGGCGCGTTATAACCGGCTTTTGGAAGGCCATGTCATAAGCGTGCCCTTCGTGCGCGACGGCTATGTCTCGACCTGGGCGCAATATACGATTGAACACGCGGACCGTGATGGCTTGCAGGCGCATTTGCGCGACGCGGGCGTGCCGTCGGCGGTCTATTATCCGATCCCGCTGCACCGCCAGCCCGGCTATGCCGCCTTCACCGCCGGGCCGCGCGATCTGGGCGTGTCCGACGCCAAGGCGAAAACCGTGATTAGCCTGCCGTTCAGCCCCTATCTGTCGGAGGCGACGCAGGATGAAATCGTCACGGCGGTGCTCAGTTATAAGGCCTAGTATAAGGCCCGGCTGGCCTCACGCCTTATTTCCATATGTTTCGGAATTGTGAGCATGTTTGGGAGGGTTTGCCGAAACCCCTTGACCTTGCGGATAAATTTGACTTTAAAAGCGCGATCTATCCTGTTATGCACACAAATCCGTCACATTTCGCGGCTGCACACGGAGCTTCAAGGCTCCGCGCTGTGTCGTGCTGTGGCATATTTTTCGATGGCTAGAGCGGTCTGCATTCTGATTGAATCGGTCAAAGGCATGCAACCCGCTCTACATTTTACGTTTTTCCGCATCTCGCATTCAATTTGTAAGTCAAATTAAATGCTCGTTGCTCTAGGGGTTACACGACTTGACCACCGCAAATGCACTTTCGGCCGCGCCGCACCTGCTGGCGCATCAGGTTCCGCTGGTACTTAATTCGGGCGACACGGCCTGGATGCTGGCCTCGACCGGGCTTGTCCTGTTCATGACCCTGCCGGGCGTGGCGCTGTTTTATGGCGGCATGGTGCGCAAGAAGAACCTGCTGGCCACGATGGCGCAGTCGGTGGCGGTGACGGTGATTGCCAGCATTATCTGGGTTCTGCTCGGCTACAGCCTGACCTTTGGCGTCGGTGCTACGCCCGCCATCAATAATGTTATCGGTTCGTTCGATGTGTTCGGCCTGCATGGCGTTGGCCTTAACACGGCCTATTCGGCGGCCCCGCAACTGCCCGAATATCTGTGGATCGCCTATCAGATGACGTTTGCGATCATCACCCCGGCCCTGATCGCCGGTTCGATCGTCGAGCGCATGAAGTTTTCGGCCTTTTGCCTGTTCATCGCCCTGTGGAGCATCTTCGTCTATGCGCCGGTGGCGCACTGGGTATGGGGCGGCGGTTTCCTGGCTCAGATGGGCGTGCTCGATTTCGCCGGTGGCGCTGTGGTACACGTCAATTCCGGTGTGGCGGGCCTTGTCGCCTGTCTGGTCATCGGCAAGCGCAAGGGCTTTGGCCGCGACAATATGGCGCCGCATAATCTCGGCTACACCATGATCGGCGCCTCGATGCTGCTGGTCGGCTGGCTGGGGTTCAACGCCGGCTCGGAATGGAAGGCCGACAGCCTGGCCGCCGTGGCGGCGCTCAACACCATCGTGGCCACCATGACGGGCGCTATCGGCTGGATCGTGCCGGAATGGTTCGAGCGTAAGCAGCCGACCCTGCTCGGCATGGTGTCGGGCATGATTGCGGGCCTTGTGGCCATCACGCCTGCGGCAGGCTTTGTCGGGCCGGGGGCCGCCCTGCTGATCGGGCTGATCACTGGCCCGATCTGCTATTTCGCCTCGACCTATGTGAAGAATTTGTTCAAATACGACGACTCGCTCGATGCCTTCGGCGTTCATGCGGTGGGCGGTTTCACCGGCGCGCTGTTGACGGCGGTGTTTGCCGACACAGCCATCAATCCGGCGGGTGCCGGGGCCAGCGTGCTCAAACAGTTGCTGGGTCTGATCGCGGTGATCGCCTGGAGTGCTACAGTCAGCTTCATCATCCTGATGGTCTGCAAATACACAACAGGCCTTCGCGTCACAGATGAGCAGGAGATCGAGGGCCTCGATCAATCGCAACACGGGGAGACGCTGCACGGATAATCTGCTAAACGTTTAAGGCTGATTATATCCCTCCCCCTCGCGATTGAACTGAGGCCCGGCTGACAGGACGAAGGTTCTGGAAAGCCGCTTCAGGATCAGCCGAGGGGGTTCGTGCGTTATATGGCCCCACTATATAGTATCTCGTGGTACTATATCGGCATCTGTGTCATATAGCAGCGGAAAATATGACATGTTTGCCCGGAATGCGGGATTAACACTTTTCTTTGCGGCACTTTTGCGCTTTTAGCAGAGGGTTGCGAAGGCGCGGGGCCGGACGTTCCGGTCGCTACCAGTCGCTAAACGCCGGTTTCACGCTGGCAGGTTAAAGGCAAAGCTTATGGATACGAACCGTTTCGTCATTGAGGTCAAGAAGACTCCTGAGAAGTCGGATGCGAAAACACGCACCGGCAATTTCAATGAGATCTATGCTGACTTCAAGCCGACACAGGCCTCGCATCAGGCTTCGCGCTGTGCCCAGTGCGGCGTGCCCTTCTGCCAGCATGGCTGCCCGTTGCAGAACAATATCCCCGACTGGCTGCGCCTGACCGCCGAAGGCCGTCCGCAGGAGGCATGGGAGCTGTCATCGGCCACCTCGACCCTGCCGGAAATCTGCGGTCGCATCTGCCCGCAGGATCGTCTGTGCGAAGGTTCGTGCGTGCTGGAGCAATCGGGCTGGGAAAATGTCACCATCGGTTCGGTGGAGCGCTATCTCGGCGACATGGCCTTTGAAAAGGGCTGGATCGAACCGATCACGCCGGAAACCGAACGCGCCCAGTCGGTGGGCATTATCGGGGCGGGCCCCGGCGGTATCGCCGCTGCCGACCGTCTGCGCACGCTCGGCTACAAGGTCACCATCTATGACCGCTATGACCGCCCCGGCGGCCTGCTGGTCTATGGCATCCCGTCGTTCAAGCTGGAAAAGCATGTCGTGGCGCGCCGCACCGACCGTCTGGCCGCATCGGGCGTGGACTATGTGCTGAACTGCGACATCGGCACGGATGTGTCATTCGAAGAGGTGCGCGAGAAGCACGACGCCATCCTGATCGCCACCGGCGTTTACAAGGGACGCAGCCTGTCCGTGCCGGGTTGCGGCTCGAAGGGGGTTGTGGCCGCGCTCGATTATCTCACCATGTCGAACCGCGTCGGCTTCGGCTATGAGGTCAACCCCGAAGCCGAGGCGCATCTCGACGCCAGGGGCAAGTCGGTTGTGGTCATCGGCGGCGGCGACACGGCGATGGACTGCGTGCGCACGGCCATCCGCCAGGGTGCGAAGTCTGTATCGTGCGTCTATCGCCGCGACCGTGCCAATATGCCGGGTTCCGACCGCGAAGTGTCGAATGCCGAGGACGAGGGCGTGCATTTCGAATGGCTGTCGGCCCCCAAGGCGGTGCTGGGCGACGCCGATCATGTCACCGGCCTGCGCATCCAGCGCATGCGTCTCACCACGCCGGACGCGCAGGGCCGTCAGGCCGTCGAGGACATACACGGTGCCGAAGCCGACCTGCCCGCCGATCTGATCATCGAAGCGCTGGGCTTTGAGCCGGAAAACCTGCCGGTGATGTTTAATGAACCTAAGCTCGAAGTGTCGCGCTGGGGCACATTGCAGGTTCAGGCTGGCGAGTTCCAGACGATGGTGCCGGGCGTTTTCGCCGCCGGTGACATTGTGCGTGGCGCTTCGCTGGTCGTCTGGGCCGTGCGCGAAGGCCAGGACGCCGCCGCCGAAATTCACCACTATTTGCAAACCGAGCTTCTGTCTGCCGCGAACGGCAATGACGAAGCCCTCCAATTGGGGGCCGCGGAATAATCATGACCCATTTTGATTCGTTTAAGCATTATCAAGACCAGCGCCAGCGCCTGATCGATGGCCACGCCTATGACCCGGAATCGGAAATCTCGGCCTGCGGCGTCGGCGTCGTCTGTTCGATCGACGGTTCGCAACGCCGCGATGTGGTCGATCTGGCCGTCAAGGCGCTGAAGGCCCTGTTCCACCGTGGCGCGGTCGATGCCGATGGCAAGTCGGGCGATGGCGCGGGCATTATGATCAATGTGCCGCAGGCCTTCTTCCGCAAGCAGGTCGAAAATATCGGCCATAAGCCGCGCCCCGGCCCGATCCTCGTCGGTCAGGTCTTTCTGCCGCGCACCGATCTGGGCGGTCAGGAAACGGCGCGAACCATCGTTGAGTCCGAGATCCTGCGTTCGGGTTTCTACCTCTATGGCTGGCGTCAGCCGCCGGTCGATGTGGCGCAACTGGGCGAACGCGCCCTGGCCACGCGCCCGGAAATCGAGCAGATCATGCTGGCCGCCCCGGAAGGTCTGGACGGCGAGGCGCTGGAACGCGCCATGTTCCTGTGCCGCCGCCGCATCGAAAAGCGCGTCGATGAAGCCAATCTGTCCGACTTCTACCTCTGCTCCTTCTCGGCCAAGACCCTGATCTATAAGGGTATGTTCCGCGCCGAGCTGGTCGATGACTTCTATCTTGACCTGAAAGACCCGGAATTTGCATCGTCGGTGGCTATCTTCCACCAGCGTTTCTCGACCAACACCTTCCCTGAATGGCGTCTGGCCCAGCCCTTCCGTATGCTGGCCCATAATGGCGAGATCAACACGCTGCGCGGCAATATCAACTGGATGAAGTCGCACGAAATCCGCATGGCCGCCGCCACCTTCGGCGATCAGGCCGCCGATGTGAAGCCGGTGATCCAGCCGCGCGGTTCCGATTCCGCCGCGCTCGACAATGTGTTTGAGCTTCTGGTGCGCGCCGGCCGTTCGGCCCCGATGGCCAAGGCCCTGCTGATCCCCGAAGCCACGGCCAAGGACGCCAATGTCTCCGACGCCAATAAGGCGCTCTATGCCTATTGCAATTCGGTGATGGAACCGTGGGACGGCCCCGCCGCCGTCTGCGCCACCGATGGCCGCTGGGTGATTGCGGGCAAGGATCGCAATGGTCTGCGGCCTTTGCGCGTCAGCGAAACGCGCGATGGTCTGCTGATCGTCGGTTCCGAAGCGGGCATGACCGGCGTGGCCGAGGAACGCATCGCGCGCCGCATCCATATTGCGCCGGGCCGCATGATCGCCGTCGATCTGGAAGCGGGCAAGCTGTTCTCGGAAGACGAGATCATCGACGCCCTGGCCCAGAAGCACGATTACAAGGGCTGGCTCGAAAACATGATCGAGCTGGAGCCGCTGATCGCCTCGGGCCCTGAGCCGCGCAACCTGACCGGCGAAGACCTGCTGCGTCGTCAGGTGGCGGCGGGCTTTACGCTCGAAGACCTCGATTCGGTGCTCGACGCCATGATCAAGGACGGCAAGGAAGCCATTGGCTCGATGGGCGATGATACGCCCATGGCCGTTTTGTCGAATGAATGGCGGCCTCTGGCCCACTATTTCCGTCAGAACTTCGCCCAGGTCACCAACCCGCCGATCGATCCTCTGCGTGAAGAGCAGGGTATGAGCCTTCGTACGCGCTTCAAGAATCTCGGCAATATCCTGGCCGAGGATGAGGCCCAGACCGATGTGTTCGTGCTGGAAAGCCCGTTCCTGACCACGCTGATGTATGAGCGCATGGTGAAGTTCGACTCGGCGGGCAAGGTCGAGGTGCTCGATGCGACGTTCGATGTGCCTGCCGAAGGTGCGCTGTCCGGCGAGGGGCTGAAGGCCGCGCTCGAAGGTCTGCGCGATCAGGCGGTCGCCGCCGTCAAGGCCGGGGCGTCGATGATCGTCCTGACCGATGAGGCGATCTCGGCAAGCCGCATCGGCGTGCCGATGATACTGGCCGCCGCCGCCGTTCATTCGCGGCTGGTGAGCGCGGGCCTGCGCTCGTTCGTCTCGATCATCGTGCGCTCATCCGAAGCGATGGACCCGCATACGTTTGCGGTTCTGGTGGGCGTCGGCGCCACGGCGATCAATCCCTATCTGTCGCTGGAACTGATGCAGGATCGTCTGGCCGGTGGCCGCTATCCGGGCCTTGATGAGCACAAGGCCTTCCTCAACTACAAGAAGGCCATCGAAGCCGGTCTGATGAAGATTCTGGCCAAGAAGGGCATTTCGGTCATATCGTCGTATCGCGGCGGCTATGAATTCGAAGCGCTGGGCCTGTCGCGTGCACTGGTGGCCGAATATTTCCCCGGCGTGACCTCGCGCATTTCCGGCATCGGCCTGTCGGGTATCGAGCAGAAGCTGAAAGTCCTGCACGGTCAGGCTTTTGCGGCGAAGCGTCCGGTGGCGCAGATCGGCGGCTTCTACAAGATGCGCGCCGCCGGTGAGACGCACTATTACCAGCCGCGCCTGATTCACCTGCTGCAAGACGCCACCACGCGCCGCGACTATGAAACCTTCAAGACCTATTCCGGTCTGATCGCCAAGATGTCGAAGACGCACCCCACCAGCCCGCGCGATCTGCTGGCCTGGCATAGTTCTGAGCCCGCCATTTCGGTGGATGAGGTCGAGTCGGTCAATGAGATCCGCAAGCGCTTCGTCACGCCCGGCATGTCGCTGGGGGCGCTTTCGCCCGAAGCGCACGAGACGCTGAACATCGCCATGAACCGCATCGGCGCGCGCTCGGTTTCGGGCGAAGGCGGCGAGGATCCTGAGCGTTATCAGCGCCGACCGAACGGCGATAACCCCAATTCGGCGATCAAGCAGATTGCGTCGGGCCGTTTCGGCGTCACGGCGGAATATCTGAACCAGTGCCGCGAAATCGAAATCAAGGTCGCGCAAGGCGCCAAGCCCGGCGAGGGCGGGCAATTGCCCGGCTTCAAGGTGACCGAGTTCATCGCCCGTATGCGTCACTCGACGCCGGGCGTGGGCCTGATCTCGCCGCCGCCGCACCACGACATCTATTCGATCGAAGACCTGGCCCAGCTCATCTATGACCTGAAGCAGATCAATCCGCGCGCCCGCGTCACCGTCAAGCTGGTGTCGCAATCGGGGATTGGCGCGGTGGCGGCGGGTGTCGCCAAGGCCAAGGCCGATGCGATTCTCGTGGCCGGTAATGTCGGCGGCACGGGGGCTTCGCCGCTCAGTTCGGTCAAGTTCGCCGGCCTGCCGTTTGAACTGGGCCTGTCGGAAGCCCATCAGGTGCTGACGCTCAACAATCTGCGTGGCCAGATCCGTCTGCGCGCCGATGGCGGTATGCGCACCGGCCGCGACATCGTGATCGCCGCCATGCTGGGGGCTGACGAGTTCGGTATCGGCACGGCGTCGCTGGTGGCGATGGGCTGCCTGATGGTGCGCCAGTGCCAGTCCAACACCTGCCCGGTCGGGGTGTGTGTGCAGGACGAACGCCTGCGCGCCAAATTCACCGGCACGCCCGACAAGGTGATCAACCTGTTCACTTTTGTGGCCGAAGAGGTGCGCGAAATCCTGGCCAGCCTTGGCCTGCGCACGCTCGGCGAAGCGGTGGGCCGTACCGACCTGCTGCAACAGGTGTCGCGTGGCGGCATCCATCTCGACGATCTCGATCTCAACCCGCTTCTGGTGCGCGTCGATCTCGATCCCAAGGCAACGGTGACTGCGCCCGACCAGATCAATGAAGTGGCCGAAACGCTCGACGCCAAGATCGTTCAGGACGCCGCCTTCCTGCTCGACCGTGGCGAAAAGATGCAACTGACCTATGATGTGCGCAACACCATGCGCGCCGTCGGCACGCGCACCTCGTCGGCCATTGTCAACACCTATGGCAACACGCTGGCCGAAGGTCACCTGACGCTGGAACTGTCCGGTTCGGCGGGCCAGTCTCTGGGCGCTTTTGCCGTCAATGGCCTGACGATCAATCTGATCGGCGAAGCTAATGACTATGTCGGCAAGGGGCTGTCCGGCGCGATCATTGTGGTGCGCCCCAAGGCGTGGCACGAAAATCAGGCGCTGGCGGGCAATACCATCCTGTATGGCGCGACCTCAGGCCAGCTCTATATCGCGGGCACGGTGGGCGAACGCTTTGCGGTGCGCAATTCCGGTGCCACCACGGTGGTGGAAGGTGTCGGCGCGCATGCTTGCGAATATATGACGGGCGGCGAGGTGGTTATTCTCGGTCGCACCGGCTCGAACTTCGGCGCGGGCATGACCGGCGGCGTGGCGTGGATCTATGATCCGGCGGGCGCCCTGCCGTCGCATATCAACCCGGACAGCATCACCCTGCGTCCGGTGCCGGACGCCAATGCCGTTCGCCTCAAGGCGCTGATCCGTCAGCATCTGGAGCGCACCCTGTCGCCGCGCGCCCAGGCCATTCTCGATGACTGGGACAATGCCCTGAAGGCATTTGTCGAGGTGATGCCGAATGAAATCCTGGCCATACAGCAAAAGCTGGAAGCCAAAAGAGCCTAAGGACGGGTGCTCTCAAAAAAAAAGCGGCTCCTTACGGGGCCGCTTTTTTTTATGATGTGGTCAACGGTCAGCGCGTCTGGGCCAGTTTCTGCGCCAGAATATCGGGCAGGACGGGCTTGGAAATATAGTCGTCCATGCCCGCGGCCAGACAGCGTTCGCGGTCACCGGCCAGGGCGTGGGCGGTGACGCCGATAATGACATTACGCGGCCCGCCATTTTCCAGATCGCGGATGCAGCCGGTCGTTTCCAGTCCGTCCATGCCGTGCATCTGCACATCCATCAGTATGGCATGATAGGGATGCGCGGCTTGGGTGATCAGCTTCAGCGCTTCGGAGCCGTTCGCGGCGGAATCGGTGGCGTAGCCCAGTTCTTCGAGCATCAGCGACAGCACCATGATGTTGGGCTCATAATCCTCGACGATCAAAACGCGCGGCGGTTCGCCATTCGCCGCCGCCACGGGGCGATAGTCGGGCTTCGGTGCCGCGTCGGGTTCGCTGGGCGATGTCAGGGGCAGGCTGAGTGACAGGCGGAACGAAGACCCTTCCATCGCCTGACTGCGCACGGAAATATCGCCGCCCATCAGTTGCGCCAATGAGCGCGCGATCGACAGGCCAAGCCCTGAACCACCAAAACGCCGGGTGATGGTTTCGTCGGCCTGGGTGAATTTGTCGAAAATGATATTGAGCTTGTCTTCGGGTATGCCGATGCCGGAATCATGCACCACAATATCAAGTTCGCAATCCTCACCCTGACAGGTGGCCTGGGCTTCGATGGCGATCTCGCCGGAATCGGTGAATTTGAGGGCATTCGACACGAGGTTCATCAGCACCTGTTGCAGGCGCGACCGGTCGCCCAGCAGCATCATGCCCTCGGTCTTGTCATCGATGCGCAAGCTGAGGCCCTTGCGTTCGATGTCCTGAGCGAACATGACGCGAATATCTTCCAGTACCGCTGTCACCTGAAAAGGTATGGCTTCCAGCTCGATATGATCGTCCTCGATGCGGCTGATGTCGAGCAGGTCATTGATCAGTTTGAGCAGCAGGTCGGCATTGGTGCGCAGGGTTTCGACGATTTTTTTCTGATCGCCGTCCAGCTTGGAGCGCGACAGGATCGAGGCCAGCCCCGTCACCACATTCATCGGTGTGCGGATTTCATGGCTCATTGTGGCCAGAAAGCGGCTCTTGGCCTGGCTGGCGGCTTCGGCGCGTTCCTTGGCCAGCTTCAGCTCGATGCTTTGCTGGGCATTTTCGCGTAAGAGTCTTTCCTTGGTGAAGGCGGCCACCATGATGGCGGGCAAAAGGTCGAGATAGGTCTGGTTGATGTCCTTGACCGCATAATCGGCCGCGCCTTTTTGCAGGGCCGCCAGGGCGATGCGCTCATCGCCACCGACGGTCAGGATGACGGCGGGCGGGGCCAGCGGCAGTTCGTCCATACGGTCGAGCAGTTCCAGCCCGTTCATGCCCGGCAGATTGTAATCGACCAGCACCAGATCATAGTTGTTGTCATGCAGCAGCTCCAGTCCCTTCTCGGCGGTGCCTGCCAGATCGACCTTGAGCCCGATCCGCTCCATGCGCTTTTGCAGCAGACGCGCCAGCGCCGCGTCGTCCTCGACATAGAGGATGTTGCGCATACCGGTGTGAAGGCCCGTTTGGAGGCCAGAATTGGGGTCGGCATGGGGAGATGCGCTGGGCAGAAGATCAGACTCCGTCATCGCAGAACCGTTGCTTTCAGGGGATACAGGCGGCATGACTTCTCGGAACTCTTTCAGCTTTTATCACGAAAATGGGGTACGCGCACCGTAGTCAGGCTCAGGCCCAGCTTGCGGATGGCTTCGGCGAAATCGTTATGATGAACGGGTTTGGTCATGAAACCGTTGCAGCCCAGCGCATAGCAGCGGTCGATGTCGCTCGGATGGTCGGTGGTGGTCAGCACGATGACCGGCACATCGGCGCTGGCCGGATCGCTTTTCAGACGGCGCAGGATTTCAAAGCCGTCAATATCAGGCAGGTTGAGATCGAGCACCACGACACTGTGGCTGTGGGCGGACGCCGCGCCGGCCAGAAAATAATCGAGCGCCTCGGCACCGTTTTTCAGGCGTACCAGCGGATTGAGCACGCCGACCCGTTGCAGATTGCGCCCGATCAGGCGTGCATGGCCTTCGTCATCCTCGACCAGAACCAGGGTGAAGGGTGTTTTCATGCCTCCACCGCCTCACGCGCCGGTTCGCTTGCCTCTTCATCGCTTGCGAGCGGTTTCTTCGGCAGGCTGACATAGAAGGTGGTGCCGACATCGAGCGCCGAATCGAACCAGATCGAACCCGCCATCTTGCGCAAGGACGCTTTGACATAGGCCATGCCGATGCCCAGCCCACGCACATCACCGACATTGCGGGCGCGCCGGAATATATTGAACACCCGCTCTGTATCGGCCGGATCAATGCCGCGGCCGTTGTCACGCAACGAAAAAATATAGTCGCGGCTCGTCTCATGGCACGAGACTTCAATCACACCTCGACGTTCGGGGTTGAGATATTTCACCGCATTGTCGAGCAGGTTGGAGAAGATCTGTTCGAGCGCCACCGCATCGGTGCGCAACAGGGGCATGTCGCCGATCTTTACCTCCACGCTCTTGGCCGAGATTTCATAACTTTGCGCGCCCAGACATTTTTCAAAGATGGCGCGCGAATCGACCGCCTCTTCCCGATAGCCGAACTTGCCGATGCGCGACAGGTCGAGAATGGCCGTGGTCAGGGTATCCATGCGATCGATAGCATTGCCGATAAAGCCGAGACTTTCGGGAATATCGTGCTTGAGCAGGGTTTCGAGCTGGGCCCAACTGCGCGCGGCGATTTTTTTCTGCTGCGGCTCCAGCAGCGCGCGTACCTCATCGAGCGCGATGTGCAGTTCGTGCGAAAAGCCTTTCAGATTGACCAGCGGCGAGCGCATATCGTGCGAGGTGATATAGGTAAAGGCCTCCATATCGGCATTGAGCTGGCGCAGTTCTTCTTCGCGGTTTTTCTGTTCGGTAATGTCGGTATGGGTGCCGATCAGGGTGCGAATCTGGCCGAAACGGTCCCACGCGCCGACGCCGCGCGCCATGATCCAGCGCCAGGTGCCGTCCTTGTGGCGCAGGCGGAAAATATTGACGTAATCGGCCGTCTTGCGGGTGACATACTGGTGGCGCACGCGGAAATAGGACTCGACATCGTCGGGGTGGATCATCGGCGTGATGACATTGATGTCTTCGTCGAGTTCATCCTCGTCATAGCCGAGCATGGCCTTGAGTTCTTTCGACATATACATGGTTTCATTGACGAAATTGACCTCGTAAACCCCGTCATTAATGCCGTTCATCACCGTGCGGAAACGCAGTTCGCCGCGCTGGTTTTCGTCCTCGATGGCCTCGTTCTCATCCTCCAGACGGATGATGATGATCGTGCCACCCAGCAGAATGCCGATGCCCAGCACAGTGCCAATCACCAGGGTATAGATCAGGTCGTTTTTCTGAGTCTTGACCAGTTCGATGCGCGCCCTCAGTCCGGTCAGCCGGTTGGCGATAGAGGTCTCGACGATATGGCGAAGCTCGTCCATCGCCGCCTTTTCCTTGTTCATCTCGGTCGGGCTGATTGTGCCACGCCCCTGACTGCGTACATGGCTGATCTGGGTTTCGAGCAGGTTTTGAATCGTATCAATGCGGTCATGCCAGGCATTGGTTTCGGCAAACGAATTATCTTCGTAATAGGTGGCGTTACGTAAGGACAAAACCTCGGCCTGCAAGCGGTTTGCGGCGCTTTCAAAAGGCGTGAGGAAACTTTTATCGCCTGTCAGCACAAAGCCGCGCGCACCGGTTTCCATATCGACCACATCCATCAGGATGATCTTGCTCTGGCGAATGTTCTCGTACTGGTAGCGCGTATATTCGTTAAGGTTCTGAACAACCTTATACTGGTTGTAAATGATCAGGCTGAAGACGCAGAGCGCAATCGAAATCAAGCTGAAAAATGCCAGATAGACGTGCTTGACGCTCAATCCCCAGGGCATTCTCATCGATCAAACCAATTCCGCCCAAACTTAAGCTTTACGACTATTCGAATATACCGAGCGCGCGCCTGATGGAACCGGTTTTGATCGTTTGCCCAACAGGCAGCGCCCTGTTACGACATAAACTAACCTATGAGCCATAATGGAACAATAAGCGCTGACGTATCTGGTGTAAGGAAAATATAAGGCGCGCCACGACGACAGCGCAATATCCCGATGGCGCAGTCGTCCGGGGGCGGGACGCCTGTGCATTCGGGATATTGTCTCGCGGGCCGACGGGGGAGGCGGCGGCGAAGGCCGGGTATGGGTTAGAGCGGTTTGCATTCTGATTTAATCGGTGAAAGGAATGCAATCCGCTCTATATTTTACGTTTTTCCGCACCTCGCATTCAATTTGTAAGCCAAATTAAACGCTCGTTTTAAACGCTCGTTGCTCTAGCGGCGCGTGAAAATGGCACCCAGCGCAAAACCGATACCGAGGGCGATCAGGGTGGAGCGCACCGGATTGGTCTTGATTTCGGACTCGACATTATGGCTGACGCGATTGGTCGTGTTGCGCGTCTTGTCGTACATGCCGCGCACCTTCTGTCCGGCTTCGTTGGCATATTCGCTGACATGATCCAGCATTTCGTGGCGCTTTTCATCCACCGCGTCGATGGCATCGTCCAGTACGTCACGGGCGCTGTGGCGGACATCGTTTTCAGCCAGTTTGCGGGTCACATTGGCTGCGGCCTTGGTGGCGGAGGATAACATGGGTAAAGTCTCCTTTGAGACGCCGGAAATGAGAAGGAAGGGAGTTCACGTTCACGAGAATCTGCCAGAACCCTTGGGCTAGGGGGGGCGGTGAAGGGCGGCGGACAAATCCGCGTGAACGTGATAAGTCAGTGTGTTCCAGACGCCTTAAGGAAGCCATGCGGTGCGATGCTGCGGCGCATAAAAAGCCTGTAAAGAGAAAATTACGCCCCTATGGATTCCCATTTTCCGCTGGTTTCCGAAGCGAACAGGGCGTCGAGGCAGCGCATATTGGCGCGTGCATCTTCAAGACCATAGGGCAGGGGTATCCGCCCGCTTACGGCGTCGGCAAAGGCTTCGCCCATCAACTGATACTGATCAGCGGCAGGCAATGTGTAGGTGACCGCCTCGCCGCCATCGAGCGTCGCGCCATCGTCGATCATCACGCGACTGGGCGTCGTGACCGGCTGATTGAACGGAATCGGCAGGTTGAGACGCGCCTTGTTGCCGAACACATTGATCGTCTGGCTGCGACCGGCCTCGGTTGATACCGTAAACGACAATTGCCGTCCCTGACCGAAATCGAGCAGACCCGACGCCACCACATCGGTGCCGAAGGAATCGCTGCGCTTAATCAGCGACAGGGCGCGCTGAGGCTCGGCTTCAAAGAAATAGCGCCCGGCCACGATACAGTAACAGCCGATGTCCATCAGCCCGCCGCCGCCCCATTCCACCCTGTTGCGGATATTGTCAGGATCGAGATTCTCGTAGGAAAAATAGCTCTGCATCATGCGCGGGCTGCCGATGGCACCCTCGCGGATCAGGTCGCGCGCCCTTATCCATTGCAGGGAATGGCGCACCATGAAGGCTTCCATGATGTGCACCCTGTCCTGATAAGGGGCCAGTTGATCGATCTCGTCGGCGTTCAGCGCCATCGGCTTTTCACACAGGACATGCTTGCCGGCGCGGGCGGCGGCCAGTGTCATCGGCACATGCAGGTGGTTGGGCAGGGGATTATAAACGACCTCTATCTCCGGGTCGGCCAGCAGGTCTTCGTAAGAGCCATAGGCCTGTTCGAGGCCAAGTTGCGCCACGGCGGCCCCGGCGGATTCCAGGCTGCGCGAGGCGATGCCCCTGACGCGGATGCGGTCGCTTTTCAGGAAGGCCGGAATGACCTTATTAAGGCCGATTTTGGCGGTTGACAGGACACCGAAGACAACAGGCTGGCTCATTTCAGACTTTCGATCAGGATGTTTTTTCAATCAGGCTTTGCGCGGCGGCGGGATTGGCGACCTTATGGCCGCTGATAACAAAGGCGAAGACATCGCGCGGCGCCACCTTGCGTTCGGACGTAATACAAGCCAGTTCGCCGGGGATTTCGCCCGCCGCCAGAGATGTCAGCCGCCTGGCCCATGTGTCAAGCGCGCTGTCGCTATAGCCTGCCTTGTGGTCTTCGCCTGTGCCCTGCAAACGCAGATAGGCGAAATCAGCGGTCTGGTCGGCGATCTGTGGAAATTCGCAGTCCGCCGCGGTGATCACCGCCACCTTGTAGCGCTTGGCCAGGGCGATGAAGGCCGGATCCTGAAAGCTTTCATGGCGCACCTCGACGGCATGGCGCAAAGCCACGCCTTCGATGGAGGCGGGCAGAAGTTTGAGGAAATTCTCGAAATCCTCAGGCTCGAACTTTTTCGTCGCCATGAATTGCCAGTTGATCGGCCCCAGCCTGTCTTTCAGCTCGATCAGGCCGCTGTTGAGGAAACGCTCGACCGAGTCTTGCGATTCGGCCAGATTGCGTCGGTTGGTGGCGTAACGGATGCCCTTGAGGGCAAAGACAAAACCATCGGGCGTCTCGTCGCGCCATTTGCGGAATACATCCGGCTTTTGCGCACCATAATAGGTGCCGTTGATCTCGATGCCGGTCAGTTGCGAGGCGGCATATTCAAGTTCGCGCTTTTGCGGCAGGTCAGCGGGATAAAACGTGCCGCGCCACGGTTCATAAATCCAGCCGCCGATACCGATATGGATCGCCATGCCTCTCTCCTGCTGCTCTCAATTTTTCATGTTCACATTATGTTCCGGATATGGCAGAGTCAAGTCATGGATTCGTCCGAAGATATAAACCCGCCGCCGCGCAAGATCATCCATGTCGATATGGATGCGTTTTTTGCGTCTGTAGAGCAGCGCGACCATCCCGAATTGCGCGGCAAGCCGGTGGCGGTGGGTGGTTCAGGTACGCGCGGCGTGGTGGCGGCGGCGTCGTATGAGGCGCGCGCGTACGGTGTCTATTCGGCCATGCCCGGCGTCACCGCCAGACGCAAATGCCCGGAACTGATCTTCGTGCCGGGACGTTTTGACGCTTATCGGGCTGTTTCGCGGCAGATTCGTGATATTTTTGAAGACTATACGCCTCTGGTTGAGCCTTTGTCGCTCGATGAAGCCTATCTCGATGTCACCGAAAACCACAAGGGCATGACCTCGGCCACCGACATCGCCAAAGAGATCCGGGCGCGCATTTTCGAAGCCACACACCTGACCGCCTCGGCCGGGGTTTCCTACAACAAATTCCTCGCCAAGATCGCGTCTGACCAGAACAAGCCCAATGGTTTATGCGTGATTCGTCCCGATCAGGGGGCCGCCTTCGTGGCCAGCCTGCCGGTCAGGAAGTTTCACGGCGTTGGCCCGGCCACGGCGGCGAAGATGCAGGCGCTGGGCATCGAAACCGGCGCCGATCTGCGCGGGCGCGATCTGGCGTTTCTGGTGCGCCATTTCGGTGTTTCGGGCAGGCACTATTACAATATCGCGCGTGGCGTCGATCACCGCGCTGTGCGCCCCGACCGTGAGCGCAAATCGATCGGCGCCGAAAACACCTTCTCCAGCGATATTTCGGCCTTTGCACCGGCCTGGACGGAGCTGGAACCGCTGGTCGATAAGGTTTGGCGACATGTGGAAAAGCATGAGGTGAAGGCGCGTACCGTCACGCTCAAGGTCAGGTTCGCCGATTTCCAGACTGTGACGCGCTCGCGCACCGGCAGCGTCATTACCGGAAAATCCGAGATGATCGCGGCGGTCAATGCCCTGCTGCTGAACGTGTTTCCGGTCAGCAAGGGTATTCGCCTTTTGGGCGTCAGCCTGTCTAATCTCCATACGCCGGAGGCGGAAAAGCCGCAGCTCAGTTTAGGGTTTTAGAGTCCTATGCCAAAAAGAGCCATTGGCGGTTTGCAAAGCCCTCCACATGCAAGCGTCAAAATCACCTGAATGCAGACGAACGATGGCGAACACGAGCGACAAGAATGTTCGCGGATTTTGGCGAACAAGGTGATGGTGCCGCCTAGGTGACTCGAACACCTGACCCTCGCATTACGAATGCGATGCTCTACCGGCTGAGCTAAGGCGGCCCGGAACGTCCGGGGTGAAGGGCCCCGCAGACTGGCGCGTTTCATTACACAGGTCAGGCCGTCTTGCCAAGGCCCTGATTGCGCTATTTTCGAGCCTTTAGGTCTTCGACTTTCCCGCTTTCAGGTCTTGCGGCGCGGCCTTGCGCCGGGAGGCACGCGCGGGCCGGGCCTTGATGTCAGGCTCGCCATCGAGATCCTGGCCGGAAAGGGCGGCATCGAAGGCACCGGGATCGTCGGGCAGGGGCACGCCGCCGCCACGCGCCGCCGAGCTGCGCCCAGCCGCCTTGATGAAGGGCATGGAAGGCATGTAACGCGAAGCGATGTCGGGCATTTCGGGCAGGCCCTTTTCGCCGCGTTCAAAACGTGGGTGAGCCAGTGCGGCGGTTTCGGCAAAGGTCAGGATCAGGCGGCTCCAGTCGGAGGCACCATAGGCGAAGGCGCGGCCTTCGGCATCCATATCAGACCAGTCGGGTTCGCCCTTGCTGAGGGTGGCGGCGGCCAGCCAGGTGCGGGCGGCGTCCATATCGCCCTGTCCTTGCGCGCCGCGTGCCATCAGCCCGCCGAGGCGGCGCGTCAGGCGGTCATCAGCCGCTTCGGGAGCGAGGTCGGTCATGGCGGCGCTCATATCGGGTTTGCTTCCGGTCAGAAGCGCGCGTTCGAGATGCAGGATCAGGCTTTCGCGGTGCTTCGGGTTACGGTCGATCAAACCTTGCAGGCGGCGGGCACGCTCGCGCGGCGTCTCATCGGATACCAGATCGCGGTAGGCCAGCCAGATAGCCGGGTGCGGCTGGGCGCTCCACGCGGCTTCGAGCACATCTTCGGCGCGGCCCAGGCGATTGGCCTTGAGCAGCAGGCGCGCCGCGATCACCGGCCCCGGTGTGAATTGCGGTTGCAGCTTGGCGGCGCGCACGGCGTAATCGAGCGCCTGATCGATGTCTTCGCCATCGGCCTCCATGCGCGCCGCCGAAGCGGCCATCAGCGCGGCTTTGGCGCGTTCGCAATAGATGGGTGAGATCAGCTTGCGGTTCAGCGCACCATCCAGCAGGCTCAACGCCTCGCGCCAGTCGCCGGCTTCGAGACGGGCCTCGAACAGGGCCCTGAAGGCCCACATGGTCGGGCGCGGCTGGCTATAGGCCTCGGTGGCCAGACGTAAGGCTTCGGCCTTGTCGCCATCGCGCTGCGCCAGTTCCATCAGGCCTTTCAGCCCGGCCAGTTTCAGGTCAGGCAGGCTGAGCATGGCGCTGTAGGCGGCGCGCGTGGCGGTGGCGTCGCCCGATTCCTGCGCGGCCAGTGCGCCTAAGATTCGCACCAGAACCGTATTGTCGCACAGATCGATGGCCTTGATCGCCAGACGGCGCGCCTCCTTGCCATCGCCCGAAGCCAGGGCCATGAAGCCGCGCGTGATCGCCTCATCGCCCTGCTTGCGCCGCGCCACGGCCCGCGCCTTTTCGGCGCGTTGCGGCGAACGCGACAGCCACAGGGCGACATTCCAGAAGATAACGGCGCACAGGGCCAGAAAGCCGATCAGGATCAATACCGCCGCCGCCGAAGTATCGATGCGGTAGTGCATCCAGTTGAGGCTGGCCTGTCCGGCATCGTGCGTGCCCGCCATCGCCAGCACGACCAGAATAAGAATGCCGAGCAGAATAAGCAGCGAACGGATCACAGCACACCTCCGTTGGCGGGCGCGTTATTGCCGGTATTGAGCTGGTTCAGACGATTCATGGCCGTTTCGCTGATCTGGCGCGTCGTGTCATCGACCAGCAGGCGCGCCTGAGCGGCATCGAGCCAGGGCTTCATCGCATCATGGGCGGCGGGCGGCAGGGCGCTCAGGTAACCGAGCGCGCCGCGCAGATCGCCGAGATTGAGGCGGTTTTCGGCACGCGCCAGAATGGCCTCCGTGCCCTGACCGCTGATATTGTCGGTGCGGCGCACCGAGATGAAGGCCCCCAGCAGGTTACGTACATGGTCGAAAAAGCTGTTCTTGCCGCTGGCGGCCCTGGCGGCGATATTGGCCTTGGCGGCGGCGGCCGGAAAACGCACAGCCAGGGTGACGGCGCTCGATACGCCCTTTTCGGCATAGGGACGTAAGGTCGCGGCGAGGGCGGGATTATCGAGGCTCGGCTCGGCGGCGGAAAGCTCCGGCAGGAAGGGCGCGCCCTCGGCCGCGGCCAGTTGCAGGGTGCGCGCCGCATAGGCCGCACCCGTGGCCTGGGTCAGGGCGCGCTGATCGGCTTCCAGCCGGTCCATGCGCGCCGAAAGCTGGGCCAGTGAGCTGCTGTCAGGCGTATAATAGGGGGGCGAAAGCGTGGTGGCACCAACGGGAGCCTGCGCCTGCGAAGCCTGACCGGGCGGAAGCGGATTCGGTTGCGCGGTCTGGTTTTGCAGGGTGGCGATCCGGGCCTGCAAGGCGGCGATTTCGGCGTCCTTGCTGGCCTCGGTGGCGTGGGACTGGCTGGCCACGGCGGAATCAGGCGTGCGCGGATGGGTCATTTTCCAGCCGAGCGCTCCCAGCAGGATGATGAAGCACAGGGCCAGAATCCCGGCAAACAGCAGAAAAACGCGCGTCACCTTGGCGGCCTCGGCGCGGGCCTCCTCGTCCGACATGTCGTTCGGATCAGTGAGGGGGGCGTCGTTCGGGATGGAGGCCAGTGGATCGCTCATGGCAGCACGTCTCTTCGTTTATCAGGTCAGTACAAGCTGTTCTAACATGGAAGCGCCGTCAGGAAACGCGGAAATGCGATGATGCGCCGGATCGGGGGCCAGTTTTTGCAAAGGCGGCGCCGCCATCGCCAGCGCTGCCGCCGTGGCCTGCCAGACGCTTTGCGAAATGCAGATAAAGGTCAGGCGCTGGCTGAACGCCCTGTCGGGGCGCTGTTGCAGCCGGTGATCAAGCGCCCGCACCGCCGCCGCACCGCCGCGCGCTGAATGGACGAGCACATAGTCGATACCCGCCGGATCGGGCAGGTCCGGCACGATCTCCACGGTTTCGTAAACGGCGGTTTCGCTGACCGTGAAGCCATAGTTTTGCAAGGTGGCGGTCAGCGGCCAGGCGGGTTCAAGCGCGGCGGCATAGAAAAATCGTGTGCTGTGATCGGCCTCGGCGCGGATGCGGGCGGACAGAGCCTGCACATCGCCCCTGGCGCTGAGGACGTGCTGGAATCCGAGCTGGCGTGCGGTCTGCGCTGTGGCATCGCCGACGCACCAGACGGTGACGGCGCGGCGCGAACAGATGGCGCTAAAAGCTTTCAGGCCATTGCGGCTGGTCACGATCAGGGCGTCGAAGGCGTGGGGGTCGATCACCGGTCGCAACGGCCTGATGTTTAAAACCGGGGCGATCAGGGGCGTAAAGCCGCGCGCCTCAACCGCTCTGGCCGTGGCCGTCGCGCCGTCTTTGGTGCGCGTGATCCACACGACCGGCCCCGCGCCCATAATCAGCCCACGGCCAGAATGAGATCGGGCCCGGCCTCGGCCCTGATCTCCTCGCCGAGTTTACGGCCCAGGGCATGGGCGCTCTGTGCGTGGGCGGCGGCCAGCGTGGCGCGCCTTTGCCAGCGCTTTTTGCCATCGGCGCTTAAGGCCTCGACGAACAGATGCAGGCTTGTGCCGTCAAGCCGGGCATAGGCCCCCACCGCCGTGCGGCACGAGGCTTCGAGCGCCTCCAGCGCGCCGCGTTCGGCCCGCACGCAAATAAAGGTCGGTTCATGGTGAAGTTTTTTCATCCAGTCCGCCCCGGCGTCTTCGCTACGGCACTGGATGGCCAGCGCGCCTTGGCCGGGGGCGCTGGCATAGATGTCGGGGTCGATAAAGGAGCGGATATGCGAATCGAGCCCCAGCCGGTTCAGGCCCGCCGCGGCCAGCAGCAGGGCGTCGCACTCCCCGGCCTGCAACTTGGCCAGCCGCGTATCGACATTGCCGCGCATCATGACGATCTGAAGGTCGGGGCGGCGGCTGAGGGCCTGGGCCTGACGGCGCATCGAGGCGGTGCCCAGCCGCGCGCCCTGCGGCAATTCGCTCATCGAGACATAATTGGGGCTTAAAAAAGCATCGCGCGCATCCTCGCGTTCGGGCACGGCGCACAGGCTAAGGCCCGGAATATCATCGGCGGGCATGTCCTTCAGCGAATGAACGGCCACGTCGATTTCGCCGCGCAGCAGGGCGTCTTCGATTTCCTTGGTGAAGAGCTGCTTGCCGCCCGCCTCGATCAGGCGGCGATCCTGAATGCGGTCGCCCGCTGTCGAGATAATGGTCAGCGGCGCGATCTCATCGGCGCGTGACGGGTCTTCATTCAGGGCGGCCACGATGCGGCGCTGCACCCAGCCGCACTGGGTCAGGGCCAGTTTCGAACCGCGCGTGCCGATTTTCAAGCGTGCCGTCATCTCGTCTCCGGGCATTGGATGTGAGGCTTCGCGGCGACAAGCTGCAAAATCGCTTGACGCCGCCCCTTTCGTCTTTGTCTAAGAGACACCACTTTTCGCATTGGGTTACAAGGCCGCTTTACCGCACATGACGCCTCATCCACCATTATCCGATCCCGCTCTGACCGTGTTGGGCCCCCTGACTGTGCTGGGTATCGAATCGAGCTGTGATGAAACCGCCGTCGCCGTGGTGCGGCGCGATGGCGCGGGCACGCATGTCTTAGCGAGCCTCATCTATTCGCAAACCGCCGAACACGCCGAATTCGGCGGGGTGGTGCCGGAAATCGCTGCGCGCAGCCATGTCGAAACCATTGACGAACTGGCGCAGCGCGCTTTGGCCGAGGCCGGTCATCCGGCGCTCGACGCCGTGGCAGCCACGTCCGGCCCCGGCCTGATCGGCGGGGTGATGGTGGGTTTGAGCTTCGCCAAGGGATTTGCGCTGGCGCGTGATTTGCCGCTCATCGGCGTCAATCATCTCGAAGGCCACGCCCTGTCGGCCCGCCTGAGCGAGGACGTGGCCTTTCCGTTTTTGCTGTTGCTCGTATCGGGCGGCCATTGCCAGCTTTTGAGCGTGAAAGGCGTTGGCGATTACGAGCGCCTCGGCACCACGATCGATGATGCGGCGGGCGAGGCATTCGATAAGACGGCCAAGATGCTGGGCCTCGGCTATCCGGGCGGGCCAGCCTTGGAAGCCTGTGCCAGGGACGGCGATGCGGCGCGGTTCAGCCTGCCACGCGCCCTTCTGGGCCGCAAGGACTGCGATTTTTCCTTTTCCGGCCTGAAAACCGCTGCCGCGCAACTGGCCCATGCCGAGGTGAAAACGCTTAAGGATCGCGCCGATCTGTGCGCCTCAGTTCAGGCCGCGATTGCGCGCCAGCTTGTCGAGAAATCCGAGCGCGCCATGAAGCTTTTCTTGCAGGAAAATGCCGTGGAAAAACCGGCCTTTGTGGTGGCAGGCGGGGTGGCGGCCAATCAGACGATCCGCGCCGTGCTGAAGGCTGCTGCCGAAAAACATGGCTTCGTCTTTACCGCTCCGCCGTTGAAGTACTGCACCGACAATGCCGCCATGATCGCCCTGGCAGGCCTTGAACATTTCGCCAAGCTTTGCGACAACAGGGCCGATCTGAAACAGAAAAGCATGGGCCTGTCGGCGCGTCCGCGCTGGCCGCTCGATGAGATCCGCGCCGCCAGCCAGCCGGTGCATAAAAAATCAGGCCGCAAGGGAGTAAAAGCATGACGGTGGAAACCTTCACAAAGGTCGGCGTCATCGGAGCGGGCGCCTGGGGCACGGCTCTGGCTCAGGTGCTGACGCTGGGCGGCAATGCCGTTTTGCTGCACGCCCGCGAGGCCGAGGTGGTGGCCTCGATCCGCGATGCGCGCGAAAACACGCTCTATCTGCCGGGCGTGACCCTGTCCGACGCCATCACCGTGACCTCCGATCTGGCGGTTCTGGCTGGTTGCGACCTGATTCTGGCCGTGCCGCCCGCCCAGCATATGCGCGCTACCCTGACCGCCTTTAAGCCGTTTGCGCAGCCGGGTTTGCCGGTCGTTCTGTGCGCCAAGGGGGTGGAGCGCGGCTCCGACGCCCTGATGACCGAGGTGCTGGGCGATGTGCTGCCGGAGGTGGCGCAGGCCGTGCTGGCCGGGCCCAATTTCGCCCGCGAAGTGGCGCTGGGCCTGCCCTCGGCCGTGACTCTGGCCTGCGCCGATATGGCGATGGGCGCGAAGATCGCCGCCACCCTGGCCGGGCCCACCTTCCGGCCCTATCAGTCGAACGATCTGATCGGTGCGGAATCGGGCGGGGCGATCAAGAATGTCATCGCCATCGCCTGCGGTATCGCGGAGGGCAAGGGGCTGGGCCGCAACGCCCATGCCGCCCTGATCACGCGCGGTTTTGCCGAAATGACGCGGCTGGCTATGGCGATGGGGGCGCAACTCGTCACCATGACGGGCCTGTGCGGCATGGGCGATCTGGTGCTGACCTGCTCATCGCCGCAATCGCGCAATATGAGTGTCGGTCTGGCGCTCGGCAAAGGCCAGACGCTGGAAGAGGCGCTGGCCGGTAAGGTGTCGGTGGCCGAGGGCGTGCAATCGGCGCCCGCCGTCTGCGATCTCGGCAGAAAATTCGGTGTCGATCTGCCGCTGTGCAATGCGGTTAATGCCGTGCTGACCGGCGCTCTGTGCGTCGATGGCGCGATTGATGCCCTTTTGTCGCGCCCACTCAAGACAGAGCGGGTGTAGCTGTTTATAACCATGTATATCGTATATGTGTTATACGGAGATATACATTGCTATAAATTATTAGACAGGCTACATGTGGCCTATGAAATCGATTTCGAATCCTTTTGCGCCCGGTGCCGGTTCGCAGCCTCCGGAACTGGCAGGGCGCGATCAGATTATTCAGGACGCGGACATTGCCCTGCAACGTATTTTGCTGGGCAGGCATGACCGATCCCAGATACTGCTGGGTCTGCGCGGGACAGGAAAAACCGTTCTGCTGAACAAGATCGAACAATTGGCGGAACACCACGGCCACCTCACCTCCTTTATCGAAGCACCGGAAGACAAGACGCTCGCGGAACTTCTTTATCCGCGCCTTCACCAGACCTTGCGCAAACTGTCCTTCGTGGAAAGCGCCAGGGTCGCCGTATATAATGCCACGCGCGCCCTGCGGGCGTTTGCGGGCGTTTTCAAAATTTCGATGGACGATTTGTCGCTATCGGTTGATCCCGAAGCCGGCACGGCGGATAGCGGCATACTGGAATATGATCTCAGCGATCTGTTCGTGCGCGTCGGCGAAGCGGCGAAGGCAGCCAACAAGGCCTGGAGCCTGCTGATCGATGAGGTGCAATACCTGTCGGAAGAGGAACTGTCGGCCCTGATCGTGGCCCTGCACCGCGTCAACCAGAAGTCATTGCCGATCATTTTCTTCGGCGCCGGATTGCCGCAGGTGGCGGCACTTTCCGGCAATGCCAAATCCTATGCCGAAAGACTGTTCAAATATACGACGGTTGACAAGCTGGACAGGGTTTCCGCCGCCGCAGCCATAAGACAGCCGGTAGTGGATGAGGGTGAAGCCATTTCTGATGAAGCGCTGGAAGCTATTTTCGAACATACCAGCGGCTACCCCTATTTTTTACAGGAATGGGGGTATCAGTCATGGAATATAGCCAAAGCCTCGCCCATCAGCGCCGAAGATGTGCGGCAGGCTTCGGGCGCGGCTCTGACGCGGCTTGATGATGGCTTCTTTCGGGTGCGCTTTGATCGCCTGACTCCCAAGGAACGTGATTATGTTCAGGCCATGGCGACGCTCGGCAAGGGGCCTTATCGCTCTTCCGATGTGGCGGATGTGCTGGGAGAAACCGTGCAGGCCCTTGGGCCTTGCCGCGCCAAGATCATTAACAAGGGCATGATCTATAGTCCTGCTCATGGCGATATTGCTTTCACAGTGCCGATGTTCGAGGATTATCTGAAAAGAATCCTGGCGTCGGCAGCCTGACGCAAAAGTCTCGCCGGCTGCGGGAATCCCTGCTAGCTTCGCCGCAATCATAAAAACAGCGGAGGAGAGACTATGAAAGCCCACTGGAAAACGCTGGCCCTTGCCTCGGCCCTGATGGGCGCGGCCTGTCCGGCCCTGGCGGCACCGCGCCCGGCGATCACCGGCGTTTCGCATATCGCCATCTACAGCGCCGACCCGGCCAGAACCGAGGCCTTTTACGTTCATGATCTCGGCGCGACAAAGGGCTCCGATCCCGAAAATCCGCTCGGCGCGCGCTATTATTTTTCACCCGGCCAGTTTGTCGAATCCCTGCCCCTGCCTGCCGGTGCGGGCGCTGACCGGCTCGATCATATCGCCTTCACCACGCCCGATGCCGCCGGTTTGCGCGGCTGGTTTGAGACACAGAAGATCACGCCGGGCGCTTTGATGCGCGGCAGCGATGGCAGTCAGTGGTTCGATGTCAGCGATCCCGAAGGCAACAGGGTCGAGTTTGTGCAGTATCCGGCGCAACTGCCCGATGTGCCGAATGATCCTCTGTCGGATCACATCATCCATGTCGGGCTGATCGTGCATGATGCCGCGAAGGAAGACAGGTTTTACCGCACCCTGCTCGGTTTTCGGCCCTATTGGCATGGCGGCTTTGATGACCATAAGGATGACTGGATTTCGCAGCAGGTGCCCGATGGCGGCGACTGGATCGAATATATGATCCAGCCGGGCACCGGCCCCATTCCTGCCGGGATGAGCCAGCAGACGGCGGGTGTGCTCAACCACTTTTCACTCGGCGTCGCCAATATCGAGGCGACCTATACGACCCTGTGGAATGGGGATCGCCTGAAAGGGCAAGACCCCAACACCGTACCCAAGATCGGGCGTGACGCCAAGTGGCAGCTCAACCTGATCGATCCCGATGGCACGCGCGCCGAAATCATGGAATTCCACGCCATCGGCACGCCGTGCTGCTCGCCCTTCACCGCGCCCGATCCGGTGAAATAGGTCAGCTATTGTCCGCTGACATAGTGGCCGTTGACATCGAAGACCAGCTTGCCAAGCGTCACCTGCACGCTGGCTTGCGTATCGGCAGCGGAGGCACCCGCCGTCACCGTGTAGCTGCCCGGTGCCACCGTCCATTGCTTTGAGGTGGAATTGTAAGTGGCCAGCAGGCGCGGATCGATGGTGATCTGCGCCGTCTGGCTCTGAGCGGGGGCGAGGTCGAGCTTGGCGAAGCCGCCGAGGCGTTTCGGCGCTTCCCAGTTCGCACCGGACACGCCTTGACCCGACACATAGATCTGCGCCACATCCTTGCCCGCCACCTTGCCGGTGTTTGTCAGGGTTACGGCCACGATCAGCCCGTCATGCGTGACATCGACCGGATGCAGATCGCTTAGGGTGAACTGCGTATAGCTCAGGCCGTAACCGAACGGAAACAAAGGCTTATAGCCCTTCTTGTCGAACCATTTATAGCCGACAGCCGCGCCTTCGACATCGTAATCGGCGGTGTAGCGGCCATCATGTTTCGTATCGCCCTTGCCGCCAGCCAGTACCGGATGCGGCAACTGATCGAGCGAGGCCGGGAAGGTGAGGGGCAGATGGCCCGACGGATTGACTTCGCCGGTCAGGACGCGGGCAATCGCCTCGCCGCCGCCTGCACCGGGGAACCACGCCTCGATCACCGCGCCCACATTTTCAAGCCACGGCATGGTGACCGGATCGCCGGTTTCCAGCACCACCACTGTATGCGGATTGGCCCTGGCGACGGCGGCGATCAGGGCGTCCTGATGGTTCGGCAGGGCCAGGTCTTTCTGGTCCATGCCCTCGGCTGACCACTGGGTGGCGAAAACAATAGCGATGTCGGCGTTGGCCGCCAGCTTCGCTGCCTTGCCTGCGTCCTTGCCGGAATCGTACACCACGCTGGCGGAGGTGCGCGCCTGCACCCCCTTCATCGGCGAGGACGGATCATAGACCATCGGGCCGGGAAAGGCGTCAGGCCCGTCATTGGGCAGGATCAGCCCATTGGCGGGCGCGCCATGCGGATAGACCTGTGACGAGCCGCCGCCCGACAGCACGCCGACATCGGCATGGCCGCCGATGATGACGATCTTTTTCGCCGTCCTGGCCAAAGGCAGAATGCCGTCATTTTTGAGCAACACAATGGCCTCTTCTTCGTCGGCCTGACTGACGGCGGCATCGGCAGCATAGTCGATCCTGGCTGACTGATCGCCTGCCACCGGATCATCGACGAGGCCATGCGCGAACATGGCGTAGAGGATGCGGTGAACCATGTCGTCAAGCCGCGCCTGCGGCACCTGACCCGCCGCGATGGCGGCCTTCAGCGGCTCGGCGAAATAGCGCGTCTTGCCGAAGGGCCAGCCCGATTGCTGGTCAAGGCCGCTATTGGCCGCCTTGACGGTGGAATGGGTGGCGCCCCAGTCGGTCATGACATAGCCCTTGAAGCCCCAGTCGGTCTTCAGCACATCACTGAGCAACCACTTGCTTTCGCAAGCATAATCGCCATGCACGATATTGTAGGAACACATGACCGAGCCGGGCTGGCCGATCTCATTGGCGATCTGGAAGGCCAGCAGGTCGGAGGTGCGCGCCGCCGCGTCGTCGATCTTGACATCAAGGTCGGACTGGCTGGTTGACTGGTCGTTGAAGGCGTAATGCTTCAGCGTCGAGATAATATGGTTCGACTGGATGCCCTTGATTTCATTGCCGTCGATAGTGCCGGCCAGCAAAGGGTCTTCGCCGGCATATTCGAAATTGCGGCCATTGCGCGGATCGCGGGCCAGATTGACCCCGCCGGCCAGCATGACGTTAAACCCTGAAAAACGTGCCTCATGGCCGATCATCGCCCCGCCCTGATAAGCCAGTTCGGGGTTCCAGGTGGCGGCGGTGGCCATGCCCGATGGCAGGGAGGTGCGCAGGCGCGGCGTGGGCGAACGCTGGGTGGCGACCCCGACCCCGGCGTCGGTCTGCCATTGCGCCGGAAGGCCGAGACGGGCGATTCCGGGTACGAAACCGGCGGAATCGGGCAGGCCGTCGGCGGGCGCTTTAAAATTTTCCCACGGTGCGTCGGTTGAGAAATAGCCGAAGACCAGTTGCAGCTTTTCGTCCTGCGTCATGGCGGCCACCGCCGCATCGGCGCGCGCCTCGGGCGACTGGCTGGCGTCAAGCCACGGCTGGGCAGGTGCGGCGGTCTGGGCGAAGGCGGGCACCGTGATGAGCGCCATGACGGAACCGAGCAAAAGGGCCTTGAACATGCGGTTATCCTCTCCTGATTTTTTTATGATCCGCAGTCTTGCCCCCGGCCCGCCTTCGCGTAAAGCCGTTTGTGACGGACGCCTACCGGAAATAGGCATCGCCATCGAGGTCGGCCAGCAGATCGGGCTGGCTCGGTGCCCAGCCCAGGGTTTCGCGCGTCCATTGGCTTGAGGTCGGGTTGTCAAGCCTGGTGAAATGGCTGAACCAGCCGAAATGATCCGCAGCCTCTTCCGGGGTCAGGCTGACCACGGGCAGGTTCAGCCCCTTGCCGATGGCGGCGGCGATGTCGCGGAAACGCGTGCCTGCGTTCTCGGCGGCGTGATAGCGGGCATCGCTGGCATTGCGTTCGAGCGCGAGGCGGAAAACCTGCGCCGCATCAAGGCGATGCACACCCGGCCAGACATTCTCGCCCTCGCCGATATAGGCCGATTTCCCCTTGTCGCGTGCCGCCTGGATCAGCATCGGCACGAAGCCGTGATCGCCCGCGCCATGCACCGAAGGCGGCAGACGAACGACTGACACATTGACGCCGCTGGCAGCGGCAGCTTCGGCGGCCTGTTCGGACGCGATGCGTGGCAGGGTTGTGCGTGCGTCGGCGGTGCGCATGGTTTCGCTGGCACCCGGCACACCCGCGGTTATGCCTGTGCCGGACGTGACCACGAACGGCTTGCCGGTATGGGCCAGAACCCCGGCCATAGCGGTGATGGCGCGCCGGTCGATCTCGCAGTTTTCGACGAATTTCGAGAAGTCGTGGATGAAGGCGGTATGGATGACGCCATCGGCGGCCTGCGCGCCCCTGATCAGGCTGTCCACATCCTCAACATCCCCGCGCAAAGCTTGCGCGCCCGCCGCTTCGATCGCCGCCGCCGAGGCGTCTGACCGCGCCAGACCCAGCACACTATGGCCGTGGCGCAAAAGCTCCTGCGTCACCACTGAGCCGACCCAGCCCGACGCACCCGTTACAAATACCCGCATATCTTTTCTCCGTTTTAACACCACATTGCGATGACCGTTATCGCAATGTGGCAAGGCCGACTGGCCGCCCGAGCTTATGCGAGGAGCCATGCGGCGTTTGAGCTGCAAAAATGCTAATACCAACTTGCAACCTTTAGATTCTTGTCTGTGCAAAGTTGGTATTAGATGGACGAAGAGGGATATGGCGCGTATTTTATCGGGGTAAAAGACGTGAGTTTATACAGGTATAATGACTAACAGCATGACGGATGATAATGCGCTTGGCGCCTTTCTGAAAGATCGCCGCGCCCGGCTCGATCCGGCGGCCTTCGGCATTCCGCTGACGCGCAGGCGTACACCCGGTCTGCGCCGCGAAGAGGTGGCCAGTCGCGCCCATGTCAGCGCCACCTGGTACACCTGGCTGGAGCAGGGGCGCGGCGGGGCGGCCTCGGCCGATGTGCTGGAACGGATCGCGCGCGCCCTGATGCTGACCGAGGTGGAGCGCGAACACCTGTTCCTGCTGGGGCTGGGCCGTCCGCCGGAAGTGCGTTACCGCGCGACTGAAGGCGTCAGTCCGCGCTTGCAGGGCGTGCTCGACGCCATGCCGTACAGCCCCGCCTTTATCAGGACGCCGATCTGGGACATTATCGCCTGGAACCGCGCCGCAGAAGCCGTTCTGACCAATTACGGCGTGCTGACGCCCGGTCAGCGCAATATTCTGCGCCTGATGTTTTCTACCGATCATATACGCCAACGCCAGTCGGACTGGCTGGCCGTGGCGCGTTTCGTGGTGGCGACGTTTCGCGCCGATGTGGTGCGCGCCGGGGCGGCCGGTGAGGTGCAGGGGCTGGTGGATGAGCTGTGCGCCATGAGCGCCGATTTCGCTGCCCTGTGGCGCGAAAACGATGTGCAGAGTGGCTTTGGCGAGCATCCGAAGCGCATCCAGCACCCGCTGGCGGGCGCGCTGTCGCTCGATTATTCAAGCTTTGCCGTTGATGGCCGCTCCGATCTCAGCCTGGTCGTCTATACGCCCTCGACCCCGGAGGATGTCGCCAAGGTGAAGGCGCTGATCGAGGGGTAGGAAGAGGATTTTTGCCACGAAACAAAGTTCGGCGAAGCCAGGGTGGAATAAGGATCAACCACGGAAAACACGGATCGCCGCTAAAGCGACGTCACGGATGAAGGGTTGGGCATTCATTTAGAAATCCGTGTCATGGCTGAAGGCCATGATCCGTGTTTTCCGTGGTTTTATTCTTGTTCTTCTGTAACTTCGAAAACCCTACTCCGCCTCGAATTTTGCCACGTCATCAAGCAGACCTTTCACGGCGGCGGCGATGATCTCTTCGCCTTGCGCCACCGTGGCCAGAGATGAATCCGAGCCGATGCGTCCGTCGGGGAAGCGGTGGCGATAATCGAGTGCATCACGGATCGGGCCGGAGGGCGCGATCTGCGGCTCCATCGCGGCGGATTTGACGAAATCGGGATAGGCGGCGAAGGTGACGGCCAGTTCCGAAGGCGTGGCGTGGCTGCCGTGGCCGGTGGGATAGAGCCTGGCGCACAGGCGCATGACGCCCGGCAGATCCCACCAGTTGCGCAATTTGAGAATGAACGGGCACGGTTCGGCTGTGTAGGAAAAACCGGCATAGATTTCCGAGAAGGTGGCCTCGATGGTGGCGACATTGCCGCCGTGGCCATTGAGGAAATAGATGCGGTCAAAGCCGTGACGGTTGAGCGAGGCTACCCAGTCCTCGATGGCCGCCATGAAGGTAGAGGGGCGCAAGGAGATGGTGCCGGGAAAACCGAGATGATGCTGGGCCATGCCAATATTGAAGGTAGGCGTGATCAGAAGATTGCCCTCCTTTTCCGCCGCCTGGGCGATGATTTCCGGGCATAGCCAGTCGGTGCCGAGCAGGCCCATTGGCCCGTGCTGCTCATTGGAACCGATGGGGATGATGATGGTGCGTGAGGATTTCAGGCGTTCGTCGATTTCGCACCAGGTGGACATATGAAGCAGCATGATAGACCTCCGGTGGCGGCAAAGCGGCATGTTACGGTGCGCGGGCGCGGCTTGCCAATAGGTGATCGGGCCCCGCCTTCTATATTGTGCTGTTAAATGCCCTATGACAGCGCCGTCATGGGCGATTTTTCGCA
The DNA here is from genome assembly GCF_030027245.1 of Asticcacaulis sp. EMRT-3. NCBI lineage: Bacteria > Pseudomonadati > Pseudomonadota > Alphaproteobacteria > Caulobacterales > Caulobacteraceae > Asticcacaulis > Asticcacaulis carbonis. The sequence goes on from NZ_JASERT010000001.1 coordinate 2,679,975, forward strand.
TTGGTCTTATGGACAGGCAAAAAACCATTCCGTAAGGTCGCGGCAAGGCCGTAAAAGGCCGCGAAAATCAGAGGAAACGCCCCATGAGCGATGCCGCAAGCGATAATACGCTGTTCCCCGTTCCCGCCACCTTCGTCCGCGAGAAAACCCTGACCGCCAAGGGCCTTCAGGCGCGGCATGACCTGTTCGCCCGCGATCCCGAAGCGCACTGGCGCACACTGGGCGAAGCGCTCGACTGGATGACGCCGTTCAGCAAGGTCAAGGACGTGTCGTATCAGCGCGAGGATTTTCGCATCCGCTGGTTTTATGATGGCCAGCTCAATGTGTCCGTCAACTGCATCGACCGCCATCTGGCGACGCGCGGCGATTCCGTGGCCTTCATCTTTGAGGGCGATGATCCGGGCGTCTCCTACAGCGTCACCTATAACCAGCTTTCGGTCGAGGTGAATAAGCGCGCCAATCTGCTGAAACACTACGGCGTCAAGAAGGGCGACCGCGTCACCCTCTATATGCCGATGATCCCTGAGGCCGCTTTCTTCATGCTGGCCTGTACGCGGATTGGCGCGGTGCATTCCATCGTGTTTGGCGGCTTCTCGCCCGACAGTCTGGCCGGGCGCATCCGTGATTGCCGTTCTGATATTGTCATCACCGCCAATGAAGGTTTGCGCGGTGGCAAGACGATCCCGCTCAAGGCCAATGTCGATCTGGCCGTGCTGCAATGCCCCGATGTGCGCCATGTGCTGGTGGTCGAGCATACGCCCGCCCACTACCTGACCCATGAGGGCCGCGATATTTCGGTGTCGAAGGCGCTGGAGGGCATGTCGGATGTCTGCCCGCCCGAACCGATGAATGCCGAAGACCCGTTGTTCATCCTCTATACGTCGGGCTCGACCGGCAAGCCAAAGGGCGTTTTGCATACCACCGGCGGCTATCTGGCCTGGGCGGCCTATACCCACAAGACCGTCTTTGATTATCAGGAGGGCGATGTCTATTGGTGCACCGCCGATGTCGGCTGGGTGACGGGCCATTCCTATGTCGTCTATGGCCCTCTGGCCAATGGCGCCACCTCGCTGATCTTTGAAGGCGTGCCCAACTACCCGGATTCGTCGCGCTTCTGGCAGGTGATCGACAAGCATCAGGTCAATATCTTCTATACCGCCCCCACGGCCATCCGCGCCCTGATGCGCGAAGGCGAGGCACCGGTCAAATCAACCTCGCGCGCCTCTTTGCGTGTGCTCGGATCAGTAGGCGAGCCGATCAATCCCGAAGCCTGGCTGTGGTATCACCGCGTGGTCGGCGATAGCCGCTGCCCGATTGTCGATACCTGGTGGCAGACCGAAACCGGCGGTATCCTGATCACGCCGGTGCCGGGGGCTATCGCGCTCAAGCCCGGTTCGGCCACCAAACCCCTGCCCGGTATCCAGCCCTGTCTGGTCGATGCCGAGGGCCAGGTGCTGGAAGGCGCGGTCGAAGGCAATCTGTGCATCACAGATTCCTGGCCCGGCCAGATGCGCAGCGTTTACGGCGACCATCAGCGCTTCCTCGACACCTATTTTTCGACCTATCCCGGCAAGTATTTCACCGGCGATGGCTGCCGCCGCGACGAAGACGGCTATTACTGGATCACCGGCCGCGTCGATGATGTGCTCAATGTGTCGGGTCACCGTATCGGCACGGCCGAGGTCGAAAGCGCGCTGGTCGGCCATTCGGGCGTTACCGAGGCCGCCGTGGTCGGCTATCCGCACGACATCAAGGGGCAGGGCATCTGGTGCTATGTGACGCTGAAATCCGGCCTGACCGGCACGGATGCGCTCAAAAAAGAACTGCGCGATCATGTGCGGCAGGAAATCGGGCCGATTGCCTCGCCCGACGTGATCCAGTGGGCGCCCGGCCTGCCCAAGACGCGCTCCGGCAAGATCATGCGCCGGATTTTGCGCAAGATCGCGGAAAAGCAGCCCGACCAGTTGGGTGACATCTCGACCCTGGCCGATCCGTCGGTGGTGGCCGATCTGATCGAAGGCGCGAAGGGACTGGGTTAACCGAAGGACCGGGATGAGAACGGCGTTCTTATCCCGGCCTTATATCAGGCGTTCCGATCCGAACCCGCGCCTTATGAAGGCGGGTCTATACTCTTCTGTTCAACCAGAGGAGACGCGCCGTGACGCATGACAATAAGAATTCCGCCGCTGCGGATCGGGCTGCAAAAGGCAATGCCGGTATCGATCCCGAAACCGGCGAAGGCCGCAAGGTGTTTTCGCCCGGCGAACTGAACAATGCCGGTGAAGACAAGGAATATTTCCACCCCGACAAGGATCACAAGTTCGAGGTGCCGAAAGACGCCAATAAGCACGCCCTGAAGCCTGATGTCGAAGTGGCCCCCGGCAATACGCTCAAGCCCCAGACCTGATGAAACCAGGCCTGATGAAATACGCCTTGTTGTTTGCGTGAATAGGGCGCATGACCCGTGCTCATAACCAACAGGAGGCCAGCATGGCCAAGGGACAAAAAAAGAGCACGCGCGAAGTGCGTAAGCCGAAGGCTGACAAGGCTGCCACGCAAAAGGCAGCGCCTTTGTTCGCCAATGGCTCGCTGACACCCGCGCCTTCAGGCAAACAAAAAGCCTGACGTCATCTCGCCGCGTTTGACGGCGCCATACCATGCCCAGAGCAGGTGCGCGGCCACGGAGCGATAGGGCGACCAGATTCGTGCCCGTTCGGCGCAGGTAGGCTCATCGGGCCGCGCCTGATGACCATCCAGCCAGCCGAGCGCCTCACGCAAAGCCACATCGCCGGTCGGGAACAGATCGAGGCGGCCTTCGGCGAACATCAGATAGACTTCCGCCGTCCAGCGGCCAATGCCCTTTTGCGCCATCAGGGTGCTGGCCGCTGTTTCTATATCCATCTTCATCAGGGCGGCGGTATCGAGATCGCCGCGCAGCATGGCTTCGGCCAGCGCCCTGGCATAGGCGATCTTGGGCCGCGACAGGCCATAGGCGCGCAACGACTCTTCTGAGTGGTCAAGCAGGTTTTGCGGCGTCAGTTCGCCGACACCGCCCTTGAGGCGGGCCAGAATCGTGTCGGCGGCCTTGACCGACAATTGCTGTTCGACGATCAGGCCTATCAGAGCCGGAAAGCCGCCGGGCCGCAGGCGATACTGGATATGGGCGAAATGGGCGCACAGGGGCTTGAGGCGCGGATCGCGCGCCGACAGGTGGGCCAGATGGTCGGGATCGAGGGCATTGCCGGTCATGGCTATCGTTTATAGGCGTGATAATATTTGTTTGCATCGCATAATCTTCCCCTCTTCCCATGACAATGGGGAGAGGACGGGAGCCAAGCGCAGCGATGGCGACCGGGTGAGGGGCATTCCTGATAGACCCACCAAGCCCCTCATCCGACCTTCACTGCGTTCAGGCCACCTTCTCCCCTTGAAAGGGGCGAAGGGAAGTTAAGCTGATCGAGTTTAATATCATCAGACCTTAGCACGCCGTTTGCGAAAAGCCGTCAGCAGATTACGACTTGATGCAGCCGACCTGCGCCACACGATACTCGCGGCGTAATGTATCGGCGATAATGCCGTAATTATTCTTCGTGACGATGGCTTCCGATTCGTAATCGGGGACGCGGTCGGGTGGATTGCCGATGGCCTGCACGGTCTGGGTGGTTGAGGTATAGATGCGGCCACGGCGCGGCGCTTCTTTCAGGGTAATGCCAACGACGCGCGAGGTGGCATCGATGGCCGGTGCGCCGAGAAGCTGGTTGAGATCGCCCTTAAGGCCCTCGGTCTGGCCCGCCTTGGCCCAGGCCAGCACGGTTTCATTATGCTCGAAACGCTTGGAATGCTCGATCACCGTCTGGCCGATCAGGCGCGCCGTGGCCTCGCCGACCTCGCCGCCGGGAAAGCCCGGCATGAAGACGCGCATCCCGGTGGTGACATCCTTCGGATGATCGAGCGGCAGCGGGCGGCCCGCCCCTTCGGTGACGGCGATGACGTAGTTGTCCATATTGGCGATGGGCCGCACGGTAAAGGGCACGCCGAGATTGCCGCCGATATTGAGGAAGGGATGGCTGCACTGGCGGATCGAATCGCGCGCCACGATCCATTCGCCGGTTTTCGAGATCGAGAAGGCCGTGCCGGTCATGACCTTGGTGTCGTCCACCGGCAGATTGATGATCGATGTGGCCGCAAACGGCGTGAAATTGGCGAACAGCGCCATTTCGCCGATGCCGGGCGGCGGCGGCGCGGGCGGCGCGTTCGATGTCTCGTGCCACCTGCCGGGGATCACCACCAGGGCGATGACTCCACAGCCGTAGAAGAGCCAGTCGAGTTTCATCAGCCTGCCACCGCCGCGGCCAGAACGAGGGCGGCGGCCAGTTTGGCGGCCACCAGCAGCACGGCGGCGGACACTTCGCCCTCATTGATGCGCGCGGGCAGGCCGGTCAGCAGGAAGTCGATCAGGCGGAAAACGAACAGTTGCAGCACGATGGTGGCCCCGCCCCACAACAGGATTTCCCGAAAAGAGGTCGAGGCGGCCATCGAAGCGGCCAGCGGAATGGCCAGGCCGATAATCACGCCGCCAAAGGCGACGGCTGCCGCCGAATTGCCTTCGCGGATCTGCTGGATTTCCTTGTAAGGGGTCAGAACCGAATAGATGGTGGCGCCGATCAGCAGCATGAAGAGGGTGACGCCGGCATGGAGCAGGGTGACGGGGAAACCGGCGGCAAAGGCCTGCATTTCCGGGCGCAGGATTTCCGGCGACAGGAAATTAAAGTTAAAATCGGATGTCATCATCTTCCCCTGAACACGCTTTTCAGCCGGTACTGGTCACGCTGCGCTGGTCTTGGCGGCGCTAGTCTTGACGGCGCTAGTCTTGGAGGCATAACCCTGCAAGATCAAGTCCAGGGGGGCTGATCTGTGGATAAAATTATGATGACAGTCGGAAAGCTTTTTAAACTAAGGGGTTAGCCGATCATGCCCGCGGCCAGATGGCCATAGGGCAGCAGCGTTTCATCGCCCGCTTCGGCCTGAACTGGTTCAGAATCGGACAGTCTGGCCTGTTCGGCCCTGGCTTCGCGGCGCAAAACGCTGGCGCGCGTCTTCTCGCTCTCGGACTTCAACTGACCACATGCCGCCAAGATGTCACGGCCGCGCGGGGTGCGGATCGGTGAGGCGTAGCCAGCCTTGTTGAGGATAGCGGCGAACACCTCAATCGTCTTCCATTCCGAACATTCATAATCGGTGCCCGGCCACGGATTGAACGGGATCAGATTGATCTTGGCCGGAATACCCTTCAGCAGGCGGATCAGTTCGCGCGCCTCGGCAGGTGAGTCATTGACACCCTTCAGCATCACATATTCGAAGGTGACGCGGCGCGCATTGGAGATACCGGGATAGGCGCGGATACCGGCCAGCAGTTCGGCCAGCGGGTATTTCTTGTTGAGCGGCACCAGCACGTCGCGCAGCGCATTATTTGTGGCGTGCAGCGAAATGGCCAGCATGGCCTGGGTGCGGTTGCCGAGGGCTTCCAGTTCGGGCACGACGCCGGAGGTCGAAACCGTGATGCGGCGGCGCGAAATGGTCAGGCTTTCGGGATCGGAGATGATGTCGATGGCGTCGGCGACATTGTCGAGATTATAGAGCGGCTCGCCCATGCCCATGAAGACGATGTTCGACAGGCTGCGCTCTTCGTGGGCGGGCGTTTCCTGACCGAAGCCCGGCCATTCGGCCAGATCGTCACGCGCCACCTGAATCTGCGCCACGATCTCGGCGGCGGTCAGGTTGCGCACCAGTTTCTGCGTGCCGGTATGGCAGAAGGTGCAGTTGAGCGTGCAGCCGACCTGAGACGACACGCACAGGGCGCCCGAACGGCCAACATCGGGAATATAGACGCTTTCGACCTCGATGCCGGGGGCCATACGGATCAGATATTTGCGCGTGCCATCCTTGGATACCTGACGCTCGACGATTTCCGGGCGGGCCAGGCTGAACTTTTCCTTGAAAAGGGCGCGCTGTTCCTTGGCGATGTCGGTCATGGCGTCGAAATCGGTGAGGCCATAATGGTGGATCCAGCGCCAGATCTGGCTGGCGCGCATCCGCGCCTTGCGCGGTTCCACCACACCCGATGCCGTCAGGGCCTCGGCCAGACCGGCGCGCGTCAGGCCGCTGAGGTTTACAGCGGGCGAAACAGCGGGCTTTGCGGACAGGTCAAGCGTATGGGCCAAGGCGGGATACTCGGATTTCGGGGATGGGCGCGGCTATACAGGAAAAGACGGAGATTGTCTAACGATGGTCATGCTTCAGGCTGCGCACATAGGATTCCAGCACGGCATTCATGCGTGTTTGGTAGCCCTTGCCTGTCGCCTTGAAGGCTTCGAGTACCGAGGACTTGACGCGCAGCGTAACCGGTTGGGTGGTTTCGGGCATGACGACCTTGGCGCTTTTCCAGAAATCATCATCCAGTTCCGGAATATCGCTATAGTCGATGTCGCTATCGGGCAGGGCGGCCAGTTCTGTGGGCGTCAGTTCTGTGGGCGTCAGTTCTGCGGACATCAGGGCCTTATCGGAATGCGTTTTCATAAGCCTGCCTTTCGCGGTAATTGGCGCGCCGTGCGGAAATGATGCGGATTTTCCCGGCGCGATCTGTATGAACAACGAGAAGAACAACCCGTCCGTCGATCCTGCCGAGGTTGAGCTGTCGCGTTTCGCCATAGTCCTGGCGCGTATCGGTTGCGGAGAGAATCGGCCCTTCAAAAATCCGGCTTGCCGTGGCGAAGCTGATGCCGTGCTTTTCAATATTGCGCCGGTTCTTGGCTTCATCCCATTCAAACATATTGTATGTTAATACATATTGTATGTACAAATCAAGACTTTTTGCCTGAATTTAACGGGTGCATCCAAGTCTGCGCATCGTCGTTTCATTCCGCATGACATAGGCTCGTGATCGCATCCGCCGATAAAAGGAGATTTCGCCATGCCGCAAAAGACATGGTCACACGAGGTCACGGAGCATTCCGATGCGATGGACACCAAGAAAAACATCTTCACCTCGCACGATCCGCATAAGATCGCCCTGTCGCTCAAACACTCAGCCGAGGCCAGCCACCGCCGCAAGTCGAGCCCCTATCGCTCGGCCATGTCGATGCTGACCTTCTACATCAATCGGGCCGGTGATAATCTGAGTAAAGGCCAGCGCAAGGTGCTTGAAAAAGCCAAGGACGAGCTGCGCGAGGCGTTCGGCAAGGCTTAGACTATGACGGTATGAGATTGTATCGCCTGATTTCCCTTCTCCCCTCGAGAGGGGAGAAGGTGGCCCGAGTGCAGCGAAGGCCGGATGAGGGGTCTGGCAGACCTATAAAGAATGCCCCTCACCCGGTCGCCTTCGCTGCGCTTGGCTCCCCCCTCTCCCCGCTTCGCAGGGAGAGGGGGGAGGAAGAGGTTCCAAGTCCAATCATCACGCTTTAGAGCAAGATGACTTTAGATAGACTCGTCATCTCGCTCTAAGTCTTTGCTTACGCATCATGTTTTTCCAAAAAGTGGCATCCACTTTTTGGCATGACGCTCTACTGGTCGGCACCGCACACCGGGCAGGCCGGATCGGCGGACAGTTTGACGATGCGGCTGTCCATGCTCAGGCCGTCGAAGATCAGCAGCCGTCCGCTTAAGCTTTCGCCCGCACCGGTGATGTGCTTGATCGCTTCCAGCGCCGCCAGCGTGCCCATCACCCCCGCCAGAGCGCCGATCACGCCGACACGTTCGCAGGTTTCGGCGTCGGGCGGTATATCGGGCACAAGGCACTGATAGCAGGCGGAGCCTGTAAATGTCGCCAACTGCCCGGAAAAACGCCCGATCGCCGCTGAGATGAGCGGCTTTCCCAGCGCATGACAGACGCGATTAACCAGCAGCCGCGTCGGGAAGTTATCACAGCCATCGATGACCAGATCATAGCCGCCCAGCACGTCCGCCGCATTATGTTCATCGAGACGCAGGCGATGCACATGGCAATCGCAATTCGGATTGAGGTCACCGAGATGCGTCGCGGCCATTTCTGCCTTACTGGCCCCTATGTCGCGCGTGGCGAACAGAACCTGCCTTTGCAGATTGCTTAAGGCCACATGGTCGTCGTCGATCAGGCCAAGCTGGCCCACGCCCGCCGCCGCCAGATAAAGGGCCGCCGGTGCGCCGATGCCGCCCATGCCGACCAGCGCCACCCTGGCGGCCTTCAGCCTCATCTGGCCCGCGCCGCCGATCTCTTTCAGCACCAGATGGCGGGCATAGCGGTCGATTTCGTCGTCTGTCAGGGGCAAAGCGGTCATGAGGGTTCCTCTTTCATCGCAAATGGCATTCCCCTACTTGAATCGCAACGCCAAAACGGCCAAGTACACATCCATGACCGATCATAATTTTCCCAACTGGCATGGCACGACCATCGTTGCCGTGCGTCATAATGGCAAGACCGTCATCGCCGGCGATGGTCAGGTGTCGATGGGCCCCACCATCGTCAAGGGCGCGGCCAGAAAGGTGCGCACCCTGGCGGGTGGCAAGGTGCTGGTCGGCTTTGCCGGGGCCACCGCCGACGCCTTTACCCTGCTGGAACGGCTCGAAGCCAAGCTGGAACTGTTTCCCGGCCAACTGGCGCGCGCCTGCGTCGATCTGGCCAAGGACTGGCGCACCGACCGTTACCTGCGCCGCTTAGAGGCCATGCTGCTGGTGGCTGATGCGCACCACGTCCTGACGCTGACCGGCGTCGGCGATGTGCTGGAACCGGAAGACGGGGTGGCGGCTATCGGTTCGGGCGGCACCTATGCCTTGTCGGCGGCGCGCGCTTTGCTGGACTATGAGCCCGATGCCGAGGTAATCGCGCGCAAGGCGATGAAGATCGCGGCCAGCATATGCGTTTACACTAATGATCATCTGACACTGGAAAGCCTATGATTCTGGTCGAAGACGCCCTGCAACGCGCGCGGCTGGCGGTGAAAATGCCCGCTACCCTGATCCTGCTGGCCCTGTGGGGGCAGGCTTTGATCATCTTTCCCGGCAATGTGCTGCCCAAACCGTGGCCGGAAATCTCGCTGCTGATCGGCGTTCTGGGCTGGCCGCTCAGCGTGCTTTATCGCGCCATCGCAAGCCCGCGCTGGAAGCTGTGGGCCTATCCGCAGGTCGGTAATCCGCCGCATTTGCGCGAAATGGCCGTGGCGATGAAGCTGATCCCGCAGGGCAATAGTCTGGGAGAAAAGATCGAAATCTGCTCACCCGAAGATAAACGCCGAATCCTTGAATATGAAGGCAGGCAGTCATGACACCACAATCGGCAGTACGATTGGGGCAACTGGTAATCAACTTGCCTGTAGTCGTTATCATGCTCGGCGTTTTTGCCGGGGAAGGCTTTGTTCTGGATGCTATTAAGCTGACTTATAACCCATCCTTGCCGATGGCCTTGTTTCTGATTTTAATGATGGGGCTGGTGGCTATGGCGCCTGCCTGGCTTTACTGGTCCTATGCCGTACCGCGCTGGAAATTATGGGCCTACAGTCGCGTACCGGACGTAAAGGCGCTCAAGATCGCGGCCATTAAGGCCAGCCTGATCTGGCCAGATGGCCACCCATTGGAAAAAACAGAAATTTGTTCGAAAGCTATGCGTCAGCAAATATTGAAATTTGAAGGACGACTTTCTTGACCACCTTTTCTCCCCGTGAAATCGTCTCCGAACTCGACCGCTTCATCATCGGTCATAACGAGGCCAAGAAGGCCGTCGCCGTGGCCCTGCGCAACCGCTGGCGGCGCAAGGCGACCGATGCCGCCATCCGCGATGAAATCACGCCGAAGAACATCCTGATGATCGGGCCCACGGGCGTCGGCAAGACCGAGATCGCCCGCCGTCTGGCCAAACTGGCTCAGGCCCCGTTCCTGAAGGTCGAGGCCACCAAGTTCACCGAGGTGGGTTATGTCGGGCGCGATGTCGAGCAGATTGTGCGCGATCTGGTCGAATCGGCCATATTGATGGTGCGTGAGAAAAACCGCGCCGGTGTGCGCGCCAAGGCCGAACATCAGGCCGAGGAACGGCTGATCGACGCTTTGGTGGGCCAGACGGCGGCGGCGACAACGCGCGATTCGTTTCGCAAAAAGCTGCGCAATAACGAACTGGACGAGCGTGAGATCGAGATTTCGCTGGCCGAAACCGGTTCTCCGGTCGGTTTTATGGAGATTCCCGGCCAGCAGGCGGCGGGGGCCTTCAATCTCGGCGATATGCTGTCGAAAGCGATGGGCAACCGGCAAAAAACGGTCAAGACCACGGTGAAGGCGGCATGGCCCAGCCTGATTGCCGAGGAATCCGACAAGCTGCTCGATCAGGATTCCCTGACCGCCGAGGCGCTGAAACTGGCCGAAAACGAAGGCATTGTTTTTCTGGATGAAATCGACAAGGTGGCGTCGCGTCAGGATCGCGGCGGGGCCGATGTGTCGCGCGAAGGCGTGCAGCGCGACCTGCTGCCGCTGATCGAAGGCACGACGGTGGCCACCAAATACGGGCCGGTGAAAACCGACCATATCCTGTTCATCGCATCGGGTGCCTTCCATGTGGCCAAGCCCTCCGACCTGCTGCCCGAATTGCAGGGTCGCCTGCCGATCCGCGTTGAGCTGAAGGCCCTGACCGAAGACGATTTCCGCCGAATTTTAAGCGAAACCGAGGCCAATCTGATCAAGCAGAATCAGGCCCTGATGGCCACGGAAGGCGTGACGGTGGAATTCGATGATGGCGCCATCGCGGCGATGGCCGAGGCCGCCGCCACGGTCAATGCCAAGGTCGAAAATATCGGCGCGCGCCGCCTGCACACCGTCATCGAAAAGGTGATGGAGGATCTGAGCTTCACCGCCTCCGACATGGCGGGCCAGACGGTGAAGATCGATGCGGATTATGTGCGTCAGCGCCTCGGCGAAATCGCCGGTGACGCCGATCTTAGCCGCTATATCCTGTAAGCCTATCCCGGCTGATTGGCCTTTTGTTCGGCTTCGCGCGGGGCGGCGATATAGCGGTCGAAATTGCTGGCATATTCGTCGAACTGCTTGTCGAACATTTGCTGGCATTCGCGCAGATAAAGCTCACGTGCATTCTCCTTGCGGCTTTTCAGTTCGGCGGCGGTCTGGCTGCTGGCGGCCCACAGCCAGACATGAAAACGCGCGGCGGCGTGGATCAGCGACAGGCTGACGCGATCCGCCGGCGCCTTGGCGGCGAACTGGTTGGCCTGTTCGATAAAGGCGTTGGCGCGTTCGAAAAAGGGGCGGTCGGAAAATTCCATGTGCGGACTCACTGAAAAAAACGGACGGTGCATCATGTCCTGACGAACAAGGTTTAGCCTTTATAAGAGAGTGACCGCTTGCGGCAAAGCTGATTCTCGCCCAACCTGACGGCATGGCCAAACCCAGTCCCGCCCTGATCAAAAAACTGTTCGAACGCTTCGAGCACGACAAGCCCGAACCGAAGACCGAGCTTGATTTCGTCAACACCTTCACCCTGGTTGTGGCCGTGGCGCTGTCGGCCCAGACCACCGACAAGGCGGTCAATAAGGCGACAGCGCCGCTCTTTAAGCTGGCTGATACGCCGCAAAAAATGCTCGATCTCGGCGAAGATCGTCTGATGCAGATGATCAGTTCCATCGGGCTCTATCGCAACAAGGCGAAGAATGTGATGGCCCTGTGTCGTATTCTGATCGACCAGTATGGCGGTGAGGTGCCGCTCAACCGGGCGGGCCTGCTCAGCCTGCCGGGGGTGGGCAACAAGACAGCCAGTGTGGTGCTTAATGAGCTGGGTATCGAAGCGGCCATCGCCGTTGATACCCATGTGTTTCGCGTGTCGCACCGGCTGGGGCTGGTTGATGCGGCGGCCACCACACCCGACAAGGTGGAGGCGCAACTGATGCAGGTCATTCCGAAAAAATGGCTGACCCGCGCCCATCACTGGCTGATCCTGCACGGGCGCTATGTGTGCGTGGCGCGCAACCCGAAATGTCTGAGCTGCATCGTCAGCGATCTGTGCCCGAAGATCGGGCTGTAAGACAGGATTTGAACCACGGAAAACACGGATCATGGCCTGCGGCCATGACACGGATAAGAAAAATGTATCGTTTCTGCCATCCACGATTTTGCACTTTTCATCCGTGCCGCCGCGATAGCGGCGATCCGTGTTTTCCGTGGTTCACAGTCTTATAATTGCAGTGATCGGACGATAAGGCGCTTCGCGCAGATGTTTCGTGGCAAAAATCAGTGGCAGCTACAGCCCGTATGCAGGGCGCGTTCGACCGCATCCTTGAAGCGCATTGAGGCTTCGAGATCATAGGCCAGGTAGAGGTCGGGTTCGATCAGTTCCAGCTCCATCAGGCAGAAGCCGCCATCTTCGGCACGCACCATATCGACGCGGGCATAGAGCAGGCGGTCCGGGCCGATAAAATCAAGCGCCTGCATGGCCAGCGCCATCGCTTCGGGCGGCGGTTCGAGCGCACGCAGATTGGCGTCATAGTCGGGCTGAGAGCGGAAATCACCGCTTTTCGGTGTTTTCAGCACGGCATGGGAAAATTCACCGGCAAAGAAGATCAGCGACCATTCGCCTTCTGAGGCGATGGCCGGCATATAGGGCTGGATCATGGCCGGGCCATCGGGTGGCAGGGCGGCGATGGCCCCCGCCACCACGTCGTGGTCCCCCTCCCCCAAACGGGGGAGGAGATCGCCTTGCCAGATCAGGGTATTTTTCGCACCCGCCGAGATTTGCGGCTTAAGCACCAGAGCGGTCTGGCCGAAATCGGCGCGGGCGCGCGCCACTTCGGCATCGTTTAGCTGATCGACGAACAGGGTGGGCACGATGCGCACCCCGGCTTGCGCCAGATCGTGCAGATAGTGTTTATCGACATTCCAGCTCACAATCTCCGGCGGATTGAAAACGCGCAAGTGCCGCGCTTCAAATCCGGCCATGACGGCGCGAAATTGATCGGGCGCATTATGGTAGCCCCAGACCACCAGCGGCAGGATCAGGTCGTAACCTTCGGCCACCGGATCCGACCACGGCTGGTCGTGAATTTCAAGGTCGAGTCCGGCCAGTGCCTCACGATAGGCGTCCAGCACATAGGGCCAGCGGCCATGATGCGAGGGGTGGTCGGGGTTCGGGGTCAGGATCAATAAACGCTTGCTCATCGACTCTTTATTGATCCATAGGATAACGATCTGCAAACGGAATTTTTGAAAGCCGGACATGACGCTGAACTATGACATCACCGCCGTCGGCCACGCCATTGTCGATGTACAGGCCTCTGCCGATGAAGCCTTCCTGAAGGCCCACGACCTGCATAAGGGGGCTATGACGCTGATCGATCAGCACCGCGCCCACAGCCTGTTCGATGTGATGGGCGACAGCGAGATGGCGTCGGGCGGTTCGGCGGGCAATACGATTGCCGGTGCGGCCTCATTCGGGGCGAAATGCGCCTATATCGGCAAGGTGGCGCACGACAGTTTGGGTGAGTTTTTCAGCCATGATCTAAAGACGATGGGCGTCACCTTCCGCACGCCGGTGCTGCATGATGATCCGGTTTCGACCGGGCGCTGCCTGATCAATGTGACGAAGGATGGCCAGCGCACGATGGCAACCTTCTTAGGTGCCGCGGCCCTGATCAGCCCCGCCGATCTCGATGCCGACCTGATCCGCGCTTCGCAGATTACCTATCTCGAAGGCTATCTGTTCGATACGCCGTCTGGCCGCGAAACCTTTGCCAAGGCGGCCCAGATCGCCCGTTCGGCGGGCCGCAAGACGGCGATCACCCTGTCGGACATGTTTGTGGTCAGCCGCTGGCGCGAAGACCTGCTGGCCTTTATCGACCGCCATATCGATCTCGTTTTCGCTAATGAGGCCGAATTGCTGGGCCTGTTCCAGACCGATGATTTCGACAAGGCTGTGCATTATTTGCGCGGCAAGACCGAACTCGCCTTCATCACCCGCTCCGAAAAAGGTTCGGTGGTGGCGGGCCCCGACAGTGTGCAGGTGGTCAAGGCCGCGCCGTGTGCGAAGGTGGTCGATACCACCGGGGCGGGCGATCAGTATGCGGCGGGCGTTCTGTATGGGCTGGCGCAAGGTTTGCACGTCGCAACCTGCGCGCAACTGGGCTCATTGGCCGCCGCTGAGGTGATTGCGCATTTCGGCCCGCGCCCGCTGGTTAGCCTCGCCGGCCTGGCGAAGGAAGCAGCGTTGGTTTGAATTCACGTGAGGCCGGTCTGCAACTGACGCTTTTCTACGCTTCCGGTGCTCACGTACTTGAGTACGCTCCGCTCCGGTTCTCGAAAAACATCAGTTTCGCCTCGTCCTGACGTGAATTTTCTATGATAGTCCTAAATCCGCCGCCGTTTCAGCGCCACATAGAGGGCACCAGAGCCGCCGTGGCGGGCATGGGCCTGTGAAATCCCGGCGACGATATGGGCCAGGGCCGGATCGGACAGCCATTCCGGCGCATAGCGCTTCAATATGCCGTTTTCGGCCATACCCTTGCCGGTAATAACCAGAATGGCGCGATAATCATTCGCATAGGCCTGCTGCACAAAGGCTTTCAGCCGGGTTTCGGCGGCGATGCTGTTCAGACCATGCAGATCAAGCCGCGCCTCAATCGGGTCGCGTTCGCGGCTGATGCGGCGCTTGCGTTTCGGCTCGATCGGGTCGGGCGCAATATCCGCCGCGCGGGTGATGCGAAAGCCGGAAGCGGGCTTGACCGCCTGACCGATATTGAACGGGGTGAGCGGAAAGCCCCCACCACCGCTTCGCGGTCCCCCTCCCCCAGATGGGGGAGGAGACACAGACATGACGCTCTTTTCCGGTGGCATGCCCGATAATTTCAGGGTTTCGATTTCAGGTGTTTCGATTTTTGGCGCGGCGGGCTTTGCGGGGCGCGTGGCTTTTTGCGGCCGCACCGTGGCCGTCACCAGCGACCACAGCCGCAAATCCTCTGCCTTGAAACCGAACCGTGCCATGTCGCCGTGCGTGAAAACCTTATGGCCCATCTTACGTGAGGTTGGCTATTTCAGGCTACCGAATTATGCGGCTTAAAACTCTTCCGACTGAAAAGCCTGCAATTGCCGCGTCAGGCGTTCGCCGCGTTTGCCCGCCGCCAGGGCCGCTTCGGAGAGACGGCGCACATTGTCCGGGCTGCTGTCCTGTTTGGCCATCACCTCCAGCGCGCCATTGATGACAGCCAGCATCTGGGCGAAATCCTGCGTCACATCGGCGGTCAGGCGACCGACGGTTTCAAATTTCTGGGCCTGATTCAGCGCCTCGCTGAGCTGATCGAGCCGGGTTCGGGAGCTTTCCGCCTCTTGTTGCGCGTCGTTCAGCGACGCTTGCAGGGCCTTCAGCCGCGCCTCAAACGCCGGATCGATGGCGGCGGGCTTTTCGAGATGGGCCTGAAGCTGGGCCTGAAGCTGGGCCTGTAACTGGGCCTGAAGCTTAGCCTGGGCATCATCATGGGCGGCCTGCAATTTGGCGGCGCGCGCTTCGGCGGCGGCCACGCGGGCTTCCCAGACGCTGACATCAGGCTCAGGCGGCGGTGTTTCAGCCAGCGCCGTATAGCGCCGTTCCAGTACGGCCAGCAGATCGCGCGACTGGCGCAGTTCGGCCTGCAAAGTTTCGATACGGGCCTCATGCGCGCTGTAATCGGGCGCGGGTGGTGGTTCCGGCGGCGTCTGGCGGGCTGTATGCAGGTCGCTCAGTTCCACCTGCAAGGCGTTGCGCGCGGCACGCATGTCCGCAAGGTCGCTTTCCAGCTCTTGCAGGCGCTGCCGGAGATCGGCGTTTTCGGCCACGACCGCCGGATCGGCTTCGCGGATGATCACGGGCTCCGGCTTTAATTCGGGTTCTGGCGGCGGGGGCGGGGCTTCGCGCCAGTTGTAGATGTCATCGCTGTGGGCGGCGGCGGCCTCGGCGAGGGCGGTTTCGAGCGCCTGCCGGTGGCGCGCATCCGCCTCGGCCACAGCGGCCTCGACGGCGGCCTCGACGGCGGCCAGGATCACGGCCTGGTGGGCGTCGTCACGCTTGTCTGTGGTCGGTTCCGCCAGGGGCGCGGCACCATGCCAGGCTGTGGTATCGAAGGCGACGCCGAAAATGCGCGGCTTGCCATCGGCATCGGTTGTGGAGCGGCCCTTGAGCGTGATCCAGCGCTGCCCGCCCTGGAGGTCGCCCACGGCAATATCGAGTGCGATCTCCTGACGCGCCCCGCTCATCAGATCGGTAAAGGCGGCATCGGCGCGGGCCTGATCTTCATCGGCGATCAGGGTGGGGCCGCCTTCGACCGCGCGCCCGATCAGCCGGCGCATCCCTTCATCCTCGACAATCGTATCGGCCTCGGCATCATAGTGCCACACCCCGACGCCGAGATCGGCGCGGGCGCGTTCGGTTTCGCGGTGATCGGTCAGTTCCTGCGCCTCGTCGGCATTGAGCTGCGTCACGGAAGGCCGCGCGGCATCGCTATCCCATGATGGCTGGGCCATCACGGTCAGGCCGCGCTCGCCGCCCTCATGGGTCTGCACCACCCATGCTGTGACGCGCGACAGGGCCTCGCCATCTGCGGCTTTCAGGCTGAGGCTGACGGAGGCATGGTGAGAGGATGTCTCGTCCTGTACGCCGGTCAGATAGTCAAGCGCGCTCTGGAAATCGGCGTCGGCCACGAAAATCTGCGTCCAGTTGCGGCCCAGCGCCTGATCGCGCGTCAGGCCGAAGGCTGCGCAGGCGGCGGGATTGATGTCGGCGATCTGGCCTTTGGCGTCTAGCCCCCATAAGGGCACGGTGGCCGCACCGAACCAGTGGCCGCGCCACAGGCCGTTCAGATCGTCAATACCTTCGCCGTTCGAGGTTTCGAGTTCGACGAAAGCCGAGGTCGAGCCGATCACCTCACCCACCCCGTTCATGATCGGCATGGAGGTGACCGACACCAGCAGCTTCTGCCGCGAGCCATAGCTGGTCAACATATGCTGAAAGCCCTTGACCGTCTGGCCGCGCAGGGTGCGGGCGATCGGCAGGAGGTCGGCGGGGATGACGCGGCCATCGGGATAGGTGATGCCCCAGGTGGCGGAATGAAAGCGCAGGCCTACCAGTTCGGAATCCTTGCGGCCCAGAAGCTGATGCGCCGTCTTGTTGGCGAAGGTGAACTTGCCCGTGGCGTCGGTTTCGACCAGCGCCACCGGCACAGCATTGAGCACATTGAACATGCGCCGTTCCAGCGTGTCGATCTTGCGCTCGGCCTTGAACAAAAGATCCTGAAACTGGCGCACCTGAAACGATTTGAGCGCCGCCAGGGCACCGCCCAGAATCGACAGGGCAAGCAGAATGAAGGCGGCGACAGCCAGAAGAGCCACCAGATCATGCTCGCTTTGCAACAACATACTCAAAAATCCCCTGCCACACGGTCAAGGGACGGCTCCGCGCCATTTTGCGACAGAGTCCGGCCCCGGCCCTGACCCTAGCAAAAATCATACCCGGCGCGCGATGCAAGCGAATTCTGCCCATATGGGTAAAGCGGCGGGCAAAGACCCGTAAGGGGGAATATCGGCCTCAGAATGAAGGGAGGCTTTTCCTGAAAGGTGAGGCTGGCTCAAACCTTTCAGGAATTGGAGCGGGCGAAGAGGATCGAACTCTCGACATCCACCTTGGCAAGGTGGCGCTCTACCGCTGAGCTACGCCCGCTCATTCCATTTGCAAGACCGTGGTTTAAGGCCGTGATCTCGCCGGAGAGGCGGGCCTTATGACGGATGGCAGAAGGGTTTGCAAGAGCCAAATTGCCGAAACCTGTGAAAAAGTTGCGGCTTTTTCATTCAGGGGCCACTTCGAGGCGGATCGCGTCATACATGAGCTGTCCGGGGCTCTTCATGCCGGGTTTGGCGTCGTCATCGTCAGTTTCAGCGGCGGGCGCATAGGTGCTGGCCGGCGGAAAGGGCCGGGCGCTGGCAAAGCCGAAGGTCAGGTCATTGGAGCCGGGCTGGATCAGGCTGGCGTCAAAGGTGAAGCGCACGACATGATAGGGCGAATCCTGATCGCCGCCGCGATAACCGGCTGTGCCGGTTTTGGGCAGGGCGATGACGCCGATCTCATGGCCATTAAGCGCCACATGCACGTCGGTCAGCTTGCCGTGGGCGGGCTGGGCCGAGGCAATGCCGACGGTGAGAGTGGCCTGTCCTTTTTGGGCGGGTGCCTTGAAACGCAGGTGCCAGACCGGATTTTGCGCGTACCATGACCACTGGGCATAGTTCCAGTCGATTTTCGGGTCGCTCTTGCCGATGGTGAAATCGACATCGTGCGGGAACTGCTGCGGATAGCGGGCGAACATCTGGTAGCCGCGCGCATCATCGCCATTGCGGAATTCGCCCGCCGTGCGATCAAAGGTGCCTAGCTGCCACAGGGTCTGGCCATGCGTCTCGCTGCGCCAGTCGATGGCGGGCAGACGGACGGTCTGGTTCGCTGCGATATGAACATGTGTTTGAACATAGTCGTCGGGCTGGTCGGCACCATCGATGTAAAGGGTGTAATCGCCCGGCACGATATGGTTCATGGCAAAGCTGCCGTCGGATTTGATGTTCGACCAGTAGTTATAACCCTTGGCCTGCGCCGTCCAGGCGATCTTCGGGTCGGGGTCGGACAGGATGGCCTGGGCATTCTGCGGCGCCTTGCCATCGAGCAGCACCTGACCGCTGACCTGGCCGCGCGCCTTGATATAGTCGGGCGCGGTGACGAAGCTATAGGGCCACTGGGCGCGCTCGGCGGCCAGTTGGCGGTCAACATCGTCCCACAGGGCATTGGGGCTGGCGGCGCGGTCGGCATAGATCAGGAAGGGGCCGTAAGCCTTGCTCCACCCCTCGCCCGCCGCCACCTTGACGGGCGATGAGCCGAAATGGGTGTCCTGCACCACGCGCAGCAGCACATCATCGTGGACGGTCTGGCCCTGACGGCTGGGGCCGCCATTATGGTAATCGCCGAAGGGCTCGATCATCCAGATGCCGTGGCTGCCAGAAGGCTGCACGCCAATCGTGCCGTAAACCGGCGTTTTGGCGAAATAGACCGAGTTGAGATATTTGGTCTTCACCGTGCCATCGGCCAGCAGCCAGGTGGCGTCGGTCACCTTATTGACGATACCGGCGCGCGGGATGCGGATCGTCTTGCCGCGCCCCACCGTCCAGTAGTTGAAAATGGCGTCATCAGACGCCGTGCGGAAGACAAAGCGCGTCTGGTACAGGGTGGCGGCGGGCTGGTCGGCGGGATGGCGCAGCACCGCATAGGCATAGAGGCCGCTTAAATCCCGCTTCATGACGAAATGATATGCGACGGCGAACGGAAAGGCAGGCGTTGGGCCTGTATCGACCTCGACATCGGCCTGATCGGGCGTGGCGCTGGCCAGTTTCGCCAGACCGGCGTGCTGCGGCGGGCGGAAATAGCCTTTTTTGGGCACATCGACACCGGCGGGGGCTGCATCCGGCTCGCCATTGGCGTCCCAGTACAGCGACTGGCCCTTGGCGATCAGTTCCATCGGGTGGTCGCCCAACTGCTGAAATGAGGTCACCTGCCCGGTCGTGGTATCGACGACCGCTATGATCAGGCCGTTATCGAGCGTGATCCGGCCATCTGTGGCGGTGGCCGTGACGGGCGCGGCAGACGCCGACTGCGCCATGAAGACGAGAGCGATAGGGAGGGCATAGCGAAGCATGGCGGATCCTGACTGAGACGATTGCGCATAATTGATCATTTATGCGCAATTATACGCTTTCGCAATCAGGTTCCGTCGCCGAAAGCCTACAGCATGGCCGGGATCACCCGGTCCGGCGGGCGGTGGCCGTCCTGAAAGGTTTTGACATTGAGGATCACCCGGTCGCCCATATCCTGACGCGCCTCGATGGTCGAAGACGCCATGTGCGGCAGCAAAACGGCATTGGGCAGGCCGATCAGTTCGGGATTGATGGCCGGTTCGCGTTCGTAAACGTCCAGCCCGACACCGGCGATTTTTTTATCGCGCAACATGGCGGCCAGTGCCTTTTCATCAACGATCTGGCCGCGCGCCGTATTGACGAGGATGGCGTGCGGTTGCAGCCTGGCCAGACGCTCGGCATTGAGCATGTGCAGGGTGCCGGGGCCGCCGGGCGCATTGATCGAGATCACGTCCATGCGCGACAGCATCTGGTCGAGATCGTCCCAGTAGGTGGCGCCCAGCTCATCGGAGATGCGCGGCGAAACGGGTTTGCGATTATGATAATGGACGCTCATGCCGAAGGCGCGGGCACGGCGCGCCAAGGCCTGACCGATGCGGCCCATGCCGACAATGCCTAAGCGTTTGCCATAGATGCGCCGGCCCAGCATGAAGGTGGGCGACCAGACGGAAAATTCGCCTTTTTGCACCAGTTCGGCGCCTTCAACGAAGCGGCGCGACACGGCCATGATCAGGCCCATCGTCATCTCGGCGGTGTCTTCAGTCAGCACCCCCGGCGTATTGGTGACGATAATGCCCTTATCGGCGGCCTTGACGATGTCGATATGGTCATAGCCGACGCCGAAATTGGCGATCATTTTCAGCCGTTCCGGGGCGGCGTTGAAGAAATCTTCGTCGATGCGGTCATTGATCGAGGTGATCAGGATGTCGGTATCCTGCGCCGCCGCCATGAGCTGATCGCGCGGCATGGGCGTCATGTGCAGCCACAGGGAGGTGTTGAACAGCTCGCGCATCCTTGTCTCGACCGCATCGGGCAGTTTGATGGTGAGAACGACCTTGAGTTTCGCAGTGCTCATGAATGCCTTTTACAGGGGATGATGTCTTTTTCCGGTGCCGCGCCGTTCTTTCCCCTGAACGGCGTGGCTCCGCCGGTTCTTTGCCGAACCAATTAGTCTTCTGTTAACCGAATTTGAACCCTTGACGCCGATTTTGAAAGACGCAGCCGCCAAGGTCTGCCTCCCTCTCATTATCCAGCTCTTTTACGGCGCATAACCGACCTCTCATGTCCGATCCGTGTTATTTCCCGCTCAAAGGCTCCATCAAGATGGCTTGCGCGCACATAAGCCGTTTGCTGCGCGCTTTTCAAGCCCTGAGACGGTTCGCGCAACGGTTCCGGGGGCAAAGCCTGCGTTCGCTGGCCGTTTTGCTGGGCCTGTTGTCGCTGGGTTCCGTGATGCTTCTGAGCCTTGAGGGCTGCAAGGTCAATACCGGCGACAAGACGGCCTATGACACGCCCTCTGGCCTGCCGGTGCCGCGCTGGGTGGTGCTGCGCGCCAAGAAGGTCAATGCCCGTAACGGCCCCAGCCTCGATAATGCGCTGTTGTGGGCCTATCAGGCACCGGGCCTGCCCGTGCAGGTTATATCGGAGACCAAAGACTGGGTGCTGGTGTGCGATTCGCAAGGCGGGCTGGCCTGGGTGGCGACGCGGCTGGTGCGCAATCGTCGCGCCGTACTGACCCCGGCGGGCGTGCAGCTCAACCTCTATGCCAAACCCGATGCGCAATCGACGGTCAAGGCGGTCTTGCGGCCCGCCGCCCTGGCCGAACTCGACACCTGCAACAAGAACTGGTGCCGCATTTCGCTGGACGGCGTGACGGGCTGGACACCGCAGGCGCATCTGTGGGGAACGCAAAGCGCGCCAGCCTGTCAGCGCCCCAACCTGCTGTCGGGATTATCTGTTTCGCAGTCATCATCCACGCCGCAGCCGTGAAATCGCCGTAAAAGGGTTGAGCGCGCGCCTTCCCTCGTGTAACGCATCATTTCATTTCTGAACACGCATCGAAATCGCGCCGGCGGACGGCGCGGTGTGCCGCGGAGCCATTGAAAGCGCATGAGCGAACGTCCTTCGTCCTTTTCCTATGATGACCTGCTGGCCTGTGGCCGCGGCGAGATGTACGGGCCGGGCAATGCCCAGCTACCCGCGCCGCCCATGCTGATGATGGATCGCGTCACCGAAATCACCCAGACCGGCGGCTCGCACCATAAGGGTTATGTCGAGGCCGAACTGGACATCAATCCTGAGCAGTGGTTCTTTGAATGCCATTTTATCGGTGATCCGGTCATGCCGGGCTGTCTGGGACTCGACGCCATGTGGCAACTGGTCGGCTTCTATCTCGGCTGGCTCGGCCATCCGGGCCGTGGCCGGGCGCTCGGCGTCGGCGAGGTCAAGTTCATCGGCCAGGTGACGCCGAAGGTGAAGAGGCTGACCTACAAGATCGATATGAAGCGCGTTATGTCGGGTAAATTGATCATGGGGATCGGCGACGGGGTTGTTGAAGCCGACGGAAAACTTATTTATCAGGCATCGGGTCTGCGCGTCGGCCTGTTCGATGCCAAGACTCTGGTCTGACCGGCGGGTTGCTTTCGCGAGAAAGGCGGGGCTTCCGCGAGAGGGGCGGGCCGGTTAAAGACCGCAACAGGGATGCAAGATACAGAAGTAGGACGGATGAATGCGTAGAGTCGTCATAACGGGACTGGGGATCGTGTCCTCCATCGGGACAGGCGCGGATGAGGTGACTCGTTCGCTGCGCGAGGCCCGTTCCGGAGTTGTTTTTGCCGAGGACTATGCGCGGCTGGGTTTTAAATGTCAGGTTCATGCCGCCCCGAAGATCGAGGACTGGACGAAGCTGGTTGACCGCCGCGCCGCGCGTTTTCTGGCGGCGGGCACAGCCTATGGCCATATCGCTATGGAACAGGCGATTGCGTCTGCCGGCCTCGAAAAAGACCTGATCTCGCATGAGCGCACCGGCATTATCTTTGGTTCCGGCGGCCCTTCCACCAAGGCGATTGTCGAGGCCGCCGACATTACCCGCGAAAAGATGAGCCCCAAGCGCATCGGGCCTTTTGCTGTGCCGAAAGCCATGTCGTCCGGCCCGTCGGCCACGCTGGCTACCTGGTTTGAGATCAGGGGTGTTAATTATTCGATCAGTTCAGCCTGTGCCACCTCGGTGCACTGCATCGGCGCGGCCGCCGAACAGATCATGATGGGCAAGCAGGACATCGTGTTCGCCGGTGGCACCGAGGAACTGGACTGGACGCTCAGTGATATGTTCGACGCTATGGGCGCCATGTCGAGCCATTTCAACGACACGCCCGCCGTGGCCTCACGCGCCTATGACCGCGACCGCGACGGCTTCGTGATCGCCGGTGGCGCCGGTATGGTGGTGGTCGAAGCGTATGAACACGCCAAGGCGCGCGGGGCCAACATCATTGCCGAAGTGGTCGGCTATGCCGCCAATTCCGACGGCTATGACATGGTGGCCCCGTCGGGCGAGGGCGCGGCGCGCTGCATGAAGATTGCGCTGCAAGAGGCGAAGGGCCGCCGCATCGACTATCTCAACCCGCACGGCACCTCAACGCCGGTGGGCGATGACAAGGAGATGAGCGCGGTGCGCGATGTCTTCGGCGACAAGATGCCGCTGATCTCCTCCACCAAGTCGCTGACCGGACATTCGCTGGGCGCAGCCGGCGCGCAGGAGGCCATCTATTGCCTGCTGATGATGCAAAACGGCTTTGCGGCGGAAAGCGCCCATATCGACCATCTCGATCCGGCCTTTGACGGTATGCCGATCCTGATGAAGCGTCATGACGGGCCGATCGGCACCGTCATGTCGAACTCGTTCGGTTTCGGCGGCACCAATGGCACGCTCATCTTGTCCCAAGAAGATTTATAAGGACTCCCCATGTCAGACGAATGGAACTTCCCCAAAGGCGACCTGATGAAGGGCAAGAAGGGCCTTGTCATGGGCGTGGCCAATGACAAGTCCATCGCCTGGGGCATTGCCAGCCAACTGGCGGCGCAGGGTGCCGACATGGCCTTTTCTTATCTCGGTGAGGGCCTGCTGCGCCGCGTGCAACCGCTGGCCGAATCGATCGGTGTCAGGCACCTGATCGAATGCGATGTGACGTCGGATGAGTCGATGGACGCCGCCTTTGCGAAGCTGAAGGACATCTATGGCGAGATCGACTTCCTTGTCCATTCGGTGGCCTTCGCCAACAAGAACGAATTGCAGGGCTCCTTCGTCGAGAACACGACGCGCGAGGGCTTTTTGCTGGCCATGAACGTCTCGGCCTTCTCGTTCGTGGATTCGGCGCGCCGCGCTGCCGAGCTGATGCCCAATGGCGGATCGATGGTGACCCTCACCTATCTCGGTTCCGAGCGCGTTATCCCCAATTATAACACGATGGGCGTGGCCAAGGCGGCGCTCGAAGCCTCTACCCGCTATATCGCCCGCGATCTGGGGCCGAAGGGCATCCGCGTCAACGCCATTTCGGCGGGCGCGATGCGCACGCTCAGCCTGGCCGGGATTTCCGGCGGGCGCGGCCTGCACGCCAAGTCGGGCCAGTTCTCGGCCATGAAGGAAGCCACCTCGATGGAGGGCGTGGCCGGTTCGGCCCTGTGGCTGTGCTCCGACCTCGGTTTCTCGACCACCGGCGAGGTGGTTCACGTCGATGCGGGGTTCCATATTATGGGTTTGGCCGACGATTCCGAATAAAAATCGCGGTCTTTGGTCCATTGGTGCGTCGTCATCGCTTGCAGGTACTTTAGTACCCGCTTCGCTCGCCTCCTGCCACTGGACTCAAATCTCACGATTTTTGCGTCGCCACCGAAGAATTGCACTGCGGTCTTTGGTCCATTGGTGCGTCGTCATCGCTTGCAGGTACTTTAGTACCCGCTTCGCTCGCCTCCTGCCACTGGACTCAAATCTCACGATTTTTGCGTCGCCACCGAAGAATTGCACTGCGGTCTTTGGTCCATTGGTGCGTCGTCATCGCTTGCAGGTACTTTAGTATCCGCTTCGCTCGCCTCCTGCCACTGGACTCAAATCTCACGATTTTTGTCGAGGTGAAAGAGGGCTTTTAATTCCGGTACAGGCGGCCTTTTTCGGCGGTGACCACCAGTGTCATGGCGACGAGGCCACAGAGCAGCGCGCCGAGCGGCAACAGCCATACGCCGCCATTCCAGCCCTGTCCGATCAGCGAAGCCACCAGTCCGCCGCCCACCATCGTCACCACGCCCTGGATCGAGGCCGCCGTGCCCGCCACATGGCCGACCTGATCCATCGCCACGGCGGTGAAGTTGGAATTGGACAGGCTCGACATGCCCATTGTGGCCGACTGCAAGATCAGGAAGCTGAGCACGGTTTCATGGCCGGTGACCGCCCACAGGAAATGGGTGAAGGTCAGGACGATGAAGGCCGACAGGGTGGCGTGCGAGATGCGCTTCATGCCCAGCCTTTCCACCAGTGAGGCATTGAGCAGGGAGGCCACGCCCATCGTGCCGGCGCAACAGGCAAACACAATCGCCATCAGGGCGGGCTTGTGAAAGACATCGGTGAAGATCTGCGGCATCAGCGACACATAGGCGAGCAGGGCGCCCGTCAGGAACATGATGGCCAGGGTGTAGAAAAATGAGCCCGGTTCGGTGATGACGAACCAGCCCACGCGCCGGACATGGCCGAGATCGGGGCGGTGGCGGCGTTCGGGCGGCAGGGTTTCGGGCAGGCGCAGAAAGGCCCACAAGGCCGTGGCCGTGCCGATCAGCGACAGGGCGAAGAAGATCACCCGCCACGGTGCGAAGCTTAAGATCAGTTGGCCGAAACTGGGGGCCATCACCGGCGCCATCAAAAAGACCATGATGCTGAGCGAGGTCACCTTGGCCATCAGGCGGCCTGAATAGAGATCGCGGATGATCGAACGGGCAATCACGGTGGAGGCGGCGGCGCAAATACCCTGAATCAGGCGCAAGGCCAGCAGGATGGTAAAGTTTTCGCTCAGTCCGGCCACAAGCCCCAGCACGACATAGCAAGCGATACCGGTCAGCAAAACACGCTTGCGGCCCAGCCAGTCCGACAGGATGCCGAAAATGAGCTGGCCCACGCCCAGACCCATGAAATAGATCGAGATGACCCATTGCAGGTCGTTCTGGCTGGCAACGTGCAGATCGCGCCCGATCACCGGCAGGGCGGGCAGCATCGAATCGATACCGAGCGCCCCCAGGGCCATCATGGTGGCGATAAGGGCGACAAACTCCGCGAAATGCGGAGCCTTGGCGGCGGGCGCGGCGGCGGCTGTGGACATGGTGGGCGAGCCTATAATCCGTTTATTTCGCAATAGCGAGAAGAAAACGGCCCGCGCCGCGCGTTCTAAACGGCGCGATAATCGGCGATCATCTCGCCTGAGGCGATGATTTCGGCTTCGTGTGGCGCATCGCGTTCGGTTTCGGCCAGCCCCGCCTGATACCAGGTCTGCATGGCCGGTTCGGCCAGCATCCGGTCAATATAGGCGCGCGCTTCGCGGCTGAGATCAAAGCCCACCCCATAGGTCTGGATGCGAAACACGACCGGCGCATAGAAGGCATCGATAGCTGTAAAAACGCCGCCCGCCAGATAGGGGCCGCCGAACTGGCTAAGGCCGGTGCGCCAGATGTCGTCGATACGCGCCAGGTCGCGGATCAGGGCGGGCGGCGTATCAAACAGCTTGATGCGCACACCGACACTCATCGAGCACAGATTGCGCAAGGCCGAAAAGCCGGAATGCATTTCTGCCGCCGCCGAACGGGCAAAGGCGCGCGCCGTCCGGTTTTTCGGCCAGACCTGCGGGTGATCTTCGGCGACATATTCGGCGATGGCCAGCGAATCCCACACCGTGACCTGACCATCGACCAGACAGGGCACAAGGGCGGTGGGCGAAAACGACCGGAAGGCCGAATTGTCGGGCGTGAAAAAATGCTGATGTTCGTTAAAGGGAAGGCCAAGCGCCGTCAGCAACACCCACGGACGCAGCGACCATGAGGAATAGTTCTTATTGCCGATATGCAGTTCGTACATGGCGCGATCCTTTCATATGAGACTGTCCATCTCACCGAAAGCGCATAAATTTACCAGAGGATTTTGGCTCGCTCGCCTTGAAAAAGCAAGGCTGTGCGGCGGCCGCCTGATGCGGCCGCCGCTGCCGACATCAATAGGCTTCGGCTTCGATATAGAGGTCGATCTGGTCGCTGACCATCGGCACATATTTGTTCATGCCGAAATCCGAACGCAGGATGGTGCCCGTGGCGGTGAAGCCCACACCCTTCTTGTTCATCATCGGATTGACGGCTTCCTTGTTGAGCTTGACATTGAGGACTTCCGACTTGGTGACGCCGTGAATGGTCAGGTCGCCGGTCACCTTGGCGGTGTCGGGGCCGGTCTGCTCCACCTTGGTGCTTTTGAAGGTGGCGGTGGGGAACTTGGCGGCGTCGAAGAAGTCGGCGCTCTTCAGGTGTTCATCCAGCGCCGGGACGCCGGTATTGACGCCATCAATGGCAAACGACACCTCGACCGACGAATTGGCCGGCGTGGTTTCATCGAGCGTCACCGAACCCTTGGCGTCCATAAATTTGCCGGTCGGGTGCGAATAACCGAAATGGGTGTACTGGAAGGTGACCGAGGTGTGGGTGGGATCAAAACTATAGGTGTCGGCGGCGAAGGCGGGCGCCGAGGCCAGGGCCAGGGCGAAGGCCGAAGCGGCGAAGATCGAGCGGAAGGCGAGCTTTGTCATGGTGAAGGTTCCTGGGTGAATCGCGGACTAAAGCGTAACAATAATAGTTACTAATGCGCGCCGCAAGTGGAGACTACCGCATTTTTTACCGCATGTCCGCTTTCAACTGTGGCGCGGCTTCCCATATGTCGATTTCCAACCGACAAAAAAGGATACTCCATGTCTCAGGAAGCTAAGGCGCCAATCAATATGTATCAGGCGTCGATACCCATCGTCCTGCGTGCGCTCAATAATCTCAAGGCCATTCTCAGCAAGGCCGAGGCCTGGGCCGAAGAGAAGAAGGTCGATGAAAAGGTGGTGCTGAATGCCCGCCTGGCGCTCGACATGCTGCCGTTTTCCAAGCAGGTTCAACTGGTTTCCGATACAGCCAAGGGTATTGCGGCGCGTCTCGGCGGGGTGGAAAATCCGTCCTATGTTGATGATGAAACGAGCTTCGCCGAGTTGCACGCACGCCTGCAAAAGACGATTGATTTCGTCGCATCGGTCGATGCCAAGGGCTTTGACGGCGTGGAATCGCGCGAAGTGCTGCTGAAATTCCCGTCGGGCACGCTGGAATTTACCGGCCTTTCCTATCTGACCGGCTTTGCCATCCCGAACCTGTTTTTCCACGTCACCACCGCCTATGCCATCCTGCGCCATTCGGGCGTGCCGCTCGGCAAGACCGATTTCCTGGGTGGTTAAATGACACCGCACCCCCGGCCCGATTTGCCGGGGGTTTCGTTTTTTAACAAGGAGCGCCGCATATGATCCATCTCTACGCCTGGGGCACGCCCAATGGCCGCAAGGCCTATATTATGCTGGAAGAACTGGGCATTCCTTATGAAAATCACCCGGTCAATATCGGCAAGGACGAGCAGTTCGCGCCCGATTTCCTCAAGATTTCGCCCAATAACAAGATACCGGCCATCATTGATGACGAAACGGACTTAAGCCTGTTTGAGTCGGGGGCGATCCTGATCTATCTGGCGGAAACATACGGCAGGTTCCTGCCGCCGGGTAAAGAGCGCCACACGGTCATCCAGTGGCTGATGTGGCAGGTGGGCGGGCTGGGGCCGATGATGGGCCAGCTTGGCTTTTTCGCACTTCAGGATGAGCCCAATACGCCAGCCATCGAACGCTTCACGAAGGAAGTGGGGCGTCTGTTCAATGTGCTGGAAAAGCAGCTCGGCGCGCACGTTTACGTGGCCGGTGATGACTATTCGATTGCCGACATCGCCATCTATCCGTGGCTTGCGCAATTTCGCGTACGGGTGAAGGACGTTATTGAGCCGATGCTGCAAAGTCGCCCGCATATTCTGGCCTGGCTCGACAAGGTGGGGGCGCGTACCGGCGTTCAGCGCGGGATGCAATTGCCTTAGGGCCGCTTCGCATCCTTGCGGCGGACATGCAGCACCTTATGCACCCGGGCGATGACCGTGCCTGTGGCGTCGGTGATCTCGGCATCATATTCGGGTTCGCTCTTGCTGTTGGCATCGGCTTCGGCCCGGACGCGGGCGATTTCGGCGGGCGGTATGTGGAACACCGCCCGCACGGCGCTGCGTCCCGGCCGCAGAAACTGGATCGAGGCCGCCTTGTCCCAGACGATGTAGTCGCGGCCCAGCCCCTGCATCAGGATGGCGACAAAAAACGGGTCGCACATCATGTAGAGCGCGCCGCCGAACTGGGTGCCGAAGATGTTCTTGTTCCACCAGTGCAGTTTCATTTCCACTGTGAGGGTGGTGAAGCTGTCATCCGCGTCGATCACCCGGATACCGGCACCGATCATCGGCGGATACCAGTTGATCAGTCGGAAACGGCGGGTGGCGGAGAGGGGCATGGCAATCTTTCCGTTAACGTCAATATTTATGCGCCGCTTTTCGTCTCCTGACAAGCGAGGTGCAAAAATTTGCTACCCGCCGTAACCGCGTTTGGCTGCGGCGCGTATAGTGTGGTAGATTTGCGGAAAACGGGGGACAAAAAACGCATGGGCAAGCCGAGTATTCATCCGTTATGGCTGCGGCTGATCCACTGGTTCAATGCGGCGGCGATCATCATCCTGATCATGAGCGGCTGGCAGATCTATAATGCCACGGGCTTTATGGGCTTTCGCATTCCGAAAACCATCACGCTCGGCGGCTGGCTGGGCGGAGCGATTCAATGGCATTTCGCCGCCATCTGGGTCTTGTTCGCCACGGCGCTTTTGTATGCCGTCATCGGGCTGCTGACGCGGCGCATTCCGCGTAAATTCTTTCCGGTCACGCCGCGCGCCTTCGTGCATGACCTGCTGGAAGCTGCTCGCGGCAAGCTGGCCCACGAAGACCTCAGCATTTACAATACCGTGCAGCGCGTCGCCTATCTGGCGGCCATGCTCGATGTGGTGGTGCTGATTATCTCAGGGCTGGTGCTGTGGAAATCGGTGCAGTTTCCGTATCTGCGCGTTCTGGTTGGCGGCTATGAAGGGGCGAGGCGCGTCCATTTCTTCGCCATGAGCTTTATGGTGGCCTTTATTTTCGTCCATGTCGTCATGGCCCTGCTGGTGCCGAAAACGATCAAGGCCATGCTGTGGGGGCGTTAGATCGATCATCTGATGGATTGATCTAAGTTTTTGTTTTGTCACTCTTCCTTATCCGAAAAGTGAAGTCACTTTTCGGGGAAACGTTCTAAAAATGAACCGCAAGATTCCCGACGACATCAAATCCGACAAGGCCGACATTCTGAAAGAGGCCGAAAGCCTGTTGAAAGACCCCGGCCGCCGTCGCCTGCTCGGCAATGTGCTGACTCTGGGCGGGCTGTCCCTGGCCACCGGCGTGATCATCAAGGATTACGGCTCGGTGCATGACATCCTCAAGCGCATTTCGGTGTTCAACGACAAGGCGCAAGGCGTGATTTTCGGGCCGAACAACATGGCCCCGGAATATTCCGAGGCCGACATCACCAATCCGTTTCCATTCAATGCCTTTTATCCGATCAGCAAGGCCCCGGTGGTCGATCCGGCCAGCTATCAGCTCAAATTATCGGGCAAGATCGCCGACCGCAGGCCGTGGACCCTGCCCATGCTGAACGCCCTGCCGCAGACATCGCAGATCACGCGCCATATCTGCGTCGAAGGCTGGAGCGCCATCGGCAAGTGGGGCGGGGTGCGCTTTTCAGATTTCCTGCAAAGGATCGGCGCTGACATCACCTGCAAATATGTCGGTTTCAAATGCGCCGACGGCTATTACACCTCGATCGACATGCCGACGGCCCTGCACGCCCAGACGCTGTTGACCCTGACCTTCCGCGACCATACCCTGCCGACCTGGTATGGCTTCCCGATGAAGCTGCGTATGCCGACCAAGCTGGGTTACAAGAATCCCAAGCACATTCTCGAAATCTTCGTCACCAATGTCTTTCCCGGCGGCTATTGGGAAGATCAAGGCTATAATTGGTTCGGCGGCAGCTAATCCCTATCCGTGGAAAAGTCCCTCGCTACGCTCAGTGTACTTTCCCACGGAGGCCAGATCGAAAATCCATGGCTCGAAGCGGTTCTTCGCCATGAATTTGCTTTTTTGCTCAGGGTTTCAGGCCATTAAATCGACAAACGGGGCATCGAGGGCGTGGGCGGCGGCGTCAGGGGTAATGGACAGTAAAAGGCCGCGCTGGCCAGCATTGATATAGATGCGGTCGAACAGTTGCGCGGTTTCGTCGATGGCGGTGGGGGTGAGTTTACGCTGGCCAAACGGCGAGATACCGCCCACCTTATAGCCGGTCAGGCGCTCGGCGTCGGGCACCTTCATCATGTGCGCCGACTTGCCATGAAAGGCTGCCGCCAGCTTCTTCATGCTGACCTCAAGCGGCGAGGGCACCACCACGCACACCGCCTTGCCGTCCACCTCAGCCATCAGGGTCTTGAAGGTGGCGTCGGGATCGAGATTTAGGGCCTCCGCCGCCTGCAAACCCACCTTTGCCGCATCGGGATCGTAATCATAGGCGTGCAGCTCGAAGGCTGCGCCGAGTTTCGACAGGAACAGCGTGCCGGGGGTGGTTCTGGACATCGGTTACAGTCTCGCAGATCAGCTCTCTACATTTTACGTTTTTCCGCATCTCGCATTCAATTTGTAAGTCAAATTAAACGCTCGTTGCTCTAGCGGCGTGTAATAGCGGCCCTTCGGCGGGCCGTCGAGCAGGGCCATGACGGCAGCCAACTGCGCCGGATCGATGGCGGAAACGGCAGCCTTATGGTGATCGAGGCTTTCCCACGTCTCGATCACCACGAGCACTTCATCATCAGAGGCACCATCGGCCATCTTCAGTAAAAGTTCGCAGGATTGGTTGCCGTCTATTGTGCGGATTTGCGCCACAATGGCTTCGAAATGCTTTGCCAGTGCCTCGAACTGACCTGGCAAGGCCTTGAATTCGTTCAGTCTCAATACACTCATTAAGTGCCTCCTTACCGCTCCACCGCGAACTCAGCAGTGCTGATTTTCTACCCCCTGGTCAATTTGCATCGCGCATTTTGACACAGTTGATAATGCGCCGCGCCGGTTTAACCTCGTCTTATAACTGTTGTGTTATTCCGCACAGATGAAGTTTTTTCTCGCCAGTCTTTTTTTGTTCGTCACCGCCGCCTGCGGGGCCCATGCCGCCGATCTTGCCGTCAGCATCGTCGATGCAGGCGGCAAACCGGTCAGCGACGCCGTGGTGACCTACACGCCCGATGGCGGTGCTGTGATCACGGCAGCGGATCGCTCGGCCAAATTCGTCATGTCGCAAAAGGACATCCAGTTTCATCCGTTTGTGCTGGCTATACCGCAAGGCGCCACGGTCAATTTTCCCAATTATGACCGGGTCAATCACCACGTCTATTCGTTTTCGGCGGTTCTGCCGTTTCAGTTTCCGCTGTACAGCCGTGGCAAGAGCCACAGCCAGACCTTCACCAAAACCGGCACCGAGGCGCTGGGCTGCAATATCCATGACACGATGAGCGCCTATATCCGCGTGGTGGCGACACCCTATTACGCTACCAGCGACGCCACGGGGCGTATCGTGCTGAAAAACCTGCCGCAGGGGCATGGCCGTCTTGCCGTCTGGCACCCGCTGATGGACGCGCCCGGTCAGGAAGTGGCGCGTGCCATCACGATCTCCGCCGCCAACCCGCCGCAGGCTTTCACGGTCAGCGTGCGTGCCCGCATGACGATGAATATGCCAGCCGGTCATCAGTAAACGAAAGCGTACGGGAGTATCATGGTTTTCAAGCGTCTCAGCACCAAGCTGTCGGTCATGTATGGCGGGCTTTTCGCCATCGCCCTGCTGCTGATCGCGCTTGCCTGTTACGTGGCGGTGGTGTCCTATGCCCGCATCACCGTGCAGAACGAGTTGCAAAGCGCGGCCAGCGTTTTCAAACGCATCTGGACCGACCGCACCGACGCCCAGGCCACCAATGCCTTGCTGCTGTCAAGCGATTTCGGCTTCAAACAGGCTCTGGCCACCCATGACACGGCCACGGTGGAATCGGCTTTCGATAATTTGCAGGCGCGGCTGAAGGCCGATACGGGCCTCGTCATCGGGCCGGACGGCCAGCCGATGGCCGGCAGCCATGACGCTCTGGCGCAGAAGGTGGCTGACGCCCTGCAAAACAGCGATGCCTATACGCCGCAATCGGGCATTTTCGCCGTTAATAACCTGCCGTTTCAGGTGGTGGCCGCCCCGGTGATGGCGCCCGACCGGCTGGGCTGGGTGGTGTTTGCTTCACGGCTCGACCAGGCCGAAATGGACCGTTTGCAGGCCCTGTCGTCGATCCCGCTGACCGCCTCCATCCTGACTCAGACGCGCGGCGGCCTGTGGCTCGGATCGTCGCCCCAGACGCACGGCTATGAGCGCAATTCCTTAAGTTTCTTCATCGATCAGAGCCTGAAAAGTCATGAGGCCAGTATTATTTCCGGCCCCAGCGGCGCGGTGATTGCCGTCGCCACACCCTTGCCCAGTCTGGGCATTGGCGCCAAGAGCGTGTTGCTGCTCAGCTATCCGCTCAAGGCGGCGCTCTCCGCCTATGCGCCATTGCTGACCGGTCTTTTGCTGATCGGCATCCTAGGCTTCGGCTTCGTGGTGCTGGCCAGCTTTTATCTGGCGCGCTCCCTGACCCGGCCCATTCTGGCCCTGAAGGACGCGGCGCTGGCCCTGCGCGAAGGCCGTTCGGGTCATGTCGAGGTGGTAGCACATGATGAAATGTCGGATCTGGCCGTGGCCTTCAACGACATGGCCATTTCGATCGAGGATCGTGAGCGCGACATTACCCGACTGGCCAAAAACGACGCCGCTACCGGCCTGCCCAATCGTTCGGCATTCGAAGATCATCTGGCCGCCCTGCATGAAGGTGGCGTACCCGAACACGGCGGTGTGGCCATCGTGGCCATCGGTGTTGATCGTTACACCCACATCCGCGCCGTGTGGGGCGTCAATTACGCCCATACGCTTTTGGCGCGTCTTCAGGATATTCTGGTCGGCATTTTCGCCAATGCCTATATTGCGCGTCTGTCGGGCGATACGCTGGGCCTGTGCCTGAGCCCGTGCGATGCGGCTCAGGCCCTGCCTCTGGCCCGCGCCATCGCGGCGCGGCTCGACAAGCGTATCAAGGTGACCGAGGATCAGAGCCTCGATGTGGCGGTCAGTATCGGTCTTTATCACATTTCGAATTCGCGTCAGGCACCGGATGAAAGCATCGAGCGGGCCATGATCGCGCTCGATCAGGCGCGCGCGGCCAAGGTCAAGGTGGCCAGCTTCGATCCGCGCGTCTATTCCGAACTGGCCGACACCCTGCTGCTGACC
Source organism: Asticcacaulis sp. EMRT-3 (assembly GCF_030027245.1). Lineage (NCBI taxonomy): Bacteria > Pseudomonadati > Pseudomonadota > Alphaproteobacteria > Caulobacterales > Caulobacteraceae > Asticcacaulis > Asticcacaulis carbonis. Next base: position 2,714,285 of record NZ_JASERT010000001.1, read on the forward strand.
GACCAGCTTTACGCCGCCCTGCAAAACCGCGAAATGCAGGTCTATTACCAGCCGAAATTCAGCTATCGTGAAGGCCGCATCACCTCGGCCGAGGCTCTGGTGCGCTGGAATCACACCGAGCGCGGCTTCGTGTCGCCGCAGCGTTTCGTCGCCATCGCCGAGGAAACCGGCGCGATCCGTGATCTGACACTACAGGTCTTACAGACCTGTCTCGATGACCAGCGCCGCCTGAAGGACGCAGGCTTTGATCTCGACATCAGCATCAACTATTCCGGCCGTCTGCTGTCGGATGAGGCCTTCAACGCCCAGACCCTGCGCCTGTGCAGCCAGGCGGCGGGGCGCATCTGTTTGGAGATTACCGAAACCGCCGTCATCGAAGATCCCAAAATCGGTCTGGCCGCCATCAACACCTTCGTCGATAGCGGTCTGGAAATTTCCATTGATGACTTTGGCACCGGCCTGTCGTCCCTGGCCTATCTGAAGCAGATTCCGGCCCATGAGCTGAAGATCGACCGCTCCTTCATCATGGAGATCGAAAGCGGCAAACGCGATGCCCTGCTGGTGCGTTCCAGTATCGATCTGGCCCACGGGCTCGGCATGAAGGTGACCGCTGAAGGCGTCGAAACCGCTGCCGCCTTTACGCTTTTGCAGGCGATGGGCTGCGATCTGGCACAGGGCTATGGCATTGCCAGACCCATGCCTTATGACGGCCTCGTGCCGTTCCTGAACGACTTTTCCGGCATGGCGGGCACTAAGGCGGACATGCCGCAATTCCGCCCGCGCCGCCGCAAGGCGTGATATTGCGGCGCAAAAGATTTGCGCAACTTCAGGTAAGAATGGCGGCGCAGTCTTTTATGTCAAGGTTGCAATTCATCTTTGCGCTGCAATATGAGCGCGCCCGTTTTTCGGGCCGGATTGCGGCCTTATAATACCTTTCCGTGTGACGCTCAAAAGGCAGATTCTGCGGTGCAGCGTGGCGGATTTCATATCCCATCTTTTCAAATGCACAGGGCTCATCGACCGCCGCCGTGCATGAAGACGCCCCTGAGGATGCGGCAGGGCAGGGGGTGGCGATACCGGTAAGCTCTTGCCAGTTTGCGACTTTTTTTAAAAAGCTATGCAGATCAGTTTGTTGCACAAAAAAGGCCGCACATGGCGGCCTTTGATGTCTGGCGGAGAGGGTGGGATTCGAACCCACGATAGAGTTGCCCCTATGCCGCATTTCGAGTGCGGTGCTTTCGACCACTCAGCCACCTCTCCGTAGAGGGAACCGGATAAATGCCTTGGAATTACAAGACTTTTAGTTTTCCGGGCAGAACCGCACGCGCGGTCTGGGTCAGTCAGGAGGCGTGTTCCTACTCATAGTGGCCGCAAATCGCAAGTCCCTTTTGCGCCCCTTATGGTTTTTTTATGTGACCCCTTACCGCAGCTATAGATTTTTAACGGCAACATTAGGCCTATATGGCTCACGGTACGGCTTCATTCGTCTTGGCGTGACATTCTGGTGTCAGTTCCCGCCAAAGCGGATAAAAAATGCATAAATTCACCAAAACTCACATTTGGGTGCTATGCAAGACGACTTCAGAAAGTTATGAAGCCTGGTACTAAAGTTTCAGCCGAGATAATCGGCTGTTCGTTCGTATGGCCATGAGAGGGCACTAACATGAGACTCACTTTGCTGGCGAGCGCTGCTCTCGCTGCACTGGCATTCGCGGGAACCGCGTCTGCAGAACAAGCAACAGGTTGGTACGGGGGACTTGACCTCGGCTACAATTCGATGGGCAACTATAAGGCGCGCTCTACCGGCAACATGCCGGACGGCAGCCCTTATGTTTACAACGTATCGACCAAGGACAACTGGGCTGGCTTCGCCCGCCTTGGCTATCGCTACAGCCCCAACTGGCGCGTTGAATTCGAAGGTGGCTACCGCCCCGGCGACATCGATTCGGCCACTGGCTTCCAACGTGACTATCCGGATGGTCTTACCAATCCGCGTGACACGGCGCTGTGCACCACCGGCGTCATCCGTGGCGCCAGCGATGCCTGCGGCAGCCCGAAGGGATCGTTTGAACAATCGACCCTGATGGTTAACCTCTATTACGACATCCTGCCGGAATCGCGTCTGCATCCGTTCGTCGGTGTCGGCGTCGGTCTTGACCGCGTTAAGGCCAAGATGCTCGGCCAGTTGTCGACCAGCCCTGCGGGCCCTGGTGGTGGCGTTTCCGATCTGAGCATGGTCGGCAAGGATACGGTGCCTGCGGCGCAATTCCTGGCCGGTCTGGCCTGGAACGTGTCGGATCGCCTGGCGATTGACCTGACCTACCGCTATCTGGCGGCACAAAAGGCCAGCTTCAACGCCGGTATCTCGCCGGCTGGTGGCTGGCAACAACCGGGTGAATTCTCCGGCAAGTTCGACGATCAGACGGTAACCATCGGTCTGCGTTATGCCTTTGCTTCACCGCCGCCCCCGCCGCCGCCTCCCCCGCCGCCCCCGCCGCCTCCTCCCCCGCCTCCGCCTCCGCCTCCCCCGCCGCCGCCTGCGCCTCCTCCGCCTCCGGCGTATGAAGCCCGTCAGTTCATTGTCTACTTCGAGTTTGACAAGTCGGATCTGACCTCGGATGCGCAAGCGGTTGTTCAGGCTGCTGCGGATTACGTCAAGGCTGGTAATGCTGCCCGTATCGTGGTCGTCGGTTACACCGATACCTCCGGTTCGGCTGCTTACAACATCAAGCTGTCGGAACGCCGCGCCAAGACTGTGGCGGACTCGCTCGCCGGTCTCGGCGTCGATGCCTCCAAGCTGGCGGTTGACTGGAAGGGCGAATCCGATCCTGCCGTTGCTACTGGCAATGGTGTGAAGGAACCGCTGAACCGCCGTGCGACGATCGACATCACGTTCTAAGTACAGAACGCGATTACGATCCGATCTATGGTTCGCTGATATTGGGAAACCCGGCCTGTTCGCAGGCCGGGTTTTTCATGTCTGCGGGTCTTCATTTTGAACGTGACCACAAGGCCGCAGCGATGGTAAGAGGGCCTGAGCGCGTTTCGGTCTGTCGCGCAGCTTATGAGAGTCATCATGACACGTATCGTTCCGGCGGAATGGGAGACGCACAAGGCCATGTGGCTTGGTTTTCCAAGCCATGAAAACCTGTGGCAGGACGATCTGATCGCCGCTCAGGCCGAGGTGGCCGCCCTGGCGCGCACCTTGTGCGAACTGGGCGATGAGCATGTCCGGCTGATGGTGATGGGTGAGGCCGCCCACGCGGCAGCGCAGGAACTGTTAAGCGACGTGTCGCGGCTGGAGATTGTCGATGGCCGTTTCGGTGACATCTGGTTGCGCGATACCGGGCCGATCTATGTGTCGGAAGACCGCGATGTGGCGGGTCTGCATCAGACCATGCCGGTCGGGTTTCGCAATAATGGCTGGGGCGGCAAATACCAGCTTCCGCACGATGATGAGGTGGCGGCGCAGATCAGTGCCAGTGACGGGTTCGCGCTTCAGGCCGAGGATTTCATCCTTGAGGGCGGAGCGCTCGACCATGATGGCCAGGGCACGGTGCTGACCACCAAGCAATGCCTGCTCAATCCGAATCGCAATCCCGGCTGGTCGCTGGACAAGGCCGAAGCGGCCCTGTCGCGCAGCCTGGGCGCGCGCAAGGTGATCTGGCTTGATGACGGGCTGATGCACGACCATACCGATGGCCATGTCGATAATCTGGCGCGCTTTGTGGCGCCCGGCGTGGTGGCCTGTCCGGTGGCCTATGGCCGCGATGATGTTAATGCCCCTGTCTATGATCATACGGCACGGCTTCTGGCGGGTCAGACCGATGCGCGCGGCCAGCCTTTGCAGGTGGTGCGCATTCCATCGCCCGGACTGGTGAAGGATGCGGACGGTGAAATCGTGCCGGCCTCACACATGAATTTCCTGATCGCCAATGACTGCGTGGTCGTGCCGATCTATCATGAGCGCCCCGGCGAACTGGCCGTCGAAGGCTTGCAAAGCCTGTTCCCTGAGCGCCGCGTGCTGGGGCTTTCGTCGCGCGCCATCCTGACCGGCGGTGGTTCCTTCCACTGCATCAGCCAGCAAGTGCCATTGATCAAGGCCTAAAATGACCAAAATCGTAACCGTTGCTGCCCTGCAAACCACCTATGGCCCGGACATGGCCGCCAATATCGCCAGAACCGAGGCTCTGGTGCGCGAGGCAGCGGCCAAGGGCGCGCAGATTATCCTGCCGTCCGAGCTGTTCCAGGGCGAATATTTCTGCGTGTCGCAAGAAGAGCGCTGGTTCGCCACGGCCTTTGCCTGGCGCGAACATCCGTGCGTGATCGCCATGCAAAAACTGGCGGCCGAACTGGATGTCGTCATCCCGACCTCGATCTACGAAAAAGAGGGGCCGCACTATTTCAATTCGCTGGTCATGGTTGATGCGGGTGGCGAAGCCCTGGGCGTTTATCGCAAGAGCCATATCCCCGATGGCCCCGGCTATCAGGAAAAATACTATTTCCGGCCCGGCGATACCGGCTTCAAGGTGTGGGACACGAAATATGCCCGCGTCGGCGTCGGCATCTGCTGGGACCAGTGGTATCCGGAAGCGGCGCGCTCTATGGCCTTAGCGGGTGCGGACATCCTGATGTACCCGACCGCCATCGGATCGGAACCGCATGACGCCGAACTCGATACCGCCGCGCCGTGGCAGCGCGTCATGCAAGGCCATGCCGTGGCCAATGTCATGCCGGTGGTGGCGTCAAACCGTATTGGCACGGAAAGCCTGATTTCGCCGCAAAACGGGGCAGGGCAGAGCTTTTACGGCCACAGCTTTATCGCCAATCATCGTGGCGACAAGCTGGCGGAATTTGGCGCGCGCGAAGAAGGCGTGCTGGTGGCCAGCTTCGATCTCGATTATCTCAATACCCACCGCGCCGCCTGGGGTTTTTTCCGCGACCGTCGACCGGAGCTTTACAGCGCTCTGTCGAGCCCGCGTCCGGCTTAAGTCATTTTCAGCAGGCCGTCGCGTTCGGCGGGCTTGAGGCGTCGCCATTTGCCAAGGGGCAGATCGCCCAGGGTGAGCTCGCCCATCTGGGCGCGATGCAGGCCCTCGACATGGTTGCCGACGGCGGCGAACATGCGGCGCACCTGATGATAGCGGCCTTCATACAGCGTCAGGCGGGCGGTTTTTTCGCCGGTCACCTCCAGAAAGGCCGGTTTGAGCGCGTCTTTCTCGCTGTCCAGCACCAGTGTGCCAGAGGCGAAAATCCCGGCATAATGGGGATCAATCGGGCGGGCGCAGGTCACTTCGTAAATCTTGGCGACGTGGTTTTTCGGCGAGATGATCTTATGCAGATAATCGCCGTCATCGGTGAATAGCAACAGGCCCGATGTGTCGGAATCGAGCCTGCCGATGGTGGACAGCACCGGCTTGCGCAGGGCGAAGCGTGGCGGCAAAAGCTCATAGACCAGATGGCCGCGATCCTTCAGCGAGCAAACATAGCCGACAGGCTTGTTGAGCAGCAAAACCACGCCGAAATCGGGATCGAGCGGGCGGCCCTTATAACGAATGTTATAATGCGCAATCGCGGCATCATCGGCCAGCAGCCCGCCCTCAGCATCGCTGAACACGCCCAGGCGCAGAAGTTTCTGCACCTCCTTGCGGCTGCCATAGCCGAGATTGGCGAGGTGCCTGACCAGCTTCACGACAGGGGCTTGCTGCGCGGGCCGACGGCGCGGAACACCTTGTAATAGTTATTCTGCGCGCTGACTGCCACATTCTTGAAACAGGCGTCGAGCGTCTCTTCGTAGGGCAGGTGGCGATTGGCGACCAGCCAGAGTTGGCCGCCCGATTTGAGCGCCGCCGCCGCCGAACGAATGAAGGCCTTGCCGATGTCATGGCGGTCGGCGCGGTCGGTGGCGTGGAAGGGCGGATTGCTGATGATGGCGTCATATTGGCCGGGCAGGGGCGTGGTGGCGTCGTGCCAGAAAAAGGCGGCGCGTTCACCGAACTTTGCCAGGTTTTGCCGCGCCAGATCGAGCGCGCGCTGTTCGGCTTCGATCACATCCATCTGGCTGACCGCCGGATTGCGCGTCAGCACATGATCGCTGAGATAGCCGAAACCACCACCCAGATCGGCCATGCGGCCTTTGAAATTGTTGGGCAGATGATCACTCAGCAGCTTCGAGCCGGGATCGATATGGTCCCAGGCGAACAGGCCGGGGCGGCTGATAAAGCGGCCATCTTCAATGGGGCGCGGCGCATCGCCTTCGGCCCATTGCTGAAGCAAAGCCTGATCGACATGCGCCGGATCGATGGTGACCCAAAAGACGCGGCACTTGTGTTTGGACTGGCTGGTGACTGGCCCCACAAGCGCCTTCAGGTCGTTTTCGACCGTCCTGGCGCCTTCGTGGTTAGCGGCAGCGGCCATCACCACGCCGCCGGTGCCAGCCAGACGGACGGCGCGGGCCAGCAGGGCGCGATATTCCTCACGGGCGCGCGGCGGCAGGACGAGCACCAGCGGGCAGGGGCCGGGGCCTGCATCCGCCGGTTTGAAACCGGCGCGCAGCAGGGCATCATGGGCAGGCTTGAAGCTCTGCTCGCAGACCAGCCGGTCGCGCGGCGCATCGCTGACACGGGCGCGCAGAAAAAGCGTCGGCTGGGCGGGCCAGTCGAGCGAACCGTCTTCAAACGGCAGCAAAAGGGTTTCGATAACGGGATCCATCATGGCCAGCCCTATGGCACAGCAAGCCGTAAAAGCAAAGCGGCTTACAGCCGGTAGATGCGCGCTTCCCAGCCACGCATCACCGGCGGCGCATCCTCGTAATTACCGAAAACACAGCTTCCGGCAAACCCGTCCGTTATAACATCGTCGCTCGACATATTCAGAGCGATCAAAAAGCCGTCTGTCCCGATAGAACGTTTGTAGATAAAAAGCGCCGGGTGATCGGGCAAAAGATCGGTATAACGTCCGTATATAAGAGGCAAGCTATTGGATCGTAGAGAAATTAAACGTTTGTAATAACGTTGAATGGGCGCGTCCGAAGCTGCATCCGTTGCCACATTCGCTTCTGAAAAATCAGAAGTGTGTGCGAACCACGGTGCGACCGGGCTGAAGCCTGCGTTCTTACCGGCGTTCCACGCCATTGGCAGGCGGGCGTGATCACGGCTGATCTTATTCTGGTCGGCGAGGAACTCGGCAGGCATCATGCGGCCCGTTGCCACCGCATCGCGCCAGGCGTTTTTCGTCCAGACATCATTGAACTGTTCAATGTCGGTGAAGCGGGCATTGGTCATGCCGATCTCATCGCCCTGATAGATGAAGGGCGTACCGCGCAGGGTGAGCAGCAGGGTGGCCAGAACTTGCGCCGATTTGACGCGCCATTCCGGCCGGTCGTCGCCATAGCGCGAAACGAGGCGCGGATTATCGTGGTTGGACAGGAAGACGGCGGGCCAGTCGTGCGGGCCGAGTGCCGCATCCTGACGGGCGAAGATGGCCTTCAACTCCGGCAAGCGCCACGGCTTCCAACGGCCCTGCGCATCGCGGTCCACCTCGACGGGGGCGAACTGAAACACCATGTCAAGTTCGCCGCGTCTCTCATCGATGAAATCGGGCGTCTGTTCCAGCGTCACGCCAAAGGCTTCGCCGACAGTCATCGTGTCGTAATGATCAAGCACTTCGCGGCGCATCTCATGCAGATAGTCATGCACATGCGGGCCTTGCGTATAGACATATTGCGGGCGGCTGCGCAGTTCGGCGGGCAGGTCGGGGAAGCTCTTGTCCTTCGAGATAAACGGAATGACATCCATGCGGAAGCCATCGACGCCCTTATCCAGCCAGAAGCGCATCAGCTCATGCACCTCATGGCGCACCTTGGGATTATCCCAGTTCAGATCGGGCTGTTTTTCGTGGAAGAGATGCAGATAAAAGGCGTCGCCGTCGCGCTGCCAGGCCGAACCGCCGAAGATCGATGTCCAGTCATTAGGCGGCTGGTCACCCTCGTGCCAGATGTAATAATCGCGGCAGGGATTATCTGGCCCCTTCCGGCTTTCGACGAACCAGCGATGCTCATCGGAAGTATGGTTGACCACCAGATCGATGATCAGCCTCATGCCCCCGGCATGGATGGCGGCCAGCAGGTCATCGAAATCCTGCATGGTGCCGAATTCCGCGCCTACTTTTCGATAGTCGCGGATGTCATAGCCATTATCGGCATTGGGCGAATCAAAGTGCGGCGACAGCCAGATGACATTGACGCCGAGATTTTTGATGTGGTCGAGCTTTTCGATAATGCCGCGCAGATCGCCGATGCCGTCGCCATTGCTGTCGTAAAACGAGCGCGGATAGATCTGATAGACCACCGCCTCCTTCCACCAGCGCCGTTGATAGCCGTTGATTGATTCCATGCGCATGAGGTTGCGGCGAAAAATCGCCTCTTGCAAGCCGGTGCAAAAATACGCATATAGGCCGCGAGACGGTCGGGCGGAGGCCTCGCCAACCTGGTCAGGGCTGGAAGGCAGCAGCCATAACGAATTCACCTTCGGGTCGGCCGTCTCACTTCTTTTCGCGCTAAAGCGCAGCTAGGTGCCTCGCCCGTGCTCAAGAAGCGAAGCGTTAGCACAAAAAAGACGCGGGCGGGCGGTCGCCCTTGCCTCAAGCGCCGGATGGCTTGATTTTTCCTCACAATCAACAGCGCCACGATTCGCACCTGTTAACGAATCGCGCTTAGTGGCTGACGCCCGTGCAAAAAGCCCTTATATAGGTTTCATGTCCGACACGCCCGACCTTGATGACTCCTTCAGCGACGCGCCCGAAACGATCGAGCGCGACGATCTGACAGCGGATATTTTCGGCGATGCGCCCGCGCCTCAGGCCGTGACGAAAGCACCTGAAAAAGCACCTGACAAGTCTGGAGCCTACACGGTTCTGGCGCGTAAATATCGCCCGCGCACCTTCGAAGACCTGATCGGTCAGGAGGCGATGGTGCGCACGCTCACCAATGCCTTTGCCTCCAACCGCATCGCCCACGCTTTTATGCTGACAGGGGTGCGCGGCGTCGGCAAGACGACCACGGCCCGCCTGCTGGCGCGCGCGCTTGATTATGAGAGCGACACCGTCCATCAGCCGAGCGTCGATCTGAAGACGATGGGCGTCCACTGTCAGGCGATCATCGAAGGCCGCCATATCGATGTGCTCGAACTCGACGCCGCCTCGCGCACGGGCGTTGACGCCATGCGCGACCTGCTGGAATCTGTGCGTTATGCGCCGGTGGAAGCGCGCTACAAGGTCTATGTGATCGACGAAGTGCACATGCTCTCGACCGGCGCTTTCAATGCGCTGTTGAAGACGCTGGAAGAGCCGCCGCCCCACGCCAAGTTCATCTTCGCCACCACCGAAATCCGCAAGGTGCCGGTCACCATCCTGTCGCGCTGTCAACGCTTCGATTTGCGCCGCGTCGAGCCGGAAACCCTGACGCCGTTCTTAGAAACCATCTGCGAAAAAGAAGGCGTACGCATCGATGCCGATGCCGTGGCCCTGATCGCGCGCGCCGCCGAAGGGAGCGTGCGTGATTCATTGTCGCTGCTCGATCAGGCGCTGGTGCAGGCCGAGGCGGGCGAAACGGTCGGGGCGGAAATCGTCCGCGATATGCTGGGTCTGGCCGACCGCTCGGCCACACTCAGCCTGTTTGAGAACATTATTTCCGGCCAGATGAGTGAAGCCCTGCTGGCCTTCCGCACGCTTTACGGTTTTGGCGCCGATCCCAGCCAGATCATGGGCGACCTGCTTGATTACTGCCATTCCACTTCGGTGGCCAAGGTGCTGGGGGCCGAGGCGACGCGCCTGCCCAAGGCGCAGGCCATGCGCGTGACGGCGCTAGGGACGCAATTATCGGCGGGCACACTGAGTCGCCTGTGGACCCTGATGCTCAAAGCCTTCGAGGAACTGCGCCGCGCCCCCGATGCCAGCGCCGCCTTTGAGATGGCTCTGGTGCGGCTATGCTATTCAGCCGACCTGCCGGGGCCGGAGGCGCTGATGAAACGCCTGCAAAATGGCGAGCCGCTGATGCCGGGTGCGCCAAATGCACCGGGCGGCGGCGGTGGCGGCCCTTCTGCGCGCGGTGCGGCCGCCGTGCAGATGCGCACCGCACCGCAGGCCCTGCCCAATCCGCAGAGCTTTGACGAGGTGCTGCAACTGATCACCGACCGGCGCGATATTGGACTGCGCGCCGATGTTGAGCGCTTCGTGCGGCTGGTGGCCTTTCAGCCCGGCGCCATTACCTTTGAGCCCGCGCCGAATACGCCGGGCGATCTGGTGCGCAAGCTGTCCTTGCGCCTGAAGGAATGGACGGGCAACCGCTGGCTGATCGCTACCGAAGGCTCAGGCGGCGCGGAATCGGTGATGGAACGCGACAAACGCGAAACGTCTGAGATGCGCGCCCGCATTCAGGCCCATCCGTTCGTCAGCCAGATGATGGATATTTTCCCCGGCGCGGAAATCACCGCCATCCGCGCCCGCCCCAAACCCGTGGTGAGCGACGCCCCGCCGGCTGTGCCGGAAGACGAGCGCCCAGATAGCGAAAAGGACGAGGACTGATGGATTTTCAGCAAATGATGAAGCAGGCTCAGCTCGTGCAGCAGAAGCTGACCGATGCGCAGGCCAGGATGCACGACAGCCTGGTATCGGGCGCATCGGGCGGTGGCATGGTCAGGCTGGAGCTGAAGGGCACCGGCGATATGGTGTCGCTCAACATCGATGACAGCCTGATGGTGGCGGGCGAAGCCGATGTGCTGGCCGATCTGGTGCGCGCCGCCTATGCCGATGCGCGCAAGAAGCTCGACGACATCAATTCCGAACTGATGCAGGAAGCCGCCGGCGCGCTTGGGCCGGGCGGCGGATTGCCCAATCTGCCGAAGTTTTTCTAGACTAGAATGTCGGGCGCGGGGCCGGAAATCGAACGCCTGATGGCGCTTCTGTCAAAGCTGCCGGGTCTGGGGCCGCGTTCGGCCAGACGGGCGGCTCTGGCCCTGCTCAAACGCCGTGATCAACTATTGATTCCACTTTCCGCCGCCATGCAGGACGCCGCCGATAAGGTGACAAGCTGCCGCGTCTGCGGGCGCTTATCGACGCGCGATCCGTGTGAAACCTGCGCCGATCCGGGCCGTGACCAGCAGATGATCTGCGTGGTCGAGGACGATGGCGCCTTGTGGGCGATGGAGCGGGTCGGGGCCTTTAGCGGCCTCTATCATGTGCTGGGCGGGCTGATGTCGGCGCTCGATGGCGTGCGGCCCGAAGACCTGCGGCTGGACAGGCTGCTTGAACGCCTGCGCGATGGCCGCGTGCATGAAGTGGTGATGGCCCTGCCCGCCACGGTCGAGGGCCAGACCACGGCCCACTATATCGCCGACCGGCTGAAAAGCCTCGGCAATCAGGTTGAGATCACCTATCTGGCGCGCGGCGTGCCGGTGGGCGGCGAACTCGACTGGCTGGATGATCATACTATCGCTCACGCCTTCAAAACCCGACGATAAGGCGCAATCCTTGGCCGTCTAGGGCGTCGGTTTCGCTAGGCTGTATTCATATACAGCCGTCGCTCACCTCCTGCTATCCGGCTCAAGGCCTGCACCTTATCTCTCATCACGCACTCAGAGTTTTTATGGTTAATTTTCGCATTAAGGGTTGTTAAGACTGGTTAACAAACCCTTAACGCGCTAGACCTTGCCGAAAGCCAGCGAGGTCAGAATGATCATCCGAAACATCTTCATCTTCATGTTCGTCTTCACCCTGATCGGGGCCTAAGCCGAGGCCAATGCGCGCACCTTTTCGCGGTGCTTCATCAAAAAATAGACGACGAGGCAGCCCAGAAAGCGGCTGACCACCGAACCCGCCAGCGACCAGCCATTGAAAATGCCGGGAATGGCATAGCTGGCGATCCACAAAAAGGCGGCGGCGTCGATCGGCCCCGATATGCCCGCCGACACGAAGACGCGCTTTGACAGCGGCAATTTGGCGAAGGTAAACAGCGCCCAGTCGATGGTTTCGCTGATAGCAAAGGCGCAGGCGCTGGCGAAAGCGATGGTCGGGTCGGAGGTGACCACCGACAACAGCAGGCCGACCGCCAGAAATCCGAAAATATAATGGCCCACTTCGCGCTGGGCGAAATCGCGCACCACCAGCACCAGACCGGTGACAATCGTCATCGGATTCCAGTCACCGTGACCCGGCAAAGGGAAGGTCGGCACATGGTCGAAGCACCAGTTGATAAACGGAATCAGGAACAGATAAACATAGGTCCACGGACTGCCGCCCGTTATCACCTTACGCGCTACCGCCTTGAAATCCGCCATATCTGCCTCCCGCAACCCATCTACGTAGATTATCGCCTTATGGATGACCGGCAAGCTGCCGCCGCAAAAAAGACTTGCCACGAGCCGTTTTGCAATCTAAGAACGTAACATGAACACGCTTTCTATTACGCTTTTGCTCGTCTCCATTGTCGCCCTCGCTTTTGCCGGGGCGTGGTGGCTGGCCTTTCGTGAGGGGCAGCGCTTGCGTCAGCGCGCCGATGATCTGGGCGAACAGTTGCTGGTGGCGGCCAGAGAACTGGCGACTGTCAAGGAGCGGGCGCGCAATCTCGAAGACGCGCGCGCCGCCATGAGCGAGCAGTTTCAGATTGTGTCGCAGCAGGCCCTACAGGCCTCGAACGAGGCCTTGCTGAAGGCGTCGGCCGAGCGCGATAAGCTGGCGCTGGAGCGGGTCGGGCATACGCTGAAACCGGTGGCCGAGCAGCTCACGCGCTTTGAAGCCCAGGTCAAGGCGATGGAAGAATCGCGCGCCAAGGATACCGGCGGCTTAAAACAGCAGATTACCGAACTGATGGCGGCGTCGCACGCCACGCGCGAAGTGACGCAGAAACTGGCCGGGGCGCTCAGGCGCGGGGCCGGGGTGCAGGGTAAGTGGGGCGAGGAGGTGCTGCGCAATGTCTTGCAGGCAGCGGGCCTGTCGTCGCGCTTTGATTTCGTCGAGCAATACAGCCTCGATACCGATGAAGGCCGCCGTCGCCCCGATGTGGTGGTCAGGTTGCCGGGCGACACGTCAAGCGCGGTGTTCGTCATCGATTCCAAGGTCAATCTGACCGCCTATCTGCAAGCCGCCGAAAGCACCGATGAGGCGGCGCGCGAGCTTTTGCTGCGCCAGCATGCGCAAGCCATGCGCGGCCATGTGCGCGATTTGTCGGCCAAGGCCTATTGGGATCAGTTCAAGGATCAGGTGTCGCCCGATTTCGTCGCCATGTTTATTCCGGGCGATGGCTTGCTGGCGGCGGCGCTCGATCATGCGCCCGATCTGATGACCGAGGCGATGGACAGGAAGGTGATCATCGTCACCCCCACCACCCTGTTCGCCCTGTGCAAGGCGGTGGCCTATGGCTGGCGCGTCGAAGACCAGATGAAAAATGCCGGTCATATTGCCGATCTGGGCCGCGAGCTATATGCACGGCTGTCGGTCATGGGCGATCATGTGGCCGGTATGGGCGGGGCGCTGGGCAAGGCGGTTGATAAATATAACGCCTTTGTCGGCTCACTGGAAAGCAAGGTACTGACCCAGGCGCGCCGTTTCGAGGATTTGCAGGTCGAGCATCAGGGCAAGTCGGTGCCGGAACTGCCGGTGATCGAAAGCCAGCCGCGCGTGGCCAGCAAGCTCAATGCGCTGGAAGTCGCCGAAGAAACGGCACAGCCATAGCTGCGAATATTGATTTTTGTCTCTGACGCAATTACATGGTCATTATGGCTATTCGTGAAATTATAACTGTACCCAATCCGCTCCTCAAGCAGGTGTCCAAACCCGTGACTGAGGTCGATGACGCCTTGCGCGCCCTGATGGATGATATGCTGGAAACCATGTATGACGCGCCGGGCATTGGTCTGGCCGCCATCCAGATTGGTGAGCCGGTGCGCGTCATCGTCATGGACTTGCAGGAAAGGCCCGAGGGTGCCGATCCCGAAGCAGAGGGCGTCAAGGCACCGCGCTATTTCGTCAATCCGGAAATCGTCTGGGCGTCGGAAGACACGATCCCTTACGAAGAGGGCTGCCTGAGTGTGCCGGAATATTATGACGAGGTGCAGCGCCCGTCACATGTCCGCATCCGTTATCTCGATTATGATGGCAAGGCCGTTGAAGAAGAGGCCGAAGGCCTGTTCGCCGTCTGTATCCAGCACGAAATGGACCATCTCGAAGGCGTCCTGTTCATCGATCACCTGTCGAAGCTGAAGCGCGACCGGGCGGTCACTAAGGTGAAAAAGCTGAAGCGCGTCGCCTGAGACTTCGCATTGCCAACTACTGTTTTTCGTCTCAGCACTCCGAATTTTCGTTGAGCTATATTCTCGCTGAGGTATTTGGAGTTCGCCTATGCGTCTGGCCTTTATGGGCACGCCCGAATTTGCCGTGAAGGCGCTGGCCGAACTGGTGGCGTCAGGCCATGAGATCGTTTGCGTCTATTCGCAGCCGCCCGCGCCGAAAGGCCGAGGTCAGGTCTTGTCGCCTTCACCCGTGCATCAGTTCGCCTCCGGCCTCGGCCTGGAGGTGCGCACGCCCAAATCGATGAAGACGCCGGAGGCCATAGCTGACTTTCAGGCGCTCGACATCGATGCCTGTGTCGTGGTGGCCTATGGCCAGATCCTGAAGGCCGAAGTGCTCGATCATCCGCCGCTGGGCTGCTTCAACCTGCACGCCTCGCTGTTGCCGCGCTGGCGTGGGGCCGCGCCGATCCAGCGCGCCATTATGGCGGGCGACGCCTTTACCGGCGTTGAGGTGATGCGGATGAGCGAAGGGCTGGATGAAGGCCCGGCGATTCTGTCGGGCCGCGTCGAAATCACCGCCGAGGATACCTTCCAGACCCTGCACGACAAGCTGGCCCTGTTGGGGGCTTCGCTGCTGCCGGTGGCGCTGGCGGCGGTGGAGCGCGGCGGGGCGAAAGAGCGCGCACAGACGGGCGAGGTCACCTATGCCCGCAAGATCAGCCCGCAAGAGGCGCGCATCGACTGGTCGCGTCCGGCGCGCGCGCTCGATTTCCATATTCGCGGCCTGTCGCCCTTTCCGGGCGCCTGGACGACCATGACCACGCCAAAGGGCGAACAGCGCCTGAAAATCCTGATGTCGCGCCTGTGCGATGAGGTGTCGGGCGAGGTGCCGGGTACGCTTTTGCTGGGCGGATTGAAGGTGGCGACCGGCGACGGCATTATCGAGCTTTTGCGCGTCCAGCGCGAAGGGCGCGCGGCGCAGGACGCCGCCGAATTTATCAAGGGCGCAGGGCTTAAGGCCGGGGACAGGCTGATCTGATGCCGCGTTACAAGCTGCTGATCGAATATGACGGGCGGCCCTATTGCGGCTTTCAGGCGCAGGACAATCTGCCGACGGTTCAGGCGTCAATCGAAGCCGCCATCCGCAAATTCAGCGGCCAGACTTTGCGTATCAATACGGCAGGCCGCACCGATACGGGTGTCCATGCCACCGGTGCGGTGATCAGTTTTGATCTCGAAAAAGTCTGGCGGCCGCAGGTGGTGCGCGACGCCATCAATGCCCACCTGACGCCGGAGCCGATTGCCGTTCTGGCCGCCGAAATCATGGCGGACAGCGAGTTTTCGGCGCGCTTTTCGGCCACGGGACGCATGTATCTGTATCGTATTCTCAACCGCGAAGCGCCGCCCGCCCTCGATCAGGGCCGCGTCTGGCACATCAAGAAGCCGCTCGATGTGGCGGTGATGGCGCAGGCGGCCAAAGCCCTGATCGGCCATCACGATTTCACCACCTTCCGCTATATCGGCTGTCAGGCGGCAACCCCCGTCAAGACGCTTGATATAGCTCGTGTGGCGCGCCTTGGCGAAGAGGTGCATCTGGTTTTTGCGGCGCGTTCGTTTCTGCACAAGCAGGTGCGCTCAATGACCGGCACCCTGGCCGATGTTGGCTCGGGCCGTCTGCCGCCGGACTATGTGGCCAAGGCCCTGGCGGCGAAGGATCGCGCCAGATGCGGTCAGGTGGCCCCGGCGCACGGCCTTTATCTGACCCATGTCACCTATGAGGATGAGCCGAATTTCGAGAAATACGCCTCGATCAAGGCCTGATAGGTTTCGCTCAAATCCTGAAGATCGGTCACGGATACGCTCTCATTGATCTGGTGCATGGTCTGACCCACCAGACCGAACTCGACCACCGGGCACAGGTCGCGGATAAAGCGCGCATCCGAGGTGCCGCCTGTGGTGGAGGGGTCGGCCTTGAGTTTCAGTTTCGTTTTGATCGTATCGAGGATCAGATCGACGAAATCACCCGGTTCGGTCAGGAAGGCCTCGCCTGACACCTGTGATTTGAAATCGATGCGGATCGGCGTGCCGTGGGCGTGCTTTTCGCACAGGCCCAGCAGCCAGGTATTCAGCGTCGTGCCGGTATGGCTGGGGTTGAAGCGGATATTGATGCGCGCGCTGGCCTGGGTGGGGATGACATTGGTGGTCGGGTTGCCGGTATCGATGGTGGTGATTTCGACATTTGACGGTGGAAAGCCCTGATAGCCACGATCGAGCACGCGCCCCTTGATCTCGGCCAGCAGATTGACCAGAACCGGCAGCGGATTAAGCGCCCGGTCGGGATAGGCGACATGGCCCTGTTTGCCGATGACCGTGAAGGTGGCGTTGAGGCTGCCGCGTCGCCCCACCTTGATCATATCGCCGAGTTTCTCAGCCGATGTCGGCTCACCGACAATGCAGTGATCGATGACCTCGCCTTTTTCCTTCAGGTGCTCAACCACCTTTTTCGTGCCGTTGACGGCGTCGCCTTCTTCATCGCCGGTGATCAGGAAGGACAGGCTGCCGGGCAGTTCGGGCAGGCGCGAAACCGCCGCGATCCAGGCGGCGATAGCCCCCTTCATATCGACCGCGCCGCGTCCGGTCAGATAGCCGTCATGCACTTCGCCGCCAAACGGATCATAGCGCCACAAATCGCGCACGCCCGACGGCACCACATCGGTATGACCGGCAAAGCACAGATTAGGCGAGCTACGGCCACGGCGGGCATAGAGGTTTTCTATTTTGCCAAAGGTCAGCCGCGTGCAGGTAAAGCCAAGCCGTTCGAGCGCGCTTTGCACCACATCCATAGCGCCGGCGTCGGCGGGCGTGATCGAGGGGCGGCGGATCAGCGCCTGGGTCAGGGCCAGCGCATCGACGATTTTTTTCAACTGAGTATCTGTTTTCACCATGCCCTCTGCTGTAAAACCCTTTAGGCAGCGGGGAAAGGCTTAACCGGCTGTGTAACGCATTTTTTGACCAGGTTTCCCTTCAGTGAGCACACCCCCAGGCGATCCGGCTGCCGCGCCACCGGTTTCCGACGACCCGCCCCCGCAACCGGAAGATAACCGCCATCCGTTGCAAATCGCCGATTTTCGCACCTTCTGGCTGTCGCGCGTCTGTAGTGTACTCGGCACCTCGGCCCAGAGCGCGGCCATCGCCTGGCAGGTCTATGATCTGGTGCGGCAAAGGGCCAGCATCGCCGAATCGGCGCTCTATGTCGGCTTGATCGGGCTGGCGCAGTTCCTGACCCTGTTCGCCTTCACCATACCGGCGGGCATTGTGGCCGACCGCTATGACCGCCGCCGCATCATCACCCTCGTTCTGATTGCCCAACTGGTGCTGTCGTGCGGTTTTCTCGCCTATTCCTTATTGCCGCATCCGCCCTTCTGGGGGCTGTTCGCACTGAGCGGCGTGCTGGGGGCCTTGCGCGCCTTCAGCGCTCCGGCCAGTTCCGCCATCGGGCCGATGCTGGTGCCGCGTCACGTCCTGCCGCGCGCCATCGCCGTCAATTCGATGGCGATGCAGACCGGCATGATCGTTGGCCCGGCGCTGGGCGGCGTGCTGGTCGGGGTGTCGCCCGGTTTTGCCTATGGTTTCTGCGCCGTCCTGTCGCTGATCGCCGCTGTTTTGAGCCTGATGATCCGCACCGATACCCGGCCCGATGCGCCGACCGTGCCGAAAATGACCATGCTGAAGGAAGGCATGGTCTATATCTGGGAAAACAAGGTGGTGCTGGGCGCGATTTCGCTCGATCTGTTCGCCGTGCTGCTGGGCGGGGCCACGGCTTTGATGCCGATCTATGTCAAGGACATCCTGCACGCCGGGCCGCAGATGTTTGGTCTGTTGCGCGGCGCGCCGGCCATCGGCGCCATCGCCATGTCGTTTTATCTGTCGCAATGGCCGCTGCGTCGCCATGCCGGGCCGTGGATGTATGGCGGGGTGGCGGTGTTCGGTCTGGCCACCATCGTGTTCGGCCTGTCGCGCCAGATCGGCCTGTCGATCTTAGCCATGATCGTGCTGGGGGCGGCGGATATGATCAGCGTCTATGTGCGCGGCACCCTGGTGCAGATCGTCACGCCCAACCACATGCGCGGGCGCGTGGGCTCGGTGTCCTATCTGTTTATCGGAGCGTCCAACGAACTGGGTGAGTTCGAAACCGGCCTTGTGGCGCGGATCATCGGGCCGGTGGGGGCCGCCCTGTTTGGCGGGATCGGTTCGCTGATCGTGACGGGAACGTGGATTCGCCTGTTTCCGGCGCTCTACAAGACAGATAGGCTGGAATAAGGTCGGTTGAAATAGCTATTTCATGCCGCGCGTTGTGGACAGGCCAGAGCGCAAAGGCATCAGGCTGTTGACGCGCACGGGGCTGGCTTCGGTTTGCGCCAGGGCGGTACTGGCCGGAAGCGTGGTGCTGTTTTCGTCCTGAAAATGGTAGGAACCGGTATTGACGGCCAGCGCGCCGGAATTGGCATCGTCGCCTGTATGGGTTTCGGCCATAGCGATCATCGTATCGATGGCGCGTTTGCGGGCGCGGAAGGCCACCATATCCTGACCTTGCAGCACATTGGAATCGGGCACCTTGGCGCTTTTCGGGTCGATCGGGTGACCATTTTGCCAGACTTCAAAGTGCAGGTGCGGCCCGGTGGAATGTCCCGTGGTGCCGACATAGCCGATGATCTGGCCCTGGGTGACGTGCTGGCCCGGCTTGACGGCGATGGCCGACATGTGGCCGTAGCCCGTTTCCCATTCGGCATTATGGCGCAGGCGCACCCAGCGTCCGTAACCGCCCCACCATTTGGCATCTTCCACCACGCCATCGCCGGCGGCCATGATCGGCGTGCCGGTAGGGGCGGCAAAATCGATGCCGGTGTGCATCTTGCTGAAACCGAGGAAGGGATCGGAGCGCCGCCCGAACGGTGAGGAGATGCGCGCGCCATATACCGGGGTTGTCAGAAGGAAGCCTTTGATATTCTTGCCATTCTGATCGTAATATTCGATCTGGCTGTCGCCCTTGGGCTGGAACGAATAGAAGCGGTCAACACCGCTTTTGGCATTGATTTCGGCATAGAGCAGATTGCCGGCCTCAACCGTGCGGCCGCTTTCGGTCACCTTGCGGTCGAACACCAGCTTGAAGGTATCGCCTGACTGAATATCGCGCTCAAAATCGAGCTTGTGGGCAAACAGCTTGACCACCTGGGCGGTGAGCGACGGCGTGGCACCGAGCGCCGCCGCCGAGGTGAACAAGGAGCCATTGATCGTGCCGATGGCGACGCGGCGTTCATCACGCACTGATTCTTCGAGGGCGCGCAGACGCATGGCGCCGTCGCGCGCCGTGGTCAGGGTCAGTTGGCGGGCCGGGCCGGTGCGCAGGGTCAGACCCAGAAGCTGGGCCGGGGCATCGCCGCCATTGGCAGGACGGGCAATGGCGGCCTCTATGCTGAGGCCCGCTTTAAGATTCTTCAGATTGAACGCCTGCGACAGCAGGGTGACGGCGGCCCTGGCCTCGGCGGGGGCCACGCCCATGCGCGCCACGGCGTCGGCCAGGGTTTCACCGGCGCGCAGCGAAATGGGCATATCGACCGGCTGGCTGTAACCGGGGCGCGTGGCGGCTTCGGCATAGGCTCTGGTTTCCAGCGACATGCTGGCGGCGGGATCCATAGGCTGAACGAGGCCGGGCAGGGGTTGCAGGACGCGCCACAACAGGCTCACCACGGTGACGGCGGCGGCGCTGGCCAGGATCATCGGCGTCAGTCTTACAGGTTGGCGACGGGGATCAAGTTGAGCCATGAACGCGGTAACATCCTTGCCTAGGTTCGCTGAAAACAGGCTGTTCCATCAAATTTGGCATTTCAGATGTCCTGAAATCCCCGGCCAAACCCGCCTCGCCCTGACCGAAATCACTCAAAAGAAAACCGGCGTCGGCTTTGAGCCTTGTTATCCCAAACCTGCTTACGCCAAAAAAAGGCGAAAATGAGGCGCGCTCACAGCTCACAGCGCTGAATCTGTCAGGCCGTTCGGGCCTTACCGGTGCTGGAATCCTGCTGAAAACAGGTTAACAAGGTGTTAAGATGTGGAGATGTGGGCGCATTCGCCTGTCAGGAGATTTTTTCACGAGGGCTTTATAAGTTGTGGAAAAATGCCGAACTCCCCATTTTACGGCCATGCGGCGGTCTGTGGCGAAATGCGGCGGGCGATGAGGCATGACAGGCGTTTTTTGCGTCATTTCGGCACAAAATATAAACAAGCCTCCATTTTTTTAACAGGTTGTGGTGATACTGACGTTAGACTCACCGATAGAAAGTCAACAAAAAGGTTTGAAATCCGCCACCTATGACTTCGCCTGTTTCCCTTCATGATGATGACGCTTTGTGGTTTCCCGTGGCCGTGGGCGCGGGCGAAAGCTTTTCGCGTCCCATAGGCGCGGATGGCGCGGCCCGGCATGAGGGTGAGGAGGACGGCATCGGTCTGCCGCGACGCACGGGCACATCAGACGGCGGGCCGAAAGGGCCTAAGAAAAGAGGCGGTGTGCGGGCATCGAGCTGGCTGTGGCTGACCCTGTGGGGCGCGGCGGCGGCGGGTATTGTCGTCTATGCCGCGCGCAAGGATATTGCCGCCGAAATCGCGCAGGGCTGGCTCAGCAGCCAGGGCGCGCACGGGCGCGTGCATTTCGACCAGTTGAGCCTCAGCCATGCCGAGGGCAGCCTGCTGATAGGGCCGCCAGGCCAGCCCGATTTCAGCCTTGATCATTTTGAGGTCGATTACACGCTCAATCCATTCGCGCGCGCCGGTTTGCCACTGGCGCGGGTGACGCGGGCGCGTCTCGTGCATCCGGTCATGCAGATGGCGCTGCATGATGGCAAGCTGAGCTACGGCTCGCTCGACAGGCTGGTGCAAAACATCCTGAGCGCTCCGCCTTCCAAGGCACCGCCGCCGCACGATATTCTGGTCGAAAACCTGTCGGTGCGGCTGGCCACTGATTACGGCCCGATGCGCGGGCTTGGCAATATCAGCCTGCATGACGGGCAGTTGACCTCGCTCAATCTGAACATTCCTGCCGGTCATTTCAGCGGGCCTCTGGGTGAGGGCGATCTGGGGGAGGCGCAGATTCTGGCGCGTTCGGTGCAAACGGCGCAAAATGGCGAACAATTGCACCTTCAGGCGCGGCTGACCGGCGATAACTGGCGCATCGGCGAAAACGGCAGTCCTGTCGAGGATGTCAATGATGGTGAAATGGTGGCGGCCAGCGATGTGGCGTTGACGCTCGACGCCTTGCTGCCATACCGCAAATCGAAATCGCTGGAGGACGCCTTCAGCGGCGCCAGCGAAGCCACGCTGACCGCACAGAGCGCGATGGTGGCGACGGGCGGCACGGTTTTCGATGGCCTCGACGCCACGCTGAAACTGGCCGGTTCGCTTAAAAGCGGCGCGTCCAGCGGCGGATTCAATGGCGCAGCCTACCTGTCGGCCAATGCCGGGGCGGTTCATAGCGGCGTGCTCGATGCGCGTTCGCTGCATCTGACCGGCGACAAGCTGGCCTTGCAGACCCAGTATAATAACCGGACGGGCGTTACCCTGTCGCTCAACGGGCCGGTGAACGGGCAGATCGGTCACCTGCAACAGGGTGATCTTGCCATCGACGATGCGGCGGTCGATCTTGGCCGTCTGGTGCTGGTCAGCGATTCGGGCGGCGCTCAGGCCGATTTCGACGGCCAGATGCGTCTGGGACGGCTGGCTTCGGGCGGTGCGGCCCTGACTCAGGCGCGGCTGCGCCTGACGGGGGAAGGGCGCAGCGATGCGGCCTCCGGCGGCTGGAGCCTGACGGCGCAGAGCGACATCGACGCCAGCGGTCATTATGGTGGCCTCGATGCGGCGGCGCAAGGTCGGGCGGCGCGGGTTGCGGTGACGGCGGCACCCGGCGCGCCTGTGCCTGCCCAACCGGCCGATGCGATGGTGGCGCTTGATCGTGGCTTTGATCACTTTGCCCTGCACGCTCAAGGTATTGGCCTTAACCTGGCCTCGGGCGGCGGCGATACAGGCACACACATCACCTTGCGCCTCAAGGATCAGCTTGCGCTCGATCTGGCGGGGGGCGGTCAGGTCATTGTCAAGCCGGTCAGTGGCAAGGCCCTGTTCGACAGCCAGTCGGGCGGCGCGCTGACCGCGGCTTTAAGCGGGCCCGACCTGCCGCAAGGCACGCTCGATGTCAGCGGTTTCGGCCTCGATCCGCACGGTAATGCGGTGGGGCAGTATCATCTGGCAGGGCGGCTGGATGTCGCACCTGTGGCGGGGGCGCAGTTTGACGGGCAGGGCCGGTTTGCCACGACGCCCGACGGCGGCTTGACGGCCAGCCTGACCGATCCGGCCAGCTTTACGGCGGCTTCGGCGGAACTGGGTGATCATGTCGAGCATCTGAAGGCAACCATCATACCCGATCAGCAACCGCTTCTGCGCATGACGCCGCAAGGCTGGCATGTGGCGGCCAGCTATGACGGCCTGAGCTTTGACGCACCCAATGAGCAGGTGGCTTTTGGCGGCGGCAAGGGTGACTTCACGGCCTTTTCGATCCCCGGCAGCGAGGCCACCGGCCTGACGGCGGCGCTCTTGTCAGGGCAGGTCAGCGATGCGCTGACCGGCGCTGCCACACGCTTTCATCCCTTGCAGATTCAAGGCGCTATGAAGCAAAATGCCCAGGCCATGACCGGGCGCTTCTATGCCGCGACGCCGCAGGCCAAGGGCGCGGATGGCCAGCCCTTGCGGATCGCGCAGATCGACCTTGATAATGGCGTCACCAGCGGACGCGGCAGCCTGACCTTTAAAACGCTCGATCTCAGCTTCTCACCACAGGGTCTGCAACCGGCGCAACTGACCCCGATGGCCTCGGCCTTCAGCCATGTGACGGGCCAGGCGAGCTTTACCGGCGGTTTTAACTGGGTGGCCGATAAGGTGACGAGCGGCGGGGTTCTGACCCTTGACGGGCTGGATTTCACCGGTGCCACCGGGGTTTCGCAAGGGCTGAACGGCAAGCTCAGCTTCACCTCTTTGTCGCCGCTCACCTCCGGCCCCGATCAGCGCATCAGCGTAGCCACGATGCAGGCAGGGCTGCCGTTGAGTGATCTCGAAGTGGGTATGCAGTTTTTCGGCGACCGGCTGGCCATTGACGAGGCGCATGTCATGACGCCGGGCGGGCAGGTGCGCTTTGAGCCGATGGATATTCCGTTCGACACCGCCACGCCCATCCACGGCACCATTGCCTTCGACGGGCTCGATTTCGGCAAGATTGTCGCCGCCACCAGCCTGGCCACCAGTATGAGTTTTGACGGCACCCTGACTGGACGCCTGCCCTTTGCGGTCGATAACGGCCATTTCACGGTCAGCAATGGCAGCATGGCTTCGGACAGGCCGGGGCGCATTTCTGTGAAGCGTCAGGCCGTCACCGGGGTGGACGCCACGGGCAATGTGACCAGCAAGGATATAGCCCCCGGCACGGCTGCCGTGGCCGCCGCCAATGCCGACGCGGTGGCGGCTTCCGATCCGAATTTCAACCCGTTCCAGGATCTCGCCTATCAGGCCATCGAGCATATCAGCTACGACGAAATCGACGCCAAGGTGAATTCGCAGGCGGGCGGCATTCTCGACAACAGCTTCCATATCAAGGGTTCTTTCGATCCGCCGCAAAAGCAGAAGGCGACGATCAGCCTGTTCGACTATATCAGCGGCGCCTGGATGAAGAAGCCGATCAAGCTGCCTTCGGGCACGCCGGTGGAACTGTATCTCGATGTGCCGGTCAATCTCGATGAAATCCTCGGCGATCTGGGCGCTTACAGCAGCGATACGGCAGGGAAATAGAGGCAGGCGGCGGTTCATGCCGAATCTGCGCCAATAAGCCGTTCCGTTCAGCCCCGGTTCAGCCTATACAGGCCTATGATGCGGTCATGATGATCTGAGGAGCCCTGTATGAAAACACTAATCGCTCTGGCGACCGCCGCCTTATGCGCCTCTGCGCTGGCGGCCTGTACGCCTTCGGTGAATGTCAATGTCAATCTGGCGCCGATCTATGCCAAGCTTGATGTCAATGTGAAGGTTCAGCTCGATCAGGACGTGAAGGCCCTGGTGCAGCAGAATCCTGACCTGTTCTAATAGAAATGAGGCTTGCCATGAAATCCCATTCCTTCCTGAAAGCTGCCGCCATCGCGGTTTCCCTGTCCGGTGCGGCGGTTGGCGCGATCTGCCTGACCACGGCCCCCGCCTATGCTGACATTGCCACGGCGAAGGCGCTGGTGGATGCCGCCAAGGCCACCGGTACGGTCGGTGAAATGAGCACCGGCTATCTCGGTTTCGTCAAGGACAGCGGCAGCAACGCCCTGAAGGTGGCGGTCGATGAGATCAATGCCGGACGCAAGCAGGTCTATGCCGAGGCAGCGGCCAAGAACGGCGTGTCGGCACAGGCTGCGGCCATTTCGGCCTATACTAATGTGATCGTGCCCCGGCTGAAATCGGGCGAATTTTACCAGAATGCGGCGGGCAACTGGGTTCAGAAATAGTCTCTGCCGCACCGGATCATGAAAAATCCCCGTGATCATGTCGCGGGGATTTTTTATGTAACCCTGGGCGGCACATATCCTGCATAGGCAGTTGCGAATTCCCATGTTGGGAGCCGAATTGGAACAGGTCATGCCACAGGATCATCTCAAGCCGCTCACCTCGCTGCGTTTCTTCGCCGCCACCTGGGTCGTGCTCTATACCTATATTCACGAGCTGAAGGGCGCGTTTGACATAGGCGTGTTCGACAAGGGCTATCTCGGCGTCGATCTGTTCTTCATCCTGTCGGGTTTTATCCTGTCCTATGTCTATCTCGAAGCCTTTGGCGAGCGCCGGTTTACCTATGGCCAGTTCATCGTGCACCGGCTGGCGCGCATCTATCCCCTGCATATCGCCACGCTCGGCTTCACCCTGCTGCTGATCGCCGCCGCCGCCCTGAAGGGGCTGCATCTCGATCCGAATGCCGATAACTGGGCAGCCCTGCCGGCGCATCTGTTCCTCGTTCAGGCCTGGGGACTGGCGCCCACGGCTTCGTTCAATCATCCGTCCTGGTCGATCTCAGCCGAATGGTTCGCCTATCTGACCTTCCCGGTCACCGCGATGCTGGCCATCGCCTTGCGCAAACGCCCGATGGTGGCGGTGGGACTGGCTATGGGCTTTATGGCCGTGATCTATACCGTGTTTCAGGCCATATCCGGTTTTCCGCTGACTGAGGCCACCTTCCAGTGGGGGGCTTTACGTATCGTGCCGTGCTTCCTGTACGGCAGCGCGCTGTTCCTGGCATGGCGCGCCGGTGCCGTGGCGCGGCCGCGTGTGGCTCTGGCCGGTGCGGTGATTGCCAGCCTGACCGTGATCTTTGCGGCCAGTTTTGCACCGTCGGATCTGTTGATCGTGCTGGCGCTCGGCCTGCTGGTTCTGTCGCTGGCCGGACTGGCGCCGAAGCCAGGTGAAAGCGGCCTCCTGTCCAGCCGTGTGCTCATCTATCTCGGCGAAATCAGCTTCGCCACCTATATGATCTATGTGCCGTGGAAGTGGGTTTATCTGAAAGGCGTGGACAGGCTGCTCGGCCTCGAAGGTCATGGTCTGCCGTTTGTCTGGTGGCTGGCCGGACTGCTGGCCCTGGTGCCCTTATCGATGCTGGCACATCATCTGGTGGAGCGCCCGTGTCGCAAGATTGTGCGGTACTATGGTGAAAAGTGGCTAAAATCGGGCACTTACGCAAAAGTGAACAGGGTTAATTTTCTACACCAGCCGCACGAAAAGAGGTTTGAAAATTAATCTTTCTGTTGTACCCAAGACACGGAGTCACAAATCACGGAGTTGAGTGCGTGAAAAAAACCGTGTCGGCGTTCGCTTTTGCCATGATCACCCTATGCACTGCCAGTCCGCTTTATGCGCGGACGGTGAGCCATGCGAAAGCCCGTTCTTCGCACCATGTTTCTGCCTCAACCCCTTATTTGCAATGCGTTACCTTTGCCCGTCAGTTAAGCGGAATCCAGATTTTCGGCGATGCCTGGACCTGGTGGGAAAAGGCGACCGACAAGTATGATGAAGGCCATGCGCCCAAGCCCGGCGCGGTTCTCGTCTTCCGTCCGCAGGGCAAGATGCGCCTCGGCCATGTTGCGGTCGTGACGCAAATTATCACCAATCGCTACATCCAGGTTACCCATGCCAACTGGTCGCCGATCAATGGCCGCCGGGGTCAGGTGGAAGATCACGTAAATGTGCTCGACGTGTCCGACAAGGGCGACTGGAGCAAGGTCAAGGTGTGGTACGGCCCGCTGAACGACCTCGGCACCACGGTCTATGACACCTATGGCTTCATCTATAATAATACGCCGCAAAAGGTGGCCGAGCCCGAAACCCAGCCGCAGACATCACCAATGGCCGCCCCGGTTCAGGTGGCCGTCACGGATACGCCGGCATCGATACCGGATGAGCTGAAAGCCGCGCTCACGCCCGGTAATACGCAAGGCTTCCTGAATGCGAAGGCCAGGCCGGTCACAGTATCGGCCCACGTCAAGGGCAAGGCCGCCGCCCAACTGGTGGCGCAGATCGATAATGATGCGCCCGATGATTCGCCAAAGCCTGTGCTCAAGTCCGTTAGCCATAAGGCCCACGCTAAAAAAGCAGCGGAAAGCCATGCCAAACGCCGTCATCATCCCGGCTTGCGTCATCGCTAAGGCCCGCGACGCAGCCAGGCCCCGATAACACCTGATCAAAGCTGATTGCGTGGCCCGGCCACAGCCTGTACAGGGCTTTCCGATCAACCGCCATGCACCGGGGGCAACATGTTCAGTCTGTATGCGGCGGGCCGCGACGCGGAAATCTGCACCGATCCCCATCAGGCGGACGCGGCTCTGTCGGAAGCGACCTGGCCGGACACGGTCTGGATCGACCTGCTCAAGCCGGTACGCGATGAAGAGCTGAAGCTGGAGGCGCGACTCGGCGTGCAATTGCCGACGCGCGAAGACATGGCCGAGATCGAAGCGTCGAGCCGGCTCTATCTCGAAGACGGAGCGGCCTTCATGACCGCCCAGATCGTCTTTTTCGGCGGGCAGGCCCATTTGCAGAGCGGGCCGGTCACCTTTGTGCTGGCCGGGCAGCGTCTCGTCACCATCCGCTATGTCGAGCCGGCCTCTTTCACCATTTTCCGCGATCACACCCTCAAGCAGCCGCTCCTCTGCGCTGATGGGCCGGCTACCTTCCTCAATCTGCTGGATGTGATCATCGACCGCACCGCCGACCTGATCGAAAAGACGCAGGGCGGCATCGACGAATTGTCGCGCTCGATCTTCACGTCGCGCCGTCACAAGCGGCTGGAAGACGTACTGATCCAGCTTGGCAATGCCCAGAACGACATCGTCAAGATCCGCGATTCGCTCGTCACCTTCGCGCGCCTGACCGCCTTCGCCGCCGGGCTTGATCCGGCCCTGACACGCGGCAAGGCGACCGGCAGCCAGGATTTTCAGGATCGCCTGCATACGATGAGCCAGGACGTGGCTTCGCTAAGTGACCACGCCACCTATGTGTCGGGCAATATCGCCTTTCTGCTCGATGCGGCGCTGGGCCTGATCAATGTCGAGCAGAATTCGGTGATGAAGGTGATTTCGGTCACCTCGGTGGTGTTTCTGCCGCTGACCCTGATCGCATCGATCTACGGCATGAATTTCGACCACATGCCCTTTTTGCACAATCCCGATGCCTTCTGGGCGTCGCTGATCATCATGTTCGCCATTGCGGTGGCGCTGGTCTGGTGGTTCCGCGCCAAGCGCTGGGTATAGGTTTCAGGTACATTCGATCAGGCGCGCTCGGTGAGGGTGTAGTTACAGCCCTTGTCACGGACATGATCGAGCACGGCTTCCAACATGCGCGCCCGCGTCAGGTCGGCATTGATCAGGCTGGCATAGGGCAGGCGGGCGCGCGACAGATCGCTGCGCAGGATGCGGCCTGCGCCCAGTTCGAGCGGGCCGAGATTAGCTCCTTCGAGATTGGCGTGGCCGAGTTTGGCACCGATCAGGCGCGCGCCGCGTAAATCGGCCCCGCTCAGATTGCAGCGACGCAGATCGGCATTGACGAGATTAGCGCCCTGCATCTCGATACCGCTCAGATCGAGGCCGAAAAAGACGCCATTCTCGGCCTCCAGCGTGGACAGGCTGCGTTTGCGCAGGTCGTCCGCCAGGCGGAAATCGACGCCGTTCAGGATTTGCCGCGTGCCTTGTGCGCCACCGGTTTTGACCCAGGCCTCGTGGCTGGCGATGCATTCGATCAGCGGGTGATCGTCGATATAGACCGGTTGCGGGCCATCGAGCACGCCGGTCTTGTCGGCTTCGCTGAAATTGCAGCCCGCCGTGGTGGTATCGACCATGATGGCGTCGGTCAGATCGGCCCCGGTCAGGTCGGCGCTGGTCAGATTGGCGCCGCTGAGATTGGCGCTCGACAGATTGGCCTTGCGCAGCTTGGCCTGCGACATGACCGCGCCACTCAGATTGGCGTCGCGGAAATCGGTGGCGACGGCCTGGGTGCCGTTCATGCGCGCCCCCGACAGGTCGGCCCCGGTCAGGACAGCGTAATCGAGTTCGCCCGGCCGCTTTTCGTGCTTCATCAGGCGCAGCCCCTGCTTTTCGTCCTTGAAGGCAATACTGCCTTCGCGCAGGTCACAGCCGATCAGGCTGGCGGCGGTCAGGTTGGCCCCGCGCAGGCAGGCCCCGCGCAGATCGGCGCGATCAAGGCGGGCAAAACGCATATCGGCATTGCGCAGATCGGCACCATACAGATTGGCGCGGATGAAATTGGCGTCGCGCAAGGCCGCCCCGTAGAGCCGCGCCCCGGTCAGATTGGCGTCGCTTAAGTCAACGCCTTCCAGCTTGACGCCGGTCAGGTCGATATAGCTGAGATTGGCGATACGGTCGCCGGGCCGCCGGGCCTTGAACATGGTGTGCAGTTCAAGAATATGATGCAGGGACGCCTGATCGAGGTTTTGCAGGGTGGCGGCGGACATGCGGCGCTTTCAGATTGTGATCACGTCACCTCTATAAGCGCGGCTTCTGAGTCGTTACAAGCGCATCCGTAAGGGAAGCGCTCTCACGCCGGATTGTGTCAGCCCGCCGTCTGGCAGGCGCGGCACAGCCCGCGCGCTTCCAGGGTGACGCGCGTCACCTGAAAGCCGTTGCGCGCGGCGCTGGCCTCGATGTCGGCCAGGGTCGGCAGGGCGATTTCCTCGCTGGAGCCGCAGCACTCGCACAGTAAAAAGCCCGCCGTATGGGCGTGATCGCGTGTGTCGCAGGCCACGAAGGCATTGAGGCTCTCGATGCGGTGGATCAGCCCCATCTGCTCCAGGAAGCTGAGGGCGCGGTACACGGTGGGCGGCTTGGCCGCGCCATCGGGGTGGAAACGGTCGATGACATCATAGGCCTTGATCGGGCCGCTGGCCTCGAGGATCAGCTCATAGGTGCGCAGGCGCGACGTGGTCATGCGCTCGCCGGAATCGACGCACAGGGCCTGGGCCTCCAGCAGGCGCGCGGCCTTATCGACCGGTTTCAGGTCATGATCGTGATCGTGGGTATGTTCGCATAGATGGCTCATCCCTCTAAAGTAGGACGAGTTGCAACTTTTCGCAACGGCAGAGGGTGTCGCAGGCGGGAAGCGTGCAAAATAGCCGAACAAAGTGTAATAATGTATCAAACCGGCTTGACGATGGTTACAATATTACATAACAGATGTGGCAACGCAACATATTCGCCGGAGCCTGCCGCATGTCACCCACTTTCCGCCATCTTGTCCTTGCTGGCGCTTCTTTTTTGGCGCTTGGTGCCGGGCTTGCCCAGGCCCAGACGTCGACCCCGGCAGACTCAGGGAGTGCGACAGCGCAGACTGATGACAAATCAGGAGATGACAGGCCCACCGAGGTCATCGTGCGGGCGCGCAGGCTCGATGCGGCGCGCGACACGATCCAGCCCGATGTCGGCGGCTCCACCTATACCCTGCCGCAGGCTATGGTGAAGGCTCTGCCAGGTGGCGATAATGTCGGGCTTAATCAGGTGATTTTGCAGGCGCCGGGCGTGACGCAGGATTCTTACGGCCAGCTTCATGTGCGCGGCGATCATAATGGTCTGCAATACCGGCTGAACGGCGTCATCTTGCCGGAAGGCTTAAGCAATTTTGGCGATGTGCTGAGCCCGCGCTTTGCCGCCAGCATCCAGTTGGTGACCGGAGCCCTGCCTGCCCAGTACGGACTGCGCACGGCGGGGGTGATCAATATGTCCACCCAGTCGGGCATCAAGAATGGCGGTACGATGTCGCTCTATGGCGGCAGTCACGGCCTTTACCAGCCCAGTATCACCTATGGCGGCAGCCACGGCAATGATACCTATTTCGGCTCGCTCAGCTATGAACAGTCGCAGCTTGGCATCGAAGCGCCTTACAATACGGGCACGCCTCTGCACGACCGCACAGCGCAGATTATGGGCTTTGGCTATTATGATCACCTGCTTGATGATACGAGCCGTATTTCGGTGATGGGCGGGGTGTCGGACCAGTCGTTCCAGTTGCCGAATACGCCGGGGCTTAATTCGGTCGATGACGGCGCGGGCTATCAGGTCAATGGCGTTGACAGTTTCAGCAGTAACGCACTCGACAGCCATCAGAAGGAAACCACCGATTACGCGATTGTCTCCTATCTGAAAACGACCGGCGATTTTACCGGCCAGGTGTCGCTGTTCGCCCGCGCCTCGCGCCTGACCTATTATCCTGACTGGGACGCCGAACTGGCCTTTAATGGTGTCAGCCAGGCTGCTGACAAGCGCGACACATCGGTGGGCTTGCAGGCCGAAGGGGCATGGACGATCACGCCGCGCAACACCCTGCGCGCCGGTCTGATCTTAAGCGGCGACCGCAGCGTGTCGCGCACCACCAGCCATGTGTTCGATCTGGATGGCTCAGGCGCGCAAACCTCCGATACGCCGGTGGTGATTGTTGATAATGGCGCGAAATCCTCAGCCACTACCAGCCTTTACGTCCAGGATGAATGGATCGCCTTTACCGGGTTTACGCTCAATTACGGCCTGCGTTACGATAAGCTCGATTCCTATCGCAGCGAAGATCAGCTCAGCCCGCGCATCAATTTTGTCTGGACGCCAGAAGGCTTCAAAGGCCTGACCCTGCATGGTGGCTATGCGCGTTATTTCACGCCGCCACCCTATGAACTGATCGCCGGTCAGACCCAGGCGCTGTTTGCGGGCACCTCGTTCGATCTGTCGGGCCAGAACGACCTGCCCTATGCCCAGCGCGACAACTATTATGACCTGGGCGTGCAGCAGCGCTTTGGCCCGCACCTGACTCTGGGTCTTGATGCCTATCACCGCGTGGCGCGCTATCTGCTTGACGAAGGCCAGTTCGGGGCGCCGATTATCCTGACGCCCTTCAACTACAAATACGGCCGCAATACCGGCGTGGAACTGACGGCCAATTACGAAAACGGCCCGCTGACCGCCTATGCCAATTACGCGGTTTCCGAAGCCAAGGGCCGCCAGATCGTGTCGTCGCAGTTCAATTTCTCACCCGAAGATCAGGCCTATGCCGCCGATCACTTTATCTATGTCGATCATAACCAGACGACATCGGCTTCGATGGGCGTCACCTACCGGATCGGCAAGAGCCATGTGTCGCTTGATGCCATCTATGGCAGCGGTTTGCGCACCGACGGCGGCGCACCGGACTTCATCCCCAACGGCGCGCGCCTGCCGGCCTATACTCAGGTCAATGCTTCGGTCAGCCATGATTTCGCGCGTGGCATTACGGTTCGGCTTGATGTCACCAATCTGTTCGACCGCGCCTATGAAATCCGCGATGGCGGCGGCATCGGGGTGGGCGCGCCGCAATGGGGGCCGCGCCGTGGCGTCTTCGTGGGCTTAAGCAAGGACTTTTAACGCCTTCGGTCACAAGGCTTGCCGCATCCTAAGCCATGCGCTAGAAGCTTCATTCGTTTGTCTTTCAACATAAGCTTAAAAAACATGGCCCAAGAACCCACCAACGACGCTACGCTCTCAGGAAACGTCCTTTTCTACAAGTCGCCGGAACCGCTGAACCCTGAGGCGCACGCCGCCATGGGCATCAAGTCTGTGCCCAATCCGCACGCCTTCGTGGCCGAAACCAATGTCGTGCCGCTGACCGTTTCGGAATTTCCGGCGGCTTCGCTCAGCTATCCGATCGTCTTCATCGGTGAAAACTTCATGCCGGTGGCGGCGATGGGCCTGTCGGCCGGTCAGAACGTCTTCGTGTCGCCCGAAGGCGCGTTCCGGTCGGATTCCTACCTGCCGGCGTTTGCGCGCCGCTATCCGTTCGTCTTCGCCAATGACGAAGGCCAGGAGCGCATGATCCTGTGCATCGACACTTCGGCGCCGATGGTGGTGAAAACCAATCCCGACGTTGCCTTCTTCGCCGACGGCAAGGCTACGCCCTATGTCGATAACGCCATGCAGTTCTGCTCGGATTTCGAAAACGAGCGCCGGCGCACCGAATCCTTCGTCAAGCTGCTGCGTGACCTGGAGTTGCTGGCACCGCGCGAAACCATCTACCGTCCGCAAAACCCGGACGGTTCGGCGGGTGAACCGCAGAAGATCGCCGAATATTTCGCGGTCGATGAAAAGAAGCTCGGCGAACTGACCGGCGACAAGCTGGTGGAACTGCGCGACAATGGCGCGCTGACCCACATCTATGCCCACCTCAATTCGCTGCTGGCCTGGGATCGTCTGATCGCGCTCACCATCGAGCGTAACAACAACCAGCCCGTCGCCAACTAAGGTGATCAACAGGTTAAATAAGAAAAAGCTCCGGCAGCGTCCGGAGCTTTTTTGTTTGTGGCGCTCGACCGGCATTCGGAATTGCGGCGGAAGACGCGGCCCTCTTTACCCCACCGTCACCTTCGCTGCGCTCGCTGCCACCTCCCCACGCTTCGCGCAGGGAGGAGGGTGCTACTCAATCGGCGCTTTTGGCATACGCTGGAAGATCGAGCGCGTCAGGCATGAAAAAACAAGGCGACCGGCTTCATCGAGCAGGTCGTTCTGGGCGATGACCACGCCCTTGGTGTCGCCCACGGCGTCCTTGCCCATGACGGTGAGCCGTCCGCGCAGCAGTTCGCCGGGCGGCGGATTGCGCGACCAGCGCAGGGCATCGACGGCCAGGCGCTTGGTTTGCGGCCAGCTCAGCGAGGCCTCGGTTTCCAGCTTCGACCACAGGGTAAAGATCAGGGCATCGGGCAGGCCGTCAGCCGGGTCCCAGTGCGGCGCATAGCCCTTGCAAAAGGCGGTCAGTTCGTCTTCGGAAATCACGCCCGCGCCAATCGAGGCCACCTGACCGATCCATAAGTCGTCGAATGCTGCCGGCATGTTCGCTTAACTCCTGATCCTGTCCGGTCTTAGCGCGACTTGACCCTGAGGGCAATTGGAAAGCCGATGGCCGGTTGATTCTTGGCGGTGGCTATGGTTGTGTCGGGGCGCATGTAGTCGAGGCAATATGAGCACGTCCAAGACCCCGCCACCTGACCTGACGCCACCGGATCTGACACCACCGGACATGGAGCCGTCCGAAGGCCTGCGCGATACGCCCGGTATTATCGAAGATGAGCCCTATGAGGGGCTCTATCGCGGGGCGCAGCGTCCGTTGCTGG
Organism: Asticcacaulis sp. EMRT-3; assembly: GCF_030027245.1. Taxonomy (NCBI): domain Bacteria; kingdom Pseudomonadati; phylum Pseudomonadota; class Alphaproteobacteria; order Caulobacterales; family Caulobacteraceae; genus Asticcacaulis; species Asticcacaulis carbonis. The sequence goes on from NZ_JASERT010000001.1 coordinate 2,748,308, forward strand.
GCGCAGAAGGTGGCCATCAGCCGGATCGCTTCGATCTGGCCGAAATCCTGCGCGAAAAGCGCGAGGCCCTGGGCTGGAGCCTCGACGAGGTGGCCGACATCACGCGCGTGCGCCGCAACTATCTGGAGGCGCTGGAGCAGGCGGCCTATGATGTGCTGCCGCCGCGCGCCTTTGCGCTGGGCTATGTCAAGGCCTATGCCAAGGCGCTGGGGCTGGATGAAGAAACCCTGGCCGATATGTTCCGCCGCGAAGTGTCCGATCAGACTGTGCGCCTTCAGGCTCCATCGGGTGCCTCGCTCGAAGACGTCAAACCCAATTACCGCCTCTATCTGATCGTGGCCGGTTGTCTGGTGGCCGGTATCTTCATCTGGAACGTCTTGCAGCGCCAGACGGCGGGCCACGGCGCCAGGGCGCAGATGGCCGCTATGGACGCCTCTTCGTGGGCACCGGGTATGCCGCTGATCCATGACGGGGCGATTTACGTCACGCGACCCGGCGACGCCCCCAAGGATCAGGATATTCCCACCCCCTATGTCACGCCCGGCCTCGAAGCGGGTTTTGCCTCAATTGCGGCGGAAAATGATTCGAGCGAGGCCGCGCCCGTGCCGGTGCAGGACGTGCTGCAAATGCGCAAGGCCTTCAATCCGCGTGGCGCTGTGTATGGTGCCGAGCCGGAGAATTCGAATGTGACGATTCAGGCCACCAAGAGCGTCAACCTGGTGCTGCGCGCCACCGACGGGGCCATCTATTTCGTGCATCAGCTCATGGCGGGCGAGGCGTACCGCATACCGGACAACAGTCAGCAGGATGTGCTGGTCGATGTGTCCGATCCCACGGCGTTCGAGATCTACTATAATGGCGAATTTGCCGGAATGCTCGACGCGCCTGTCACCCAGGTGGCCAAGCTCAATGCGCGCGCCGTCCAGCTTGCCAGCGCGCTCGATGCCCGTCAGGCGCAGGAGGGTCAGATTATTGGCCGATCCGCGCCTGCGCCCGCCCCGGTGGTGCAGCCGGTGCTGCCGAAAAAGTCCGATGGCCCGATCCCCTATCTGCCCGCCGTGCGCAAGGCCGCGCCGCCCGCGGCCAGCGCCACGGCCTCTTCGGCGTCGGCCCCGGCTGCGGCGGTTCAGCCGTAATATTTTTTGAAGCCGCGCTTGTGACGTGGATGGCCTAATCTGATATAAGGCCCTGATATAAGACCCTGATATAAGGCTCAGGCCTTTCAATACGAGTTTTGCACGATTATGGACAGCCACCACCCCGACGACCGCAATCACACCCAGGTGCGTCCGTGGCGCACGATTGAGCGGCGCAAAAGCCGTCAGATCATGGTGGGCAAGGTGGCGGTGGGCGGTGATGCCCCGATCTCCGTGCAGTCGATGACCAATACCCTGACCTCGGACGCCCAGGCCACTTTGCGCCAGATCGCGGCGCTGGAAGAGGCGGGGGCCGATATTGTGCGTGTGTCATGCCCCGATGTCGAATCGACGGCGGCGCTCAAAACCATCGTGCAAAACACGCAAGTGCCCATCGTGGCCGACATCCATTTCCACTATAAGCGCGCCATCGAGGCGGCCAAGGCGGGAGCGGCCTGCCTGCGCATCAATCCCGGCAATATCGGCTCAGCCGAGCGGGTGAGGGAGGTTGTGCAGGCGGCGCGGGATTATGGCTGCTCGATGCGCATCGGCGTCAATGCCGGGTCGCTCGAAAAAGACCTGATGGACAAGTATGGCGAGCCGTGTCCCGAAGCGATGGTGGAAAGTGCGCTTTATCACGCCAATATCCTGCGCGACCATGATTTCCACGCGTTCAAGATTTCGGTCAAGGCATCGGACGTTTTCCTGACCGTGGCCGCCTATCAGCAACTGGCCGACGCCATCGACTGCCCGCTGCATATCGGCGTCACCGAGGCGGGGCCTTTGCGCACCGGCACGATCAAATCGGCCATTGGGCTTGGCAATCTGCTCTGGGCCGGTATCGGCGATACGCTGCGCGTGTCACTGGCCGCCGATCCGGTGGAGGAGATCAAGGTCGGATTCGACATATTGAAATCACTGGGCCTGCGCCATCGCGGCGTCAATATCATCGCCTGCCCGTCATGTGCGCGTCAGGGCTTTAACGTCATCGAAACGGTGGCCAGGCTGGAAGAACGGCTGGCCCATATCGCCAAGCCGATGTCTTTGTCGATCATCGGCTGCGTGGTCAACGGGCCCGGTGAGGCGCTCTATACAGATGTCGGCTTCACCGGCGGCGGGGCGGGTTCGGGCATGGTCTATATGGCCGGCAAGCCCGATCACAAGCTTTCCAATGACGACATGATCGAGCATATTGTCGGTCTGGTCGAGGCCCACGCCGAAACGCTATAAACGTCAGATTTTGGCTACGAAACGAAGTTCGGCGAAGCCAAAGCCACGATCTGTTCGGTTAAACCGGCAGTAAGATGTGAACCACGGAAAACACGGAAAACACAGACTCATGGCCTTGGCTATATAATGACAGCATAACCCATCTGCCTGACGCCGCCATGTGGCGATCCGTGTTTTCCGTGGTTCAAACAAATCCTTCGAGAGGCATTGGCAAGGCGCTGCGCGAACTTCGTTTCGTGGCCAAAAGCCTTAATTCGGCATTCTGGGCGACAGCTTGACCCTGGCGCGCGGCGCTTCAGGCGCACCGCCGTCATGGATGGTCAGGCGGCCCTCATTGCGCATCATCTCATCGATGGCTTCGGCGGCCACGGGGCGCGAGAACAAAAAGCCCTGGATGATATTGCAGCCCGCCTGACGCAGAATGGTCTTCTGGGCGCGGGTTTCCACCCCTTCGGCGATGACATTGAGGTTCAGCGCCTTCGCCAGCTTGATGATGGCGCGGATCACCGCCTCCGCTTCGGGATCGACGCCGAGATTGGAGATGAAAGAACGGTCGATCTTGATCTTATCGACCGGATAGCGGCTTAAGTAACCGAGCGACGAATAGCCGGTGCCAAAATCGTCGAGCGAGATGGTGAAGCCCATATGGCGCAGGTCGCGCAGCACGATCTGGGTGGTGCTGTCATCATTGAGCAGCACGCCTTCGGTGATTTCGATCTCGATCTGTTCGGCGCGCGTGCCGGTTTCGGCCAGCAATTCCTTGAGGCCCGCGAGGAAGCCCTTGCAGCGCATCTGGGTGGCCGACACATTGACCGCCACCTTGAGGCCGGGCCAGCGATGGGCGTCCTGCATGGCGCGGCGCATGATCAGGTGGCCGAGATCGTTCATCAGGCCGCACTCCTCGGCCAGCGGGATGAAATAGCCGGGGGCCACCGGCCCGCGTGTCGGGTGCGTCCAGCGGCACAGGGCTTCGATACCGACAATATGGCCGAAATGATCGACCTGCGGCTGATACACCACATCGATGTCGTCGGCGTGGATGGCTTCGCGCAGACCCGTTTCCAGCGTTTTGCGCAGCTTGATGGTGGCGTCCATCTCGATTTCGAAAAAGGCGTATTGGCCGCGACCCAGATCCTTGGCGCGGTACAGGGCCAGATCGGCCTGGCGCAGGGCTTCGGCGGGCTCAATGTCGCCGTCGTGCAGCAGGGTGACGCCAATCGAGCACGACGAGAAGACCTGGCCGCTTTCGAGGGTCACCTTGCCGGTCAGGGTTTCGAGAACGCGCTTGGCCAGGGCGGCGGCGGCGCGCGCGTCGGTATCGGTCTGGATAATGACGAACTCATCGCCGCCCAGACGGGCCAGCGTGTCGCATGAGCGGATGATGCCGCTGATTTTCTGGGCATTGTGGCGGATCAGTTCGTCGCCAGCCAGATGGCCCAGCGTATCATTGACATCTTTGAAGCGGTCAAGCCCGATGCACATGACGGCGACATGGCCGCCTTGTCGTTTGAGCCGTTCAGTGGCCTGATTCAGCCGGTCGGCGAACAGGGTGCGGTTGGGCAGGCCGGTCATGCCGTCGTGCAGGGCCATGTGCTTGGCCCTGGCCTCCGAAGCCACCAGGCCGCGCGCCGCCTTCTGGGTCTGGTGGAGCAGGATGATGGCGATCACACCTAAGCCCAGCGAAATCAGCAATACCGGGCCGAGCGCGTGCATGAAAAGCGTGCGGCCGGGGGCGTCCGGCATCCAGCTCAGCGTGGCAAGACTCCGTCCGCCGGGATGGCCGGTGCCGTCTTCACGATATTCGACCGAAGCGGCTCTCTTCGAACGTGTTTCGCCCGGCTTCAGCAGATGAATGCCAGGCACCATATAGTGTTGCGACAGGCGCAACAGTTCGGCGCTGGTCAGGGCGTGCAGGCCCACGACGGCAAAGGGTTTCGCCGTTTGCAGGGCTGAGTCGGTGCTGTCGGGCAGGATAAGCGAGGCCCCGATGATATAGATTTGGCCATCGAAAGTCATCAGACGGCCGATATGGTCGCTGTCGGCATTGGACGGCAGGCCGGAGGCTATGCGCTGGGCATGGATTCGACGCAGCTTATCGATCAGGCCAGCGGCGCGGGCGGCGAGTTTTTCATCCTCTCTGGGATCGGTGGGACGGGCATTATGATAGGCACCGATCACCTTCCCGGTATCATCAAGGATCAGGCTGGTTTCGAAATTGAGGAAGTTATGAAAATGCCGACCGATATTTTTGCTGATCCATGCCGGATTATAGCTGATTGCCGTGTTTTTGACCGCGTCGTCGTTGATGGTGACCGGCGTCATCAGTTGGGCATGATTATCGGCGATCTGATCGAGGCCCAGCCTGACGAGGGTTTGCTCGCGTGTCCGCGACAGCGCGTCGGCCTGATCGGCCCATATCCACAGGCTGCCGACCAGGGCGCAGACCGCCACGATGACGATCAGAGCCATAGGCGCCAGCAGCTTTAATTCACTCGGATTCTTTGTCACCAGGCTCTCATTCTGAGGCAAGTCTTCTCTTCTCAATTTTAGAATAACGCAGAAGTCTTAAATTAAGGCAAATGCATGATTTCATTATTTAATCTGATGTTAAGGTTTTCAATATGAGACATGCGCCTGCCTCTGCTTGACCTTGCGCGGTATTGGGTTCAGTAAGCGGTTTCCAATTCATGCCGAGGTCTGCTCATGAAGCTTTTTGTCAATTCCGCTTCCCCTTTTGCCCGCAAGGCGCGCATCGTTGTGCGCGAATGCGGCTGGCTTGCCCGCACCGAAGAGGTCTTCACCGTGGCCCTGGAAAGCCCGGCTGACCTGACCCGCGTTAATCCGGTGGCGCAGATTCCGGCGCTGGCCGATGATGACGGCGTCTGCTGGCAGGATTCAGCTCTGATCTGCGCCTGGCTTGATGCGAAGGGCGAGGGTGACGCGAAGTTGCTGCCCGCCCCCGACAGCCAGGCCTTCTGGGCCGTGCGCCGCCTTGAGGCCGCCGCCAACGGCCTGATCGAGATGAATGTACGCATGGTGCTGGAAAACCGCCGCCCGGAAAACGAACGCTCGCCCTTCTGGCTGAAGCGCTGGGAAGATAATCTGGTGCGTGGTTTTACGGCGCTGGAGGCCATTTGCCCGGCACCCGATGTTTTCGACATGGGCGCTCTGACCGTAGCGGTGGCGGGCACCTATACGACGTTTCGTTATCCGCATATCGACTGGCGCGGCCTCGCGCCCAAGGTGGCGACGCTGACGGATGCGCTCGAAAAGCGGCAAAGCTTCATTGAAACCTATCCGAAATAGGATTAGGCAGGGCGCTTCCGGTACTTACGAGATTTTCTTAAATGCATCTGCCCCAAGCCAAGCTCGATCAGGTCATGGACCGCTTCCGCATGATCGAGGCGCGCATGGAATCCGCCACCGACGGCACGGAGATCGTGAAGCTCTCGAAGGAGCACGCCGAACTGCGGCCCGTCTGCGAGGCCGTCGAGAAACTGATCCGGGCTCGCCGTCAGGTGCCGGAATTGCAGGAGATGGTGGCGCTGAACGATCTTGAACTGTCGCCTCTGGCCGAGGATGAGCTTCAGGAACTGAAAGAGAGCCTGCCCGATCTGGAGCGCGGCGTGGCCCTGTTGCTGGCGCCCAAGGACAAGGACGAGAACGCCTCGGCCATTCTGGAAGTGCGTGCCGGTACGGGCGGCGATGAAGCGGCTCTGTTCGCCGGTGATCTGTTTCGCATGTATTCGCGCTATGCCGCCCTGCAAGGCTGGCGCGTCGAGGTGGACAGCGTGTCCGAAGGCGATGCCGGCGGTTACAAGGAAATCATCGCCTCGGTGACCGGCGATGGCGTGTTCGGCAAGCTGAAGTTTGAATCGGGTGTGCATCGCGTGCAGCGCGTGCCGACCACCGAAGCGGGCGGACGTATCCACACCTCGGCGGCCACGGTCGCCGTCTTGCCTGAGGTCGAGGATGTCGAGATCGAAATCCTCGACAAGGATATTCGCATCGATACCTATCGCGCTTCGGGTTCGGGCGGACAGCACGTCAACAAGACCGATTCAGCGGTGCGTATCACCCACCTACCGACCAATATCGTGGCCACCAGCTCGGAAAAATCGCAGCACATGAACCGCCAGATCGCCATGCGCAATCTGAAGGCCCGGCTCTACGATATGCAGCGCACGGCGCTTGATACGGCCCGCTCGGATGCGCGCAAATCGCAGGTGGGGTCGGGCGACCGTTCCGAGCGCATCCGCACCTATAATTATCCGCAAGGCCGTGTCACCGATCACCGCATCAATATGACCCTCTATAATCTGCCGCAATTCATGGAAGGCGAGATGGCCCAGATGATCAATGCGCTGATCAATGAGGATCAGGCCGAACGGCTGGCCATGTTGGAAGAAGAGTTCGGATGAGCGCAGCGGGGGTTGTCTCAAATCTGTGGCGGCACCCGATCAAGGGATTCACGCCGGAGCCGGTGGCCGAAGCCCTTCTGTTTGCTGGGGATTTCTTTCCGTTCGACCGTTTGTTCGCACTGGAGGTCGGGCCTTCGGGATTTGACGCCGATGCGCCCAAAGTCATCTCCAAGATGCGCTTCGCTGTGCTAGCGCGTTTCCCGGCCGTGGCACGTATGCACACCCGTTATGACGAGGTGGGGGGTGTTCTCGAACTGACGGATGAGGATGGCAAGGCGTGGCGTTTCGCCATGAGTGACCCTGCTGGTCAACAGGCCCTGGCGCGCCACGTTGAAACCGTGCTGGCGCGCCATGAAGACTATGATCCGGTGGCGGCACCTTTGCATCTTCTGACCGCCCCGGCCTATGAGCATACGCAGACCCATTTCCGCTTCACCGATTCCGGCAAGGGCTTTGTGTCGTTTCTCAATCTCAATTCTGTGCGCGATCTGGGCCAGAGGCTGGGCGTCGAGCTTGATCCTGTGCGAATGCGCGCCAATATCTGGCTGGAAGGGCTGTCGGCCTTCGAGGATCATGATTGGGTCGGCAGGCATCTGCGCGTCGGCGAAGAGGGGCCGGAATTTGAGGTGCTGAAGCCGATCGAACGCTGCGTCGCTACCCACGTCAATCCCGACAGCGCCGTGCGCGATGTCGATGTCTGTACAGGCCTGTGGCAGGCTTACGGCCACCGCGATTGCGGCATCTATGCCCGTATCGTCAGGGGCGGCACGATCCGTCCCGGCGACGCCTTGCATGTGCAGGGCTGAAACCTTATAGCGGGGGCGGATAGCAAAATGGAGCCGCCTCATGCCCACCCTCGTTCTTCTTCGCCACGGCCAGAGCCAGTGGAACCTTGAAAACCGCTTCACCGGTTGGGTGGATGTCAATCTGACGGCGGAGGGCGAGGCGCAGGCCACGCGCGGCGGCGAACTGATCAAGGCGCAGGGCATCGAGATCGATCAGGCCTATACATCTGTGCTGACCCGCGCCATCCGTACCTGCAATCTGGCGCTCGAAGCCGCGGGTCAGAGCTTTGTGCCGGTCATCAAGGACTGGCGTCTGAACGAGCGTCATTACGGCGGCCTGACCGGGCTCGACAAGGCCGAAACCGCCGCCAAGCACGGCGATGAGCAGGTCAAGATCTGGCGCCGTTCGTATGATGTGCCGCCGCCGCCGCTCGCAGCGGCCAGCGCCTATGATTTCAAGGGCGACCGCCGCTATGCCGGGGCGAATCTGCCCGATACCGAAAGCCTGAAAACGACGCTCGACCGCGTCTTGCCGATGTGGGCAGGCGAGATCGCGCCCAGGCTTAAATCGGGCAAGACGGTGCTGGTGGCGGCGCACGGCAATTCGATCCGCGCCATTCTGAAATCGCTGTTTGACCTGTCGGAACAGGCCATTCTCGATGTGGAAGTGCCGACCGGCAATCCGCTGGTGATCCGGCTTGATGACCATCTGAAGCCGCTTTCCGCGCAATATCTCGACGAGGCCCGCGCCAATCCGCTGCCCGCTTACGGGGTGTGATGTAAAGAACCCCTCACCCGGCCCTGACGGGCCACCCTCTCCCCTTAAAAAGAGAGAGGGAAAATTCAAAATGCACCACCTCCCCTCTCCCCGCCTGAGGGGAGAGGGTGGCGAGCCCGCGAGCCGGGTGAGGGGTAGGTTGGGATCATCATGACAAGACGACGATCACGACTGACATCTGTGGCCCGCCTATTACGCAAGGGCGATAATATTGCCGAAGCACAGTTATGGCTGGCTCTGCGCAATCGTAACCTCAATGGCCTCAAGTTTCGTCGTCAGTTGCCTGTCGGGCCCTATATCGCGGATTTCGCCTGCCCGGATTGCCACCTGGTTGTGGAAATTGATGGCAGCCAGCATATCGACAATCGGCAGGATGTGGTGCGCGATGCTTTTCTTCATGATCAGGGCTGGTCGGTAGCGCGCTTCTGGTCGGGTGATGTACTGCAAGATAAATCTGTTATTCTGGATACAATTCTCGCTATCTGCGAAGGCCGTATCACGACAGCCGTCGAATCCTATGAATTTTGGTTTTATCCGGCGAGGTTGGAGATGATGGAAGCAACCCCTCACCCCAACCCTCTCCCCTCAGGTGGGGAGAGGGGGCAGGACACAGGCTTCATGCGTCGCGCTATCGACTTGGCGCGGGCGCAGCTTGGCCGCACCTGGCCTAATCCGACGGTGGGCTGCGTGATCGTCAGGGACGGCGTCATCATTGCTGAAGCCGCTACGGGCGATGGTGGCAGGCCCCATGCCGAGGAGCAGGCGCTTAAGCTGGCAGGCGATGCGGCGCGCGGGGCCACGGCCTATGTGACGCTGGAGCCGTGCGGCGAGCGTTCGAGCGGTGCTTCGTCGTGTTCGCACAGGCTGATAGAGGCAGGCATGGCGCGCGTGGTCCTGGCCTGCGCCGATCCGTCGCCCTATGCTGCGCAGCAGGGCGTCCTGCGTATGGAAGCGGCAGGCGTGGTGGTCGAAGCCGGGCTTCTGGCCGATGAGGCCGCACCTCTGATCGCCGGTTTCGTGCACTATCTCGCCACGGGCCTGCCCTTGCTGCGTCTGGGCACAGATGGCGTTGACGCCATGTTCGAGGCCGCGCCTGACAGCGATCTGGAGGCCGAACTGCGCGCCTGCGCCGCACACGGCTATCGCACGCTGGGCGTAGCGGAAAACTCCGATCTGGCCGCTGCCCTGCTGACAGGTGGCTGGCTGACAAACGAAGTTAAAATTTAAGGTTTCTGTGGCAGACTTTGAGGCGAAGGGTTGAACTGACCAACGACCGATACGAAAGCCATTCATGAACGCCACCGCCGGCGAACAGCGCTATACGAAAATGAGTCAGGCGCAGGTGGATGCCATCTGCGTCAAGCATGAGCGGTTGCGCGCCATGAAGCCGGGCGGATCGCGCGCCGTCTTCGCCTGGTGTGATTTGTCTGGCCTCGATCTGCGCGGACGCAACCTGACCGACGCCGATTTCTCCGCCGCCATCCTGACCGATTGCGACATGCGCGGGGCCATTCTCGATACCTGCAATCTCTATTGCGCCGACCTGCAACTGACCAATCTGAGCGGGGCCAGCCTGAAGCGCGCCGATCTGCGCGGCGCCTCATTGCGCGGCGCCAATCTCAGCGGTGCCGACCTGATGGATTCCGATCTGCGCGAAGGCGCGCTGGCCCTGCCCGACAAGCAGTCGGGTCTGGCCTATGTCGAAATCTCGATGCGCAGCTCGGAAGCCACCTATGCCAATCTGCGCGGAGCCAATCTGGAGCGCTCGCGCCTGTCGGGCATTCAGGCTATGAAGGCCGATTTCACCGACGCCACCATGCGCTCATGCAAGCTGGTGCGCGCCAATCTCAAACAGGCGATCATGGATAATGTCGATCTGGGCGGGGCTGATCTTTCGGGTGCCGATCTGTCCGGCGCTTCCTTGAAAGACGCGGTGCTGATCGGGGCCAAGACCGATATGTGGCGCACCTCGCAAACCGATATGACAGGGGTTCTGACCGATAAGGTGGTCGGCACCGACATCAAGAGCCTGCCCTATGGCGATATGCTGCACGAACACGCCAAATGGGTGGACAGTCTGGGACGCGAAGGCACGCCGTCGATTTTCGACAAGGCCGATCTGCGCGCCTTGGGTAGTATTAGCGGCCTGAATCTGGCCGCCTTATCGGCCAAGGGGGCGGTGTTTTACGGGCTTGATATGCGCCATGTGCAGCTTCAGGGCGCGCATCTCGAAGAGGCCGACCTGCGCAACTGCAATCTGCAAGGGGCCGATCTGCGCGGCGTCAGGCTTTATAAGGCGCGGCTCGATGGCGCCAACCTGACCGGTGCCAGGCTCGGGGCGCTGATGATCGACGCCACGCGCAAATTGCCCGCCGACCTGCGCGAAACGCGGATGCGCGGCGTCAATTTCAGCCATGCCGATCTCAAACTGGCCCGTCTGGACGGCGCGGATCTGTCGCGCTCCAATCTCGAAGGCGCTTCGATGAATCTCGAAGCCCTCGAAACCGTCACCTGTATCGGCCTGCGCGGCAAGATCGCCTCCTGACAAAATCTGACAGTACAAACGGTTAGGCTCTCTTCTTATGCAAGGAGAGGGTGATGGACGATTTGCAGTTTCTGACATATTCGCAGGATCAGGTCGGTTTGGCACAGCCTCGCCGTTACTGGCTGGTGGTGGCCTGCGCCGAACACGTCCGGCGCGGACAGGGCGGGGGCTTCGTGCAGGCGGGGCACGGCAGGGCCGCGCCTTTGCGCCGCCTGTCACCCGGCGATGGCGTGGTCTGCTATTCGCCATCGCAGGAAATGGCGCAAAAGGATGGTTTCCAGAGCTTCACCGCCATCGGCTTCATCAGGCCGGGCGACGCCTATCTCGCTGATAGCGGCATGTTTCGCCGCGACATCGACTGGCTGGAAGCCGATGATCAGCCGATTCGCCCGCTGCTCGACTGGCTCGATTTCACCCAAACGCCGAACTGGGGCTATGCCCTGCGCTTCGGTCTGATCGAGATGACAGAGGCCGATTTCGCTTTCCTGCAATATGTGATGACGGGGGCCGCATGAAAAACCCCCGGCGCGGAGAGCGCCGGGGGCAAGTTCAGGGGGGAGGATCGGGAGATTACTCGGCGGCCTGCAAGACCGGCGCTTCGGGTGGTGTCGCCGTCTTGATGGCGATGGTCTTGGGCTTCTTGGCTTCGGGTACTTCGAGGGTAAGGGTGATCGACAGCAGGCCATTGGCCAGTTCGGCTTCGGTCACCTTGATATGGTCGGCCAGTTGGAAACGGCGCTCGAAGCTGCGTTCGGCCAGACCGCGATGCAGGAAGGTGCGGTTGCCGTCTTCGGCGTCCTTCTTGCCGGTAATGGTCAGGACGTTTTCCTTGACCTCGATATTGAGCTGGTCGGGGCGGAAACCGGCGACCGCGATTTCAACGCGGTAGGCGTCGCCCTGATCCTCCGTCTCTTTGGCGAGGCGTTCGATATTATAGGGCGGCCAGCCTGGCGCGGCATCGGTGCGCGCGGCGCTGTCGAGCAAAGTGGCCAGACGGTCAAAACCGACGGCGGAACGGTAAAGGGGGGAAAAATCAATAGCAGTACGCATAGGGGCTCTCCTTAAACATAAGCGAGGCCTTGCAGGCGTTCCCTGAAGCGGGTCATTCCTGCAAAGGGTTAATTTTGAACGGCATCCACATTCCTGAAAAGGCAATGCTGCGGTTCAAGAAGGCCCTGTGAGCGGCGCCTTCGCCTATGATTTGGTGGCCGCTTTTTGGCGTTCAAGCCCCTGATGTGAAATTTCTTCGGCCACGTCGGCAAAGCTTATCTGGCTATGGTGGTGGTCTTCCTCGGCCAGCAGGCGCACGGCTTCCAGCGCCGCCTGACAGCCCATACCCGCCGCCGTGACGGCCTGACGATAGACATCATCCGTGACATCGCCCGCCGCATAGACGCCCTTGATAGCCGTTTTCGGCGTGCCGGGTTCGACGACGAGATAGCCGCCCTGCTTCGTCTCTAACTGGCCCTCAAACAGGGATGAGGCAGGCGCATGGCCGATGGCGATGAAGACGCCGTCGAGATCAACGACGCGGTGCTGATGGCTGTGCACGTCCTGCAAACGGACGCCGGTGACGCCCATGCCGCCGAAGGCATTGGTTTCGCCGAGAATTTCGTCAAGCGCCACATTCCAGATCGGCTCGATCTTCGGATCGGCCATCAGGCGCTCGACCAGAATCTTCTCAGCGCGCAGCGTATCGCGGCGGTGGATCAGATAGACTTTCGAGGCGAACTTGGTCAGGAACAGCGCCTCTTCGACCGCCGTATTGCCGCCGCCGACCACAGCCACCACCTTGTTGCGATAAAAGAAGCCATCGCAGGTGGCGCAGGCCGAAACGCCGAAACCCTGATAGGTTTTTTCCGAGTCCAGCCCCAGCCACTTGGCCTGAGCGCCGGTGGCGATGATGACGGTTTCGGCCAGGAACTTCGCGCCGCTTTCGGTTTTCAGCAGGAAGGGCCGCTGCGACAGATCGGCTTCGGTGACGATTTCGGCGATGATTTCCGTGCCCATATGTTCGGCCTGGGCGCGCATCTGATCCATCAGCCACGGCCCCTGCACCACCTCGGCAAAACCGGGATAGTTTTCGACATCGGTGGTGATGGTCAGTTGTCCGCCGTCCTGCGGGCCGGTGAAGATGACCGGCGATAACAGGCCGCGCGCCGCATAGATGGCGGCGGTCCAGCCGGCAGGGCCGGTGCCGATAATGGCGCAGCGAACGGGGCGGGGAGCAGACATGAAGGCACCTGAATCGATAATTGTTAACGCAGGTTAAATAGGAACCCCGCGCCCGCTTGTCATCTGTAAAGCGTCAGCCCGTCGATAATTCTCCGGCCTTTTGCCGGTAAGTCTCCAGCAGGACCTGCGCGGCGCGCTGGGTTTCAGCGAGCGGCGCATAGGGTGCGCCGGCAAGGCGGCCATTGAACGGATGCGCGGCACCGTGAGCGCGCAGGGTTTCGTGGAAGTCCTCGAACTTTTCGCCGGACGCCAGCGAGCGCCTGACCAGCGAAATAATCTGGATCGGCTTGCCGGTGGCGGCGGCTTCGGTGGCCATATTGACCGAATCTTCGGTGATCAGAAAATGATCGGCGGCGTGCAGGAAGGCGAAATAGGGATTGCCGGATGGATCACTCTTGCTGCCATCATGCAGGATGCCCGGCAGGTCACCCAAACGCGCCATGAGGATGGCGCTGGCCTCAGATGGCGTGCGGCGTGACACGGTGAGCAGCAGGCTGCCGCCCGATTGCTTAACCGCGCTATGGATTTCTCCGGCGATAATGGCGGCATGATCAGCATCGAGATCATAGGCTTTTGAGCGCCCGCCGATCAGCACCGCGACGCGCGGATGGGGCAGGGCTTCGATACGCTCGCGCCAGTCGGCATAGGCTTCGGTCAGCCGTTCAGGTGTGACGCGATTGGTGGAGCCGATCAGTGACAGCACATGGCCGCCCCTGACGTGATCGTGTTCGGGGGCAATGACCAGATCAAAGGCACGCGGATCATGGCGCGGATTCTGAAGCTGCACCACAAAACTGCGTCCGCCCGAACGCTGGCGCATCCGCAAGGCGTGCGGCAGGCTGGCCCGCCCGCAGCCTATCCATATATCGGGGTATGGCGGGTCAATCCGGTCACTGTCGCGCGCCAGCATGGCGTCGGGCCACAGTTTGAGCGCAGTCGGCCAGCGGTCGAACAGGGGCTGGTAACGCAGGCGCTTGACGGTAATGGCGGCCGGTGTGAGATGCGTCACGGCCTCGGCCAGACCGAGCGCCTGATTTTCGATCCCGGCGCGTCCATCGGACACAACCCAGATGGTCAGCGGTGTGGCCATGAAATCTGCCTGTCAAAAGCCAAAGACTTGCGACGGGCCGTCCCGAGCAAGTCTTTGTCCGTATCGATGCCACGAAAAAGTATTTTGGCCAACGGCCAAAAACTTTCTTCGTGAGAGATTAAAGCCACTCGACCTTGAGGATTTCATAGGCCTTAACGCCGCCGGGTGTCACCACCTCGACCACATCGCCGACCTCCTTGCCGATCATGGCGCGCGACAGGGGCGACGAGACGGAGATCTTGCCCGCCTTCACATCGGCCTCATGGTCGCCGACCACCTGATAGCGGCCTTCTTCTTCTGTGTCTTCATCGACCACAGTGACGGTGGCGCCGAACTTGATATGGTTGCCGGACAGCTTGGAAACGTCGATCACCTGGGCGCGGCTGATCTTGTCCTCGATGTCGGCAATCTGCCCCTCGATCCAGCCCTGACGCTCCTTGGCGGCGTGATATTCTGCGTTTTCAGACAGGTCGCCATGCGAGCGCGCTTCTGAGATGGCGGCGATCACGGTGGGGCGCTCAATTGACTTCAGACGCTTCAGTTCATCGTCGAGAACCTTGTAGCCCGCGACGGTCATCGGCACTTTTTCCATGTGCGATTATAGCTTTATTCCACCCAGAGGAATGACAAAAACCCAACGGCGGTTGAGGGTGGCTGCAACCGGTCGGGTCAGACGTTCAATTTTTGAGGCAGGCGGGGCGACCGCTTTTCGCGGCGCACAGACGCATGGCTTGCGCCTCTTATAAAGCGAAACCGTTCATTTTGAAACACAATTCTGAAAGGCCCTGTGCGCAGACCGGTCAGCCGCTCAACTGACCTGTCTCGATCGCGGTGGCCGCATCCACCAGGCGCAGGTCGATCAGCTTGATACCGAGCGCCCTGGCCTTGTCCGGCACGGCGGTGATCGTGCCGCGTCCGGCGGCGCGTCCGGTGACCTTGGCCACGGTGGTGGCGGGCTGGGTTTTGCCGCCGTCCTGATCGGGTTTGACGAGGAAGCTGACCTTCAGCGTCGTGGCGCGCAAAACCGATTTGGGCAGATGCACCGTATATTGCGCTGTGACGCGGCCGATGGTTAGTTCTCCGGCCTTGACGCCATTGACCATGACGCTGACCAGCATGGTCTTGCGGCTGTGCGCCCTCAGTTTCAGGTCGAGCGCCTTGGGCGGAGTGGCGGTGTCGAACTTGACGTGCTTGATCGGGATGACGACACCGGCCTGCGGGCCCTCGGTCCAGACGCCGTCATATTCCGGGCGCGACCAGTTGCCTTCGAGCAGGCAGGTGCCCTGATCGAGCCAGCCAAAGCGCACTTCGGAGGGGATCGGGCTCCATTGCGGCTTGGGCAGGTTGAGATCGGCGGCGTCGGCGGGCGGGATGATCCATACGCCGTCCACCATGCGCAGGCGCGATTGCAGGGCGGCGGGCGCATCGCACTGTTTGAGGAAGACGAACAGATGGTTGGCATTGACATTGCCATCACGGAACGATTCCTCACCCAGATATTCATGGGCGAGCTGAATCAGGTTTTCGCGCGCCGGATACATGGTGTTGACCGGCTTGCCCGCCGTGGTGGCGCGATAGGTCAGTTCGTAAAACAGCTTGTCGTTGAAATGGACATTGACCGGATAGAAGTCGATGCCGGTCGAGCGCTTGACCAGTTCGTCCCACAGCGGGCTTGGCGTCTGGTAATAGGCCTGATTGCTGGCGGCCAGCCCCGTAGCCTGACGCAAGGTGGCGGCCAGACCATTGATGTCATAGGCCTGAATCAGCAGGACGGCGGGCAGGACGATGGCGATGGTGCGCGGGCGGCTCTTGAACAGCACGATCAGGGCTGCCGCGATCATGCAATAGGAGATCGGCCAGAAAAAACGACCCGAAGCGCGCAGGATGCCGGCGATGGAAACCAGTTGTTGGGGCAGCCGGAAATTCCAGATCGTATAGCCGTAAATCTGGGCGTGGTTTGACAGGGCGATCAGGAACAGGGCCAGAAAGGGCAGGGTCAGCGGCTTGAGGCGGGCCAGAACCGGCCTGGCTGTCTTGGCTTCGGGCGTGAGGATATACAAAGCCACGGCCACGGCCAGCAGGCAGAGCAGGCCGAAGCCGAGATACTGATAGCCCTCGAACGATTGTCCGCCATCGAGCGGCCACGCCTTGAGAATGGCCGAAAATTCGCTGCGCACCGGATTGAACAGGGCGTCCAGTCCCATCGAATAATAGCCAAAACCGCCCGCCGCCGGGCTCTGGCCGCGTTCATAGGCACCCGATATGCCCAGCGTGATGATCGGGCAGGCCAGCACGACGACAGCGCGCCAGACCCCGCCCCACAGCGCCTTGCGATCCAGTTTGCGCGCCGCAGGCCACACCACGCGCAGCACGTCGCCGCTCCAGATGGCGGCCACCATGAACAGAAGATAGGGGTGGATCAGGCCGGTGACGCCCAGCAGCGCCATATAGCCGCGCGTTTTGGGATCGAGCACGCGCCGGAAACGCTGCCAGCGGGTTTCGGTTTCGCCTTCGGGCGCAGGGCGGGCCTCAGCCACATTGATGAACAGGTGCAGGCCCCACAAAAGCAGCCATTGCGCCATCAAAGTGTCATGGCGCTCACGGTAATAGAGGCAGGGCAGGGCCGACAAAACGGCTGCACCGCCCAGTGCCGCCCAGCGATTCGGGGCGTGCGGGCGGATCAGCTTGAAGGCGAAGATGAAGTGCATCGCCACGCAGAAGGCGAACCACAGGCCGATATATTGGAAGGGCTGGGGCAGAAGGCTGCGGAACGGTTTGAAGATAAAGGCGAAAAGCGGATTGGAATCGGTATAGATGACGCTCAGGCCCGTCGGGTGATAGAGCAGGTCTTCGTGGTTGAACGACGACCAGGCGACGTGACGAAAGGCGTTCCAGCCGAGGAAGTGCTGGCCCCAGTCGGCCTCCATCAGCCAGCCGATGCGCTTAGGGTCGAGCACCCACGGATTGAAAAAGGCGAGAAACAGAAAGGCCGGGATCAGCACGAACAGGGCGGCGAAGACACCATTTTTCAGGCCGCGCTTAACGGGCGCGGGCAGGGTGGTCAGACGGGCGTGAATCTGGCCGGGCAGAGGCCAGTTCGGCAGGCGCATGGGGGTCAACTCGAAACAGTTGGTTGGGGTAGAGATCGGATCGTGCAAGGCTTATGCCCACTGAAACCGCGTCCCTGCGGTGGTGGGTGAGCACCTTACACGCGAATCCGGGCCGGTTTTCGCGGGAAGATTTCGCGCGCGATCATAGTGGATTTGGCGCGGATCACAAGCCCGTGAACGAAAACGCCTGACACATCTTATTGCAGACCATGCCCTTTCGCGGCCTTACGGGGCCACGAAAGGGCATGAGCGGATCAGGCATAGTCCTGAATGGGGCGCACATCGAGCGCCTCAATCGAACCCGCCGCAATGGCGCGCGCGGCGGCCACAGCGCCGGAAGCCGTCGTGTAGTAAGGGATCTTCATCATCAGGGTGGCGCGGCGCAAGGAGAAGGAATCGGCCAGAGACTGCTTGCCTTCGGTGGTATTGAACACCAAAGCGATCTCGCCGTTCTTGATGGCGTCGAGAATATTTGGGCGGCCTTCCAGCACCTTCTTGACGCGCTCGACGCTCAAACCGTGTTCGGCCAGATAGTCGCAGGTGCCGCCGGTGGCGACGATCTTGAAGCCGAGATCGAGCAGAGTCTTCACCGGCTCGATAATCACCGGCTTGTCCTGATCCTTGACCGAGACGAAGACAGTACCCGTGCCAGGCAGGCGCACGCCGGCACCGAGCTGGCTCTTGGAAAAGGCGCGTGAGAAGGCGTCGATCATCTCTTCGCCGTCGCGCACCCAGTCCAGCCCCATCACCTCGCCGGTGGAGCGCATTTCCGGCCCCAGAACCGTATCGACATTGGCGAAGCGCGCGAACGGGAAGACGGCTTCCTTCACCGCGACGTGGCGGTAAGCGCGCGGCTTCAGGCCGAAACCGGCCAGAGGCTGACCCGCCATCACCTTGGCGGCGATACCGGCCAGCGGTTTGCCGAGCGTCTTGGCCACGAAGGGCACGGTGCGCGAGGCGCGCGGATTGACTTCGAGAACGAAAATTTCCGGGTCGGTATAGGGGTTGAGGATGGCGAACTGCACATTCATCAGGCCGCGCACCTTCAGCGCGCGGGCCAGTTCGACCGTCTGGCGCTCCAGTTCCTTCACCGTTTCGGGTTTCAGCGAAAAGGGCGGCAGCGAACAGGCCGAGTCGCCGGAATGGACGCCCGCCTCCTCGATATGTTCCATAATACCGGCCACGAAGACATTGCCTGTGCCATCGGCCAATGCGTCGGCATCGACCTCGATGGCCGCCGACAGATACTGGTCGATCAGCACCGGGGAATCGCCCGATACCTGAACAGCCTCGCGCACATAGCGCGTCAGTTGCTCATCATCGCGGATGATTTCCATGGCGCGCCCGCCCAGCACATAGGAGGGGCGGATAACGATGGGGTAGCCGACCTCGTGCGCTGCCTTGAACGCCTCTTCGGGTGTGCGGGCAATGGCGTTGACCGGCTGGGTCAGGCCGATGTCGCGCAGCAGGTGCTGGAAGCGCTCGCGGTCTTCGGCCAGGTCGATGGCGTCGGGGGAGGTGCCGAGGATCGGAATACCCTCGTCTTCCAGCGCCTGGGCCAGCTTGAGCGGGGTCTGGCCGCCGAACTGCACGACCACGCCCGCCAGTTCGCCCTTGCTCATCTCGACATGGATCAGCTCCAGCACATCTTCGGCGGTCAGCGGCTCGAAATAGAGGCGATCCGACGTGTCATAGTCGGTCGAAACCGTTTCCGGGTTGCAATTGACCATGATGGCTTCAAGATTCATCTCCTTGAAGGCAAACGCCGCGTGACAGCAGCAATAGTCGAACTCAATGCCTTGTCCAATTCTGTTAGGCCCGCCGCCCAGGATGATGGCCTTCTTGCGGTCGGTCGGATCAGCCTCGCATTCCGGCACCTGACCCAAAGCGCCCGATTCATAGGTCGAATACATATAGGCGGTGGACGAAGCGAATTCGGCGGCGCAGGTATCGATGCGCTTGAAGACCGGGCGCACCTTCAGGCCGTGGCGGGCGGCGCGCACGTCTTTTTCACTCTGGCCCGTCAGGTGGGCGAGGCGTGTATCCGAGAAACCCATCGCCTTCAGACTGCGCAGAGCGGCGGCGGTCTTGGGCAGGCCCAGAGTCTTCAGCTTGGCTTCTTCGGAAACAATGGCCTCGATCTGGCGCAGGAACCACGGCTCATAGGCGCAAGCCGCATTGATGTCTTCGACCGACAGGCCGTGACGGAAGGCCTGGGCGATGACGCGCAGCCGGTCGGGCGTCGGGCGGCCCAGTTCGCGGATCACCGCCTCCTTGACGGCCTGCGGGTCTTCGGCGGTTTTCACACCGGCGATCACGACCTCATCAAAGCCCGACAGGCCGGTTTCCAGTCCGCGCAGCGCCTTTTGCACCGACTCGGCAAAGGTGCGGCCAATCGCCATCACTTCCCCGACAGATTTCATCGAGGTGCCGAGCAGGGGCTCGGAGCCCGGATATTTCTCGAAGGCGAAGCGCGGAATCTTGGTGACCACATAGTCAATCGACGGCTCGAACGAGGCGGGCGTCGTCCTGGTGATGTCGTTTTGCAACTCATCGAGCGTATAGCCGACGGCCAGCTTGGCGGCGATCTTGGCGATGGGGAAGCCGGTGGCTTTCGAGGCCAGAGCCGATGAGCGCGAGACGCGCGGGTTCATTTCAATCACGATCATGCGGCCATCGGCGGGATTGAGCGCGAACTGCACGTTCGAGCCGCCGGTTTCGACGCCGATCTCACGCAGCACGGCAAGCGAAGCCGAGCGCATGATCTGATATTCCTTGTCGGTCAGGGTCAGGGCCGGGGCGACGGTGATCGAATCGCCGGTATGGACGCCCATCGGATCGACGTTTTCAATCGAACAGACGATGATGCAGTTGTCGGCGGTGTCGCGCACCACCTCCATCTCATATTCTTTCCAGCCGACAATCGATTCCTCGATCAGCACTTCGCTGGTAGGAGACAGGTCGAGACCGTTGGTGACGATGTCCTTGAATTCTTCCTGATTGTAGGCAATGCCGCCGCCGGTGCCGGCCAGGGTAAAGGACGGACGGATGACGGCGGGCAGGCCGCCGATGGCTTCCAGACCGGCCACAGCCTCTTCCCAGGTGTGAGCCACGGCTGACTTGGCCGATTCGAGGCCGAGCTTGTCCATAGCGTTGCGGAACTTCTGACGGTCTTCGGCCTTGTCGATGACCTCGGCCTTGGCACCGATCATCTCGACATTGTACTTGGCCAGAACGCCGGAATTTTCGAGCGCCAGCGCCGTGTTGAGCGCCGTCTGGCCGCCCATCGTCGGCAGCAGGGCGTCGGGGCGTTCCTTGGCGATGATCTTCTCGACGAATTCCGGCGTGATCGGCTCGATATAGGTGGCGTCGGCCACGTCCGGATCGGTCATGATGGTGGCCGGATTGGAATTGACCAGAATGATGCGGTAGCCTTCTTCGCGTAAGGCCTTGCAGGCCTGAACGCCGGAATAATCGAACTCGCAGGCCTGTCCGATCACGATGGGGCCCGCGCCGATGATCAGGATGGATTTCAGGTCTGTGCGTTTGGGCATGTCTCGTCTTTCGTACACAAATGGGCCACGGGCGCGAAGAATCGCTGTCCGGGCTGGAGGCGAGCCGATCCGGCTCTGCATGTTTTATGGCTAAGCGGGTGCTTTAGAGGCTAAGGGCGGCGGTGACAACCCGCAAAATTTACAAATTAGGGCTGAGGCCGCATCAGACGGGATCGGCGGCGTCATCAGACTTGGCGGCATATTCCGCCTTAAGACTTCACGGCTTTTTCCAGAGTTTGGCGGATAAAGCGGCCATAGGGCATATGACGGCGGGCCGCTTCGGATTTCAGCAGGGCCAGCAGATGAGAGGGCAGGCGGATGGTCAGGCGCTCATCCTTGGGGCGGCGCTCGAAATTCATCGGTCGCATATCGGAAAAATCATAATCCGACAGATCGGCCGTATCGATAAAATCCTCGACGGCCTGATCGCTTGCAAAGGACGGAAAAGGTTTAAGCGTTTCTGGGTCTTTGCCGCTCATAGTTCACAATTTCCTTTTCGTGCATGTATCGGGCGCTTATCGGCCTGATCAATCGCAGGCCATCGCGTTCGCGCATTGTGAACACGATGAAGCCATAGCGTCCGCTGGTGCAGATGCCGACCGCCCGAAAACGCTCTTCGGCATCCGAATGCAGCCAGTCAGGGCCAACCAGAGGCGTTGCGGTAAACAGACTTTCAATCTCTGCCAGAGACATGCCATGTTTACGGCACTTCTCCATATTGCCGTCGTCCCAGTCAAAGCCCTGGTAGGCGTCAACTTGCATGGCACATTATGGCGATTTGTTCGAACAAATGCAACCCCCCACCCTCAAAGCCTGCAAATCACGCCCCGAAACCTAAGCCCCGAAACCTAGAGCAACGAGCGTTTAATTTGACTTACAAATTGAATGCGAGATGCGGAAAAACGTAAAATGTAGAGCGGTTTGCATTCCTTTCAACGATTCAATCAGAATGCAATCCGCTCTAAGCCATCGCCTTCTGAACCTTGCGCATATTGTCGGCGAAGCGCTCGAACAGATAGAGCGAATCGACCGGGCCGGGTGAGGCTTCGGGGTGGTGCTGCACCGAGAAGACCGGCTTGCCCGAAAGCGCAATGCCGCAATTGGAGCCATCGAACAGCGACACATGGGTTTCGACCACACCTTCGGGCAGGCTGTCACGATCGACCGCAAAGCCATGATTCATCGACACGATCTCCACCTTGCCGGTGGTGACATCTTTCACCGGATGGTTGGCGCCGTGGTGGCCCTGTTCCATCTTGATGGTTTGCGCCCCCAGCGCAATGGCCAGCATCTGGTGGCCTAAGCAGATGCCGAAGACCGGCACGCCCGCCTGCACCAGCTTCTGGATTTCGGGCACCGCATATAAGCCGGTGGCCGCCGGATCGCCGGGGCCATTGGACAACAGAACGCCATCGGGCTGGCGGGCCAGAATTTCAGCCGCCGTGGTCTGGGCGGGGACGATCTGCACCTCAGCGCCAATATCGACCAGGGCGCGCAGGATGTTTTGTTTGACGCCGTAATCGACGACGACAACCTTAAAAGCCCGGTCGTTACGCGCCTTATAGCCTTCGGGCCACTGCCACAGGTCGGTATCATAGCTCTGGCTCTGGGCGGTGGTGGCATCGGGGGCCAGATCAAGGCCGCCAATGCCTTTCCAGGCTTTCGCTTTCTCAACAAGCGCTGCAAGGTCGAACTGGCCGGTCGGCGAATGGGCAATGACGCCGTGCGGCATACCGTGTTCGCGGATCTTTTTGGTCAGGCTGCGCGTGTCGATGCCGGAAATGGCCACCACGCCTCGGCTTGTCAGCCAGTCGTTAAAGCTCATATCCGCGCGCCAGTTGGCCGGCGGGGTGGGGGCGTCGCGGAAAATCGCGCCCTTGGCGGCGCGTTTTGGAGCGCTGTTAGAATTTGGACCGAGCTGCTCGACATCCTCGCTATTGACGCCGACATTGCCGACATGCGGGAAGGTGAAGGCCACGATCTGCTCCATATAGGAGGGATCGGTGAGGATTTCCTGATAGCCGGTCATGGCGGTGTTGAAACAGACTTCGCCGAGCGCATCGCCCACCGCCCCGCAGCCGAGGCCCTGATAGACCGTCCCATCCGAGAGAACCAGAACCCCCGTGCAACCTGCAAGCAATTCGGTAGTCATGGGGTATCATCTCCTTAAATGGGTGAGGCTGGCCAAACGTGCGGATAAACGGCCGAACGGATAGGGACTGCGCGCCTGTGAGTCAATTGCTATTGTGACGATCAGCATCACGCATTGTTAGGTGATGCTGCAAGCGGTTGCCTGCGCAACACGGATATGGCACCCCTTATCTCTGGTCAAACTGCAAGGGCTCCGCCATGAAACCTCTTTCCCGTCTGTGGCTCACCACGGCTGTGTCGGCTGCCGCCTTTATGGGCTCGCAGGCCCTTGCCTCCACTCCGCTCGACAAGGCGGTCGATGCCTTTCTCAGCCAGTCGGTGCTGACGGCCACGGACAGGGCCACGATCGATGCGCGCTGCCAGTCGGCGCTCGATCTGGCCACCCAGGCCAAGGCGGCGCTGGAAGCGCGCACCGGCCCGGCCACGCTGAAAGACGATTTCGCTGCCTATGATACGCTGAACCTGATCCTTGGTGATGCCAGCAATGAACTTTATCTGGTGTCGGAAACCAATGTCTCCAAGGATGTGCGCGACGCCGCCGAGGCCTGTATTCCGCGCCTGTCCGATCTGGGCACCGCCGTTTCTTTGTCGCGGCCCATCTATGACCGCCTGGCGGCCATCCCGACCAAGGGGCTGGATGACAAGACCGCTTTCACACTGAACCACCAGCTCATCGAATACCGGCTGGCCGGAGTCGACAAGGACGCTGCCACGCGCGCCAAAATCACCGAGCTGCAAAAAGCCATCACCACCACGGGGCTGGAGTTCGACGCCCATATCCGCGACGACACCGGCGACATTGCGCTCAAGCCCGAAGAGCTGAAGGGCCTGCCGCAGGACTATATCGATGCCCATAAGCCGGGGCCGGATGGTCTGGTGCATCTCACCTTCGCCTATCCCGACATTTTCCCCATGCTCGATTTCGCCGACAGCCGCGCGGCGCGTAAAAAGGTCTATACCGCCTTTCGCAATCGCGGCTATCCGGCCAATGACACCACGCTGAAGACCCTGCTTCAGGAGCGTTACGATCTGGCCACCACGCTTGGCTATGCCAATTACGCCGCCCTGATCACCGCCGACAAGATGATCGGTTCCGAACAGCACGCCGCGCAGTTTCTCGATGATATGAACGCTGCCGCCGCCCCCGGTGCCAGGGCCGATTATGACGAGCTGCTGGCCTTCGGCAAGACGGTCGATCCGTCGATTACGCAATTGCAGAGCTATGATACCAGCTATCTGGAAAACAAGCTGCGCAAGGCGAAATACGATGTCGATGCGGCTCAGGTGCGTCAGTATTTTACCCTGGCCAAGACGCGCGCCGGCATTTTCCAGCTTATGCACGATATGTTCGGCGCCGACATCAGGCCGTGGGATACGCCCGTCTGGGCGCCGGATGTCACCGCCTGGTCGATCTATGACGGCCAACGTTTGGTCGGCCATTTCTATCTCGATCTCAGCCCGCGCGACGGCAAATATAACCACGCCGCCCAGTTTCCGATCCGCACCGGCGTCGAGGGCCGTCAAATTCCTGTGGGGGCCCTCGTCACCAACTTTCCGGCCACCGGCCCGATGGATCATGATGATGTCACCACCTTCCTGCACGAATTCGGCCACCTGATCCACGACATGTATTCCGGCCACACCCGGTACGGCGTGCAGTCCATGAACAATCTGCAATGGGATTTCATCGAAGCGCCATCGCAATTGCTGGAGGAATGGACCTGGGATTACGACACGCTGAAAAGCTTTGCCTCCGATCCTGAAGGTCATCCGATCCCCGAAGATCTGGTCAAGCGCATGAATGAAGGCCGTCACTTTGGCGAGGCGATCCAGTGGAAGGGGCAACTGGCCTATTCGGCGGTATCGCTCAATTTTTATAACCGCAAGCCCGATTTCGATCTCGATACGCTGTATAACGAGCAGATGGCGCGCTATTCGCTGTTTCCAGCCGTGCCCGACACCCATCCCTATGACAGTTTTGGCCATTTGAATGGTTATTCAGCCATCTACTATACCTATGTCTGGTCAAAGGCGATTGCGCTGGATCTGTTTACCCAGTTCCAGAAGGACGGGATGCGCAACCCGCAAACCGCCATCCGCTACCGCAAGGACGTGCTGGAACCGGGCAGTTCGCAGGACGCCAATACGCTGATCCAGACCTTCCTTGGCCGCCCCATGAGCCTTGAGGCCTTCAAAAAGGAACTGCAAAAGCAGTAAGACGGCCTGTGGCCACGTCGAAACAGAAAAAGGCCGGTGACATCATATCACCGGCCTTTTCATGTGCATTGACAGGTCTGTAACCGGTCAAGCCCTCAGCTTTTCGGCTTGAGATAGCCGTGCATACCCAGCCAGGCGGCGAAGTTGTCAAACCAGCCGGTGCTGGTCGTTGTCTTCTTGTACATACCAAAGCCATGACCGCCTTGCTCATACAGGTGGAATTCCACCGGGCGCTTGGCGGCCTGCCAGCTATCGATCAGGCCGAAGCCGGAATGGGCAAAGAAAGGATCGTCAGACGCCAGGGCGGCGAAGAGAGGGGGAGCGTCGGCGGGTACGTCAACCGCGGTCATCGGGCCATAGATGATGCCGACAAAAGCCGGTTTGGCATCTCCGCCGTGGAGCGCCGTCGTCAGGGTCAGCATGGCACCGGCTGAGAAACCGACCATGCCGATACGGTCAGGATCAACATGCCATTGCGCGCTATGCGCCCGGACCAGCGCGAAAGCGGCGCGAACATCGGCCATCTGCGGTGCCAGGGCCGCGCGCGAATCCTCCGGGGCGGGGGGGCGGCTGGCCGTGCCGGAGAACATTTCGCGCATGGAGGTTTCGAAATCATCCATGCCTTCCGGTGTCGGTTTCAGGCGATATTTGAGGACAAAGGCGGCCACGCCCTTGTCGGCCAGGGCCTGTGCCACCTGCCAGCCTTCGTTTTCCATCGACAGGGTGAGAAATCCGCCGCCGGGGGCTACGATGACGGCGGCACCCGTCGCCTTGGCCGGATCGGGCAGGAAGGGTGTCAGGGTGGCGACCGTCACATTGCGGGTAAACACGCTGCCATACTGAGTGTACCAGGATTCCTTGGCCGTCGCGCCCGGAAGCGGGCCTGTATCAAGTGTAATGGCATTGGGTTGAGCGGGGGCTGCGATGGGCGTCATCTTGTCCACCTGCGCCACCGCCGTTGTCGCCAATGTGCCGCCGAGCGCGATCACACCGATGGCGATGCCGCCGGCCAGTAAACGCACCAGGCTTAGGGCGCGAACGAATGAACTATGTTTTGTCATGATGTTTCCTCCTTGTTTTTTTTGACGTTGACGATGCACGCTAAGTGATAGCGCTACCACGGGATTTCATGCTTGAAAAGAGAATTGTCAGACTTTTAAATGTGCCATTGCAGGCAGTATAATGGCCCATGACCGCCTTCTATCCTGGTCTTTTTGCTTGCATCAGCCGGATGGTGCCCCGGGGCGTGGTGACGGCTTTTAGGGCTCATCGTGCCTCAAACCCATCTACAAAGTGAGCTGAGTCTGAAATCTGAATTAAATGAATGAGACATGCGGAGAAATTCGCGTAACATATTGATTTAAAATAGATTCCATATCGTCACTTCTGGCTCGGAAATTACGGCAAGCCGAAATCGCCGTCCGCATCATCGCCGACCCGTGTGCGCTCGGCCACGCCACGCCACGCCTATGTCGATCACGGCATAGCCCCCCGCGCGACCCAAACACTCCGCCGTGGCATAGGCATGCGCTTTACGATCAGACGACCGTGCCGGGGTCAAGGACTGAGAGAAGGGCCGTCTGTCAATATTTACAGGCGTGGCCTTCACCGATATTCAGTTGGATTCTGATCATGCCTTTTTCATCTACCGCGTCTGCGCGGCAGAACGAGGATTTTTGTCTCCTCGCTCACCTGCGCCCCCATGCCTTTTTCAAAGCCTTGAGCCGGGGCGAAACGATCATCTGGCTCCTGACCCTCTCGCTTTTTCTGCATCTTTTCCTGGCCGCCGTCGTGCCCCTGACCGCCGACGAGGCCTATGCGGTGGTTGTGTCGCGCAGCCATGCCCTGTCCTATTATGATCACCCGCCACTGGCCTTTGCGATGGCGCGCGTCATGGCCGACCTGACAGGACATGAGACGCCCTTCATCACGCGCCTGCCCTTTGTGTTGATGGGCACGGGTTCGGCGATCCTGCTGTTTGACATCACGCGCCGTTTGTATGGTGCTCAAGCCGCGCGCTGGGCCACGGCGGCCTTTTGCCTGTCGCCGTTTTTCTTCAGCTTCGCGCAAGGCCTGATCATGCCTGACGGCCCGCTCGATTTCTTCCTGCTCCTGAGTTTTTGGCTGATCCAGCCCGTATTGTTCATGAACCGCGAAAGTTTGCTGAGCTGGCCAGCCGCCGGCATGGCCCTGGCCCTGGCGATGATGAGCAAGTATCAGGCGGTTCTGTTTGCGGTGGCGGCCCTGCTGGCCCTGATCCTGACCCCGCAGGGGCGGCGGCAGTTTAAGCGTCCGGGCCTGTGGATCGGGCTGGGACTGGCCTTTCTTGGCGCCTTGCCGGTGATCATCTGGAACGCCCATCATGGCTGGGCATCGTTCGCCTTCCAGACGGGCCGCGCCTATCACCACACCAGCCTGATCGGACATCTGGGCAATGGCCTTGCCGTTCTGGCCGGGCAGGCCCTCTATCTGATGCCGGTTACATGGCTGGCCTGCCAGCGCCAGATCGTGCTGGCGCTGAAAAGTCCGAAGATGGAACCGGCCTTTCTGCTGGCCGTACTGGCCATTGTGCCGATTGTCGTGTTTGATGTGATCGCCCTGACGGGCCGCCATTCCCTGCCGCACTGGACAATGAGTGGTTTTCTGTTTGCTCTGCCTCTGGTGGGCAGGGTACGCGCCCGGATGAGCGGACAGGGGCGTTTTCTGCGCCTCAAACTGGCCGGATGCGTGGTGGGGGCCGCCGGGCTGGTGCTGGCGGCACAGGCGCAGTTCGACCTGACCGCTCTCTTGCCAAAACCCTTGCACCGTACGGATCTCGGCTGGCAGAACCTGCCGTGGCGCGCGTTGGACGGACAGGTGCCGGGCGCGGATCGCTTCATCGTGACACCTGACTGGGTCAGCGCTGGTCAGGCCGGTCTGGCGCTGGGGCCGGACTATCCCTTGCGCGTGCTGAGCGATGCCCACCAGTTTCAGTTTATGGATCAGGGTCGGTTGAAAACGATGCGCGATGGCTATTACGTGCAGGCCGTGCCTGTGGGCGGCAGGGCGGATATGTCGGCCTTGCAGCAGACCTATCGTCTCGACGGGCCAGCGCGGATTTTGCCGCAGTTTCATGTGGGCCACGCCGCATTCGATCTGGTCATAGCGCCAGTCAGCCTGAAATGAGCCGATTTACATGAGGCCCCGAAGCCCTGACACCGTGACGTTCGTAAGTTCGTAAAGGGAAAAGCGACTATTTTTTCATACGTATGCAAGGCCTTGACCCCAGCCATATTTTGACCTTCTTTACCGCCCAAGCGAATAGGCTTAAGGTTTGGTTTTTAAAGTTTTTTCGGGTCAGATGACGTCGCCCCTGCTCAATGTCTATCTGGAAAAACGCGCCATGTTGGTGCGTTATTTCACGGCGCGCACGCGCGAGCGCGGCGTGGCCGAGGACATTGTGCAGGAACTCTATCTGAAAATCTCGGCTCAGGATGAAGACTATATGGTCGATAATCCATCCGCTTTTCTCTTCCGTGCCGCCAATAATATCTGGCTGAACCGTATGCGTGGCGAAGGCCGCGACAGCCGGCGCAATGGCCAGTGGCACGAAACGACTCGGCAATCGATGGGCGATGAGGTCATTGTCGATGAACCCGACGCCGAGGCGCGTCTGGCGGCGCGCCAGCAACTGGAGCTGGTGATCAAAGGCGTTGACGCCCTGCCGGAACGCACACGCGATATTTTTCGTCTGCACAGATTCGAAGGGCTCAATCAGGCGGAGGTGGCGCAAAGACTGGGCGTGTCGAAAAGCACGGTTGAAAAGCACCTGTGCGCGGCGCTCAAATCGCTGATGGCGCTGTCAAAAACCGGGCAGGGGCCATGAATCCACCGGCCTGCGCCCGCAAAAAGCCATGCTGATGCAAATATTTCGCAAAATCGGCTTTGAGACGTAAGGTTGCCGCTTCCGAGTGGTGTCATGCCTTAGACAACAGATTCAATTTTCCCTTTCGGATACCATGACCAACGACGAGATCAGGACAGACGCATACGAGGATCAGGCCATTGCCTGGGTCGTGCGCGCCCATGCGTCTGATATGTCGGACGAAGACATACTGGCCCTGACCGAATGGCTGGAGGCCGACCCTGCGCATCTGGCGGCTTTTGATGCGGCCGAACGGGCCTGGATGGGCGAAGCGGCCCTGATCGCCAGCCCTGAACCGACCACCGATATAATCGATCTGACGCAGGCGCGTGTGCGCCGCACGGCGAAACCTGCACCGTCGCGTCGCCTGTGGCTGGCCGTGGGTGCGGTGGCAGCGGCCCTGACCGGCCTTGCACTTCTGCCCGGCCTGTGGTCGGCGCAAAAGCCGGTCATCTATACCACCTCTGTTGGTCAGACGCGCGAAGTGGCCCTGGCCGATGGCACGCATCTCCATCTGAACAGCGCCACGCGGCTTGAGGTGCTCTATTCGCGCAAAAGCCGCGACATTGTGCTCGATCAGGGCGAGGTGGCCCTGACCGTCATGCACGATGCGGAGCGGCCTTTCAGCGTCCGGGCCGGTGAGGCCGTGCTGCGCGACGTCGGCACCGAATTCGACGTATTGCGGCATGATGGCACGGTAACCGTTACCGTCAAAAGCGGCGCCGTGGCCATGCTGAAAGCGGGTGAAACAACGCAAACCCCGCCGCCAGACCGGATTCTGCACGCCGGCGACCAGGCTGTGATTGAGGAAACCAGCGCCCGCGCCGAACGTTCAAGAGTGATGGTCGGACAGGCTTTCGACTGGGAACGCGGGCAGGCGGTTTACCGTAACCGTTCGCTGGCCTATGTGGTAAGTGATCTCAACCGTTATTTCGACAAACCGATTGAGGTTGACGCCGATACCGGCAAACTGAATGTCACGGCTGTATTCACACTCGATTCGGAGGCTGCGGTTGTTCGTCACCTGCAAGTGTTTCTGCCGGTTGAGGCAACCGAAACCGACAAGGCGATCATGCTGCGCCGCCGTCCCTAGCCTGTCACTGGGTTTGGCCTTGGGTCTGGGTCTGGCGATGGCCTTGCCTGCCCAGGCGGCACAGAGTTATGACCTCAATATTCCAACTGAGCCCCTGTCTCAGGCCGTCATCGATCTGGCGCGCCAGACGAACAGCAGTATTGGTGGCGTCGATCCTATGCAATGCAGGGCCAGGCCGCGCGCGATTCAGGGCCGCATGACGCCGCTGACGGCCATGAAGAGGCTGTTGGCAGCCAGCCATTGCCGCGTCCGTCAGGCCGATAGCACAACCTTCGTGCTGAGCCTGCGCCCGCTGCATCTGCCCCGAATCTGGCACACCGCGCCTGAGGCGGAAGCGCCGACCGAAATCGTTGTCACCATCAATCGCCGCCTTCAGACCGTGGCCACGGCGGCTTCGGCGATCAGCGTCATCGATGCCGGGATGCTGGAGCGCTATGGCGGCGATCTGTCGGACGTGGCGGCGCAGGCGGCGGGCCTGACCATGACCAATCTCGGGGCGGGCCGCGACAAGATCCTGCTGCGCGGCCTGTCCGACGGCGTGTTTACCGGACGCACCCAGTCCAGTGTCGGGCTCTACCTCGATGATTTCCCGATCACCTATAATGCACCCGATCCCGATCTGCTGCTGGTTGATGTCGCGCGCGTCGAGATTTTGAAAGGGCCGCAAGGCGCGCTGTATGGCGAGGGATCGATTTCCGGCGTGGTGCGCTTTGTCACGCGCCGCCCTGACCTGAAGGCCTTTGGCGGCTTTGTCGATGCCGGGCTGGGTGTGAGCGGTCAGGCCGATATGTCGAGCCGCGCCGAAGGCGTTGTCAATCTGCCGTTGCTAAAAGACCGGCTGGCGGTACGTCTTGTCGCCTATAATGATCAGGCGGGCGGCTATATCCGCGATGCCGCCGCGATGCGTAACCATATCAATGGCGTGCAGCGTTTTGGCTCGCGCATTTCAGGCTTATGGAAGATCAATGATAAATGGTTGGTATCGCTGCAACAGGCGACCCAGCATATCAACGCCAAGGACAGCCAGTATGTGTCGGGCCACCTTGGCACCTATACGCGCGATGAGGCCGTGCGCGAACCGCATGATAATGATTTCAGCCAGACCGCCTTCAGCATCAGGGGCCGCACACAGCTCGGCACGCTGAAGCTGTCTCTTGCCCATCTGCATCATCATCTCGACAGCCGTTACGATGCCTCGCCTCTGGCCGGCCAGTATGGACTGCCCGTCGCATCGGGACTGATCTATGATCAGGGTCAGGCCGTTGAACTGACGACGCGCGAACTCACCCTGACCTCGCCGTCAGACCAGAGGCTGCGCTGGCTGGCCGGGGTGTTTTCGGCGCAAAGCACCGAACGCCTGACGCCGCTTTTAAGCGAGGCGGCCTCTCAGACGGCGCTCTATACGGAAAGGCGGCATGACCGCATCACCACACTGGCGGCCTTTGGCGAGCTGAGCTACGACCTGACGCCGCACTGGAATGCCACGATCGGCCTGCGCCAGACCGGCACCCGCCATGATCTCGACAGCTATCTGGAAACCGAAACCGTTGATGGCGATCACAGCGAATCTTTGAACCTGCATCAATCCAGCACGCGCCTGTCGCATCAGGTGACCCTGCGTTACCGCCCCAGCGAAAACGCCACCTTTTACGTCCAGTCGGGCGAAGGCTATCGCAGCGGCGGCTTCAACACCACGCACCTTTATGGCACGACCGCCATACCGGCCAGCTATCGCGGCGATGAACTGAATTCCTATGAGGTGGGAGCCAAGCTGGGTCTTCCCACAGCGGGCCTCCACTTCAATCTGGCCATCTTCAAGGCCTATTGGCGCGACCTGCAAAGCGACCAGTTGCAGGCCGATGGGCTGCCGGTCACGGTCAATATCGGCAATGGCGTCAATACGGGGCTGGAAGCCGAGGCGGTATGGACGGCCACACCGAACCTGACGCTGAAGGCAGCGGGCCTGTTCAATGCGCCCCGGTTGACGCGGCCCAATCCCGACTATGTGACCAGCGAGGATTCCGGCCTGCCCTATATTGCCGGCCAGAGCCTCAGCCTGTCGGCCGACTGGCGGCGCACACTGGGCACGGCTGTGTGGCGCAGCGGCGCCAATCTGAGCTGGCGCGGGCGTTCGCACCTCAATTTCGGGCCGCTGCAAAGCATTGAAATGGGCGGCTATGCGACACTTGATCTCGATAGCCAGATCGAAATGGGCCACCTGCGCTATGCGGTACGGCTCGATAATGCGCTGGAAGCGCGCGGCAACAGCTTTGCCTATGGCAATCCGTTCAGCCTCGGCATCACGCCGCAACAGACCCCGCCGCGCCCGCGCACCCTGTGGATCAGCGTATCACGCAGCTTCTGACACATGCGGCCATAACCCATGACACCGCCGCTGTCTCAGGGTCGTAAAGCGCACATTTAAGTGATGGGTGTTTCGATTCAAGTTGTTGAATTTTATAATATTTGTTAAGGTTGTGGGCGCAGCCTTGACAGGCGGTGGAAAGCCCGCCGCCGGGAGGCAGCCCCTCCTGATTACAGGGTAAAGAACTTATCCGAAAGGGATATTCAAATGACATCCATCAGCGCTGTCAGCGCCTATAGCCCAACCCCCGCCGCCGCACCGGTAAGCGCCGTCGGTTCCGATCATGACGGTGACAATGATGCCGGTCAGTCGAAAGTCTCCGAATCGGCTGAATCGTCGCGCGGTCCGGCCACGACGGTTACCCTGTCGCCGCAAGCGCAGGCCCTGATGGCTGGGCAAAAGGGGTAAAACTTCAGGGTCAGGCTTGCCGGTATTCGGCCGCCTGACCCTGATTTCTGGCTTTCAATTGCCGGTCTTCAGCGTCTTCAGCACGATGTCTGGCGTCAGAAGCTGTGGCAGAAGCTGCGGGTTTTTTCCCGGTGCATAATAGACATAGAGTGGTACGCCGGAGCGGCCAAACTGCGTCAGATAGCGCGTGATCTGCGCATTACGATCCGTCCAGTCGCCGACCATATACACGATGTGCTGCGCCTGCATGGCGGCCAGAACCCGCTTGTCCGACAGCGCTATGCGCTCATTGACCTTGCAGGTCAGGCACCAGGCGGCGGTCATATCGACCAGCACAGGCTGGCCCTTGGCGCGTAAGGCGACCAGCCTGTCTTCGGAAAAGGGGGTCTGACCAGCATTGGCGGTCATAAACGGTGCGGCGGGCGTTTGCAGGGCCGAGCCGGTGATGAGAGCCAGACCGATCACGGCGCAGGCGGCGCGCAGGGTTTTTGGCAGGCGATGCACCACCAGAGCCGCCGCGATCAGCGTCGTGCCGACAATCAGCAGCCCCAGTCCGGCAGGCCCGGCCTGCTGCCAGAAGACCCATCCCATCCACACGGCAGCCAGATACATGGGTACGGCCAGG
This sequence comes from Asticcacaulis sp. EMRT-3, assembly GCF_030027245.1. Taxonomy (NCBI): domain Bacteria; kingdom Pseudomonadati; phylum Pseudomonadota; class Alphaproteobacteria; order Caulobacterales; family Caulobacteraceae; genus Asticcacaulis; species Asticcacaulis carbonis. The sequence goes on from NZ_JASERT010000001.1 coordinate 2,781,955, forward strand.
AGGTGGCGCAGACGATCCATCCACGGCCCCGGTCTTGGGATGCGCTTCGCCAGGGACGGCATCCATGTCAGGCCGAAGGTGAGGGCCACGAAGGGGGCGGCAAAGCCCAGGCCAAGCGCGGTAAAGATGGCTATTGAGGCCCAGCCGCCACGCGCCAGCGCCACGCCGGTGGCGGTGGCCATGAAGGGCGCGCTGCACGGCGCGGCCACCACCACGGCCAGTACGCCGGTCATAAAAGCGGCGAGATTGGGGTGACGGCCAAGAGTCTGGTTTCCGGCGGCGGCCTGAAGCGATCCGCCGATCTCGAACAGTCCCGACAGATTGAGGCCGACCAGCAGCATCAAAAGGCTTAAGGCTGCCGTCACGAAGGGCGATTGTAACTGAAAGCCCCAACCCACCACCTCGCCCAGTCCACGCGCCGCATCCAGCATCAGCGACAGGCCGACAAAGCTCAAGAGCGCGCCCAGCCCATAGATCAGGGCTTCGCGCCGCGCCAGAGCGTGATGGTGACCGGCGCGGGTCAGGGCCAGCAGTTTCATCGACAGGATCGGGAAGACGCACGGCATCAGATTGAGCACCAGCCCGCCCAAAAATGCCAGGATCACGGCCCAGATCATGGGGGTTGAGATAGCGTTGGCTCTGCCTTGTGACGTCGGCACGGAGATACCGGCGGGCAGGGAGCCCTTATGGGCGATCAAGCGGGCGGCGTGGCCATCCGGAAAGGCGATCACCAGAGTGGCCTGATCGGGCAGGAGGCTGGCCGAACTGGGTAAGGTGATAGTGAAGCCCTGCGGCCCCGCGTTGATGGTCTGGGCGGCGGCGGGTGCGATCAGGCTTTCATCCTCGCTGAACACATAGGCGCCCTGCGGATGCAGGAAGTCGTTGCGCAGGGCCACATCGCCGGGCAGGCTGAAACCCAGACGCAGTGTTCTGCCCGACAAGGCATAACTGGCAGGTGCCGAGATGGCGGTTGGCACGGACGGGGGCATGGCCGGGGCCGGGGCGGAAGGGTCGATTTTCAGCCGGGTTTTCAGATCGAAGCTGACGGGTTCGCATGTATCCTGACAGACAAGCGATTCGAGATGCACCGCAACCGGTACAACCGAACGCGCGGGCAGGTGGCTGTTATTATGCACGCGCACCCAGGCGGTGACGGGCTGGTCAAAGCCATAGTTAACAACACCATCATAGACGAGCCTGCGCGGCGTTGGCCAGAGCGTGCTGCCCGCTTTCAGGCCCGCAGGCAGGGTCAGGTCTATATCGGCGGCAAAACCGGTTTCGCCCGGATTGATCCAGTAGGTATGCCAGCCGGGATCGGGCGTCTGGGTGACGGCGATCAGGGCGTCGCCGCCGGGTGCGATCAGGCCAGAACCGGCGTCAAGAGTGGCCGTCATATGGCCGGAACGCACTGCGGCCAGGCTCTGTGAAGGCAGAGATATGATCAGCGCGGCCAATGTCAGACAGATACGGATTAACGAACGCACCATGCACGTATGCCTTCTTTTTTAAGAAATTTTTCCGCCCGGCGACCATGAAGCATGGCCAGGGTGGACAAAAACCGGCCTCGATACAGGTCGGGGCGGCCACGGTCACCGAGCGCGGCGGATCCCTGACCGGCATGGCGGTGCGCGGATCGAGAATATGCGAATAGCGCACGCCGTCCCTGAGCAGGAAGCGTCGCGCATCGCCGCTGGTGGTCAGGGCACCATCGCTGATCTCCAGCCGTCCGGCCATAACCCCCGGCTGGATGGCGTCTTCGATGCCGATACGCCAGCGCTGGCCGTCCTTGCGCGGCCCTGTCACGCGCAGGTCACCGCCAAAATTGACAAGGCAGGCGGCGCGCATCTGGCGACGCAGGGCGTTGATCGCGCAATCGACGGCATATTCCTTGCCAAAACCGCCAAAGTCGATCTCCTGACCTTCCGCCAGAGTGATTTCCTCATCCTGCCAACGCACCTTGCCCCAACCGATCAGCGGGCGGACAGCGGCAATCTGGGCGCGCGACGGCACCTGATCGGAACCGTCAAACCGCCAGACACGACGCAGAACGCCGGAGGTAATATCAAACCTCCCGCCGCTCAGACGCCAGGCCCGGTCGGCGAAATCAAGCAGGGCACACGTCTCACGATCCACCCGGACAGGCTTGCCCGCCGCGCCATTGATGCAGCCGATCACGCTGTCGTCGCGGTATCGGCTATAGGTGCGCTCGATGCGCTGCGCCTCGATTTCAACCACCCGGCCAGCCTGTTCGGCCAGCCAGGCGTCGTCTGTCTCGATCCGCACTTCGCACGGCGAATGCATCGCATTGAAATGATAGACAAAGCCGTCTTCCAGGCACTCAAGGCTTTCGGCTGTCTCCATCTTCGTCATGCTCAGTAGAAGGCGAAATTATAGCCGATAATGACGCTGGTGGCCTTGATGCCGGTGAACAGATTCTCCTGCTTCAGATCGCCAATGGCATAGGAGGGGTGCTGCGTGCCGGTTTGCTGGTAGCTGGCGGCGCGCAGATAAAGTTCGTCATTACCCAGCACCCGCATCCCGATCTTCAGGCCGATGGTCGTGGCGTTGAAGGCGCCCAGACGGCTATCTGAAGACGCATTGGCCGGCAGGGCCTGACCATCGATCAGATAGTCATGGAAGAAGTTGGCCTTGGTCTGGTGGTAATAGCGGACATTGGGCTCGACATAGAGACGCGACCCCAGAGGAATGCGCTCAGCCACCTCCAGCGTCTCGGCATTGATGCCCCAGCTATCGTGATAAAGCCGTGCCGATATATCGGCCACCGTGCCCCAAAGGGCCAGCTTATTGCCAAGATAGAGACTCTGGCGCACCCGCGATGACGGCCTGCTCTCATAGAGATACCGGACGGGCGCGCCTGTCGTGCCATCGACCACCGAGATGATGCGATAGGGATCGGTCTGATAGCCAGAGGTGTCGCCCAGCGAATAGTTGAGCTGTACCAGCCAGTAGCGATTCATCACCTGGGTGACGCCCGCCACCATATCGACGACCGTTTTCTTGCGGTTGCCGCTTTTTACGCTACCGTTCATTTCAGTGAACGGTGTCGGCGTGCCCAGATAGGGCCTGGAGGTATCGGATTCGAGATTGAGGGCAATCGATGCCGTGGTGTTCTTGTCATTGAAATCACGCGCATAGCCGATATTGGCCGACATCGAGCCGTAGTCGTGTTCAGTGGACAGCGCGCCGCCCAGGCTCAACCGGTCGCCATTGTCGAGCGTGCCGGTATAGCCGAGATCAACGGCATAGCGCTGGTCGCGGAAGCCCGTATCGACGGGCAGGCTATTGGCGGCTGCCGTATATTGGCGCGCCTTTACGTTGGTGCCGGGTATAGGCACAAGCTGGCTGTTGCCAGACGCGCTGGTCACCGTGGTTTGCTGGCCCTGCGTCTTCGACGGGGTGATGAAGGTCTGCACACCGGTCCACGGGGCCGCGCCATTGGGGGTGGCTCCGGTCAGGGTGTCGGCGGTCAGTTTAACGTGCAGGCTGTCGCCGCTGTCGTCATTGAAAGTAACGCTGGTCACCGGCTCGATGGCCTTCACCCGCCCGCTAGCTTCCTGATAGAAGAGGATGGCGCTGTCCACCCGCGTCAGGTTGGCATCGGTTGAGGTGTCATCATTGATATTCTGACTGACATCCTGAGCATGGGTGCCTGCCGCAACGAACAAACCGGCTGTTATCAGGCCCAGTGCCGCTGTCAGTCGGCGTTTTTTTCTGTTCAGTTGCATCCGCAGCCGCCTCCGTCAAAGGTGCGGCCGCCCGAAGCGCCTTCCTTGGAAAAATAGATATGGTCGTCGGCTGCGGCGATCAGCGGATGGGTGACCGGCTGCATCGAACGGCGCGCCATCAGGTCGCGGTTCCAGGCCTTGGCACCAAGCGAGGAACAACCGCCCATAGAGGCAAAGGCACCCAGCAGCAGGCAGCCGCCCGCCGCCTGCGCGGCGATACGCATGAGTTTACTTTTCATCGAGAAGCTCCACGAGCTGGTCGTTATAGGCCGTGGTCTGTTCGGGGTGAAAACCCTTGTGGGTATAGCGTACGCGGCCATCGCGCCCGATCAGCAGGCTGGTCGGCATGTCGCTGACCCTGAAGCGCTGGGCCAGCTTGCCATCGGCGTCATAAACGACCTTCAGATCGCTGCCGACGCGCTTGAGAAAACTATCGGCGCGGTCGCGGCTGTGATCGACATTGACAGCCACGATCACCAGACCGTCTGATCCGTAGCGCGATTTTAACTGCTCCATATAGGGGAAGGACTGCTCGCACGGATGGCACCACGAGGCCCAGAAGTCGAGATAGACGACCTTGCCCTTATAGGCGGACAGATCGAGCGGCGCGCCGGCCAGGGCCGGAAAGGCGCTGCCGAAGACAATCGCCCCCGCGGCGAGGGCTGTCCAGATGGACAGGCGCGGCATAGAAAATTTCAGGACCATGATGTCTCCCTGACAAAGTCGGTTCAGGGGTGCGACACCGCGCAGGCACCGGGTTCGTACTTTTTGAAAGAAGGAAATTTTCATCTTTTCGTTACGAACCGACGGGTCGGACGGTGTCAGTCGAACATGGGGCCATCATGGAGGATCGTCACCATGAACTATCATCTGAACCGTCGCCATTTTCTCGGCGCCGCTCTGGTTTTGGCCTGTGCACCCCGTATTGCCCAGGCTTCACCGCTTAGCGCCGTGCCACAACCGGAAAAGGTCGGCACGGGCCGCCTGAATATAGTGATGATGCCGATCCTCGATGTCACACTTTTCGCCCCTCAGGCCCACTGGCGTCCCGATGCCCCCTTCGCCTTGCAGGTGACCTTCCTGCGTCCCCTGCAAGGGCACAAACTGGCCGGTCATGCGCTCGACGAGATGCGCCATATCGGGCTTGACGGCGATCCGCACCTGAACGTCTGGGGGCAAAAACTGTCTGCCGTCCTGCCCGATGTGACACGCGGCGATGTGCTGACTGGCGTGCGCGATGCGGCGGGCGGCACCAGTTTTTTCATGGGCGCGGAACGCCTTGGTCATTTTGCCGACCCATCCTTTTCGGACGCCTTTTTCGGTATCTGCCTGAGCCCGCGCACCTCGCAACCGGCCTTGCGCCGCGAGGTGCTGGGGCTTGAGCGGGCCTAATAGGCGAACCACAATCCGGTAAAGACTGTATTGTTATCCGAAGCCTTGCGCCCAGTGCCGTCATAGTTTTGTGACTGGCCATTGAACTTATCATAGGCCGTATATTGCACGAAAACGCGGATATTGGCGTATGGATAGCCAATATCCCCAATCTTGCCAAATGGCGTGAAATCGACCTGGCTGATATAGCCGCTGCTGTCGGGTTTACCGTTGGGACTGCCATACAATAGGGCATCAGCGCTGCCGCGGATGTCAAAGCGTCCGATGGTCAGTCCATACATGTTGTCATAGTAGTACGAAACATTGGCCTTGAAACTGTCCATGGTGTTCGTTGGGTTGGCGGATGCACCCAGCGCATAGGTCGCGCGCAGGCTCTGATGTTCATGCAGCATCGAAACATAGGCGGACAGGCTGTGTTTGCCATCGGCTGAACTGACTTGCCAGGTGCCGTCTATCGCGGCATCACGAAACTGGTCGGCACCGGCGCTGCGGTCGTTGCCGGGATAGCGGCGGGCACCGAAGCCGTAGGTACCAATGGCGAGGTAGTGCGGGCCAAAATCGTGCTGTAGGGCAAACCGCCAATAGGAGGCGCCTCCATCCAGGTGATCATTGCCACTGACATTACCATTGCCGAACGACTGCTGCAGACCGTCGCTGAGCGTATAATAGCGGGAATATTCGGCATAGACGAGATCGTTCCACAGGCCGTAAGCGCCGGCACCAACCACTTGTCCGCCTTGTCCGGCCATGAAGGAATCGGCATCGGGCGCAGGCGCCAGAGCTGAAGCCAGATACGGATAGCCCCAGGCCGGCGTGGTTTGCCACAGATCCTGCATGGAGGGATTGTTATTGACGCTGACGCCGTAGATCAGGCTTTGACCGGCCAGTGTGGTCATATTGGCATAACGGATATCGGTATTGTCGAGCGCCAGAGCCTTGCCATTCGGATCATAGGTGGCCTGCGTCATGATACCAATATGATCGGTCACCCGGCCGCCGTAGAACAGCGACACCTGATCGATGGTGGTATTGTTGTTGGGTTTGCCGACATCGGGGGAAACGACCGCCTTGGCCGTCTGTTCGTTCCCTCCGGCCACCATGGCCGAAATGCCTTTCCAGAAAGCCTGTTTCTCACCCATCGTATAGCCATTGGCTTTGAACAAACGCCCCATTTTCGTCAGTTGCGGCCCGAAAGAACCGACATGACACGAAGCGCAGGGCATACCGGTCTGTCGCGCAAAAGCCGGAATGGCGTTGGCAACCTGCGGAGACAGAAAGCCCAGCAACAGGGCTATGAAGGCGATAAACCTGGCGGATCGGAATGTCATGGCAAGCCCCTGCATGGAAAAGCTATTTGATCTTGGGTAAGGGCGCCGGACTGTCTGACAGAGTGCGCAGCCAGGCGATGACATTGGCGCGATCCTGCGTTTTCTTGATACCGCCATAGGCCATGGCCGTGCCGGGCGCTTCTGACGGCGGGCTGTAAAGCCAGGTGTTCAGCGAGTCATATGACCATGTTTTGGCGGTTATTTTCTTGAAAGCGGCTGAATAATGGAAACCGGTCACCTGACCCACCGGGCGATTGACGATGTTCCATAGATTAGGCCCGATCCGCGTGGCGCCACCCTTATTGATCGTGTGGCAGGACATACAGATCCGGCCAGTTCTTTGTCCCGCCGTCGTGTCGGCGGTGGCCAGCAGGCTGTCCACAGATTCGGCCGCAGGTTGCGCGGTCGCCATCGGTACACCGAGAATCAGGCTGCCTACACCTGCCAGAACAGCGCAGGAAAGGCTCAGGGAAAAACGAGGTGAGGCCATGATATATCCCTTTATAATATCCGTATAGTTTATAAGGATAATTATAAGGTAAGGTCACATGCACCATGCTGTGTCAAGTCCAGCCGCCTGCGATCTTTTGTCGCCGGGTTCAAAATAATCCTACGACAGAAATGTCACCACGGGGTCATATTCAGCGACGGATAAGCCCTGTTATGGGCGTATGTTGCATCAGTCCACATCTTCAAAAGGTACAGCCCGCATGTTCAGACGCCTTCTTCTGGCCGCCGCCGCTTTCAGCCTCGTTACGGCCACGGCGGCGTTCGCCGATCCGGCCGCCCAGATCAAGGCGCGTCAGGCCTATTTCCACGGCATCGGCCGTGCGATGAAGGGGCTTAATGACACGCTGCGCACGGCTTCGCCCTCAAAGGCCGAAATTCTCAGCTATACGGCCACAATCAGCAGCCAGGCCCCGAAACTGGTCAGTTTCTTTCCGGCAGGCACGGGCCTTGACAGCGGCCTGAAAACCGGTGCCAAGCCGGATATCTGGCAAAAACAGGCCGAGTTCAAGGCCGACGCGGAAGGGTTTAACGTCGCGGCGCAAAAGCTGAACATGGTGGCTCAGGGCAATAATCAGGCCGCTCTGAAGGTGGCGATGGACGCTGTCGGCAATGCCTGCAAAACCTGCCACCAGACCTTCCGCAAGGAAGATCACTGAGCGTGAACACAGAGAAACACCACCCGTCGCTGGCGGTCTGGGATCTGCCGACGCGGCTTTTCCACTGGCTGCTGGTCGCCCTTGTACTGCTGGCCTGGCGCACCGCCGAAACCCGCGATATGAGCCTGCACCGCATGGCCGGATCGGCTGTGGCAGGCCTTCTGGTCTTTCGGCTGTGGTGGGGCCTGTTCGGCAGCTCGACCGCGCGGTTTTCGCAGTTTCTGAAAGGTCCGCGCGCTGTACGCGCTTATGCGCGCGGCCTGTGGTCATCGCGCAAAAGCCCCTCTGTCGGCCATAATCCGATGGGTGGGTGGAGCGTAGCGGCTTTGCTCACCTGCCTGCTGGCCATGATCGGTTTTGGTCTGTTCGCCGTCGATACGGACGGTTTGGAATCGGGGCCGTTTGCCAATCTGGTCAGCTTCGATCAGGGTCGGCTGGCCTCGCACCTGCACGCTTTTGCCTTCGATGCCCTGGAAATTCTGGTCTGCCTGCACCTGCTGGCCATCGCCGTCTATCATCTGTTCAAGCGCCAGAACCTTATCGGCGCCATGATCACGGGGCATATCCGCACCGAAGGCGAGCCCATGCGGCGCGGCTCTGTCCTGATGCTCGTCATCGGCACCTCGCTGGGCCTGATCGTGACCGCAGCCCTGATCCATCTCAGCGGTGATGCCTGATTTTCTGACCTGACGCCTTTGATCAGGCCGCCAGACGGGCCGCGTCCAGCACCTCATCTATGCTGCCGCGCGCCGTCACCCCCAGCACATGCCGGTTGTGCCACAAGGTGTAGAAGAGCAGGCTCCAGGCGGCTTGCGGATGACGCAAAGGTGCCGCGTAAATGCGCCGCACGGCGGCCTGAAGCGACAGTTCGGCAATGGCCGGATGGTTCAGCAGCAGCGGTTCGATGCGACTCTTGTACTGATCGATCCATTGCCCGACTGGCGGTATGAAGCCCTGTTTTTTCGACCAGGGATCGGAACCGGGCGCATTGCGCGCCACCCAGTCGCGCAGCAGCCATTTGCCCAGCCCGTTGCGCACCTTGAGCGTCTCCGGCAAATCATAGGCGAAGGGCGACAGCACGGGATCAAGAAAGGGCGTACGCCCCTCGATACCATGCGCCATCAGGCAGCGATCCAGTTTCAGCAGCAGATTATTGGGCAGCCATTCTGCGCAATCGATCGCCTGCAAGGTTTGCATGGCGGAAATCGCGGGCACGGATTCGGCTTTTTCACTCTGCGCCAGACCCGTGCGCCAGGCCGGCAGGCTGTCGGCGGGCATAAGTGACGAAAACACACCGCGTGTGCGGGTTTTTTGCCGCCACAGGCCAAAGAACCAGGCTGCGCGGCGATAGCGCCTGTATCCGCCGAACAGTTCATCCGCTCCGTCGCCGCTCAGTACCACCTTCAGGCCGTCTTTGCGTGCCGCCCTGGCCAGCAGGAACAGCGGCAGGGCCGAAGAATCGGCGGTCGGATCGTCAAGGGCAGACGCCAGATGGGGCGCGTGGTTGAAAAAGTCCGCTGCCGCCATATCGACACAGTGATGGTCGGCACCCGCTCCCCGGGCCAGGGCCTCGGCCACGGATCGCTCGTTTTTCGAACCCGCGCCGGGAAATGTGGCCGTCAAGGCCACGACAGGGCGTGAATCGAGGCGCGACATCACAGTCAGCAGGGCCGAGGAATCGATCCCGCCGGACAGGAACAGCCCCACAGGCGCATCCGAGCGCATATGAAGACGCACGCTGTCCTGCAAATGCTGATCAAGCTGGCGATAGGCCGTTTCATAGCTCAGAGGCACAGGCCGGGTGGCGCGCCGGGTATGGGGTCTGCGGCGCTCCTGGTGAACAATGGCAGCATTGTCGATCACCAGTGTCTCACCGGGCAGCAAGCGTTGTATATCGGCAAACACGGTGGTTGTCCCGGTCGTAAACTGAAGCTGAAGCATTTCCGCCCTTACGCGCGGCACCAGGCTCCTGCCGGCCAGTCCGGCGGCAATCAGGGCCTGAGGTTCAGAAGCGAAGGCAAAGAAGGCCGGCGTCATCACATAGTAGAGCTGTTTAATACCATACGGGTCGCGGGCCAGAACCAGTGCCTGTTTGCGGGCGTCGAACAGGGCCAGGGCATACATTCCGCGAAGATGACGGGTGAAACCAAGCCCATATTTTTCATAAAGATGCAGAGCCGATTCACAGTCCGATCCGGACTTAAACCCGGCCTGTGGCAAACTTTCGCGTATATCGGGATCATTATAGATTTCGCCATTGGCGACAAGAACTGTACCATCATCCGCAATGAAGGGTTGCTGGCCATGGTCGATATCGACAATGGCCAGCCGCGTATTGAGCAGCCCAACCGTGCCATGACAAAAAATCCCGGCACCGTCCGGACCGCGATGAACAAGAGCGGCCGCCATCTTTTTGAGAGTTCCGGAATCCGCAACCTGTCCGTCGCGCATCATAATACCGGCAATTCCACACATGGATCGTCTCACACTCATAAGGTCTGCGTTATAAGACACCGCTCATTGCCGAGACTCGTAACGAGTATGAAACATTTTTCGATGGTGCCACACATCTGACGGTGTCATGTCTTTACCAGGTCTGCGATCCTGGCCAGGCGTGACGGAAATGCAATGAAAATTTCTCTAAGTATCTGTATAATATGTAAAAATGAAGAAGACCGGATCGGCGCATGTCTGGATTCCGTCCAAGGACTTTCGGACGACGTGGTCGTGGTGGACAGCGGATCGACCGATACGACCACCGATATAGCCAGAGCAGCGGGCGCGCGGGTTTTTCACAATCCCTGGTCGGGCTATGGGCCGCAGAAGCGTTTCAGCGAGGATATGGCCAGGCATAGCTGGATTTTAAATCTCGATGCGGATGAGGTCTTAAGCCCGGCTATCGCCCGTGAGATCCGCACCCTGTTGGAAAAGCCACCGCAATTTGTCGCCTACAGGCTCAAAATCATGACCATTTACCCGGACAAGACGGCGCCGCGTCTGTGGGCGGATTATAATAATTATGTCCGCCTGTATGACCGAAGACAGGTGCGCTTTCGTGAAAGCCCTGTTCATGACACTGTGGATACCGGCTTACATAAAGTCGGCCAGCTTCAGGGGCAGGTACTGCATTTTTCGGCGCGTTCCTATGCCCATATACGCCAGAAGCTCGCCGCCTATACCGACCTTCAGGCCAGGACGCTCAGGAAGTCACGCCTGTATATCGCCCTGCGCCTGCCGTTTGAATATCCGGCGACCTTTTTCCGCTATTATATTATGCGCAGGCACGTGACCGGCGGATGGGACGGTATACTCAGTTCGCACCTGGCCGCCGAGGCGCGCTTTGGCCGCCTGCTCAAAATGTGGGCCTATAAGGCATCTGCCTGAGCCGCTATGCTCACGATGGCCTGACGCAGCCGCGCGCGTCCTGCCGCGAAGCCATATTGGCCAAGCGCACGGGCCTGGGCTTTTTGGGCCATATCTGTGGTTTCCGGCCAGTGCGTGATGACGTCGCGCAGGGCGTGAGCCAGGGCCTGCGGGTTTCCGCCGGGAAACAGGCGGCCATAGGTGCCGCCATCTAATATCTCGCGCGGCCCTTCCAGGTCGGAAGCCGCCACGGGGACGCCCGCCGCCATCGCTTCGACGACGACCAGCCCAAATGGCTCATAGCGTGATGGCACGACAAACAGATCCAGTTCGCCGAGAAAGGGCAGGACAGGCGACTGCCAGCCGCAAAAGGTAACAAAGGCCTCCAGATTCAGGTTGTGGCATTGCGCGGCAAGCGCCTCGCCTTCGGGCCCCTCTCCGGCGATACGCAAGCTAAAGGCGACGCCCTCATCGCACAAGATCGCCGCCGCCTTGAGCAGCACGTCGAAACCCTTTTGCTCATGCAGTCGTCCCAGGGCGCCGATCACCGGTACACCCGTCGGCGCGGGCTTGACCGGCAGGCTGTCCAGCGGGCTGAAATTGCTGACCAGACACGCGGGCGTATCGGGATAGCGCTGCCTGACGTGTTGCAGCACATTCTGACTGACGCAAATTGCCGCCTTCATATGTCTGAGGTGCGCCTTGTCAAAGGCGTTATGCATGACCTGAACGGTTTTGCCGCCCAGACCGGCCAGCGGTGACAGGCACAGGCCCGCCGCCCGGTTGCCATGCGCCAGAACCATGTCCGGGCGAAAGGCGCGGCTATAACGGCGCAGGCGCAGGCTGGCCAGCGGGTCGAGATTGAAGCGCGCCTGCAAGGGTGCAAAGGCGCCAGGGGTGATCTGCGACGCCAAAAGACCCTCAGCCAAAAGACCCCCGGGATGACCGATGCTCAGCACCTCGAAGCCTTCCTCCGTCAGCGCGTGATGATAATGCACAGCCATCGCCTCCACGCCGCCCCGCGCTTTGGCCAGCATGATGTTGATGATGCGCATGAACATATCCTGGAAACGTGGGTCTAAATGGAGTCAAGCCGAACCAAATTGCGGCGCTCACCGAGACCTGCCTGATGATTCGCCTAAAGCAACGAGCGTTTAATTTGACTTACAAATTGAATGCGAGATGCGGAAAAACGTAAATGTAGAGCGGGTTGCATGCCTTTGACCGATTCAATCAGAATGCAAACCGCTCTAAAGCGAACCTAAACCAACTTCCATTTTGCGCTGATTTAAGCGGCGATAAGCGGAGCTTCTGTGGTTGCCGCCCGGAGCGCAAGAAGATTCTGATCTAAATGGCCCTATGACCCCATCGCTGTTAAAAAGGCCAAGTGAGAAACAATTAGCGAACATTTGCTTTCTCTGTGATGTCGGCCCGATGAGCCTTCGAGGCCAGACGGCTGATTGTAGCGCGGTGTGCTCGGAACAATCGCGCCACGAATGATGCGGCCGATGGGGAAGATAGTTCGGTCGCCGCTACGGAAGAACTCAATCAGAGCGTTGATTTCATCCTCTCTCGGGCGCCTGTCCCTTTCGCGGCTTTTACCAATAAGCCCGAGCCGGCCCAGTGCGATGCGTGCCAGATCGACATGCTCATACCAAGCTGCGATGACTTTGACTCATCGCAGCTTGGCAAGCGCGACTGCGCGTCGCCGCTTATGCGGCGAGCCATGCGGCGCTTGAGCTGCAAAAATGCGAATACCAACTTGCACCTAAATAGGTTCAGGTCTGCGCAAGTTGGTATCAGTTGTCAGGGGGCAGGCCGTGGATAGCGGCTCCGTGGGAAGGCAGTGTGCTGGTGTAAACCAATATCTACCCCGACCGTCACAGGGCCAGCGCCGTCCCTGGCGCGCGTCTTACCGAAAGCAATTATACGCTCCCGATCAAGCTTATCGAGCCTGACCTCGCCCAAATGCCTTTCAATGAGCTTCAGGCTATACTCTTTTGATCGCCCGATTTTCTTGCCAACCTCCTTCATATCGGAGATATGAAGCGCTATAAGGCCCTTGAATGTCTTTATACCGTCCACATTCTTTTTGGTCGGCGTTTTGCCATTGTCGATTTCGCTCTCTACACGTCGCGACCAGATTTCAGCATCTTTTTTCAGGGAAAGGTCTCGCTCAGGACGTGACCCTTCCGGCAGATCATTGCCCGCCAGTTCCCGGAAGGAAGCCGCGTTAAGGTCGCCATACTGAGCGCTCCGGCGTGAACAAAACGTGTGCAGTGAGAGATCGTAAGTGGTAGTATATGGTCGTTTTTTTGCTGCACACGGGGCGTAAGTCGTTCTCGTTTTAGTCTTTGATAGTATTGAAAAAATGATTAAAAAGCAAGCACATATTTTTAGTGTGGCCCCGATGATGGACTGGACGGATCGGCATTGCCGCGCCTTCCATCGCGCCCTGACGCGTCATGCCTTGCTCTATACGGAGATGGTCACGACCAAGGCGGTTATTCATGGCGACCGTGAGCGCCTGATCGGCTTTGACGCCTGTGAGCATCCGGTGGCTCTGCAACTGGGTGGTTCGGAGCCGGACGAACTGGCGCAATGCGCCAAGATCGCCGAAGACTGGGGCTATGACGAGGTCAATCTCAATTGCGGCTGCCCATCCGACCGGGTGCAATCGGGGGCTTTCGGGGCCTGCCTGATGCTGGAACCGCAAAAAGTGGCCGACGGGATGCAGGCCATGCGCGAAGCCGTGGCGATACCGGTTACGGTCAAGTGCCGCATCGGCGTTGATGAGCAGCATCCGCGCGACAGTCTGTTTTCTCTGGTCGAGGCCTGCGCCAAAGCGGGGGTGACCAGTTTTGCCGTCCATGCGCGCAAGGCCTGGCTGAAGGGCTTGTCGCCCAAGGAAAACCGCGATATTCCGCCGCTCGATTACGATCTGGTCTATGAGCTGAAGCGCAGCCATCCCGAACTGACCATCGTGATCAATGGCGGCATTGCCTCGCTGGATGCGGCCGAGGCCCATCTGGCCTATGTTGATGGTGTGATGCTGGGGCGTGCCGCCTATCACGAACCGGCTCTGCTGGGGCAGGTGGACCGGCGCTTTTTCGGCAAAACGGATGATGTCGGCGTGTTCGCGGCGCTTGACGCCTATCGCCCCTATATGCAGGCGCAGCTTGCGGCAGGTGTGCCGCTGACCCACATGACGCGCCACATGCTGGGTCTGATGCACGGCCTGGCCGGGGCGCGGGCTTTTCGCCGCATCTTGACGGTGGATTCGATCGCGCCGGGCGCCGGGCTTGAGGTGCTGGATCGCGCTGTCGATGCTGTGCAGGAAGCCCAGGCGGCGGTCGAGGCGCGCCGTGCTGCTTTTACGGATGCAGGATAAGGCTGGAAGGCGTGGCTTCGATGCGCGATAACCGCCCCAGATAGCTCATGCCGAGCAGGGAGGTGGAAAGCCCGTCTTTCAGCACCAGGGCCGGAACATCCGATACCGTACTTTGGCCGATTTCGACCGAAGCCAAGGTGACGGAGGCGGCCAGCACCTGTCCGTTGGCGGTGGCCACCTTGTGATCATAGGTGAGGGTGCGGGCGTCGAAGCCGAGGCGCTGGGCGTCGGCGGGTGTCAGGGCCACGACGGTTGCGCCGGTATCGACCAGAAAATGTACAGCGTGGTCATTGACGGAGGCATTGGCCCAGAAATGACCATCCGCCGCCTTGGGGATGGCCGTGACGTGGCTGTCGCTGACCGAGGCCGACAAATTGGCGACGGCGGTGGTGACGCTGGCACTGGCGACGCTGGCCGGGATTTCCGGGTGCGGATCGAGCGACAGAACGCCGCTACCGGCCAGAACCGCGCAAAACACCGCGCTGCCCAGGACAATGGCCGATCTGATCATGAAGACGCTCCGCGATAAGCCGACAGAACCGGCATAGACCCGTTTTGGGTATGCCGCCATCATGGCACAGGAGGGTTGCTGTTCAATGAATCGCCGTAACGATTACCGTCTATGTTATTTTTTGAACTTAAACGCATCCGTTAATAATAATTAATTCCATTAAATACAGATATTTAAATTGAACATGAAAAATAATATGCTCCGTATTCGGAATAATTCTTGTTATTTTTTGCACACTCAAGCATACTCAACCCCGACGCGACGACGACTGAGAGGGTGAAAACCCCTGCGAGCCGCGGCGCGTCTTCTGGTCCATCACGCATTTGGAAAAGGAGACGCACCCCATGCAAGACCAAGACAAGAAACAACATGCCATGACCTCTTTCGCTCTGTTCGGCGGCTTTTTCGGCAGTCCGCGCAGCAAGACGGAACGGGCTGTCAGTCGCCCTCAGGATTACAAGCCGTTTAACCGCAAATAGGTCGTTCGCTTTTCGCGGCAACCTCGATTCTGAAATGCAAAAATCCTCCCATGAACCGGTCATGGGAGGATTTTTTATGCACGCCGCCCTGAATGAGACAAGGCGCCGAGCTTCAGCTAGTTCGAGGCCAGCTTCACGCCGGACTTGGCTTCCGCCGCTGCCATATTGGGGCTGGTCTTGGAAATCCGGGTCGAAGCGCCCGAACCGTCAGCGTTGAATTTCGACGAAGCCTCGACCCAGTACAGGCCGTCGGCAGCCAGGAAGTTGTACTTGTAATCGACATTGTAAGCATTGCCGTGGAAGTCGCAGCTTTCAACATTGACCATCTGTTTGCCGGTGACAGGCACGACCTTGCTGACGGCTGCCTTGGCGACACCGGCAGCGAGCATACCGGCTGTCGATTCCTGGTCGTCCGAGCAGCTTCCCGCCTGAGCTGAGACGGCGGTCAGGGCCAGGGCGGCGGTAGCGATAATAAGAACTTGTTTGATCATGGGGTTTCTCTCCTTGATTTCTTCAGGGTGAGTTGAAGCTACAACAAATTGAAAAACATTCAGTAAATCCCGGAAAAACCTTTTGTTAGGCGGGGTAAACGCCGGTATCGGCAAACCCTTGATTTTGTACGGTTGAAAGTTAATGTTTCAAATGAAACCATGAACATAAAGAAAAAGCGCGAAAAAATTTTATTTTTTCCCGCGCCTTATCTGAATTTAGTTGGAAGCGAGCTTCACGCCAGCCTTGGCCGAAGCGGCTGCCAGATTGGGGCTCAGCGAGGTGAACTTCATATCGGCCACAGCACCGCCGGTAAATTTGGCATGGCCGGAAACCCAGTACAGGCCATCGGCGCCGATGACATTATACTTGAAATCGGCGATCAGGCTGCCGCCCGCTGAATCGCAGGTATCGATATTGATCATCTGCTTGCCAGCCGTGTGAACGACACTGGAAATCTTGGCGGCGGCGGCGGCGGCAATCGCCTTGCCGACCGTATTTTCCTGGCCGTCATCGCAATCGGCCATGGCCTGACCGGCGAAAACAACGGCGGATAAGCCCAGTACACCGGCAACAAGCCAGGTTTTGGAAGCGGACTTCTGCATTTTGCAAACTCTCTTGATATATTACGCGTTACGATTCAAGTGACCGGCCCAGCCGTTTTTCGGCATGTCGATTGGCCTTGAGCGTGCTTTTATATAACTGTGTTTAATGTGTGGTGAATTTTATTGCGCTGCACGAAATATTTTTAATGCCCTGAATATACTGATAGAACTCATAAAAAAAGGAGACATCGCCGGGATGTCTCCTTTTCGTCTGTTGTGGCGTGGCCTCATACCGGCCGGGCCTGGCCGGGGTTGAGGACGCGCGTCAGGCGGCGGTCAGTTCCGCCAGGAAGCGGCGGATATTCTCGCTCATCGCCCCTGTGCGCTCGCTGAGCTTATTGGCCGCGCCGAGCATTTCGGTCGAGGCTTTTTCGGTATCGGCAGCAGAGGCCGACAGTTGCGACACCGACGACGAGGCCATCGAGGTGCCGTCGGAGGCTTCGTTGACATTGCGGGCGATCTCATTGGTGGCGTCGCCTTGCTGATGCACGGAATCGGCGATGGAAGAGGCGATTTCGTTCATATGCTTGATCGTTTCGCCGATGCCGCGGATGGCGCTGACGCCGTTCGAGGCCGCACTCTGAATGTCCTTGATGCGGTCGCGGATTTCATCGGTGGCCTTGGCGGTTTGCTGGGCCAGCGACTTCACTTCCGAGGCCACGACCGCGAAGCCCTTGCCGGCCTCGCCGGCGCGCGCCGATTCGATGGTGGCGTTGAGCGCCAGCAGGTTGGTTTGCTGGGCGATGGCGTTGATCAGATCGACCACTTCGCCGATCTGGTCGGCGGCGCGGCTCAGTTCGGCCATCGAGGCATTGGTGCGGTCGGCTTCCGAAACGGCTTCGGCGGCGATTTCCACCGAACGCACGGCCTGATCACCGATGACGCCGATCGAGGCCGACAATTCGGTGGTGGCCGAGGCGACGTTCTGGACATTGTCGGCCGAATTGCGGATCGAGCCGACGGCGTCCTGCGAGCGGCGCTCGTTTTCCTGCGCGATGGTCAGAAGCGTACGGCCATTGGCGTCGAGATCGGAGGCGGCGGAGGAGAGGGCGTCGAGCATGTCCTGCGCTTCGTGGCGGAAGCGTTCGGCCAGTTCGGCCATCTGGCGGGCGCGCTCTTCGCGGGTCTTGTGGGTGGCGGCTTCCATCGCCGACAGGCGGGCCTTTTCTTCGGCGTTCGATTTGAACACATTGAGGCTGTCGACCACGCTCTTCAACTCATCGCGGCGGCTGAGGGCCAAAATATCGACATCGAGATTGCCCTTGGCCAGTTCTTCGGTCGTCTTGGCGATGCGGTTGATGCCGGTCACTGTGACGCGCGAGAAGATGAAGGCGATGGCGCCGGAAATGCAGGCCATGATGATGGCGAAGATGGTCAGCATGGTAACGCCAGCGGTTTGCGCGGTCTTGGCCTCGGCGGCCGATTTCTTGGCGCTGGCTACATTGGCCGTGATCAACTGGTCGCTGAGCGTCGACATCTTGGCGTAGCCGTCATCAAACTGCGACATCAAAGGCGGCACCGAGGTGAAATCGACATCCATCACCGAGCCAGCGAATTCGACGGCTTCCTTATAGGTCTTGATTTCCTTGCCGAGGTCGGCCAGCAGCTTCTTTTGCGCCGGATCCTGGGTGCTCTCGGCGTCGGTCTTGACGCGCGTGCCGATGGCACCGAGATCGTTGGCCACCTTGGTAACATCAGCCGAGGCATTGGCCGTCGGATCGGTGGCCTTCTTGGTCAGGGCGCGGAAAAGCTGGCCATTGGCTTCCTTGATCGAGGCCTTGATGTCGCCCATTTCCTGCACCTGCGGCAGAACCACATTATTGATGCGGTCGATGGTCTGTCCCTGGCCGTGCATGACCGAGATGGCACCAAATGTCAGAACCGCCATCAGGGCGGTGGCGACGGCGGCGGGCAGCATGAATTTGATGGTGAACGACCAGTTTGAAATTTTCAAACCGCCCGAAGCGACTTTAGGTTTGGTCATTAGAGGCCCCTGATTGACGTCATTGGTAATGGCATTTTCATTGCATTGGTTTGCCCTTTGCAGCGCGAATCAGCAGACGCGACGCAACAAGGCCAGAACCGGCTGTCGCCAAATTGTCAGATTAAGGTTGTTGAATTGCTAACGACAGGAAGGGGTTGTTGTATGACGGGCATTATGGGCGCGTCTCAGCTTGCGGGGGCAACAAAAAAACGCCCCGCCAGCCTGCTTGACGGGCTGGCTGACGGGGCGGCTTTTTTGTTGCGGTCATCTGGCGTGAGGTATCAGGCCAGATACAGGCCAGATACAGGGCAGACTCAATCTCGACTCAAGATTGCACGTCCTGGGGAGCCGGGGCTTCGGAGGCTTTGGGCGCCGCCGGGTGGATTTTGGCGGTCTGGTTCTTGTGCGCGCCTGCCTCAGCAGGTGCTGCCGATCCGCCGTGGTGAAGCGCGGCGGCAATATCGAGCGCAGCCTGGCCCCTGATCTCAGCCGAAGCGGCCACGGGGCGCGCCTCGGTGGCGGTCTCGCGTGACAGGGTATTCAGCAGGGCCGTCTGCGCCGCCTGATGGGCTGGCGTATTCAGTGCCGGAATGTCCGTGGAGGGATGTACATCACGGGCATCGGCGATTTGCGTAGCCCGTCCGCGGAACTGATAGAAGATGTGCGAGCCGATTTGCGCCACCTTTTGCATCGTGGCCGACCAGCTCGGATGGACATTGACCGTGTGGAAGCTGGTGGCGGTGCCGACGGCCTTCATCACATAGCCATTGAGGGCCGCGTCAGCTACGTTGCGGGCGCGTTTCCAGGCACGGCTTTTCACCGGCGCGGTCATGGCACCATTACAGACAAAGCTGAACTGGCAGGCCGTATGCTGGGCCGCGCCCTGATAGACGACGCTGCAAATGCTCTTGGGGTAGGCGGGGTGGCGCACCCGGTTGAGAATCACCTGAGCCACGGCACGCATACCCTCAGTGCCTTCGCCGCGCGCTTCATAATAGACGGCCTGGGTCAGGCAATCGGCGTCATTCTGGTTATGCGCCTTGAGGGCGAAGGCCGAAGCGGCGCGTAAAGGTGCCGGATGATCGGCGATGATGGTGTCGGCCTGATCGGTCAGCAGGCTGGCGCGCAGAAGTTGGGCCTTGCCGGTGCGGACATAGTTCGATGTGTGCAGCGCATTGAGATTTTGCGCCAGCAGGGGATTGTCGGCCCCGGTATCGTTCAGGCGTGAGAAACGCATGGCGATATGCATGGCACCCTTATCGAAGCCCTTGCCGGAATCGAAAGCGGCGGCGCTGGCCTGACCGGACTGGCTTAAGGCCGCCAGTTGGTTGAGGTGTCCGGCTTCGGCCCGCAGGGAGCTTTCACGCGCAAGGTGCCCGCCCAGCCAGGTTGCGCCAAACGCGGCACCAACCAGCAGACCCATGCAGCTCGCTGTCGTGATCGCGCGCAGACGGTGGCGCGCGAGGGGAGATGGAAACAAAACTATCTGTCCTATATGACGAGCGCGGTCGTTCGCGCTCCGGGAATAGCTATGCACGAAAAGCCGCGACGACTGCGCATCGCGGAAAGAAGGCAATGGCCCGGCGGGGAGATAGGGCCCGCTGGACAGGCGCTGTTTAGCCGCGAATTGTGGCGGAAATGTGTTGGGCAGGGGTTAATACTGCGTCAGCCTGAGGTCTTGCCGGTTCAGTCCCCGTCATAAGCAAGCAAAACCCTTGTGGGCGGCCTAGCATAAAATCTTTTTATTGACATGACTTTCAAAGTATTCAGCATGTAAGCTATACATATCATCTTTGATCTATTATTTACGACTTCTTTATAGCGTTTTGACTGCCAAGATAAGCTGTGATTTAACGCTCTGTTAAATCGAACAGGTAAAGACGAAACGTGCACCGTTTTCGCCGCACCCGTTTTTATGGCTTTTTAAGCGGCTGGAATCGCAATGGAAATTCACGGCAAAACCGCCGCCCGCTGACAAGTTTTGGTGATCGTCAGGCGCAGAATGGGCGCTGCGGCGCGCGGAAAACAAAATTTATCTCCCCCTTTCATTTTTCGCCTCCCCGCCTATGTTGTGTTCATGACCCGTTCTGCTGACATTCCCGGCGTTTCCGACAATTCAGGCGCCTTCGTGGCCGATTTCACGGTCGATTCGCCGGCCTTGTGGGTGCCGCACCGGCCCAAGCGACCGGAAAAGTCCGAAGGCGGCCGCCGCTTCCGCCTCGCCGCGCCCTATGAACCGGCCGGCGACCAGCCGACGGCCATTGCCGACCTGCTGGCCGGGATCGAAGCGCGCGAACACGATCAGGTGCTGCTCGGCGTCACCGGTTCGGGCAAGACCTTCACGATGGCCAAGATCATCGAGCAGACCCAGCGCCCGGCCCTGATCCTGGCGCATAACAAGACCCTGGCCGCCCAGCTCTATTCCGAGTTCAAGGCCTTTTTTCCCGACAATGCGGTCGAATATTTCGTCTCCTATTACGACTATTACCAGCCCGAAGCCTATGTGCCGCGCACCGACACCTTCATCGAGAAGGATTCTTCGATCAATGAGCAGATCGACCGGATGCGCCATTCGGCGACGCGCGCCGTGCTGGAACGTGACGATGTGATCATCGTTGCCTCGGTATCGTGCATCTACGGCATCGGCTCGGTTGAAACCTATACGGCCATGACCTTCGAGCTGAAGGTGGGCCAGACGATCGATGAGGGCCAGTTGCGCGCCGATCTGGTGGCCCTGCAATATAAGCGTAATGATCAGGCCTTTGAGCGCGGCACCTTTCGGCGGCGCGGCGATGTCATCGAAATCTTCCCGGCCCACTATGAAGACCGCGCCTGGCGCATCCATATGTTCGGCGACGAGATCGAGGCCATTCAGGAATTTGATCCGCTGACCGGCAAGAAGACCGCCGATTTGCAGGATCTGAAAGTCTATGCCGCCAGCCACTATGTGACGCCGCGCCCGACGCTCAATCAGGCGGTCAGCCGCATCAAGGTCGAGCTGAAACAGAGATTAGCCCAGCTTCACGCCGAGGGGAAACTTTTGGAGGCGCAGAGGCTGGACCAGCGCACCACCTTCGATCTGGAAATGATGGAGGCCACCGGCGCCTGCGCTGGCATCGAGAACTACTCGCGCTATCTGACCGGGCGCGGGCCGGGCGAGCCGCCGCCGACCTTTTTTGAATATCTGCCGGAAAACGCCCTCCTGTTCGTCGATGAAAGCCATGTCTCGGTGTCGCAGATCGGCGGCATGTATCGCGGCGACTTTGCGCGCAAATCGGTGCTGGCCGAATATGGCTTCCGCCTGCCGTCATGCCTCGATAACCGCCCGCTCAAATTCGAGGAATGGGACGCCATGCGCCCGCAATCCATCTATGTGTCGGCCACGCCCGGCAAGTGGGAGATGGAACGCACCCAGGGCGTCTTTGCCGAACAGGTGATCCGCCCCACCGGCCTGATCGATCCGCCGGTTGAGATCCGCCCGGTGCACAAGGACGGCTTCAGCCAGGTCGATGATGTCATCGCCGAGGTGCGCCAGGTGGCGAAGATGGGCTATCGCTCGCTCGTCACCGTGCTGACCAAGAAGATGGCCGAGAACCTGACCGACTATATGCACGAGCAGGGGGTGCGGGTACGTTATATGCACTCCGACATCGATACGCTGGAGCGCATCGAGATCATCCGCGACCTGCGGCTGGGCGCTTTCGACGTGCTGATCGGCATCAATCTGCTGCGCGAAGGCCTCGATATTCCCGAATGCGCCTTCGTGGCCATACTCGACGCCGACAAGGAAGGCTTCCTGCGTTCGGAAACCTCGCTGATCCAGACCATCGGCCGCGCCGCGCGTAATGTCGATGGCCGGGTCATCCTCTATGCCGACCGTATGACCGGTTCGATGGAGCGCGCCCTGGCCGAAACGGGCCGCCGCCGCGACAAGCAGATGGCCTATAATGCCGAACACGGCATCACGCCGGAATCGGTCAAGCGCGGCATCAGCGACATTCTCGACAGTCCGTACGAAAAGGGCGACCGGGTGCAGGTGCCGATGGGTGTGGCCGAAAAAGACGCCAGGCCCTTCCTCGGCTCCAATTTCCAGACGACGCTCAAGGACTTGCAGGCGCGGATGCGTGAGGCCGCCAGCAATCTCGAATTTGAAGAAGCGGCGCGCCTGCGTGACGAGGTCAAACGGCTGAAAACGCTCGATCTCGAATTCGCCCGTGACATGCTCGATTCACAAACCTGACCGGGCAGAAACGCTTATCAGGCGAAAAGTGTTATATCGGTCACACACTTGTGGGCAAAAGAGGGTATCTTGACGCAATCCCGCCACATTCCCACTGGATTTTTATCAAAAAACACGACACCCTATAGGTGCTATATGGCGCTTGCCAATGGATTGGCGAGTCTGAATAGGCTTATTTAACGCTTGTTAACCGAACGCGAGGACAATTTCCACGATAGTGGGTGTTGCGCGTGTGCACTTGGCAAACTGGGGTGTTGAAGATGCGTAGGACAAGGCTGAATGTGGTGCCGCCGTCGACCAAGAAGGTCGCGCTCGGGCAGGTGATCGGTGGCGACAAGGTGATGAGCCTGCCCACCCAGGTCGCTCATCAGCCGTCTTATGAAGACGCCGCGCCGCTCGTCGCCTCGCCCGTGCGCGAAAGCCGTACCCAGCGTGTGCGCCGTTTGCAGGAAGAAGCCCGTGCCTTGGCGCGCGAACAGATCACCGAGTTTGAAGTTCTGCTCGACGCCACCGCCAATATGGCGCTGGAAATCGCCGATGGTGGCGAGGTCTATTCGATTGGCGCGCGTGAAATCTGCCGCCGTCTGGCCGAAGAATTGCCGCGCACCCTGCAAACCCTGCAAATTATTTCCAAAAAGACCTGAACCGCGCGTTTGTGACCGGAACATCCTGAAAAGCCGATATTAACATCATAAGGCTGGACATAGGATAGTTTTGCCTTAGCCTGCCTTCCAAAATCCGCTGATCGTCTTGACGGGTACGGCCCGGCAAGGCTTTGGTAGCTGGAGCGGGAAGGGACGGCATGTCTGCTATAGCTTACCGATGGGGCATTGCGTGGCTGCTGGTCTGCGCGTCTGGCCTGTCGGGCTGCCACAAGGCGCCCGAAGCCCCGCCGCCTGCCGTGGTGGCGCCGCCGCCACCGCCACCGCTGAAACCCCTGCCGCCGCACCAGCCCGGCCTGTGGGAAACCACCCTGACCGAAACGGGCAGCGCCGACCCGCCGCAAAAGCTGCAAATCTGCATCGATGTCCGCACCGACAGGCATCTGGGCGTGCTGGGCAATGATCTGTCGGGCGATAGCTGTTCGCAGAAGGGCTACAGGCCGCAGGGCGACGGGAGCCTTGGCTTTCTGGCCGAATGCAGCGCTGCGCCGGGCGTGGTGACCGAATATTCGGGTTCGATCGACGGTGACTATACGAAAGACTATACGATGAAGGTGCGCCTGCAAACGACGGGCCCCAACCTTAATCGTGTCGCCAATTATGATATTGTCTCGCGCCGTATCGGGCCTTGCGCTGCGGATCAGAAGCCCGGTGACCTGATCAGCGACGGCGTCAAGGTCAATCTGTTCGATATTGCCGGCATGGGATCGGGCGGCAAGGCGTCATCATCGGCTGCCACGCAGGCCTCGGAGGACGGGGATTAGACCAGCCAGGCCTTCGGATTGGGGATCGGCCGGCCATAGAGCAGGTGATTGAAACCCATAATGGCGCGCCCCACCGTATAGCCCAGACAGACCAGAACCAGACCCATCATGACATAGCCGACCGTCGGGTTGGCGACATGGTGCTTTTGCACGAAGGTGTAGATGACGGCGCTTAGGATCACTGGCACGATGCTGAACCAGAAGGTGCGGATCTGGAACTGGTAATGGGTTTTGAGCCAGTCGGCGGCCTTTTCCTCGGCGACATTGGCGATCAGCAGGGCCAGGACGCCGGTGAGGCCGAAGGTCAGGACGATAAAGAACAGCAGCAGATAGTTCAGAAAGGCGGCCTGACGCGGATCGCGGGCGAAGGCTTTGAAGCTGTCGAAAAAACCTGTCTTGGCGGTCATGGCTGATTTCCGGTGGCTGGACTTTGGGGCAGCCTAGTACGGGCGCGCCATGCTGCATAGCAAAAAAAATATCGAGCTCAGGCTTCGGGCACCAGGGCGATCAGGTCGGTGACGCCGATGTCGAGATGCGCCTTGAAAGACAGCATGGCTCACTCCCGTACATAAACAACGCATACCCCGGCCTGATCGGCATCCGACAGGGCTTCGGGCTTGGCGATGGAGATTTCGACGCGCTGCACATGCGGCAGGGCCAGCAATGCGCCCGCCATATCCTCAGCCAGGGTTTCGACCAGCTTGATATGGCCGCGCGCGATGAAATCACGGGCGATTTCACCGACCTTTTCGTAATTGAGTGTGTCTTTCAGGCCGCCGATGGCGTGCAGGCTGAGATCGAAGACGGCGTCGATGACCAGCGGCTGCTGGCGGCCGTGTTCGTGATCATAAATGCCGATGGCGGCCATGACCTTCAGCCCTCTGACGAAGACGCGGCGCGTGGTGATCATAAGGTTTCCCACGCTTCGGGCGGCAACAGGTCATTGAGGCTCATATCGGCGCGGTGGCACCAGTCGCCAAGCCGGATCGGGCAGGCTTTGATGTCGGCGGGGCTTAAGATGACGCTGTTGGTCGGGGTTTCCTCGATCTCGAAACGCACGCATTCGAAATCGGGCATGTGGGCGGCCAGAATGGCGTTTAGCTTCATGTAAAGCGCGGTGGCCACGGCCTCGGTAGTCGGGTCGCCGGTGATGACCAGCAGGCGCGGCAAAAGATCGGGTTCGTGATCGCGGAAATAGCCGATCATCGGATCATCGTGGCCAAGCTGGAAGGCGTGGTCGAGGCTGTCGTCGATAAAGCGGTGCCAGTGCGCTTTCAGGCGCGCGAAGCTTTCCGCATAGTTGGCGGCGCCCCAGTCGCACGCCTTGCCCGGCCGGGCTTGCAGATCAATGCAGACAAATTCGTTATGGCCATGCGGCGTCGCGCACTTCGAGGAGCGGTCGAAGCGCAGGCGGTGGGCCATCGAAAAGCGGCGTTTGAACTGGATCAGCATGGTTGAAAACCTTTGTGGGCCTTCAACAGCAAAGCGTCGTCAAAGTCAATGTTGGAGGGCAGGCGGGTAGCATTGGAGGCGTGACTATATTCTAAAACCCCAAATGCCTTCCCCTCTCCCCTCGATGAGGGGAGAGGACGGGAGCCAAGCGTAGCGAAGGCGACCGGGTGAGGGGCATTTATGTCATGCCGACCAGCCCTCATCCGGCAAAGGTCATCCTGCTAGAAGAACGCCGCGATACACTATCAGGGCGGCGATGTTGACGCGGGTTTCACCGCGCACCTTGGCAAGTCCAGATCGACCCGCGCCGCCTCGATGCGGTCAGTATAATCAACATAGCGCACATTGGGCGTCGTCTGAGCCGTCAGGGCGGAGGCATCCCGTGCGGGTGTCTCAGGTGTGGACGTGTCTTCAGGCGCGGGCTTTGGGGCAGGCTTGGCGGCCTCGGTTTTGGCGCGGGCGGCTTCCCACCACGGCCCCAGTTGGCGGCGGCGTTTATCGCCCCATTCCAGCATATTGGCCAATTCGACGCGCGCCTTGATGGCGTCGCCCTCATGGCGGGCGCGCTCGGCGGCGAGTTTACGCGGATCGGGCGCGTGGGCTTCGGCGCGGTCGCAGCGGCTATAGAGGCGCTCGATGACGGCGGCCACGCGCACACCGCGCTCGACGCCCGGCATGTCTTCGGGATCGTCCATGGCGGTGATCTTGAGCAGCATCCGGTCGGCAAAGGCGCGCAACATTTCACGCCGCGTTTCCGGGGTCAGTGTCGCCTGCACTGTGCGGTCATCCAAAGCCATCGCCATAGGATGCACCGGGAAAGTGGGGAGGAGGATAGAATTAAGACACGGGCGGCCATTGCCGCCATGTGCTGATCAGGGCGAGCTCCCGGATTTCCTCGCTCTGGATTTCGTAAATCAGGCGGTAGTGTTCGTGGGGAATAAGTTCCCGTGTGCCCGCGATGCTGCCGGGGCGGCCTTGCTGCGGGAAGTCGAGCAGCCCCTCAGCGGCGCGCCGAAACAGGTCGTCCATGCCCAAGGCGGCGCGCGGATTATCGGCGGCGATAAATTCAAGAATATTGAGACGATCCGCCAGCGCTTTTGGCGCCCAGACCAGTTTCACCGCTCACCCAGAAGCTGGCGTCTCGCTGCCATAGCCGCTTCCACGTCTTCGTGCGCAATGCCCTGACCCGCCGCCAGCGATCCCCTTGCGGCCTCGACCTTGTGCTGGACAAACGCTTCATAGTCGCGGGCTTCGCGCTGCTGCTTGATGAAGTCGCGCATCATGTCGCGGACGACCTGCGACGCCGAGCGATGCGCCGCTTCGGCCTCGGCCTTAAACGCCGTGTGCAGGTCGGATTCGAGTTTCATGGTGAACAGGGCTTGCTTGGACATAAGGGCACTCCGGTATATAATACGTATATACGGAATGGGGCGCTCAGGCAATCAAATCGCCACGAGACATTTCAAACTTGAGGAGATGTACCAAATGCGTCTGCCATTCTGGGGCGGTCATAGTCCAGAAGCCATGTGTCAAATTGCTGATACAGTTCAGAAATCGCTTCCTTAGTGATGGAAATGATGTCCATTCCGCGATCATCATAGGCGTTCACCAGTATGCCGTTCTTTAAATCGACAAGTTTAGTTAGCACTGGCGCTTGAGGCATGACGCCGATCTCATGGGCAATCTGGTTCCAAAGGAGTATATCAGCTTGATCCCAGGTGAGGTTAACTGCACGATGGGGCCGGGTCGTGGCCTCATTATCGAATTTGTCTTCGGGCCAAATATAGTCGTTCCAAGCTAATAGATTGGGCTCAGTAGGCACGGCCATGTCCTCTATTTTTTCAAAAGCGGTCTCTTTCGTCCACCTGCTCACTTCTCTTTGCGAATCGGGATAGGCGGCAATTACCCCAACCAATTGCTCGGTTCGTAGAGCTGCGCGAGCTAGGGTGCGGGCTCGATCATAACTACTTTTGAACATTGTCACGTAGGGGCCGCCTTGGTTCAACTCGAACCTTAGCCGATACGGCGATGCCCAAAAATCGTTTTGCCATTCAGATCCTAAATATATGGTCATTATTACCTATAGGCATCAACGTTCAAAGCCTGCAACCAAAGATCGGGTCAATGAATTTAGCAAAAAAGCGCTATGCTACGGGCTTTTTTTGCGCAGATCGACGCCGATATTTCCGTCTCACAACTGTTTGAGGATTTGCTTGGCTCGTCGGTGATGGCGCAATCGGAACGCAGGCTGGTGGCCAGTCGCAACAATGGCGCAAAAGGCGGTCGGCCCAAATCGGGTGAGCGCAAATCGGCATAACAAGGGGCTCGGCTGACAGTATGCCCCTCCCACCGCTTCGCGGTCCCCCCTCCCCGTAAACGGGGCGGGAGAGGGGGGCTAACCTTGCGCAAAGAGGCTCAAAAAAAGGGGGCGCATGGGGGAAACCTGTTTCCCCCATGATTACAGATAAAACTGCGTCATGGCCTGCAAGCTGACCGGCTTGATCTTCGGCGCCATGCCCGCCGCGCCGAACTGTTCGAAGCGGTCTTCGCAGACCTGTTGCATCAGGGCATAGGCCGGCTTGAAATAGGTGCGCGGGTCGAAGACCGACGGGCTCTCCACAAAGGTCTTGCGGATACCGGCGGTGATGGCCAGACGCAGATCGGTATCAATATTGATTTTGCGCACGCCCATCTTGATCGCCTTTTGCAATTCCTCGACCGGAACGCCCCAGGTTTGCGGGATTTCGCCGCCGTTTTCG
Organism: Asticcacaulis sp. EMRT-3; assembly: GCF_030027245.1. Taxonomy (NCBI): domain Bacteria; kingdom Pseudomonadati; phylum Pseudomonadota; class Alphaproteobacteria; order Caulobacterales; family Caulobacteraceae; genus Asticcacaulis; species Asticcacaulis carbonis. The sequence goes on from NZ_JASERT010000001.1 coordinate 2,810,286, forward strand.
TTGATAATGTCCTGCAAATCCTGCGGCACCGAGGACGAGCCGTGCATGACCAGGTGGGTATTGGGCAGGCGCTTGTGGATCTCGGCGATGACGTGCATGGCCAGCACTTCGCCATCGGGTTTGCGCGTGAATTTGTAAGCGCCGTGCGAGGTGCCCATCGCAATGGCCAGGGCATCGACGTGGGTTTTGGCGACGAACTCAACCGCCTGTTCGGGGTCGGTCAGGAGCTGGTCGTGCGACAGAACGCCTTCGGCGCCGTGGCCGTCCTCCGCCTCGCCCATGCCGGTTTCGAGTGAGCCCAGCACGCCCAGCTCGCCTTCGACCGACACGCCGCAGGCATGGGCCATCTCGACCACCTTGCGCGTGACATCGACATTATAGTCGAAATCGGCGGGGGTCTTGGCGTCGGCCATCAACGAACCATCCATCATCACCGAGGTGAAGCCGTGCTGGATGGCCGAGGCGCAGGTGCCCAAGGAATTGCCGTGATCCTGGTGCATACAGAGCGGAATTTCGGGGTAGATTTCGGCCAGGGCATTGATGATGCGTTTCAGCATCAGGTCATTGGCATAGGCGCGCGCGCCACGCGAGGCTTGCAGGATCACAGGCGACTGCGTTTTGCGCGCCGCCTCCATGATCGCGGTGCCCTGCTCCATATTGTTGATATTGAAGGCGGGCATACCGTAGCCGTTCTCGGCGGCGTGGTCGAGCAATTGTCGTAAGCTGATACGAGCCATCGTGTTCCTCTTTCATGGTGGCCCTGTGGCGGGGCCTCAAAATCGCCGGGCGGCGTGGTCTTTTGACCTGTTGTGCCGCCGCCCGTTGTAAAATTCAATTATGTTTCCGTAACCTGTTTCAGGCTTCGAGCGCGGCGACGCCCGGCAGCACCTTGCCTTCCATCCATTCGAGGAAGGCCCCGCCAGCGGTCGAAACAAAGGTCATGTCGGCCATGACGCCGGCATGGTTGAGCGCCGCCACGGTGTCGCCACCGCCCGCAACCGCTACCAGTTTACCGGCTTTGGTTTGTGACGCAGCAAATTTCGCTGCCGCCACGGTTGCTGCATCAAAGGGTGGCAATTCGAACACACCCAAGGGGCCGTTCCAGATCAGGGTTTTGGCACCGGCCATCACCTTGCACAGTTCATCGACCGTTTTCGGGCCTGCATCGAAGATCTTGTCGGCGTCCGAAAGCGCTGCGCCAATATCCTCGGTACGGTTGGCGGCGTGGGCCTTGAAATCCTGTGCCACCACGATGTCGAGCGGCAGCAGGATGCGGCAATCGGCTTGCGCCGCCGCGGCCATGATCTCAAGGGCGGTGGCTTTCAGGTCTTTTTCGCACAAGCTCCCGCCGACATCATAACCTTGCGCATAAAGGAAGGTATTGGCCATGCCGCCGCCAATCGACAGGTAATCGAGCTTGCTGACCAGGTTTTTCAGCAGGTCGAGCTTGGTCGAAACCTTCGAGCCGCCGACAATGCCAAGCGTCGGGCGTTCAGGATTGCCCAGCGCCTTATCGAGCGCCAGAAGTTCGCGCTTCATGCTTTCGCCCGCATAGGACGGCAGCAGATGGGCGACGCCTTCGGTGGAGGCGTGGGCGCGGTGGGCGGCGGAAAAGGCGTCATTGACGTAGAGATCGCCGAGCGCGGCCAGTTGCGCGGCAAAGTCAGGATCGTTCTTTTCTTCGCCGGCATGGAAGCGGACATTTTCGAGCAGGGCCACGCCGCCCGCAGGCAGCAGTTTCAGCACATCGGCGGCGTCGGGGCCAACGCAATCGGCGGCGAAGGCGACCGTGGTGCCGAGCAGGGCCGACAGGGCGGGCGCGACGAATTTCAGGCTCATCTCCGGCACGACCTTGCCTTTCGGGCGGTCGAAATGGGCCAGTAGGGCGATTTTCGCGCCCAGAGATTGCAGCTTTTTGATCGTCGGCAGGGCCACCTTCAGGCGGGTGTCGTCGGTGATGCGACCATCCTCGACCGGCACGTTGAAATCGACGCGCACCAAAGCGGTCTTGCCGTGGAGATCGGACAGGTCGTCGAGGGTTTTGAAGGTCATGGAAGGCTCCGGCGAAGGAAAAGGACAGTCAGAAACCCCACCACCATTCGCTACGCTCATGGTCCCCCTCCCCAAACGCTTCGCGTTCAGGGAGGTATAGGGGGCTTTATGAAAAACCCCGCCAGGCATACCCGGCGGGGTCTGTTTATCAGAGGAATTTGCCAAACGCGACGGCGGTGTCGGCCATGCGGGTCGAGAAGCCCCACTCATTGTCGTACCATGACAGGATGCGCACCAGACGGCTGCCGATGACCTGGGTTTGCGGCAGGGCGAAGGTCGAGGACGCCGGTTCATGGTTGAAATCGCGCGATACCAAAGGCTCGTCCGTATAGGCCAGCACGCCCTTCATGGCGCCATCGGCGGCGGCCTTGATGGCGGCGTTGATCTCGTCCTTGGTCACGTCGCGGCCCGCATTGAAGACCAGATCGACGCAGGAGACGTTCGGCGTCGGCACGCGCACCGACGAGCCATCGAACTTGCCCTTCAGCTCCGGGATGACCAGACCGATGGCCTTGGCCGCACCGGTCGAGGTCGGGATGATGGAAAGGGCGGCGGCGCGGGCGCGATACAGATCCTTGTGCATCTGGTCGAGCGAGGGCTGGTCATTGGTATAGGAGTGGATCGTCGTCATATAGCCCGACTCGATGCCGCACAGATCGTTCAGCACCTTGGCGACAGGGGCCAGACAGTTGGTGGTGCACGAGGCGTTGGAGATGACCATATCCTGCGCGGTCAGGCTGTCGGTATTGACGCCGTACACGATGGTCTTGTCGGCGCCGTCCGAAGGGGCAGAGACGAGGACGCGCTTGGCGCCCGCTTCGAGATGGGCGGCGGCCTTGTCGCGCGCCGTGAAGATGCCCGTGCATTCAAAGGCGATGTCCACGTTCAGCGCCTTGTGCGGCAGCTCGGCAGGATTGCGGATCGCCGTCACCTTGATCGGCGCATAGGTCTTGCCATTGGCCTCGATGATCAGGCTGTCGCCGTCCACCGTCACCTTGGCGGGGAAGCGGCCGTGGATCGAATCGTAGCGCAGCAGGTGTGCATTGGTTTCCACCGGGCCCAGATCGTTGATCGCAACCACTTCGATGTCGGTACGGTTGTATTCGATGATCGAACGCAGGATGTTACGACCGATACGGCCAAAGCCGTTGATGGCGACACGTAAAGCCATGATGGACATTCCTTTTTATAAGACGCAAAGCTCAAGGACAGGCGCGCGTGGTTCTTCAAACCGAAGGCCCGTCAAGTCAAGCCCTATTTCGCGCTGCACTCCATATGATAACGCTATCATCGCAATTCCAGAGCGGGGCCTTATTTCGATGCGCTTATCTACCCCTCGCGCCACAGCGGCAGGGTAAGGCGCGCCTCCAGTCCGGCGATCTCAGAACCGGCATAGCGGTTGTGCAGGGTGAGCGCCCCGCCCTGCGCCTCGGCCAGGGCGCGGGCCACGCTGAGGCCCAGACCCGTGCCGCCCGTATCGCGGTTGCGCGAGGCTTCCAGCCGGTAAAACGGCTCGAACACGGCCTCCAGCGTCTCCGGCGGCAGGCCGGGGCCCTCATCGAGGATGTGCAGTTCGGCCATGTTGCCGCGCGTCGAAAGCGCGATGCGGCAACCGCCGGCATAACGCCCGGCATTCTCGATCAGATTGGTGAGGATGCGGCTAAGCGCAATCTGGTCGCCGCGCACCGTGACATGCGCCTCGATCAGCGGCGTTTCGATCTCGCAGATCGCGCTTAAGTCTTCGGCCAGGCTTTCGACAAGTGAAGACAAATCGAGCGGACGTAAGCTTTCGCCCAGCTTGTGGGCGCTGGTGAAACTCATGGCCGAGCGGATCAGGCCGTCCATATGGGCAATGTCCTGAGACAGCTTATCACGAATGGGCGTCGGCAGATCCTCGATCCGCAGACGCATCCGCGCCAGCGGCGTTTTCAGGTCATGGGCGATGGCCCCCATCAGCATGGTGCGGCTTTCCACCTGCTTACGGATGCGCATTTGCATGGCGTTGAGCACGAGCGCGGCCTGGCGCACTTCGCGCGGCCCCACGGCCAGAACGGGCGGCGCGTCGTCCTCGACGCTGAGCTTGGCGGCGGCTTCCGAAAAGGCGATGATCGGCCGCGACAGGCGCTGCGACAACAGATAGGCCAGCGGCAGGATGATCAGCGCCCCCAGGCCGAAACCGAACAGCAGGCGTTCCTGCCACGGCTCGATCAGGGTCTTCGGCTCGGTGATGACGCGGTAACGGCCATTGGGCAGTTTCCAGGCGGCACTGAAGGCCGGAAAGATGATATTGGCGCGCGTATCGGCGGTTATGCTCGGCCCGCCGAAATCATGCGGACGCAGACCGAAAGGCGGCAAAGGGTGATGGCCGGGGCCGTTTTGCACGGGCGGCACAGCTTGATTCAGCGGGCCTTGTTGCGGCGGGCCCTGATCCGGGCCAAACAGGCGGTCGGCAGAGCGGTGATGCTCGAAATCGCGGCGGGGCGTGAAATGCACCCAGATCGTATCGACCGGCACGGCCAGTTCCTCGGCGAGGCGCGCGCTGACAAGGGCCTGAAACGCCCAAATGCCGGTTTGATGGCCGGGATCGCGCACCACATAGTCGGGCGGAACGTCGCGGGTTTCGGCGCGCAACAGATGGCCGTTATGCAGGCGCGCCTGACCGGTTTTCAGGGCGGCGGCGGCCTCGGCCAGCGTATAGCCCGAAGGCGGCGGGGCCGGAGCCTTCAGCACCAGCAGGGTATTGATGATCAGGGCCAGGGCCAGCACGATCAGCGACAGGCCCAGCACCTGCCAGAAGATGGGCAGGGCGTTCAGGGTGTCGCGCCGAACCGGAGCGGGGGACGCAGGCGTGGTTTCGGGCATGTGCGGCGCTATTTCAGCGGCTTGAACATATAGCCGATGCCGCGGATCGTGCGGATAATGTCCTCGGCATGGTCGTCGCTCAGCTTGCGGCGCAGGCGCGAAATCTGCACATCGATGGCGCGGTCGAACGATTCGGCATTGGGGCCATGCAGGTAATCGAGGATCTGGTCGCGTGACAGGGCGCGGCCGGGGCGATCCAGAAAGACGCGCAGCAGCTCGAATTCGGCATTGGACAGGGCCACCTGCATCCCGTCGGGCCGGATCAGGGTGCGCTTGATATTGTCGAGCTGCCAGCCGAAGAAATGGCTGAGCGGCGATGTGCCGTCCTGACCGGCGTGCGCTTCGCGGCGGCGCAGCACGGCGCGGATGCGGGCCAGCAGTTCGCGCGGATGAAACGGCTTGGCCATATAGTCGTCGGCCCCCAGTTCGAGCCCGACAATGCGGTCAATCTCCTCACCGCGCGCCGACAGCATGATGACCGGCGGGCCGCCGCCTTCATTGAGGCGCTTGCACACCGACAGGCCATCCTCGCCCGGCATCATATAGTCGAGCACTACCAGTTCGATGTCGCCACGCGCCAGGATCTTGTCCATGTCGCGCGCCTGAGCGGCGGTGTGGACGGCATAGCCGTTGTTCGACAGGAACTGGCTGATCAGTTCGCGCAGGTCGGGGTCGTCATCGACGATCAGGACGCGCGGCGGACTGGCTGGGGCGGGCGTGGGGCTGGACATGAGCATGAAAGGTTCCAAGAAGGCGCAAAAGGACGCGGGCAAGGTGGCGAAACCTTACGGCCTTCTGATTGCCGGTTTGTAACATGAAAACGCAATCGCGCCCAAATGCGCTGTTTTCTGACATTGCCGGGCAACAGGCGGGCGGCAGGATGGGGGTTCCCGGCGGCGGCGGACGCCTGCAACCCCAGATGAGGAAAAACATCATGTTGAAACCTAGCCTCGCCCTTGGCAGCCTGCTGGGCAGCGCAGCGGTTCTGCTGGCCGCGCCCGCCCTGGCGCAAGACGCCGCACCCCCGCCTCCGCCTGCCGATGGCTGTCATATGCATCGTCCCAGTTTCGCCGAACTTGACACCAATCACGATGGCAAGCTCGACAAGGCCGAACTGGCCGCGCCGATGCAGAAGATGGCCGATAAGATGGCCGACAAGATGGCCGGGCGGATGTTCGACCGGCTCGACACCAATCACGACGGCAGTATCAGCGAGGCCGAATTCAATGCCGCCCGCCCGCCGCATGGGCCCAAAGGCAGGATGGGCGGCTGGCAGCACGGCTGGCGTCACCACGGCATGAAACATCAGGGTGGATGGCGGCGTGATCATGATGGCCCGCTGCCGATGGCCACGGGACATATGGGCCACGGTATGGGGCCGATGGCTTTGAAGGCACTCGATACGAATGGCGATGGCAAGATCAGCTTTGCCGAGTTTTCCGCTCGCATGAAGGCGCGCTTCGACAAGCTCGACACCAATCATGATGGCGTGCTGGAGGCCAGCGAATGGCCGCAACCGCCCGCGGATGCACCCGCTGGCCCGCCGGAAAACGGCGCTGCGCCTGCGCAAAAATAATCTGAAAAGAGGCGACGGATCGGGTCGGTAGCGGCGTTTGAAATCCCGAACGTTCTGCACGACGGCTAAGCCGTCCAGAACGGCCTGGTCTGTTGCCGACCGGTATCTCCCCGGAGCCGGTTGTAAGCAGATGAACCGTGACAGCCGCCGCTGTCACGGTTCTTTTTTGTTTAGAGCAACGAGCGTTTAATTTGACTTACAAATTGAATGCGAGATGCGGAAAAATGTAAAATGTAGAGTGGGTTGCATTCCTTTGACCGATTCAATCAGAATGCAGACCACTCTAGAGCGCCGCCTTGGCTTTCGCGGCGACGTTTTCGGCGGTGATGCCGAATTCCTTGAACAGGCGTTCCGCCGGGGCCGAGGCGCCGAAACCGGTCATGCCGACAAAGATGCCATCCTCGCCGATGAAGCGTTCCCAGCCTTCCTTGACCGCCGCTTCGACCGCGACGCGCACAGGGGCATTACCGATCACCCCGGCCTGATAGGCTGCGCTTTGCGCTGCGAACAGATCCCATGAGGGGACGGACACAACGCGGGTGGCGATGCCCTCGGCTTCGAGCAGGGTTTGCGCCGCCACGGCCACCGAAACCTCGGTGCCGGTGGCGAAGATCGTCACCTTGGCTTCCGCCGAGGCAGGCTTGATCTCATAGGCCCCTTTGGCGGCCAGGTCGCCGCCTTGCGTGCGCAGAGCGGGCACCTTCTGGCGCGACAGGACGAGCATGGACGGGCCCTTGGCTTTCAGGGCCAGCTTCCAGCATTCGGCGGCCTCGACCATATCGGCGGGGCGGAAAACGTGCAGGCCCGGCATGGCGCGATACGAGGCCAGATGCTCGACCGGCTGGTGGGTGGGGCCGTCTTCACCGACACCGATCGAATCGTGCGTCATGACGTGCACGACCTTGGCCCCCATCAGGGCCCCCAGACGGATGGCCGGACGTGAATAGTCGGAAAACACAAAGAAGGTGCCGGCGTAAGGGATCACGCCGCCGTGCAGGGCCATCCCGTTCATCGCCGCCGCCATGCCGAATTCGCGCACGCCGTAACGGACATAGCGGCCACCGTAATTTTCGATGTCGAAATCCGTCATGTCCTTCACCAGCGTATTGACCGAGCCGGTCAGGTCGGCCGAGCCGCCGATCATGGTGTCGATGGCGGGCACCAGCGTGGCCAGCGCCTTGCCGGAGCACGAGCGCGTGGCGTCGGCGGGCATGGTGGCGATGGCGTCGTTGATATGGGCGTCGAGCGCGGCAAAGGCATTGGCGGGCAGTTGGCCGCTGAGTGTGGCGGTCAGTTCCGCGCCCTGCGGATGGGCCCTGGCGGTGGCTTCCCAGGTTTTGCGCACCCGCGTGCCCTTACGGCCAGCGGCCTCCCAGGCTTTCTTGATGTCGGCAGGCACGGTGAAGGGTTCGGCGGTCCAGTTCATGGCCGCGCGCGCCGCCTTGATCTGATCGTCCATCAGATTATAGCCGTGGCCGTGCTTGTCGCCTTCCAGCGGGCCCGCGCCCTTGGACACCTTGGTCTTGCAGGCGATCATCACCGGCCTGTCCTGATTTTGCGCCCAGCGCATCGCGGCGGCGATTTTCGCATGGTCATGGCCATCGACCGCCTTGACCGCCCAGCCCGCCGCCTTGAAGCGCGCCTGCTGGTCGCCGGTTTCAGCCACCGTGGCCCAGCCGTCGATGGTGACATTGTTGTCGTCGAACAAAACGATCAGGTTGTTCAGCCTGTAGCGTCCGGCCAGAGAAATCGCCTCGTGCGATACGCCCTCCATCAGGCAGCCGTCACCGGCGATCACCCAGGTCTTGTGGTTGACGAGGGCGTCGCCGAAGCGGGCATTGAGGTGGCGTTCGGCCATCGCCATGCCGACCGCCGTGGCCAGACCCTGACCGAGCGGGCCGGTCGTGCATTCAACGCCCGCCGTGTGGCCATATTCGGGGTGGCCGGGGGTGGCGGCGCCCCACTGGCGGAAGTTTTTGATGTCGTCCATGCTGACCGATTTAAAGCCGGTCAGGTGCAACAGCGCATAGAGCAGCATCGAGCCGTGGCCTGCCGACAGCACGAAGCGGTCGCGGTCGGCCCAGTCGGGGCGCGACGGATCGTATTTGAGAAACTTCGTCCACAAGACAGTGGCGACATCGGCCATGCCCATCGGCATCCCCTGATGGCCCGATTTGGCGCGGTGGACGGCTTCCATCGACAGCACGCGAATGGCGTCGGCCATCACGGTCAGTGACGGCTTCGTTGAGGTGGCGCTTGTGGTCATGGGCGAGTCTCTATTAAAGTAAGCATATGAGAGGTGAAGTTGCCGCAGGCTTTAGCGGAACTTGCCGCACAAGTGTAGGTTTTTTCACGCCACGGGCATTCGAAATGCGGCTGGCGGGTATCGGAGGTCGATATGGAGCAGACACCCCAGGGGCATATGAACCCATCGGCAGGTGGCGGTAATCTGGCCGTGGCGGTCAATCGCCTTGACCGGGCGTTGGCGGCGCTGGAGGCGCGGGTGCGCGCCCTGCAAAGCGGGCAACCCATTCCCGAATATGAGAAAAACCACGATGACATCCGGCAGGAAGATTACCAGCGCCTGCTCGTAGAACTGGATGTGGCGCGCGCGCAAAACGCCGAAATGGCCGCCGCCGCCGAAGAGGCCTATGCGGCGCTGGGCTCTGCGGCCAGCGAAATTCGGCAACTGATGGACGAGGAGGCAGCCTGATGGGCGAGGTCACGGTCAGGGTCAATAACAAGCCTTACGTCGTCGGGTGCGCCGACGGTCAGGAAGCGCGCGTCACCGAACTGGCGCGGGTGTTCAATGAGCATGTCGAGATGGTGGTGTCCGATGTCGGGGCCATCGGCGAGGTGCGTCTGTTCCTGATGGGGGCGCTTCTGATGATCGACGAGATGCAGGAACTGCGCACCCAGTTGGCCGAGGCGCATTCGGCCACGGCGCGCATGAATGCCGGGGCGCACGAAATGGAGCGTAAGGCGGCCTTCGCCATCGCCGACGCCGCCGAGCGGCTGGAAAAGCTGCTGGCGACGTGAGGGGTTGTGTTTAAGGGTAAAGCGAGGTGAGGGCCATCTTCAGAGCCCGTTTTTCGTTATATCTAGAGCGGTTTGCATTCTGATTGAATCGGTCAAAGGCATGCAACCCGCTCTACATTTTACGTTTTTCCGCATCTCGCATTCAATTTGTAAGTCAAATTAAACGCTCGTTGCTCTAGCCTCCCCTGATTTCAGGGGAGGGTGCCCCCGAACGGGGGCGGGTGGGGTTAAATTCCGCCCGGCGGATCGACGGGAATTAACCCCCTCCGGCGCGATGCGCCACCTCCCCCTGAAATCAGGGGGAGTTTTCTAAAATCTAACCATAGAGACTGATTAAGGCTTTGCCAGCGCCGCTGCGATGGCCTGTTCGGCGAGGGGGGCCATGACCGCATAGGCTTGGTCGGTCGGGTGGATGCCGTCGCTGGTATAGTCGGCGCGCATCAGACCCTTATCGTCGCGCAAAACCGGGCCGTAATCGATCAGTTGATCATGGTGGGCGGCGCAATAGGCGGCGAGCCACGCATTGATCCGCGCCAGTTCGTCCGGGTGGCGATCCTGCAAGACCGTGGCGGCATTGGGTGTGTAATTATTGACCGGCATGATCTCGGTAAAGATCGGTTTGATGCCGTGAGCTTGCGCCAGTTCGGCCATCGCTTCATAATTGGTTTCGATCTGCTGTTCGGTTTCGACCTGAAACACGCCCTGCACATCATTGATACCGGCCAGAATCACCACCGCCGCCGGATGCAGGGCCACCACATCGGCATGGAAGCGCACCAGCATCTGTGTGGTCACCTGACCGCCAATGCCGCGATTGACATAGGGTTTGCCGGGAAAGAACTTGGCCAGATTCCAGCGGTCGGTGATCGAATCGCCCAGGAAAACCACGCGCTGTTCGTCAGGCGCAGGCGCGGGCAGGGCGGCATTTTGCGGCGCATAAAGATATTGCTCGCCGAAATCCTCCAGCATCCTGGCGGTGACCTTGGCGCGGTAAGGGCCGAGATATGGGCCGAAATCGCGCGGGGTGGCGTCCTGTCGCGGCGGCGAGGACTGGTAATCTTGCGCGTGGACAGTGGGCGCGAGCGTGGCGATGAGCAGGGACAGGATGAGGATTAACTGGCGGATCATGGTGTCTCGAAATCATTTCCCTCTCCCCTCCATGAGGGGAGAGGACGAGAGCCTGAGCGTAGCGAAGGCGATCGGGTGAGGGGCCTTAGCGCAACCGGCGGCCAGCCCCTCACCCGAGGATCGGCGGCTGCGCCTTGCGCCTCGTCCTCTCCCCATTTTCATGGGGAGAGGGGAAGGTTTTTTGATCCGTTCTATTGGCCCTTCACGTCCAGGGTTTGCTGGTCGAGATGGACGGTGACGGTCTGGGCGATGTCGGTGGCCGAGGTGGCCAGCATCACCTTGTAGTCACCGGCCTTCACCGTCCAGGTCTTGCTGGCCGAATCATAGGTGGCCAGCAGGCGCGGATCGACGCTCGCCGTCAGGGTTTGGCTTTCGCCGGGCTTCAGATCGGCCTTGGTGAAGCCGCCGAGGCGCTTGGGCGCTTCCCAGCCGGCATCGCCAACGGGCGACACATAGATCTGCGCCACTTCCTTGCCTTCGACCGCGCCGGTGTTTTTCACCGTGAAGCTGGCCTTCAGCCCCTTGCCATCGGCGGCGGCGGACAGGCCGCCGAGCGAGAAGCTGGTATAGCTGAGGCCGTGGCCGAACGGAAACAGCGGCGTCAGGCCCTTCTTGTCGAACCATTTATAGCCAACCGCCGCGCCTTCGATGTTGTAATCGGTATGGGGATGCGAATTGTCGTCGAGCTTGACATCGCCGTCCAGCACCGGGCGCGGCAATTGCGCCACGCTGGCCGGGAAGGTGGCGGGCAGATGGCCCGACGGATTGACCTCGCCGGTCAGGACGCGGGCAATCGCTTCGCCGCCGCTGGTGCCCGGATACCAGGCCTCGACCACGGCGCCAACGCTGGCGAGCCACGGCATGACGACGGGGCCGCCGGTTTCCAGCACCACGGCGGTTTTCTTATTGGCCTTGGCGACGGCGGAAATCAGCGCATCCTGACCATTGGGCAGGTTGAGATCGGGCACGTCCATGCTTTCGCCGGTCCACTGGTTGGCGAAGACGATGACCAGATCGGCACCGCGCGCCGCCTTGGCCGCCGCCTTGACATCCTTGCCGTCGAGATAGGTGACGGATGCCTGGGTGCGCGCCTCGATGCCCTTCATCGGCGAAGAGGCATAATAGGTCATCGGCCCGGGGAAGCCATCGGGGCCTTCGCCGTCAAAGCGCTTGGCGCCGACAGCATAGACCTGTGACGAGCCGCCGCCCGACAGGACGCCGAAATCGGCATGGCTGCCGATGATGACGATCTTTTTGGCGGTCTTGGCGATGGGCAGCAGGCCTTTCGTGTTCTTCAGCAGAACGATACCGGCTTCGGAATCGGCCTGGCTGATCTTGTTATCGGCGACATAGTCGATGGTGGCCGACTGGTCGCCCTTGACCGGATCATCGACCAGACCATTGGCGAACATGGCGTAGAGGATGCGTTGCGCCATGTTGTCGAGGCGGGCCTGCGGCACATAGCCGGCATTGACGGCTTCCTGCAAAGCGCCTTCGAAATAGGCCGAGCGGTCGAAGGCCCAGCCCGATTCCTGATCGAGGCCATTATTGGCGGCGGCGACGGTGGAATGGGTGGCACCCCAGTCCGACATGACATAGCCCTTGAAGCCCCAGTCGGTCTTCAGCACCTGATTGAGCAGCCAGTCGTTTTCGCAGGCATAGGCGCCGTTGACGCGATTGTAAGAGCACATGACCGCGCCGGGCTTGCCGATTTCATCGGCGATCTGGAAGGCGAGCAGGTCGGATTCGCGGGCCGCCTTGTCATCGATCTTGACATCAATGGTGAAGCGGTTGGTTTCCTGATCGTTGAAGGCGTAGTGCTTGAGTGTCGAGATGATGTGGTTCGACTGGATACCCTTGATTTCATTGCCGTCGATCACGCCGGCCAGCAGCGGGTCTTCACCGGCATATTCGAAATTACGGCCATTGCGCGGCTCGCGCAGCAAATCGACGCCACCGGCCAGTTGCACATTAAAGCCCGACAGGCGCGCTTCGTGGCCGATCATGGCGCCACCGGCAAAGGCCATGCCCGGATCCCAGGTGGCGGCGGTGCTGATGCCCGAAGGCAGGGCGGTGCGCAGGCGCGGCGTGGGTGAACGCTGGGTGGCGACGCCGACACCCGCATCGGTTTCCCACTGGGCCGGAATGCCAAGGCGCGCAATACCGGGCACATAACCGGCCGAATCGGGCAGGCCGTCTTTCGGGAATTCAAAGCGCTTGGTGCCCGCCGTGAACCACGGCGCATTGGTTGAGAAATAGCCGAAGACCAGTTGCAGCTTTTCGGCCTGGGTCATGGCCTTGACGGCAGCGTCGGCACGCGCCGAAGGGTCGAGGCTGGTATTCATCCACGGCTGGTCGGCGGGGGCCGTTGCGGTGGCGGGCGTTGCGGTGGCCTGGGCCTGGGCGGCCAGAGGCGCCATCAGCAAGGCGGAGGACAGGGTCAGGGTCAGGGCTGTGGTGCTGACGAGCTGGAGGGTGTGACGAAGGTGGGTAGTCATGCTGGGATCTCCCGGTTCAAGCTTTGGTTCTTTTTATTATTCTTTTAGCACTGGCTTTAAGCCTTATAGCCGAATTCTGCGCGGCTATAAGGGGGAAAACGCGAAAAATACCGGGTGGAACCGCCCGTGGGAGCGGTTCCGTCGTGTTGCGTGGCCCCCAATGCGCGAGGATGTCTATTTCTTCTTTTTCGTCGTATCGGCGCGCGCTGCCTGCGGATCATTGACCGGCAGATAGCTCAGATTATAGCCGGGGCCGTAATCGAGCAGGAAGACGGGGCCGAGCGCCACACTCTGCGCCGCCGAGGCTACCTGCACGCTGCCTTGCAAGGCCTGCGGCAGATAATCTTTTTGTGCGGTGCCGGTGACATAATAGAGCTTCCAGTCGGGCGTGATGGTCAGGTTTTCCGTGCCGAGGCGGGTATAGGGGGCGCTGGCCTCCTGAATCACCGCCGGGGCCGAGATGCTGGTCGCGCCCGCAGGCGGGGTGACGGCGCGCGCCCAGAAGGCCAGCAGCAGCACATCGCCGGATTTGACGGCCTGGGTGGTGGTGATGCCTGCCTGAACGTCCCACGGGTTCTGACCGGGCTGGGCGGCGCTGACCGTATAGGCCCAGCCGCCGCGCACCGTATCGTCCGGGGCGAGCTTGTGGCTTTCGCCCGTGCCAAACGAACTCCACTGATCGGCGGCGGGTTTGTTGAGGGCGTGCGCCATCAGATCCTGCGCCTGAACGACCGCCGGGGCCAGTGTCAGCGGGGCCAGAGTCAGGACGGCGGCGAGGATCAGGCTGAGTGGACGTGACATGTGACGCTCCCATTGCTTTTTGATGGTCTGTTCTGCCCAAGAATGGACGGTTGCGTCAAGTGTTAGCGGTATAGGCGCGCTTTTCGCCATCAACTTGCTAAAAAACCGGACTTCGCCCACCTTGCTGCAAAATCACGAAAGCCCGCGAATCATGAATGCTCCGTCTTCCGCCAGCGCGCCGCCTCTGGATCCTAAGGATGTGCGTTCGATCATCATCGGCCTGATGGTGGTGCTGCTGCTGGCGGCGCTGGATCAGACCATCGTATCGACCGCCCTGCCGACCATTGGCCGAGCGCTCAATGATGTGCAGCATCTGCCGTGGATGGTGACGGCCTATCTGTTGTCTTCCACCGTGGTGACACCGCTATATGGCAAGCTGGCCGATATTATCGGGCGGCGCACTACGCTTCTGATGGCGATCGGCATGTTTCTGCTGGGCTCGCTTTTGTGCAGCCTGTCGCCCAATATGTTGTTTCTGATTGCGGCGCGCGCCATTCAGGGCTTAGGCGGCGGCGGGCTGATGTCGCTGGTGCAGACGGTGATTTCGGACGTGGTGACGATCAAGGAGCGCGGCCGTATTCAGGGCATGTTCGCCGCCGTTTTTACCTCATCGAGCCTCGGCGGGCCGATCCTGGGCGGCGTACTGGCCGAGCATTTCGGCTGGCAGTCGATCTTCTGGGTCAATCTGCCGGTGGGGGTGCTGGCCCTGTGGATCGTCTATCGCGGCCTGATGAAGCTGCCGCGCTATGAACGCGCCCACAGGATCGACTGGGCGGGCGCGGGCCTGATGGCGGTGGCGGCGGTGGTGCTGATGCTGGCCATCAATACGCGCGGCGCGGCGATTATGGGCGTGCCGGTCTGGGCGGCCTATATCGTGTCGGGCGTCTTCTGGCTGCTGTTTGCCTTGCGCCTGCGCCTGGCCGCCGAGCCGCTGATCCCGACCGATATATTGAAAAACGGCATTGTGGTGCGCGCCATACTGGTGGCCACATTGAGCATGGGCACATTGATGTCGGTCGGGGCCTAGAACCCGCTTTATCTGCAACTGATTTTTCACTTAAGCGCCACCGAGGCCGGCATGGCCATGACGCCGCTGGCTCTGGGCGTGGTGGGCGGCGCCATCCTGTCGGGCCAGATGATGGCGCGCAGCAAGAGCGGAAAATACAAGGCCCTGCCGCTGGCGGGACTGGGGATTGGCGCGCTGCTCTATACGGTGCTGATCTTCATTTCCGATCACCTGACTCTGTGGAGCTATCTGGGCTGTCTGGTGGTGGCCAATGCGGCGGTCGGTTCGACCTTCCCGGTGACGACCGTGGTGGTGCAGAATATCGTCGAGCGTCACCAGATGGGCACGGCCACCGGCGTGATGAACTTCTTCCGCTCGCTGGGCGGGGCGATCCTGGTGGCGATTTTCGGGGCCATCCTGTTTGGTGAGATTTACGCCCTCCTCGGCAACAGTTTCAACGGGGCGCTGTCGGCGGATACCCTAAGCCACGTCGCCGATCCGGCGCGCATCTACAGGCCGATCTTCATCGGCGCGGCCATCGCTATGGGGGCGGCATTTCTGCTGTTGTGGTCGATGGAGGAGCGGCCTCTGGGGGCGCGCGATTTGCCGGTGGCCAAGGCGGCGGAAGAGGCGACCGATACGCTGAGCGGGGCCGATTTTCATTGAGTTTGAGGGTGGGGCAAGGAAAAAAGAATTCACCACGGAAAACACGGATCATGATCCGCTTTGCGGGTCATGACACGGATAGACAGCATCCTCGCTTTTCTTATCCGTTACATGGCCGCAGGCCATGATCCGTGTTTTCCGGGGTTGAAAAACCTGTACGCCCCAAATTTAGAAGGGCGCGCAGCCTGATGACATACCGGTCAAAACTCCGGGGTTTGCATGGCTTAACTTTCCTTTCTCTCTTGGTGAAGGGGTTTGACGGCAACAAAGCGCATGTCGTTTTGGCCAGACCCCTCCGTCACCTTCGTTGCGCTCGCTGCCACCTCCCCATGCCCAAGGAAGATTGGGGCGCAGGGAGGAGGGTGCAGGCGCTGATTTTCATTGAGTTTGAGGGTGGGGCAAGGAAAAAAGAATTCACCACGGAAAACACGGATCATGATCCGCTTTGCGGGTCATGACACGGATAGACGGCATCCTCGCTTTTCTTATCCGTGACATGGCCGCAGGCCATGATCCGTGTTTTCCGTGGTGAATTCTTTTATTTTTTCTTTCAGGAAGTTGCCGGTTTAGCTCTGCTCTTCTTGGCGGGCTTTTGGGCATTGAGGGCCACGGCCGCGAGAATCAGCGCCTTGAAGGCGGCCTCGTCGATCTCGACGCCTTCGGGCCCCAAGCCTTCAGGAATGTCGATGGCGCGGCGCACATGGCCGTCAAGGCTGGAATTGAACAGGTGGGCGGGGTCATCGAGCGCAGCGCCCTTGGCGAAGGTCAGCTTGACCACCTTTTTGTAGGATTCGCCGGTACACAGGATGCCATTATGCGACCAGACCGGCGTGCCCATCCATTTCCATTCCTCGACCACATCAGGCACGGCCTCATGAATGAGGGCGCGCATCCGGGCCAGCGCCGCGCCGCGCCAGTCATTCAGTTCGGCAATGCGCCCGGAGATGAGGTCGGAGGCTGTCGGGTCTGACATGGTCTGATCCTTAAGAGGGGTTGGTGCGCCTGAGGGTGATGGCTTTTTCCGGACAGGCCTGCACGCACAGGCCGCAGGCGCGGCAGGCTTCGGCGCGCACGGCGAAGCTCTGTTTCCAGCCATGCAGGAAGCCTTTCACCTTGGCCATCACCGGCAAGCCTGTGCGGTCTTCCGGTGGCAGGATGCCGAGGTCGAAGACATCATACGGGCAGATGACGACGCAATCGGCCTTGCCTTCGCAAGTCGTGCGATCAATCACGGGCTGAAAGGCGCCGGGGGCCTGTTTGCAGTCGGGCGTGTCCATAAGGGATGATTAACCCGCCAGCGGCAGAAAGACCAGCCACAGGGCGAAGACGCCGTAAAGCGCGGCGATGCCGGTCAGGGCGCGCGCATCGACGCGGCCACGCCGGAACATCAAAAACAGCACGATAATCGCCGCTGCCGTAATGATGCCCGCAGCCAGCAGGGCGTGATCGAAGCGCCACGGCGTAAAAAAGATGCCGAGCGCCGAAGGAATGGTGGCCTGAATCATCATCGCGCCGGAAATATTGGCCAGGGCCAGCCTTTCCTTGCCCTGACGCACCCAGATGATGGCGTTCATGGTTTCGGGCAGTTCGGTGGCCACCGGCGACAGCAGCAGCGCCACCAGATGCGGGGCCATGTGCAGGGCTTCGCCGATCTGTTCGAGCTGGGCCACAAACAGATGCGAGGCGAAGGCGATGACGAGCAGGGACAGACCGGCTTGCAGGCTGGCCCACAACAGGCTGGGGTGGCCGGGGCGGAGTTTCAGCGGTTCGAGTTCATCATCGCCTTCATCTGACTCGTCGGGGGCGGTGATCTCGCGCCAGACATAGAGGGCATAGGCGGCGAGAAACAGTACGCCCAGCCACGGCTTGAAGGCGAAGGCGACGAGGCCCAGACCCACCTTGACGACGAAAATGGCCAGAAAGGCCAGTTGATCGCGGCTGAGGCGACCATGTTCGACCTGCACCATCGCATCGCGGCGGCCCAGTTTGCGCCGGTTAAGCCATAAAGCGAGGCCGACCACGCCGTAAGCAATGGTGGCCAGCACCAGTGGCCCGCCCATCGCCGCGCCGACGCCGATGTCCTTGGCGCGGGCGGTGTGGCCGAAGACGACGGCGGTGAAGGTGACGGCGCTTTCGGGCAGGGCCGTGCCGAAGGCGGCCAGCACCGAACCCACCGCCGTCGCGCCAAAATTGAGGTGCTTGCCGCACCATTCGATGCTGTTGGTGAAATATTCGCACGCCAGATAGATGACGACGGCCGAGCCGATGAACAGAATAAGGGTCAGGAGCATATCAAAGCAGGGGCCGGGCAAGCAGATGAACCAGTGGCGCGTGCCAGCGTCTTGCCCGGCCGGGCAACCGCTACACGGCCAAAGGTCTTGCCGATTATGATCACACCAAGGCGCGTGTGGCGCCTATTATGTTGATGTGAACCCTCTGACAGCGCAGAGGCGGCTACTCCCCAATGACAATAGCGGCCTTATGGCGTGTTTTTTCGTGCAGGAAAAGGGCCATTTTTCAAAAAGCGGCGTCTTTTATGCGCTGCGGCGTTACGGTGCCTTGAGTTCGCTCCTGTGCGGGCCTATTATAGGTTCGTGGCGGGTCTTGCTGTGGCTTCCGTGGCGATCACTATTCCTTCTGACCTTAATCACTTAGAACGGGGGCTGGCTCTGATCTGGACCGTGGTCCTAGTCACCTGGCTCCCACCTGAATAGTCAGGTCTGAGAGGATTTAACCGCATCGACACGATTCTTCATGGCGCCGCCACACCCTACGATCAATCGGCATTTCGGTATTTTGATGAGCATGTCCGGCTCATACTGAGCCGGTATGTTTGTCTTCAGGAAGTAAGAACCCCACCACCACGAGCCATTCTTCATGCGGCCCAGGACGGAACGACATTCAGAAACCCCTCCGTCATCTTCGCCCTGACGGGCTCGTTGCCACCTCCCCATGCCTTTGGCACAGGGAGGAGGGATGTGCCGCCTGTCACCCTCCTCCCCATTCATGGGGAGGTGTCGAGCAAGCAAAGCGCGTCGAGACGGAGGGGCCGCTTTCTTCAGCAAGGGGCTGAATGTCGATTCGTTATGGTGAGAGGGGGGCGGGATGTGGTGTTGGGCGTCTTGAAAAACAGGATAAGAGCCGCATGAGCGATAGTGACGCCAAAAAGCTGCTTCTGCGCCATGAAATGAAACGCCGCCGCGCCGCTCTGGCCCAGGCCGATGGTCTGGCGGGTGACCGGATGGCCGAAACAGTCAGCTCAGCGCTTGAGGCATGGCCGCGCCGCGGCAGCCTGATCGCCGGCTATTATCCGATCCAGTCCGAAATCAATCCGTTTCCGCTGTTGCAGATCTTCGAGGATAAGGGTTATCGCCTGTGCCTGCCGTGCCTTGTGGCCGGGGCGGAGGGCTATGAGATGCGCTTTCGCGCCTTCCGGCTGGGTGACGATCTGGAGCAGGGCCCGTTCGACATCCACCAGCCGCACGCTGCCGCTGGCGAGGTGACGCCCGATGTGGTGCTGGTGCCGTTGCTGGCCTTTACGCGCGATGGCCACCGGCTCGGCTATGGCGGCGGTTATTACGACCGGGCGCTGGCGGCCTTGCGGGCGCAGGGCGATGTGCGTGTGTGCGGAATCGCTTTTTCGGGTCAGGAACTTGCCGATCTCCCGTTTGAAGTGCATGATCAGAAACTGGATGATATATGGACCGAACAGGGCGTGATCGAGGCGCGCGCCCAGGCCTGAGCCCCGCCGTAAGCGGGCTATAGATTTGGATGTTGAATGCGCTTTGCTTTTTTTGGTGACGTTGTGGGCCGCCCCGGCAGGGATGCGCTTGCAGAACACCTGCCGGGTTTACGCCGCCGTCTTGACCTCGAATTTGTCATTATCAACGCCGAAAACGCTTCGGCGGGCTTTGGCCTGTCGGAAAATTCGGCGCGGCAGCTCTTTGACGCCGGGGCCGATTGCCTGACCCTGGGCAACCATTCGTGGGATCAGAAAGAGGCGCTGACCTATATTGTGCGTGAGCCGCGCCTGATCCGCCCGATCAATTATCCGCCTCTGGCCGATGCGCCGGGGCGCGGGGCCAATCTGTTTGAAACCCAGTCGGGCAAGCGTATTCTGGTGATGAATGTGCTGGGTCTGGTGCATATGGCGTCGATGGATGATCCGTTCGGCGCGGTCGATCGCCAGTTGGAATCGTGTCCGCTGGGCATGATGGCCGACGCGATTGTGGTCGATATGCACGCCGAAGCCACCTCGGAAAAGATGGCGATGGGCCATTTCTGCGATGGCCGCGCCACTTTGGTAGTCGGCACCCACACCCACGTGCCGACGGGCGACGCGCAGATCCTGCCCAATGGCACGGCCTATCAGACCGATGCCGGGGCGTGTGCCGATTATGACAGCGTGATCGGCATGGACAAGGAAGAACCGCTGCGCCGTTTCACCACGCGCATCGGCAAGGAACGCTACCGTCCGGCTTCCGGGCCGGGCACGGTGTGCGGCGTCTATGTCGAAAGCGATGACCGCACGGGGCTGGCCCTGCGCATCGAGCCGATCCGCATCGGTGGCCGCCTGAAGGAAACCGTGCCGGAGGTGAGCGCGCTGGCCGCCGTCTGATAAAGGCTGAGGGGGCGTGACAAACCGGGTTTCACACGCTAGAAACCGCCATCATTTGAAGTACACGGGCGCACCAAACCGGGCGCGCTGCGTTAAGAGGATTTCATGGCCGGCCACAGTAAATTCAAGAACATCATGCACAAGAAGGGGCGCGCCGATTCGGTGCGTTCCAAGCTTTTCTCCAAGCTGTCGCGCGACATCACCGTGGCCGCCAAGATGGGCCTGCCCGATCCGGCGATGAATTCGCGCCTGCGTCTGGCCGTTTCGATGGCCAAGGCCGAATCGATGCCCAAGGACAATATTGAGCGCGCCATCAAAAAGGGCGCTTCGGGCGAGGCCGACAATATGGAAGAGATCCGCTATGAGGGCCGCGGCCCCGGCGGCGTTGGCCTGATCGTTGAAACCCTGACCGATAACCGCAACCGCACGGCGGGCGCTGTGCGCAGCTATTTCACCAAGTTCGGCGGCCAGTTGGCCGATACCGGCTCGGTCAGTTTCATGTTCGACCGGCTGGGCGAGATCAAATATCCGCTCTCGGTGGGTGACGCCGATACGGTGATGGAAGCGGCCATCGAGGCCGGGGCCGCCGATGTGGAAACCGATAACGACGAAGAAGACGGCGGCCACACCATCTATACCGCCTTTGAGGACTTCAACGAGGTCACCGACGCGCTGTCGAAGGCGCTGGGCGATCCGAAATCGACCGGCCTGATCTGGAAGGCGCAAAGCGGCACGCCGCTGACCGGCGATCCGGTGCGCACCCTGATGAAACTGCTCGATGCGCTCAACGATGACGATGATGTGCAAAACGTCTATGGCAATTACGAGATCGCCGACGAGGAACTGGAAAGCCTGGGCGGCTAGAGCAACGAGCGTTTAATTTGACTTACAAATTGAATGCGAGATGCGGAAAAATGTAAAATGTAGAGCGGATTGCATTCCTTTGACCGATTCAATCAGAATGCAGACCGCTCTAGGCTGCGATTCCGGGCTTTGTTTGCTTTCTGAAATATGCGATGATGCGGCGTTAACCATGTTTTCGCGGGGGAATATATGAAAGCGTCCATCCTGATACTGGCCGGGCTTGGGGCGGGGCTCACCCTCGGCATGAGCGGTTGCGTGGCCTATCACAGATACCCCATCGCCTATGAAGACCCGCGCAGCCCCGCTGAACGCGCGCAGGCATGCGTATCGACGTTCGAGCCGGACGGCAAGGCTGCGCAGGTCATGACCTATGACAGCGCCACCGGCACCGAAACCCACATGAACAGCGATGGCCGCCAGGTGGCCGTCACCGCCCAGAATGCGCGCGACAATACGGCGCTGGGCATGGGCGGCAAGGTAGGCGGCGGTATTCCCGTGGCCTGCACCGATGCTGATCCGCGCGTCCTGCCCGCCTATCCGGCGCCGCCTGCGCACCACAAGGATGGCTATAACGGTTATCATTGAGGCAGCATCGTTCATGGCTATTGAAGTAAGAAACCCCACCACCATCTTCGCTTCGCTCGATGGTTCCCCTCCCCAGTAAACTGGGGAGGTATAAGAAAGAGCGCCCCTTATACCTCTCCAACTTTTTGGAGTTTGGCGTCGGCGAAGGCATGTCCTTCGCCAGCCAAGGAACCGCACGAAGACGCGAAGCGGCTAGAGCAACGAGCGTTTAATTTGACTTACAAATTGAATGCGAGATGCGGAAAAACGTAAAATGTAGAGTGGGTTGCATTCCTTTGACCGATTCAATCAGAATGCAAACCGCTCTAAGATGTGGTGGTGGCGGTTCTTGCTTCATGGCGCAAAGCTTCATATTTCAGGTGAATCTTATGATGGGGGTGGTATCAGGGCCGGTTGACGTCCGGCTTGGCCAGTTGATCGGGTGAGGCATTGTAGGTATCGGCGCTCATATGCGGCCAGAACTGGTCGAACATCACCTGATCGGCGGCATCGCCCGGCACATCGAAGGCCGAGCCCTTGAACCACGGTCGGCAAGTGCGCTCCGCCGGATCGATATTCCCCCAACGCAGGGTGGGGCAGCCTTCGCCATTCGGATCGATGGCATTATCGACGGCGCGGATCTCGCCATTGGACTGGGCCAGAATGCCGGCGGTGCGCACATTGGCGATCTGGTTGCGGCCGACATCGGCGGTGCCCGCTTCGACATCAATGCCGATCTCATTGGCGATGAGGGTGTTTTCGATGATGCGCACCCGGCTGACCGACGAGGTGACGGCGTGATCGCTGCGCGCCACCAGACTGTGCGACAACAAAGCTTCGCCCGCCCCGTCGAGATGAATGCCCTCGGCGAAATACTGCACCTTCATATCGTTCATGGTCAGGATGGAATCGGCGCTGTCGAGCTTGAGGTCGAGGCCGATGGCGTTGTCGCCGCGCTCAAAACCATGCCAGTCGGCCAGTTGCTGCACGCTGACGCCGAGGATCTGTGAATCGCCGGTCAGCACGGCGTAGATGCCGCCCGCCGTTGAGGCAATCTCGGAATTTTCGGCATAAAGCTCGCCTTCGCTGACCGCCAGGGCGACGGCGCGCGTCTTGGCGATGATGTGTGAGGAATCGGTCAGGTTGAGCCGCCCGCCCGCCACATGGACAGCGGCATTATCACCCTGATAACGGATTTCCGAATTCTGGATGGTCAGTTCCTTGCCCGCCGCCTCGATGCACGGCGCATTCCCGCCGCGCGGGCTGGAGACATAGACGTTTTTCAGGATCACCTTGTCGGCATTGGGTGAGATGCGCAGGCAGTTTTGCCCGTCGGGCGCCACCAGCACCGGGATCGTATTGGGGCCGAAGCCCTGACCGACGATGGTGATCGAATGGTCGATGTCGAGGCTGGCCACGCACGAGCGGTTATGTGCCTTGAGATAGAGCACACCATAAGGGCGGATATTGCGCGCCACGGCCTCGACATAGCCCTGGCTGGCGCGGTCGCAATCGACCGTAGCGTCGGCGCGGCCATGACCGTAATAGCCATAGCGGCCGCCGTCATAGCGATAGTGACGCTGCGGGCCGCAGGTGCGGAGCTGGGCGTCGAGCAACATGCCAAAGCACGGCCGGATGGTGGCATCGACGCGGGCGGCATTATTGCCGCGCCATGCGTCGGCACGGGCGGAAGGTGCCATCATGGCCAGCAAAACGACAAGAGCCATCAGCATGGCCGCCGGAGTGATCCGGGCCTCTGGTCTGATTTCACGGTCTTTGCACATCGTCCTGTCCATTCGTTTCATGTCCGACCTTATGGCTGTGCCGTTTGCGACACCTGCGCCAGCACGTCCTGCAAGCGATTGGCCGATGGTTTGAAGCCTTCGAGCGCGGCGTCGAGCTGCATCACCACGGCCTCGGCCTTGTCCTGATCGGCCACGCCTTTGAGGCCGAGATCGAAATAGGTGGACATGGCGTAGCGCGCTTCGGGCGAGCCCTGTTTTTCGGCCTGCTGATACCAATGGAAGGCGCGGGCATAATCGACACCGACGCCGACGCCTTCGGAATACATGACCGCCAGCACCAGTTGCGAACGCGAATCGCCATTGACCGCCGCCATCTGGATGGCGCGCACCTCATCGAGGGCGGTCAGACGCTCAGGTTCCTGCGGCAGGCCGATCATGCCGCGCAGGCCGTCCACCGTCTCCTTGGGCACGTCCTTGGCATCGAAACAGGCTTCGTGCAGCAGGTTCAGATAGTCGAGCGCGCGCATCACATGGATAAAGGGCAGTTCGTCCATGCGCGTCAGGGCGTAGCTTTGGGCGTCGCTCAGGCGGCTTTCATCGGAATGGGGCACGCCGCCCTGCGGCGCTTCGGGCGGATAGAATTCGTAAGGCGCCACCCAGCGCCGTGCCTTGGTTTCGACGAAGGAGGCATATTGGGCGCGATCCGGGGCCGATTTCTCGAAATCTTTCAGCAGCACATAGGCGCTGACATCGCCGGTTTCGGAAGCCTTGTAATTATAGAGATAGGCATCGACATCGGAGCGTTCGAACAGCGTGCGCACATTCGACATGCCGTAGTTTGCACCGCGCATCATGGCGCGGATGGCCTGCGGATTATCGGCCGGTTCGCCCATCGGGCCGTACTGATCGTCATACAGGCGCGCCAAGGTGCGGAAGCCATCGGCGCCTAAGGTGGACTGCACATAGATCACCCGGTCGCGCACCTTGTCGCGTTCGCCGGAATCCATCCTTGACAATTCCTGGTCGAGCATCCGGTAAGCGCGCTCGCGCTCAAAGGCGCGGCACTTGTCATAACGCGAAGCCATCGTGTTGCCGTGCGGATCAAAGGCGCGGTTCATCGGCGCATAGCCCTGCGAATTGGCCAGCGCCATGACCAGCCAGACCGACGATTCGATCGGGTCTTCGAGGTTTTTATCGGCAGCATTGATCGCTGCGTAGCGATTGGCCAGTTCGAGCTGGGCGAAGAAATCATTGCCGAAGGCGAGGTGACGGTAATAGCGGATTTCGCGTTCCTGGCCGTTGAAGCCGTCGGTCTGGAACGGATCGGGCGGACGCGGGCAGGCATATTGGCCATCGATACGCGGATGGGGATCGAAAATATGGCTGATGTCGTCGATCAGGCGCTGGCAGCCGGTCAGGCTGAGCGCCGCGAACAGGCCGAAGCCGAGGGCGATCAGCGGGCGCATCTGTGCCTTGCGCGAATGGCCTGTCGCGCGCACCGCCCATCGTAACGGGCGCAGAATGGCTCCGGTCAGGTTACGCATGGACATCGCACATCTCTCCGACGGAGTCGGCAGACTTATGGTTAATAAAGCCTTTGTTAAGGATTTTGAAGACTGTCAAGTTCTGCCCCCCGTGGCTTTCGTAATCCCGCCGAAACTTGCCAGATGACCGCTTATCCGTGCGGCCAGGCCCCTCATCAATCCCATGTCCGCCCTGACGCAACTTAAGGCGACCCCGAACGGCGTTATCATGCTTCAAAAGCCACGCCTTGACCAGAAAAAAGTGTTAACGCGATCCGGCGTGCGGCGAATTTTCCCCAGAGGTGACTGAGGTGACCCAGATGGCGCAGGGCCTTTTTACGGCTTAAGCCTTGAGGTTTTGCGCGCCAGCCGCTAAGACCACGGCCATTCCCGAAATCCGCATTCATCAAAGGGCGCAACCTCCTCATGGCGCAACAATATATCTTCCAGATGCAAGGCCTGACCAAGCATTACCCCGGTGGTAAGAAGGTCTTTGAGAACGTCTGGCTCTCCTTCTATTCCGACGCCAAGATCGGCGTGGTCGGGGTCAATGGGTCGGGTAAATCGACCCTGCTCAAGGTGATGGCCGGGATCGACAAGGAATTTTCCGGTGAAGCCAAGGCCGCCGAAGGCACCAAGATGGGCTATCTGGAGCAGGAGCCGCACCTTGATGACAGCCTGACCGTCTGGGAAAATGTCATCGCCTGGTGCGAGGAAAAGAAGATCTTCGACCGCTTCAACAAGGTGGCCGAGCTGATGGGTGAGGAATATACCGACGAGCTGATGGAGGAGATGAACGCCCTTCAGGAAAAGATCGACGCCGGTGACCTGTGGGACATCGATTCGCGCATCGAAATGGCGATGGACGCCCTGCGCTGCCCGCCCAATGATTCGCCTGTCACCAAGCTGTCGGGCGGTGAAAAGCGCCGCGTCGCTTTGGCCCGCCTGCTGCTCTCCAAGCCCGACATGCTGCTGCTCGATGAACCGACCAACCACCTCGACGCCGAATCGGTGGCGTGGCTTCAGCACCATCTGGAAAACTTCCCCGGCTGCGTCATTCTGGTCACCCACGACCGTTACTTCCTCGATCAGGTGACCAAGTGGACGCTGGAACTCGACCGCGGCAAGGGCGTGCCCTATGAGGGCAACTATTCCGGCTGGCTGGAGCAGAAGCAAAAGCGCGTGGTGCAGGAGCAATCGGAATCCGAAGCCCGCCAGCGCGCCCTGACCAAGGAACTGGAATGGGTGCGTTCCGGCGCCAAGGCGCGTCAGGCGAAGTCGAAAGCGCGTCTGGCCGCCTATGACGACATGGTGCGCGAACAGGAAAATTCACGTCAGGCGCAAAACTTCGCCACCATCCAGATTCCGCCCGGCCCGCGCCTTGGCAATCTGGTGCTGGAAGTGACCGGTCTGGAAAAGGAATATGGCGACAAGCTGCTCTTCAAGGATCTGAGCTTCCGCCTGCCGCCCAACGGCATTGTCGGCGTGATCGGCCCGAATGGCGCCGGTAAATCGACCCTGTTCAAGCTGATCACCGGCGTGGAACAACCCGATGCCGGCACGCTGAAGCTCGGCGAAACGGTCAAGCTGGCCTATGTCGATCAGTCGCGCGACGACCTCGACCCCAACCACACCGTCTGGCAGGCCATTTCCGGCGGCACCGACATCATGGTGGTGGGCAAGAAGGAAATCAACAGCCGCGCCTATGTCGGCGGTTTCAATTTCAAGGGCGGCGACCAGCAGAAGAAGGTCGGGCTTTTGTCCGGCGGTGAGCGCAACCGCGTCCACCTGGCCAAGACGCTGGCGGCGGGCGGCAATGTCATCCTGCTCGACGAACCGACCAACGATCTGGACATCGAAACCTTGCAGGCCCTCGAAGAGGCGCTGGAAGACTTCGCCGGTTGCGCCGTGGTCATCTCCCACGACCGCTGGTTCCTCGACCGTCTCGCCACGCATATTCTGGCCTTCGAAGGTGACAGCCATGTCGAATGGTTCGAGGGCAATTTCGAAATGTACGAAGAAGACAAGAAGCGCCGTCTGGGGATTGATTCGATTATCCCCAAGCGCATCAAGTTCCAGAAATTCGGTCGCTAGCAGGGGCACGGCCCCTGCACCCGATTGTTTTTAAGAGCGCTGGCCGAAGGGCTGGCGCTTTTTTAATATTGCGATCTATGAGATAAGTGGCTTAACTCTGATTGAGATCGCTCAGACTCTAAGTTGCGGGCCTGAAGTCGTCTCTACGAACTAAGCAGAACAATAATAGATACGAACAAGGGGGGGCTATGGCTAGTTTGCAATCTGTTTTGAAGGTGCATGTTGAAAATGCCAATGCTGCCTTGGTAAGGCAGCAGCTTTTAGAGGCGTATTCCTCTGATGATCAGGAAGACGATCTGAGTGATCACGAAATCGATGATCATGATGAGGTAACCCCGATAGCCTTTAATATGCAATATCGCGGCGCGAGCGGCGGGCTTACGGGCAGAACTGTGAGATTGCTTAAAATCACTCCAGACAGTGGGGACTATAAACTTTCGGCGTGGTGTTATCATCGAGACGCCTATCGTTTGTTTTTGCTGTCTCGGATAGTCGAAATTACAGATATTGTGACAGGCGAGGTTTTTGACGACGCCTATGCTTTCTTTGCTGATTGCGGCGTGTTTCAACCTGAAACGCCAGAGGCGCACGCGGTTCGACTATGTAGGGATGAGATCGTATTGCTATCTATTGTTGGGGCATGTGATGGGCTTTTTCGGCCATCTGAACGTGATGAAGTCGTCAAGCATGTGTTTGATCGTGTTTGTGAACCCTTGAATGAAGGCGAGGTTCATCGGTTGATCCGATCCATCGCTCCAGATGAGAAAGCCTTCGAGCGCGCACTGAAAAACTTAAAGTTTAGTACGGCTGACATTAAGAGAGCCGTTTGGAGAAGCGTTCGTCGTGTCATTGATGCCGATGGAAGTGTGCATTTAGCGGAAGCTGAAATGGCAACCCATATTCAAAAAGCCTTGGCGATTGCCTGATTTTTTCCGGCTGTACTCATGCCATCAAAACCCATTCCGCTTTAAATCGACCATCCGAACCGCCATGCTGCGCTGCGGATCAAAGGGCAGGTCTTCGAAGCCGAAATGGCGGTAAAAGCCACGCACGCCCTCATCGAGCGGATGAGTCAGGACGCAGAAACAGCCCATATCTTCGGACAGGCGAACCGCCGTGGTCAGGGCATAGAACATCAGGGAGCGCGCCAGTCCATGCCCCTGATAACGGACATCGACCGCCAGTTGGCCCAGCAAAATCGCGGGCAGGGGATCGGGACGGTTGCGCTGTTGGGATTTTGGCAGGTAGGCGCGTTGCACTTGCGCCGCGCTCAAGGACACATAACCGGCAATGTTGCCGGTTTCGGCATCGCAGACCACGCTGGTGCGCGAGATGTCGGCTTGCTGATTGGTGAGGGAGCGTTTGTGAAACCATTGGTTCAGCGACGGGCGGCCGCAGTCGAACCCACCGCGGAGGTGATCGCTGATCAGCGGATGTGGCGGCGTCAGTCGTGCCATACGGGGCGCGTGGCGGCCAGTCTGGCCAGCGCCGGAATGTCTCTGGCGGGGGCTGAGGCCCAGGCCTCGAATTTTTCCCAGTCGGCGGCGGCTATGGTGACTGTGCGATGTTCGGTGACGTCCATTTCCGCCGCTTCCAACGCCTTGCGGCGCACAAAATCACTCAGATTGGTGCGGGCGTGCCCGGCGGCGGCTTCGAGCAGGGCGCGCTCATCGGGCGTGACGCGAACGCTGAGGATGGCGGGTGAAGTCTGAGGCATGTGTATGACATTAGCATACATGGGCAGCTTGGGCAAGGAGGGTATGGGCAAGGCGACCAGCCCTGTTACTCATCACTCTGGTCGACCGTGCCGGAGCCGATGACCGTCTTGTCGAGGCTGGCCGGTTTGCCGTGCAGACTGACATCGCCGGAGCCGACAATCTTGACCCTGACCTTGCCGCTGGCATGGAGGGCGGCGTCGCCCGAACCGGCGATGTTAATGTCGCTGTCGGTGGTGGTCAGCCCGCCCAGATCGGCGTCGCCGCTGCCCGCCATATTGAGGTGCAGGGTCTGGGTGCTGCCGGTGGCCTTGACGCCGCCGCTGCCGGCCAGATGGACATCGAGCGAGGGCTGGTTATAGGCCTCTATCTGCAAATCGCCGCTGCCATTGAGGGCGAAAGCCCTGACATCGGGGGCGGTGATGGCGATCTGCACCTGGCCTTGATCAGCCTGCACATCGAAGCCGTGCCGGTTCCACGCAAAATGCACGACGCCGTCCTGATCTTCGTCGTCGGCCCAGTCCAGACGGCCATCGGTCAGCCGCACCTGATCGATCAGGGATTGCGGGCCGCTGACGGTGACCGAGGCCACCGGGCCTTGCGTAAAGGTGACATCGGCGGGCAGATCGACGGCCAGATGGTCGCCGCCCGTCCAGGTGAGGGTTTTGCTGCCGGGAGCATCCGAAATGCTGTTTGTCGCGGCATCAGACGGGTTGTGATAGCCCTTGCGAAAGCCGAAATGATGGCCTTCGTGGAACATGTCCCAGTTCCAGCCGGTAGTGCCGACTTGTTGCGAGACGAGGGCGGCACCGCCGCCGAGGCAGGCCAGTGACAAGACGCCAGCGACACCTGAGAAGATAAGCAGTTTGCGGATCATGGTCTTATCCTCAGTCTTGCGCCAGGGCGGGTTTGAGTATGCGGTAGTGCAGGCGGGCGAACCAGACGAGGCCATTGACCAGCCAGATGGTCAGGGCCAGCATGATGGCGGCGACCGCAGCGGCGCCGAGCATCAGGCCGCAGCCGCCGAGGAGCGCCGCCACGGGGCCACCGGGCAGGCCGAGAAAGGGGCCTGCGGCAAACAAAAATCCGCCGCCGATAAAGGTGCCGATGGCGGCGGTGAAGATGCCGACCAGCGTGCCGACCACGCCGCCCAGTATCGGCAGAAGCACCAGTATATCGAGGGCGCCCAGCCCCAATATGCCGATAATGGCGGTGGTGGCGTTGGACGGCGTCTTGGCCGCCTCCCAGCTTTTGGCATTGGCCTCGGCCTTCAGTTCGCGGGCGAGGCGTTCGGGATCACCCAGCGCTGCCGCCACTTCGGCCTCGGCGCGGCCATCAGCGGCGGCGTCGGCGAAATGGCTTTCATAATCAGCCATGATGTCATTGATCGTGGCGGGGGGCAGGCCCATGAGGCCGGTGCGCAGCCTGTCGAGAAATTCGCTACGGGTCATGGTGATCAGGCCTTTATCAAGGGGGTGGAGGTGGCGTCGGCGGGCGTGAGCAGGGCATTGACGGCGCTGGCAAAGCCCCGCCACTCGTCGCTTTGGGCGCTGAGCGCGGCGTGGCCCGCTTCGGTCAGTTTGTAATATTTGCGCGAAGGGCCGGACGGTGATTCGACCAGATAGGTGGTGACCAGCCCATCGCTCTGCATCCGGCGCATCAGCGGATAGATGGTGCCTTCGCCCATGCCGATGGCTTCGGACAGGTGGCTGGCGATCTCATAGGCATAGCTTTCACCACGCGCCAGAACGGCCAGAACGCACAGCACCAGAACGCCTTTTTTCAGTTGAATATCAATGGTTTCAGGCATCGATACGCGAAGCCTCCATAGGTTCGGGCACGGCAAATGGTGCATCTGAACGCTATATATAGCAAGCTATCTGTTTATGCAAGGTACATATTTATGTTCAGTAGTCGGCCCGCTGGATCAGGTATCAGCCGCGATAAAAAACGAAGCCGGCGCCGCAGGCGATCAGGCCAAAGCCGACGGCGGTTTGCCAGCGCAGGGCTTCGCCGAGATAGAGCCAGGAAAAAATAACGAAAACAGACAGGGTGATCACTTCCTGAATCGTCTTGAGCTGGGCCGCCGACAGTGCGCCATAGCCGATGCGGTTGGCGGGCACCTGAAAGCAGTATTCAAAAAAGGCGATGCCCCAACTGACGAGGATCACGATCCATAACTTCTCAAACTTGAATTTGAGATGGCCATACCAGGCGATGGTCATGAAGATGTTGGAGCAGATCAAAAGACCGATCGTGGCGAAGACGGGGGGTATTTTCGGCATCATATCACCTTAGGCTTACCGCCCGCGATTAAGCCAGATTCCATAAAAAAGGAATACAGAATTAACTCGCCGTCTGGAAACGCTGAGCGTCGCGCAGGGCATTTTCGGCCATAGCGCGTAAGCCCGGATGTTCGGGCTTCATGGCCGAAAGATCGGCGAAAACCTGATGGGCTTTCTTGTACAGCGGCCCGGCCTGATCATAGTCACCCTGCATTTCGCGCGTCTGGGCCAGCCGCGCCACCGTGATGGCGTGGGCCGAGCGCGCCGCCACATCATCGGGCCTGAGATAGGCGGTGGTTTCGTGCAGGCGGCTCAGTTCTTCGAGCGCATCGCCACCCGCTTTCACATCGCCGGATTTCAGCATCAGGTCGGCATAGGGAGCCAGCAGTTCGGCGCGCGTCACCGGATCGCTGATGACGCCGAGCGCGCGGGCGATAGCCACAGGCTGTTTGGCGGTGTCGCCCGCCATCTGATAGCGGCGCGCCAGATAGAGGTGGATATTGGCGTCGGACGGATCGAGCGCCGAGACATGCTCATAGGCGTTCATGGCACGCGCATCATCGCGGCCCATATGCAGGGCGCCGACAATGCGCCACAGCTCGGCCGCCTGAGCGGTCAGGCCAGCGGCGGCCAGGCTGGCGGCGTGGCTTTGCAGGCTGCTTGACGCGCCCGACAGATCGCCACCGGCAATGGCCTGAAACGCCTGTGTGCTTTGCGGTGACGGATCATAATAGAGGTGGGCGATGCGCACGCTCAGTTCATCGGCGGCGATGGCGCGGGTGGCATCGGGCCACACCGACAGGGCGGTTTGCACGGCCTGACGGATCTCGGCCTCGTCATCAACCGCGGCGGGGCCGACCGTTGCAGGCTCGGCCAAGGGCGCTGCCTCTGATGTTTCCGCTGATGTCGCCTCAGGCGCAGCGTCGTGCGCCGTCTCCGTCAGTCCGGCTTTCGGTATCATGTCTTGCGCCACCTCTTCCGGTGTTTCGACCGGCATGGTGACAAAGGCGGGCGCGCTGTCCTCAGGCGTTTGCGGGGCAAAGCGCAGGGTGGAATTGATGACCGCATTCATATCGCCTGCCGGGGCATGAACCACCGGATCGGGGGCCTCGGCTAGCAGGGCGGCTGCGAGCGGATCATGTGCCGAGTCTGGCGCGACTTCTGGTGGCGTCATCTCGGCGGCGGCCAGATCGGGATGGGGGCCATCGGGGCGGATGGGGATGATCTGGGCTGACGGTGAATGCACATGCAGGCCGTGCGTGGTGTTCAGCGCTGCCGTCGCGTCGAAGGTGGCGGTTTCAACCAGCGGCACCTGACTCATAAAGCTGTCGGAGGCATTATCATGGAAGATCGGATCGTGAAAAATCGCCGGTTCGAGCGAGTCAACGCCCAGGGCTGGCGTCATCCGGGCGGGCGCGGTCATGGCCGGGCCAGTGCTTTCGGGGGGGGCGGGTTCGGTGAGGGCGCTCTCGACTGGGGCGCTCTCCAGCGGTTCGGACGGCGGACTGACGATGCGGCTGGCGTCGAATTTCAGATTGCCGCGCGGCGGGCGCGGTTCGCTTTGCGCTGCCGGAGCCGCTGATACAGCGTCCTCGGCGAAGGCGGCGGGCGCTGCCGTTTCACTGGTGAAGGCGCTGGATGGCATTGTATGGCGGCGGGGCTGGCGAACCGGCAGAAGTGTGCGCGCTGTGCCGATCACGCCGATGACGAGCAGAACCACACCGACGGCAAACACACCCGACCAGGTGAGGGTGGTGCGCGCCCAGCCGATCCAGTCTTCGGGATAGGGGCTGAGCAGCGGGGCGCGGCCCGCATAGAGGGCCACCGCGCAGATGGCGAGCGCCAGCAGGGCGAGGGCGATAAAGGCCGCCGGACCGCTTTTGCGCGGTGTGTGCGCGCCAGCTTCAGCCCTAACCGTGGCGTCCAGACTCATATCCGTACTGTTCATGCCAGCCCCCGCGCTGTTCTTCATAAAACATTAACCTCAGCTTCGGCCTTATGGCAACGTAATCTTGTTATGCTGTGCCAGATGGAGCCGTTTGCTCGTCCTGCGCGTTGAATGTGCAACTTTCCGGCCATTTTCGGATGACGCCCCGTCACAGGTCGCTTGCATGGCGCGTCACTTGCGGATAGAACCGAACATATGAAGAACATGACTCGGATTCTCGGACTCGATCCCGGCCTGCGCAAGCTGGGCTGGGGCCTTATCGATGTCGAGGGGGCGCGCCTGTCATGGGTGGCGCACGGGGTCATCGAGCCGCCGGTGGAGGCCGATCTGGCCGTGCGCCTGCTGCACCTGTTTGACGGGGTGGGCGCCGTGATCGCCGAATGGTCGCCCGATGAGGCGGCGATTGAGGAAACCTTCGTCAATATGAATCCGTCATCGACGCTTAAGCTCGGCCATGCCCGCGCCGCCGCCATGCTGGCTCCGGCGAAAGCGGGGATTATGGTGGCCGAATATGCCGCGCTCGACATCAAGAAATCGGTGGTGGGAGCCGGACGCGCCGAAAAGGATCAGGTGATGTTCATGGTCAGGCGGCTCCTGCCCAAGGCCGCCGAGATGAAGTCTGACGCCGCCGATGCTCTGGCCTGCGCCATCACCCATGCCCATAAGCGCAAGATGCAAAACCTGAAGAGGTTACTCGCATGATCGGGCGGTTACGCGGTTTGCTGCTCGAACGCGGCGATGAAGAGGCGCTCGTTGAATGCGCGGGCGTCGGCTATATTGTGCGTTGTGGTATTCGCACGCTGTCCAGCCTGCCCGAACTGGGCTCTGAGGTGATTGTGCATATCGAAAGCCAGACGCGTGAAGACGGCACGCGGCTGTACGGCTTTCTCG
This sequence comes from Asticcacaulis sp. EMRT-3, assembly GCF_030027245.1. Lineage (NCBI taxonomy): Bacteria > Pseudomonadati > Pseudomonadota > Alphaproteobacteria > Caulobacterales > Caulobacteraceae > Asticcacaulis > Asticcacaulis carbonis. The sequence continues at coordinate 2,844,161 of NZ_JASERT010000001.1, forward strand.
ACAAGGACGAGCGCAAGACCTTCGAGGCGCTGCTGGGTGTGCAGGGCGTGGGCCCCAAGGCGGCTTTGTCGGTGCTCGACGTGCTGACGCCGGGCCAGTTGGCGCAGGCGGTGGCGCAGGAAGATAAGACCAGTGTCGGTCGCGCCAATGGGGTGGGGCCGAAGCTGGCCCAGCGCATCGTGATCGAACTGAAGGGCAAGGTGCTGATGAATGGCGATTTTTCAGCCCTGACCCTGACGCCCGCCCGGCCTGCGCCGCCATCTGTGCAGGGCGAGAGCGTGGCGGCCCTGATCGGGCTGGGCATTGCCGAACAGCAGGCGCGCGTGGCGGTCGATACGGCGGCCAGAACCCTTGGCGATGAGGCCGAATTACCGGCCCTGATCCGCGCTGCACTGAAGGCGCTCGGCAAATGAGTTCGGCCCGCATCCTGTCCGGCGACGCCAGCGAAGATTTTGAGGAACGCGCGCAGGACCGCGCCCTGCGTCCGCAATCGTTTGAGGATTTCGTCGGTCAGGCCCCGCTCAAGGCCAATCTGAAAGTGTTCGTTTCTGCCGCCGCCTCGCGCCGCGAAGCCCTCGATCATGTGCTTTTCTATGGCCCGCCGGGGCTGGGCAAGACGACTTTGGCGCAGATTGTGGCGCGCGAACTGGGGGTGGGGTTTCGCGCCACATCGGGGCCGGTTCTGGCCAAGGCGGGCGATCTGGCGGCCATATTGTCCAATCTCGAAGCCAATGATGTCCTGTTCATCGACGAAATCCACCGCCTCAGTCCGGCGGTTGAGGAAATCCTCTATCCGGCGATGGAAGACTATGTGCTGGATCTGATCATCGGTGATGGCCCGGCGGCGCGCACGGTGCGCATCGATCTGGCGCCGTTTACGCTGGTCGGGGCCACGACGCGGGCGGGGCTGTTGTCAACGCCTTTGCGCGACCGGTTTGGCATACCTTTGCGGCTCGAATTCTATACGCCCGAAGAACTGGTGCGCGTGGTGATGGGCACGGCGCGCAAGATGGGCGCGCCGATTTCGGAAGACGGGGCGCTCGAAATCGCCTCACGGTCACGCGGCACGCCGCGCGTGGCGGGCCGGCTGCTGCGCCGGGTGCGCGATTTTGCCGCCGCCGATGGGGATGAAACCATTGATAAAAAGGCAGCGGCGAAGGCGCTGGCGCGGCTGGAGGTCGATCCGTCGGGCCTTGATCATTCCGACCGGCGCTATCTGAAGGCGCTGATCGAGAATTATGGCGGCGGGCCTGTGGGCCTGGAAACCCTGTCGGCAGCTATCGCCGAGGCGCGCGATGCGGTAGAGGATATGATCGAACCCTATCTGTTGCAGCAGGGCTTTATTCAGCGCACCCAGCGCGGCCGCATGGCCTGCGCCCGCGCCTGGATGCACCTTGGTCTGACGCCACCCGCCCAGCCGCCCGCCAGCGGCGATCTCTTTGATAGTTGATTTTTCAACGCTGACATGTAACCCCGACCCCCATGCCCACGTATAATTCCGAGGACTGGCAGAACTGGATGCGCGCGGCGCAGGGCGGCGACGCGGCTGCCTATCGCAAACTGCTGACGGCCCTGCATCCCTGGCTGTTGGCCTATTTCCGGCGGCGCTTAAGGGGTAGCGACGGCGAAGACCTGGTACAGATGACGCTTTTGAGTTTGCATGAAAAACGCCACACCTATGATTCCGACGCGCCCTTCCTGCCGTGGATCGCGGCGGTGGCGCGCCACAAGCTGATCGACTATGTGCGTAAAAACAGCCGCCATGTCCATGTGGAACTGACCGAGGCGCTGGGCCTCGATGACGGGATGCAGCCCGATATGGCGGCGCGCGACGTGGCCGTTTTGCTGCGTCAGCTACCCAAGGATCAGGCGCGCATCATTACCCTGCAAAAGATCGACGGCTTAAGCGTCGATGAGGTGTCGCGCCTGACCGGTAAAAGTGCGGCCTCGGTCAAGGTGATCGTGCATCGCGGCCTGAAGCGGCTGCGCGGTTTCGTAGGCACACGCGCAGAGGAGGCGGGCGATGAATAATGACAGGATCGAACGCCTGACCGAAACTCTGGCGCAGGATCTGAAGCCGGTGCGGCCCATGCGCAATGGCCGCCTGTGGATCGGCGCTCTGGTCGGGCTGGCCGTGGCCGTGGCCTATATTCTCATCTTCTATCATGCGCGTCTGCCCGTGGCGGCCCTGATGCGCGGCCAATGGCTGGGCAATCCGATGGCGGTGCTCAAGCCTTTGATGTTCCTCGTTCTGGGCCTCGCTGCCCTGTGGGCTGTCAGCGATTTGTCGCGCCCGGAAGGACGGCTGAAATTTCGTTTTTTTGTGCCGCTGCTGATCATCGGCGGGCTGGTGCTGGGCGGTTTCGGGCTGGAATGGCTGGCCTATGGCGGCCACGATTTCAAAGACTGGCTGAGTGGCGGCGTCGTGGTCTGCTACACCACCATCCTGTGCGGCGGCATGGTGGGCCTGATCGTGATGTGGCGCTTCTGGCTGCGCCGCTCGGCCACCAGCCAGCCTCTGGCCCTGGGTGCGATGAGCGGACTGGCCACGGCCTCGCTAATGGCGGCGGCCTATGCCCTGCATTGCGACGGCGATGCGCCGGTCTATCTGCTGGTCGTCTATGGTGGCGCGGTGGCGATTTTTACCGGAATCGCCACCCTGCTGGGACGGCGTTTCCTGCGCTGGTAAGCTTAAGCCTGACCCGTCTTCATCCTTTTTAGTTTCTTGACGGATTTATCAACCCGTCTTCATCAAGGCCGCTCGGATCGGCAGGAAGCGGTCATTGAACGGCAATATGCCCGCGCCGCGCGCCGCCGCATCGACGGCCAGTTCGGCGCGTTTGACCGGGGCGATGCGCTTGATGCGGTCGCCATAGCCTGCAAGCCGCGTATTGAGGCGCGTACATAGCTTTTCGATAAAGGCGGCAGGCAGGCGACCGCCGATGAAATGGGCTTCGGGATCGATGGCGCAGTTCATGACCAGACACGGCATGGCCAGATGGTCGGCGGCACGGTCGAGCCAGGCGTCGATACGCGCCTTGCCTGCTTCGCTGAGATTTTCCAGATCGTCTGGCGTGCTGACATCAAAGCCGCCCTTGCGCAAATCATCGTAAAGCGCATAGAGCGACACCATGTCTTCGAGGGTTTTTTCCTGACCGGCTTCGTTTTTGACGGGCAGAAAACCGATCTCGCCCGAACGGCCTTCGGCACCGCGATAATAGTGGCCGTCAATGACCAGTCCGCCGCCCAGACCTGCGCTGATGATGGTGTAGATAAAGCTGCGATGTTGCAGGCCGTGGCCGAACTGCATCTCGCCGATCGAGGCCGCCGCCGCATCGTTTTCGACATAGACGGGCACGGGCAGGATCTCGGCAAACAGAGCCGCCACATCGATTTCCGACCAGATCTGGTAGGCGTCGGGGCGATTGGCCACCGGCACGCGGCCCAGATCATCGGGAATGCCGATGCCGATGCCGATCAGCCGCTCGCTGTCGATGACCTTGTCGGCGATAATGGTTTCAACCTCGGCGCGGAAGAAGGCGATCACCTCCTGCGGCATGGCGAAATGGACTTCGCGGCAGACGCGGGCGCGCACATTGCCGATAAAATCCAGCGCCACAATGGCAATATGGTCGCGGTCGATATTGAGGCCAATCGAAAAGGCGGCGTCGGGATTGACCACCAGCTTGGTGGCGGGCTGGCCGCGTCCGCCCAGTTGGCGTCCGGCCTTCAAAATCATGCCGTCATCGAGCAGGCGCTTGGTGATATTGGCAATGGCCGGTGCGGTCAGGCCGGTCAGGTCGGCAATGTCGGCGCGGGTGATCGGGCCGCCCGCCGCCCGCACCGCTTGCAGAGTCACCCGCTGATTATGATCGCCGGCGCGTTCGAGATTGGTGCCCGACAGCGATTCGCCCAGAGCATGGACTCGTGGCCCGGAGCGGCTGCCGCCGCTTCTCTCATCAGCACCCATAATGGCCCTCCCCGGGGCAGTTCCAGCATAAAGTCAGGCCGCCCGTTTGTGCGATGTATCGCACCTGCGCGTCCACATCAACAAGGATAGCCAGACACAAGTCTATAGGCTCGAAGCTGAGGAATTGTAAGATATATTTTGCTGGCTCAACAGAGGTTGAGCCGCCGATCTTCGCAGGGACGGGATCAGGTTTTGAAGAAGGACAGTTCGACCGCCTCATCAACCAGATTGAGATTGGCCTGAACCAGATCGATGAATTCATGCAGGCCCGAAGCGATGATATGGCTGGCGCTGGAGGTTTCGATGGTGCGGATCAGGATGGCCATTTCGGCGCGGGCGCGGTTGGGCGTTGTGGCGGCGTGATCCAGCGCATCCAGATCGCGGGCGGCCTCGTGCAGGCAGAACAGCACCGAACGCGGAAAAGCGTGTGAAAACAGCAAGAAGGCGGTGACGTCGCGGTAATTGATCGAATGATATTGCTGGCGGTACATTTCGAGCGCGTGCACCGATTTGAGCACAGCCCCCCATTGCACGGCGTCATAGGCGGTGTCGGCGGCATGGTGGCGCGGTGACAGCAGGAAATATTTGACATCGAGCAGTCTTGCCGTCTTGTCGGCGCGTTCCAGCATCTGGCCGATATGGGCGAACTGCCAGCCCTGTTCGCGGCTCATCGTATTGTACATCAGGCCGGTGAGCAGGTGGCCGGACTGGCGCACCTCCTTGTAATAGTCCTGAAGATCGGCCACCGAACGCTTGCGGCTGTGCGCCTGGGTCAGGTGGTAGAGCGCATTGATCTTTTCCCACATCTCCACCGGGATCACTTCGCGCACCGTGCGGGCGTTTTCACGGGCGCGATAGATGGAGGACAGGATGGAATTGGGATTCTGGGCGTCGAAGGTCAGGAAGCGCACCACCGAGCGCTCATCGGCGGCCTTGTAGCGGCTGTAAAAATCCTCGTCATCGCCCGAAGCCGAGATCAGCGGGTGCCATTGCTGCGAATCATCGGGCAGGGCCAGGTCGAGCGTCAGGTGGCTGTTGACGTCGATGAAGCGGGCCACATTGTCGGCGCGTTCCAGATAGCGGGCCATCCAGTAGAGGGAGTTGGCGACACGGCTCAGCATGAGGTGGATTCCCACTCTTTTCTGTAAACGGGGCAGATGTCAGACAGCGCAAGGGGCAGACGCAGAGGATGCCCCGATGTCCGCGATCCCCCTTCCGGCGAGACAAGCTCGCCACCTTCCCCGTAAACGGGGAAGGATGTGAAGATTTTGGCCCCGTAAACGGGGAAGGATGTGAAGATTCTGGCCGTGTAACCGGAGGACGTAAAAACGGATTTCATTGGCCCGCCTCGTCTTCCAGTACCCCATCGTCTTCCAAGACCCATGTGTCTTTGGAGCCGCCGCCCTGGCTGGAATTGACGACCAGCGAGCCTTTTTTCAGCGCCACGCGCGTCAGGCCGCCGGGCAGGGTGAAGATGTTTTCGCCGTACAGCGAATAGGGGCGGAAATCGACGTGGCGGCCTTCGATGGCATTGCCGATCAGAGTGGGGCAGCGCGACAGGGACAGGGTGGGCTGGGCGATATAGTCGCGCGGTTTGGCGCGGATGAGATCGGCGAAAACCTGCTGTTCGGCCCTGGTCGATTTCGGCCCGATCAACATGCCGTAGCCGCCTGATAGATTGACCGCCTTGACCACCAGCTCATCGAGATGCTCCAGCACATAATCGCGGTCGGATTTTTCCTCGCAGATATAGGTCGGCACATTATTGGCCAGCGCCTCTTCGCCGAGGTAATATTTGATGATGCGCGGCACATAGGCGTAGATCGCCTTGTCGTCGGCAATGCCGGTGCCGGGGGCATTGGCCAAAGCCACATTGCCCTTGCGATAGGTACCCATCAGGCCGGGCACGCCGAGCAGGGATTCCGGTTTGAACACCAGCGGATCGAGGAACTCGTCGTCGATGCGGCGGTAAATGACATCGACGCGCTGCAAGCCTTCGGTGGTCTGCATATAGACGACATCGTCCTCGACCAGCAGGTCGGAGCCCTGGGCCAGTGGTACGCCCATCTGCTGGGCCAGATAGGCGTGCTCGAAATAGGCCGAATTATAGATGCCCGGCGTCAGCACGATGATATTGGGGCCGTGCGGTGCATCCTTAGCGGCTTCGGGGGCGATATAGTTCAGCATCCGGTACAGGTGATCGCCATAGTCGGAGACGGGCCGCACCTTCATGGTGTGGAAGGCGTCGGGCAGGATACTTTTCAAAACGGCGCGGTTTTCCAGCACATAGGAAATGCCCGATGGGCAGCGCAGATTATCTTCGAGCACGAAAAATTCGCCGCTGCCGTCGCGCACGAAATCGGTGCCGGAAATATGCGTCCAGATGCCCTTCGGCGGTTGCAGCCCTTCGCAAGGCTTGAGATAGCAGGCCGAGGAAAAGATCATTTCGGCGGGAATAATGCCGTCCCTGATGATCTTCTGGTCGTTGTAAATATCGTCGATGAACAGGTTGAGCGCCATGATGCGCTGGCGGATGCCGCGTTCCAGCCGCGTCCAGTCGGCGTGGGACACCATGCGCGGGATGATGTCGAACGGCAGGATTTTTTCCGCGCCCTTCTTGTCGCCATACACATTGAAGGTATTGCCCGACTGGTAAAGGATGTTTTCCGCCAGCTTCTGCCTGCGTTTCAGTTCGTTACGGCTGAGGGCGTTCAGCCGCTCGATCAGCGGGGAGGCGCTGGGGTGTGGCGCGCCGTCCTCCGCAAAGAGCTCGTCGTAGAATCCGTTCGTCTGGTAGGTTTCTAGAGTCAAAGCCTTAAATCCGTCGCTGGCAGCCCCGATCCGGCGATGGATGCGAGGCTTAAAGTTACATCAGTGGAAAACCTCGTTCATCGTGACCTGCACCCGCAAGGTTTCCTTGCCGCCGCCCCGGTAGATCGTGCCGGAGGTCGGGGTGGCGTCCAGATAATTGCGCCCGCAGGCGACGCGGACATGATCCTGCGCCACCAGGCAGCCATTGGTGGGGTCAAAGCCCCGCCAGCCTAAATAGGGGATATAGATTTCCACCCAGGCGTGGCTGGCGTCGGACTGTATCTTGTTCTCGTAATTGGCGCCGGTAAACACATAGCCCATCCGGTAGCGCGCCGGCACGCCGAGCAGGCGCGCCAGACAGATAAACAGGTTGGCGAAATCCTGGCAGACACCTTCGCGCGAGGCATAGACCTCGAAGGCCGTGGTGCGCAAAGAGGTGGTGCCCGGCACATAGCGGTAATCGCGGTAGATGGTCTGGTTGATGTCGTTCAGCGTGTCCATCAGGTGACGGCCATTGCGCTCGGCGAAGCTCATGGCGTAGGTCATGAGTTCGCTGATCTGCGTTTCCGGCAGTTCCGGCGGCAACAGATAGGGATCCATCATCTTGCGCTGCCACGGCATCATCGAAAGCGGCGCGGCCAGTTGCCGCCGGTCGGGCGACAGGTCATCGCGCATGACGGCGAAGATCTTGACCAGCGAGCGGCACGACACGGTCAGCTTCCTGTAGGGTTTGATGATGCTGTAATGCATGATCTGGTTGCCGAACACGTCCTCAAAGCCCATATCCTCGCCTTCCGACGACAGGCTTAAGGTCGAGTTGACGACCTCCTGCACCGCGTCCTCGACCGGCATCAGGCGGAAGATATGGGTCGAGTGATCGACCTCTTTTTCGTAGCTGTATTCGGTGGAATGCACCACATCATACAGGCGGTAGGTCAGGGGCGAGCCATCGGCGGCATGGGTTTGCGAGCGGATATTGAGGATATTGTGCTGAACGCTCTTTGATTGTTGCAGGCTGCTCAGGATCGATAATTGCTGGGCCTGCGCCTGCTGATCGGCAAAGGCCAGCAGGCCCTGCTGCGGCACGACGCCTTGCAGGCGGCCCTCGTGCTCATGATCGGCCTGCTGCGGCGGCGATGTCTTGCCGGCCTTCTTGTTCGTCCATTGCAGCGCACCGCGCCGGGCGATGATCAGTTGCCCCTTCTGCATCGGCGTCCAGTCGCCCTTATCGAATGGCGTCGAGGAAAAGACCAGCGAGGTGCGGAAGGTGTCGCGCGGATTATTGAGCGCGAAGGCGGCGAAATCGGCATGGTAGCCGCGCGCGGCGTGCGGCGGTTTCAGGCGGGCATAATAGAGCTGGGTGTCCGATTGCGAGCCATAAAAGGCGGCCACGGTCAGGCCGTCGGAAATGACCATATCGGCGGAGCCGAGATCATCGAGCTGCAAAAACCAGCTCAACAGCACCTGATGATCGACATCGGCCAGGCTGCGCGCGCCGTAATCCTGCACCTTGCCGAGCAGAAAGCAGAAGGCCAGTTCGGAATCGGTGCGGCCCATCGGTTCGAGGAAGATCGACTTGTTGAAATGCAGCTTGGCCAGCGCCGTCTTGTCGAGGTCGCCATTGTGCATGAACAGCCAGTCCTGACCGGCGAAGCTGCGCGAAAAGGGCTGGGTTTCGAGGTGGGTATAGCCGGACGCCGCGCCGCGCACCTTGCAGAAGAAGACGGTGGAACGAAACGAATCCCAGTCGTGCATCGCGCCTTTCAGCGAGGCGGTGTCGCGCGCGGCGGGATCCTTGGCGACGATGGCAGCCTTGGTGTCGCCCGGATACCAGCTTAAGCCCCAGCCGAGTGTATGGTCGCCGCGCTGCGGGCCCTGACTAAATTTGAGATCAATCGCCGGTGAACTCAGACCGTCGAAACTGAAAGCGAGAATGTCACTCGATATCGCGCTCAAGAAACTCTTCCTCATCCTGCCCCGCAAGGTAAAGTGATGTTACCTTGCAAGAACATGCTGCAATGCAACTAGACTTTTTTAATTTCAGGTTGTCTAGTCCTGTTTGGGACGAGCATGACACTTTTTTTTAGATTTCGTAACAGGATTGTTGCGGACGTGTCATGATCGGTCGTGAATTTCAGCTTGGATCGGGGTTCTGCTCTATGAGTATTTTGGCTGCGCTGCACCATGTGACCGACTATCATTACGACCGGCCCATCCAGTTGGGGATGCAGACGATCCGGCTGCGCCCAGCCCCCCATGCCCGCGCCCATATCCAGTCCTACGCGCTGAAGATCGAGCCGGAAAACCACTTCATCAACTGGCAGCAGGATCCGTTTGGCAACTGGCTGGCGCGCGTGGTCTTTCCCGAACGCACCACCCGATTCCGCGTCGAGGTCGATCTGGTCACCGAAATCCGGGTGTTTAATCCGTTCGACTTTTTCCTCGAACCCGAAGCCGAAAAAGCGCCCTTCGCCTATCAGGAGGGTTTGCGCGAAGAACTGGCCCCCTATCTGGAGATCAAGGAGTCCGATCCGCTGCTGATGGCTTATGTCAACGCCATCAGCGATGAACCGATCGGCACGGTCGATTATCTGGTGGCGCTCAATCAAAGGCTCAACGCCGATCTCGGCTATACGATCCGTCTGGAGCCGGGTGTCCAGACCTGTGAGCAGACCCTGTCGCTGAAAAGCGGTTCTTGCCGTGACATGGCCTGGCTGGCCTGCCAGATTTTGCGTCACAAGGGGCTGGCCACGCGCTTTGCCTCAGGCTACCTGATCCAGTTGAAGGCCGATGTGAAGTCGCTCGACGGCCCTTCCGGCACCGAGGTCGATTTCACCGACCTGCACGCCTGGTGCGAGGTCTATCTGCCGGGGGCGGGCTGGATCGGTATTGATCCGACGTCAGGGCTTTTCACCGGCGAAGGCCATATCCCTCTGTGCTGCACGCCCAATCCCGGTTCGGCCGCGCCGATTTCGGGCAAGCTGGAAAAGGCCGTCGCCGAACTGAATCACGAGATGAGCGTGACGCGCATCTTGGAGAGCCGCCGCGTCACCAAGCCCTATTCCGACGGCGAATGGCAGGCCATCGACAAGCTGGGTCACAAGGTCGATCAGCGCCTGACCGCGCAAGATGTGCGCCTGACTATGGGCGGTGAGCCGACCTTTGTGTCGCTTGATGACCGCACGGGCGACGAATGGCATTTCACGGCCCTGTCCGACAACAAGAAAAAGCTGGGCTTTGATCTGTTTCAGCGCCTGACGAAAAACTTTGCCAAGGGGGCGCTGGCGCAACACGCACAAGGCAAGTGGTATCCGGGCGAAATTCTGCCGCGCTGGGCGATGAACGCCTTCTGGCGCAACGACGGCCAGCCGATCTGGCTCAATCCTGACCTGCTGGCCGATCCGCAAGCTTCAGGCGCGTTACAGCCCGATGCGGCGGGCGATTTCCTGCGCCAACTGGCCGAGACTCTGGGGGTGGGCGAGGGCTATGTCCTGCCCGCCTATGAGGATATTCCTTACCTTTTGTGGAAGGAGCAGCGCATCCCGGTCGAGGACGAAATGCTCGAAGCCGATCTTTATGAGGCGACCGAGCGCAAGCGCCTGCAAGCGAAGCTGGATGACAATGTCGGCAAGCCAACCGGCTATGTGCTGCCGCTGATGTTTTCGGCGGTCAGCGATGGCTGGATGAGCCATAGGTGGACGTTCCGCACCGAGAAAATGCTGCTGATACCGGGCGATTCGCCGGTGGGCCTGCGCCTGCCGCTCGGCGCCCTGCCGGTGGTGGAACCGAAACTTTTGGCGGCGCACCTGTTTCCGGAACGCTCGCCCTTTGCGGCCACGGACACCTTGCCGGACGCAGCGCAGGCTGTGGCGCGGTATGGGGGAAAGGCCCCCTCCGGCGCGACGGCGCGCGCCACCTCCCCCGTACGCTTCGCTACAGGGGAGGAAGGGACGAACGGCCTTGTCCGCTCGGCCCTGTGCGCCGAGGTGCGCGGCGGCAAGCTGTGCCTGTTCCTGCCGCCGCTCTCCTATATCGAGCACTATCTCGACCTGATCCACGCCATCGAGGCCGTGGCGGCAAGGCTGGCCCTGCCGGTGGTGATCGAAGGCTATGCCCCGCCGCGCGATCACCGCGTCGAAAGCCTGTCGGTGACGCCCGATCCCGGCGTGATCGAGGTCAATATCCAGCCCGCCAAATCGTGGGACGAGCTGAAAACCATTATCACCACAGTCTATGACGAGGCGCGGCTGTCGCGGCTGGTGGCCGATA